>URLC01000001.1 GCA_900548695.1 uncultured Mycoplasmatota bacterium
TCCCGTTTCTAATAAGCTTTCCATGGTAGTTCATGATCTGTTATATAAATTACTCATCTTTATTATATGAAGAAAATTATCTTTACACCAGTAAAATTAAAACCTTTTTTGATGAATTTGAGGAATGCAAAAACATCAACAAAAAAACTTTATGTCTCGCTTAATATAAATAAAATTTCTTAGATTATTCTTTTTCTAAAAGTAAATAAAATAGGAAGAAAAATCAAAATAAAAGAATTGCCAAGGGTGTGGGGAAAGTGGTAGTTTTATTTTATATTTTATTAATCTGATGAAAAAAACTACTTTGTAGTAGTTTTAATACATTGATGCTTCTATTATTTTAAAAGTTGCTGATTGCATTGCTTCTAAATCTGCATCATCTACATATGTAAATATTTCAAATTCTTGACTTTGTCCAGCACCTAAATCATTGGCATAAATATAGTCAGTATCAATTCTGCTTCCATCAGTTGCTACTGCTTCTATTTCAATATTATAGGATTTCTTTTCGCTAGCATTATTTTTTACGTTTACTACTAATTTAGTTTCACTAAATCCATACTCGTCTGTTGTTACTTCAAAAGTTCCCATGTTTACGTCAACATTTTTTAGAACTTCTTCCGTATTTTCACCACTTGCATTATCCAAATCTTCAGATACTTTATCTAAGGATTCAGACCAGCTACTTTGTAATGATAAAGTGATTACTATAGATAGAATACCTAAAATTAATGCAGCGATTGCTTTTCCCTTACTTGCTTTTTTTATCAATGGAATAATACCAAAAATTACCGCTAATATTCCAAGAAAAAATGAAGCATTATTAAGTATAGGAATGAAACTTAAGCAAATACCAATAATTCCCAAAATTAAACCTGCTGTTGCTAATCCACTCTTTTTGTTCTCGACTTTTTCCATTCTTTTACTCCTTTCCATCTTCATTATACCCTAAAAAAATCTTGCAGTAAATAGTTCGTGTGAATATTTTGCAGTAAATAATATCATACCTATAAATGGAGGGTATGTTATGAAACTATACTTTGATAACTTACGTGACTTGTTAATCTTTAATATAAAATATTATAGATATGTCAATAATTATTCACAAGAAAAGCTTGCCGAATTAAGCAAGCTAAGTCCTAGATATATTACAGATGTTGAAAGAGGTTTACATTGTCCTACTATTCCTAAAATAGAAAGTATTGCAAAATCTTTAAATATTGAGCCTTATCAATTATTTCTAAATGTTGAGAGGGACTTGGAAATTGTTAATAAGATGAATAGCAGTAGGCAATATAATCAAAAATAATAGAATCACTTTCCTCACACCCATGGCAATTCTTTTGTTTGGATTTTTTCTATTTATATACTTTTGAAAAAGTAGAATCTAAAAAGTTTTAATTTTACTGGTGTAAATATTATTTTCTTTATACAATAAAGACGAGTAATTTATATAACAGATTATAAACTACCATGGTAAGCTTATTAAAAGGGCTGTGGTAATTAGGACTTCGTCTCGAAAACCACTGTTGGGAGTTCAATTTTCTCATTTTTTACCATTTCAAATTATAAGTAGCAATGCTACTGTTTTTTATTTTGACAGTATAGAGAAAATATAGTAATATCTAAGAAGATAGTGGGTGATATAACATGAAGTTATTAAAAAAGAAAATAGAAATGCTACTTGTTCCTAGTACAGAATATTATGAAATTGTAAGAGAAATTATTGAAAGCCCAGAATTTTTGAAGAGAAAAGATTTTATACATCATGAAAGTTGTAGTGTTTTTGAGCATTGTTTGACAGTTTCAGTTTTATCATATCTTTGGACTAAACGATTGAATTTAGATTATAGGAGTGCTGCGATTGGTGGACTTTTACATGATTTCTATGAAAAACCTTGGCAATCTAAAAATCATAAATTGATTAATCAAAAAAAGAACTTTTGGGAGATGCATGGTATTGTTCATGCCCGGGAAGCTTTAAATAATTCTAAATTACATTTTCCTCATTTAGTTAATGATAAAGTTGATAATATTATTAAACGTCATATGTTTCCTTTAAATATCACTCCACCTAAGTATAAAGAGGCTTGGATTGTTTCTACTGTTGATAAATATGTTTCTATGGATATTTTTAAATCACCTAGACAGTGGCCAAAGTATTTAGGGTTGGCTAAGAAAGAAATTAGTCATTAAATTTATTATAATTCTAATAACAACATGTATTAGTACCTATAAAAAGGAGATAATTACTTATCTCCTTTTGCTTTTTTTAAAATTTTTACGTCTTGCTGTTTCTTTACTTCCGGCTCAGCTAAAATCAAACCGGGTATTTCTTCCAATTTAATTTGATCTAAGTCAATTGTATCTAATATTACATTTTTTGGTTGTTGTTCCTCTGATACTGTTGTTGAAGTTTTTGTCTTTATTTTTTCTTTTGTATTTTCGTAATTCATTCTATTTTCTACATTTTTTTCTTTATCATCTTCCTTTGATTCTTCTATTTTTGGTTGATTTTTTGTAATATTAGTCAGCTCTTCTTGTTTTGCCTTTTTATAATAATCTTTTGCGGCAAGTGTTTGAACTCCTAATGTCCCTAAGCAAGCAACATTAGCTAAAAGACTTATCGCAGGAATATTAATGGCAGTACTTAAATAGGCTAAACCAATTGTAGGAAACAAACAGAATGTTTTAATCTTTCCTAAAAAAGAGCTTTTGGGATTTCCGCTTTTCACAAATGATTTAGAGTTAATATAAGCAATTGCAGCTTCTGATACAATATTCACACCAAGCATTGGCATACTCGGTAAAATAGCAAGTGCTGGAACAATTGCGAAAGCCTTATCCACAATTGGGTCTAGTATCCTTCCAAATTCACTATATCCGTTCGTCGCTCTAGCAATTTTGCCATCCAAAAAATCAGTGGCTCCAAAGGCTGCTGTTGCGATAATGGCTCCTGGAATATTACCTGTTAAAAATAACCCTGGTACTACAAAGGCGCCAACTAACCTTGATGCAGTCAAAAGATTAGGAATATATGTATTCTTATTTTTTAGACTTTCTTTAAATAGTGTTATCATATTTTTCTCATTCATATAATCAACTTCCCCTATATGTATTATATCAAACTCTTGATTTTAAGCAAATAGCAATAGTTACTAATTAATTTATATGTTTTCCTTTTAAGATAATTAAAAAAATCCACAAGAGTTGTGGATTCTTTTATAAATTTATTCCATAATAAGCATCAATTAATATTTTTTTTAATTCTCTGACTAACGGTAGTCTTGGATTCGATGTTGTGCATTGATCTTCAAAAGCGTGGTTAGCTAGGATATCTAATTTGCTCATGTATGTTTCTTCATCTATTCCATATTCCTTGAATGATTTTGGAATACCCAATTTTTTATTCATTGTATTTACCATATTTATTAACTTTTCTACTCCATCTTCCGTACTTTCTATTGATAAGCCTATTTTTTTCGCAAAGTTTGCATATTTTTCATTAGCTATATAGTATTCATATTTTGGAAAAGAGACAAATTTGGTTGGTTTAGAAGCATTATATTTGATGACATATGGAAGAAGTATGGCATTACATCTTCCATGTGCAATATGAAATTCTCCACCTAGCTTATGAGCTAGTGAATGATTTATCCCTAAAAAAGCATTGGTAAAGGCCATTCCAGCAATACAACTAGCATTATGCACTTTTTCTCTAGCTTCTTTATCACTTCCATTGTCATAAGCACGTAATAAATAATTGTGAATTAATTCACCTGCTTTTTCTGCAAGTCCATCGGTATAGTCACTTGCCATGTTAGAAACATAGGCTTCAATTGCATGAGTTAAAACATCCATTCCAGTATCAGCAGTCAAAACTTTTGGTAAAGTTAAAACTAAGTCTGGGTCAATGATTGCTACATCTGGAGTTAGTTCATAGTCAGCAAACGGATATTTTACATTATTATTTTTATCAGTAATTACTGCAAAGGATGTTACTTCGCTTCCTGTTCCCGATGTTGTGGGAATAGCAACAAATTTCGCCTTTAAACCTAATTTTGGATATTTATAAGTTCTTTTTCGAATATCTAAAAATTTTAGTTTTAAACCTTCTTTATCCACATCTGGATGTTCGTAAAATAGCCACATTCCTTTAGCTGCATCAATGGCACTTCCTCCACCTAAAGCAATAATTACATCTGGCGTAAATTGACCCATGGCTTCTACTCCTCTATCGATAGTATCAAATGATGGATCTGGCTCTACATCACTAAATATTTCAAAATGAATATGATTGCTATTTTTTTCTAATTGATAAATTATTTTATCTACATATCCTAATTTTACCATTGATTGATCTGTTACAATAAAAGCTTTCGTTATTTCTGGCATTTTAGATAGATAACTAATTGATCCCGCTTCAAAATATATTTTTGGAGGAACTTTAAACCATTGCATATTTACTTGTCGTTTAGCAACTCTTTTTAAGTTAATTAAGTTAACACTTGAGACATTATCCGTAGTACTATTTCCTCCGAATGTGCCACATCCTAAAGTTAATGATGGCATATTTGTATTATAAATATCCCCAATAGCTCCATGTGTTGATGGAGAGTTTACGATAATTCTTCCAACTTTAACTACTGATGCAAAATGGTCAATTGTTGTTTGGTTTTCTGTATGAATGACAGCAGAATGACCTAAGCCTCCAAATTCAATTAATCTTTCACTCAAACTAATGCCTTCATCTTCATTTTCAACGGTGTAATAAGTTAAAATTGGACTTAGTTTCTCTTTTGAAAAAGGATAGTCTTTTCCTACGCCTGTTTCTTTCACAACGATTACTTTAGTTTCTAAAGGTATTAAGAAGCCTGCTTTTTCCGCAATATCACAAGGATCTTTTCCTACCACTTCTGAATTTAAGTCATACCCAGCTTCTGTTAGTGTAAACATATAGTTTTCTAACATGCTCTTTTCTTCTTCATTCACAAAGTAACATCCAGCTTCTTTCATTAGCACTTCAAAATCTGTACTAATTACTCTATCAACAATTACTGCTTGTTCACTGGCACAAATCATTCCATTATCAAATGACTTAGACATAACTAAATCATTCACACTTGTTTTTAATTTTGCATCTTTATGAATATAACAAGGGACATTTCCAGGGCCCACACCTAAAGCTGGTTTTCCACAAGAGTAAGCACTTTTTACCATACCTTTTCCACCTGTTGCTAGAATTAAACTAACCGCAGGATGATTCATTAAAGCTTTGGTAGCTTCAATTGAAGGTTTATCTATCCATAAAATACAATCCTTAGGAGCTCCAGCTTTGACGGCTGCTTCTAACAAAATTTTAGCGGTTGCCACACTACAATTTTGGGCTGATGGGTGAAAACCAAAAACAATTACATTTCTTGTTTTTGCAGCAATTAAAGATTTAAAACAAGTAGTTGATGTAGGGTTGGTAACAGGAGTCACCCCAGCTATTATACCAATTGGTTCTGCTATTTCTTGATAGCCTTCTTCTTCATTATCTTGAATAATTCCTACTGTTTTATTATGTTTAATACTATGATAAATATATTCTGATGCGAAAATATTTTTGGTTATTTTATCTTCATATATACCTCTTTTTGTTTCTTCTACTGCAAGTTTTGCTAATAACATATGATTTTCAAGAACTGCCATAGCCATTTGTTTTACGATTCTATCTACTTCTTCTTGAGTAAGCTTTCTATACTCTGTTTGTGCTATTTTAGCTCTTTGCATTAATTCATCAATCATTACTTCTGTATCACTCATAGCTAGTCCTCCCTATTCTAAGGTAATTGTAACACAGTTTACTTTAGATAGAAAGTTTTATTTTAAAGTTAGGTAAATTATGGTTATGAAAAATACTAATACTATTATTGAAAGAGTAATAAACTATGGTTTTTTCGATGTGTGATTTATTGTCTGATTATTTCCTTTTTCTTGATGATAATCACTAATCATACTGTTTAAATCTGTTTGTTGTTCTTTTTTTATTGATGAAGATATCACTTCTTGTCTAGCCTTCTTTAATTTAACTATTCCATCTTTATAATTTAGATTTTCACCTTTTATTACTTCTTGTTGATTATTTAATCTATTTTCATTTACGTATTTCATAAAATGATCCAATAAGTCATAGTGTTCATCTTCCTTTTTTTGTTGGTATACCGCAACCACAATAGATAACATATCCTTTTTCCCATCTTTTGTTACAACTCGAGCGATTTTTTCTTGGGGAATACTTGTTGCTCTTTTGGTGTGCATATTCCAGCCATCCATGATAGGACTATCTATATTACTAAAACTACCATACATTTCTTTTGAAGTTTTATATCTAATGTCATTTCCTTCTGCTTTTTCTTTTAGAGTCTTTACTTTTAGATTATCATAATCATTATAATCAAATTCTTTACCAGGTTCTAAATCTAAAGATAAATATGTCGCCTTTTGCATACTTTTTGAGATTATTTCAAAAAGTCTTTCTTGTTTTTTTGTATCTTCGAGATATTTTCTACTATAAAATTCTTGATACCAGTTTTCTACTTGTTCTTTTACATCTTTTTCTTTATGATAAAAGCCAAACATATTGTCTTCAGTATAGGCATGATACATAAACCATTTTAACCAAGCATCACTATTTTCTAAAATACCTTTTTTACCTTTAGAAAAAAAGACTGTGGTGAATGGTTCGTTTGCTATATCACTATTAGGGCCTATTCTAGCTTCTAGTCCTATTTTAGAAATGCTTTCCATATTTTCTATTTTGGTAAAATGAAAAAAGGAATTATTGTCGTCTAATTCATCTAATAATATTTCCTTCATAGTTTCACCTCTTTTTTTCTTGTCTTTCTTCAAATCCATCTTTTTTTATGATTTCTTTATAGTAATTGGTTAACCTAGCTGTTTCGGTATCTAGGTCATAATAATTATAACCATCCTCTTTTAATTTTTCTATTAATTCTTTTTGCTCTACTGTTATACTTGGTTCATTAGCAATGATAACTGGAAAAGTTTTTTTATCTGTTATTCTCATAAAGCCCATTTATTTTCCTAAATAGTTGATAGCGTAATTATCTTCATCTATAATACTTGAATCTAAACTACTCGTATAATCTTTGCTTATTTCTGGTGATACTAATAATATTTGATTTAAAATAGTATTTGCTGTAATTCCATGAGAACTATTTTCAGCATTTAGTAATCCCACACAGTTAGGATCTAATAAGCAAGTTGTCATATTTTGGATGCTTTTATTCTCAATTTGTAAAACTTCATCAGAACATTTGGTCATAAATGGTAATGTTGTTTCTTTTTCAATTTCTGCATTACTCTTTTTTACAATATAATCATAATCAATATGATCTATTTTTATTTTATATAATGTATCTCCTACTGCATATAAGGCTTTTTGTGTTTGACATAGTGGATTTAATAAAATATATTTCAATTTAAACATAGTATAGTCAAAATATGGTTCAAAGTAAGTATATTGTTGTTGAAATTCTAAAAATTCGTCTATGTTATCATCTTTTAAACACTCTTTTATACAAAAGTCTCTTATTTGATTGTAATTCCCCTTCACTATTTCATTATTAGGTTTTAATATTGCTATCGAATGCATTTGCTTCACTTCTTTTTTTAGATTTAATTTTTAGGATTTATTGGTTCTTTTTTTAAGACTTTAGCGATATTTTTAGCCCTATTTATATGATATGGTCTACTTTCTGGGCGAAACTCGACATTATCACCAGCTTGTAAAGTATTATTTTTATTACTAATATCTGAAACATGAAAATCAAACTCTTCCGTTTCTGTTTTAATGATGCCAAATCTTCCATTAAAATTTTCTACTTTTCCTAATCTTGTCATTTTTTTCCACCTTTACTACTTTCTATTTCATTATTATTAACTTCTAAAGACTTTAAAGCGGTCTTTAATGTTTTTATTTCTTGTTTTTGCTTTCGATGATTTGTTGGTAGTACAACTTCTTCTACAATTTGACCGTTTGATATGGCAATATACCAGTCTTGGCCTTTGTATATTTCATCATACTTTCTCTTGCTGACGGGTTCAAAAAATCTGGATTTATTTTCTTTTTCTTCCTCATCTTCAGTTAACAAAATATCTAAAGCTTTTATTCTAGTTAATTCTGATGTAGATATATCTTCTTTGGCTTTGACTTTTTCTCTTTTTGTATAATAGGCTACTGGCATAGGAACTGTTGGATCTATGTTTACTTCTTCGATGTTTTTTCTAGTTCCTATTAGATAAGCTTGTATATCTAAATCAGCATGTGGAAATGGTTCTTCTAAATATTTACTCTCAATAATTGGGTAAAATTCATCTAATAATCTCATATCTGGTGAAATAAAAATATGCTCCAAAGAATCTTGGCTTTCTTGGGCTTTTATTAACATTTGAGTTGCTATTGCGCTTAAAAATTCTGGTTTGTATAGGTCTTTAGCTAAGCCTCTATCGGTATGAATTGGAGCTAACACTACATAATTTCCTCTGCGGAAACATAAGATTCTAGCTTTAAAACTGTCCGTTTCTTTTTCTTTTATCATGATTACATCAGCCATATGACCGTTTAAAGCCGAATAATAGGCTATTTCTCCGGCTCCTTCTGGTCCTATACAACTATAATCACAGTATTTTCCTATTAGTAACCTTTCGCGATCAGAGTCATTTGCAGACTCATAATAATATTTTCCATATTCCCCTTCTACTGGTGGAATATAAGCATATTCCCTTTGTAGCATACCTTCGTAAGTTTTTAAATAGTCAATGGGATTTCTACTTGTCATTTTATCTGATGATGATAATAATCCTACTATATCATCACCAATTGCTGCTATTGTAATATCATCTACACTAGTATAAGCATCTAATATCGATAGGAAAGATGCAAATTGTGGCATTGCCTCTGTCATTATTTCTATAGGAATTAGTTTTTCCTTGTACATTTTTTTTAAAATCCTAGGATAATTGCCGAGTAAAGCAATCATTTTCTTTGTATCTAGCTCTTCAAAATAACTAAAAAGTGGTAGTAAAAATTTAATCCCACTTTGTAATGGTTCTGACTCTATGATATCTAATGCTTCTGTTTCAGTCATATTTTCTAGTAAACTGATGATATTTTGGTTAAGCTGAGCTTGAGTTCCTATTTTATAATTATTATAGTTATATGGTAAATCAAGTGACAATAGTTCTTCGTCATCTATAGTAACCCTATCTAAGAATTGTCTTTTTATTTGTGTATATTTATCTAATATCGTAGTAATAGCTTGCTTGGATGCTGTTGGTAAAACTTTTTCAAGATGTTTTTCTGTTAGTTTCCCTTCTATAAATAAATTATTTATAGCGGTTAACTCCAGGTTACCTATTTGGATATTTTCTTTTCTTAATCTCTTTAATGAATTTAGATAAATATTATAATCTTTTATTGCGTCTAATAATTCTTCTTTAGAAAGACCTAATTTTTCATATTCTTTAGTTTTAAGAAGATTATTAAATTTTTCCAATTTAGCTCTTATTTCTATACCTTTTTGCTTGTTTTTGGTATATGGTAGACTATGCCTTAACTCTTCTTGCTTTTGTTTCTTTTCTTTTTGTATATAACTATCTAATTGTTTATTTAATATTTCATTATAAAAAGAGTTTGTTTCTTCTCGTGGAAGGAATCCTTTTTCTTGATATAGTCCATATAGCCTATTTATTTCTTCAAAGAAACTATCATAATTATTTTTATCCTCTATCCTAGAAATTAACATATTCACTAAATTTTTAAAGTAAAAATCTTGGTTAAATTCATCTACTTTATCAAAGGTATTTAATATATACTCATTTATTTGGTTGACATCATTAAATCTAAATTGTTTTTTGTTTTGCTTATATTTTATCTTGGCGATTCCGTCCATCATTTTGTCTAAAGTTAAATATAATTTTTCTTGAATATTAGGATCATCTTCATCAAAAGTCACTGCTAAACGTCTTAAAATTTTAGTGGCTGTTGGCCCTGTTAACTCACCATCTTTTGCTGATAGAAAATATGGTAAAAAGGCAATGAAATGAAAATCTTTTGTTTCTATTAAACTTAATATAGCTTCTTTTTCATCTTGGGTTAGTTTTTTATTTTTTTGTTTCATATTTTCCCTCTTTAATTCAGTTGTTATCAATTTCTCTTTTATTTTATCATATTTATAGTTTGTTTGAAAGATGTCTTTCTTTGCGTTATAATGGTATTATTCGAGGTGAAGTTATGAAAACTTGTACAGTTTGTCAAACTGAAAATGAAAGTGATGCTCTTTATTGTAAAAGATGTGGAACTTCTTTTTTAGAGAGTAATCGAGAAGATATTAAAAAGCAAAAAGTTAAAGATAAAAAAAAGAAGGCAAAGTCCAAATGTAAAACTAAAACTAAATATAAAACTAAAATTAAAAATCAGAAAGTAACTAATAAAAAAGAAAAGTCAGGTTTCTTTTCTAAATTCTTTCTTTTTATGCTGATTATTTTACTAATTATCTTGGCTTTGGCATTGGGTGTTTTAGGATATCATTATTATCAAGAAAATAATATTAAAGTTCCTGATGTTTTGGGTTATTCTTATGAAGAAGCTACAAATTTATTACTTAATGCTAATTTAAATTATAATCAAAAAACAATATTTACAGATGAACCAGATGAAGTGGGTGTTGTTTTAAAGCAAAGCAAACGTGGTGGTAGTAAAACTCGAGAAAATACAGTTATTACGTTAACAGTTGGAGTGTTAGATAATCGTGTTGAAGTTCCTAAAGTTACAAGAATGTTACTGAAGGATGCAGTAACTGTTTTGAATCAAGCAGGAATTTCTTATCAAGTTGTTTATCAAGAATCTGATGATAAAGAAAATTTAGTTTTAAAGCAAAGTATTAAAGCTTCTAAAATAATTGAAAATACAGAAAGTATTACTTTAACAGTTTCTAAAGGTAAAAAAGAAGCGAGTGATTTGCCAGATGAAAGTGATGATAGTACAGAAAATATTAACGATGGTAGTATTCATGAGGCTAATGATACTTCTACTTTAGAAAAGTAAAAAAAGGCTTATGCCTTTTTCTTTTTATGTTGATATCTTATATCATTGACTATGTTAATTACTAAAAATACTAGAAATATAGCAAAAACTATCATGAAGTTTTTTGTTAATAAGGTTGACTCTATTTTAATTAAAGATTCTTTTAATAGATTAATTGTATAAGACATTGGTAAAATTTTATGTAACCACCTAAAACCAGCTGTTACCGTTTCAATTGGGAATGTTCCTCCAGCAGTGGCTAGTTGTAGAACTAACAATATTAAAGCAATAAACTTACCTATGTCTTTAAAGTTTGTGATTAAAAATTCAATTATCGCAACAAATGTATTGGCAATTAAGACTATTGATATATAGTATAACAAGAGATTAGTAATTTTAAAATCTAATAAAATCTGTAATAATATTGCTAAAGTGATTGCTGATAGAGTTGCTAATAAATGATATAACCCAGTTCTTTGTAAATGATTTTTATTTTCAATTGATAATTTTTGAAAGCGATTTTCTTTATCATAGTATAAAACAATATAAAACATTAAACATCCTACCCACAAAGCAATTGATATGAAGAATGGTGAAAATGCTGTTCCATATGATGATACTTCATTTACTTTTTTGGTTTCTACTTTAACTGGTTTTGCACTATATTCTTTTAGAGTTTCTACCTTTTTTACTTCTTCCTTGGTACTAGTTACTTTTTTGTTTAGTTCATTTTTTGCGGTTACAACACTAGAATTTAAGGTGTTAATTCCATTATTTAAGGAAGTGGTGCCAGTTGATAAGGATGTTAGTCCTGTTTTTAATTGTGCAGACTTCATAAATAACGTATTGATTCCATTAGAAAGTTCAATAGCACCAGTAGTTATTTGATTAGCACCTTCTTTTAAAGTCGTTATTCCCGTTTTTAAAGAATCTATTTTGGGTGGCAGATTGTTTAATACTGAAGTAGTATTATTCACGTTTGTTAGACCTTCATTTATCACTTTATTAGATGAATTAATCGTAGTTCCCATTAGGGCCAATGATTCAAATTTATTTAAATTATTATTATCTTTTTTTAATAAATTTTGTAGTTTGTAATATAAATCATCTTTTGGATAATTTGACTCATCATATAAATGAGTAATTTGTTCAGCGATTTGTTGTTCTTCTTGCAATAGTAAATTTATATTTTCTACATAATTATCTAGCTGAACTGTTAAATCATTATTTCCTGTAGTTAGTTTGTCAATACTACCAGTTAATGTAGGAATACTATCTTTTAATGTTTCAAATTCAGCTGTTTTAGTAGATAATTCGTTAAGACCAGAGTTTAGAGTTTTTATTGATTCTGTTAATGTATCCGAACCATTTTTAGCAGTTTTTAAACCTGTATCGAATTGATCATAACTGTCATTTAGAGTATTCGCTCCTACTTGTAATTTTTTACTTCCTTCATTTAAGCTTACTGTTCCCGAACTTAATTCATTAAAACCATTATTTATGGTATCCATTGCATTCGGAACAGATTTTATATTTTCACTTAAAGTAGAAACAATTTCTGAATTAATGGTATTATCTAAATTTGCTTCAACAGTTGTTACTACTTTATCAATAATTTGACTAGCTAAATAGTTAGCTTTTTGATTTGGTGAATAAGTGATAGTTGGATGAATTTTATTATTTGTATCAATACTATCCATACTGTTAGAAAAATTATTTGGAATAGTAATTATGGCGTAATAATCTTCATTATACAATCCATCCATAGCTTTTTTTCTATCAACCACATTTAGTTTTAAGGTTTTTTTATCTTTTATTTGATTGATTAACTCGTTACCCTTTTTTCCTTCATCTAAATTTACAACTGCTACCGGCAGATTATCAATATTTCCTTTACCATATGGGTTCCAATATGCTTTTAAATAAAAGAAACTATACATAAAGGGGATAATTAATACCGCAGCAATAATAACATATTTAAAATAATTTTTATTTTTATTCATTATGTCCTCCCTCTATTATTAAACCATCTTGAAGTATAGAATTTACTTCCCTTACTACATCATCTTCTTTTAAATCCTTTTTATACTCAAAGAAAACAGAGAAAAATATTTTATAAATAATAAATGCTGTTAAATTAGGATTACAATTTTTTATTGTTTTTCTAGTAATTTCCATTTGTATTTTTTTTTCTAAATAATTGATAATTTCATCATCATATTGTGTTAAAAAATTAGATGTGATTCCCGTTAGCTCTTGTTCTTTGATAATACTTGCTACTAAAGGGCTTTTTTTTCTAAATTCTAATATAGCTTTTAGACCTTCTGTTATTCTTTTAGAAACACTTGATTGCTTGTTAGATACTTTTTCAAACCTTTCTTTCATTGCGTCTAACTCTTCTGTTATAAAATACTGAAACAACTCATCTTTATCTTTAAAATGATGATAAATTGTTTTCTTTGTTACGTGAGCTTTTTTAGCAATTTCATCCATAGAAATTTTTCTGTATCCATACTCTTTAAATAATTCTCTTGCGACATTAATGATTTCAGCTTTTTTTTCCATATTATAATCTCCTATACTTGTATACCAAAATGGTTACTTAGTATATTTTATGATTCTTTTTCTATTTTGTCAACTATTTTTTATATTTATTAACTCTTGAATAAATATAGAAGGGTTTTTATTAGGGGTTAAAAGATAAACATAATTTTTGGTTCTGGTAAGAGCAACATAAAATAAACGTCTTTCTTCACTGTAGGGATATATATCTTTTTTATTTATCAATCTAAAAAGTTGACTATCTTTTATTTGACTAGGAAATCCTGTGATTTCTTGTCTTAAATTAAGTAAAATAACATTATCACTTTCTAATCCCTTAGATTTATGAATAGTCATATAGGTAATGTCTAGAGTTTCATAATTTTTAATTATCAATTTATCTTGTTTTAGCTTTATTTCATTATTCAAAATATCGTTGATATCAAAATTATTTCTGCCTAGTACTAAAATTTTTTGATTTATGTTATTGCTTAGTTCTTTAATAATTTGTAAAAAGCTTTTTTGGATATCATGATAGTTAATTATTTTAATCGGATTCTTTAAATTCTTTTTAGAATAAAGCTCTTTTTTTATTTGATATTTATTTTTTATAATAAATTTTCCTGCTATTTCAATTAGTTGTTGACTATTGCGATAAGTTTGTTCTAATTTCATAATTTTAGCATCTGGAAAATAAGTTGAAAAGTTTAAAAACAGACTTAGATCGCAACCAGTAAATTTATAGATTGATTGATAATCATCACCTACCACCATTAACTTACTATTATTTTTCTTTATTATTTCTTTAATTAAATTAAAGCGAATTAGAGAAGTATCTTGATATTCATCAATAATAATATATTTGATATTTTTTAAAAAATGTGATTCAGTTACTAGTTTAGTAGCTTTGATAATCATGTCATCAAAGTCAATTTCGTTATTTTCAATTAAATAAGTTTGATATTTAATAAAACAATTAAGTATCATAGTCAGAAGTGTTTTTTCTTGCCGATATTTTCTATAGTTTGGAGTCTTTTTAATTTTTGAAAGAAATATTAAGAAATCTGATAAATTGTAATTATTACATTTCATTAATCTAATAAAACCAATAGAAGTTTTTTCTAATTGATATAATTCTTTTTTGGGAATTTCTGATGGTTTTCGATTTGGTATTTTTAAATATTTTAGTAATAGATTTAATAAGTATGGTGAATTATAAATGTCGTTAGTAAAAAATTCATCTACGATATCTTCTAATATATTACTATCCGCTATTGCATAATCTATTTTTGCATCGTTTAATATTTCTAAAGATAATTTGTGAAATGTATAAGTTGGGACAGTCAAATTTAATTCATTTTTTATTTTTGCTTTTAAACTTAAAGTAGCAGCGTTCGTAAAAGTTAAGCATAAAATATCAGTTGATTGTAAGCCTTTTTCGTTTATTAAGTAAGCTATTTTCCCTAATATTGTTAAAGTTTTTCCACTTCCAGCTCCGGCTGTTACTAATAAGTATTGAGCTGTTGTTTTTACTATTTCTTCTTGAACATTGTCTAAATGATATTTGCCTATTTTCATGTCATCACCGCTATCTAATATATAAATTCTAGCAATAATAGCAAATCATACATTTTTCTTTTTTTTAAATTTATTTAACACAAAAAAGAGAAAATGAGCTAGCATTTTCTTTTTTTTATTAGCACTTTATTAAGCATTTTTTAAAGTATTGAACCAATTATTATTCCTATTAAAATTATACCAGTCATTAGCATAACCATTATCACTATTAGCATAGCGTAGTTTGTTACTCCTGCTTTTCTTATGTTGTCATTTATTTTTTGATAAACTTTCTTATCAGTATAATCAAGGGTATTGTTAGGTTCTTTTTCATGATTGGTAAACATGGTTGATAAATCATCAGTTGATTGATTGGAATTCATTCTAGTTAGAGCTTTTTCTCTTATTCTTTTTAGTTCAGCTATTTTACTATTTGTTGATAAGATGGGACTATTGGCTACAGCATCTATCTTTCTTTCTGCTCTTTCTTTTATACTATTCATTCTATCACCTAGTTTTATTATAACACTCTTTTATTGTTCCTTTACTTATTTTTCTAGTGGTTGACACTATTTTTTATGTTTAAAGTACGCATGGAATTTAGTATTGCTAGTATTGAAACACCTACATCTGCGAAAACTGCTGACATCATATTACAAATTCCTATAGCACCTAATATTAAAAATATTATTTTTACACTAATAGCTAGGTAAATATTTTGTTTGACTATTTTAAGAGTTCTTTCTGATAAAGTTATCGCTTTACCTATTTTTTCTAAATCGTCATCCATTATAACAACATCAGCGGCTTCAATTGCGGCATCACTTCCTAAAGCTCCCATAGCAATTCCAATATCAGCTCGGGTCAATACGGGAGCATCATTAAGACCATCTCCAACAAATGCTACTTTATCTTTGGTTGGTTGCTGTTTTAAAATTTCTTCTAGTTTTAACACTTTATCTTGTGGTAATAACTCATAATATACTTTATCTAATTTTAATTCTTTAGCGACTTTTTCTGCAATTTCTTTTTTATCACCCGTCAGCATAATTACATTTTTTATCCTTTTATTTTTTTGTAAAGATTTTATGGTTTTTTTGGCATTTACTTTTACTTTATCAGCAATAATGATGTAGCCTAAAAGTTTTCCTTCTACAGCTACGTAAACTATGGTTTCAATTTCTTTTACTTCAGGACAAGTAATATTATTTTCTTCCATTAATTTAATATTACCAACATAAACTTGTTTTTGATCTATTTTAACACTTATTCCTTTACCAGCAATTTCTTTTACAGCGGTTACTCTACTTGAATCAAGATTACTAGTTTTAGATTTGATTGCGAGAGCGATAGGATGATTAGAGTATATTTCGGCTAAAGATGCAATTTCAAGTGTTTTTTTCTGATCTTTTGAAACAGTTTTTATAACTTGAAATTTTCCTTCCGTTAAAGTACCTGTTTTATCAAAAACGATTGTTTTGGTATTAGCTAGTGTTTCTAAGTAGTTACTTCCTTTAATTAAAATTCCTTGCCTTGAAGCACCACCTATACCTCCAAAAAAGCCTAGAGGAACAGAAATAACCAAAGCACAAGGGCAAGAAATTACTAAGAACGTCATAGCTCTTTTTAGAGAATCAATTAAAGTAATTCCGTTTATAATTAGTGGTGGAATGATAGCTAATAATAATGCTAAGACTACGACTACTGGGGTATAGTATTTAGCAAATTTAGTAATAAATTTTTCAGCTTTTGCCTTTTTATTACTGGCATTTTCTACTAAATTTAAGATTTCTGAGGCGGTTGATTCTTCAAATTTTTTTGTCACCTTAATTGTTAGTATACCTGTTTTATTTATACAACCACTTAAAACCTGATCATTTTTTATAACTTCTTGAGGAAGAGATTCTCCAGTTAGAGCTGAAGTATCTAGAGTTGAGCTTCCTTTTTCTACTATCCCATCTAATGGTATTTTTTCACCTGGTTGAACTATAATTAAATCTCCTACTTTAACTTTTTCGGGTGATATTTTCATTAGGCTTCCATCTTTTTCAATATTAGCATAATCCGGTCTAATATCCATTAAGTCGGTCACTGATTTTTTAGATTTGATAATAGCATAAGACTGAAATGCTTCACCAATTTGATAAAGAAGCATTACTAATACTGCTTCTAAGTATTCACCAATTATCAAAGCTCCCATTGTCGCTAAAGACATTAAAAATTGCTCATCAAAAATTTGGCCTTTACCGATATGTTTCATAGCTTCTATTACCACTTCTAAACCGACAATTAGATAAGCCATTATATAAATTATTACTTTCATATTATTATTTATTTCAAGGGATGTTGCTATAAATAGTAAACTACTTGCGATTATAATTTTAAGTGTAGCTATTTTAGTTTCTTTTGTCATATTATCACCTTTTTTATATTTTTTTATGGTTGATAGTACTTTTATTTGAGTAACTATTCAACTATTCTTTATCATTATATTTGAATGACTGTTCAAATGTCAATAACTTTTCATAATTTGATTAATTTTTTTTCTTAGCTTATAATACTTTTGAGGTGATATGTTTGAACTATTCTCAAGATACAACGATTCACAATTTGCACTTAGTAAATGAAATTAGAAAAAAGATGTGTTCTTATAACAAAGTTACAGACTTATCTGACTTTTTTAAAATTATGGGAGATAGCACTCGTTTACAATTATTGATGGCACTAGAATATGGTGAACTTTGTGTAAGTGATTTGTCTCAGCTACTTAATATGTCTATTTCGGCTATTTCACATCAATTGAAGTCATTAAGAACTGCGAAGTTAGTTAAAATTAGGCGTGAAGGGAAAAATATTTATTACTCTTTAAACGATGAACATATTAGATCTATTTTAGAAGTTTCTTTAGAACATATTTTAGAAAAATAATTTATTGGAGGAGTTTTTATGATTGTTAAATCAAGCGCAATAGACCGCTTATTACATGAGCATCCACAACTTGGAGAAAGAAGATTTGGACTTCCTGATATTGGTGGCAGAGATGATGGAGATTCTTTTAATCCAACCGTACAAGAAATCGCTGATGCTATTGAATATTATGGATTTGAAGTTCGTGATAGTGATATTACCACGATTCCAGATATCGACCTTGGAAGCGGTAACCCTACTAAGTATCCGCCATTTCCTCTTTCTATTGAGGAGATGAAAAAAGCATTAAATTCACTTTCTATGTATAAATATCCCTACACAGAGGGAGATGATGAAATTAGAAAAGTGTTGCTAGATTATGTGGAAAAAGAAGGTTTTATTAATACTAGTCCTTATAACTATTCTGATATTGATGATAAGGGTTTATCTGTTCATAATATTACTTTTTTACCATCTACTTCCATAGCTTTTAATATGATTGTTAATATTATCTCTAAACCTGGAGATGTTATATTAGTTACTGGTCCTAATTATGGATTGTTTACGATTAGAGCAGAGCGTGCTGGTGCAGAAGTTGATATTTTACCGTTAGCAAAAGAGGATAATTGGTTAGTCAATCCCAAAAAATTAGCGGATAAAATTGATGAGATTAACGAAAGCTTGCAAAAAGTTTATCATAGACGAAAAGGTTACATTCCTAGGGTAGTGGCTTTTGTTAATGCTAACCCTAATAATCCAACTGGAAAAGTTATGGGACCTAAACAAGAAAGGTTGTTAAAAGAGATTGGAGAAGTTTGTTTAAAACGTGGAGTATTTATTATTGACGACTTAGTTTATCGGGACTTAACGTTTGATTTTCAAAACATTGCTAAACCAATCGCCACAATTCCAGGTATGTTTCGAAATACAATTTCTTTATTTGGACTTTCTAAAAGCTATGGTATGGCTAGCTTAAGAGCTGGGTTTGTCGTTGCTGATGAAGTCATCATTCGAGAACTTATTAATAGAATATTTCAGGGAATGGATTCTGCTCCTGATATCGTTGGGCGAGCTTTGGCTGGAGCTTTTAACATTAGTGAGGAGAGAGACAAAGTTTATCATGATTATTTTTCGAAATTAAAAAATATTTATCAGGAAAAGTATCAATTATTAAAGGCTTTAGTTGGTGGAATTGATAGTATTCATGAAAATCAGTTAAAAGAAAAGATTAGAAAAAAGATTTGTACTGTTGTTACCGATGAAAAGATACAAAAACAGGTTTTGACTGGTCTTTCATATACTAAATTCCCTGATAACTTAGAACCAGAAGCAGGTTTTTTTGCTATTTTAGATTTTACAAAAGTTCGAGGTATGAAATATAAAAATATGATTATAAATAGCGAGCGAGATCTATTAACATTTTTCTATAGAACATCTCGTACTAGATTTTTAGTTGGACAGTCTATCAGTTGGCCATACCCTAATGAACTAGTTGGACGTGTTACATTTGCGTTGGAAGATGAAAAGATTATTTCAGCTTTAGCACAAATGAATCAATCATTACAATTATTAGAAGCTGGAGAAGATTATATTATTCGAAAGAATTTAGAAAAAGACCAAGCTCAAATGGCCAAAATTAAAATCGATGGTTGGAGAACAGCCTATGATAAAATCGTTGCTGCTAAATATTTAAAATCTCTAGATTATGACTGTCAAACGCAACGTTATTTAAGTAGTTTTGAAGAATATAAAGATTTGGTTTTTGTTGCAGTAAGAGGAGAAGAAGTTCTTGGTTACTCATGCTTTAATCTTAAAGATAAGGATGAAAAATATGATTCTGAACTTGTCAGCTTATATATAAAAAAGGAAGAAGCTGGACGTGGTATTGGTTCTTCTTTACTAATTGCAACGGCTAAAGAACTATATAGTTTAGGTAAACAAAATATGATTGTTTGGTGTTTTTCAAATAATGTGAATGCTATTTCATTCTATCAAGGTCTAGGTGGAATAAAAGTAGAAGAAAAAATAGTTCACATTGGGGATCAGAACTATTTAGAATATGGATATTATTTTGATTTAGAAAAAATCACTAAGGAAAATTAGATGTTTTTGGAATATAGCATCTTTTTTCTTGCCTTTTTATTCATTTAGGAATATCCTAAAAGTAGAAAGGAGTATTGTAGTGAAGAAGTTAAAATTATTGGGTATAGCTTTTATGTTTAGCAGTTGTTTATTTTTAACTGGTTGTGGTAATGAAAAAATTCTTACCTGTACTGATACACAAGAACAAAATGGTTTAAGTATGATACAAACGGCAAAAATTACATTTAAGCATGAAAAGGTTTCTAAGGTGAGAATGGCTGTTGATAGTAAAGCAACAATTAAAATTTCTGATGATGATTGGAATTCTTTTGCTGAAATATTAGATGACGAGTTTGATATGAAGAGTACTGATGGTATTAAAGTGACTAAAGACAATAATGCTAAAAAGCGTCTTTATTCTATCGCTGTTGATATTGATTTGGCAAAAGCAAGTGATAATGACTTAAGTGAATTTGGGCTAGATGGTATTACCGATAGCGGTGATAGTTATGAAGATGTAAAAAAAGATATTGAAAAAAGTGGCTTTGTCTGTGAATAGCCACTTTTTCGTTGTTAAATATTGTTTTTTTTGATTGCATAAAGGATTATTTCGGTTGGAAAAATTGTACTGCCAAAGTAACGTAGATAGTATTGATAATTAGGATTTATTTCATCCACTATTCTAGGAATTTTCCATAAATCATCATAATTATGATAAACTGAGATTAACAATTTAGGAGTTTCCCTTCTAATATGGTTTTGACAACCTATAAGCGCTTGGGATTCTTTGCCTTCAATATCCATTTTTAATAAACTAATATTATCTGGTATATCTAAATCAAGACTCACACCTTCTAATATTTCTTCACCAATATCGGATATAGTATTTGCTGATTGTTCCTCAAGACTTTTTTTCATAAAGACTTTTTTAGGCATATCTAAAACTGCTTTTTTTCTTATTTCAATATTTTTATAATACCTAGTGTTATTTTTTAATTTTTCTATACTTTCGGGGGTTATTTCATAAGCATAAATTTTTTTATAATTATTCATGCCATAATTTGTAAAATAGGATAAAATACTATCACCTATATAGGCACCTAAATCTACTATTACCTCTTCTTTGCTTGGATTGATAATATCCAGATCCCAATACTTATCATAGTTTATTTCTAAAACATCTTTTGTTTTTTCCATATCAAAATTATACCAATTATTTAAGATGGCATATAGTAAATTTTTAGAGCGATAATCGGTTAACTTTTGGTATAACCAAATATAGTCTTCGATATGTTCTTTTAAAGATGTAGCACGATAATATAAAGATTCGTACTCTCCTCTTTGCTCTTCTAGTTTTCCCCAATAATTATAGGTGTTTAAGTATTTTTCTATAGATATTCGTAGTTCATTTGGTAATTTAAAATAACACTCCTTTATATGATTAAATATTTCTTCTTTACTTTTTCTTTTTAGCTCTAAAGCTAACTCTTGAAAATTTTCATCAATTCTATTCATATTTTTCTCCTTTTCCACAAAAATGGACTATATTATTCTTTTCTTTTTAGTAATTAGTTTTCGAATCCAATCTATAGGTATTACCGTCAGGGCCAAAAGAATTGTAAATAGTAGTTCTTTCATAGTTAAGCCATATGAGCGAAATAGATTTCCACCAAAATAGATTAGATATAGTTGAACCACAACAATAAATAAAATAATTAAAATAAATACTTTATTCTTGCTCAAATTAGAAAACAAGTTGAGTCTTGGTGTTCTGGCATTAAAACAGTTAAAAATACCCATAAAAATAAATAGTGCAAAAAAAGCTGTCATTAAATATTTATTGGTATCTGCTGTACGATAGATACTCTCTATCCAAGGGCTTTTTAAGAAAAACAGGCATAGTAGTGAAGAATAAAAACCTGTAAAAATTATTTCGCTATACATATAGCTATTCATTATTTTTTCATCTTTAGGTTTTGGAGATTCTTCCATGTAGGATTTTAGTGGTGGTTCATAGGAAAAAGCGATTCCAGCTAAAGTATCCATAATCATATTAATCCATAGCATTTGAATGACAGTTACTGGAGTTTCAATGCCAATAAATGGTCCAATAATCGATAAACTAACAGCACATAAATTGATTGTTAACTGAAAAATAATAAATTTGCGGATACTTTTAAAAATGGTACGGCCATATAAAATTGCATTGGCAATTGATAAAAAGTTATCATCTAAGATTACAATATCACTTGCTTCTTTAGCAACTTCCGTTCCACTTCCCATAGCAAACCCTACATCTGCTTTTTTCAAAGCAGGAGCATCGTTTACTCCATCCCCAGTCATTCCTACCACTAACTTTTCTTCTTTGGCTATTCTCACTAATCTACTTTTATCTTGAGGCATACTTCTTGCAATAACTTTTAGCCTTGGTAAAATGGCCTTTATCTCACTATCTGATAACTTTTTTAAGTCAGTATTTGTTAAAACCAAATCTTTTTCATTACTTATCAGACCTATTTCTTTCGCAATATTAATAGCAGTATCTTTATTGTCACCAGTAATCATTATTGTTTTAATACCCGCATTTTGAACAAGATTAACCGCTTCTTTAGCTTCATTCCTTATTTCATCTTTAATATAAATAATACCAATCAAAGTTAACCTTTCTAAAAGTTCAGGTTGATAATTATCATTATAAGCTAACAAAATAGCTCTTTCCCCTAATTTTGTTCTTTCACTTATGGCATTTTCAATCAAAAGTTTATTTTTTATTGGAGATTTTTCTCCTGTTTTTTCTAAATAATATTTACAATGAGGTAAAAGTTTTTCTGGTGCACCTTTTAAATAATTTATCTTTTTACCAATATCAATTATGCTGGATGAAAATTTATTTTTACTATCAAAAGGTACTACTTTTAGTTTTTGGTATGATTTAGCTTTATCTGTTTTAATAAATTCTAATATAGCTCGATCAGTAATGTTTCCTCCAATGGCTTTTTCATTTTCATCTAAGTAACTGGCATTATTGTATAAACAATTGTTTTTTAGATGTTCATAGAGAAAATGGTACTTTTTTATATCATTTTTAGTATGATAGCTAGTTAAAGTACCATCTACAAATTCTGTTACTACTAATGTTCCTTTGGTTAAGGTTCCTGTTTTATCAGTAAATAAAATGTTTAGGCTACCAGCAGTTTCGATTCCTACCATTTTACGAACTAAAACATTATTTTTGAGCATTCTTTTCATATTTGATGATAAAACTAAGGTAATCATCATAGGAAGACCTTCTGGTACTGCTACTACAATAATAGTTACACTTAAGGTTAAGGCGTAAATTAAATGATTCATTATTTCAGGAAAATTGGTAATTGTTGAAATAATTTTTTCCATATTAAAAGAATTGGCTACTACTATTTGAGTAAAGAGATACGATAGTGCTACCAAAATGGCACTCACATATCCGATTCTACTAATAAATTTCGCTAATTCTTTCAGTCTTATTTTTAAGGGACTATCATCATTTTCTTCCTGTAATTCTTGACTCATTTTACCATAAAATGTTTTATCACCTACTTCTGTTACTTCCATATAGGCTTCTTCTGCATAAATGACGGTTCCACGATAAAGTTTATCACCTGATTTTTTTTCAGCTTCTTTCGTCTCTCCGTTCATACTTGATTCATCTACTAAAACTGTTCCCTCTTTAATAATTCCATCGGCGGGTATTTTATCTCCCGTTTGTAGGAGAACTATATCTTTTACTACTACATCGTCAATATTTATTTCTTCTACTTTACCATTTCTTTTTACTTTACATTTCAATCTTGATGATAAGACTTGCAGTTTTTTAAAAGATTCTTCACTCCCATACTCCGACAAGGTGGAAATTAAGGACGCTATTAAGATAGCGATGATAATTCCTAGGGTTTCAAACCAGTCAAAGTCATGAAATAAAAACATTGTTTTAATTCCTAAGGCTATTAATAGAATTTTTATAATAGGGTCTGCTAAAGATTCTAAGAATAGTTTAATGATACTTTTTGATTTTTTAGTGCTTATAGAGTTACTGCCATACTTTTTTCTTTGTTCAGCTACTTCTTTATCCGTTAGTCCATATAACATAAATATCCTCCTAACAAAGTGTATGTTAGAATGATATTTTCTATGTATATATTTTAAGATTGCATTTTTTAGTTAAAATTTTTGTGTTTCTTTTTATATAACAGATAACCCTTAACTTATAAACTTTAAGATATTTATATATGTTATCAAGTGTATTATTTTTAATAATATTTTTTAAATTTCATTTAGAAATTTAATTTTTCATATGTAATTTCTTTTTGATTATGTATTATACTACATTTTACTTGGCTTTGTGTTATGATATATGAGTGGAGTGATTGTTATGAAAGAATTGGAAGCTTGCTATTTATGTCCTAGAAATTGTGGGGTAAATAGATATTATAAAACTGGAGTTTGCGGAGCTAATGATAAAATAAAAATTGCCCATTATAGTTTACATCAATGGGAAGAACCAGTTATTTCTGGTAGTGTTGGTAGTGGGACTATTTTCTTTTCTTACTGTAATTTAAAATGTATTTTCTGTCAGAATTACAAAATTAGTACTGGAGGATATGGTAAGGAAATTAGTAATGAGAAATTTCAAGAATTATGTTTGGATTTACAAAAAAGAGGGGCTCATAATATCAATTTGGTTACTCCTACTCATTATGTTCCACAAATTGCATCATCTCTTCATAAAATAAAAGGTAAAATGTTGAAAATACCTATTATTTATAATACAAGTAGCTATGAAAATGTATCTACTATTAAAATGCTAGATGGTTTGGTTGATATTTATTTAGCTGATTTGAAATATTTCGATGATAATTTAGGTTGTCAATATTCTCATGTTAAAGATTACTTTCATTATGCAAGCCTAGCAATTCATGAAATGGTTATGCAAGTTGGTAACTTTGTAGTTGAAGATGATTTAATGAAGCGAGGAGTTATTGTTCGAATACTGGTGTTGCCTGGGCATATTGATGATGCTAAAAAGATTATTCATTATTTATATGATACTTATCAAGATAAAATTATTCTCAGTATCATGAATCAATATACTCCTTTAAAACACTTTGATACTTATCAAAATTTAAACCGTAAAGTAGATAATGATGAATATCAAGACGTTATTGATTATGCCATAGATTTAGGAGTTAAGTATGCCTTTATTCAAGAGGGTGAAACACAAAGTGAAAGTTTTATACCAAATTTTGATTGTTCTACGATATAATATATATAGGAGGTCATTATGAAAAATTATCGTATTAATCCAGATAAAAAATATGTTTCTATAATTATGGAAGGATTACAAAAAAAAGACGGTCATTGTCCTTGTCGTGTAAATGTTGATGACACAACTTTATGCCCATGTGATGAATTTGTTAATGATGGTATCTGTAAATGTAAATTATATATTCCAATGGAAGAAGCAGAAAAAAAATTAAAAGAATTAAAAGAAAAAGAAGAAAATTAATTTTATGTGAAAAAATGGTGAAAGTTATTTGGTTTATACTTTTCTACCATTTTTTATTTGTCTTATGATTGATAATCGTGATATATTTATGTAGGAGGTAAGAAAATATGAAAAAATTACAATTTCTATTCGTTATTTTAATTGGAATTTTATTAATACCAAATGTTGTTTTAGCTGATGAAGTACAAACAACGTCAGAAGAAAATAAAAAGGTTAATGTTTACTTTTTCCATGGTAATGGATGTCCACATTGTGCTGAGGCAGAAGAATTTTTTAAAAGTATTGAAAGTGAATATGGAGAAATGTTTAACCTTGTTTCATATGAGGTTTGGTATGATGAAGATAATGCTTCATTAATGGAAGATGTTGCGGATGCAAGAAAAGAAGATGTTAATGGTGTGCCTTATATCATCATTGGTGATCAATCTTGGCAAGGATATGCTTCCAGTTATAATGAAGAAATTACTAGTAAAATTAAGTCTGAATATCAAACTCCAGCAGATACACGATATGATATTATGAACTATGTAGATGGTATTAATCCTAATACCGAAGAAAAATCTAGCTATGCTGGTGATATTGCTGTTGTTATTGCTATTATATTGGTAGTAGCTGGTGTTGCTGGCGGTGTTTGGTATGCTAGAAAAAAAGCTGTTTAGGATAGATAATTATAATTATCTATTTTTTTTGACTAAAAACTTCAATTGACATAAATAAAGTTAATATCATTATTTATATTGTAAATTTTTTGTTTTTAATAAATTTATTATTGACTTTTATTATAATCGGTTGTATAACTGTGTTAATTAATTAGTACAAAGGAGGTTGTTATGGAGTT
This sequence comes from uncultured Mycoplasmatota bacterium, assembly GCA_900548695.1. Taxonomy (GTDB): domain Bacteria; phylum Bacillota_I; class Bacilli_A; order RF39; family UBA660; genus Faecimonas. The sequence continues at coordinate 26,560 of URLC01000001.1, forward strand.
TGAATTTGATGATGATAAACCTATTTATAAGCAATTAATTGAAAAACTTAAGTTAGAAATTATTGCTGGAGCTTTAAAACAAGGAGAAAAGTTACCTTCTGTTAGAGAGTTATCAGCGATGATTAGAGTTAATCCTAATACAATTCAACGCTCTCTTTCGGAACTTGAACAAAGTGGATTAATATATACTAAACGGACATTAGGAAAATTTGTTACTGAAAATAAAGATATCATTCATCAAACTAAAAGAGAGTTAGCTTTAGAAAAAATAGATAACTTTATTTTTGATATGAATAAACTAGGATTAAATAAAGATGAAGTTATTAAATTATTAGAGGAAAGGAAAAATTCATAATGAAATTAATTGAATTTAAAAATTTATCAAAAAATTATGGTAATAAAAAAGCTTTAATTAATGTGAATCTTGAAATTGAAAGAGGAAAAATCTATGGATTACTTGGTCCTAATGGTAGTGGTAAGACAACAATGATAAAAATTATTAATGATTTGTTGCAACCATCTAGTGGTGAGATTTTAATTAATGGTAAAGAACCTGGAATTGATAGTAAGAAGATTATTTCTTATTTACCAGAGCGAACTTATTTAAATATGAATATGAAAGTTTTGGAGTTAATCGGTTTTTTTAAAGATTTTTATGAAGATTTCGACGAAGAGAAAGCTTTAAGTTTATTAAAAAAATTAAAGATTAACAAACAAGACAAACTAAAAAATATGTCTAAGGGGACAAAAGAAAAGGTACAACTAGTCATGGTTATGAGTAGAAAAGCCGATTTATATATATTAGATGAACCAATTGGAGGAGTTGATCCTGCTAGTCGTGATTATATACTGGATACTATACTATCTAATTTTAATGATGGTTCTTCTATTATTATTTGTACTCATTTGATTGCTGATATTGAGAAGATATTAGATCAAGTTATTTTCATCAATCAAGGCAAAATTGTATTGAATGAAGAGGCCGATACTATTCGCAAAAAGAAAAAAACAACTATTGATAAGTTGTTTAGGGAGGAATTTAAATGTTAACTAAATTGTTAAAATATGATTTTAAATCTTTGGCAAAACTATTAATTCCTATCTATGGAATTGCTTTATTACTTGCTTTGCTTACTAGAGTAGCTAATTTATTATCAGATAAATTTTCTATTTTTTCAGTACCAAGTGGATTTATTAGTGTGATTTTTGTTATTGTACTTATTGGAATACCAATTGTTACTTTTATCTTTACAATTCTTATCTTTTATAGAAATTTGATTAAAGATGAAGGATATTTAATGCACACTATTCCAGTTTCTAAACATAATATTATTTTATCAAAAACGATTAGTTCTACTTCTTATTTAATCTTATCTGGAATTTTTGTAATTTTACTTTTATTTATTGGTGTGTATAACATTTGGTTTGATTCTAAAGTTTTAAAGTTTTTATGGGATGCTTTGAGCCATGTTGATACTATTTTCTTAATTCTTATTATTATATCTATTATCATTAGTGTAATATTAAACCAATTAATGTTTTATGCATCTATTTCTTTGGGACAAAAGCATAATAGCAAAATATTATATTCTATTATTTATGGAGTTGTGTTATATAATGTAACGCAAATACTTTCTGTCATTATTTTACTACCATTTATGCTGTTAGACTCTAATTATCAACAATATATTTCAGGAAATAATGTCTTTAATTTTAGTTTAATTAATGGCTTTATTGGGTTGTCTTTAGTAGTTTCTGTTTTATTTATTATTGGTTATTATTTCATTACTGTTAAAGTATTGGATAAGAAACTTAATCTAGAATAAAATTGCTTTATATAAGCAATTTTTTATTGTGGAATTATTAGAACTTGACCTACTGATATTAAATTCGATGTAAGACTGTTGGCTATTTTTAATTCTTCAACACTAACATTAAACTCTTTAGCAATTGACCAGAGACTATCTCCCTTTTTTACAGTATAGGTCTTTTTAGAGTTCGTTTTTGGAATTTTTAGTTTATCACCTATTTGTAAATCTGCATTTTCTAAATTATTAATTTCAATTAAATCGTCTACTGTAACGTCATATCTTTGTGATATTAACCAAAGACTATCTCCTTTTACGACAGTATAAATTTCATATTCATCATTTGTTTGAATGGCTGGAACTCGTAATTCTTGGCCAACATATAAATTATTGCCTACAATGTTATTCAAGGACTTTAATTCATCCACTGTGATATTATATTTACGGGCTATACCATACAGAGTATCACCTTTTTGAACAGTATAGGTTTCTGTTAGTGTTGTTGGAGTAGGAATTTTTAGTTTTTGACCTATTTGTAATAAATCTGATGTCAAATTATTGAGCCTTTTTATTGCTTCTACCGTAGTGTTGAATTTACTGGCTATTTGTGATAAAGTGTCACCTCTTACAACAGTATAGACATATTCTGTAGTGTTGCTTCCTGGTGGGGTATATTTGTAACCACCGTAATCAGCAATGGCTTTAACCACTCCTTCTACATAATCTTCTAAATTATTTTGCAATTTTTTTTGATCAGCAGCATTATCAATGAAGCCATATTCTACTAGTAAAGATTGCATTGGAGAAGTTTCTCTTATTATATAATAGTAATCTTTGCTAGGGTCTTCGGGTAACCTTCTTTGATAGACTTTACGCTTTTTTTGACCTGCTGCACCGATATTATTTAAAGCCATAGTCGCTAGAGTATCGTTATTGCGAAGGGGATAAATTATTTCGGCACCTTCGCCACCTCGTGAGTTTAGATACCATTAGTAATTATAATCTTTTAATATCATTCATACCGTTTGCGGTATAAAAACAAAAATCTATTTTATTTTTGCTATTTAATTTATTATTTTTTGAATATTTTCTTTAAAAGTTTTATTAGGTTCTACTTGTGGAATATAGTGATGCATTTCTCTCGCTCTTTCTTGTTTTCTAGTAAATTCATTATCTTCATGTTCATAAGGCCAATATGTTCCATATGCTTTATCTACATCAAAATATTCATTTTCTAAATATGAAGTTAATTTCGTTAGAAAACTTGAATATGTATATTTATCATCTATTTTACGATTTAACAATTTATAATAGTTATTTGATGCGCCACTAACATCATCCTTAATTTTGGTTATATATTTATTGTAATTGCCGTTCATTAGTTCAGTATAAAATAATAAATCAGTATATTTTAAGGTCAATAGAAAAGTAACAATATAGCATTGTTGTTCAGTCCATTTTTTTTCCTCTAAAATTTCTCCATTATTATAAATTTTATATTTAGATACAAATTCATTAAAAATTTTATTGGCGTCTCTTAATGAAATATTTAATATTTGAAACATTTCAGAAATTTCTTTAACTATTTTATCCAAATTATAAATATCAGAAGTATCTACTGTTTCATAAAATTTTATAGGTAATAAATTATACTGATAATCGAAAAACTTACTAAAATACTTTTCACTATCCATTTCCTGACCAAAAATTGTTTTTGCAGATTCTTCAAGTTGCAATTTATCCACTGCTACTATAAATATACAATTTTCAACATCAAAAAAATGTTTAATTATTTCTAATGTATCTATAGCAAAACTAGGTTTACATCTATCTAGCTCATCAACAATAAATATTTGTGGCTTCTTACTACAACTTTCTTTTAATTTAACTTTGATATTCTTTTTGCACAAAATAAAATCATCAAAATCTTTTTTATAACTTTCATTATCTATGCCTAAAATATTATCCTTTACATCATTTAAATCAATGTCAAAATTTTTTTTATAAATACCATTAATCATAGCATACAAAGATACTAGAATTCCCTTACCAAAATTTTTCCCCGTTAGCTTGATTATTTTTTCTAAGTCTTTACCTAATTTAAGTTTATCTTCTATAGATGAAAAGAATGGAATATATGGTGTTTCATAAAAATCATATTCATATGCATTATAATTTATAAAAAGTTGAACATCATCACATTCAATTATTTTTTCTTCTAATTGTTTTAAAAAAGTACTTTTTCCAGAACCCCACGATCCATTTAACAAAATAACTAATCCGTTTTGACTATTTTCTTTATATTCTTCCCTTTTTCTTATTATTTCTAATAAGACATCAACATCAATATCTCTACAAACTTTTTTTACTTTCATACTATCACCTTTTCGTATGAAATATATTATATCATTAAAACTTCTTTTTCTCAATTCTTCCATAGGGATTTCTTATTAAATTTTTGTTCTCATATTTAAATGAAACAACTGGTACAATTTCATATTTAAAATATATAGTAATATTTCTATCTTTATCGATAACTATTTTATCTATTAATGTATCTATTAATTCTTTTTTAGGTTTATTTAAATCTAATAGTTTCTTTATCTTTTTAGTGTAGTCTGGTAAAACATTAGCTTTATTTTTTATTTTATATTTTTTAATGTTTTCATTATCTATTAAATTATTTATTTCTTTTAATTTAGTTTCCGATTCTTTAGCTAATTCTTTATAAGTTTCAGTAGATATTACTCCATCACATCTATCATTATATAAAGTTGTAATTCTCTTAGTTATTTTTTCTTTTTCTATTTCCAAATTTTTGATAACATTGTCTATGTTATTAGTTTCTTTACAAACACTTTTAACAACTTCGTCATTTAATTGTTTTAAATCCAATTCTTTCATTAATTTAGAAACAGATTTATTGATTTGTTCTAACACCTGTTCTTCTAAATAGTTATATGGATAAAAATGTGAATAGCATCTACCTCTAACTGGATCTCTTGAATATCTATTACAATTAACTGACCAATAATCTTGTTTTTTCCTATAAAGTACGGTAAGTCTATTTCCACATTCCTTACAAAACAACTTACCTTCTAGTAACCTTTTTTCTCTACCAGTTTTAATTTCATAGTTTCTTGTATTTCTTTTTCTTAAATTATTAACATAATCAAAAGTGTCTTTATCAACTAATGGTTCATGAGTATTTTCTACCACTATCCATAATTTTTCATCTAATGTTATTTTCTTTTTGGATTTATAACTTACTTTAGTTTGGGTATGTTGAACTAAATCTCCTGTATAAATTCTATTAATTAAAATCTTTTTTACTGTGGAAATATTCCAATTATCTCTATCAATTAATCTAGATGAATAATTAGTCTTTTTATAACCACTAGGCGTAACTACATGTAATTTATTAAGTCTATTAGCTATTTCAGTAGGTCCAATACCATCTGCTCTCCACTTAAATATCTTTTTAACAATTGGAGCAGTTTCTGGATTAGGGATTAAGTGTCCTTTATCTTCTGGATCTCTCATATATCCATAGCATGGAAGACTTCCTACAAATTTACCACTTTTTCTTTTTTCATTTAAAACATTTCTAATTTTAATAGAATTTTGTTTACTATAATAATCATTACAAGCAATTATAAATGTTGATGAATCATTACTAGCTTGATTTTTAAAACTATCAAATGATTCTAATATAGAAATAAATCTTATATTGTTCTCTGGAAAAAATGTTTCAATATAATAACCAGTCATAACATGATCTCGCCCAAGTCTTGATAAATCTTTTACTATTACACAATTAATTTTTTTATTATTGATATCTTCTAACAAACTTTTAAATCCAGGTCTTTCAAAATCAGTTCCAGAAAATCCATCATCAACATATTCTTTAACTAAATTAAAATTATTGTTTTTAACATAATTCCTTAATAATTCTTTTTGATTTATTACACTTTCACTATCAGATTCATATTTTTTGTCCTTATCTTCTTGAGATAATCTTATATAGATTCCAACATTGAAATCTAATCCATTTAAGTAAGTATTATTCATTCATTCCTCCAATCCTCTTACTTAATTGGGTATTTAGACAAATGAATGATAACATCATTAATGAATAATTGCAAATCATTAATTATTGTTTACTCCTTCTTCTTTCATTATCTCTTCGATTAAGTACTTCAAAATAAGATCTTTAAATGAAATTTTATTCAAATAGGCTCCTTTCATATTTAAACCACCTATTTAAATTTATGTTTAAAATTATTTTTTTATCATGCATATATCAACTTCCTTTCTCTTTTTAAATATATAAAATAATTTTATAATAAATATATAATATTAATATTTTTTATATTCTATTTATTATATTATTGTGGGTATAAAGATCCATTGAATGTAAAATATACATCCAATTAATTAGAACAATTCTTCTAAAGTAACGGATGTATATTTATCTTTGTTAATGTAAATTTTTCTTTGAAATTTATGCTTATATTCTATAGTTATATAATTATTATCTGATAATTCTTTTAATAGTTTAGCAAATAAAATCCCTCTAAAGGAGAAAATCTCCTTTAATATGTTTAAACTATAACATATGTTTTTTTCCCCTTTTCATATTTCATTTTAGTTCTTTGAAATATGTTATAGTTTAAACTGTATTCATCTTATATTTCTATAAGATAGGTTCTAACATAAGCCTTATATCTTACTGAGCCTCTTATAACTAACGTCCTTTGACTCTTTAGTTAAGTGTTACTGTGTACATTCCGTTTGAGTATTCTTGATATATTAGATAATTTAACTCTTCTAATATCTTCAGACTTTTTCTCAAACCTTTGTTTTTGATGTTAACTACTTGCTGTATCTCTCCTACATTTATATCTGTTATTATTCTTCCGAATCCCTTGGTGTAAATGTAAGAGTAGATATATTTGGTCTCTTTTGGAATATTTTTATTCTTCCAAATCTCTTTTGGTACTTCTAGATACCTCATTCTCATCTACTCTATCTGTCTCCTTTTTATTGATGTAAAACTCATCAATTGCAATTACTATACTATTATATATTGAGTTTGTCAATACATTTGTTGTAATTCGTTGACTTTTACATCACTTTGTGATATTATTAACTTGTATTTGAAAGAGGTGTATTTTTATGCGTAAAAATAATACAACTGAATTAGGAGAATTAATTAAAAATAAAAGAGAAGAATTGGGTATTTCACAAAGAGCTCTTGCTCGTGAAGTTAATATGGACTGTGCTGAAGTTTCGCGAATTGAAGCTGGCAAAAGACAAAAACCTAATATTCTGTACTTAAAAGGAATATCTGAAACACTTAATATTAGTTTAGTAGAATTAATGAAACTTGCTGGATATAGTGATGTAGAAATAAATTGGGGTACTGATTTTTCAAATAAAAGATCAACTACTGATTATCAAAAACAAATTGAAAGTTATGAAAAATTTTATTTTGATGTGTTAGAAGATATAGAAATTAGAAGAAAAAGTGCATTTGAATGCAAAGGCATATTTGCTGATATTATAGATAGAATTGATAACCCTGGATATTACTCATCAGAAATAACTTTAAAAGATATTTCAGAAAAACTAAAGGAAGCATCAAGAGTAATAAACAAAAATATGGAAAAATTTGATAAAAATAAATTACCCAAAGACCTATTTTAATAACTATCCTACTTTATCTGATTTTTTTGTACAAAAATTACATTCTTAAATAAGCAGGATAAGAAGATGGCGCCACAAAGTAAAAAAATCCTTATAAAATAAGGAAACTTAGTGGTACCATTCTTATTTCGTACTTACGAAATTCATCCTACTTTGTAGGTTGATATAAGGGATGTATTACTATTTAATCATTTATATATAATAATAAACCAAATATATTTATAATCCTATTTTTACAAATAACACAGAATTAATAGGATGATATGATATTAGTTAATAAAATTTAAACAAATCAAAAAAAAGAGAGTAATATGCTCTCTTAATAACAATTTTGTTTATAATTTCATCATTTTATCTAAATATTTTGCAGGTATTTTATGTTTTAATTTCCAAACAATTCCAACTGGTTTTGATCCGTTATGAGATACATATTCAGCCTCACCTAAATAAATATATGGACTTGCTTGATTATTTTCTTTTCTATTTATTCTTACAAACAAACTTATTCTACCATTTGAATTAATGTATCTATTTAAAGTATCACTTCCATCTGCTACAGAGTTCTGGGTTTGCCAATGAAATAGCTCGTCATTTATCGCATAATCTTCATAAGCAATCGATTCTCCAAAATGACTAGATTCCTTGTTTATTGTAACTAAGAATATATCATGTTTATATTCTCTTAAATACCATACTCCTTGTAACATTGGTCCAGCATATTTTTCATTAAATACACCTAACCCAGAATATAATTGAGCTTGTGAATAAACACCATATACTTCTAAAGGACAATCAAAATTTAAATTATTTTTTATAGGCAATACCTCTAATGAATTATAAAGATAGTTACATATTTCGTTTATTTCATAGTTTAAACATTCTGAGTTTTTAACAAACTCTAAGGCTTCAATTATATTTTTGAATCCTTCCTTTTCCGGTAGTTTATTAAATAATGTGTAATATGTCATTGTATCTAGCAACTCATTATGATTGATATTTTCATCGTTTAGTAATGACTTAATATAATTTATAAATTTTGGAGAATTAATTGTTAATAAATTTTTTAATCTACCAACGATAGCATTTTCTATCGAATTTTTTTCAGTAAAGCATTTAATTCCTGCTTCTGTTAACAATCTATAAAAAGACACATCTTTTTTATAAATATCATTAATATTTAATTTATAATGATTAATAAAATTATATAAAGTTAATTCTTTATGCGTTGTTTCTTCAAATTTTTGCAACATTTCAATTATAACTTGTCTATTACTTGTATTAGCTTTAATATTAGACAAAATATATTCTTCAGCTACTTTTTCTAAAGCAATTGAGCAACCTACTGGTAACATTGGGAATCCATTATTAATAGAATCTCTAACACTAACTCCTTCAATTCCAATTAAAGTTTTAAATTTATCAGCATAATTAAAATGCTTATTACATTCACCAATAAAATCTAAAACAATTAAATAATCTTTATTAATATGTTTTCTAAGTCCCCTACCTAATTGTTGTAAGAAAATTGTTAATGAATCTGTAGGTCTTAATAATAATTCGACATTTACACATGGAATATCTACACCCTCGTTATATAAATCAACTGTGAAAATAAATTTAATCTTACCAGATTCAAGGTCTTTTATAGCATTATTTCTCAAATTACTATCTGAATTACCAGTTAAACATATTGATGGAATATTGTTTTCAGTGAATTTATTAGCCATATACTCAGCATGATTAATTGAAGAACAAAATCCTAGCCCATGTACTTTATCTATATCATCAATATATTTAAATAAATTTTCAATAATGGTATTAACTCTTACATTAGCACTTGTTTCATCTTCCACAAATAGTTTATCTAAATCACTATTATTATAACCAAATGATGACCATCTCACATTACTTAAATCAGTAGAATCAGTAATTCCATAATATTGAAATGGAACTAATAATTTGTTATTTATTGCTTCAGGTAATCTCATCTCAGCAGCAATAGTATTACAGAAAAATTCTGTTATATCTTGCCCATCCATTCTTTCTGGCGTTGCAGTTAAGCCTAATAATAATTTTGGATTAAAATAATTTAAAAAATTAGTATAAGTTTTAGCCGCACCATGATGTATTTCATCTGCAACTATGTAATCATAATAATCAGAATCAACTTGTTTCATTATATTTTCTAAACCTAATGGTGTTGTAAATAATCTATTTATATTTTCAGGTTTATAATTGCCTACATATAATTCACCAAAATTAGCATCTTTTAAAATTTGTCTAAATGTATCACAACTCTTTTTCAAAATTTCTTGTCTATGTACTACATATAAAAATTTAGCATTAGGATTCTTCTCTAAAAAGTTTTTAAAGTCAAATGCGGCAAGTACAGTTTTACCCACACCAGTGGCAGCTACAACTAAATTTCTATTTCGATGATAAATTTCTCTTTCAACCTCTAATTTTTCCAATATTTGTTCTTGATAGTCATATGGTTTATAAGTCATTAAATTTTGATAAACATTAACATTTTCTGTTTTATATGATAATGCCTCTTTTAGTTTAATTTTATCCTCTTCATTATTATTTAAAGTTTTATATTCATATGAATTCCAATATGTTTCAAATTCAGAAATAACATTTTGAAAAATTTGTGGTGAATTTTTTTCAGTTAACTTAACATTCCACTCATCACCATAAACTAAGGCTGATCTAGATAAATTAGATGAACCAATATAGAATGTAGAAAAACCATTGTTTCTTTTAAAAATATATGCTTTTGCATGTAATCTTTGATTTTCAGTTTCATATGAAATTTTTATAGAAGTATTAGGTAATTCTAACAATTTTTCAATTGCTTTATATTCTGTTGCTTTAGTATAAGTTGTAGAAATAACTCTTAACTTTTTACCTTTAGCAGTAAATTCCTTTAAATCTTCATAAATAGGCATTAATCCAGTCATTCTTATAAAAGATACTAATAGCATCACTTCGTCAGATGAGGCTATTTCTTTTCTTAACTCTGATAATAAAGAAATTTCTTTAGAACTATTTGTAAACAAAGTTGGTTCTACTAATGAAGTAACTGGCCTAACAATATTTTTACCATCAAATGAATTATTATTTAATTTTTTAAATGCATATTCTAAAACTTCTGCATCCATAGATAAATCTAAGTCTTTATACTCATCAAAATCTAATTTTGTTCTTAATAAATCCAAAATTTCATTACAAATTTCTATTTCTTTTAACACTCTTTCGCTATCTTCTACATCTACATTTTTTTCTTGAATACAATCCATAGCTTTTCTTGTTACTTCTTTTAAATATTCTGTTATCAAATTCTTAGCATTTTCCGGAGATTTTAAAATCGTGTTAGTTTTATAAAAGAATTCTGAATTATTTAATTTGCTTTTCAATTCGTTATTTAAAAGCTGTTCATAAATACCATCTTTCATTACTTCACCTTCTTTACATACTCTGCTAAAGGAATATCAGCTGGAGCTAAATCATATTTTAATAAATCTTCTTTATCCACCCATGTATACTCAGAATGATCATGTAAATTAAATTCACCAGATACATAATCACATTTATATAATCTTAAATCAACAACTTTAGTTGGATATTCACAAATATTATTAACTACAAATTCTTTAGCTTTAATTATTAGTTCAAATTCTTCTTTTATTTCTCTTTCAATAGCATGCATTTCATTTTCATCTGGTTCTACTTTTCCGCCAGGAAATTCCCATTTTCCAAATATATTAGGATCACCAGTAGAACGTCTTGCTATTAAAACTTTATTCTCTTTTTCAATTAAAGCTGCTACTACTCTTATCATATATACCACCATAATTATATTTTAACATATTTTGCATCATTTTATTGTCATACCATTTTATAATTGTAATTTTTTTAATAACATTTCAAAATAATATATATATAATTCATTATGCGCTATTTTACTATTTATAATTTCTACATTACCTTTTAACGCATCTCTCAAATCACTAATATTCCTTAGTTCAACATCACCGACTGTTTCTTTTATTATTTTTATCAATGGTGAAATTATCCCCAAAGTATCAAATAATTCCTCATCATTTATCATAGAGGAATATTGATCTACTTGTTTAAATATTGAATTATTTAAAAGTATACTTTGTTCTCTATTTAATTGTTTTGTCTTTTCACAAAGCAACTTAATTATATTTACCCCTGGTATGTATGCATTAACTATATAATTATTAACCATGTAAAAACTATAACTATATAAATTATTAAGTTTTTCTCTTTTTTCTTCAACAGATAAATCTATACACTTTTTTTCTAAAAAATTTCTTCCATTATCAATTATATATTTTATTTTACTATTTTTGCTTGAGTTGCTCATATTTATCGCATCACATAAAATAGAAAAGTGGCTTAAAGGAAGCGCTCCTATACTTAAAGTTTTTTTATATTTTAATATAAATTCTTCAAATATAACTCGTCTGATTTCTCTACTGCAAAAAAAATCTGAATTTTTTATTTGTTTATTTAATAATTCTTCTATCTTATTTATTAATTTTGGGTATATATTATCAAAAAAATCAAATAATTTATCTACTTTTGAAAAAAAAGGTAAAAACAAAAATTTTATTTCATCTAAAGATAAGTTATAATTCTTGTATATTTCTTCTAATTTTCTTTGTTTTTCAAAATCTGAAAGTTGACCACTATTTATAATTTCATATTCGTCTCTATTAGCCGATTCGTTAATCCATAAATTATTTAGATCTATATATCTATTTTCTTTTTTAAAGTCATCTTTTTTACCAAAATATGTAACTTTTCCAACTTTATATTTTCCTAGTCTACCAGCTCTACCGACAAGATTCCAAAATTCAAAATCAGATAAATCATTACTTCCAATTTTTTTTGAAGTAATGATTAATTTTTTTGTTGATGTATTTACACCTTCAAGTAATGTTGAAGTACTTAAAAGTAACATTGTATTATTACTATTATTATAGGAATTTATCACATATTCTTTTATAAATGATGGTAATTCATTATAATGAACACCTATACCATGTTCTATAGCTTTTAATACAGACCACTCATCAATCCATTTTTCATCGTATTCTTCACTTATATATTTAATAAAATCATTATTTGTTGTTACTGTATTATTTTGTATATATTTCTCTGCAAAATCTAGTAAATCCTTTTTATTCGAAAAATACATCATTGTCTTTTCATCTGATAATATATTATTTTTTACAGAATTTAAATCAAAACTATCCTGGTATGTAATATCTATTGCAATAGGAGAATAATCATATTTTAGTACCTCAAAATTTTCAATATCCGGTAAACTTATGGAATTTATAAAAGGTCCCAAAAATATATATTGTTTAGATAACTTTATTGCAGTTAAATAAGCGAGAGACATGCTATACATTCTATCACTATTACTTTCATTTTGTAATTTGTATATCTCATCAATTACTAACAAATCTATATCAAAAGCATCAGTTTTTATTTTACTGAAGTATTCAACAAATCTTTCATGAGTTAAAATAAGACAAAATTTCTCATATTTTTCTATTTTATTTGAATTAGAAATAATTTTATGTTCAGGAATACACAAAACTATTTTTTCTAAATATTCATTTCTTAATGCAATTGTTGGTAAAATAATTAAAATTTTATTAATTTTGTTTTTATTTATGTTTAAATATTCAAACACAGAGGCAGTTTTTCCAAAACTTGTTGGAGCACTAACTATTAAATTTTTTCCTTGATTTAATTTATTAAGTATTTCAACTTGAAAAGGATGAAGTACAAAATTATTGATTTTAGATTTATTTTTTTCTCTATAATTTACAAATAGCGGGTCAACCTCATCAAGTTCATACAAATAAGGAGTTAAGGATAACTTATTCATTAATACCTGATAAGCTAGATTCTTTTTAACATCAGATTTATCAATTGTTTTTATAATTTCTTCCCTAAAATCTTCTTCATTAACATTGAATTTATCTACATTATTCATATTCAGTCATAACCTCCTCAACTTTTTTAATAAAATCATCTTTATTTTTTATAGGAAGAGTTACACAATAGATAGTTATATTTTTAAATTTTATCTTTTTTCTAAAATTTTTTATTTTTGTTGTTACAAAGTCGTAATCAAATTTATCACCATGCGCTATAAAATATACAATAGCTATATCAAATGCTAAATCTTCATTTTTTATTTTTAAAATAGACAGATTATCATTTATAGTTAATTTTCTACCAAATTTTGTTATTTCATGTACTATATCTAATTTACATCTGATGTCAGCTTCACGAAGTGCTATCAGTTTACATTCTTCATTCAATTTATAATCCATAAGGATTAGTTCGGCTGCATGTTGTTGAATTCCTAATTCTACTGAGTTAGTCAATTTTGACTCCCCAAAAAACATTGTATTTTCGTTAGCATTATAATGTAATGTATCTATGCCAAAAACTTTCATATTTGTATTAGTTGTTTGTGCTAATTTAGTTACAAAAACATCTGCTCCAAATCTATCTTCTATAATTTTAGAAAGTATTATTTCTGCAAGAACATCATATCCTGTAATATTATTATCCAAGTATGAATTAAATTTTACCTCCCAATCTTTTTGTTTAGTATCAATAATTACACCATTTGCTTTTGCTTTTAAGTCTTTACATAATCTCTTTTTAATTTTAGTTGGAACACAGTCTTTAATATATTCTTTTTTTAAATTTTTAATTAATGAAATAAGCTGTTTTATGGGAAATTCAACTTCAATTTGTCTAAATCTTTCTTCACTATAATTTGTAACATACCTATATAAATCTTTATCTTCAAATAAAGACTTAATTATTATTTTATTAAAATCTTCTTCGTTAATCTTAATATGTTTGTATTGTATGTGCGAAATATCTTCTTCAACTACTTCAAATTGATTTGAAAACATAAAACCACCTCACTTCAAAAAAAATAAGCAGTATCCATCTTAAAAAAGAATGATACTGCTATTCTTAACTATATTATACAGCAAAATTTGACAATTTTTAACATTTGAAGTGAAATATATTAAAATTTCTTTGTTTTATACCTTTATTCAAGTCAAAAACTTAATTTTAGTATAATTTGTTAATAAATTTGTTTCGTTTAAATATAGCCGTCTAAATGCCCAATTAAATTATGTAATGGTAACTGAACTCCGCTCCTCCCGAGTTTATATGATTAGATATTAATATTGCATTTGGATTACCATTAAATGCAGCATTGGCTCTTTTCAGTCTTTCTGTTCTAGAAATATTTTCGTCTGTTAATTTAGTTGCGACGACTGGTATACCTAATTCTTTTAATCTATTATACATATAATTTGAAGCTTTTAAGGTTAACTCTTTTTCTTTTAAATTTCCACTTATTGCTCCTGGATCTGTTCCTCCATGTCCACTATCTACAACTACTCCTACCACTTTTTTCTCATTCATCTCTTTCACCTCTATAGTAGGATATGAAAAAAAGAACTTTTCGTTCTTTTTTACGCTAATATTATGACTATTTATTATTTTGATACAATATATCTATGTCAACTAGGCCATTTATACCATCTATTTGACCATTTTGACATAATTGCCACATTATATAATCTGAAGTATAGTCTGTTTGTTTTGTATAGTGTGCTAACCAAACATCATGGTTGTGATATTTCCAAATAGCATTTAGGTAATTTTTACTACCATAAAGCATCCCTTTATAGCCCTCTTGTTCTATTCTTTCTAAGAAAGTTTCCGCTATTTCATTTAAGCCAAATAAACTTAATTCCATTGCATTAAAGTCGTTGTAGCACTCCCAATCGAAAGCAATTGGTAAAGATATATCATAATTTTTGATTTGTTTTAAGACCCAATTGGCTTGTTTTTTTGCTTCTTTGTTACTGCTTGCATAAGAGTAAAAATATCCACCAACTTTTAAGTTGTTTTTGATAGCGTTTTCGATATTTTTCTTGAAGTATGGATCTAGTATGTATTTACCGTTTACTCCTTGTTGTGATCCCACTCTAATCATAACGAAACTTGCTCCTTCTTCTTTTACTTTTTTAAAATCTATTTCTTTTTGCCATTTTGAAACATCTATACCTATTTCCGTATTTTTTGTTTTGTGATTTTCTACTACTTCTTGAAAAGTTGTTACTAGTGGAGGAAGTTGTTCTTCCTTTGTTGTTGGAACTGTTGATACTGGTTGATATACATTTAAAGTAAAGTTTATTTTTTCTTCATTATGACTACTATCTGTAGCAATATAGGTTAAATTATATTTGCCTGGAGTATTGATGTCATATTTACCTTTTATTTTACATGTTGGCTTTTCATCATAATTATCAGCACATAATATTTCTTTTTCTAAATCAATCTTACTACCTACTTTAACACTATAACTATCCGATAACCAGATTAATGGCTCCTCATTATCAACTATTTCAATTTTAAATTTGCCAAGTTTTTTTTGGCCTTTGTCACTTTTATAAATAAAAGTTACCTCTTGTTCTCCTAACTTATCGGTATTGATAGTTTTATTTGTAATTACTTTTCCTTTCATGGAAGTAATTAAATCTTTTACTTTTACCTTACTATAAACAGGTAATTGTAAATTATTAGTAAGTTTGTAGGAGGTATTATCTACTTTTGGTAATAATAACCAAAGAAATAGAACTATCACCAATAGATAATTTAAACTAAGAATTATTAAAATTTTTCTCCAACTTTTTTGCCTCATAAATCACCTACATATATAATACATTCAATATTATCAAATCTATTATAACTTATACCATAATGACTTGTTATATTATATAATATTTTTCTTTAAACATATTTTTTACCAAATTAAAGTTAATATACAAAAGAATTTGTTTTTAAATTATAGTGTATATCTACAATTATTATACTACATAATTTATTAATAGTAGGATGACATATAATCTTAAACGTTTTTATCAATAATAATAAAATATCCACAGTTTCTGTGGATATTTTTATTTTGCAACTTTGACTTTTTCCACAGAATCTATTAATTTTTCAAAAGTGCTAGCTCCAGGAATAGTCAATTTAATAATTGAATTTTTAACAATAAATGTATTAGGGTAAGAAACTATTTCAAATTTTGAAAAAAATTCTCCGCTATTATCTAGTAAAACTGGGTAGTTTATGTCTTTACTTTCAATAAATTTCTTTACTTGTTTTACAGTTTTATGCTCTAGTTTTGGTGAAATCACTGATAGTAAAATAACATCTCCTTTATTTTTATTATAGTGTTCATATAGTTTTTTTAATTCCTTTAGTTCATTTTTACAGGCTATACAGTCAGTAGACCAAAAGTGTAGTATTACAACTTTATCTTTGTATTCCTCCCAGTCATGTTTTTTGTTATTTTGATCTTTTAAAGTGAACTTTTCTACTTTATATCTTGCTTTATTATTACTAGTATTTAAATTATTATTTTTGCAACTAGCTAGACCGGTTTCTTCATTGATTCCACAGTTTTCTTCTATTTTTGATGCCTGTTTAAAATCAATATTAGTAACTAAAATATATGTTCCAACTAGTATTAGTAAAATACCACCAACTCTTACTACATTTTCTAGAACATGTTGTTTTTTCTTCAAAAAGTTTAAAGCTTCGCCAGTTGTTAGTCCTAATATTAAAAATGGGATTATGAAACCAATAGCATAAATAAGTACTAATAAATTTCCCAGCAACATACTTTCAGCACTACTTGCCATAATCAAAACAGAAGATAGGGCAGGTCCAACACAAGGTGTCCAAGCAAAACTAAATATAAAACCCATACCAAAAGCAACTATTGGATTCATCTTGTTAGGATTTAATGCTATATTTAGTTTCTTTTCCTTTTGTAAAAATTTAAATTTAATTATTTTAAGTTGGAATAGACCTAAAATAATTATTATAATAGCTCCAATAATAGCGATTGTCGTTTTATAATTTTTTAGGAAAGTCCCTAAGGCTGTGAATGATAAACCTAGAATAAAAAAAGACATAGAAATACCTAGTATAAAACACAAGGTATATAAAAATACAATTTTTCTTCGATATATAATTTTTCCCTTTTTATCTTTTTCTTTGGCATTACCTGCTAAATAACCCATATATAATGGTAACAACGGAATTATACAAGGGGAAAAAAAAGAAATAAAACCTTCTAATAGTACAGTTGCTGCTTGTATTAAAAAACTCATTTTTTACCTCCTATCATTAAATACCTACTATATTTTAACAAAGTTTATGTTCTAAAACAAGAAAAAAAGTCCTTACGGACTTATATTTCTATTTCTTTTATATTTTTTATTCCTTTGTTCATTACTTTATAGTAAACCAAAACGTTTGCCATCAATAAGATTATGATTAGCATTCCTTTTAAAATAGATAATGGTATCAAGATAACTCTATTTAAATAATAAATACCCCCACCTAATATAATAGCAATAATCATAGATATAGCCATCGAAAAGAATGTGTTTTCATTACCCCTTAGAGCATTTAACTCATCTTCCCAAACTAATTTTGGATTTATAGTATCTAGATATATTCCTAAGTATGTAAAGAATATACATGATAGTAAAGATACTGACGTAAATATGATGAAATCTAAGAATGTTGCCTCTAAGAAATAGCAAATTAAAAATAAATAGATTAAGTTAAAACCAAAACTAATTATAATAGAAACTAAGGCTTTCATATTTATTTGTTTTTTGTAATCTATAGGAATATATTTCATAAATGGCAAATGTTTTCCTTCTCTGGAAATAGAACTTGAAGCAATACTATTAGCAGTTGTTAAAATAGCTGAAATGCTAAAGATAGCAATAAAGACAACCAATAAACCTAGAGCCTCATTCTGTTTATAATGATTTACAAATTCTATGATAATATTATCCTGACCTTGTATTAAAAAAATTAAAATTATAATAATTGGCCATAATAAGTTACTTAAAATACAATTACTAAAGAAAGCAGGTGTTCTAAATAAAATTTTTAATTCTTTAGTTATATATGTTTTTAATTTATTTTCTTTCATGGCTTTTTTTATTGTTACACCTAAGGCTTTTTTATTATGGTCAGCGTTACTACTGATTCTTTTTACCCCAGGTATATAGATTTTATTAGCTAAGATCATAAATATTACATAGGCAATTAAGTTTATTAAAAGATAAATTATAAAAGCTAAAATATCGTTCGTTGTAACTGCTTTTACTAAAAAGAAAGTGCTTGGAAAAATAACTTTCATTATATGTAAAAATTTTACATTTCCACTAGCTAATGAACTGACAAATTCTGTGATATTGTTATTATTTAAAAAACCAATAGCTATTATTCCTACTATAATTAAGATTCCTAGTAAAATAATAGTTAAAATATTATTTTTGTTCTTTATTAATTTGGTAAATCGCATTAATAATAAGGCTATTATTCCACAATAAACTAATGGTAATATTGGAAGAGTAAGTGCTCCTATGATACTCATTATGATTGTTATTATATTGAAACCATTTACTATGCAAAATCCTAAGAAAGCAGCTAGTAAAAAAAGAAATTCCATAATACTTTCATTGATTAACACTGCCGTAAATTTAGATGATATTAGCATTTTAGGATTTATTGGTAATGGTAAGACGTGCTCAATGTCTCCTGCAAAATAAAAAGAATTTAAAATAATATTAAAACCAAATATCATTGAAAAAATACAAATAAATTCAATTACTAGTAATAAACCATTGCCGATATTTGCTTGGTAGGCTAGATTCATAGTTATTTCTTCTCTAATTCCTGATGTGGTTGTTCCCACTAGAAAAGCCATTAATATAAAACATGGTATAAAAATAAAGATTGTTGAAATTAAGCCTAAAGCAATATAAAACTTTACTTTGTTCTTTTTTTCTGATTTAGGCATTCCTCCAGATAGTAAAAATGTTCTAACTAATTTACTATACATTTTCATCTTGAACCATCCTTAAAAATATTGCTTCTAAATCTTTCTTAGTGTATTTCTTTTTTAACTCTTTTAATGTTCCTTGATAAATTATTTTTCCCTCTTTAATAATAATGACTTTATCACATAATTTTTCAGCAACTTCTAATACATGAGTCGAAAATAAAACAGCGTGTCCTTTTTTAGCATGTTCTTTCATCATTTCTTTTAACCCATGTGCAGATTCTGGATCTAGACCAATTAATGGTTCATCTAAAATCCAAACATCTGGTTCATGAATTAGGGCAGCAATTACCATCATTTTTTGTCTCATACCATGAGAGTAACTAATCATTTCTGAATCTAGATTATCTTCTAGACCAAAGGCTTTCGTTAATTTTTTGATTCTTTCTTTCCTTTTAGTTGTTGATACTTCATAAATATCCGCAATTAAATTTAAAAATTCTATTCCCTTTAAGCGTAGAAACATGTCTGGGCTATCAGAAATATAACCAATATTTTTTTTAGCTTCTAAGGCATTTTTATCAATATCATAGCCAGCTACTTTAATGATCCCTGAATCCTTTTGATAAATTCCTGTTAGTAATTTTAGTGTTGTTGTTTTTCCACTTCCATTAGGGCCAATAAATCCAACAATTTCACCCGGATTTACTGTAAATGAGATATTATCAACAGCTTTATTAGTTTCATTAAATACTTTGCTGACATTTTTTACTTCAATCATCATACTACCTCCATTCTATTATATTATTGTACTACGGTTACCTTACTGCAAGTCAATACTTCCTTTTTTATTCTTTCCTATTTGACATAAAAAAAACATTATTTTGATGTTTTATAGCATATTTTTTTTCTTTAATAAGTAGGCTACCAATAGTGATACCGTTACTGATAACATTAAAACTAAAATAAAAGCTATATTTTCATTAGCAATTTTTCCTAGTGGAATGTTCATGCCTAAAAACGATGATATCATTGTGGGGATTGATAAAACGATTGTTGCTCCAGCTAAGAATTTCATGGCAATATTTAAATTATTTGAGATGATGGTAGCATAGGTATCTGTAACAGATGATAAAATATCTCTGTAAATACTACTCATTTCAATTGCTTGCTTATTTTCAATGATAGCATCTTCTAGCAAATCAATATCACCTTCATAAAGTGGTAGTACAATTCCTTTTGATAATTTTTCTAATACAGTATCGTTAGCTTTTAAAGATGTCATGAAATAAACTAGGGTTTTTTCTATTTCTAGTAATTCAATTAAATCTTTGTTTTCTGTCGATTTTTTTAAGACTTTTTCTTTCTTTTCAATATCAGCATTAATTTCTTGTAAGGCTTTTAAATAATTAGATGCGCTTTTTAAAAGAATTTGAATTAAAAATCTAGTTTTTTTGGCAGTTCTAAAATCTTTTATTTTGCCACGTTTAAAGTCATTTAATAGTGTGGTCTTTTTGACTGAAACAGTTACTATATAATTATTGTTTGTAATAATGATACCTAATGGGTATGTTTTATATTTGTGTTCTCCCTCTTCTTCCAGATAGGGAATGTCAATTACGATAACCGTAGCATTTTCTTCTTGTTCTACTCTTGGTAATTCTTCTTTGTCTAATAATTTAGTAATTACTTCTTTATCTATGCCAGTTCTATTTGCTACTTTGTCTATTTCATCTTGCGTTGGGACAATTAGATCTATCCAACAATCTGTTGTCATCTTTTTCACTTTTTTAGTTTTCTTTTCTACAGAACTTGTTTTATATATTTTTAGCATATTAACACTCCCCTCTTTTTAATTCCTTGTATTATAACATATTTTTTGATATTTTAAAACCTTTATTTAATAACAAAAAAAGGAAGTTTCCTTCCTTATTCACTTTTGCTTAGCTTAACATTTACTGTTTGTTCTTTTCCAGATCTAAGATAAGTCACTTTGATGACATCTCCGGCTTGATGTTGATATAATTCGTAGCGTAAATATGCTGAATTTTTTACTTCTTTATCACCAATTTTAGTGATAACATCTCCTGTTGTTAAACCAGCATCATAAGCTCCTGAACCTTTTTCTGCTTTTACAACAACGACACCGTCTGTGATATTTTTATCAATCATGATTCCATTTCGATAAAGTCCAGCTGAATCACTAGCATTTACCATGGAAACACCAAGTACTGGCCAAGCTATTTTTTCTCCCTTTTCAAGAGATTCAATATGATTCATAGCATATTCAATAGGTATAGCAAAACCCATACCCTCAATATCATCATTAACTAATTTCAATGAGCAGATTCCCACTACTTCTCCATTAGCATTTAGGAGAGGTCCTCCACTATTTCCTGGATTTATTGAAGCATCAAATTGTAATACACGCATTACCCAATCATTGCCCGTAGATGTGTTATTTATGCTTACTGAGACCATACGATCTTTTCCAGATAGAATTCCTGATGTTACTGTTCCTTGATATTCTTCACCCATTGGGGTACCTACTGTGAAAACAGAATCTCCTAATTTCATATCTTCACTTTTTCCAATATTGGCTACTAGGCTCACATACTTTTTCTCTATTCTAAGAACTGCTAAATCAAGGTATTCATCACCACCTAAGACAGAGGCTTCTACTTCTTGATTATTAGACATGGTAACTACAACTTTATCGGCTCCTGATACCACATGTTGATTAGTTAATAAATAACCGTATCTATTATCTGTTTTATAAACAAAGGCAGAGCCTGTTGATACAAGGGTATCATTACGATAAGAAGATACCATAGTTACTGCATCGTATATTTTGTCTACAGAGGCTGCTAGAGAATTTTTCTCATACACCTGTGTCGTATTTTTTGTCACTACTGTATCCCCACTGGTTCCTAAAACCTCACTTACTAATGGTGTCCATTTTAGTAAAGCAAACATAATTATTCCTCCCATTACAACGGAGAAAATTATCAAAAATATAGTTTTCATTTCTTCTTTTTTCTTCACTATCTATCCACGCTCCTTTCAATTCCAGCTAAATCTTTCCAATTTTCTGGAAATCCCATTCTATCTAATACTTTTTCTATTTTGATAGATGTCAAATTATAATTTAATGTTTGAACTACATTTTCTAATTCTATAGTCATATTCTTAAAATCTTCTGTTAATAATAATTGACGCATAATAATTAGAAGAGCAAATAAGTCTGACTTACCATAGATATATTCAGAATTTTCTTTTGGTATATCTAAAATTTGATGGTAAATAGTATCATCTATTTGTTTTTGAGTTCTATTTTCATAAAGAATATCTTCATGAGCACATAAATTTCTATAATTGGCAAGGATTGGTAAGTATACCAAAAGGTCATCTACATCTATATTATATATTTTACAAATCTCTTCTTGGTCTTCTGGCTTTAAGATAGAAAACATTTCACTAACGATTCCAAATGATAGGACTTTCACTAAAATCCATAAAGGAATATATCCGTAGTTAGATACATAATGTAGTGTAGCAGAATGTTGACTACCATTTATTCTGATTTGTCGCTTCATTTTCTTTAGTAAATCATTTACTTGTCGTTGCCTTTCTGGAGCTGTTGTGAAGTTTTTTGCTTTTAAATAATCACGTTCACGATAACCATATTTTTTAGACAATTGATAGGAAGTAATTGATTTTAAATTGTTTTCAATTACTAGTAAATACTTGAATAAAACATTACGAAAAGAGCGATCAAACAAAAATAAACTGTATAATTCTTCAAAAGTTGTTCCAGTAATAAACTGCTTTTCTTCTGCTGATTTGTAAAAAAGATGACGATATCCATTTAAGAAAAAATAGTTTTCTCTCAATAACACTTGTTTTGCATATTTCTCATCTTGAATTACTAGTCCTTTGTGCTTGAATATTTCAATTTGTTCATCTAAGTTTTTAAACTGCTTTTCTATCATAATCTCACCTATTATTGATTATATCATATTCTTCTTTGAAAAGTATGAAATTTTTGTGAATTTATATGATATAATTAAACTAATATTTTAGAAGGAGGAATGTTATGCCAGCAAGTGTCACTCATGCTTATTTTGCCAATGATGTTTATGACATTTTACCAAAAGAGATAAAAGATAAATTATCTATTTCTAGATTAAAAATGTTTGGACAAAGTACAGATTCTTTTATTTTTTACAAATTATTTTCTTTCATAGGCAATAAAAAAATTCGAAAAATGCAACATACATTCCATACTGAAAAAACCCAAGACTTTTTTATTAATTTAATTATTTATATAAAAAAATATAATTTATCTACAGATGTTGATACTTGTTCATTTCTGTGTGGTTTTATTTGTCACTATGTTTTGGACTCAACAATTCATCCCTATGTTTTTTATAAAACTGGAAAATTCGAAAAAGATAAACCAAGTACTTATAAATATAATAATTTACATTTATTTATGGAGACTTATTTGGATAATTATTTAATTAAAGAAAGAGAAAAGGAAAATCCTTATACTTTTTCTATTGCTAAGTTTTGCTTTGACTTGAAATCATTTTCTAAAGCGTTAAATGATTCTATTAAGCATTCTTTTAAGAAAACTTATAATTTAGATTTTGCTGATAAAATTTACTATGATTCTTTAAAAGATATGAAGTTAGCAATGAAAGTATTTAGACAAGATCGATTTGGAACTAAACGATTTATTTATAAATTAGTCGATACTTTTACATCTAAAAATTGTTTTCGTTTTGAGGGCGTTAGTTATCATTATTCAATGAACACTAATTTTGATTTTTTAAATTTTAATCATCATATTTGGAGAAACCCAACTACTTATTCTCTTATTAGTCATGAATCCTTCTATGATTTATATATAAAATCTCTTAAATTGGCTAAAAAGTTGGTTGAGAGCACTTTTGATTATTTAAACGGTAAAAATATTGTTTTAGAACAATTATATTCTAATCTAAGTTATGTAACTGGATTAGATTGTAATATAAAGAAAGAACTAAAATATTTTGAATTTTAGTTCTTTTTGTATATTTTGAATTCTTTTTTTCATACTAATTTTAGGTGAAGAATATGTTTTATCGATATGAGATTAAAAATAATGGACTTGAGGATGTATTATACTTATATTTGACGATGAATTATGAGTTTTCAAAAGAACTTAGTAGTAAATCTGACGACTCTGAATTAAGACGTAGAACTACTAATTTTATTAAAAATAATGGTATAGATTTTAATGGAAATAAAGTATATTTAGTCATTGATGATATTATTGTTAAAACTTTTAAGATATCTAAAGAAGAAAGTATTCCTGTTATTTCTAAAAAAATCTCTTATAGTGATTATGACTTTATGGTTACGGTGCAGTTAGAAGATAACTCCTTTATAGAAATTACATTGCATGAATATTTACTTGGAACTTTAGCAACAAATATGATTCCTAATTTGCCTATCGATGTATTAAAAGCAATGGCTATTTTATATCGTACTTATGCTTTTAAAGAAATGACAGAATATAAAACAATTTCTGCGACTAACGAATTAGCTACTTATAAACCAATAGAATATTATAAAATTGCATTCGCTCCAGATTATGATATTATTATTTCAAGACTAGAGGAAGCAGCTAGACAAACTAATGGTATGTTTTTAGCATTTGAGGGTGAATACATTTTACCTTTTATTCATATTTCTAACTACGGACTTACTTTAGAAGATAAAAGATATCCTTATTTATCTTCTGTTAATAGCTTATGGGATGCTACTTCTCCTTTCTATGTGGAAAGTGTCAATTTTACCTATTCTTTTTTAAGCAAAGTACTTAATTTTATTGTAACTAAAGATAGTACTTTTAAAATTTCCGAAGTTTCTCCATATGGTAAAGTACTAAAATTAGAAATTGCTAACAAAGTGATTGATGGTAAAATATTTATGAATATGTTTCATTTAAAGTCTCAGTTTTTCTCTATTATTTTGAATGCGAAAGATATTACTATTATTACTAAAGGTTGGGGTGATGCTTTAGGACTTAGTATATTTGGAGCTAGTCATTTAGCAAATAATGGTTGTGACTTTGCTAATATCTTGGCTTATTATTTCCCAAAAGTTAGTATTTATCAATATAAAAAAGAGCTTTCTTCTTGAAAGCTCTATTTTGTATTCTTTAAATATTCTAAGGCTTTATCAGCATCCTTATTTAATTCCACGGTTGTTTTTAAAAATTTAGCATAACTTTCGACAGTAGATAAAAAATCTTCTAACTCTTCAATATTTTGACTTTTAATATATTGCTGTGCTATGGTTGCTGATTGTGTTAACTCTTCAGCGATTGATGATATTTGTTCATAGGTTACATTTCCAATCATTGTCCTAATTCCTCCATTTGCGGAGTTACTGGTTTTTGTTGTAGTTCCATTGATTTTTGAATTACCACATCTTTATATTCCTCTACTTTTTCTATATTAGCTAAATTATCTGATGCTGGCCAAGCTTGTTTCATTCTTTCTAAGCATTCAAATATTTTATTAATCGCTGTCGCATAGTCATTATAAGTCATAAAAACCTCCTAAATAAGAATGATTCTAGAACCATTTTTTAAATCCGTTTCTCTTACAGCTAAATTAACATTATACACTTCTCCTGTTTCTTTACTGTAAAAATTACTATTTTCCTTAATAACATAATCATTATCAGTTAAATCAGTTAACCCTTCTTCTACTAGCTTTTTTATTGTGCCAATTTTTTTATTAATTGGAATATATAAATCATAGTTTTTTTCAATTAAAGGAATATATAATTCAATTAATATTTTATTATTATTCATTATGATCACCTATTCTTCTGATAAAAATTTTGTTAAGGATGCTTTTCCTTTTTTGATTACGTAACCAAAGTTTGGTTCTACTTCTGCTCTTAGTATTCTAGCATTTGTTGTTACTTTTATAGTAAATTGATTAGCTATGCCATTTCCTAACCATATTCCTTCAGATAAGTTCACATTATTTTTAAACCAAGGCTCATAACTTATGGCCTTAATATTATCGATTGTATCAATTAATAATAATTTTACTTGATTACTTGTTTTTACCTTATCTAAAATACTTGTTATAGCTGCTTTATCAGCTACTGTTAATTTGTTTAATAATCTAGAAATACCTGTAATAACACAAATTGTTTTTTGATTTTGAACATTGTAAGCCGCATCCAATGTTGTTATGATATTTTGATAATTATCATTTTCATAAACTACTGAAGGAATGTGCTTTTTATCCATAATATTTACATTATCTAAAACTAAAATATTTATCATTTGAGATTCTTGTAATAAATTTAGTAACTCATGGATAAATGAAATATTTGAAGATATATCTTCTCCAGTTATAGTATAAATTCCAGATGAATCTATGTTTATAGAACTTACCATTAAAGTTTCTTTGTCTATACCTACTGGTATTTGTTCATATGGAACTAAATTTTCTTTTAACATATCTTTCATGACAACTTCTGGTAAAACAGCAATCTTTCTAGCTTTATATTCACAAATATCTTGTAATTTATTACAGATGATTTTAATATATTCACTCATTTTTTCTTCTTTATAACTATAGGCTGTTTGAAATTCGTAGATACCATTTAAATTAATTAGTCCACGTCCATAAGCTTTTGATGGTTCTTTTTTTCTAACTCCTGGTAATACTACTCCATAATCACCTGGATCATTAAATTGTAATACTATATTTTGTTTGAAGTTTTGTTTTAAACGATATCTTATAGTATTTGGACCACTAGTGCTAACTATAAAAACAATACCATATTTTAGACAGTCTCTTGTCATTTGGCCAATTAATTCTTCATATTCATTGTAAGTATCAAAGAAACCTTCAATATTATTAATCATAACGATAATCATAGGAATTTGTTTTCCACCATGATTTATATAAAAGTCATATGATCCATTATAATCCACAAAGATTTTTTTTCGTTCTTCAATTATTTCAGATAACATTTTAAATAAATTAGTAATTTTTTCTGTTTCTGTTGATAATATAACTTCACCAACATGCGGAGCATTTCTAAACATAGTTAAAGTTTCGGCTCCAAAATCTAGAACATAAAAATTTACCTCTTTGGAATCATGAGTTATTATAGTTGAATATATAATACTAGATAACATTAATTCTTTTCCACTTCCCGCACTACCAAATACAATAGTGTTTCCTTCTTTGGAAATTGGCAAAGTCAAAATATTTTGTTTTTGATTATCAGGGTCGTCATATTCACCTATGGTTGGCTCTATAACATTTCTTATTGGTTGAAAATTATATTTTTCATTAATGTTTTTAATATAAATTGTATTAGGTATTCTTGGTAACCATAGTTGAGGAACATTAACATGTTCTGCTTTAGCTGTTTCTACTATGTAATTTACAATATTAGTAATTTCTTCACCTTTGGATTCAACTACTATGTCATTTTGCTTAGTGTCAAATGATTTTATGTAGTTTCCAACATTGTCTAAGAAGTTTACTGATAAATCTACTTTTTTCTTGCGTTTATCAGTTGGATAGTACTGTGCTCCTGCCCAGGCGGCTTGCCCTAAAGCAAATAGTTCATTGTATCCCACTTGCAAGTAAAAACGTCCTGGATTTTTTAATGAAGCTGCATCAGGACACTTAATCATATCCATACTATCTGATTTATCTTGAACTTTTAAACATACTCTAAATTTGGAGTTGGACCAAATTTGATCATTGACAACACCTGCTGGCTTTTGGGTTGCTAGAATCAAATGAACTCCTAATGAACGTCCGATACGAGCAGTAGAAATTAATTGATCCATAAACTCTGGCTGTTGATCTTTTAATTCAGCAAACTCATCACTAATTATAAATAAATGTGATATTGGTTCGTGAACTAATCCTTTACGATATAATGATTGATATTTGTAAATGTCAATTGTACTTTCGTTTAAACTATCTCTTGCTTCATTAAACATTCTTTGACGTTTACGAAGTTCACTTTGAATTGATGCTAGCGAACGATTCATTTCAATTGTGTCTAAGTTTGTAATCGTTCCAGCAATATGTGGTAGTTTTATACCGGTTTCTTTATTTTCAAAAGCTCCGGTTAAACCTCCACCTTTATAATCAATCAAAACAAACGATACTTCATATGGATGATAATTTAGAGCCATAGATAAAATGTAAGTAATAATAAACTCTGATTTACCAGATCCAGTCATACCGGCTACTAAACCATGTGGTCCATGGAACTTTTCATGTAAATCTAACTTGAATAGTTCTTGTTGTTTATCTACTCCAACTGGTGCTTGTAATGATTTAGTAGGATCATTGGTTTTCCATCGATTCAAGATATTTAGTTGTTCTACCATACCAACATTATACATTTCTAAGAAGCTTAAACTTGTTGCCATGTTTTGACCTGCTTTAGAAATATCGATTGGGATATTAGCTAATATTTTGCAACATTCATAAATATTTAAAGATGGGTCAAAATCCGCCATGAACTCTTTTTGCTTATTAGAAACCAGCTCATTTTCAAATACACCCGATTTCTTATCACCAATACTAATAAACGTTTTACATTCATTAGGGATATTTACCAATCTGGGACTAATAACAATTAAACTAAATCCAATGTTTAATTCTAAACCACATACGTCTTTTATTAATTCAATATCACGAACCATTTTATAATCATCTGTAATTATTATATAATATGGTTTATATTTTGTGTAATCTAGAGTATTTAATTCTCTTTTTCCATTATTATCTTTATATCTTCTCGCTTGAATTTCTTGTTCTAATGTCAATGATATTTCTTTGGCTTCATCTAAATTGGTTCCAAAGTAACGCATAGTTTTATCATTACTCCAACAGTGTGGCAAAACTTTTAAATAATCCCATATGGAAGCATTTTTTTCGTTTGTTAGTAAAACAATTTTTAAGTCTTCATAACTGTGATAGGTAGCCATTTGCAAAATTAGACCTTCTATAAATTGTTGTTTCATGGTAGCCATACCAATTATAGCAGTAATTCTATTTCTGATAAATGATAGTGAAATTGGAACATCTTCTAGCATTCTAGACTCTGCCCCTAATTTATAAACTTCTTTTAATAAATTATCATCTTCTAAAGAAAAATGCTCTTCTGGAAATGCTACTTGTCCTGTAAGTTCTGTATTACCCATACCGAGTCTTAAATCTAAGAAGTCTACTTGATCAATCTCTCTTTCCCACAAATTTCTCTTGCGATTATAAACAATGTCCTTAGTCACCGATAAAGGAAGATAATTGTCAATCAGAATTTGGCGTTGTACCTTCATTTCAGCTTGAATTTTTTGACGTTTTTCATTGATATATGCAGTGTATTTTTCCTGGCGCTCTTTTTCCTTTTTTTTACGTTGGCGCTTTTGATATCTTCTTTGCAACATTGGCCATAATAACATAGTCATTAACATAGCAAAAGACATTAATAAAGTTGGCAAAGAAGTCGATAAGTCTCTACTTCCGTCAATTACTCCCATTAATGATGAATATCCCATGGAAACAGACATCATAGCCATTGTCATCATTGGACCGATAGTGTAAATTAATGGGGTTTTATCTTCTTCTACTTTACTTGGTGGTGGATCAATCTTAATATTTACTGGCTCTATCATTGTCTTAAACCGTGGTGCTCTAAAGAAATAATCGTCCTCTTTATAAAATTCAACATTCTCCTCATCAGGATTATCTACTTCTGTTTGATGTTGCACTATTTGTTCTTGAATTTCAAAACTATTTTGGTCAAACTCTAAAAAATTACCTATCTTGTTTACAATAATGGAATCTTTCATTACGATGATTTTTAATCCCATGATAAAGATGATATCTCCATATTCTAATGGTCTAGTCGTGATTGCTACATTGTTGGCATAAGTTCCATATTTACTATTTAAATCTTGAGCTACCCATTTTCCGTTCTTATATATTAGTCTTGCATGTTGCTTAGAGACAAGCGGATAATTATATTTTATATGAGCTTTAGTATCATTTCCAATGACTAGTTCGCCTTCTCTTTTTAAATGTAACCACCTTATTTCCGCATCCATGGTAGGAGAACAGTATAGTATTACATACTCATTGTCAGTATTAATCTTTAAAAAAAACAAACTGTAATCTTTCAATATGGCTGACTCTACTTCTTTATCTCCGGCCATAATTTTTGTTTCAAAGTCACTTTTAATTTTCCACTGACCATTATATTCTTCGACATTAATTAAGTTTCTAACATTTCCAAGATAATCATTGTCTGTAATCCAGTAGTTTCCAGCTACTTTGGTTGGCAAAGTAAAATTATAGATTTTAGTCTTTTTTATTAATCTAACAATCACTTTATCACCAACCTTACTTTATCTTTTTACTCTAGCTTAATTATATCTTTTTTTTTATGTTTTTACAACAAATATTTTAGTTCGTGATAATTTTTTAAATAATTTATAACACCATTAGTAATAGATTCTGAAAGTTTTTCTTGATATCTTTTATCCTGTAAAAGATTCCTTTCTATTTTATTAGATAAATAACCACACTCGATTAGAACACCAGGTGTTGTTGTATTACGGTACATATAAAGATCTGTTGTTTTTATGTTTCTCGGGCTTTTTAGTTTGTCTTTAAATTCATTCATAATGAATTTTGCCAAGATTTTATTTTTCTCATTAATAGGATTGTATAAAACTTCTGCTCCTTTCATAGCAGAATTTTGGTACCAATTGATATGAATTGATAAATATAAATCAGCCTTTTTTTCTTTAATGAGTAATAATCTTCTATATAAGTCACCCCTTTTTTTAGCAGAGTCATAGATTGAAGATAAGTCTACATCCCTTGTTCTAGTCATATAAACAATGGCTCCTTGCTCTGTTAATTCTTTTTCTAAAACTTTAGATATTTCTAAATTAATGTCTTTTTCTAGTATATCTCCATAGGTAGTACCACTATCTCTTCCTCCGTGTCCAGGATCTATTATAATAGTTGTATCTTGTAGGGGAAGTGATTGCGCAGAGATTACTTGTAAAGATAAGACTAGTAAACAGAAGATGATTAGTAGGGCGGTTTTTATTTTTAGCATAATATCACCTACTAATTATATGATTTAGTTCTTAGCTATTTTACTTTATTTACTAATTAAATGCTGGTTAACCATTTTTATATCAATAAAACATTTTCTTATTAATATATTATATATACCTATACCAATTAATTTATTTTGAATACTTTATATTGGTGAAATATAATGATAGATTTTTTTGAAGAGTTATCTCCTATTACACAGGCCTTTGTTGCTACTCTTTTTACTTGGGGAGTTACCATGTTAGGGGCTTCAATTGTATTTTTCTTTAAAGAAGTAAAAAAAGGTATCATGGATGCTTTGCTTGGTTTTTCTGCTGGAGTTATGATTGCAGCTTCTTTTTGGTCTCTTTTAAATCCCGCGATTGAAATGGCTCAAGATATGAATATGATTTCTTGGTTAGTTACTTTTGCAGGTTTTTTTAGTGGTGGATTATTGCTTTTCTTAGGTGATAAAATTTATGTATTTTTGTCAAAAAGAATTAAGAAAAATAATGCAAAAACATCTTCTAAAATTAAACGATGCTTGATGCTTATCTTTTCTATTACCTTACATAATATTCCAGAAGGACTAGTTGTAGGAGTTGCATTTGGTTCTCTTGCTTATGGGTTAGAAGGTGCTACTATAGCTTCGGCTATTACTTTGGCTTTAGGAATAGGTCTACAAAACTTTCCAGAAGGAAGTGCTGTTAGCTTACCACTAAGGAGAGAAGGAATGTCTAGACGTAAAGCTTTTTTCTTTGGGCAATTAAGTGGAGTTGTTGAACCTATCGCGGCTATTATTGGAGCTATTTTAGTTTTAAAAATACAAGTTTTATTACCTTTTTTATTATCTTTTGCTGCTGGAGCTATGATTTATGTCGTAGTTGAAGAATTAATTCCAGAAAGTCAATCTAATGAACGAAAAGATTTAATGGCGTTATTTACATTAATTGGTTTTTCAATCATGATGATTTTAGATATTGCTTTAGGATAATTAGACAAATAAAAAAGCACTTGATAGTGCTTTTTTTGAAACAGTATAAATTAACGTTTTGAGAATTGTGGAGCACGACGTGCCTTCTTCAATCCTGGTTTCTTACGTTCTTTCTTACGAGGATCTCTTGTAATAAATCCAGCAGCTTTTAATACTTTTCTGAAACTATTTTCTGAGTCAGCTGGTGTTGTTGAATCATATACTAATAATGCTTTAGTAATACCATGACGGATAGCTCCTGTTTGACCAGTGTACCCACCACCACTTACTTTAGCATCTACGTCAAACATTTCTCTTGTATTAGTTAATTCTAATGGTTGACATAAATCCATTACACAAATATCAGATGGGAAATATTCTCTTACATCTCTACCATTTACAGTAATTTTTCCAGTTCCTGGAGTTAAAGTAACTTTAGCAACACTAGTCTTTCTGTGACCAGTTCCATAATATTTATTTGTTTTTTCTTTTGCCATAACTTAAACCCTCCTATTTCAACTCAAGCATTTCTGGCTTTTGTGCTTCATGCTTGTGCTCGCTTCCTGTATATACGAATAATTTCTTATACATTTGTCTTCCTAATCTGTTATGTGGTAGCATACCTTTTACAGCTCTTTCTACCATTTCAACTGGATATTTTTCTTTCATTTCTTTGGCAGTTCTTTCTCTTAATCCACCTAAGTATTGTGAATGGTTGTAGTACATCTTATCATTTAACTTGTTTCCAGTTAAGTTCACCTTTTCTGCATTAATGATAATGATGTTATCTCCACAATCAATATGTGGAGTATAAGTTGGTTTGTGTTTTCCACGTAAGTATGTAGCTGCAAGTGAAGCTATACGACCTAAAGATTTACCTTCAGCGTCGATAACATACCATTTACGTTCTACTGTTTCTTTCTTTTGCATATAGCTTTTCATCATAAATTTCTCTCCTTTACCTTCAACTAGGTTTTCCCAGGACCTAATTAATGTGGGGATATTTCGAATGTACCGATTATGATTATACTAAAAAAAGTATTAAAAATCAATACTTTTTTGTGGTTTTTATAATTTCTTTACTAGTGGTTTTTCCATATCTATAGATGCAGTTAATTCTTGTGTTCTTTGGTCAATAGATGCTAAAAGTGCATCTTGTTCTTCTTCTGTTAAAGAAGCAAAAAATTCTTCCATATCCCTTATGTTATTAACTTCAGCAGTTTCTGTTGCAGTCCAGTTATAAGATGATGCTTCTTCATAATACTCTTCTGGTAGGCCTGTTTGAGATTGCATTACAAGAGCTGTTGTTGTTATAGCTGTTGTTGTTGAAGTTGTTGCTACTCCCTTTGGATTTAACTTTAAATCACCATTTTCATCTTTTCTTACACATGTTGCAGCAGCAAGGGATGTAGTCCCTCCTAGAGTTGTAGTTGCTGGTAAAGCATTTCCTGATAAAAGTGATGATGTGCTGTTACCATTTACTAAGTTTAATAATGTTGATTCAAATATTGCCATAAATTATTCCCCCTTATTTTGTTACACTATTTACTCTAGCCATTCCGACTGGAGCTTGTGATTTTTGGCTTGATTTCTCTTGTATTAAAATAGCACGCATTTGTTCTAGAGCTTCTTTGGTTGTTGCGTTATTAATTAGTGACTCTATCGCGTCTTTGGTACTTAATGATTTCTGTTCTTTTTCTTTCGCTTTATTGATATCTTTTATTAGCTCTTTATTTTCTTCCCGTTTTTCTTTCATTCTTCTCATATTTTGCTTAACAATTCGTTGTTCTGTTAACTTTGCTCTAGTTAAATTATAATCCTGGAGATTAATACATTGAATATTTTTCATAGCTGCGATTACTTGATAGCTACCTAATAGACTCATTGGAACTATAGGTGCTCCACATAGACCAGCTACAACACATCCCCCAAATATTAAACCATTTCTAGCCAAGCATCCTTGATGAATTTGTTTGTTTTTCAATAAATATTTTGAAAACTGTTCTACGCGACGGTCAACACCAACATAATAGTTTATACTTTTTTCTTCATTCAGTTGTTTTCTTAGTAATACTTTATTACGTTGTAAATTACTAATTATTTCTTGTTTTTCAGCTTCTGTTTTTGCTTTCTTTAAAGAATACGTACTTGTTTTAGTATAAACTTTATCCGTAAAACTTATTACTCTTTTGGTTCCAATTATATTTTTTAAAAATTTATACTTACATTTGTCTAACTTTAAAACAAATTTTCTAAAGCGTTCAGCTCCGAGTTTTTTATGTAAAGCTATTTTATCTTTATATATTCGTTTTACGATTTTTTCTTGTTCTTGTCTTGGCAAGTTTTTTGATATTTCTATTTTTTCAGGATGAAATAATAAACGATAATTGTATTTTACTTTATCAAAGAAGTTCTTATTACTCACCTTAACTTCTTTATCCATCCAATTTCCCCCTTATTCCTTGAATGGTCTATATTATATCATAAAAATTAAAAAAAAGCAAGTTAGACCTTATGCTTTCTTTTTTTATATTTGATATTCGTTAAATATAAACCTTCTGGAGGAGCAGTTTTTCCACCTATAGATCGGTCTTTTTTGTTTAAGAAGTTTTCCACAAATTCTGGGGATTCTTTCTCTTCTCCAATTTTTATTAATATTCCTACCATGTTTCTAATTTGATATCTTAAAAAACCATTACCAGTAAAGGTTATTTTTATCTTTTCAGGGGATATTTTTTCAATTGTAGCACTAGTAATTGTTCTGACACAGTTTTCTTTCTCCTTATTTTCTGTTACAAATGATCTAAAGTCGTGTTCTCCTATTAAATATTTTATACCAGATTGCATTTTTTCAATATTTAGTTTGTAATTATATTGAAAGACATAATTTCTTTCTAGAGGATTATACTCTCCTAAGTTAATATAGTATTCATAGGTTTTTTCTTCCACAAAATATCTAGCATGGAAACTAGATGCTACCTGTTCTGTTTTTATAACATGGATATCTTCTGGTAAATTACTATTCATAGCTCTTTTTAATTTGTACTCATTAATATTTATATCTAAATCAGCGTGACCGCATTGCATTTTGGCATGAACGCCTTTATCAGTTCGACCGGATGATGTAAATGTGGTTTTTTTTCCTGCATTAATTTTTGTTAGGGCATTTTCAATTTGCTCTTGAATGGTGCGTTTACCTGGTTGTGATTGATATCCATTGTAGTTTGTACCATCATAGGATACAGTAATTAAAAATCTCATAGTTCCTCCTTTTTACAGTAGCTGTGGATTAGACGTGTTTGTAAATATCTTTAATAATATCTCTTATATCTTTATGGTAATCAATATTTACCTTTTTCTTTTTGATGGCCTTGTAGGTAAATAATACTATTTCAGGAATTGGAAAACCGTTTCTTTTTAAGTAATCTACTCTCTTATAGGCTTCATCTGTTCCTGCTTCTAAGAAAATTCTTTTATTTTTAATAAAAAGCATCTTGGTGGTGTATTGATATAAAACATCTGGATTTTCGGTACCAATAATAATAATTTTATGATATTGCTCACGTAACTTATTAAGAATCATCATGATTTTTTTTCGACTTTTATTATCTAATACTTTAAAAGGATCATCTAAAATAAGCACATCTGGATTAGAAAGTAAGCCAATAGCAATTTCTACTTTTTTTTGTTCAGATTTAGATAAGCTTGTAATATTTCTATCTAATAAATCACTGCTTAATCCAACTATTCTTAAAGAGTCTCTTTCTTTTTTGTCAATATCTTTTATTTGTAAGTGATTATAATTAATTACAAAATCCATATGTTCTTTTATTGTATTTAAGTATGTCTCTTTAGAAAAGTTTTTTTCTATTTTAGTGATTTTCCGATAAAAATCATAGTGATTTTCTGCCGTCAACTCTTCATTATCTATTTTTATTAGTCCACTTGGTAATTCTTTTAAGGTCAATATTTCTAATAATTCTTCATAACCTGTTCCCGTTATTCCTATTATATCATCACTAGAAATTGTAGTTGTAAATTCAAAATCTTTGTCTTTAATATTTTCTAAAACTATTTCCATATTGTATCCACCATCCTGTCCATATTTAACTCTATATTTTCCACAACATTGTAATCTCTTAATTTGACAGATAAATCAATCATGAATGGCAGATCCAAACCAATTTTATTTAAAACATTGTCTTTTTCAATAATGCCTAAGGGTTCACCTTCTAACAGAATCTTTCCTTGATCTATAATAAATAAATAATCACTTTCTAGGGCAATATTTAAATCACTTGTTGTCATGATAATTGAAACTTTTGTTTCTTGTTGAAGAGTTCTTAATAATTTGATAAATTCGTCTTGTTCTTTTAAAGTTAATTCTTGTGCTATATCATCTAAAAATAATATTTGTGGAGAAGCTAACATTTTTTCAGCTAATAAAACTTTTATTTTTATATATAATGGAACTTCATTAGGATTTTTTTTGGTGAATTTTAATAGTTTATATTTCTTTATGATTTCTTTATATGTTTCTTCTTTTTCATCAGAATTTTTTTTAAATAAACTAATTATATAGTGTAATTCTTCTTCTATAGTTGGAAATAAAAATTTTATATTATCTTGTGGAATTATAGTTCCTGTAATTTCTTTCCACAAGTTAGTTGGATATTCTTCTATGTAGCCACCAAAAAGCTTTATAGTTTCTTTTGTTTCAATTTCTCCACTTAATATTCTTATTAGTGTAGTTTTACCACAATTATTGCCACCTGATACGGTTACAAATTTTTCGGCTGGTACTTGGATGGAGATATCTTTGAAAATACTTTGATATTTTAAATTGTTGATTTCTAATAATTCCATTATATCATCCCTCCGTTTTATGTTCTATTATATAATAAAGCGTCTAAAAAAGCCAATTTATTTGGCTTTTTTCTTTTGTATTCTATAGGCACAGCGTAATAAAAATTTATCTGATGCAAATCTTCCAAAGAATTTGGCACATTTCATTTGAAACCCAGGTATAATTAACATTTTATGTTCAAACATTTTATCAATTGCATATTTTGCAACATAGGTACTTTTTAATGGTTTAACACCGAATTTTACTCCGGCTGCATTATTAAAGTTAGTGTCTACTGGTCCTGGGCATAATACTGAAATATGCACATTTGTTTTTTTCTTTTTTTCTTCATAGTATAATGCCTCTGACAATTGATATACATATGATTTAGTTGCGTAATATGTACTCATTAATGGTCCAGGTTGGAAAGCTGCTGATGAGGCAACATTTAAAATGTATCCTGAATTTTTCTTTTCCATAGCTTTTAGAAATGCCTTTGTTAAGATATGTACCGCTTTAATATTCGTATTAATCATTTCTAATTCCTGTGCTAAATCTGTAGCACTAAAGTTTCCAAAGATTCCAAAACCAGCATTATTGATTAGTATATCAATATTTTCTTTTTTGGTTAAGATATATAGTTCTTTTACTTTTTGTTCATTAGCTAGATCAGCTACAATAATAGTCACTTTGGTTGGCAAGGATTCTTGTATTTCTTCTAATTTTTCTTTATTTCTAGCCACTAAAATTAATTCATATTTCTTAGTTGCTAGATACTTAGCTATATCTAGACCAATCCCAGATGATGCTCCTGTAATTAATGCTTTCATACCTCACCT
The DNA here is from genome assembly GCA_900548695.1 of uncultured Mycoplasmatota bacterium. Taxonomy (GTDB): domain Bacteria; phylum Bacillota_I; class Bacilli_A; order RF39; family UBA660; genus Faecimonas. The sequence continues at coordinate 64,867 of URLC01000001.1, forward strand.
CTTTAAAGTTTCCTATATATTTATTATATAACAAATCTAACATAAAAAAAAGAATGTATTAAACATTGCTTTTCTCATTTCATTTTTCATACTTGGAATTTTCTTTATAAACTCATCTCATATTGTAATTATATTTTTATACTAATTATAAATAGTCTTTCGTGCTACTATAATATTAAACATTTATTCATTTTATTTTTTTTGATTAATAAATATTTAGACATGACATGATATAAAAAAAGAAGACAATTTTTGTCTTACTTTTCTTCTTTTTCTGCTTTTTTAGCAGGTTTTTTTTCTTCTGGCTTAGCTTCATCTACTAATTTTAAAATTACCATTAGTGAGTTATCACCACGACGCTCAGATAATTTTAAAATTTGAGTATACCCACCATTACGATTTTCATAACGTTTTGCTAAATCGTGGAAAATTTTATCCACAACTTTTTTATCATTATGTAAGAATGCTAATGCTTTACGACGAGAAACTAAATCTCCTTTTTTTCCGTAAGTAATCATTTTTTCAACGAACTTACGAACTTCTTTAGCTCTAGTTTCAGTAGTAGTGATACTTTCATTAATTACTACTTGTTTAGTCATAGTAGCTAGCATACTTCTTCTATGCTTGTTATCTACACCTAATTTTCTCATAGTTATTTCCTCCTTATATTTTAGTCGTCATCACGTAACACTAGACCCATATCTCTAATTTTGTCTAATACTTCTTTTAGTGATTTTTTACCTAGATTACGTATTTTCATCATGTCTGATTCACTCTTATTAACAAGATCTTGTAAAGTATGAATTCCAGCTCTCTTTAAGCAGTTATATGCTCTTACAGAGAAATCTAAATCTTCAATTGAAGTTTCTAGTGCTTTTACTTTTGGATCTTCTGTTTTCTCTATCATCATTCCACTTACATCAGCGATTGATGATAAATCTGTAAGAATAGTGAAATGTTCAATTAAAATTCTTGATGCTAAAGCGATTGCTTCTTCTGGTTTAATAGAACCATTTGTCCATACGTCTAAAATTAATTTATCATAACTTTCATCTTGTCCAACACGAGCGTTTGCAACTTCATATGATACTCTTTCAATAGGAGAATATAATGAGTCAATAGCTATAACTCCTGCTTTTTTAATATCATGTAATTTCTTGTTGTCTTCACTTCTTACATATCCACGACCATTTGATACAGTCATTTCCATGTTTAATGTTGCTCCTTTTGATAATGTAGCGATTACTTTATCTTTGTTAATAACTTCGATATCAGCATCGTGTTCAATATCTCCAGCAGTAATTTCTCCTTCTTTGCTTGTATTGATACGAACTACTTTTTCTTCATTTGAATGGTTTTTAAATACAACCCCTTTCAAATTTAAGATGATTGTAGTTACATCTTCATAAACACCATCAATTGTTTGGAACTCATGAAGAACTCCATCAATTTTAATACTACTAATTGCACTTCCAGGAAGAGATGATAACATTACTCTTCTTAAAGCATTACCGATTGTAGTTCCAAATCCTCTTTCTAATGGTTCTAATTCAAATCTACCATAGAAATTGCTTTCTACAGAATCTGTTATTTTATAAATTGGTTTTTCAAATTGTAACATGAAACTAACCTCCCTTATTCATTAATTATACACGTGGACGTTTTGGTGGACGACATCCGTTATGTGGTATTGGTGTAACATCAACAATTGTAGTTACTTCTAACCCTGCTGTTTGAAGTGAGCGAATTGCTGTTTCTCTACCTGGTCCTAAACCTTTAACGCGTACTTCTACTTTACGCATTCCCATGTCATATGCGGCTTTTCCAGCGGCTTCTGCAGCCATTCCAGCAGCAAATGGAGTTGATTTCTTACTACCTTTAAATCCGATAGCTCCAGATGATGCCCAGCTAATTACGTTACCATCCTTATCTGTAATTGTAGTAATTGTATTGTTGAATGTTGAATGAATATGTGCAATTCCTTCTGGAACATTTTTCTTTACTTTTCTTTTTCTAGTCTTGTATGCCATGTAGTTTACCTCCTTTAAAATTTATCTTTGTCTTAATTTAACTAAGCTTTTTTCTTATTTGCTACTACTTTACCTTTACCCTTACGAGTACGAGCATTACGATTTGTTCTTTGACCTCTTACAGGTAATCCTTTTTTATGGCGACTTCCTTGATAAGAATTGATTTCCATTTTTGTTTTAATGTTCATACTTACTTCACGACGTAGGTCACCTTCTGTTAAATGCTTGTTAATTTCATCACGAATCATAACTAAGTCTTCTTGAGAAAGATCCTTTGTCTTAGTTGTTGGATCAATATTTACTGCTTTTAAAATTTGTTTTGCTAAACTTTGTCCAATACCATAAATATAAGTTAATGAAATGCAAATGTGTTTATCATTTGGAATATCTACACCTTTAATACGTGCCATTAATTACACCTCCTAAAAATTATCCTTGTCTTTGTTTGTGTTTTGGATTTTCACAAATTATTCTTACTGTACCTTTGCGTTTTACGACTTTACATTTTTCGCAAATTGGTTTTACTGATGCTTTTACTTTCATTTATATCCCTCCTATTATTTACGATAGGTTATACGCCCACGTGTTAAATCATAAGGAGAAAGTTCTATCATTACGGTATCTCCTGCTAAGATACGAATATAGTTCATTCGTATTTTACCAGAAACGTGAGCTTCCACAATGTGTCCATTTTCTAGTTGAACTTTGAATTTCCCACCTGGGATAATTTCAAGAACTTTTCCTTCAATTTCAATTGTATCTTCTTTGGCCATTTTATCACTCTCCTGTTAAGATTTGATATCCATCTTTTGTTACTACTACCGTATGTTCAAAGTGTGCAGACAAGCTACCATCTTCTGTATCTACGGTCCAGTTATTATCATGCAAATATACTCTTGGACTACCTAAGGTCAACATTGGCTCTACGGCAATTACCATACCCTCTTTTAATCTTGGACCGGTATTTGGTATTCCATAATTCGGTACTTCTGGGTCTTCATGAACAGAAGTTCCTACTCCATGACCACATAATTCTCTTACAACACCTAGGTTATGTTTATGGGCGTACTGTTCAATCGCATAACCAATATCTCCTACTCTATTACCAGGTTTTACTTGTTCCAAACCGATGAATAAAGATTTTTCGGTGTCTTCTAGTAATTGTTTTGTCTTGTCATCTACTTCTCCTACGACATAGGTCCAACCGGAATCTCCATGATATCCCTTGAAGCAGGCTCCAATATCAATTGAGATGATATCACCATTTTTTAAGATTCGATCTTTACTTGGAAAACCATGTACTATCTCCGAATTGATGCTAGTACACAATGTAGATGGAAACCCTTCGTATCCTTTAAAAGAAGGAGTAGCGCCTTTACTTTTAATAAAAGCTTCAGCCAATTGGTCTAACTCTAGAGTAGATACTCCTTCTTTAATATATGGTTTTAGATACTGATGAGTTTGATATACTATATTACCAGCAATTTTTAAAAGTTCGATTTCTCTTTTACTTTTAATTGTTATCATTACTATTCATCTCCGTTACTGCTGATAATTTTATCTATTTTAGAAAAAACATTTTCTACTGTATCATTTCCATTTACCTCTTTTAAAACACCTTGTTTACGATAGTGTTCAATAATTGGTTCTGTTTTTTCTTGATACATTTGATATCTTACTTGAAAGGCTTCTAAATTATCATCATTTCTTTGATATAACTTTCCACCACAAAGATCACATGTTGATTCGATTTGTGGAGCACTTTTTTCATCGTTGATATTATATATTGCTTTACAGTTCTCACAAATTCTTCTACCTGTAATTCTTTTTTCCAATGTTTTTTCATCGATTACAATTGAAATTACATTTCCTACTTCATATCCTAATCTTTTTAGGATGCCATCATATTCAACTGCTTGCTCTAGACTTCTTGGAAAACCGTCAATGATAAATCCGTTTTTGCAATCATCTTTTTGTAATCTATCTTCAATTAGTTGATATGTAATTTCATCTTTTACTAATCTACCACTTGCTAGTGTTTCAGCAACATAATTTCCTACTTCACTATCTTCTTTTGATATTTCTCTTAAAATATCACCAGTTGATATATGAGGTATATGATACTTAGCAACTACTAGCTCTGCTTGTGTTCCTTTTCCAGCAGCAGGTGGTGCTATAAACATAATATTTTTCATTTTTACCTTCTACTATATCCTCTCTTATAACTTCTGGTCAAAATACTTCCTTCCAATTGTTTATAAGTTTCTAACGCTACACCTACAACGATTAATAATCCTGTACCTCCAATAGAGACACTTGTAGGTAAGCTTGTTAATTTAGAAAATAGAATTGGTAAGCCAGCGATTACTACTAGGAAGGTTGATCCTAAAATAGTAAGTCTTGATAAGATTTTACTTAAATGTTTTTTGGTTTCTTCTCCAGGTCTGATTCCAGGAATATATCCCCCATTTTCTTGTAGATTTTTAGCAAATTCTTCTGGCTTTACTTGAATAAAAGTATAAAAGTAAGCAAAGAAGAAAATTAATGCTACATAGATTATGAATCCTACTGGAGTTGTATATGTTAAATATTTTTGTACAACTAAAGTAAATGTTTCATTTTTAATTACTTGAGCTAATATTCCAGGAATTGCGAGTAAACTTGATGCAAAGATTACTGGAATTACTCCTGATGTATTAATTTTGATTGGCATAAAACTTTGAGCTGCTTTTCCGTATGCACTTGTTGATTTATTAGCATACTGAATTGGTATTCTTCTTTCTGATTCCTGAACAAATATCATTCCAATTATAATTGCAAAATATACAATTACGAATAATATAAATTTGATAATTCCTAAAGTTATTACTTGGGCAGTTCCATCAAGAGCAACTAAACCACCGAATGCATCGATAAACATTTGAGGAAGTGTTGCAATGATACCAGCCATAATGATAAGGCTAACACCATTTCCAATTCCTTTTTGGCTTATCTGATCTCCTAGCCATAATAGGAATGCTGTACCAGCAGTTAAAACTGTTGCGATATATAAATATTGTAAGACATCTCCCGTTTTACCGATAAAAGCAAATGCAAAAGCATAACCTTCAATAAAAGCAAATGCAATACCGACATATCTGGTTATTTGATTTAGCTTTTGTCTTCCAGTTGCTCCTTGCTTACTTAATTCTGTAAAATATGGAATAATGTCCATTTGTAATAGTTGCATAATGATGGAAGCGGTGATGTATGGCATAACTCCTAATGCAAAGATTGAGAAGTTCTTTAGTGCACCACCACCCATGGTGTTAATTAATTCTAGAAACCCTAGATTACTTGTTAAATCTTCTGTTCCAGGAACTCTAATAGAAATACCTAATATGAAGATCATTAATGCCCCAAGAGTAAAGTAAATACGATGACGTAAATCTTTATTCGATGAGGTAAATAATTGCTTCATAGTATTGAACATACTAGATCACCTCAGCTTTACTTCCTGATTCTTTGATCTTTTCTAGTGCGCTTGTTGAAAATTTATGTGCTTGAATGGTAAGTTTGCGCTCTAATTTTCCATTTCCTAAAATTTTTAGTCCATCCAATTGTTTTTTGATTATTCCCATTTCTTTTAGTAATGCAGGTGTTACTACTGTACCATCTTCAAATACATTTAAGTCTCCTACATTGATTGTAGCATAACTTGTTTTAAATAATGCATTTTTGAAACCTCTTTTTGGAAGTCTTCTATATAATGGTAATTGTCCACCTTCAAATACTGGGTTGATACTACCACCACTACGTGCTTTTTGTCCTTTTTGTCCGCGTCCACATGTTTTACCAAGACCACTACCTGAACCACGTCCTACACGTTTTCTTGAATGAGTAGCACCGATATTTTTTTCTAATTCATGTAATTTCATTATCCTAATATCTCCTCTACTGTTTTACCGCGAAGTGCTGCTACTTGTTCAACTGTCTTCATTGATTTTAATGCATTTAATGCAGCAGTTGCAGTGTTGATTTTAGTTCTTGCTCCTAGTGATTTAGAGACAACATCACGAAATCCTGCTAATTCTAAGATTGCACGAACAGATCCACCAGCAATGATTCCTGCACCAGCTGGAGCAGGTTTAATAATTACTCTTGCAGCTCCGCTAACTCCGATTGCTTCATGAGCAACTGTTCTTCCATCAATTAGAGGTATTGTAATCATGTTCTTATTTGCATCTTGAATAGCTTTTTTGATTGCATCAGGTACTTCGTTTGCTTTTCCTGTACCTAATCCAACTTTACCCTTACGGTCACCTACAACAACAGTTGCTGAATATCTTCTGCGACGTCCACCTTTAGTAACTTTAACTACGCTTTTTACGTCGATTACTAATTCTTCAAACAACTTTTCTCTAGGTTCCCCTGTCTTTCTTTGCATAATACCCTCCTATTAGAATTCTAATCCATTTTCACGTGCAGCTTCAGCTAAAGCTTTTACACGTCCGTGATAAAGGTATCCTCCTCTATCAAATACCACTTTTGTAATTTTTGCTTTTGTTGCTTTTTTAGCGATTGATGCGCCAACAACTTTAGCTGCTTCAACATTACTTCCATTTGTGATTTTTAAATCCTTGTCTAATGAGGAAGCAGATACAAGAGTAGTTCTAGTTTCATCATCGATAATTTGTGCATAAATTCCAGTGTTAGAACGGAATACACATAATCTAGGTACTGCGCTTGTTCCCATTAATGTAGAACGAATTCTTTCATGACGAACAACACGCATACTATTACGAGATTGTTTCTTTATCATAATTTGATTTCTCCCTTCCTACTTATTAAGCAGCTTTCTTTCCTTCTTTACGACGAACATGTTCGTCTTTGTAACGAATACCTTTACCCTTATATGGTTCAGGTTGTCTTACTTTTCTTACGTTAGCAGCAAATTCTCCAACTAATACTTTATCAATTCCTTTAATTGTGATTTCAGTATTTCCGTTAGCTTCTACTGTTAATCCTTCTGGTATTTCCATCTCTACTGGATGAGAATAACCAGCATTGATTACTAATTTTTTACCTTGAACATTGAAACGGTATCCAACACCAATGATTTCTAAGCTTTTTTCAAAACCTTTAGTTACACCTTCAATCATGTTGTGGATAAGAGCGTTCATAGTACCATGCATTGCTTTCGCACTTTCGTTCTTACGTTCTAAAGTAATATTGTTATCAGCTTGTTTCATAGTAATATCTTTTAACATTACTTGTGTTAAAGTTCCTTTTGGTCCTGTCACTGTTACGATGTTGTTTTCTTCTTTTACAGTAACTCCTTCAGGAACAACAATTATACGATTTCCTATACGGCTCATCTTGACACCTCCTTATATTTTTTTTATTACCAAATATAAGCTAGAACTTCCCCACCTATATTTTCTTTACGTGCTTCTTTATCTGTCATAATTCCTTTAGATGTAGAAAGGATAGCGATTCCTAATCCATTTAATACTCTTGGAATTTCGTTGCTGTTTACATATACACGAAGTCCTGGTTTAGAAATTCTCTTTAGCCCAGTGATAACTCTTTCTTTATTGTTATATTTTAAAGTTAAAAGAATTGTTCCTTGAGCGTCTTCTTTAACTACTTTGTAGTCTTTAATAAATCCTTCATCCTTTAAGATTCTTGCGATTTCTTCTTTCATTTTAGATGCAGGAACTTTTACTTCTTCATAACGCATTTGATTTGCATTACGAATACGAGTTAACATATCTGCAATTGTATCTGTTACTACTGCCATTTTAATTCCTCCTTTCCAATTACCAACTTGATTTCTTAAGTCCTGGTATTTGTCCTTTATAAGCTAATTCACGGAAGCAAATACGGCAGATTCCGAATTTACTCATGACTGCGTGAGGTCTACCACAACGTGTGCATCTTGTATATTCACGAACTTTGAACTTTTGTGGTCTATTAGCTTTTACTATCATACTTTTCTTTGCCATAATATTCCTCCCATTTTACTTTCTAAAAGGAATTCCAAGTCCATTTAATAAATCGAATGATTCTTCATTTGTTTTTGCTGTTGTTACGAATACGATATCCATTCCACGTACTTTTACAACATCATCATAATCAATTTCTGAAAAGATTAATTGTTCTTTAATTCCCATTGTATAGTTTCCTCTACCATCAAAGGCTTTTGGACTAACTCCACGGAAGTCTCTTACACTTGGTAGAGAGATTGCAATTAGTTTGTCCATAAAGTTATACATGTTTTCTCCACGTAATGTAACTTTACATCCGATTGCATGTCCTTCTCTTAATTTAAATCCAGCGATTGACTTCTTAGCTCTTGTAATTACTGGCTTTTGTCCAGAAATCTTAGCTAAGTCAGCTACTGCAGCATCAATTAATTTTGAGTTTGATGTAGCATCACCAACACCGATATTAATAACAATCTTTTCTAACTTTGGAACTTCCATAATTGATTTATAATTATATTTTTCTTTTAAACTTGGAACAACTTCATTTAAGTATTTCTCTTTTAGGCGGTTCATAGTTACCCTCCTTCCAATTAATCAAGCTTCTCGTTTGATTTTTTTGTGATTCTAATTTTTTTACCTGTTTTTGTATCAGTTGTATGTCCGATTCTAGTTCCTTTTTTTGTCTTAGGATCAACGATCATAACATTTGATGCATGAATTGGTCTTTCAATTTCAATAATTCCACCAGATTCTTGTGCAGTAGGTTTTTGATGCTTTTTAACAACGTTAACACCTTCTACTACTACTTTATTTTCGCTTCTTAATGTTTTAATAATTTTTCCTTCTTTACCTTTGTCAGAACCAGCGATAACTACAACTTTATCTCCTACTTTAAAGTTCATAATTTATCCTCCTCTTATAGTACTTCTTTTGCTAAAGAAACAATTTTCATGTAATCTTTATCACGAAGTTCTCTTGCTACTGGTCCAAAAATACGAGTACCTACTGGACTCTTGTCATCACGAATGATAACACAAGCATTGTCATCGAACTTAATGTAACTTCCATCTTCACGACGAACGCCTTGACGACTACGAACGATAACTGCTTTTACAACTTTTCCTTTTGGTAATGGTGAGTTAGGGATTGCATTTTTTACAGTTCCAACTACTACATCACCAATGTTACCTGTTTTAACTTTACTTCCACCTAGAACACGAATTACTAGTAATTCACGTGCACCAGTGTTGTCAGCAACTTTTAAACGACTTTCTTGTTGTAACATAGATTATTCCTCCTTCTTTCTAATCATCTAAGCGTTAAATAATAACTGCTTCTTTTACTACTTCTTTTAAATAGAAATGCTTTGTTTTTGACATTGGTCTTGTTTCAACAATACGTACTGTGTCTCCAACTTTAGCAATATTTTTTTCATCATGTACACAATATTTCTTAGAGCTTTTAACTCTCTTGTGATATAACGGATGGTTCTTATAAGTTTCAACTAAAACACTGATTGTTTTATCATTAGTTGCGCTTACTACTTTTCCAACTAATTCTCTTTTAATTTTTTTCTCCATTATTTAAACCTCCTATTCGTTACTTTCACGTTCTTTAAGAACGGTTTTTAATCTTGCAACGGTGTGTCTTAAATCTCTAATTCTAGAAGGTTTTTCAAGGTTTCCTGTAGCTTGTTGGAAACGTAAGTTAAATAATTCTTGTTTAGCTTCGAATAATTTTGTATTGATTTCTTCAGTTGTTAATTCTCTTATTTCTTTAACCTTCATTCTTTTCACCACCATTTTCTTTCATTACAAATTTTGTTGCTATTGGTAGTTTGTGTGATGCTAAACGTAAAGCTTCACGTGCTACTTCTTCGCTAACTCCAGCAATTTCAAAAAGAATTTTTCCTTCTTTTACAACAGCAACCCATCCTTCAACGTTACCTTTACCTTTACCTTGTCTTGTACCAATTGGTTTTCTAGTAAGTGGCATGTGTGGGAATACATTGATCCAAACTTTACCACCACGTTTCATGTAACGAGTCATAGCAATACGAGCAGCTTCGATTTGATTTGCTGTTATCCAAGCTCCCTCTTTTGCTTGAAGTCCATATTCTCCGAAACTTAATGTTCTGTTTCCACGAGATTTTCCTTCGTAAGGTAATCTATGAACACGACGATATTTAGTTCTTGACGGTATTAACATATTAATTACCTCCCTTAGATTTCTTGTTTAGGATTTCTCCTTTGTAGATCCATACCTTTACACCAATTTTTCCAAATGTTGTATCAGCTTCTGCTGTTGCATAATCAACATCTGCTCTTAATGTATGTAGAGGAATAGTTCCTTCTGTGTATCCTTCGCTACGTGCCATATCAGCTCCACCTAAACGACCAGATACTGATGTTTTAATTCCTTTAGCTCCAGCTTTCATAGCATTTCTAATTGCACGTTTTTGAGCCATACGGAATGATGCTCTGTTAGTAATTTGATTTGCGATTGAATCAGCAACTAATTGAGCGTTCATGTCTGCTTTTTTAATATCTACGATTGAAATTTGAACGTTTTCATCTGCAATCTTTGATAATTGTTTCTTTAATTTTTCTATTTCTTCTCCACCACGGCCAATCATTACACCTGGCTTAGAAGTATGGATAACAACTTCGCATCTTTTTGCAGTTCTTTCAATTTCAACTTTAGCAATTCCAGCATTTTTTAAATTCTTTTCTAAATATTTACGAATTTCTATATCTTTAGCTAATACTTTTGAAAAGTCTTTATTATTTGCATACCATTTTGCTTCCCAGTCTTTATTGATGCCAAGTCTAAGTCCATTAGGATTAACTTTTTGTCCCATATTCTAACCTCCTTATTAGTTTTTTGTAGCCACTACGATAATAATGTGACTAGTTCTATGATCTCTATGTCCTATGTGAGAACGTGAATCAAAAAAGTGACGTTTCATTACAGGACCAGCATCTACTCTTGCTTCTTTTACATAAAGTGTAGCAGCATCTGCACCGTTGTTGTTAACGGCATTTGCAATAGCAGAATCTAGAACTTTTTTTGTAAGTCTTGCTGATTTATTGCTTGTATTTACTAAGATGTTAGCTGCTTCTTGTACACTTTTACCACGAATCATATCTGCTACTAAACGAGCTCTGATTGGTGATACTCTAAGACCTTTAGCAATTGCCTTTGCTTCCATTTTTTTCCCTCCTAGTCATTTTCAATTATTTTTTGTCTGAACCATGTCCACCGAATTTACGAGTTAATGCAAATTCACCTAATTTATGTCCAACCATATCTTCAGTAACATATACTGGTATAAATTCTTTACCATTGTGAACGGCAAATGTATGTCCTATAAAATCAGGATAAATTGTGGAACGGCGTGACCATGTTTTAATGACTTCTTTTTTACCAGATTTATTTAATTCTTGAACCTTTTTTAGTAATCTATCAAATACGTAAGGCCCTTTTTTTAAACTTCTTGCCATTATTTAATCATCCTTTCCTATTTACTATTACGACGACGTACGATGAATTTGTCAGATTGTTTTTTCTTACGTGTCTTTAATCCAAGTGCAGGTTTACCCCATGGAGTCATTGGTGCTTTACGTCCTACTGGAGCACGTCCTTCACCACCACCATGTGGATGGTCGTTAGGGTTCATAACAGAACCACGAACTGTTGGTCTAATACCCATATGACGTTTACGTCCTGCTTTACCTAATCTAACAAGTGAAGCGTCTTCATTTCCAACTTCTCCAATTGTTGCCATACATGTTCCTAAAACTTTTCTTTGTTCACCACTTGATAAACGAATCATTACATATTTTCCTTCACGTCCAAGGATTTGTGCGCTTGTACCAGCACTTCTTGCTAGTTCCCCACCTTTTCCTGGGCGTAATTCAATGTTATGAATCATTGTACCTACTGGAATATTCATAATTGGTAGTGCATTACCAACTTTAATATCTGCATTTGCTCCAGCTTCAATTTTTGTTCCAACTTCTAATCCTTTTGGAGCAAGGATATATCTTTTTTCACCGTCTGCATAATTGATTAATGCAATATTTGCAGTTCTATTTGGATCATATTCGATACTTGCTACTGTTCCAGGTACCTCTAATTTATTTCTTTTAAAATCAATGATACGATATTTTCTTTTAGCTCCGCCACCTTGATGACGTACTGTAATCTTACCTTGATTATTTCGTCCACTATTTTTCTTAATAGTAACTAATAGAGATTTTTCTGGAGTACTCTTAGTTATATCTTCATTAACTAACGTACTCATTTTTCTACGACCTGGTGTAGTAGGTTTATATGTTTTGATTGCCATAATTTATTTCCTCCTTCTAACCAAGATCAATTGTTTGTCCTTCTTTTAAAGTAACAATTGCTTTCTTTGAACGATTAGTTAATCCTGTATAACGACCAACTCTTCTTTTTTTAGGTTTTACATTAATTGTTCTAATTGATGTAACTTCTACATTGAATATTTTTTCAATAGCGTTTTTTATTTCAATTTTGTTAGCTTTTGGATCAACTTTAAAAGTATATTTTCCTGCTTCTTTTGCAGCCATTGATTTTTCAGTAATAACTGGTGCCTTGATGATTTCTAAATACTTAGTGTCTCTCATTAGTTAAGCACCTCCTCTACTTGATTTAATGCATCTTGTGTAAATACAACTACGTTAGTACCTACAACATCTAATACATTGATTTCATCTGCTGAAATTAATACTACATTTTGTAAGTTTCTTGATGCTAAAATCATATTATCATCAAATTCTTTTACAACGATTAATACTTTCTTATCAGCTACTTTTAATGTTTCTAATAAAGTTTTCATATCTTTTGTCTTTGGTGTAGATAATGTTAAGTTTTCTAATACGATAACTTCATTAGCTTGTGCTTTATATGCTAAAGCTGACTTAATTGCAAGTCTTCTTTCTTTACGATTTTGTTTTTTGCTGTAATCTCTTGGTACTGGAGTTCCATATCTTCCTCCACCTACCCATTGTACAGATCTGATTGAACCTTGACGAGCACGTCCAGTTCCTTTTTGTCTCCATGGCTTTCTTCCTCCACCACTTACTTCTGATCTGTTCTTAGTACTATGAGTTCCTTGTCTTAATGACGCTCTAGCTAAAATAACTGCATCATATAAAACATTTTTATTTGGTTCAATTCCAAAAATATTTTCGTTTAAGTTAATGTCCTTTACTTTTTCGCCTTTTAGATTTAAAAGTTCTACTTTTTTCATCTACGTTTCCTCCTTTCATCACATTTCTTTATTTTCTTTTTTATTAAGTTCTTTGTTCCTGTGATGATTTATTCTGCTGTTTGTTCTGCAGGTGCTTCTTCTACAACTTCTTTTGTTTCTTGATAAGAAACTAAGTCAGCTGCTTCTTTTTTCACGTTTGGCTTTTTAACTGCAGTACGAATCATAACTAATGATTTCTTTGGACCTGGAACATTTCCTTTTACTAAGATTACGCTATTTTCAGTATCTACTGAAATAATTTCAAGATTTTGTACAGTTCTTGCTACATTACCCATTTGTCCAGGCATTTTCTTACCTTTTAAAACGTGCATTGGTAACATAGTACCTAATGAACCAACACCTCTATGGTATTGAGAACCATGACCCATAGGCCCACGGCTTTGGTTATGACGTTTGATTACACCTTGGAATCCTTTACCTTTACTAATTCCACTTACGTCAACCATTTCTCCTTCTTCGAAGATATCCACACCAATTACTTGACCTAATGTGTAATCTTCTACATTTACTCCTCTAATCTCTCTTAAGAAGCGCTTAGGTTCAGTACCAGCTTTTTTAGTATGACCGATAGCTGGTTTGTTTGATAAATTTTCTCTGATAGTTTGTGTTGCTAATTGAATAGCATCATATCCATCTTTTGCTACTGTTTTTATTTGAGTAACTACATTTGGTTCTACTTCAACTACAGTAACTGGAATTAACTTACCGTTCTTAGTGAACACTTGAGTCATTCCGATTTTTTTACCTAAGATTCCTTTCATTATTGTTTCCTCCTATTATTTTGTTTTGATTTCAATATCTACCCCGCTTGGTAAATCTAAATGAGCTAATGCATCAATAGTTTCCTTGCTAGGATTTTTGATATCAATAAGTCTTTTGTGCGTACGCATTTCGAATTGTTCACGTGAATCCTTATATTTATGAACAGCTCTTAAAATTGTAAACTTTTCAATTTCAGTTGGAAGTGGTACTGGGCCAGAAATTTCTCCACCTGATCTTTTAATTGTTTCAACAATTTTAGTTACAGCATTATCAAGAATTCTGTGATCATATGATTTTAATCTAATACGAACTTTTGCTGTTGACATTTAAAATCCTCCCTTCGCCTATATCTAGTATAGACTTGCTCCGTGCAAATAACCCGATACCAAGTTAACAACTTAACCTGGAGTATCGGCAACCTCACACATCTAAGCAGTCACACGTAATTAATTATAGCAACAAACATCAATAAATGCAAGAGGTTTTTGTAGAATTTTTGATATTTTAATAAAAGAAGAGGAACTATATCTTGTTCTGTTTTCGTATTGTATCAATAAAACTAATTTGTCGATAATCATCTAATAGTAAATATCTGTTGTTTTTATTTCCATATTTTTCACATTATTATTTTACATTATCTATTTTGCTTTTCATGAAAATTGATTTTGTATAACAATACTGGTATTTTCTCGTTTGCAAGGTTTGTCATAAATATTTTTATTCTTTTATTTTTTACTTTTATATTCCATCCGTTCTTTTTATGCTGAGTGATTATATTAGTCAATTTATAAAAGAATTACTATATTATTTAACTTTCTTTTTTATTTTTCTTTTCAAATGCTTTGCTTCTTTTCGTTCTAAATAACATTTATTATACTCCCATATTTCTCCTAATGTCATCGTTTCTAATTCTAATTCTGTTAATTCCTCTTGAATTCCCATATCTAGATGTGCAAAAAAAGCTCTTTTAAATTGGCGTTGTGCTGGATTTTTATTCATTTCTTGTAAATCATAAAGATACAAATTTCGAGCTTCGTCTTTTGCTTCTAAAAATCTAGCAAATCTTTTTTCACTAGTTGCTTTTATTTCTTGAAATTTCTTTGTTAACTGTTCTTCTTTTTGTTTAGCTATTGTTGTTTTATCGTCATTTTTAGAATCTTTTGTTACTTCTTCCTTTTTTTCCATATAGATTTTTGATAATTTTTCTTCACCTTCTCGTAGTTTTAAAAGCTTCTCATATTCTATTTGGACTTTTTTTAATAGCATATTACTTTGTTCTATTTTTACTAAAGAAGCCCATTTTTCTATTAAACTTTCTCTTTCTTTCGATGGTGTTGTTCTTAGCTGTTTTATTAAAGTATTTAAATATTCAGTATAATCAAAGTCTATTCTGTTCGTTTGTTCTTTTGATGGTGGTGGAAAAACAACAAAATATTTCTGTTTATCAATTTCAATTATGCGATATACCAATGCTAACCTTTTATTCATAGTAATCATCTCTTTTGGTAGCGTATTATAACACAATAAAAAGGATTTTTCAATCCTTTAGATTTCGTTTGGATTTTGGATTACCAATAATTTTTAGAGAAGCAGGAGCTATTAATGATTTACCAAACTTTTTATTAATGTTGTCTATTGTTTTTTGAATCTCTTCTTCTTTTTCTTCTGACTCTAGTTCTTGCTCAAATAATGTCATTTGTCTCTCTTTTGTTTCTGACAAGTCAGCTAACCTTACACCAATTAGGCGTATAGGATCTTTCTTATAGCTTTTGTCAAATATTTCTACTACCAATTTATAGATTTCTTTTGTGCTGTTAGTTTGGTGGGGTAGTTTAGATTGTGCTGAATAATTTTTAAATTGATTATTTTTATAGATTACTGCAACAGTTTTGGCGTATTGTTTTTGATTTCTCAATTCTCTAGTGACATCTTCTGTTTGACGAAACAAAATTTCTTTTAATTTTTCTTCATCTGTATAATCATAAGTTAATGTTTCAGTAGTAGAAATACTTGTTGTTTTAGCACTTCTTGGTTCTACTTTACTATAATCTATTCCCCAAGCTGCTTGTTTTAAATGATGTGCTTGATTTTTAAAATGTTTTTCTAAAGTCTTTTCATTAGCTAGGGCTAAATCTTTAATTGTATAAATTTTTAACTTATTTAATTCTTCTTTAGTTCTTTTTCCAACCATGAATAAGTCGCCTACTTCTAAAGGCCATAGCTTACTTTCTATCTCTGTTGCGAACAGAGTATGAATTTTATCTGGTTTTTCAAAGTCTGATGCCATTTTGGCACATAACTTATTATTTCCTATACCAATATTTACAGTATAACCAAATCTTTCTTTTATTTCCTCTTTAATTTTGGAAGCCAATTGTAAATAGTCCTTATATATATAATTCATACCAGTCATATCTAAAAAGCACTCATCTACGGAAAATTGTTCTAGTAATGGTGAATAGTTTGATAAATATTCAAACAATTCTTTAGATTTTTGATGATACCATTTGTAATTTGGTGGATACATTTTTACTGATGGACATTTCTTTTTAGCTTGATAAATGGTTTCAGCTGTTTTAATACCATATTTTTTAGCAATTGGAGATTTAGCTAAAACTATTCCCCTTCGGTCTTTTTCTGAACCTCCAATAATAGCCGGGATGGTTCTAATATCAATTTGATAACCTTCTTTTAATAATAACACTGCTGACCATGATAAAAAGGCATTGTTTACATCTATATGAAATATTAATCGTTCTTTCATTTTATCCCCTCAATGTTATTATAAGGTACTTTTTTTGACTGTGCAATCGAACACGTTTGTATTTATGTAACCCTCTAGGTTACATATTATTTTTTAATTTTTGGGCATACTAACTCTTAGGTGGTAGTATGAATAAAGAAGAACGAAAAATTTATGAAGTGTTTTTTAAAAAAATAGTTATTGAGCATATACGAGAAGCTAGAATTGAGAAGGGATGGACGCAAGCACAATTAGCTGAAGCAATTGATGTTTCTCACGAGTTTGTTAGAGCGTTAGAATCCCAAAAAGGAAAAGATACATTTTCAACTTTTACTATTTGGCGAATATCAAAAGCTTTAGAAGTTGACTTAAATGTCTTATTAGATTTTGATATGGAATCTTTTAAGCCAATCATAAAAAAAGCAATGCAAGGAAAAAATCTTTCCTAGTATTGCTTTTATTTTTCTATTAAACTTTCTCCTGTCATTTCGTCAGGTTTTTCTATATTCATTAAATCTAAAATTGTTGGTGCTATATCTCCTAATTTTCCTGGATGTAATGTTAAATTTTCTTTTGTAATAATAAATGGTACTGGATTGGTAGTATGAGCTGTTAAAATATTATTATTTTCATCTAACATTTCTTCACAGTTTCCATGATCAGCGGTTACTAGTAGGACTCCACCTAACTCCACTACCTTATTATATATCTTTTTTAGATCCTTATCTACTGTTTCAACAGCTTCAATTGCTGCTTCTAATACACCAGTATGACCTACCATGTCACCATTCGCAAAATTTAAAATTACTAAATCCATATTTTCTAATTCTTCTAATAATTTTTCAGTTACTCTGTCTGCACTCATAGATGGCTGTAAATCATATGTTGCAACTTTTGGGGATGGAATTAGAATTTTCTTTTCATTTTTATAATCCACTTCTTTTCCACCATCGAAGAAGAACGTTACATGTGCATATTTTTCTGTTTCTGCAATTCTTAATTGTGATAGATTTTGTTTTTCAATATATTCTCCTAAAATATTAGTAAGTTCTGGATCATTGAAAGCATGAGGGGCTTTCACTGTATTTACTACTGGTAACATTGTAATTGTTTTTACATTATTAAATTTAACAGTATCCATTTCTACTTCTTCAGGATTAGTAATGGCTGTCATTAATTCACGCAATCTATCTTTTCTAAAGTTATAGGCTATTACACCATCGTTTTCTGTCACGTTTCCTTGAGTCACAAACTTAGCTGGCAAGAAAAATTCATCTGTAATACCTTCATTATAACTTTTTTCAATATATTCCTTTGGAGAAGTTTCTACCTTACCAAAATCATTAACAATAACATCATAAGCCTTTTTTAATCTATCATAATTGTTATCACGATCCATGGCATAATATCTTCCACTGATAGATGCGATTGTTCCGAAACCTAATTCTTGTAATTTTTCTTCTACTTTCGAAATATAGTTATATGCGCTTTTAGGAGCTACATCACGTCCATCTGTAAACAAATGAAGATAAACGTTTGTTATATTTTCCATTTTACACATATCTAATAAAGCCATTAAATGATTTATATGAGAATGTACTCCTCCATCACTTATAAGTCCCATTATATGTAGTTTTGATTCATTTTCTTTTACATGAGACATTACGCTCTTCAGTATTTCATTTCTGAAAAACTCTTTATCATCAATTGCTTTATTAATTAACTCCAGTGATTGATAAACAATTCGTCCGGCACCAATGTTCATATGACCTACTTCACTATTTCCCATTTGGCCTTTTGGCAGTCCTACTAGTTGTCCTGATGCAGTTAATGTTGTATGGGGATACTTTTCCCATAGTTCTGTAAAGACTGGATTGTTGGCTAACTTAACAGCATTTCCGTGTTCTTCCTCTCTTAATCCATATCCATCTAAAATTGTCAATACAATTGGTTTTGTCATTTTGTCCTCCTAAATTCTATTGTCGTTTAAGCAAAACATTGCATATATTGGGATGTATCTTACACCCTTTTTTGTTGCAAAGTTGTTTTCGGTAACCCGATAGGCTTCCGTTACCGTGAATTTTTTCATAAATACTGCTAAAGATTTTGCTTTCGAGTCAGCTTTGGTAATTAATTCAATAGGAATTATTTTACCCATTCTGTTTTGAATCACAAAATTCACTTCAGCTTTTCCTTCTGATTGATAATAGTATAGAGCATACCCTGCTTCGGCTAAGGTCTTGGCTATACTGTTTTCATATAATATTTCTTTTATCTTTTCATCGCTTAGTAATTGTTTTAAAGTAATATGTAACATTCCAGATAGCATACCATCATCTGGTAGATAAAGTTTAAAACTATCGGTTTCTCTACAACTACTTAAGGGAGATTTTACAGTGGATACTTTATAACTTCTGTATGCGATTTGATTGCTCACTAAGTAATTAATAGCACCTTCATATTCTTTGGCACGTTTTCCCGTACCAATTAATCCATACTGGAATTTTTTATTTTCTTTTTTTAATTGTTCTGGAATAGACTCTATTACCTCTAAACCTCTTGGAATATCTATTAATGTTTTACTAGCAATAAGTTCCCTTTCATAAACCTCAAGAATTTTTTGTTTCATGATATCGATTTCATATTCACTTTTACCTTCTAAATTAGCCATGATAACTTCAGGAAACCCACCAGTCATTAAATATTCTTGAAATAATTCTAATGCTAGTTTATGGAAAGGGCAAGTTTTGCGTTTTGTAAATGATTCTTGGATTAACTCTGCTAAGGCTTTTTCATTTTTAGCCCATAAAAATTCTTCAAAATCCATTTCATTCATACCTTTGAATTGCAATTCTTCTCCTTTGAATTCCATTAAATTCTCACGGCGAGAAGTGATAGCAATGATATGATATTTACTATGTTCGCTTCCAAAAAGTTTTAATCCTTTAATAATTTCCAAACTATTTACATTATCAAATATTAATAGGGTATCTTCAGCTAATATTGTTTCACCCGATATTAACGATAGATTTAAGATTAATTTATCTGTTGATTTTTCTTTTGTAAATAATTCTTCTAGAGTTTTATTACTGTTGGTATTAAAATAAATAGTATTCTTATAATTTTCTTTACCAAAAGTTAAGGCAGAGTAACTTTTGCCAACCTGTTTTGGTCCATATAATACTAAGGGCTTTCTAATGATGTCTTTTTGCCATTTTTGCAGGAATTTTTCTATTTTACGTTCCATAATTTGTAACCTCCCTACATATTTACTAAAATAAGTATACATTATTTTACCTAATAAAGTCAACGATAAAAAAAAGGCGGTTTAATTTTTTTCCGTCTTTAATTAGCTAATGGTTTACTAAATTCTAATCTTAATTTATCAGCAACTGTGACAATGAATTCTGAATTGGTTGGCTTTGCTTTATCAATATCGACACTGTGCCCAAAAATTTCTTCCATTAGTTGCCAATTGCCACGATTCCAACTAACTTCAATTGCGTGTCTAATTGCTCTTTCTACTCTCGAAACCGTTGTTTCATATTTTTTAGCAACTTCTGGATAAAGTTCTTTCGTGATTCCACCAATAATTTCTGGGCGTTCATAGACTAATGAAATACTTTCTCTAATATATTGATAACCTTTAATATGAGATGGTACTCCTAACTCATGTAAAGTTTTAGTGATGGCAATTTGCAAATTATTATGATAAACGTCTATTTCTTTACCACCAAACTTTACTCCTTCAGATACCTCTGTAATTCTTTTTTCTAAATCTTCTAATTCAAATGGTTTTAGAATAAAATAATTTACTCCTAGTTCCGATACTTTTCTAATCATATCTTGGGTATTATAAGAAGTTAATACTATTACTTTCTTATCAATTGACTTTTCTTTCATATATTCCAGTACTGCAATTCCATCTTTATTAGGCATAATCAGATCTAATAGAACGATATCATATTCCTCTTGTTTCTTTTCTATCAAACGAATTCCTTCGGCACCATCATAAGCTTCTAAAGAAATTGTGATATCTGGATGTTCATTAAAATACTCCTTTATCATTTCTACTAAACTCTTATTATCGTCTACTACTAATACTTTTGTCTTTTTCATTTGTTCTCCTCTCAGTACTGCACGTATTTTCATTATATACTAGCTTGTCAAAAAATGGTAGAGAAAAAAAAGACAAGTTTTGTCGAAACTGTCTAATTTGTCTATTTTTCTAATTTTTCTAAAAAGATTTGAAGTTTTTCTGGTTTTAAACTTAAACCACCTAATAAATAGCCATCAATTTCTGAAATTTCTTTTAAGGTGTCAATATTTTCTTCATTAGCACTTCCACCATATAATACTTTATTTTGAGGAAACATTTCCTTAATCGTATGAATAATTTCTATTATTTGCTCAGCGGTTGGAATTAACCCAGTACCGATTGACCAAATTGGTTCATAGGCAATTATTACTTTACCCTTTTCTTCTTCAGTCAAATCTTTAGTTGCCATAGTTAATTCTTTTAAAACAACTTGCTTTTCTAATCCTTCTTCCCGCTCGCTTCTTTTTTCACCAACACATAGTATTGGAGTTATCTGATAAGAAAATAACCTTTTTATTTTCTCATTTATTTCCTCATTTTTTTCTTGTTGATATTCTCTTCTTTCTGAATGTCCTACAATACAATAATCTACATTTTCTTCTTTTAACTGTTTCGCAGATACTTCGCCAGTGTAAGCACCACAATCAGTAGTACTAACATTCTGTGCACCTAATTTTATATTTGTTAAATTAAATTGATCTAGATATAAAAACGAAGGACATAAAATCAATTTACTTGTTGTTTTTACCTCTTGAAGCTTAATTTGATATTCTCTAAACTCTTTCTTAGTTAAATTACATTTATTATTTAAGGCTACTATCATCATACCACCTCTTTTATTAAATTTGATAGGAGTTTTTCGGCTCTAGAACTTTTGACTTCATATAAATTATTTGCCCAGATTCTTCGCCTAATGACTCGTAGTTATGATTTAGAAAATATTTACTAGGAAAAAAAGACTTTTTAGAGTCCAAAAAAATTAACTCTTCCATGCCTAGTGTATCAAAAGCATATTTTTCTGCACTTTGTAATAATTGTTCTGCCCCTTTTAGATTTTCGACTGGGCCTAGCATTAATTGACATAATTTGCGATCTTTTTCCCCTTGTAAATTACAGTAAGAAGAAATCCTTCCATCTTTTTCTAAAAATATAGTTCTAGTTATTTCTGGTTTTTTTCTTTCGTTTTGTCGAAATTCTTCTTCTGTATATTGTTTACGAATATTTTCTAATTTCTTAGATATACCATCTGTTATTTGATTTTTTTGATCATAAGTTGTAAATAATTTAACATGATTTTCATTATAAGGATTTAATACTTCTATTTTTTCTACCATCTTACTTAATAGCTTCCAATCCTGGTAGAGTTTTTCCTTCTAAGTATTCTAATGTTGCTCCACCACCAGTTGAAGCATGGTATACTTTATCTTTATATCCTGATTGAGAAGCGGCTGCAACGATATCTCCACCACCAAGAATTATTTTAATGTTATTGTCCACAACATATTGTAATAGATGATCTGTTCCTTGTTTATATTTTGTAAATTCATAAACACCTAATGGTCCATTCCAAACAGCTATTTTAGAATCTTTTAAATAATTTTCAAATAATTGTTCTGTTTTAGGTCCAATATCTAGACCCATTTCATTATAATCTATTTCATTTATATCCTTTACTTTGTATGGTTCATTTTCTGTATATTCGGTTGTTACTGCCACGTCCACAGGTAAAATTATTTTATTAGGATATTCTGTTGTTATTCTTTTACAAAATTCAATATTTTCTTCATCTAATAGTGATGACCCAATTTGGTAGCCTTCAGCCTTTAGGAAGGTAAAAGCCATTCCACCACCAATCAAAATCCGATCAGCTTTTTTTACTAAGTTTTCTATTACGCCAATTTTATCAGCTACTTTTGCTCCACCTAATACTACAGTGAATGGACGAGGTGGATTGTCTAATTCTTGTAATGCTGTTAATTCTTTTTCAATTAAAAAACCAATACAAGACTCTAAGTTTGATGCAATTCCTACGTTTGAAGCATGAGCTCTGTGAATAGTTCCAAAAGCATCATTTACGAATACATCGCCTAATGATGCCCAATATGCCCCAAGTTCTTTATCATTTCCACTTTCTTTTTTACCATCTAAATCTTCATAGCGAGTATTTTGAACTAAGATAATATCTTGACTTTCCATACTAGAGATTGCTGCTTCTAATTCTTGGCCACGAGTCTTGTTAATAAATGTTACTTTTTTATTTAGTAGCTCTTCTAATCTAGTTGCAACTGGTGCTAAGTTGTTTTTTTCTAAGTCATTTTTTTCTTTTACTCTACCTAAATGAGAAAATAATATTACTTTAGCGTTTTTTTCTAAACAATATTCAATTGTTGGTAAAGCTGCTACTATTCTAGTATCATCTACTATTTTTCCCTCTTTCATTGGAACATTAAAGTCACAGCGTATTAAAACTTTCTTATTTTCTAAGTTCATATCTTTTATAGTTTTCATTGGTTATTTTCTCCTATCTATTTTAAGTGTATAACTTGTTAAAACTAAAAAAAGAAGTTGGCTTCTTTTTTATTTTTCCATTAAGTATTTCGCAGTTCTAACCATTTGAGCTGTATAACTCATTTCATTATCATACCAAGAGACTACTCTTACTAATTGTTTTCCATCTACATCTAATACACTTGTTGATAAACCATCTACTAATGAACCACAATGTCTACCAATAACGTCACTTGATACGATTGGATCTTCAGTATATTGTAAAGTTTCATTTTGAGATGCTTTTAATACTCTATTAATTTCTTCAGCTGTTGTACTTTTATTAAATTCAAGTACTAAGTCAATTACTGATCCTGTTGGTACTGGTACACGCATTGCTGCACCATCTAATTTACCATCTAAGTTAGGACAAACTTTACCGATTGCTGCAGCTGCTCCAGTTGATGCTGGTACAATGTTAGCAGCACATGCTCTACCACGACGAGCTTTTATTCCTTTACTATGTGGAACATCTAATGTTGCTTGATCATTGGTGTAAGCATGAACGGTAGTCATATACCCTTTAACTATTTCAAATTCTTTATCTAATACATCTACTACTGGTGCTAAACAGTTTGTAGTACAGCTCGCTGCTGAAATAATTTGTTCATCACCTGTTAATGTAGTATGATTAACATTGTAGACAATTGTCTTTAAGTCTCCTTTTGCTGGTGCAGAAATGATTACCTTTTTAGCTCCAGCATTAATGTGCGCCATTGCCTTATCTTTGTCAGTAAATTTTCCTGTACATTCTAAAACAACATCGATATCTAAATCTTTCCAAGGTAATACTGAAGGATCTTTTTCTGCATAAATTTTTACTTTTCTATTACCAATAATAATAGAATCACCTTCGCTATCAATATCGTCGATACGATAGTTTCTATGATTTGTATCATATTTTAATAAATAAGCTAATTGCTCAGCATCTGTTAAGTCATTGATAGCAACAACTTCATAATCACTATCTTCTTCCATTAAGCGAAATGCTAATCTTCCGATTCTTCCGAATCCATTAATTGCTACTCTTACCATTTTGTATTCCTCCCTTATTTTCATTATATAGTCTTCTTTTTTTTGTTTCAATATATTCAAAGTCTTTTGACACTTTTTTGTCGTAAAAAAATATCCACAGCTTTTGTGGATATTTTTTGGAATATATGCTTATTGCTTATCTAGTCCGAATATTGCTGAACCCTTTTGTACAGTTATAGATGAACAATCATCTGCAATTAAATAATCTTCTGTATAAAAATAAGGATCTTGATTTCTTGGACCTACAGTATCTTTTCTTCTAATAAAGCTTATTGTATTGTCATTAATAACAAAAACCCCTGTTGTTCCTGATCCACCACCAAATTCTGCAGAAAAAGTTCCATCATCTTTTAAAACATATTTATATGTTTCTGTTGCGCTTAATGCACCGTAATATGTTCCTGTACATCTAGGTTTTGTTTGACATTGACATTCAGTATTTGTAGGATTGTTTTCGTTACTTGAATTAATTGTTTTGTCATTATAATCAGAACTTGTTTCAGAATCTTTCTTTACTTTTTCATTCTTTTTATCTTGCTTATTTAATGTTTCTTTATTTTCCTTATCAGCAGTAACAACTATTTTATCATATACAGTATATCCTCCCATACCTACTACCAATATTGATAGTATTATAATTATTGTTATTAAACCTCTCTTTTCCATACATACTCTCCTTTATTTTCATTATATAATCTTTTTTTTTGCATTTCAACATACTCAAAATCTCTTGACACTTTCTTGTCGTAAAAAAATATCCACAGCTTTTGTGGATATTTTTAATATTTCTTTATTACTCATGGAAACAGCTTCCACCTATAAATTCTCTTAATATTGAGTCTTGTGGTATAACATCAGCTGGAATTGGTAAGAATAGTCTTAAGAAATTGATTAACCTTTTAGCTTCTTCATAATATAACGAATCCTGTGGTACTGAGTATAGTAGTGGTTCTACGTAAGTTTTTAAGACACCAATTTCATAAATTAAGGCTGAATTAAATGTAAAGTCAGCATCATCTTGGAATGGAAAAATATATTTTTCTTCTCCACGTCTTACACTGTCCCAAGCTTTTAATGTATGTTCTACTCCATTATTTCTAGTTCTGTTATCTCTGATAATTCTTCTTAGCATGCGGTTATCCGTAGTAGAAACTCGATTATGGTCGTCTAAATTTAACTCCGTTAAAGCTGAAATATATATTTTATATTTTTTGGCTCTTGGAATATTAGTTAATATTTTAGTATCTAGTGCGTGAATTCCTTCAATGACTAAAATATCTTCTTTTCCTAGAGTCATTTCGCCTTTATATTCTTTCATTCCCAATGGGAAGTTATAAGTCGGAATTGTAACTGTTTTTCCTTTTAGTAATTCTTCTATTTGTTTATCAAATAACTTCATATCCATGGCTTCTAAACATTCATAATCTGGTTTTCCGTTTTCATCCAATGGTGTTTCATCACGTTCTACAAAATAATCATCCATAGATAGCACTTTAGGATGAAGTCCAAAACTTTCTAAGTACATACAAAGTTTCTTAGAAGTCGTAGTTTTCCCTGATGATGATGGTCCTGCCATTAGTACAATTTTGACAGTATCCTTTCTTTTATTAATTTCACTAGCTAAATTTAATAAACGATTACTTTGTAAAGTTTCATCAATTCTGATTAAATCATTAATTTTTCCTAAAGAAACTAGTCTATTTAGATCAACTGAGTTTTCTACTCCGATTATTTTTGCCCAGTCACGACACTCTTGAAAAACATCAAACATATGAGGATGATGTTTGTAACTTGGAATTTTATCAAATATATAAATGGTTGGAAACAATAAGACAAAACCATTATCTTTTATAAAAGTCAAGTCAAATGCTTTTAGTTTTCCAGTTGAGGTAGGCATTAAATTATAAAAATAATTATAATAGTTACCTAGTCGATAAAGTGTTACATAACTATTGGTATTATAAGTCATTACTCCGGCTTTTACTTTATCTTTTTTGTTTTCGAAATATTTAATGGCTTCTCCTCTATCTACCGTACTTCTAATAATTGGCATATCGGCTTCAATAATAGTATTCATTGTCTCCTTGATGTTTTTTATCCTATTTTCAGTTAGTTTGAAATTTGCTTCTATATATATCCCTTTATCTAGTGAATGTTGCACTACGATATTAGCATCTTCACCATATAATTTTTTAATAGCATATAAAAGTACATAAGTAAGTCCGCTAATATGACTACGATTTGCCTCTCGAGTTGTTAAATCGTAAAACTCTATTACCGAGTCATCATTAATAGTTTTTGTTAATTCTTCTAATTTATTATTTACTCTAGCAATTAAAATTGGATATTTATAATCTTTTTGGAATTCTTTGGATATTTCTTCTAGACTCATTCCTTTACTTAATTGATATTTTTTTCCTTTTATTTCAACTTCTACTGTTTCAATCATTTTGTCACCCTCTTTATTTTCTCTTATCATTGTATCACACTTTGTCGTTTTAGAATATGAATAATTTAGTTACTTTACAATTATACTAAGGATAGGTGATAAGATTATGAGTTTAGTTCCTGTTGTTATTGAAAAAGAATTAGATGGTGAGCGAAGTTATGATATTTTTTCTAGACTTTTAAAAGAGAGAATTATTTTTATTAGTGGAGAAATCAATGATACTTTAGCTAATAGTGTCATTGCTTCTTTGTTGTATTTAGATTCTATTAATCATGAGGATATTTCTATTTATATCAATTCTCCTGGTGGTAGTGTGTCTGCCGGATTAGCGATTTATGATACCATGCAATTTATTTCTAGTGACGTTTCTACCATTTGTGTGGGAATCGCAGCCAGCATGGGAGCCTTTTTACTTTCCAGTGGTACACCACAAAAAAGATATGCTTTACCTAATGCCGATATTATGATTCATCAACCGTTGGGTGGTGCAGAAGGACAAGCTAGTGATATTAAAATTGCATCAGATAGAATTTTGTTACTTAGGAAAAGATTAAATAAAATTCTTGCAAAAAACACAAAACAATCATTGAGAAAAATTGACAAAGATACAGAACGAGATAATTACATGGATGCTAAAAGCGCCATGGAATATGGACTCATTGATAAAGTAATTAATAAAGAAAACTAGGAATTTTCCTAGTTTTTATTATTATTATCCATATTTTTAAATCTAGTTGCTAATTCTTTCATCTTGCGAAAACGGTGATTTAAACCTGATTTAGTAATAGGCTTACCTGTTTCTATTGAGATAATTTCGCTGAGTTCTTTTAAGGAAGCTTCGGGATATTTTTTTCTATATTCTAAAGCTTCTTGGGTTTTTTCATCTAAAAGAGATGTTCCTAAATTTTCTTCAATAATAAGAATATCATCTAGTTGAGCAGTTGCAGTTGCAACTACTTTGTCCATATTTGCTTGTTCACAATTGTTTAGACGATTGGCTTGATTTTTTTGGTTACGATAAATTCTTTGGTTTTCGAAATAAAGAACTGCATTGTTAGCCTTAATCAACTTTAAATAATCACTTATTTTATCTGCTTCTTTGATGTATAACATATAACCTTTATCTCTAGTTAATATTTTTACATTTAAATCGAATAGATTTAATAATTTTTGGATGAAGACTGCTTCCCCTGACTCTTCTATTAATAATTCCATGTGATATCTGGATGTTTTAGGATCGTTGATACTACCAGAGCTTAAGAATGCACCTTTTAAATAGGCCCTAATTTCCTCATTGGCTCCTACAATATATTGTGGTGGCTTTTCTAAATAGTTTCCATCTTTATCTTGGTAACCAAGATCTTCTAAAATAAAATTTGTATTTTCTTTCAACTTTAAAACATATAAGTCTTTTTTACTAAAATTTAGACTATCTTTTATTTCTTTTTCTACTTTTACTTCATATAATGCTTCTACTTGTTTAATAATTCTATCACAAATCTGAGCATTTTCAGTAGTTAGTTGAAAACTATTATCTATTTTGTGACCATTATTTCTTATATATCCTGATAGTTCTGCTATTATTTCTGATTTAGAACCGATATTTTGAGATATTTCATCTTTTATATCTGTAGTATATGACATTTTAACCTCTCATTAAATAGTTAAATATTAAGGAACTTAATTTTAAACTGTTGTGACGTAGTGTATTATCTTCAACAGTAACTAAGTCTTCTTCTATTAACTCTGTTCCTAATTTTTCAATAGCGTCATAATCAATTTTTACTGGGTCTTTTTGTTCAGCTGTTGCATATTTTTTAGCAATCTTTTGATCTATTTTGCTGTTACTTGCAATAACAACATCGATTTTTCTATATTCTAAATATTTATTTAATAAAGCAACGTGGTCACTTACTGTGAAATTATCTGTTTCTCCTGGCTGAGTTACAGCATTACACAAATACATGATTGGGGCCTTCGTTTTTTTCAAAGCACTTTTTACTTCGCTACAAATAACATTTGGTAAAATACTTGTGTAAAGACTTCCCATACTAAAAATAATTAAATCTGCCTCTTGTATAGAATCTAATACTTCTGCTAAAACCTTTGGTTCTTCCTTATAGTAAATCTTTTCAAATTTATGATTGGCTTTTGTTATTTGTTCTTCTCCTTCAATCACATTTCCATCTCGATCTAGCCCCATTAATGTTAACGAGGAGTCCTCAGAGATTGGTAAAACCTTATGCTTTACATCAAATAATTTACTTAGTGAAGCAATAGATTCTTTTAATGAACCTGTAATATCTAACATGGAAGTTAAAATTAAATTTCCCATAGCATGACCGTCAAGGTCACTAGAGGTATTGAAGCGATATTCAACCATTTTCTTAATTGGTTCATCTATTTCTGATAACGCTGTTATTACTTTTCTGATATCTCCAACTGCTGGAGTATTGAATTCTTTTCTTAGTTTTCCAGTGGAGCGCCCATTATCTGAAACGGTAATTACCGCAGTTATTTCTAATGGAAAGTCTTTTAACCCTTTTAATAAGTAAGATATTCCTGTACCCCCACCGAATACTACAACTTTTTTATACATTTTATCATCCTCCTAGTTATAGTTATGTATTGTATGGCTTATTATCCTTTTTGCTTTTTAGATATAAAACTATTCCAAATATCACGAAAACAATAGAAACAAGTTGAGCCATTTTAAGTGGTCCTAACATTAAAGAATCAGTTCTCATTCCTTCGATAAAAAAGCGAATAATACCATACCAAACTAGATAGAAACTAGTTAATTGACCTACTTTTAAATACTTATAGTGTCTAATTATTAACATAGCTAAAAAGCCAAATATACACCACACTGATTCGTAGAAAAAGGTTGGTTGTCTATATTCTCCCAAAATATACATTCCATTAATTATAAATTCTGGTATTCCTAATGACTCTAGATGTGATGCTGTAGTTATTGGTCCATATGCTTCACTGTTAAAGAAATTTCCCCATCTTCCTATTGCTTGTGCAATAATTAGACCAACAACAACTATATCTAAAATTTTAAGAAGATTTGCTTTATGTTTTTTGCAGTAGTAAATAATAAATAATACTCCGGCAATGATTCCGCCGTGAATAGCCAAACCACCGTTCCAAATTTCTAGCATTTCTATTGGATTTTGTAGATAATAAGGTAAGTTAAAGATAACGTAGTAAAGTCTAGCTCCAATTATTCCTATTATAATGGTATCAAAGGTTAAGTTTACTAAGAAGTCATCGTCAATACCTCTTTTTTTAGCTTCTTTATAAATTACAAAGCAAGCTACCAACATTCCGATAAATATAAAAATTGAATACCAATATATTTGGATTGATCCTAAGTCTAGTGCTACTTTATCCATACAACACCTTCTTTATTACAAGATTTTTTTTAAAAATTGACCTGTATATGATTCTTTTATGCTTGCAATTTCTTCTGGTGTACCAGTTGCGACTATTTGGCCACCTTCATCTCCACCTTCAGGTCCTAAGTCTATAATATAGTCAGCGACTTTGATAACATCTAAGTTATGTTCTATCACTACTACAGTATCTTTATTATCTACTATTTTCTGTAAAATTGCAAGTAAGCGTTTGATATCATCTGTATGTAATCCCGTTGTAGGTTCATCTAAGACAAATAAAGTTTTTCCCGTTGCTTTTTTTTGTAATTCCTTCGCAAGTTTTACGCGTTCTGCTTCTCCTCCTGATAGTGTTGGAGCACTTTGACCAAGTTTTATATAGCCTAAACCAACATCTTCTAAAACTTGTAATTTATTTTTTATTTTAGGGACGTTAGCAAAAAATTCTAAAGCTTCCGATACTCGCATGTCTAATACTTCAGCAATATTTTTACCTTTATACTTTATGTTTAGCGTTTCTCTATTATACCTAGTTCCATGACATACTTCACACGGTACATAAACATCTGGTAAAAAATGCATCTCAATTTTCTTTACTCCGTCTCCACGACAAGCTTCACAGCGGCCACCTTTTACATTAAATGAAAATCTGTTCTTTTCAAAACCATACATTTTGGCCTCTTTCGTAGTCGTGAAAAGTGTTCTAATATCATCGAATACGCCAGTATAAGTAGCGGGATTAGACCTTGGTGTTCTACCAATTGGGTTTTGCGATATAGCCACTAGTTTGTCGATATTATCTAAACCTAAAATTTTCTTATGTTTTCCAGGTTTTTCTTTTGAACTGTATAGGCTTGAAGAAACAGTTTTACATAAAATCTCATTGACAAGACTACTTTTTCCACTTCCTGATACTCCAGTCACACAAGTGAAGGTTCCTAAAGGAATATCTACATCTATATTTTTAAGATTATGTTCTTCTGCCCCTTTTATCTTCAGAAACTTTTTATTGCCTTTTCTTCTTGTCTTTGGAACTTCAACACATTTTTTTCCACTCAAATATTGACCTGTTAAACTATTTTCATTATCCATCACTTCTTTTGGTGTTCCCGCAGCTACTATTTGTCCTCCATGATCTCCAGCACCTGGACCAATATCTACTAAGTAATCACAGGCTAACATCGTATCCGTATCATGTTCTACCACGATTAGAGTGTTGCCTAAATCACGCATCTCTAACATAGAATTTATTAATTTTTCATTATCCCTTTGATGAAGTCCTATACTTGGTTCATCTAAAACATATAAGACACCAGTTAAATGGGATCCTATTTGTGTTGCAAGACGAATCCGTTGTGCCTCTCCTCCTGATAACGTTCCAGCACTTCTACTTAATGTTAAATATTCTAATCCAACATTTGCTAAAAAGTGAAGTCTATCTTTTATTTCTTTTAATACGAGATTGGCAATTTCTTGTTTTTCTTCTGATAATTCTAAATTTTCAAAGAATGGTAATAATTCTTTGATACTCATTTCCGTTACCTCATGAATATTTTTTCCACCTAGCTTTACGGATAAGACATCTTCTTTTAATCTAGCCCCATGGCAAGTTTCGCAAGTATGTTCTACCATATAATTTTCTAACCATTCTCTTACCCAATTAGAACTTGTTTCTACATATCTTCTTTCTAAGTTGTTAATAATTCCTTCATAGAAATCTTTGCTATTATATTTATTACCACTTTTTGAAGAATATTGAAAATGAATTATTTCATCTGAACCATATAAAATAACATTTTGTTGTTTCTTAGTTAATGATTTCCAAGGTTTAGTCATATCTATTTTATAATGCTTACAAAGACATTCTAACTTTTGGTAATCTAACCCTTCAGGATCATCTGTTAAAGTTTTGATACAGCCATTAGAAATAGATTTTGTTTTATCCGGTATTAGCAAATCTTCATCTATCTGCAATTTCATTCCTAAACCTTTACAGTCAGGACAAGCACCATATGGAGCATTAAAACTGAAAATTCTAGGTTCTAATTCTGGTAAAGAAAATTCACAATATGGACAAGCAAAAGATTCTGATAACACTAATTCCTTTTTATTTTCACCTAATATTTCAACTACTACTTTACCTTTGGATAACTTTGTTGCTGCTTCAATTGCTTCAAATAGTCTAGAGCGACTATTTTCTTTGATAATTAGACGGTCAATAACTACATCTATTTTGTGTTTTTTGTTTTTATCTAAAGTTATCTCTTCTGATAAGTCTAACATTTCATCGTCAACTCTAATTCTTACATAGCCTTCTTTGCGTAGAGTTTCTAGAAGATCTTTTTGCGTTCCTTTTTCACCATTTACAACGGGTGACATAATAATTATTTTAGTTCCTTCACTATATTCTAAAACCTTATTAGTCATCTCTTCTACACTTTGACTTGTAATTGGTATATTATGAGTTGGACAGTATGGTATTCCTACTCTTGCAAAAATTAAACGTAAGTAATCATAGATTTCAGTTACTGTCCCAACTGTTGAACGGGGATTATTATTCGTAGTTTTTTGATCAATACTAATTGCTGGTGATAAACCTTCAATACTATCCACATCAGGCTTTTCACTACCACCTAGAAATTGTCTTGCATAAGCAGATAGACTTTCTACATATCTTCTTTGGCCTTCTGCATAAATAGTATCAAAAGCTAAACTACTTTTTCCACTTCCTGATACTCCAGTCATAACCACTAATTTATTTTTTGGTATTTCAATATTTACATTTTTTAAATTATTCTCTCTTGCACCTTTTACAATTATTTTATCCATGTTCATCACCTGCCACATATTATAACATATTTTTTAAGTTTTTTATTACTAACTTTTGCACTATTATTTTATAGCAGAAACATTTGTTCGTCAATCGAACAAATAAAAAGAATAGACTTTATTAGTACTATTCTATTTTAGTTTTTTCGCTCCTTAAAAGTACAAGATTGACACAATTTTTCACTAGGTTTTCTGTCTTGAAATGATTTCTTCAATTTTTTATATCTTTCTTTTGATTGGATTGCTTCTAGTGTTTCATTATATATATTTCCTAAGTTAATGATTCCATCGCTATCTAGACAGCAAGGTATTACTGTACCATCAACTAAAATCGCTATTTGTGTTTTTAAAGCATGACAATATCCACAACTTTTGTGATTATTAATAGTTGGCCATTCAAATTCATTATCTTTATCCACATATATTGTGGAAGAAATTTTTACGTTTTTTTCTTTTTTTAGTTTTTCCACTGTTATTGAGGATAATTCATAATATTTTTCTAACTTTTCAACTGTTTTATTAGACTTTTCATCCAGTTTATTGCCTTTTAATGTCCATAGCCTATAAATAACCACAGTATCTGGTGATAATTTTTCAACACTTTCAAAAATTTTTTCTTCGTAGTCTTTTATATTTTGTTCACAATGTAGCGAAAAATTCATCTTGTGTAAAGTTTTACATCCTTTTAATTTTTCTACTAGTTTGGGAAACAAAATTCCGTTTGTTGTTATGTTTACATTTAAATTGTATTTTTCTGTAAGCTTTAAAAAATCAATTATTTGAGGATGAAGTAACGGTTCACCTTTGACATGAAGATAGATAACTTTTGTGACTTTAGATACTTCTTTTAAGATGTGGTCAAATTCTTCTAAGGTCATAAAGCGTTTTTCTTTTTTCATGGGTGAACAGAACGAACAATTTAGATTACAATTATTTGTTATTTCAATATAGACTTTTTTATATTTATCCATCTTTTTTACCTACTTTTTGACTTTTATATTAATTTCCGGATTTCATTTCAAATAAAATATCTCGTAACTCCATAGCACGTTCGAAATCTAGGGCTTTGGCAGCTTCTCTCATCTCTTGTTCTAGTGATTCTACAGTTTTAGCTAATTCTTTTTTAGTCATCTTCTTTTGTTTCTTTGTTCCTGATTCATCAGTATTACTAATTACTTCTCTTATTTCTTTATTAATTGTTTTAGGAACAATTCCATGTTCCTCATTGTATTTCTCTTGAATTTTTCTACGTCTTGCTGTTTCTTCTATGGTTTCTTTCATTGAATCTGTAATTTTATCACCATACATAATAACGTGTCCATTCGCATTTCTAGCGCAACGCCCAACTGTTTGAATTAAACTTCTACTACTACGTAAGAATCCTTCTTTATCAGCATCCAATATGGCAATAAGAGATACTTCTGGTATATCAATTCCTTCTCGTAATAAGTTGATTCCAACAACAACATCATATTTTCCAATTCGTAAATCGTGAATTATTTGTAATCTTTCTAGTGTTTTTATTTCAGAATGAAGGTATGCTACTTTTATATCTAACTCTTTTAAATAATTTGTTAACTCTTCCGACATACGAATTGTTAAGGTTGTTACTAAGACTCTTTCATTTTTTTCAATTCTATCTCTTATTTCTCCGACCAAATCATCTATTTGTCCTTCGGTCTTTCTCACTTCAATAGTTGGATCTAGAAGTCCTGTTGGTCTAATTATTTGCTCTACGTATTTATTATTTGTATGTTCTAGCTCCAAATCACCTGGTGTTGCGGATACATATATAACTTGATTGATTTTCTTTTCGAATTCTTCATATTTTAATGGTCTATTGTCTAGTGCACTTGGTAGTCTAAACCCATAATCAACTAAATTCATTTTTCTAGCTCTATCTCCGTTATACATACCTCTTACTTGTGGTAGTGTGACATGAGACTCATCAACTACAAGAAGATAGTCTTTTGGGAAGAAATCCATTAAAGTTGTGGGTGTTTCGCCTTTTTTTCTTCCAGCCATGGGAGCAGAATAGTTTTCAATACCAGAGCAAAAACCCGTTTCTTCTAGCATTTCAATATCATAGTTGGTCCTTTGTTCCAAACGTTCTGCTGCTAACAACTTGTTATTTTCTTTTAGTTCTTGTAATCTATCTTTTAACTCTTCTTTTATACGCACAATAGCAGATTTTAATTTTTCATCACTTACAACGAAGTGACTAGCTGGAAAAAGGCTTAAATTCTTCTTGCTGGAAATAATCGCTCCAGTTAAGGTGTCTACTTCACTAATACGATCAATTTCCGAACCAAAGAATTCAACTCTATATCCAGTTGTATTTTGGTATGATGGAATAATTTCGACTATATCTCCTCTTACTCTAAAAGTACCTCTTTTAAAATCTAAATCATTACGTTCATAAAGCATATCCACTAATTTGGTTAACATGTCATTTCTATCCATTTCTTCACCAACAGATAAAGTTAACATTTTATTTTTATATTCTTCTACTTCTCCTATACCATAAATACACGAAACACTAGCAACGACAATGACATCATCGCGGGATAATAAACTACTGGTTGCCGCATGACGAAGTTCATCTATTTCATCATTAATAGATGAATCTTTTTCAATATATGTATCTGTTGATGGAACATATGCCTCTGGTTGATAATAGTCATAATAGGAAACAAAATATTCCACTCTATTTTCAGGAAATAATTCTTTTAATTCAGAATATAATTGTCCTGCTAAAGTTTTATTATGGGCAAGGACTAAAGTTGGCTTATTAACTTCTTTGATTACATTCGCAATAGTAAAGGTTTTTCCTGTTCCTGTTGCACCTAAAAGAACCTGTTCTTTTTTTCCTTCTTTAATTCCCTTTACCAATTCTTTTATTGCGGTTGGTTGATCTCCAGAAGGTTTAAATTTTGATATTAGTTTAAACATATTTTTTTCCTCCTTACTATGACCATAGCCAACCAAACAATTAGTATTCTCAGTTGAAAAGTTCGTATTCCTCTGATAACATCCTATACTTTTTGGTAAAAAATGATAAAATATGGATCTAGGTCATAAATTCACTAAATACCACTAAACATTTTTATTAACCTATTTTAACACTTATTTTTCAATAAAACAAGAAATGCACAGTGTGTTGTTTAACATTTTAATTTGAAATTTTTATTCATTAATCAATAGATTTTTAAATAAATTAATTTTAATTATTATTTTAGGAGTATTAATATTTTGTAGAAAACCTAGTTATAGGGAGATTAAGGAAAAATTAGAAGTAACTAAATATACAGTAGTATATGATTTAACGGCTAATGAAGAATTGAAAAAGCAAATAAATGATACTAAATTAATAAGGGAAATAACAAACATATTAAATGAAGCAAAAATAGATAATAGTAGATGGGAAACTACTACAGGTAACAAATATAGACTTGAACTCTATGATAATAGTAACAAAATGATAATCCAAGTTTTTATCAACATAAACTATAATAACCCAGTATATATTAAGTACAAAGATTATGACTATTCTTTAAAACTTAAACAAACTGAATTATTAAATACCATTATAAATAATTATATTGAATTAAATTCCTAAAAAATATTTATTAAAAAAGACTATTGATAAGTTCATTATCGATAGTCTTTTTCTTAATAATCTTTTAAATTTAAATACTCATTTCTATTATTTGTGTACATTTCAGATAGAGTAATATCAAACTCTTTTAATGTTATTGATTAGTCTGTGTTTTTATTTCCTGCTGTTAGTCTCTTATTTTAACACTTTGTATTATGAAATACAATAAATTAACTCTTATATTAGTGACTATATAAAACTTTACTTTTCTCTTCTTTTTATCTATAATAAGAAAACATGTAAGGAGGAGAATTATGAATAGTAAAAAGCAAGATATGAAAGTTCAATATGATTTACTCTTAATTGATGAAGATATTGAAAAAATTCCACAAGATAGTTATTTATCAATTAGTTCTAGTGCTATAGAATTTGTACCAAAGTTAGGAGAACAAGAGACTGAAGAATTTTTTAGATCAAAAACTGGTATTCATACTTTATATGTTTCTTCTCATCCTGAAAAAATACAGGTAGCCTGTCAATATGCTATAGACACATGTTTTTTAAATAATGGAATTAACGATATCGGTAATTTTGATAGAACTTATGAAATTCCATATACTAAACAATTAACAAAAAAACTCTACTAAAAAGTAGAGTTTTCTATTTTTTACTGGTTTCTTTCTTTTTATAGAATGTTAATGCAGTTTCTTTTAATACATCTTGTAAACATTCTGGTGTATATGATTTTACTAAAAAGAGACTATTAAATAATACTGGATTAGATGATAGAATCTTTTTTATTGATGATAGCTCTTGGAGTTTAAAATCCGGATTTACTTCATATATATATTTTCTAAATATGTTGTTATAGGGGTTTACTTTGTTATTGGTCCAAGGTTTTATTCCTAATAATCCATAACTATGTAATATTTTTGGATTCATTTTTGATTCTTTTACCATTTCTAAATCTTTATCAAACCTATCGCAAAATAAACTTAACGTCAACCCTTGCATTAGACTAATAGCTGGTGACAAATTATAACTCATTGGTAATTCTTCTATATCTGTTTCTAATGTGCAATTTAATACATCTTGATCTGGATATATTAACTTTTTAGTTGGATTATCTTTCATAAATTTTATTACTCTTGCTTCACAATTCTCTTTTTTCCACCAATTAGTATTTATCTTTAATACTCCGGAATTAAAATATCTACTTACCCCTAAATCCTTAATATAAGATGGATGAGCATTGTCTAACACTGCGTGAATTTTTCCATGATACTGATTTAAATCATTTAAATCACCTGTTACTATTGTATCTGAATCTAAATATAATAACTCCTCTATATTGTCTAAGTTTTTACCCAGTATTTTTTGAAAAAATAATCTAGCATTAGCAACTTGAGTGTCTTGCCATCCGGGAATCTGATATTTTTCTAAATGAAATTCCTCAATAGGATAAAATGATAAGGTAACATTAGGAAATTTATCTAATAGTATTTGTACTTTCTTATCGTCATGATCTAAAAAACCTTCTGTCATCATATGAATCCTTATATTTTCAATTTGAGAATTATCAATTACTGATAATATAGATGCTAAAGTTATATTTAAATAACTTCTATTAGTTGCATATAAAATATCTAGATGTTTCATATTTTCACCTTTTTCTTATATAAACGTAAGTTTTTCTCGTTAAATAGTTTTTCAAATTAGTAATTATTTATTTAATATATATGGTTTATATTATATGTCTACTTTAATAATCTTAAAACAGGAGTAAAAAATAATTCCTAAAATTTTAGGAATTACTTGCAACTTTTGCTGCTTTTTTATACCTTCTAATCATTTGTTTCACATTCTTATCATTTATATTATTCAAGCAAGATGGGACATATTCTCGTTTGCTATTTAATTT
Organism: uncultured Mycoplasmatota bacterium; assembly: GCA_900548695.1. Classification (GTDB taxonomy): domain Bacteria; phylum Bacillota_I; class Bacilli_A; order RF39; family UBA660; genus Faecimonas. The sequence continues at coordinate 103,549 of URLC01000001.1, forward strand.
AGTTAGTAACCCTTTTACTTCTTCTGATGCTTCTTCTGGCTCATAAGTACCTCTTTCAAACTTATGTAAAGTATTTAATAAATAAACTCCTGTTTCTGTTTCTGGGTTTAACTCTATAGTACTATCAGTAGTTTTTTCTGAAACATAGTAGCTTTCTGTTACTTGATCTAAGACTTCAAATATTTTATGAGCTTTATGTTTAGAAACTTTCATTAAGTCTGATACCATTTCATTATGGTTTTTTAGAATTAATCTATCAGAATCTGGTAATCTGCTCTTATAAATGAAGGGAATACTATTGTTAGTGAAATTATAAGCTAACATTTCTGATAGATAAGTACTTACTATCTTAGTGATAGATGTTTCTTGATATCTATTTTCATCCAACTCTAATTTTTCTTGTAATAAGGCTAACCAACCTTCAAACTCTTTAGCTTCTAAAACCTCACGATAATTATCTAAATCTTTAGAAGTTAGAGTTTTACTTATTTTCAAATTAGCTGGTGTAATAGCGGCTTTTTTTAATTTTCCTTCTTTAGTTACTAAGCACTGAAAGAGCATCGTTGGATAGAGTTTATCTTCAGTAAAAGTTGGTAAAGAAAGGGTATTTGTTTCTAATTCTTTTTGTAATAAATCATTAAAGTTAACTATTTTAGTAGTATCTAAGATATGAATACCAATATTCTTACTTCCATCTGGTAAGTAACTAATCGAAAATGCAAAAGGTTCTACTCCATCAATTTTGAAAGTTTTGCAAGTTAGGGTTTCTTGATACGTTGGATATTTCAACCGATTATTATGTTCTACTCCTTCATCTAAAGAGTATTGATATAACTCTTCTTTGGTGGCATCATCGATTTTTTCAAAAGTTTCTTTATAATCAAGATTATTAAAAGAATTTTTCTGAAAAGCAATTAATTCTTCTATATCTTCCAAAACTTTACTGGTCGTTTGATATCCTTTACCTTTTACATATTCGCTAAACTCATTAAGACGAGTGGTATATTTAGTTAATTCTCGTGGTAATAAGTCAACTTCTTTATTAATAAATAATTTTATTATTTCCTTATAAAAATCGGGACTTTGATATTCTAGATTTTGATCTAGGAGAGCTAATTTATAATTTTTGATAAATTCATCTAATACCAATAATACAAAATGCTCTTTTTCAGTTTTTTCAACTTTTTTTCTAGAGTTACCATTTTTCTTTATACCCTCTTTTCTAGCTCTTTGAAACTCTTCAATTTCTAGTAAATTTTTTATATAAGGATAATTTCTATCATCTTGTATTAATTTATATAAAATTTCGTAATAGATACTGGTATCTTCATCATACTCATAAAATATAGGTCTAATCTTAACGAATTCTTTTTCGACTAGACGTAAAAATTCTTTTTCTAAATCTAGACTAGCACTTTGCCCTTTTTTAATACCTTTTCTTGTTTTTTTAATAATATCTTCAGCCAGATAAGTTAACTCTTCTAATTCTTTTTTTGGCAAATCTTGAAGATCAGATAATAATTTAGTAATTTCTTCTGGTATTCCATTTTCTAATTTATAGCCGTACTTTTGAAGATATTTCCCACTTTCTAATCTTCTTAATATACGTTGTAATTCTTGCTCCGTTTTATTTCTTGGCTCTAAAAAATCTTTGCTTTCAATTAAATCTTCATTGGTAAATTCCAATTTTGTCATATCTTTTATTTGTTTATTTTCTAAATCTATTAATGTAGTGATATCTTTTAAAATGTGATGAGCCTTCTTCACTTCAATTGCTAGTGTTTCTAGCTTTTCTTGGAATGGTTTATATTCTTTGGTATTGAGTTTATCGTATAGTACTTTTTTTGTTGTGGCGCGATTTCTTTTTATATTTGCATCTTCTGCTACCATATTTTTTATTCTTTCGAAAGTTTCTTTTTTATAACGGTCTAATTCTTGGGTTGCTTCTTTATAGATTTTTTCCAAATGTCTTAAAATGGTTATTTTCTCGTTGGACATTTGAGATTTAGCATATTCTTCTACTAGCTCTTTCGCTTCTTTACTTACCCAATAATTAATGGCATTGATTTCTTCTATCAAATGTTGTTTTCTTTCATTGATACCAATTGATTTTTTCTCTTTTCTTCTATAATTTTCTGGAATGGAAATATTTCTTTTTATTTCAGACAAGCGTTTTTCTGCTTCTTTTAATTCTTTTATTTCAGTTTGCTTTTCAATTGATAAATCCATTTCTCCTCTTTTGTTATAGGCTCTTTTCGCTGTTGCTGCTTTTTTTCTTCTTGTGATTAACTCCTTTGTGATTAAAGATAAGAACTCTTTTGTTAATGTTGCTTCAAGCTTTTCTTGCAATTCTTCTAAGTCTTTGGCATTTTGTATATGAACAATTGCTTCTTCTATTAATTTTTTAGTTTCTTCCTTATTTTGTTCCATTATATCACCTCTAATTTCAATTACTGTTTTAGATACAAGTTTAGTGGTATTTTCATCGTTAGTATCAAACTTTGGGTATATTTTTTCACCTCTATTAAAGTATTGGTTGTTACACTAACAATTTTATCACTGGCTTCTCTCTTTTACTTATTTTTTATCATCTGTTGATAAGAATCCCTCAAAATCCATCTCAATTAGTTTTTATTTCATACTTTCTCCTCACTTTGACTTTATCATACTATTTTGATTTAAAAAAAACAATCTTTTCTTTTTTATATTTTGGTGATATAATAATACACTCACAAAGGGAGTGGTTAGGTTATGGATATTTTTATTAATAATCAAAGATATTCTATTGATAAAAAAAACTTTTTAAATGATGGAGCTAGTGGGAACTGTTATAGACTAAAAAAGGAGAACCTTGACTTATCAGTTAAGATATATCACGAGAAAGATCCTATGGGTTTTGGAGAACCTTGGTTTCCTGATGAAGATACGTTAAAAAAATTAATTGAGTTATCACCACAAACCAATCCTATTTTATTGAGTCAGTTTATAGTAAGGGATGAAAATGGTAAATATATAGGTTGCGCTAAAGACTATGTTGATGATTTAGGACTAGATACTTTAACAGAAGTTTTTTCACAACCTAAAGGCATTATAATTGATTACTTACAAGAAATTCAGGAGAAAATTCCATTATTTCATGAGGCAGGTATTATTTTAGACGATTGGAATACTGATAATATTTTATTTGGTTCGCATTTAGGTAAAGAAGGAATTTATGTTTTTGATGATGGAAACTATTATTTTAGTGATGATACGAGTTCTAATCATCTTGAATTTAACCATTTAATTGAAGATTTAGTTGATAATTTCGTTCCAGAGCACAAATTCGGCAAAGCTAAATCCTATATTTTGAATGAAATGTATAATTCGTCTGACTATTTAGAATACTTAATTAGATTAAGCAATAATAGTAATACTTTAGGAGAAGGATTATCTAATCATGTTCAAAAAATTAAAATGAAGTACTATTAAAAGGAATGATTTAATCATTCCTTTTCTAGTTTGTCAGCAAGAGATCCGGCTCTCAACATTTCAATTTTATCATTTTCAATTTTTATAATTGTTGACGCTTCATTTTTGACTACTCCGCCATCTAATATGTAGCTGATTTTTTGTTGCATTTTATCTTCTATTTGAGAAACTTCAGTAATTGCTGCTTTAGATGTTATATTGGCGCTCGTTGCTATTAGAGGTCTACTCACTTTTCTTATGATATTTAATAGCCTTTCATCATTTGGCATTCTAACTGCTATATAGGGTGATGAGGCAGTTAAAATATCTGATACTTTTTCTTTTTTGGGAAAAAGAATAGTTAATGGTCCTGGCCAGTATTTAGAAATTATTTCTTCTGTTTTTGGAGATATTTCACTTACCACTTTTTCTAACATTTTTCTATCAGAAACTAGAACTAATAATGGTTTATTAAAGCTTCTTTCTTTAGCCTCAAAAACTTTCTTAATAGTTTCCTCCTTTGTAGCATCTGCAACTATTCCATAAACTGTATCTGTTGGCATAATTACTAAATTTCCTTTTTTTAATTCAGAAATTATTCTCTCTTCTTGCATTTTATCATCTCTTTTCACCTTTATTATACTCGCTTTTATAAAAAAAAGAAACTGTTTTCACAGTTTCTATCTTCCATACCACCAAGCTCTTAGGCTTGATGGAAAACTAATATAGCTTCTTGGATTTACTGTACTTCTTTGGTAGGTTGCCCAAGTACAACCTCCTCCTTTATTCCAGTCACAAGTTGTTATTTCCATGTGCAAATGGGCTCCCGTAGAATTTCCGGTATTTCCCATTCTACCAATCATAGTGTTTGGTGTTACTACTTGTCCAACATTGACATTCCATGATGATAAATGTGCATAAGTTGAATATAAATATCTACCATTAACAACATGTCTTATTTTTAAGACTAAGGCTCCCGCACTATCATAATACTTAGCAAATACAACACCATTGGCTATTGGATAGATAGGCATGGTCTTATTAGAATTAGAATAATCCATTCCTAAGTGTCCTCCATAACCACCCCAGTTTTGAGTTACATATCCATTTTCCATAGGGCGATAAAATCCAGATACAGATGGAGGTAAGACATTGCCTCCACCACCTCCTCCACCAGAGTGTTCTTGATCATAACGAACTTGACAAGTGAAGATATTTTCATTTTCTCCACAACCAAGACTTTCATAATATTTTACGTTATCTTTTGCTGATTTAATTTGCTTTTCGATATCTGGCATGGCATCTTTTAGAGACTTAGTATCAGCATTAATTCTTTCTTTTTGGTCTTCTAATTCTGCTTGCTTTGTTTTTTGTTCTGATTGTTTTTCTGTTAGTGTCTTTTGTTGTTGTTTGTTTTTTTCAATTAACTGATCTAACTCTTTCATTACTCTATCATTATATTCAGTTAGTTGTTCTACTACAGACATGCGATAAATCATATCTGTGATACTTGTTGCTCCAAAAGCATATTCTAAGTAAGCATTTTCTCCATTTGCTATTTGATAATACTCTAGTATTTTTTTGCTTTCTTCACTTTTTTCTTTTATTTCTTCGTTACTTTTCTTTATTTCTTCTTCTAAATTGCTAATTTCTGTTGCAATATTTTGTAACTCTGTTTCTATTTGAGAAATTTTTGCTTTTATTTCAGCTACTTCTTTATCGTTTTTTGCTACCTTATTTTGTTTTTCTTGAAGTTCTGATGTGAATTTTTCTACTTCTGCTCTTAATTCTTTTAATGTTTGTCCTCCTGCATTTACATCTTCAGGTAGTATGATGTAAGATGCAATTAGTGATATTAAGATTAGAAGGATTATTACCTTTTTTCTCTTCATTATACTTTTAAGTACTTTCTTACGGCACTGGCACTACCAACCATACCGACTAAAATACCAATCACTATTACTATTCCAGCAGTAGAATAGATAAATGGTTCTGGTTTAATTAATTGAATTAATTGTGAAAATAAGTAACCATCAAAATGTTTATAGAAAGCTAAATATCCATATGTAGTAAATATTACTGGTACAATTGATCCTAATAGACCTAAAATCATACCTTCAATAATAAATGGTGTCTTAATAGTAAAGTTACTTGCCCCAACAAGGCGCATAATACTAATTTCACGACGTCTTGCTGAGATAGTTAGTTTAATTGTATTAATGATTAAAAATACCGTTACTACTACTAAAGCTATAACTACACCATAAGTCACTTTTTCGATAGATGAGAAGGCTGTAATCATTTTATCTACCATTCCTTCTCCATATCTGACTGTATTAACTTTATCAATCTCTTTGATTCTTTCAGCGGTTTTAGAAATCTTTTCTACATTTTTAACTTTAACTTGGAACGTATCCTTTAAAGGACTTTCTGAATCATCCCATTCATCTAATACTGTATCAAAAACTTCAGATTCTTCTTGCATTGCTTCTTTTACTTCAGATTTCGATTCAAATTTTAAACTATTTTTATTTACATTTGGTATTTTTGTTATCTCTTTTTCAATTCTATCTACATCTTCTTCAGTAGCATCATTGTTTAAAAATATTACGATAGTTAAATCTTTTTCAATTTCTTTCGTAAAATTTTGAACATTAAATGATGCTATGATGGCAATTGCTACTATTATGAGTGTAATAGTAATACATGAAATCGATGCTAGTGATAAACTAAAATTTCTTATTACACTTTTGAAAGCATCTCTAATGCTTCGTCCTAACATTCTAAATATTTTCATCCGCATATGTTCCTTTCTGTTTGAAGTTTACCAAATGTCCATCTTTTAAAGTTATTACTTGCTTTTTCATTCTATTTACAATTTCTTTGTCATGTGTAGCCATAATTATAGTAGTTCCTCTGGTTTTATTAATATTTTCTAAAACTTTCATTATTTCCATACTTCTTTCAGGATCTAAGTTTCCTGTTGGCTCGTCACACAATAATAGTTTTGGATTATTTACAATAGCCCTAGCAATAGCAACACGTTGTTGTTCTCCACCTGATAATTGATCCGGATAATTGTGAACCTTGTTTTTTAGTCCTACTTCCTCTAAGGCTTTTAAAACTTTCGTCCTAGTAACATCTTTACTTGCACCTATTACTTCCATAGCAAAAGCAACATTTTCATATACTGTTAATTTAGGTAATAAACGGTAGTCTTGAAAAACAATACCTAATTTACGGCGAAGTTTATATACTTTTGTATTTCTTAATTTAGCAACATCTAACCCTCCAACAATAATTTGTCCTCGAGTAGGTTTTTCTTCACGATAAAGCATTTTGATTAGTGTACTTTTTCCACTTCCTGATCCACCGATTACGAAAGTAAATGAGCCTTTTTCGATAGCTAGGTTTAAATCATAAATAGCGGTAACACCATTTTTGTATTTTTTTTCTACGTTTTTGATTCTAATTAAGTCCATATTTACTTCCTCCTAGTATATTTTATTATATCACATATTTCGACATAACAAAAGGGAAGATTTTGGAATTCTTCCCTCATTGTACATTACTTTCCGCCTTGCACTTCATAGGCATCTTCTACGACAAAAAAGACTTTTGGATCAATTAATTTAATTCCTTCAGTTAAGCGATAATATTCTCTAGTAGGTATTACAGAAAGTAAAACTCGCCTTCTTTTTTCTAAGAAAGCTCCTTTTACATCAAAGATGGTAACACTATGTTTTAAAGTTTCTAAAATATAGTTTTTTATTTCCTGTTCTTTGGTAGTTATGATATAGAAAGCTTTATTTCTTGAAACTCCTAATAGGACTTTATCAATCATAATATTATTAATAAATAATAAAATACTTGCATACATAACCATTGTCCATCCTAGAAAATAACCACCTATTAAAATGATGATACCATTGATAATAAAACTCGATTTCGCTATTGGAATTTTTTTATATTTATATAAAATTTGGCTAATAATAGGTAAGCCACCATTACTAAATCCTGTTTTATAAATAAATCCATTGGCTAATCCGCCTAATACTCCAGCAAAAATAATAATTAAAAATTTATCACTATAGTCTAGTGAAATGTTAGTTGTAATTAGTGAGGTTAATTTCACAAATAGTGGATATATAAAAGTTGCTAATATGGCTCCAGCTGTTTTTTCTTTTCCAAGATACATATAGCTTACTATTAAGCAGGAAAGTGATACTAAAAAAATAATCAGTGAAGTATCTATTCCATATATATGATTTGTTAAAGTAGCAATTCCTCCTACACCACCTGTTACTAAGTTGGTTGGTAAAATTAATAAATTATATACAAAAGATCCCACTAATAATGCTACTAATAGTGTGATTATTCTGCGAAATAAATCTTTCTTTTGTAGTCTCGCTATTATATTTTCAATTTTAATATCCATTATTCACCTCCAAACACTTCATAAGCATCCGTTACAACAAAGAACGCATTAGGGTCTATTTCATGAATACCTTCTTTTAGACGATAATAGTCTTTCGTTGGTAAAACGCACATTAAAACTCGTTGATGCTCTTTTGCGTAACCACCTTTAGCATTAAATACTGTTACACCATGATTTAGATATTTTAAAATATATTCCTTAATCGTCTTTTCTTCTGATGTAACTATATAAAAAGCCTTACTATCAGATACGCCTAAAATAACTCTGTCAGATATATAACTAATAATATAAAGTAATACTATAGAATACATAAATCTTGTTGGACCAAAAACAAAGGCTGTTAATAGTACTACAAATCCATCGGTATAAAGCATGCTTTTTCCTATCCCAATTTTAAAATACTTGGAAATAATTTGATTTAATGTATCAGTTCCACCGGTTGAAAAACCAGCTTTAGAAAGCATTCCAAAACCAATACCATATACTACTGCTCCAAATACAGCCAATAACAGTAATTGATCTGTTTCAATATCAATCCAGATGCCTATATTAGCAGTAATAGAAACAAAAAACGGATATAGAATTGCTCCTAAGACAATTGATTTTGTAGACTCTTTTCCTAATAAAAAATAGCTTGCTGCCAATAGAATGATAGAGCCAATTAAAATTACTAATGAATTATTTATTCCAAATAAGGAATTTAAAATAATTGCGAGTCCACTAACTCCACCTGATACTAGTTCATTCGGAACTAAAAATAAGTTGTATGATAACGCCATTAAAAAGCAACCTATGATAAATTGAATATAACGTTTGATGCTGGTTTTGGAATTAATTTGCTCTAAAATTTTTAGATTTTTATTTTTAGAAAATAAATTCATGCTTCTCACCCTTTATTATCTATTCTTTAAATTTGCTTCTATAAATATATCAATATCTCCATCTAATACTTTGGTGACATTACTTGTTTCCGTATTTGTACGATGATCTTTGACCATAGAATATGGATGAAGTACATAACTTCTAATTTGGGACCCAAAATTAATATTTGCTTGATTTCCCTTTATTTCATTTAATTCTTGTGCTTGTTCTTCCAGTTTTTTTATTAGCAATTTATTTTTTAAAACTTTTAAGGCTTGCTCCTTATTTTGAATTTGACTGCGTTCATTTTGACAAGTTACTACAATCTTAGTTGGTAAATGGGTAACTCTTACGGCTGAGTCCGTGGTGTTAACTCCTTGTCCTCCTGCTCCAGTTGAGCGGTATACATCAATTTTTAAGTCTTTTTCATCTATCTCAATATCAGAATCCTGTTCTATTTCTGGAGTTATTTCTACAGAGGCAAAAGAGGTATGACGACGATTATTAGAATCAAAAGGAGAAAGTCTTACTAATCTATGAATTCCTTTTTCATTTTTTAAATAGCCATAAGCATTGTGACCAATTACTCTAATAGAAACATTTTTTATACCAGCTTCTTCTCCATCTTGATAATCTAAGACTTCTATTTTATATTTTTTCTTTTCGCACCATCTAGTATACATGCGATAAAGCATTAAAGCCCAATCACAAGATTCTGTTCCTCCTGCTCCAGGATGAATTTCTAAAATACAGTTATTTTTATCATAAGGACCACTTAATAACAATAAAATGTTTAATCTTTCAGCATCTTTATTTATTTCTTTCGTATCTGTTTCTAATAATTTTATACTTTCTACATCCTCTTCCACTTCTAATAACTCTATTAATTCCATATTATCATTAATTCTTTTTAGTAAACCTTCCATATCATCGATAACAGCTTTTTCTTCATTTAATTCTTTAATTATTTTTTCTGCTGTTATACGATCACTCCAAAAATTCATATCTTTTGTTTTTTCTTCTAGTTTATGAACATAAAGCTTTTTAGAATCGATGTCAAAGTGACCTCCATAAATCTTCTAATAAATTTTTATTTTTTTGTAAATCATCTTTAATTTCTCTTAATTCCATATTACTCTCCTTCTTATTTTGTTCTTTTTCATAAAAACTATGCTAATTCACTGTTAAGGTAACACATTTTAGCTTTTTTCTCAATTATTTTTTTATTTTATGTATATATTTTTGTAATTAGCATATAGTATTAGTGAGGAAGGTTCACTGTTAAGTGTGAAGATCCTCTGTAAATAGATATAGGAGCTCAAATGGGCTCCTTTTTTGAAAGGACATCGTATTAGTATTATGATGTCTTTTTATATTGAATTTTAATATTATAGTTTTTCTATATATTTTGGTTTTTTACTTTTTCTTTTTTTTATATTCATCTCTTATTTTCATCCAAAGTTTTCCTAAATTATTTTGTCCACTTCTATTTGCTCCCCATCCCCAAAAGTTGTCTTTTGGGGAATCTTCCACTATTAGGTAATCTTTTGTTTCTAGTAATTTCTTCAATACATAGGGATTCTGTTCTAATTTACATCTTAATATTTCTTCCATTACTCTTAATGACTTTTTTTTCCAATTTTTATCTTGTTTATCTTTGTTATAAAAGCTTATTTTTTGCGCTTCATGGGCTGAATGACTATTTTTAATTTTTTCGACAATTTCTGGAGATGACTCTATAAAATGAGCTGCTTGGTAAGCTTCTTCGGCAGTTGAGTACAAATAGCCATTATATTCAACTTTAAAGGAACTAAAATTATCTAATGGATAAAATTCTCGTGGGTAAAACCCTATAACTTCTTCCATTTTTTCTGTTAACCATAAGTCCCTGTATTGTTCCAATCTAATCATATATTTACCTTCTTTCTATAGTAAATATACTGTTTAAAGAGGAACTATTATTGTCACATTAAAATTTTTCTTCTAATATTTCTAATTTTGTTATTCTATTTAAATAAAAGTGTCTTATTTCTTGTTTACTTTCACAAAATGCAGCTACTCCCCATTTTCCTTCCAAAATCATTAAATTATATGGTCTAATTTTTCTATATGTTATTTTATTATGTTCTTTTGAATAGTATTCTATATAGCACTTCGTCTTTGATTTAATAGCCTTACTTAAAATATTGAAAAATTCTTTATTATTCAATGTGATATTTTTCGGCTTAATATATTTTTCAGGTAATTTTATTTCTTGGTTTAGATAGTATCCACCATATGGTCCTCTTATTGTTTCAATAAAGATACCTGCTAATTCTAGCTCACTTTTGTATTGCCTTATCATTCTTGGAGTAACTTCTAATTTTTCAGATAATTCTTTAATACTATATTTTTTTCCATTTTGAAGATATTCCAGCATTAATAAAACATTAGAAAGTTTAGACATAATATCACCAACTATATTATACTTTAATTAACAAGAAAAAGATATGTAGCAGATATTAAAATTATATTTTAATCGTATCTATTCTTATTGTTTTTCTACTATTTATAATAATTATTATCTACCACATTTCTTATATTTCTTTTCTGAATCAACTAGAAAAATGAGAAATTCTATTTTTTGTGAACTTTTCTTCCTATTTTCATAGATGTTTAATAATCTTTAATTAGTGCCATGTAAAGGAATTCATAGGTTTCTTTAAATTCTTAATTACTTTTCCAATTCATTAAACTAAACTTGTATCTAAATCTATCTCTAATTTAAAATAAATTAAATAAATAATAGTTTTCTTTATATTCATCTCTAAATAATCCACTTTTAATATATTTTCCACCTATATGTTTATAAAAATCATTTGACTTATTTCCATCTAAACATCCAATAACTAACTTTTCAATTTTATTTTTCTTTATCATATCTACCGCAAAATTATATAATTTTTTTCCATATCCCTTACCTTGATATTCTTTTAAAATATATAATGAATGTATCTCAGCGGCATCTTCATATTTATCTGAATCCAATTCAAAATAAATCCAACCAGCTATTCTATTATTAATTTCCAAAATATAATAATTAGGCTGATCAACAATATGTTTTTTTATTTTTTCAGCAGAGTCATTTTCATAATTAAATAAATTATTTAAAAATTCTTCGTTGACAATACCTTTATATGTGTCGTTCCAAACTGTTGCTATTGCATGAGCTAACTCTTGAGCATCTTCTTTTTTTCTTTTTCTAATTATTGCTTCCATATTACCACCTAATGTTTATTATATACTAAATAAATATAAAAAGATATATCTGGAGTTTTAGCAACCAAATATATCTTTCAATAATTTAAATTGTATCTAATTTGTATCTAAAGGTAGAATTGTGCTTATTTTAGTTTTACTAAAATCTTACAATCTCTTATAAATCATATTATTTACCGCAGCATTGTTTATATTTTTTACCAGAACCACATGGACAAGGATCATTTCTACCAATCTTTTTTACTCTTTTAGGAGTTTTTTTCGTTGGCTCTTTTCCAGCTTCATTAGTAATTTTTTTCTTTGCTACTTCCTTGCGCTCGATATTTTGTCTTATTTCTGCTCTTAATAGGAACATAGTAACATCTCTATCTATTTTTTGTAACATCTCATCAAATAAGTCATAACCTTCCATTGTATAAGCACGTAGCGGATCTTCTTGGGCATATCCTCTTAAGTGAATTCCTTCTCTTAAATGTGACATTGTGTTGATATGTTCCATCCAATAATTATCAACTACCTGTAAAGTTATAGCTTTTTCAAACTCATCTATTACTTCTTGTGGAATTTCTTTAATTTTTTCTTCATACTCTTCTGTAACTAATTTTACTAATTTATCAATCGTTTCTTCTGCTGATAAATTATTTATTGTTGCTACTTTAATATCTTTCTTTAATAGATTTTCATTAATGAAATCTGTAATTTCTTCGTAATCTTCTTTTGATAAATCACCCGTTGGAACTAAGTGTGAATTTACTAAATCTTCAATGTGATGACGGAATGTAGAAAGTACCATTTCATGAATTGAGTCACTATCTAAGATTTTATTTCTCTTTTCATACATAATTTCTCTTTGGTCATTCATAACATCATCATATTGTAGTAATTGTTTACGAATATCAAAGTTGTTTCCTTCAACACGTTTTTGAGCTGTACCAATTGACTTGGTAAAAGTCTTACTCTGAATAGCTTGATCACCAAGTCCCATTGATTTCATCATTTCACCAATTCTATCTGATCCAAAGCGAACCATTAAATCATCTTTCATTGATACAAAAAATTGAGTATATCCTGGATCTCCTTGACGTCCAGAACGTCCACGTAGCTGATTATCAATACGACGTGATTCATGACGTTCTGTTCCTACAACACATAAACCTCCTAATTTTTTGATTTCATCAGAAAGTTTAATATCCGTACCACGTCCTGCCATGTTAGTAGCAATAGTTACTGATTTTTGTTGACCGATTTTAGAAATAATTTCAGCTTCACGTGCATGATTTTTAGCGTTTAAAACTTCATGTGGAATGTGAGCTTTTTTCAACAAATCGCTAATTAGTTCACTAGTTTCAATGGCAATTGTACCGATTAAAACAGGTTGTCCTTTTTCATAACGGTCCTTAACAAAATTAATAATTGCTTTATATTTTGCTTCTTTGGTGGCATAAACTAAATCTGGAGCATCTATACGAATTACTTCTTTGTTAGTAGGTATTTCTATAACATACATGTTATAAATATTTCTAAATTCTTCTTCTTCTGTTTTAGCTGTACCAGTCATACCAGACAATTTCTTATACATTCGAAATAGGTTTTGGAATGTAATTGTTGCTAAAGTCTTAGTTTCTTGGTTGATTGTTACTCCTTCTTTAGCTTCAATCGCTTGATGTAGCCCATCAGAGTATGCACGACCTTTCATTAAACGTCCGGTAAATTGATCTACGATTACAACTTCATCATCTTGAACTACATAATCAACATCTTTTTTCATCGAATAATTGGCACGTAGAGCTTGATTAATATAGTGTACTAGTGAAGCATTTTCTATATCATATAAGTTTTTAATATGGAAATATTTTTCTGCTTTTTCAGATCCCTCATCAGTTAAAGTAACTGCTTTAGATTTTTCATCATAAACATAGTCTGCTTCCTCTTTTAAACCTTTTGCAAAGTGATCAGCATCTAAGTATAAATTAGCACTATTCATCTGTCCACCAGAAATAATTAATGGTGTTCTAGCTTCGTCAATTAAAACGGAGTCTACCTCATCAATAATTGCAAAGTTTAGAGGTCTTTGAACTCTTTCTTCTTTACGAATTACCATATTATCTCTTAAGTAGTCGAATCCAATTTCATTATTAGTTGAATATAAGATATCACAGTTATAAGCTTCCTGTTTTTCTTTTGCACTTAGTTCTCTAGTATTAACTCCTACTGTTAAACCTAAGAAGCGATAAATGTTACCCATCCATTCAGCATCACGACTAGCTAGGTATTCATTAACTGTAATAACATGAACACCATCACCAGTTAAGGCATTTAAATAGCCGGGTAGAACACAAGTTAAGGTTTTTCCTTCACCAGTTTTCATTTCTGCTATATTTCCATAGTGAATAGCAAGACCACCAAGGATTTGGACATAGAAATGTTTTTCTCCTAATACACGGAATGATGCTTCTCTTGCTGTTGCGAAGGCTTCTGGTAAAATTTCATCTAATGTTTCACCATTTTTTAATCTTTCCTTGAACTCTTCTGTTTTATTTTGCAATTCTGTATCTGTTAACTTAGAATATTCTTCATCTAAGTCCATTACTTTATCCGCTAGAATTTCAAATCTTTTTAATTCTTTATACTCATGGTCTAATAATTTTCTTAATAATTTCATTCTAACATCTCCTTAACTTATTATTTTACCAAAAAAAAAGGAAGAATAAAAGAATATTCTTCCTTTTTCTTTTTATTCAGACTCTATTATACCATAGTTTCCATCTGTTCTTTTGTATACAACAGCAGGCTGATTTGTTTCACTGTCCTTATACATATAGAATTGGTGACCTAATAGCTCCATTTGAAGTATTGCCTCTTCTTCATTCATTGGCTTTACTTCAACTTTCTTTCTCTTTAAGATCTTCTTTTCTTCTTCAAAATCTTCTTCTGAAAAGGCAGCTAAATCAAAATCATGATTTATTTTTCCTTGTCTAGACATAATTCTCGTTTTATTTTTACGAATTTGTCTTTCAAGTTTATCAACTGTTTTATCAACAGCTGCATAGAAGTCATCTTTTGTCTCCTCTGATCTTAAAATATATGCTTTTAGTGGTATGGTAATTTCTACTCGTTGTTCGTGGTTTTTTACTTTAACTATGACAGATGCGCGAACATTATCGCTATTTTCTAGATATTTATTCAATTTTTCTAACTTTTCTTCAATGTAATCCTTCATAGCATCAGTAACTTTTAGTTTATCTCCGTGAATAATAATTTCCATACTATCACCTCCTTATACCCGTAGTATAGCACAAATCAGAAAAAAAAACCACTATTTAACATTAGCAGTTTCTTTAACTAATTTTACATTTAAAGCTTGGTAACCTTTACTTGTTTCAACCAACTTAAATTCTACTAGTTGACCTTCTGATAAAGTCTTATAACCATCTATTTCGATTGCAGAATAATGTACAAAAATATCTTCATTTTCTTTATATTCTATAAAGCCATATCCTTTATCATTATTGAACCACTTAACGCGTCCAACCATCATACTCTTACACCTCATTTCTACCAAAAGTTCTATTTGGTTATTTCATTCTAACAAAAATAATTTTATATTTTTAATTAAGTCCCTAAATTGTTAATTCAAGATACCTATTTGGTATAATAATTGCATTTTTCGACAATATTCGACTTTTTATATTCATCGATGACAAATCGTTTCCTTTTTCTTTTTTCTATCTAAATTATAGTATAATTTTGGTATGATGTGAATTTTGGTGATTTTTTATGAAAAATTTATTTTTAAATAATAGTATGGAGTTTATTTGCAAATATCAAAGCTTTTCCGAACTTGAGAAAAAGAAATTACGTTATGGATTAGAAGGCATTTATTTAACTATTACTAAACTTATTATATTAATTATTATTGCTGTTGCTTTAAATATGTTAAAAGAGTTTATTATTATCGCAATATTATTTAATATTATTAGATATACAGGATTTGGATTTCATGCAGAAAAGAGTTGGCAATGCTTATTATTTTCTACTTTTAACTTTATATTAATTCCGTATAGCCTATTCAATTTAAAACTGTCTAATACTATAGTTTTAGGTATTTGCGTCCTATCTATTTTACATTTTTTATTATTTGCACCTGCTGATACAAAAAAAAGACCTCTTCCTAATCAAAAGAAGAGAGCTATTCGTAAGTTTATTACTGTTATTGTTGGATGTTTTTATACCCTATTAATCATTTGTTTAGATAGTAATTATTGGACTAATATTTTACTTTCTGTACTTATTATACAAGCAATTGTTATTAGTCCTATTACTTATTGGTTGTTTGGACAACCATATCATAATTATAAGAAGTTAAGTGCTAATTAGCATTTAATTAATATATTATCGAGGAGTGTATCATGAAAAAAAGATTATCGATGTTGTTGGCAGCGGTGGCTATGATGGCAACCGGTGTTGCTGGCCTGGGGTGTTTGTGGATTATTGCTGGTGAGCCAAAAGCATTTATGTTTTTTAAGGATTAGCATCCTTTTTCTTTTTGTTTTTTAGTATACATAATTCTTGAATGTAATAGTTTTCTATAATTTCTTGCTTTTGAGTTATCCATTTATTTTCTTTTATTAACTTAGAAGCAAAATATAGACCATTTCCTCTTCCTTCTCCTTTTGATGATACCCCTTTTTTGTTTCTATCATTTAGACTTTTATGCTTTTTAAAGGTATTTGAAAATACAAAATTCACTTTATCTTTCAACTCATATATTTCAATAGATAAATTTTTCTTTCTGCTTTCAGCTGCCGCTTCAATAGCATTATCAAAATATATCCCTATAAGTTTACATAAAATTCTAATTTCTTTTTCTGATAGTTTTGTTAATATTCCTTTAGATTCTATACTTACCTCTGTTATTAAATTAATTTTGTGCTTTTGAGCTATAGCAGATTTGTAGTACATTAAACCTTTTATTCCACCCTTTGGAAGATTTTTTAAATTAGTTACGGCTTGTCCCTCAATGTTAATGTTATCCTCTAAGATTTCATCAATTTTATTTTTTACTTTTTTCTCTTTTGTTAAACAGCGTAATACTGCTAATTGATTTTTATATTCATGACGGTTTAATTGGTCTTTTTCTATCCAGTCTTCAAACGTCTGAATATAATTAAATAAACCATCATACTCTAGGCTCAATTGCTTATAATTATTCTGCTCTTTAATGAAGATATATGTAATAATTAAAAATATAACTATTACTAGTACATTTATAAAATAATTTATATTGAAATTATTTGCTTTTGTAATATTATATGCTAAACAACAAAAATCTATAATAAGTAGTATGATAAATACTAAATTGATAGTTTTAGTTTTACTGTTTACATTTTTATAAAACTTGTAGAACTGTAGGTGTAATTTATTTATATTTATTAAGCTTATACTTATCAAGTTCACTATTATATTAGTCATTAAAAATATAATAGAATTATTTCTAAATTCATTTATGTCTAGGAACATCGTAAATAATGTTGCTGTTATTATATCTGAAAGAAATAATAGCAACATTAATAGTCCATTTACAATAGTTGATTCCTGGATAGTTATTCTAAATATATTTTTAAAAATAATAATATTTAGTAAGAAAATAGTAATAGTATAAAGACTTGTATATTGAATTTTATATGATATTACTGAGAAAATTATCAAGATTAGCAATAATAAAACTATTTTACATGATATTTTTTGGCTACTTTTTTCATTTAATATCTTCTTGATTATGTAATAACTAGTAACAGTTAATAATATAGCACAAACTACTCTAACTAATACCTCTAACACGATTATACATCTCCTTCTTTTTACTTCTTGATATTTCTGTAAATTCTTGATTGTTTTTTAGTATTGCTACATTTCTTGTTAGACTATAACTTTTTACTTTATCTATATTTATGGCTACTCCTCTATTACATTTAAAGAATCTTTTATCTAACATTTTTAGTAGTTCATCTAAAGTTGCTACTATGTGATATATATTATCACTTGTATAAATACTACATTTTTTACTACCTATTTCTTTTTCGACTTTTATTATATCTCTAAACTCAATATTATAAGCAATTTTCTTGTAAGTATATTTTAAACTTTTATATTTGTTATCATAATTTTTCATACAAATAAGTAAGGCATCTTCTAATTTCTTTTCTGAATGATCTAATTTATTGATAAAATCAACCAACATTAGTCTTTTACCTAAAGCTTCATATTTATATTCTTGATAACCAGAAATCATAATAATCATTGATGTCCAGTCATCATATTCTTCTCTAATTAATCTTGCGGCATCTATACCAGATCCCTCATCTGTTCTGATATCCAATAAAAACACTTTAAATCCTGGAGTATCTTTGGCAGCTTTTTTCCATTTGTTGTTATAACAATTAAATGTTTGATATTTATACTCTACATCATATTTCATCATAAATTTATCTATTTGATATAAGTAAGATTTTTGCAACACCGGCTCATCTTCGCAAATTATAAAGTTAATCATTTTTGTCTCCTTCTCTTTTCCATAATTTTCCATTTTATTTACACGAAAAAACTGCTATCTCTTAGCAGCTTTTTTCTTTTTTTTAGATTCTTTTTTCCTAAATATCAAGAACTTTTCTTCGATTTTTTTCGTTCTTGTTGGGGTCTTGTCGGAGATTATAGTTGTATGTAACACAAACCATAATACAATAATAAATATGATTATATATATTATCTTTCCTAAAACTGGATCTTTAATTGTATATAGAATAGATGCCGCTGCAAATAGTAAATTTATACCGTAAATAATCAATACTGTTGTCCTTTGTGAAAAATTCATTCCTAATAATTGGTGATGAAGATGCTGTTTATCAGCCTTAAATGGTGGTTGGCCTTTTAGCAGCCTTCTAATAATTGCGAATAAAGTGTCTAAAATAGGAATTCCTAAAATCATAATTGGAACAAAGAACGAAGTTAAAGCTGGTCCTTTAAACTCTAATAATGTTATAATCGATATAATAAATCCCATAAATGTAGCACAATCTCCAGCGAATATTTTGGCAGGATAAAAATTATGTAATAGGAAGCCTAATGTAGAACCAAGCATGATAAAGGTTAATATCATAACAAGGCTACTACCTCTTCCCTGATAAAATCCTATAATTCCTATCGTTAAGA
Organism: uncultured Mycoplasmatota bacterium; assembly: GCA_900548695.1. GTDB lineage: Bacteria > Bacillota_I > Bacilli_A > RF39 > UBA660 > Faecimonas. Next base: position 122,765 of record URLC01000001.1, read on the forward strand.
AAAATATGGAACAGATTCCTCCGCTGAGTCCATCAGCACCATCAATTAAGTTTATAATATTGGTACAGGCAACGATGAATAGTATCGTAATCCAAGGAGCTAATACTCCAAAGTTTAGAGAGAAACCGAAAGCAGTGATATTATCAAGAGTTATTCCACCATAAAAAACAATAATACAGGCTGCAATTAGGTGCCCTATCATTTTTTGATAAGCTCTAATTGGTTTTATATCATCAATAATGCCAGTTAAGATTACAATAAAACTACCAATCAAAATAGAATTCATTCTAATACTTTGTTCACCAAAAAGCATATAACCAAATAAAAAACCTAAAAATATGCCAACTCCACCTAGTTGCGGTGTTGCTTTTTTATGTATATGTCGATTTCCCTCATCAGCTCGTGGAACGTCCACCGCTCCAACATGAATGGCAATTCGTTTTATTATTGGAATAATTAATGCGGTAAATATAAAAGTAACTAATACTATTTTACTAGCATTTAGGATTTGTTCTCTCATCTTATTCACTTCCTACTAAAATTATAGCAGAATTATTTTTATTAGAAAAGAAAAAAACCAATTTTATTGGTCTTCTTCTAATAACGCTATATTATCTAATAAGCTTCCAGTACCTTCAACTACACAGGTTAATGGAGATTCTGCAATTAAAATAGGTACTTGTAATTCCTTTTCTAATAAATCAGGTAAACCTCTTAACATTGCTCCTCCACCTGTTAAAATTATACCTTTTTCGACAATATCACCTGATAATTCTGGTGGGGTTTGTTCTAATACATTCGTTGTTGCCTTAATAATTTTTTGTAAGCTTTCTTCTAAGGCGTCTTTTGTTTCATCTTGTGTTATTTCTATAGTATGTGGTAAACCAGTTATTAGATTTCTACCTCTTACTTCTAATTTTTCTTTTTTATTTGGATCAAAAATATTTGCAAAATTTATTTTAATATCTTCAGCTGTTCTTTCTCCTATTAATAATTTATATTTTTCTTTGATATATTTTATGATGTCTTGATCAAATACATTCCCAGCAACCCTAACTGATTCTGATGATACAATATCATTTAATGAAAGAATTGCGATATCTGTTGTTCCTCCACCAATATCAATAACCATATTAGCTGTTGGCTTGGAAATATCCATTCCTGCACCGATAGCTGCTACTTTTGGCTCTTCTTCAATATAAACTTTTCTAGCTCCTGTTCTTTCTGCTGCTTCTTTAATTGCATTTTTTTCTACTGGTGTAATATTTGTTGGACAGCATATTAATATTCTAGGTCTGGAGAATAATTTTTTAGCTTTTATTTTCTTGATAAATGCATTAAGCATAATTTCAGTTACTTCAAAATCAGCAATAACCCCGTCTTTCATTGGTCTTATTGCTTTTACTTTTCCAGGAGTTCTACCTAACATCTCATTGGCTTCTGAACCTACGGCTATTACACTTTTAGAATCAGTATCAATTGCTACAATACTTGGTTCATTTAATACAATTCCCTGACCTTTAATATATATCAAAACGTTTGCTGTTCCTAAATCAATTCCAATATCTTTTGCCCACATATCTGTCACATCCTTTTCTGTCATTAATATTTTATCATAAAATTTTGGTTTTATAATAAAATATATTCATATTTTTTCTATTTATGAAAAAAAGAGTCTATTGCTCTTTGTTTTCTGAAGTATTAAGTTCTTTATTTAGATAAAGAGTAGGATCGACTACTTGACCATTTACGTACAATTCAAAGTGTAAATGATTGCCCATGTCTTTATCTAACTCATTTGTACCACTTTTACCTATTACTTGTCCTTGGGTGATCATATCACCTTTTTTAACACTTACTTCTGATAGACTTTGATAGATACTGACATAACCATTATCATGTTTTATCTCTATTACTTTTCCTAATGTGTCATCTTCTTTTACATCTGTTACGTTTCCATCTAAAACAGCAACAACATCAAAAACATTTTCGTTTATAAAATCGGTTCCAGAATTTTGTAAATATGTATTGTCATGATATATAATTGATTTTTCTTGGGTTGAAGCATCAGCTTTGTAGTCATAATAACTTTTACCTATTTTTACATTCGTATCAGTATATGGATTAATCATTTTTGTTGTTTGATTAATTACTGCTTCTTCCTCTTCTAAAATGGTATCACTTACATAACTTGTTGGATCATCTGGAATATCATTTTTTTCTTTCAAACTATTTTGTAATATGGCTGTTCCAAAAATAATACCAAAAATCGCTATTATCATTAGGGTTGGTAATACGTATGGCCTTAATTTTCTTCTTTTCATTTTATTCACCTCATTATAAGTTTTAACCAAAAAAAAAGATTTATACTTCTTTTAAAAAATTTTTGAGGAAGTAAATAAATCCATCAAAAAGTTAGTCACTAAATAAATTAGCGATATTCCTAATAGAAAATAAAATATGCGTGCCTGCATTACACGATTTTTTTTGAAGATTTGATTTATGTTCACAGCATCCATTGACCAGATAACAATTATGGTTACAAAAATATATACTAGTAGTTTACCTAACATTGATGCAAATCCTCATATTCTTTTATCTTGTTTCTACGACGAACATGTTTTTCATCTTGTGATGTTTCAGTGTTGATAAATGTATTTATTAAATCTAAAGCCTTTTCTAAAGACATCTTTTCCCCAAAAGCGATAATGTTTGAATCGTTGTCATTTCTAGTAGCTACTGCTTCTTCAATACTATCTACTTTTGCACAACGTATTCCTTTTACTTTGTTGCAAGCAATGCTAATTCCAATTCCTGATCCACAAATAGCTATACCAAATTCAGCATCTTTATCTGCTACTAAGTTTCCTAATTTGAATGCATAATCAGGATAATCTGTTGATTCTTGACTATTTGTTCCACAATCAATAATTTCATGTTCTTCTATTAAATTTTTTATTATTTTTTCCTTTAAAATATAACCTCTATGATCACTAGCAATTCCGATTTTCATTTGTTCCTCTTTTCTAACCTTTTATAACTTGGTTTGTAATTTAATTTTTGGAGTGTAATACTTCCTCCTGTTACTTGATGTAAATGACTAAAGTTTATTTCATTATCTTCATTTTGCTGTTCTATATTACAATTTAGACTTTCTAGTTGCATTATATTTTCTGGCAGATTGTAAGCATAGCCTACTTCCACATGTAATGTTTTTTTTAAAACATATACTTCTTTTTTAGTAATATTTTCAATTAATGGCCGATAACTAATGTATAGGCTATGCGGATGAATTACAGCTCCTGAAAAATCACACGTTTTATAGTTTCTGCTACGCATTTCACAAACGTTTGGATATAAAATAACTAAATCTCCTGGAAAGAACTCATGACTTCGATAGCTTTCCTCTTCTTGTTCTACCTTAGTTAGTATAGTTGTGAGGCTTTTTCCCATTAAGTCATCTACTATTTCTTTAGCGATTCTATTTGTTTTTAAAGAACTTAGAACTTGATGGTACTCATCTAACAATTTTTGATTTTCTAATAATTTTATTTCTTCTAAAGTTAGATCTTCCAGAAATTTCATATATTTCACTCCTAGATTGATTATACCATGTCAGATTTCTTTTTGAAATAATTCATATAATTAAATTTTTGTTTATATCTACTAATTTTGTAAATACGCCAAGTTTTTTTTAGACTTTTTTCTATTATTACTTTTTCTTCAGGTACTTCTAAGTTACCATTAACTATTACTTCCGGATTATTTAGTCGATATAGATTTTCTTTTATGTCAGATATCTCCCAATTATATTTTTCCCCAATTCTTGTGAATTCATTTAATTTATTTAATGGAATTGTAATTAATGGCTTGTCTGTTTCCAAATATTCATTAGCTTTTTTCACAAGTATTGTTCCTATTTGATTTTTTCTAAAACTTTTTTCCACATAAAATGTGCATATCTTTTTTTCTTCTTTAGTTTTTTTTAACGATACAAAACCAACTATTCTATTTTTTATATGCGCAATTATTATATTTCTTGTATTATCATATAGTCCTGGAATTTGAGTGTTTAAATACCAATTTTTATAATCTGGATAGTCATTTTTTACTAGAATACTTATTTTTAGAACTTGATCTAGTAAATTTTTAATCATTTCTGTGGGATAATTCTCATCTATTAAAGCTTTTATATCATGAATTTCTATTTTTGACATATTATCACCTCTAATCGATTTTAGAATAGCATTAAAATTATACTATTGCAAGAAATTTTCCAAAAGAAAAAACTGCAATTATGCAGCTTCTTTTTGATCAAATCCATATTTTTTGTTAAATTTATCAACACGACCAGCACGTGATGCTCTACTTTGTTTTCCAGTATAGAATGGATGACATTTTGAACATACTTCAACACTAATACTATCTTTTGTTGATTTACAAGTAAAAGTTTCTCCACATGCACAAGTAACTGTACAATCTTTTACTTCTGGATGTATTCCTTTTTTCATTCTATCTCTCCTTCCGCCATGACTTTTGGTCATAGTAATTCATTAGCGTTATTAGTATATCAAGTATTTTCTTGTTTGGCAAGTTTTTTTAAGACTTCTTTTGCGATTTTATAATAACCTTCTTTGCTAGGATATATACTATTCGGATTTAAAAAATCCTGGTTAGTTAGAACAGTTGTTGTTGGAATATAAATAACATTATCCATATTAGCAAACAATTCATTTAGTTTTTTAATTCCTTTATTTATGTAAACATTTTCAAATGGAATGTTAGGATATCCTATCATATATATTTTTTGGGGATAATATTTTTTTAATTCTTGTAAAAATTCCTCCAAATTTTTTTCTATTTCTTTCATTATTTTATCCAATTTATACTCATTCATATTTTCAGTAATTGCAATATGATAAATTAAATCATTTAAACCTACAGTCATAGTAATTAAATTTGATTCTCTTATTGTTTGTTTTAAGTTTAATTGCACATTGTGATTTGTAATTTTTTTGTTAGTTACTAAATCTTCATAGAGATCTTTAATAGATTCATTTTTATCCGAAAAATTTTTAGTATATAGTTTTAGTTTTTTTGATTTCATTAAATCATCTTTTATAAAGTCACTATAGCCATAATTTATTTCTTGATAGGAATTTATTCCCAAAGCATAACCATCTCCTAATGATGTGTAGTTAAAATAATGTATGTGATTTTCTTTATAAATTAAAAATACTATAAAAATTACTAAAAAACAGATAATTAGTTTGTAATGTTTTTTAATCATAGTGCCTCCATAAAAAAAGAAATATAACTATTTAATTATATTTCTTTAAGATTTATTTTAGCACCTACGCTTGTTAATTTTTCAATAATTTGTTCATAACCTCTTAGTATGTGTTCCACGTTAGTAATTGTCGTTTTTCCTTCTGCTTTAAGACCTGCAGCTACCATAGCAGCTCCCGCTCTTAAGTCAGTTGCTACTACAGATGCACCAGTTAATTTCGTTGGACCAATGATAGTAGCTGTTTGATTTTTTATTGTAACATCAGCACCTAAATCTTTTAAATAAGGAATATGCATAAAACGATTTTCCCAGATTGTTTCTGTTACTTTCGATTTTCCATTACATTGAGTTAATAGAACTGTGAACGGCTGTTGTAAGTCAGTGGGAAATCCAGGATAAACTAGTGTTTTTATATTGGTTGATTTATAGCTATCTTTTTTTGATATTAAAACGTAATCTGCTCCTACTTCTAATTCTGTTCCAATTTCTTCTAATTTAGAAAGTAAGGAGTCAACATGTTCTGGAATAATATTATCAATTTTTAAATTTTTTCCACATAAAGCTCCAATGATAATATATGTTCCTGCTTCTATTCTATCTGGTATCACTTCGTGGAAACACTTATGTAGTGTCTCTACTCCTTCAATTTTGATAGTTGAAGTTCCTGCACCACTGATTTTTGCTCCCATATTATTTAAAAAAGTGGCAACATTTACTATCTCTGGTTCTTTAGCAGCATTGTCAATAATTGTCGTTCCTTTAGCTTTTACAGCTGCTAACATAATATTAATTGTTGCTCCAACTGATGCAATATCCAAATAAATATTAGCACCTTTTAATTCTTCAGCTTCCACGATGTATTTATTTTTTTCGTTAGTAATTTTTGCACCTAGGGCTTCAAATCCTTTTAAATGTAGGTCAATTGGTCTTGCTCCGATTGAGCATCCTCCCGGAAAATACATAACTGCTTTTTTGTATTTTCCCAATAAAGCGCCCATAAAGTAGTATGATGCTCTTAGCTTTTTAGAATAAACTTCAGCAATTTCTACATTTTCCATATTCTGAGGATTAATAATAATACTTTCACTTGCTCTTTTTACATCTACGTTCAGTTCAGCTAAAATATCACATAAAGCATCTGTATCAGTAATTTCTGGAACATTGCAAATTGTTACTTCTTCATCTGTTAAAATAGCTGCTGGAATTAAGGCAACAGTTGCATTTTTTGCTCCACTAATTCTGATAGTTCCACTTAATTCTTTATTTCCATCAATCTCCATTATTTTCATTATTTTTTTACCTCCTATCAGCTTTACTATATTTTATAGCTGTGTTCCAAATAGAGTTACTATTTCAGCTATTCTATTTTTCATTGCTGATTCACCACTACCAATAATTTTTCTTGGATCATATACTTGCTGATCTTCTTCTAGCTTGTTTCTTACTGCCTTACTCCATACTGCTTGTAGATCTGTATTTATATTAATTTTTGATATACCACAGGCGATTGCTTTCTTAATTTTATCATCAGGAATTCCAGTTCCTCCATGTAATACTAGGGGGATTGGTAAGTTTTCGTTGATGATTTGCATGGTTGCAAAGTCTAAGTTTGGTTCTCCTTTATAAAATCCGTGTACACTACCTAATGCTGGAGCAAGAGAATCTATATGGGTATTTTCATATAAAGTTAAACAATCTTCTAGTGTTGCATTGGTTGATGATGAAGTAATATTATCTTCTGTTCCACCAATATGTCCCACTTCAGCTTCTACACTTACTCCTCTTGCATGAGCATACTCTACTACTTCTTTAGTAATTCTTATATTTTCTTCTAGCTCATGACGAGAAGCATCTATCATGACAGATGTAAATCCAGCATCAATTGCTTTCATACAAGTTTCTTTACTACTTCCATGGTCTACATGTAGGCATACTGGAATAGTTATATTTAAATCTTTTATTAAGCCTCTTACCATTCCTACTATCGCATTATATCCTCCCATATATTTAGCAGCACCTTCACTTACTCCTAAAATTACAGGTATTTGTAATTCATTACATTTTTCTAAAATATATTTTGTCCATTCTAAGTTATTTATATTAAAATGGGGAACTGCATATTTTCCCTTTTTTGCATTCATTAACATTTCATTAAAATTTACTAACATTTCTTTGCCACCCTTCATATATATCATAAGCAATATTCAAAGGTTTGTCAAAAGAAAAAGAAAGTAAGCTCTTTCTTTAGACAACTTTTTTGATGTTTTTTACTTTATTAAAAGAATAAGTATTTTAGACTCAATAAAAGCAAAATAATCACTCCTATATATTCTGCTTTTTCACCATACTTTTCAGATATTTTATTTCCTAAATGAATACCTATAAACGTGAATATAAAACTAACTAAAGCAAAGATTAAGCAGGCTTTGGTAATTGTTGCAACTGTTAAAGAAAGTGCAATTCCAACAGAAAAACTATCAATGCTTACCGTAAAAGAGAAAATTAGAATTGACAAAAAATTAGTTATGATACCTTTTTTATCATCTTTTCTAGATATAAACATTTCAACTCCTAAAATCAAAAAGATAATTCCCACTAAGAAGTTCGCCTTAGTAATGTAATCTAACAATAATTCATTTCCTAATAAAGCTCCAAATTTTGGCATGAAAAAATGAAAAATACCGACGCTAATACTTAATAATAATTTCTTTTTCATTGGAATATTGGTGGTTCCATATGCTAGCGATAAAGAAAAAGCATCCATACTTAATCCTAGAGCCATAAAAAAATATATAAGAGTATCATTCATAATATCACCTTATATATTCTATTAATTTACCTTTTTAAAAATACTTATCTATTAACTCTTTTACAAAAGATGTATACTCTACATTTTCAGGTTCTTCTTTCGTATCTAATAAACATAATGGTGGAAATAATACACACCAAAAGTTTTCTCCTAAACCGTTTCCTAAAGTAATAACTAATGACTCATATTCTCCTTCTTCATAGACAATTCCTTTGTATTCTTTTTCTGGAAAATAGTTCATTCCATAATCAATTTTAAATTCTTGGTTTATTTGATTTTTATCCAATGTTTCTTTCACTACTTTGGAAAACTCTGGGATAGTTTTTTGAATATTTTTTCTGGTATTTGCTAAAGAAGTATCTAAAACTGTTAATTTTCTTATTTCATTATTTAAATTATTAACTACTTTTTTCTTAATCGCTTGATCTTCTTTTTGGTTGCTGTTGGCAATTACTCTAAAGCGAATCGCATCTTTGGGGATAACTACCTTTTCTTCTTTATTAATTACTAATAATGTGGTTATGATAGCTAAAATGATAATCATCTTTTTCATAGATATCCTCTCTTTCAACTATATAGTGAGAGAATATTAATTTTTTTATTCAGAATTTACTCTTAAATTTTTAAAGATAAATAACATTCTGTCTTTACCTGATAAATCTTTTTTTACTTCAATAGTAACATTTTCCAAGTATTGATAAGCTAATTTTGTTATATCTTTTGCTTGTGTCATACCAATTTCAAATGCTATTAAACTTTTATCCTTCATATGAATAGATGCTTGTTCTAAGATTTTTTTGTAACAGTCTAGACCATCAGCTCCTGCGTATAGTGCTAGGTGAGGCTCATTGTTTTTGACTATTTCTTCTATTTCCTCTGTTGTTTTTATATATGGTGGGTTGCTTATGATGATATCATATTTTTTGACTATGTTAGTAAACATGTCGCTTTGAATAATATTAGCTTTCGAATTTAGTTTTACACAGTTTTTGTGAGTAACTTCTAATGCTTCTGGGCTTATATCTACTAAATCCACAGAATTTGTGGAAACTTTTTTTTCTAAAGTTAAGCCTATTACACCACTACCGCAACCTAAATCAATAATATCCACAGGATTTGTGAAAAATTTGTTAATATATTTTACGGTGTTTTCCACTAATTCTTCCGTTTCAAAGCGAGGGATTAACACTCTATTATCAATATCAAATTCATGACCATAAAAATTAACATGACCAATGACATATTGAAGAGGTTTGTTTTCCTCTAAAGCTTTAATTTCTTTTTTTAAAAGGTTAACTTGGTCTTGTGAGACTTCTTCTTCTAGATGATTTAATAATTCTAACGGATTACAATTTAAAAGTTCTGCTATTAAAATCTTTGCATGGTCAGAGTGAATGTGCTGCTTAGCAAAAAACAGAAGGTTTTCGACTGTCATTCTTCTGTTTCTCCTCTTAATTTTCGCTTTTGATCTTCTTGAATTAAAGCATCAATAATATCATCTAAATCACCATCAATTACGCGATCTAAGTTTTTAGTTGTAAAACCAATTCTATGGTCTGTTACTCTATTTTGTGGATAATTGTAAGTTCTAATTTTTTCAGCACGGTCTCCTGTACCTATTTTACTTCTTCTTTCTGCTCCAGCTTCTTCTAATTGTTTTTGTAATTCTAATTCGTAAAGTCTTGTTTTTAAAACTTTCATAGCTTGTTCCTTATTTTGAATTTGACTACGTTCATTTTGACATGTAACTACGGTATTAGTTGGTAAGTGAGTAATTCTTACCGCTGAATCTGTTGTATTAACTCCTTGACCTCCACACCCACTTGATCTATAAATATCAATTCTTAAATCATTTGGATTGATTTCGATGTCAATATCTTCATCAGCTTCGGGCATTACCAAAACAGTAGCTGTTGAAGTTTGTAGGCGACCATTAGACTCTGTTACAGGAACTCTTTGTACTCGATGTGAACCACTTTCATATTTTAGTAAAGAATAAGCTTTATTTCCTTTTACTATAAATTCTATTTGACTAAATCCACCGGCTGCTCCATCTACCGAATTATACACTTGATAAGAAAATCCCTTTTTCTCAGCATATCTTGTATACATTCTAAATAGGTCTCCTGCAAAAATATTAGCTTCGTCTCCACCGGCTGCTCCTCTAATTTCAATGACTACATTCTTATCATCATTAGGATCTTTAGGAATTAATAGAATTTCTAATTCTCCGTCCAACTTAGTTTTTTCTGCTTCTAGTTCTTTTAATTCTTCTTTAGCCATCTCTCCTAATTCTGGATCTTTCGTCATTTCCTTAGTATTTTCAATGTCTTCTAAAACTTTTTTGTACTTTTTATAACATGTCACTAAATCTTCCAAAGAAGCAAGTTCTTTAGAATATTCTCTTGTTTTTTTTATATCACTTAATACTTCTGGCTTTGTAAGTTCTGCTTCTAGTTCTTGGTATTTTTGTAGTGTTGCTTCCAATCTTTCTATCATAATTTCACCCTTTCCAAGTAATCACTGGTATTATATCATATTTTTTCTAAGAAAAAAACTAGATTATTGTTCTAGTTCTAGTTCATCTTCATCAATTACCACTAAATCCTTTAATTCTTCATTAGCGTCATCATCATAATCCGAATCAGTGTCGTCATAATCATCTTCTTCAATTTCTTCGATTTCTTCCTTTTCCGTTTCTGTATCTTCCTCTTCATCTTCTTCATCGGATACTTTAACAATTTTATCTGATGTATGACGGCTTCTTAAGTCCCATGTACCATCCGCTAATAAGATAAATCGTTTATCTGTTGATAATGCTGTATAATAATCACCAATCTTTGTCTCAAAAACACTCTCTGGTAATTCTAATAAATTTATAATCTTTTTAAATAGATCAGCAGTATTTAAAGTTTGTTTGCTTTCCTCTAAGATTAAGTTTGTGATATCTTTATTTGATAATAATTCTAAATCTTCTTTTGACATTTTACTAAGACTCATATTGCCCTCCTATATTTAAAACATTATATGCTGATTTTTATATTTTGTTCTAGTAACAAAATTACCAACTAAACTTATATCATATATCTTCTCTCCATGCAACTATTTTTTACATTTTTTCTGGAACTTTAATTGCTAAAACATCTAATAGCATCATGTTTATATCATAGACAACTTTTGTTAATGTTAACCAAGAAGTTTGAAGTTTTTGATCTTCTTCCGTTAAAATTTTATTCTCAGCATAAAATTTATTATATAAAGAAGTTAGTTTATATAAATATTCTGTAATATCGTTTAAACTCCTAGAGTCTAATGCTTTATTTAAAATTACTGGTAATCTTAAGATTGTTAGAGCTATATCTCTTTCTGTTTCCGTTTTAAATTTAGTGATATTCCCAATCTCTAAGTGTTTACCTTTTTCTAGTAATGACTTCATACGAATTGTAGAATATAGTAAATATGGTCCCGTTTTCCCCTCTAAATCAGCAAATTTTTCTAATTCAAATATATAATCGGTTCCTCTGAATGGTAATAAGTCAGCATATTTTAAGGCAGCAATGGCAATTGTTTCAGCAACTTCATCTTTTTTAGATTCTTCTACTGTTTCTGGATTAATTCTTTTTTTAGTTTCTTCTTCAACAAGCTTGATTAACCCTTTTAGACTCATTACTCCGCCGTCACGAGTTTTAAACGGTTTTCCATCTTTACCATTCATTGTTCCAAAACCAATATGTTCTAAAACAACATTTTCATCTACTAAAGATACTTTTCGAGCTGCTCTAAAGACTTGTTCAAAATGTAGTCCTTGTCTAGCATCAACACAATACCATATTTCATCAGGATTTATTTCCTTTTGACGTTGTAAAATTGTTGCTAAATCAGTTGTTTCGTATGATATTGTTCCATTAGAACGTTTAAATAGTAATGGTGGCATTGGAGAATTATCTGTTTCCTCTTTTACTTCTACGACTTTTGCACCTTCACTTTCTGTTAGGGCATTCTTTTCTTCATAAATCGTAGTTAATTCATCTAAATATTCTGTAGCATCACTTTCGCCTAACCATAATTCAAAATTTACATTTAATAAATCGTAAACATTTTTGATGTCTTCTTTAGAAATCTCTACTACTTTTTTCCACAAATCATAGTAACCTCTTTCATGATTTTGAATTTTAAAGGTTACTTCTCGAGCTTCTTCTAAATAAGATTCATCTTCTTTTGCTTTATTTGAGGCAAAAGGATAAATTTCTTCTAAATCAGCATTAGTTATGGGTAATGTTACTTCGCTAAAGTCCCCTTGATAATTAGAATCAAAATATACTAACTCTGGATATCTTTTTTGAATTTCTAAAACTACTAAACCTAATGGGCGGCCGTAATCTCCTAGGTGAGCATCTCCTATTGCTTCATAACCTAACAAATTGGCTAATCTTTTTAACGCTTCTCCAATGTTTGCACTTCTTAAATGTCCAACATGTAAGGCTTTAGCAACATTTGCTCCACCATAGTCTAATACAATAGTCTTTTTTTCTCTTTTATCAATATTTTTTGATTTATCTTGATAAACTTCCGTTAGTAAAGCCCCTAAATACTCATCAGTTAAAGAAATATTAATAAATCCAGGACCTGCAATATTTAAATTAGTAAATCTATTATCTTTTTCTAACTCTTTTACAATTTCTTCAGCAATTACTCTAGGATTTTTCTTATATTCTTTGGCTAGTGTCATTGCATCATTTAATTGAAATTGCCCCAAATCTTTTCTGCCCGATGGTTGTAATATTAAATTTTCAACTGGATAACCTGCGGTTGCTACCATTTTCTTTATTTCTTCATTTAATTCTTTCATTATACTCATTTATAACACCTCTAACTTATATTTATATTCTTCATTTTCTAATTGATAATCTATTTCAATATTTTCTTTATCTTTTATTACTTTTAACGTTTTTAATTCTAACATTAAAACTTTATTTAAATCTTTTACTTTCACTTTAGCTTCTGTTATTTTGCTTTCAGAAAAGATTAACTCCATCCATAATTTTTCATTTTCACGTCGGAGTTTTGGTTCTGTTAAATATATTTTAGTAATCGTTTTATCTTCCTCTTGATAAATGATAATTTGGTCTTTAGGTTGGAAAATAGCACTATATTCTTGAGATTCATTTACATTGTTTGTATTTAGTGTTACTTTGATTTTTATTTTAGACATATTTTCCTCCCTTCAATTTCTAGTTTAGATTATATCATAAAATACTTAGATTTCATACTTCTTTTAAAAAATGACTTTTTTAGTTTTCATACATATTTTTCTTTTTGAACCAAATAATAGTAAAGAAAGGAATGATTCCATGCGTATTTTAAAAAAATTGGCCAAATTTTCTATGATAATAGTACTTATTATAGCTCTTATATATTTTGGAGTTTATCTATATGTTAAAATGTCTCCTAAGGTAGAAATTAATACAACGAATAGTGTTTTTTTATATGATAATAAAGATGAAGTTTTTTTTCAGGGAAATGAGTCTAAAAGTTGGGTATCGCTTGAAGATATATCTGATTATGTTATAAAAGCAACTATTTATACGGAAGATAAGAACTTTTATAAACATCATGGTTTTGATTATTTGCGCATTTTAAAAGCATTATATGTTAATATGACTAGTGGCAAAACTAGTCAGGGAGCTTCTACTATTACACAACAGTATGCTAAAAATTTATTCTTATCTTTTGATAAAACTTGGAAAAGAAAATGGGATGAAATGTGGTACACATTAAAAATTGAAGCTAATTATTCTAAAGATGAGATATTAGAGGGATATTTAAACACAATAAATTATGGTCATGGAATGTATGGTATCGAAAACGCTAGTAAATATTATTTTGGAAAGAAAGCAAAAGATTTGGATTTAGCCGAAGCTACTATTTTAACTGGTATTCCTAAGTCTCCTGCTAATTACTCACCATTAATTAATTTAGAGGCTTCTAAAAAAAGGCAATTATTAATTTTGAATTTATTAGTTAAAAACGGTGTTATTACTGAAGAAGAAAAAGATGAGGCTTATAAAAAAGAACTTAATTTTATTGGTGAAGAAGAGCGTGATGAACTCTCTACTGTTATGTATTACCATGATGCAGTGATGGATGAACTTGAAACTATTGATAGTATTCCTAAATCTTATTCCGATACAAGTGGTTTAAAGATTTATACAAATTTGGATTGGGATTTACAGAAAAAAATGGAAGAAGTTATTAGAAATTCTATTCCTAAAGAATCAGAAATTCAAACTTCGGTGGTATTAATGAATCCTAATACAGGTGGAGTTTTGGCTTTAGCAGGAGGGAAGGATTATAATGAGTCTTCATTTAATCGAGCTACTGATTCGTTGCGGCAAGTTGGCTCTACTATGAAACCCTATCTTTACTATGCGGCTTTAGAAAATGGTTTTACTTCTAGTTCTTCCTTTACTAGTGAAGAGACAACTTTCGTTTTTAACAGTCAAGAAGATTATACTCCACAAAACTATAATAAGACATATGGCAATAAACCTATATCAATGGGAACTGCAATTGCTTATTCCGAAAATATTTATGCGATTAAAACCCATTTATTTCTTGGAGGAGATGCTTTAATCAATGTGGCTAGAAGGGTTGGAATTACATCTAAGTTAGAAAATGTTCCATCTCTTCCCTTAGGAACTAATGAAATTAACATTTTAGAGATGGCTGCTGGATATTCTGCTTTTGCTAATTTGGGTAATAAAGTAAAGCCACATTTCATTGAACGAGTTGAGGATTCTGACGGTAAAGTTTTGTACGAAGCTAAAAATAAGAAAGAAGCAGTTTTAAATCCAAGTATTACTTTTATTCTAAATAATTTATTAACAGCTACCTATGATGCTGATTATATAGATTATAACTACCCAACAGCGATTGGTTTAGCTCCTAAACTTACACATAAATATGCACTAAAGAGCGGAACTACTGAAACTGATAATTGGAATATCGGCTTTAATAAAGATGTTGTTTCGGCTGTTTGGGTTGGATATGATGATAATCAAACATTAAAAACTAGTGAATATAAATATGCGCAAAATATTTGGTATCAAACTATTGAATATTTTGAACGGAATGTTGATAAAAATGATGGATGGTATGAAATGCCTAATAATGTTTCGGCTGTTTTAGTTGAACCTATTTCTGGAAGATTAGCGACAGATACTGATCAAAAAAAGAAAATGATGTATTTTATAAAAGGAACGGAACCTACTGATTCTGAGATGGAAGTATTTGATGAAAAAGTAAAAGAGGTACAGCCGACCTAATTGACTGCACTTCTTTTTGTAACAGAATAAGATTTTTTAACCGAGGAGACAAATTTTAAGATTTACCAATTTATTTCGAGACATCCAGTCGCTTTAAAGATATGATACCAAATAGAGAAATTAAAGTTTCTGAAGAAAAAGATTAAGGTGTTTGTTAAAAAGTAAACTAGAATAATAATTTCTAGTTTTTCTTGGGATATTTTTAGGGTTTTATTTTCTTTTAGAAATTTGTCTGTTATAATTGTATTGTATGGGGTGATACTATGATAGAGATAATTTTAGGAGCTATTGTTATTTTGGCTTTGCTTATTTTAATTATTGTGATTTATCATAATAGATTTAAAATTTCTATTATTAAATTGGAGGAAGCTGAAAATAATATTGACTTATTTTTACAAAAAAAGATTGATTTATTAAAAAGAGCTCAACCTATTGTAAAAAAAGAGTTAAAATTAGATGATTTTTTAGAAGAATTATTTAGTGATACGGTTAATGAATTAAATTTCTTTGAATTAAATGACTTATTAAAAAGAACATTTAATCAGTTTTTCCAAATCTTAGATGATAATGAAAAATTATTTAAGAGTGAAGCTTTATTACATATTATTGAAGATTTAAATAATAATGAAATTGATTTGGTGGCTGCAATTAAATTTTATAATGATACCGTTGTTACTTTTAATCAACTTATTGTGTCTTTCCCATCTAATATTATTAGATTGTTTTTCGGATATAAGAAAAAAGCATTTTATAATCACGAAAAAAGAGAAATTTATGAGATATTAAAAGATAATTAGAAAGAGGTATTTTATGTCATTTATTGATACTATTAAAGAAAGAGCAAAAAAGGATAAAAAAACAATTGTTCTTCCAGAGACTATGGATCGTCGTGTTATGGAAGCTACCGAAAAAATATTAAATGAAAATATTGCTGATATTATTTTAATTGGTACTGTTGAAGAAATTAGTAGAAGTAGTCAAGGTTTTGATATTAGTAGAGCTACTATTATTAATCCATATACTTCTAATTTGACAGAAGAGCTTATTAATGAATTAGTTGAACTTAGAAAAAGCAAAGGTTTGACTTATGATGATGCTAAAAAACTTTTATTAGAAGATTATATGTATTATGCTTGTATGTTGGTTAAGACAAAACGTGCTGATGGAGTTGTTAGTGGTGCTTGTCATTCTACAGCTAATACTTTAAGACCGGCTTTACAAATTATTAAAACAAAACCTGGAACATTGTTAGTGTCAGCATTTTTCTTAATGGTAGTTCCTGATTGTAATTATGGCGAAAATGGAACTTTTATCTTTGCAGATAGTGGTCTTGAGCAAAATCCAACTTCTGAGAGATTAGCTGCTATTGCAGCTTCTAGTGCTGAAACATTCAAATTGTTAGTGGAAAAAGAACCAAAAGTTGCCATGCTTTCTCATTCTACCATGGGAAGTGCTTCTCATGCTGATGTTGATAAAGTAGTAGAGGCGGTTAAAATTGCAAAAGCAAATTATCCACAATATAAAATTGACGGTGAACTACAATTAGATGCGGCGATTGTTCCTGAAGTTGCAGCATCTAAGGCGCCTAATAGTGAAATTGCTGGTCAAGCTAATGTCTTGGTATTTCCTGATTTAGATGCTGGAAATATTGGGTATAAATTAGTTCAAAGACTAGCGAAAGCTGAAGCTTATGGACCAGTATGTCAAGGTATTGCTGCCCCTGTTAATGATTTATCTAGAGGTTGTAGTGCTGATGATATCGTAGGAGTTGTTGCTATAACAGCTGTACAGGCTCAAAACAAATAAAAAACAAGAGAAAATTTTTCTCTTGTTTTATTTTCTTTTGATTGGTTTATATGAACCAATTTTCTTTTGAGATGCTTTTATTTCACCTTCTGTCATTGCCCCTTGATATCTGCTTTCTTCTTGTGAATAAATTGATAAATCTTGGATAATATGTTCTTTTTTTAGACAATAAGTTGTATCATAGCTACTTTCCGGATTAATAAAACCTAATTTTATTCTTGATGCAGTAATCTCATCATCGGTCATGGCACCTTGGTATCTGCTTTCTTCTTGTGAACTGATTGATAAATCTTGAATTATTTGATCTTTTTTTAGGTAATAAGTTGTATCATAGCTACTTTCTGGATTAATAAAACCTAATTTTATTCTTGATGCAGTAATTTCATCATTAGTCATAGCACTTAGATTGTTGTTATCTTTCGCTTGTTTTGTTGATGAAGGTTGGTGTTTTTCCTCTACTTTTGGTGAGGTGTCATTATGACAAAATACTTGCGTTTTTATAGATGATTCTTTTCCATCATATTTTAGCATAGTTCCTCCATAAGCGATTCCACCATCAACACAGTGTACCTTTACAGTTTCATTATCACTATTTTCTAAATCTAAACACATATCATTTCGGTATGACTCTGGCGTATGACCGATTACTTCTATAACATCTCCACTTGGAACTTCTTCTTTTGAATAAGTATCTTTTGCTTTTCTAAACCAAAGAATATTTTGCACTGATTTATCTTGTTTTGATTGATATGCATCTTTTAATGAAAAACTAGGATTTTGTTTATAAATCTTGTTGTTAAAGAAGGCATGAGCTAAGGCATATTTTTGATTAGCAAATGTGTGCATTTTTTGTAATGGCAAATCGCCTAACCAACTTATTAGCTCGTCAAATTCCTGTTTGTTGTTTTCTTTTAAACTGTCTAACTCTTTTACAGTCTCTGATCCTCCATTGATTCTCATCAAATGTGCATAGTAATCATTTTGTGAATGTGCGTAATCATAAATAAATTGATCATGATTTCCTGGAATATAGTTGATTCTTTCTGGATATTTCTCTGATAATTTTTTTACTTTTTGAAGTAACTTTATACTGTCTTTTCCATCATAATTCTCTCCACGATCTGTTATATCTCCAAGAATAAAAATTTTATCATATTCATTTAAATAATTATTAATAACTTTTTCTAAAGGCCACTCATAGCCGTGGAAGTCACTTACAGCAACAAATGAGTCCTTTACTATATTATTATTCATATACTTTATCCCCCCTCAATTTATGTGGCATAATTATACTACTTTCTTCCTGATTTGTCAATATTAGTGCATTTTAGCGATTAATGAATCTACAAAAAGTTGTATTCAGAAATAATGATAGTGTTATTAGTGGAACATATCATTCTACAGATAACCCATCGAGTCTACTTTACAAATTATTAAAACAAATAAAAACAAGAGAAAGTTTTATTTTCTTTTGATTAGTTTATATGGACCAATTTTCTTTTGAGATGCTTTTATTTCTCCTGCTGTCATTACTCCTTGATATCTACTCTCTTCTTGTGAATTAATTGGTAAATCTTGGATGATATGATCTTTTTTTAGACGATAAGTTGTATCATAGTGATTTTCCGGGTTGATAAAGCCTAGTTTTATTCTTGATGCAGTAATCTCATCATCAGTCATAGTGCCCTGGTATCTACTTTCTTCTTTTGTGTTAATTGATAAATCTTGGATAATATTATCTTTTTTTATACTATATGTTGTTGTAATAGTTGAAGTTGACTGTGTTTGTTGGATTTTATCTTTCTTAATGTTGTTATCTTTAGCATATTTTTTTAAATAGTTTATATAATCTATGCAAGATTCATATGCTTTTTTTCTTCTTGGTGAAGATATATTATATTTTTGGGCATAAATTTCGAATTGTTGACGTAACTCATCCATGTAGTTATTGTTTTGATCTACTTGCAATAATCTTTCTTTTGTTCCTACATCAAAACAATATTTTTCTATATCAATTCCTTCTTTTTTAGATATTTCTTTTATTTTATTTTTTACTCTGTCTCTAAAAGAAGTATCATGCTTCATTATATATGGTAATGCTAAATCTTTTAATTCTTTTACTCTAAAACCGTAAATAGTTATCTTTTTATTTCCATTATTAATTTCTATGTCTTTAGTTCTTTGCTGTTGATTGTTCCAATTGAGTTTGATTTCTTCTCTTATTTTAGTATATATAGTTTGGAATAGTGCTGGATTTTGAATATCTTTCTTATTATAGCCTAAATAGTTTTCATATTCTTCTTGGGTTTTGTTTTCTGGTTTATTTGCTAATCTTAATTTCATTCTGCTTATTTCTTTTTTTGCTTTAAGTATTGCGATATAATCCATTAAACTTATTTGTTTTTCTTTATAATCAATTTTTTTATTTTGATTTATGAAAAACCAATTTTCATATTCTTCCTCTATTGCCTTTTCTATACAGTTACTACGTACTAGATTAAAAGAACTTCTTTTTCCATTTCTAACTGCTGGTTCAGAACCATATCCAATCCAGCCATCTATTTTACCTGTTAATATTGGAGGTTTTTTACTTCTTGTCTTTATTTCTGGATTTTCTTTTGCAATTTCTTTCAATATATTGATATAGAAGGGCAATTTTTCGGTATCTGAATAAACCACTAAAGTATCATCTCTATCACCAAATTCATCAAACTTAAAATAATATGGTATATTGTATTCATCACACTTTTTAATCAATTTGTTAGCTATTTTATGAACGTCTACTGGTTCAATATTTAAATATAGTCTGTGAGATATAGCAAAATCTTTTCCTTTTTTTGCATTTAAATATCTTGATTTTACGTGTAGCCAACCAGTTAAAAAACTTGTACTATCCCATCGGTAATCTTCCATAGCACTATTTAAATCTTCGTCTTGAAAGCTTTGGTTCATTATTTTAGATGCTTCTTTTTTTGTTGTTACATCAGGTACTGTTTTTAGATAATTTCTTAATTTAATTAATCTATCATCATAACTTTTTCTTGATTTTAAATTTTCAAATTCTTCTTTGGTTAAATTTACTATTGCATTTTTCCATTTATTAAATGCTATTGCATAAAACTTATTACTTTCATCAGGATTATATTTTCCTACATATTCTTTATCTGTTGTTTCTACTAAACTACCATAGAAGCCACCTAATTTAAATTGTCTATTAGCATATACTTCTGATAATACGTCTAATACACTTTCATCTTCTAACGGATTAGATATGTTATTATATATATCTATATAGTTCACTTTTATACTCCCCCTCTAAATTGCACATATTATACCATAAACTCGTGATTTGGTAAAGAAAAAAAGAGACTGTGTCTCTATTCAACTCTCCAATTAATCTCTTTTAAACCATTGATTTTTAAAAATTCATTGGTTTTAGAAAATGGTTTACTACCAAAAAAGCCATTATATGCAGAGAAAGGTGATGGGTGTGCTGATTCTATTACATAGTGGATAGGATTTGTAATTAATTTCTTCTTAGCTCTAGCATAGCTTCCCCATAAAATGAACACAACAGGTGTTGTTTTTTTATTTATTATTTCTATAACTTGGTCTGTAAATGTTTCCCATCCATGTTCTTTATGGGATGTTGGTGTATGTTCTTCAACAGTTAAAACTGCATTTAATAGCAAAACACCTTCTTTAGCCCAAGGTTTTAGTGAGTTATGTTTAGGAAATGGTATTCCAAGATCACTTTCTAATTCCTTAAAAATGTTTTTTAATGATGGTGGCTTTAAGACACTATTGCTGACTGAAAAGGATAGACCTTCTGCTTGATTAGGACCATGATATGGATCTTGACCTAATATTACAACCTTTACATTGTCAAAATCTGTATAGCGAAAAGCATTAAATACATCACTTTGCTTAGGATATATTGTTTTTGTTTTATATTCTTGTTTAATAAAATCCATTAGATTTCTAAAATATTCTTTTTGATATTCATCTTTTAATAATTCATCCCATTTGTTTCCTATCATTTAACCACTCTTTTCATCATTTTTTATTTATGATAACTTTCATTATTCATAATTTTATATGCTCTATATATTTGTTCTAATAATAATACTCTAAATAATTGATGGGGAAAAGTCATTTTGGAAAATGACAAATGCAATTTAGATATCTTTTTGATTGAATCATCTATGCCATAGCTTCCACCAATTATAAAAGTAATATTACTACTTACAATCATAATATCTTCTAACTTTTTAGATAACTCTTCTGAAGTTAATTCTTTTCCTTCTATCTCTAATGTTATAAGATAATCTTTATCTGCTATATATTTTCTTATTTTTTCTGCTTCTTTTTGTATAGCTTGCTTTGCTGGTAATAGTCCTTCATCTTTTACTTCAATTAATTCTATATCAGTATATTTTTTTAATCTTTTCATATATTCAGCAATAGCATCTTTTAAGTATTTTTCTTTGATGCTACCAACTGTTATTAATTTTATCATTTTACACCTCAATCATTGGACCTTCTTCTTGTTGTCTAGCAATCAAGATATTAATGCTTTTGTCACCTATTTCTTCCGTTATTGCCTCTAAAGCTAACTTTTCAGTATTATTCTTTTCACTTAAGTGGGCTAATACTATATACTTGGTATTAGTTCCTATTATTTTTTTTAAGTATTTAGCTGTTGTTTTATTGGATAGATGTCCTTTATCACTAATAACTCTTTCTTTTAAAAATCTGGGATATGGTCCATCCATTAACATAATTTCATCATGATTTGATTCAATTATATAGATATCTTTTTCGGTCATTTTAGCTAAATATTTACGATTAATATAACCTGTATCTGTGACATAAACTAAGCTTTTGTGGTTATAGGTCATAATAAATCCTACTGAACAGGGAGTGTCGTGTGAAGTATGTATTAATTCAATATCTAAATCTTGGATTGAAAAAGTATCTTGAATAAATTCACAGCGATAGCTTGGCACTATATCTTCTAATTCTTCATACATTTTTTCAGGTATATAAACTTGGATATGAGTATTTTTAATTAATGATTTTAATCCATTAATATGATCTTTGTGACTATGAGTAATTAAGATTCCTTGAAATTGCTCAAAAGAAAGGGAATTTTCTTCTAAACTCCGTTTTAGAGTTAAATAGGAAATTCCCATGTCTATTATTATATTTGTATTCTCACATAATACTATTGTGCAATTTCCTTTTGAACCACTGGCAATTGTTTTTACTTTCATATTAGTAAAACATCATAGGATTTACAGGCCTTCCTCCGCGATATGGATAACCTTTCCAGAAGGCAAAATGTAAATGTACTCCTGTTGCGGCTCCTGTTTTTCCCATGCTTCCTATTACTTGTCCTTTTACTACATAGTCACCAACTTTTACTCTTCTAGATCCAGACACCATGTGAGCATATAAAGTATAGTAGCCATTGCCATGGTCAATGGTAATATATTCTCCATTATCGTACTTGTAACTTGACTGCACTACTTTACCAGATTGTGCAGCGAATATATTAGAACCATATCCGCATCCTGCAATATCGACTGCATCATGTAATACTCCCCAACGATATCCAAATGGACTAGAAATTGATGAGCATGTGGCTGGCCAACCCCATTCTCCTCTAGTTGGTACGACTGATCCATAGCCTCCACCATAATAGTTGGATTTTTTTCCACCTTTAACAACAATTTCATTAATTGGTTCTTTTAAGACCTCACCATTTCCTACTTTACTAACGGAAATCGTTTCACCATTTACTTTTTTTACTTTTTGAGTAATTCTTGTTACTCCTTTTACTCCAACTTGTTTTACTTCGCTATAACCTACTTCTTTGCTATTATCATATTCGGTTTCTGTTTGATAGTTTGTCTCTTCATCAAAAACCACATGATCTTCTTCTACTACTCTAAATTGAGGTTTTAAAATACCTAATGTTACTTCTTGCCCTGGATATAATAGGCTATTAGCACTACTAAAGTTTGGATTAGCAATTAAAAATTCTTCTGTAGATATTTTATTATTGAAAGCAATATTTTCAATTGTATCTCCATCTTGTACTGTATACTTTTGTTGACTACCTGTTGTTCCGAACATTAAATACCTACTTAATGTGTTAGCATCTTGATATATTGTCTTATCTACTGAAATATTTTCTTTTTTAATAGTTATTTTATTTTCTATATAGATTCTCTCAATTATTTTTCCAACATCTTCGATTTTTTCTTGCGTGTCATTGGCAAAGTTATTATAATCTTCTTCCGGGATAAAAGAATGAACTATATTATCAACGGCATCTTCAAAGATACTTTTATCTAAGACATAAATTGTTTGTTTTTTACCTTTAATCTTTGTCCCATCTGCAGCTTGAGTATCTATACCACCAATGGTAATTGCATATCCTCTAATAGTAAACGGAGAGATGTTTTCAATTTTTTTATAGATTTTTTCTACACTTGTGACATTATTATCGAATGTTACTTCTTTTACAATATCTAAGTCGTCTGGTACATAAACTTTATCTACATCATATTTTTCCTTAATTTGGTTTTGCTTTTTATCAATATAGTTTTCTAATTCATTTTTTGATTTTATTAAGCCTATTGATTTACCTTTTAAATATACTCTATATAATGTTTTAGGTGTTTTGGTTGTTGCTCCTGTGATAAACGGGAAAGTAACTCCTAAGATAATGACTAATAATATCTTAAATAACTTTTTTTTCATATTATTCTGTCTCACCTCTATTTCCTTTACTTAAATTTAAAAATGTCGATGTGTCTTTTTTGAATAATAATTCTACTGTTGCGGTCGGACCATTACGGTGTTTTCCAATAATTAATTCTACAATACTAGTATTATCTTCATTTCTAGCTTCTTTTTTGTAATAATCATCCCTGTATAAGAAAGAAACTATATCTGCATCTTGTTCTATTGAACCAGACTCACGTAAGTCACTCATAATAGGTCTTTTATCTTCTCGGGCTTCAACACTTCTAGATAACTGAGATAATGCTATCACAGGAACCTGTAACTCCATTGCCAAAGTTTTTAGACTTCTAGAAATATCTGAAACTTCTTGTTGACGATTTGCACCATAATTTTTACCACCTGATATCAATTGAAGGTAATCTATTACTACTAGGCCTAGACCTTTTTCACTGCTAGCGAGTCTTCGACATTTAGCTCTAATTTCACCGATGGTTATACCAGGAGTGTCATCCATTACTAAATTAGTATTTGACAATTGAGAAACAGCTTCATTAATACGTTTCCAATCGTTGTTCATCAAATTACCGGTTCTTAACTTAAATCCTTCCAGTTGTCCTAATGAAGAAATAATACGCATCGCTAATTGCTCAGCGCTCATTTCTAAGTTAAATAAGGCTACTGCTTTATCTTGGGTCATTGCAGCATGAGTGGCTAAATTTAAAGCAAATGCTGTTTTACCCATAGCAGGACGCGCTGCTATAATAATTAATTCATTTGGATGAAGACCGGTTGTTAGTTTGTCTACATCATACCAACCAGTAGCTAAACCCGTTACTTCTCCTTTGTGTTCTGATAAACGTTCTAGATCTGCTTGGGTTTTCTGCAAAATTTCTTTAATACTTCTAAATTCACTAGCTTTTCTATTTTTTACTATGTTTAAGATTTTTTTTTCCGAATTATCTAAAATTTCATTGACGGTTTCATCTGTTCTATATCCTTCTGATGCTATTTCTGTTGCTGTTTCAATTAAATTTCTTAGGATTGATGCATCTTCAACATTTTTTATATAATAATCAATGTTAGTAGCCGTTGGAACAAAGTTTAACACTTCGGTTAAATATTCTACCCCACCTACTTCAGTTAGTTGATTATTTTTTTTTAAATATCCTGTTACAGTAGTAATATCAATAGGTGTTTTTTCTTCAACTAGAGCACTCATAGCAGAAAAAATCTTACCATTTTTTTCATCATAAAAAGAGTCTGGTGTTAAACTTTCACAGGCTTTTTGTAAGGCATATTTAGAAAGAAAACAGGCTCCTAATACAGATTCTTCTGCTTCTACGTTATTTGGTAATGATTTAATTGGCATCTTTCCACCTCTATTTTACAATGTGTGCTTTGATAGTTGCGATAACTCCTGGATATAAATTTATATTTACATGATGAAATCCTAAACTAGCCATGGCTGATGTTAGTTCTATTTGACTTTTATCTATTTTATATCCTTCTTTTTGAAGAGCATCTTTTACTTGCTTCAAACTGACGCTTCCAAAGACTTTGTCACCTTCTCCAGTTTTTACTTTGAATTCTAAAACAAGCTTGTCTAATTCTTTTTTTAAATCTTCTGCTTGTTTTTTATTATTAGCGTCTTCTTTTCTCTTATTTTCTTTTTCTTTTTCCAGTCTAGTTAGATTTTCTTTATTTTTTATGATGGCATAACCATTTTTTATTAAGAAATTTTCACCATAACCATCTTTTACTTTTTTTATATCTCCTTTTTTTCCTTGTCCTTTTAAATCCTTAATAAAAATTACTTCCACTTTATTCACCCTCTTCTTTAGCAATTGCTTTTTTTAATTCTTGTTCTACTTTACTAATTGTAGTTTTTTCAATGCGTGCAGCGCCGTTATAGTTGTCACCGCCACCACCCAATTTTTCTAATATTTTAGTAATATTAAAGTTTCCTAAACTCCTGGCACTTATACCAACTGTATCTTTACCTATTTTTCCAATTACAAATGATGCCTCAATGTTATTAAAGAATAATAGTGTGTCGGCTACTTTAGCTAAGTCTTCACGCCTATAAATAGTATATGGACTAGCTTTAGTAAAAGCTATTTTTTTGCTTATTGTTTCAATTCCTGTCAATAGTTTTTGACGTTCTGTATATTCATCTACATCCTGTTTTAATAAATATTGAACCTTTTTAGCACTTGCTCCTAGATTCGCTAAGTAGTACGCTGCATAATATGTTTCAGCACTAGTTTTTAAGGTAAAGTTATTCGTATCTAAAACAATTCCTGATAGAAGAACTGTTGCATAATATGGATCTAGTTCCACATCATAAAATTCTGTTAATTCAGTAATCATTTCACAAGTACTTGATACTTCATTATCATCTATTATAAGTGCATTTTTTATTGTTGTTTTACCTAAATCATGATGATCAATAACTATCTTTTCCTCTATTTTCTTTAAAACATTTTGATTTTGTACTAATTCTGTTTTATTTGTGTCTAGAACAATTAATAAGTTCTTCTTATTATTAGGATAAATATATTTGTCAATATCTTCTCCTTTTATGATTGGTATGCAACCTTCTAATTCTCTTAAAATTTTTTCTACACCTAATTCATGTTGTTTATCATCTATAATAATATAACAATCTTTCTTGCGATTTTTTAATAATAGACTCAATCCAACACAACTACCTAAAGCATCTAAATCTAGGTCTTTATGAGCCATTAAGAAGATTACTTTGGCTTTTTTGATACGTTTATTTAATTGTCTGCGTTCTTCAATGATTCTCATGTTTGCCTCCTGCATTCCTCTTACTTATTATATACTACTTTCTATCGTTTGTAAAATGAAAAAAGAGCCTTGATAGCTCTAGTTTTATCTTGTATAAGGCATTAAAGCAATTGCTCTAGCTCTTTTAATTTGTGTTGATATATATCTTTGATGACGCGCACAGTTACCAGTTACTCTTCTTGAAACAATCTTACCTTTTTCATTTACGTATCTCTTTAATGTTTCAGGATTTTTGTAATCAACTGTGGCACCAGTACACATCATACATACTTTTTTCTTTCTGCGTCCAAATTCTGCCATTTTAATTCCTCCTTTTTTAGAATGGTAATTCGTCATCGCTTATTTCGATACTAGAACCGAAATCTGCGAAAGGATTGCTATCTACATCTGTTCCCTTTGGTTCAGTACTTGGACCAAAGTCATAAGGTGTAGGGGCTGCCTCATTTGATGGGTGAGACATGCTTCCACTAGCATTATTAGATGACCCTTTTGAACTTAAGAATTCTACATTATCAGCTACTACTTCTGTTACATAACGTTTTTGACCATTTTGATCATCATAACTTCTTGTTTGAATACGACCATCGATTGCTACTTGACTACCTTGAGATAGATAGTTTTTTACATTTTCGGCTTGTTTTCGCCAAACAACAATATTAATAAAATCAGCTTCTCTTTCACCAGATTGATTGGTAAAATTTCTATTTACAGCCAAAGAGAATGTTGCAACAGCTGTATTACTTCCCGTATATCTTAATTCTGGGTCTCTAGTTAATCTTCCTATTAAAAATACTTTATTCATATTTTACCTCTTCTTTTAGTCTTCTTTTTTCACGATTAAGTGACGAAGTAAGTTTTCGTTGATTCTAACAACACGGTCAAACTCAGCAACTGCTTCTGGAGTTGCTTCTACTACGAATAAGTAATAATATCCTGTCTTAAACTTTTTAATTTCATAAGCTAATTCTCTAGGACCCATTGCCTTTTCTTCTAGCATTTTTGAGTTACGATCAGTTAATACCTTTTTTAATGTCTCAGCTGTTTTTTGAACTTCAGCTTCTTCCATGTCAGGTCTTACGATGAACATAATTTCATAATTTCTCATTTAATACACCTCCTTTTGGACTTATGGCTACATATTGTAGCAAGGAGTATTTAAAATACTCGTTAGTATTATAACAAACAATTCTAACATTGTCTACTCTTTTTCTTGATAAAAGCAACCGACAAAATTTTGACCTTTTTTAGAATTAATTTCCTTCATGGATGCAGCATGTGAGTAAAATTTATCGGATTTATACGTATCGTAGGGACTCATATGGATATTTTTCATATTAACTTCTTCTTTAGCTAATTGTTCTTTTATAGCTCCTATTAAATCGATATAATAAAATTCTTGATGTTTTTCAATATTATTTTTCCATATATCTTCTCTTGTTGCCCATTTGGGGTAACAGTTATATTTGTATGAGGCTTTTTTTATACAACTTCCAATATAAACGTATATATCTTGAACATTACTTCCTTCGTTTTTTAAAGCTTCAATAAGATATTTAGGAACTTCTCTATTTATTTGTAAAGCTCCACAATGAGCAACAGCTGCTAGTTGATGTTTTCTATCTTCAGCAATCACAATTGGGCAATCAGCATGACGATGACCTATCACAATATTAGGGTTATTAGTATCAATCATTAAAATATCGGCTGGAATAGATTCTTGCCAAAAATCTTCTTTTTGGAGATTTTTTTCCGTTATTTTTACATATTTACCATTTGGATATTCTTCTATAAATTCAACATCTTTTTGTTTTGGTTGTAAAATCTTTAAGCCATCGAAATGATACTTTTTGCCAAGAGCACTTCTTACCATAAAAAAGGCTTTTTGAATGTCTTCTTCGCTATACTCTGTTGGGTAAAATTTTTTATTGGAACTCATTATACCATCATTTTTATTGGTTTCAAATATCTTTAATTGATACTCTTTCATTTATTCATGTTCCCACTTTCTATTTATAGATTGTTAACTTATTATATACCTATTTGATTATCTCTTTTACTATTCTTATACATTAAATCTAAAGTGGCAGATATCTCCATCTTGCATTAAGTAATCTTTTCCTTCTAGTCTAGCACGTCCTGCTTCTTTTACTTTTAATTCACTACCATATTCTATTAAATCTTCATATGAGATTACTTCTGCTCTAATAAATCCTCTTTCAAAATCAGTATGGATAATTCCAGCACATTCCTTAGCATTCATTCCTTTTCTAAAGGTCCATGCTCTAACTTCATCTTTTCCTACAGTAAAATAAGTTGCTAAACCTAAAATATCATAGGTTGCTTGGATTAATTTGTCTAACCCTGAACCTTCTAGACCTAAAGCTTCTAACATTTCTTGTTTTTCTTCTTTAGTCATTTCACTTAAATCTTCTTCTACTTTAGCACATAAACTTACTACTTCAGAATTTTCTTTCGTAGCATATTCTTTTACTTGTCTTACATATTCATTATCAGGATTTCCTAACTCACTTTCTTTGATATTAGCAAGATAGATTATTGGTTTTAGGGTTAGAAAACTGTATGACTTTAATAACTTTTTCTCATCTTCAGTAAATTCTACTTGTCTTAATGCTTTATTTTCTTCTAAAGCTTGTTTGGCTTTTTCTAAAGCTTCTACTTCTATTATATCATCCTTATTTTTAGTTGTACGAGCTTTCTTTGATACTCTTTCTAAACGATTATTAATAACATCTAAATCAGCGATAGCTAATTCTAAGTTGATTGTTTCGATATCTCTTATTGGATTGATATTACCATCAACATGAATAATTTTACCATCATCAAAACAACGCACTACCTCTACAATTGCATCTACTTCTCGTATGTGTGATAAAAATTTGTTTCCAAGACCTTCTCCTTGAGATGCTCCTTTAACAAGACCTGCAATATCTGTAAATTCATAAGCTGTTGGGATAAACTTATTAGGTTCGTACATTTCTTTTAATTTATCCATTCTCTCATCTGGTACAGTAACAACTCCTACATTTGGTTCAATAGTAGCGAACGGATAGTTTTCTGCTAATATTTTTTGATTTGTTATTGCATTAAATAATGTTGATTTTCCTACATTTGGTAGTCCTACAATTCCAGCTGTTAAACTCATATTTATACCTCTTTTCTTTCTGATTTATTATATCATGAGTCTTTTTAATTAGCAACAAAGCAAAAAAAACACCATGGGTGTTTTATAATGTTGGAAAAACTCCAGGTCCAATTGGAAGTCCTGTGATATACCAACCCACTACTATTAATATCCAAGCTATGGCTATTAACAAAAAGTATGGGGTTATCATTTTCAAAGACTTTCTAATAGTTATTGGTTTAGCTTTATTTAAATTATAGATATTTAAATAACCTAGAAAAATAACAAATGATGCCAAAATTGGAGTAAATCCGTTAGTCATAGAATTTCCAATTCTCATAACTATTTGAGCAAATTGTGGGGAAATATTTGCTTGCATAAACATCGGAACAACAATTGGAGAAAAAATCATCCATTTAGTGGTTGGACTTGTTAAAAATATATTTGAGAATGCAATAATTAACAAGGTCACTACAATTAATGGTATTCCACTAAATTCTAGGTGTTCTAATAAATTAGCTAACCAAGCTGTAATAATAACTCCGATATTTGTTTCTTTGAATACTGCAATAAATTGTGAAACTACAAACATCAAAACAAATATATATCCAATCTTACTAAATTTTTTACCGATTTCTTCAATTAGTTCTTTATCGTTTTTTATTGTTCTAGCACCTATACCATAGGCTAAACCTGCTAAAACTAACAATAAGGTTACTAAATAGGTAAAACCTGATTGGAAATATGACGTTTCTCCAAATACTTGATTTAAGTATGTTTTTTCTGTCATATCTAATAGCATACCAGAATATGGTAAACCTGGTATTAAAGCATAGATGAATAATATTATCACGATTATAGTAGTAATTAAAGCAAACCTTAAACCACGTTTTTCATTTTTATCTTTTTCAATTTTCTTTTGCTCTTCTTCTTCTAAGTTAATAACTCTATATTGTTCTGTTTTTGCAAATTCTTCTTCTTTTTTATATTTGCCAATTTTAGGAGCAATTATTTTTTCAATTATAAATGTTCCTATTATTGAAATTAAGATAGATGTAGCGATAATAAAGAATAAGTTAGATGTTAAAGCAATATGCATACCATCATCAACTAGCCACGCTGCTGTTTGCGTATAGTTCATTAAAGCAACTTCCATGGTTCCTACAAATATGGTTACTCCATAACCAAAAGCAACTCCACAAAATGCCGTTATTATTCCTAAAATAGGATTTCGACCATTTATAAAATAAATCAGAGCTATCAAAGGTATTAAAATAGCATAACCTACTTCATTAATTAATGAAGAAATAGTTGCTATAAAAAGAATTATAAAAGTAAATATTTCTTTTGGTATCTTAGATATATGTCTTTTGGTCAATGTCTCAATTAATCCTGTAGCTTCGGCAATCGTAATTCCAATCAAGGCTAGTAATAAAGTTCCTAATGGAGCAAAACTAATAAAGTTAGTGGTAGCATTTCCTATAAATGCTTTCATACCGTCAAAGCTCAATAAGTTTTCTACTGCTACTAAAGTTGGTTCTAATTCATTGGTGTTTGGATTAATAGTATTGTACGTGGCTTGCATTTGTAATGCTGATAAAATACCACTTAGAACCATTGTTAGTAATATTAGAAATAAGAAAACTGTAATTGGATGAAAATAAAATTTTTTGAGTTTTAATTTTCTTTTTTCTTTCATATATTTATCCTTCCTGGGAAATAATCTTTTTTAATTTTTTATTAAATTCGATTCTTGGAATTAATACAGTTCTTCCGCAGTTAATACATTTTATTTTTATGTCGGCTCCAACTCTTGTTATTTCCCATTCGTTGGTTCCACAAGGATGTTGTTTTTTCATTACAACTTTGGTTCCGACTTGATAATTATTATTTTCCATTATGCACCTCTATCTGGGGATATGTTACTTTAATTTTTCTTTTATCTAACCCTTTTTTAAATTCACTTCTTAAAAAGCGTTCTGTTCCCCATTGCTGCATAGGTTTTACTTCAACTGCAATTCTATATTTCATTTTTGAATCATCAAAACTATCTAATCCCCAAATTTGAATTTCACCTGTTGCATTTGGAACTTTTCCATCTAATTCTTGCTTAATTTCTTCTAAGCATTTTGAAACTTTTTCTGTATCTTGATCAATAGAAATTCCTAAATCGATAATAGCTAGAGAATCATGAAGACTGTAGTTAATTACTGTATCCAGTTTATGGTTAGCAATTATTTTAATTGCGCCTTTATAGTCTCTAATTCTAGTTGTTTTTAAGCCAAGAAAAATAACTTCTCCCATGAATCCATCATATTCAATAGTATCTCCAACTTCAAATTGATTTTCAGTTATTATAGAAATTCCAGCAATTAAGTCTTTGGCTAAATCTTGAAAAGCTAGTCCTAATATCGCTGTTGTAATTCCAAGTCCAGCAACGATAGATTTCACATTTACTCCAAAGGTTGCTAATATTGCTAATAATACTAAAACAACAATGGTATATTTAATAACATTTAAAATAACAATTCTAATGGTATTCGCTCGTTGTTGTTGATGCTTTTTTATTTTTGGCTTTAATAAGACTTTATTTACTACTTTTTTTAATACTTTATAAGCAATAAAACCTAAGACAATATAAATAACTGGATATATAATTTGTTTTATATCTATTGTTATGGTATCAAATATTTTCAAAAAAAATTACCTCCTTGTATCTAGGTTCATAATTTCTAAAAGCCGATTTAAATCATTTCCATTAACAAAACTAATTTCTAATTTGTTAGATTTGATTTTTACTTTTGTTCCTAATTTCTCACATAATTCTTCTTCTAGATATTGATATTCACTAGTTTTTGGAGTGCGTTTTTGAATTTGATGAGTTCTGGCATATTCTTCGTTTGATTTTGTTATATTTTCTAATTCACGAACACTAATTCCATCAGTAATTATTTTATCTGCTAACTCTTGTTGTTGTGTTTTACTTTCTAACTTACTTAAAACTCTAGCATGTCCCATACTCATTTTATTATCTGAAATCATATTTTGAATAGATTCAGGTAAAGTCTGTAATCCTATCATATTAGTTATATAACTACGGCTTTTTCCTAGACGCTTAGCTAATTCTTCTTGGGTTAAGTTTAAAGCTTCTATTAATCTTTTATAAGCACGAGATTCTTCCATTGGATTTAAGTTTTCTCTCTGTAGATTTTCTAAAAGTGCTATCTCCATCATTTCTTCATCTGTAAAATCTCTAATGATGGCAGGTATTTCTTCTAGACCTGCTATTTTAGAAGCTTTAACACGACGTTCACCAGCTATAATTTCGTAACCTTTAATACTTTTTTTAATAATAATAGGTTGAAATACGCCATGCTCTTTAATAGAAGCAGCTAATTCTTGTAAAGCCTCTTCATTAAATACTTGACGTGGCTGATAGGGATTGCTACGTAAGTCATCTAATTTTACTTTTGTTATTTCTTCGGTGGGTGTTTCTGTTAAAATTTTTTCTTCCATTTTATCATAGGCGATTGGTTCATTATAAAATAATTCTTCTAAGCCTCTACCTAAGGCCCTACGCTTATTATTTTCCATTTCTTTCAATCACTTCCTTTGCTAAATTTAGATATGCTTCACTGCCACGACTCTTTGGATCATATGCGATTATTGGTTCTCCATGTGATGGCGCTTCTGTTAATCTTACTAATCTTGGAATTATAGTGTTATAAACCTTTTCTTTAAAGAATTTACGAATATCATCAACAACTTCAAATCCCAAATTAGTTCTTGAATCTAGCATTGTTAATAATACACCTTCAATATCTAAAGTTGGGTTTAAGCTTTTTTGTGCTAACATGATGGTTTTTAATAACTGTGTAATTCCTTCTAAAGCAAAAAATTCACATTGCACTGGAATAATTACAGAATTTGATGCAGTTAAAGCATTAGTAGTAATTACACCTAATGATGGCGGACAATCAATAATAATATAATCAAAACTATTTCTAATATCTAGTAGATGAATTTTTAGTTGTTCTCCTTTTAAAAAACCTGATTCTTGTTTACTTTTTTCTACTAGTTCTATATCTAACCCTGCTAAATTAATTGTTGCTGGTAACACATATAAATTTTTATATTTTGTTTTGATCATAGCTTCTTCTATTTTACATTCACCAATTAAAACATCATACACACTTCTTTCGATATCACCCTTGTTGATACCAACTCCTGTTGTTGTGTTTCCTTGTGGATCTAAATCTATTAATAATACTTTTTTACCCAATACTGCTAATGAAGCTGAAAGATTGATACTGGTTGTTGTTTTTCCGACTCCACCTTTTTGATTTACTAAAGATATCACCTTTCCCATGTTATCACCCGTTTCCATTTTTACTAATTTATTATATCAAATACCTATTTATTTTGAAATGCTTTTCGCAAAAAAAGTAGATTTTTATCTACTTTTTATTCAGCTGTCTTATCTAGTTTTATAATGATTTGATAAGATTTGGCAAAGTTCATTTCATCTATATCTGCCTTTACTCCATGACGATTTAATTCATCTACTAAATTTCTTATCATATCTATTGATTTTTGTACTGTAAATTGTTCATTTTTCTTAGAAGTCATTTCTGGTCGTTTTATTTCTCCAAATAAATTAGTATTTAAGTTACTATTTTTTAATATCGGTTGATCAACTCTAGAATCTCTTTGTGGTCTGTCATTGGTAGTATTTATATTCATTGGATTTTTTTGATGCTGTTCTATTTCATCTAATGATACGGTATTTGTATTTTTTGTTTGAACTTCGCTTGGTAAATCAACAGGTATTAAGTCTGGAGTCTTAAAATAATCCTCTGTTTTTTCTTGTTTAGCTTTGCTGGCATCAGTTTTAACTATTTCTTCTGCTGGAGTTATGAAACGATAATTTTCTTGAACATTACTATCATTATTCATCGAGTTAGTTGTAATATTTAGTAAACTATCCAAGTCAGCCGTTGGTTTTGATTGTGGAGCGTTAATATCAGTAGCACTTGCTT
The DNA here is from genome assembly GCA_900548695.1 of uncultured Mycoplasmatota bacterium. Taxonomy (GTDB): domain Bacteria; phylum Bacillota_I; class Bacilli_A; order RF39; family UBA660; genus Faecimonas. The sequence goes on from URLC01000001.1 coordinate 157,743, forward strand.
TTATATCTTTGATATTTGGTTGATTTTGAGTACTAAAAGGATTAATTCCACCTACTGGATCATCATCTGAATCATCGTCATTTATTTCTCCATAATTAATAAATCTTGGGGTATGTTCTTCCCCTTCTGGAGGAGCAATTGTTACTTGACCATAATTAGATGTATCTTCTGGTAAATCAGCCGTTGGAATTAGTGGATTGCTATTTACAAATGAGGTTGCTGAAATAGAATTAGATGACATATTCATAGCAGAATTATTCATAGGCTCTCCTTTCTCTTCCTTTGGATATTTTTCTTTGATTTCTTGTTCTAACTGACGAACAGTCATCTTTTCATTTATTACTTTTTTTAACATCTCTTTTTGTTTTCTTTTATCGGGAATATTTAATAATGTTCTAGCATGCCTTTCAGAAATTTGTTCTTTTAATAAGGCTTCTTGGACGTCATCTGATAATCCTAACAATCTTATTTTATTTGCAACTGCCGATTGACTTTTTCCCATAGTCTTAGCTAATTCTTCTTGGGTCATTTGGTCTAACTCTAAGATTTTTTGATAGGTTCTAGCTTCTTCGATTGGATTTAAATTTCTTCTTTGTAAGTTTTCTAACAAGGCTACTTTAGAACTTTCTTTATCATCTAAATTTCTAATAATAGCTGGGATTTTAGTTAAACCAGCCATCGCTGATGCTTTATATCTTCTTTCTCCGGCTATAATTTCATATTTTCCATTTACATTTCTTACAATAATGGGCTGAATAACACCATGTTCTTTAATTGATACAGCTAATTCTTTTAATGCTCTTTCATCAAAAACTTCGCGAGGTTGAAATCTATTTGGTATTATATCATCTAAATATAGATAAACTACTTCATCTTTATTTTGTTCTAGCATTTATCATCACTCACTTTTTATTCTTTATTTATAGTAACCCTATGTTATCATTATAAACTATTTCCTAATTCCTTTCAAGAACTAGCAAATAAAAAAAGGATAATATTATCCTTTTTTTCCTATTACTACTAGACTGCGGTGACTATTTTCTATAGGTAATGTAAATTTGTCAATTGTTATTAGTTTATACAATTTATTTATTTTAGTTATTAACTCAGGAGTTAATTCGTTATCGACGTTTCCTTTCATAGCTATTAATAGGCCTTGCTTATTCACTAAATGCATGGTGTATTTTAATAATTTTTCAGTGTTAGCCACCGCTCTTGCTGTTACAATGTCAAAGTCACCTTTAAATTCTTCTCCTCTGGCATGAATCGCTTTTATATTTTTTAAAGAAAGTTTTTCAATTATGTCATTTAAATAATTAACTCTTTTATTTAATGAATCAACTAGGGTAACATTTAAGTTTGGAAAGCAAATCTTTAAAACTACTCCTGGAAAACCTGCTCCGGTTCCAACATCGCATAAAGTGTTTATTTTAGTTAAGTCAACTACTCTAGTAATAGTTAAACTATCGTAGAAATGTTTTAAATAGACTTCCTCTTTATTCGTTATTCTAGTTAAGTTTATTTTTTCATTCCACTCATTTAGTAGATTATAAAATTTTTCTAATTGAGCTAATTGTTGATTAGTTAGTTTTATTCCTAATTGCTCTATTGCTTTTATAAATTCTTTTTGATTCATATTATCCGTTCCTTTTTAAATATACCATTAATATAGAAATATCAGCAGGATTTACTCCACTAATTCTAGAAGCTTGACCTATCGTTGTTGGTCTTACTTCCGCAAGTTTTTGACGAGCCTCACTAGCTAAATTAGGAATTCTTTCATAATCAATATTTTCTGGTATCTTTCTTTCTTCTAAAGATAGCATTTTATCAGCTTCTTTTAAGGCTTTTTTTATATATCCTTCATATTTTGCAGTTATTTCTACTTGTTCTTGTTCTTCAGGAGTATATGATAGTTTTATAAAATGATTTATATGTTTTAGGGTTATTTCTGGTCTTTTTAGAAAGTCATAAAGAGAAATACCATCTTTTAATGGCGTTGAACCAATTTTTTCTATATACTCGTTAGTAGACTGTTTTGGAGTTATTCTAGTTGATTGTAATAATTGAAGAAGTTCTTTAATATTCGCCTTTTTTTGAGTAAATTTTTGATACTTTTCTTCAGAAATTAAACCAATATCATGACCATAATCTCTTAGTCTTAAATCGGCATTATCATTTCTTAGTAATAGTCGATATTCAGCACGTGATGTTAATAAGCGATAAGGGTCTTTTACACCTTTTGTTACTAAATCATCAATTAATACTCCAATATAAGATTCATTTCTTTTTAAGATTAGGGGATTCTTTCCTTCGAGTTTTAATGCAGCATTAATTCCTGCTATTAATCCTTGACCAGCAGCTTCCTCATAACCACTTGTTCCATTAATTTGACCCGCTGTATATAGATTCTCTATTAATTTTGTTTCAAGTGATTGTTTTAATTGTTTAGAATCAATAGCATCATATTCAATGGCATAACCGTATTTTAATATTTTGGCATTTTCTAAACCTGGCAAACTATGAACCATTAACTCTTGTACATCTTCAGGCATACTAGTTGAAAAACCTTGAACATAAATATCATCATAATATAAACTTTCTGGTTCTAAAAACAATTGATGTCTTTCTTTATCACTAAATCTTACAACCTTATCTTCAATAGAAGGACAATATCTTGGACCTACTCCTTCCACATATCCTCCATACATACTAGATTCATTTAAATGTTCTTTAATAATGTTATGGGTTTTTTCCGTAGTATAAATTAAATGGCAAGAAATTTGTTCTTCAGAATTTCGATATAAGATGTTATCATAAGAAAATGTTTTCGGATCTTTATCACCAGTTTCTTCTTGAGTCTTACTATAATCAATACTATTTTTATCTATTCTTTGAGGTGTTCCTGTCTTTAATCTTTTTATTGTAAAACCTAGCTTTTTTAAATTATCACTTAAAAACTTTGATTCTTTTTCACCATGTGGTCCACTCGATTTTTTTTCAGAACCTTTCAAAACTACTGCTTTTAGATAAGTACCAGTTGTTAAAATAACGGCATCTGATAAAATTTTTTCGCCTGTTTCTAATTCAACTCCATAAACTTTATTATTATTAACTAATAAATTTTCAACCATGGCTTCTTTAATTTCTAAATTTTTGGTTTGGTTCAAAGTTTTTAACATTTCTTGTGGATATGTTGTTTTATCTGCTTGAAATCTCAAAGCTTGAACAGCTGGACCTTTTTTAGTATTTAGCATCTTCATTTGCAAAGCTGCTTTATCAGCATTTCTACCCATTTCTCCACCTAAGGCATCTATTTCTCGAACTACTATGCCTTTCGCTGGACCACCTATAGATGGATTACATGGCATATCAGCAATATTTTTAATATTTGATGTTATTAATAATATTTTATGATTTTTTCTAGCAGCTGCTAATGCTGCTTCACATCCAGCATGGCCACCACCTACTACTATAATTTCGTACTTCATTTTTTCACCCCTATTTTCCTACACAGAAATTGGCAAATAAGTGATCTAGAATTTCTTCACTATATGTTTCACCAATAATCTCTCCTAATAAATCAAACGTTTCTTTCAAGTCTATTTCTACCATATCTATTGGTAAATTATTTTCTAAACTTTTTTCTGCTTCTAGCAAACTTTGATAGGATCTTTTAGCTAAAGAGATTTGTCTTGCGTTTGTTAAATATGTATAATCTTTTGGCTTGACTTTTTCTAATTGAAATAATTTTTTTATTTCTTCTTTTAAGGCTTTTATTCCTTCCATCGTATTAGTATTTGTTTCAACTGTATTAGTAAATGATATTTCTTTTAGATTTAATTTCTTTTCTAAGTCATTTTTATTGATAACAACAATTCTATTTTTATCTTTTGTTTTGTCTAAAATCTCTAAATCTTCACTAGTTAATTGTTCATTATTATTTAAAACGACTATTACTAGGTCTGCCTGATCAATCATGGATAAGCTTTTTTCTACACCTATTCTTTCTACAACATCATCTGTTTTTCTTATTCCGGCAGTATCTATCATATTTAATAAAATTCCATCTAGATAGATATCACCTTCAACTATATCTCGTGTTGTTCCAGCTATATCTGTAACAATAGCTTTTTCTTGCTCCAATAATTTATTTAGGATACTACTTTTACCAACATTGGGACGTCCAACTATTACTGTTTTTATTCCTTCTTTAATTAATGTTGAATTTTTTGATTCCTTTATTACTTCTTCTAGTTCTTCTTTCATAGTAGATATTTCTCTTTTAATTTTTTCTTTTGTTACTACTTCTATATCATAGTATTCTGGATAATCAATATTAACTTCAATACTAGCTAAAAGTTTCTTTAGTCTTTCTCGAAAACATTTAATTAAATTCGATGTAGTTCCACTTAATTGAGATAAGGCTAGTTTATTAGCCTCATCTGTTTTGCTGTCAATTATATCCATAACAGCTTCACTTTTTATTAAATCAATTCGACCATTTAGAAAAGCACGTTTCGTGAATTCACCTGGTTCTGCTAAACGAGCACCGTGTGTTAACATTGTCTCTAATATTTTTTTAGTAGAAATCATTCCACCGTGACAATTAATTTCAATTACATCTTCTGTGGTATAAGTTTTTGGTGATCTCATAACTGATACTAATACTTCATCGATTATTTCATCATTATCTTTTATATAACCATAATTAATAGTATGACTGTCTACTTTATTTAAGTCTTTCCCTTGAAAACATCTATTTACAATTTCTATTGCGTCATTTCCACTTAATCTAACTATTGAGATGGCTCCTATTCCCATAGCTGTTGAGATTGCTACTATCGTATCATTCATGGTAATCACTCCTTTTTTCTTCGTATATTATAGCACATATTTTATAAAAAAAAGATTATAAATTAAAAAAGAAGATTACTCTTCTTCTTTTGGCTTAATTACTACGTAACGATTAGGCTCTTCGCCTTCACTTTCAGTATATACTTTTTGATTATTTGTTAGAGCATTATGGATAATTCTTCTTTCATAGGAATTCATAGAATCCATTTTAGCTTCTATTTTAGTACTAGCAACTTCTCGTGCCACATTTTTAGCTAACCTAATTAAAGACTTTTCGTGTTTTTCTTTATATGAATTGATATCAATTAAAAATTTGTATTGTTCACCTATTTCTTTTTTTATATATTGGTTTACTATTATTGATAAAGCTTGCAAATTTTTACCATTTTTACCAATTAATAAAGCATCATTATCCGAATAGATTGTGTAAGTTGGAATATTTTCTTTAGTCTTTACCTCAATATTTGCTGTAAATCCTAGATTTTTTAGTAATTTTGTTAAGTAGTTTTTAATTTCTTGTACTACTTCTCGTTTTTCAATTACTTCTATTTCTATTTTTTTACTTTTAAATAATCCACCTTTTTGCATGTCTTTTTCTTTGATGATTAGATTTTCTTCTAATTCTTGTAAACTAATTTTGGCATTTTCAATTGCTTCTTCTTTTGTTTTGCCAATAAAACTATGCTTTTCCATTTACCTCTTTGCTCCTTTTTACTACTATATTTTGGACAATTGTTAATAAATTAGATGTTGTCCAATATATTCCTAATGCTGATGGCATGAATAGTGCAGTAATAATAATCATTGCACTCATCATTATTGGTAACATTTTCATACTTGGATCCATTGTATTTCCAGACATATTCATTTTGAATGAATAAAATGTTGTTGCAGCAATTAATAACATTAGAATAATATAAGCAATAAATGTTGGTGAGGTTATTCCAACCATTGGAGTTGTTCCTAAATGTAGTCCTAAGAATTTTCCTTCAAAAATAGCTGGTGTTCTTTGAACTGCTTCGAAAAAGGCCATAAATAATGGTAATTGTAACATTGCAAAGATGCAACCAGACATAGGACTAATGTTATATTTTTTATAAACCATCATCATTTCTTGACTTTGTCTCATCATAGATTCTTGATCTTGCTTATCTTTATATTTTTTGGTTATTCTTTCAATTTCTGGTTGGGCTTTTTTCATTAGCTCTGATTGTAAGGCTGTTTTCTTAGTAACTGGGAACGCAATTACTCTAATAAGAATACTAATAATAATTAATGATATGGCATAATTTCCTACTAATTTACCTAGCCATAATAATACAAATGCTAAGGGCTTTACAAAAATGCTTGTCCATAATCCTTCATATTTTCCAGATGTTACTTTGAATTCATCACAAGTTGGTAATTTATCAACTTTCACTCCGTTTTCTTTATACAATTTAATGTTTTCCTTATTTGTTGGTTGACAAATAATATTTTTTGTTAAGTTTTGACCAGTTACTTCATTTTTTACTGGTTTTTTATTGTTATCTACTAATGTAGTAGTACATCCTGTTGTTAATAATAATAATAGTAATACTACAAGTAATTTAAATTTATTTTTCTTTTTCATTTCTTGTCCTTTCCTCAATTAGGGACTTTAATTTCTGATTTAGTGCTTGATAGTCTAAATACTTTCCCTTCTCTCTTAATATTATAATATAGTCTTGCTTTTTTACATAGATTTTTTCTAAATTATCAATTATGGAACGTATTTGTCTTTTCTTTTTGTTTCTATATACAGCATTTCCTAATTTTTTTCCAACAGAAACACCATATCTTGCATAAGGTAAATTATTATTGGAATGATAAATAATAAAACAATCATTTTTCTTTTTATATCCTTGTTTTATAATTCTATCAAAATCATATTGATGTTGTACTATGTATAATTTTCTCATCTGTTCACCTTCTCTAAAAGTAAAAAACCACTGTTTTAGGCAGCGGTAATTATTTACAAAGGCTTTTACGTCCTTTGCGACGACGACGATTTAAAATATTTGTTTTCTTACGTGCAAAAAATCCTAATTTTTTTGCTTTTTTACGATTATTTGGTTGATATGTTCTTTTCATCTTCTTCCACCTCCAGACATAAATCTACATTATTATAATAGTAATGACTGTGATTTGTCAATCATTACTTGTTGTTTTGTGTATTTTTTCTATATCCACATTATCCACATCCTTGTGGATTCTAAAATCAACATATGTGTGAAAAAATCTGTGGAAAATGTGGAAACGTATATTTTAGCTTTGTTTTATCTCGCTTTTTTATGTGGAATATTTTGTGGAAATCCTGTGATTTCTTTTTTTTTGCAATTTTCTATTTTCTTTTTACACAATTTGAGTTAGACTATTGGTAGAAATTTTCTTGTGGGGGGAGATGGTCTAATGAATGTAGATATTTTGTGGTCTAAATTTTTGACTGAAGTTAAAGATGACCTTACCTCTCTTTCATTTGAAACGTGGTTTAAGGATACGCATTTATATAAGTTAGATGATAAAAAAGCATATATAATCGTACCGATGCCAATTCATAAGAAACATTTGGCTGATAATTATTCAGAACTAATATTAAATCATTTGAATGATATTACTGGAACTAACTTTGAACTAGTTTTTTTATTGAAGGAAGAAATAGAAGAGGAAGAAGAAGCAAATCAAGAGCTTCATCCAGTTACATCTTTTGAAGCGGGAGTTCCAGCTAATCAGATTCAATCTAATTTAAAAAGTAAATATACTTTTGATAACTTTATTGTTGGAAATAGTAATAAGTTTGCACATGCCGCAGCATTATCGGTTGCTGAAAATCCAGGAAATATGTATAATCCTTTATTTATCTATGGAAATAGTGGGTTGGGAAAAACTCACTTAATGCATGCAATTGGTAATTATATTACAGACAATAGTAACAGAAGAGTTTTATATGTTACATCGGATCAATTTATTCAAGATTTCATTGGTATTAATAAAAAAGATGATGATGGAAGTAATTTTAATTATGTTGATTTCTTTAAAAATAAATACCGAAATATAGACGTTTTAATAATTGATGATATTCAATTTTTAGGTGGAGCAACTCAAACACAGCGAGAATTTTTCCATACATTTAATACATTATATAACGATAGTAAACAAATTATTATTTCTTCTGATAGATCTCCTGATGATTTAAAATTACTTGAAGATCGTTTAAGAACAAGGTTTTGTTGGGGATTAACTGTTAATATTTTTCCACCTGACTTTGCTCTTAGAACAGAAATATTAAAAAAGAAGATTATTGCTGGCAACTTTGAAAAGGAAATTCCTATGGATGTAGTAGAGTATATAGCTTCTAATATTGGTACTGATGTGAGACAATTAGAGGGTTCTATTACAAGACTTATTGCTTATTCAACAATTATGGGAGGAGCAGAGATTACTTTGGATTTAGCAATTGAAGCTTTAAAAGATTTTATTAGTAAAGGAATGGGTGAAAAGAATGATATTCACCGAATTCAAAAAATTGTTTCTGAATATTTTCAAATATCTGTTGAAGATATACGTAGTAAAAAGAGAAGTTCTAACATTTCTTTTCCAAGACAGATTGCAATGTATCTTTGTAGAACAATGACTAATGAATCTTTTCCTAAAATTGGAACAGAATTTGGAGGAAAAGATCACACCACTGTAATGCATTCGGTAGAAAAGATAGAAAAAGAAATTAAAATAAATAAAGATCTTAATAATATTATTGAAAAATTAAAAAAGGATATAGGTGTTGTGTAAAAAAATTGAAAAACTTGACTTTTTCCACAATAAAAAATATGATAAAATCATTGTTGTAGTTAAGAAAAACATGGTTTTTCACTTTTTCCACAGTAATAATAATAAAAGATAAAAAAGAAAGAAGGAATATTTATGAAATTAACAATTAAAAAAGATTTATTACTAGGGGCTTTAAATAAGGTTTCTAAAGCGATTTCTACTAAAAATTTAATACCTGTACTTGCTGGTATTAAATTTGAATTAAAGAAGAAAAAATTAATTTTGACAGCAAGTGATAATGATATTACAATTCAAACAACAATTGAAGCTAGTAATGAAGATGATTTTAGGGTAGAACAAGAGGGTAGTATTATTATTCAAGGTAAGTATATTTTAGATATTGTTCGTAAATTGCCTGATAAGTATATTAATATAGAAGTAGTTGATGAGTTAAAGATATTAATTTATACAGAAAATAGTGAATTTAATTTAAATGGTATTAGTGAAAGTGAATATCCTAATATTGGTCTTGAGGAAAGTAAGAAAAAGGTTCATATTCAAGGATCTATATTTAAAGAAATTGTTAATCAAACAGCTTTTGCAGCTTCTAATGAAGAAAGTAAACCTGTACTTACTGGTATTAATTTTAATATAGTAGGGGATGTATTGGAGTGTAATTCTACAGATTCTTATAGATTAGCTCGAAAAGTAGTTAAATTAAGTAGTGCTAGTGAAGAAAATTATAATATTGTTATTCCTAGTCATAATATTTTGGAATTTTCTAGAATTATTGATGATGAAGAAAGTGATATTGAATTACATATATTTAATAATAAAATCTTGTTTAAGACTGGTAATTTGAAATTTGAGTCTCGTTTAATTAACGGAACTTATCCAAATACTTCTAATCTATTACCTGATGATTCTTTCTTAGTTGTTAGTACTAGTTTAAATGCCTTCTATGACGTAATTGATCGCGTTAGTATATTAACTAGTGATAAGGAGAAAAATATCGTTACATTGGAAACAAATGGTGATATGTTGGTTCTTAAGAGTTCTTCTGTTGAAATTGGTAGAGTTGAAGAGAAAATGCCAATTACCAAAAATAGTAATGAAGATATTAAAATTTCATTTAGTGCTAAATATATGATGGAAGCTTTAAAAAGTTTTTCAACAGAAACTGTGGATATTCATTTTGTTGGAGAAATTAAACCAATTTTAATTAAGTCAAGTGAAGATGAAACATTAACACAATTGGTTTTGCCAATCCGTACTTATTAATTAGAAAATAGAAAACTCAATTTTGAGTTTTTTTTTGGGATTTTTTAATTTTTTTATAAAAATATAAATGAAAAGGTAGAAAAACAGACATATTTCTACAATTTCATTTGTTATTCTAGGAACAATTTCATGTTTAGGAGGGGGAATTATTTATGGAATATGAAATTAATAGAGGTACGTTGGCTATTATGCCTAATGAAAATGCTAGTAGTTTGGTATATGAGGATGATGATCGTTTTTTGATTCATCAAACTCCATTTCAGATTATGGAAGATAGTTGTAAATATTTCGGAAGTACTTATGAAGGGAGAAAGGATAGTGCTAAAGCTATTTTAGGTGCTGAATATAAGGTACCAGTTATTGTTGAAGATATGGATAATTTAATAGTTTTTCCTACTACTTCACCAAAAGCTGATGATTGTATTTGGATTTCTTTAAAAAGAGTTAAGAATTTTGAAAAGGTGGATAGTATTAATACAAAGGTTATTTTTGATAATAATAAAGAGATAATCGTACCTGTTTCTTATCGAACATTAGAAAATCAAATTTCTAGAGCTTCTAGACTAGATTTTATGATGAGAAAAAGAAAACTCAAAATATAAAAAAAATGTACCCATAAAATCAAAAAAAACTACCTTATTTGGCTATTTTATGCTATAATATAGATGTATGTATAGGAATACTGAAATAGGGGATAGGTGATTATATGGGTCTTTTTTTTAAGTCTGATTGAAAATCACTAAATTAAAATTAGTAAATTTTAGAAATTATTCTACTTTAGCTATTAAACTGGGTGATGGGATGAATATTTTTGTAGGGGATAATGCTCAGGGAAAGACAAATATTTTGGAGGCAATTACTATTTTATCACTTACAAAATCACACCGTTTAGGTGTACACCCTAATGTCATTATGTTTGATAGAAAGAAAGCTAAAATAAAAGGAGTTATTCGAAAAGATCAAATTATTTCTAAGTTAGAAATTGATATGGAAGAAAATAACAAAAAATTATTTTTAAATCAAACGGAAATAAAAAAAGTAGCTGATTATATATCTAATTTAAATGTAATTGTTTTTTCTCCAGATGATTTAGAAATTATTAAAGGTTCACCAAATGTAAGAAGAAATCTATTAAACATACAGCTTTCACAGATTTCTAAAGTTTATTTAACTGTTTATAATGAATATAATAAGTTATTACGTACTCGTAATGAGTATTTGAAAGTTTTATTTCAAAATTCTATTGCAGATTCTAGTTATTTAGATATTATAACTGATAAATTAGTTGAAAAGGCAGTAATTATCTATCAAATGAGGAAAGAATATTTAGATTTTGTTAATAATTCTATTGATAAATATTATAAAGATATAAATGGGGATAGTGGTTTATTGGTGGAATATCATCCAAATATTGAGTTTGATTCATATGATAAGGAGTCAATTAGAAAAACTTTAAAGCATTATTATAAAAAGAATTATAAAAAGGAACTTAACTATGGTATGACTTTAGTTGGACCGCATAGGGATGATTTTACCTTTTTATTTTGTGGAAAAGATTTAAAATTTTTTGGATCTCAAGGGCAACAAAAAACTGCTGTTTTAGCTTATAAATTATCTGAAATAGATATATTCAGAGAAAAACTAAATACTTTGCCAGTATTGCTTTTAGATGATATTTTTAGTGAATTGGATTTAAAAAAGAGAAATAGACTGTTGAAATTGATTCATCAGGGTATTCAAAGTATTATTACAACTACTGATTTAAGAAACATTAATAAAAAATATTTAGAGAATGCTTATATATACAATGTTAAAAATGGTAATGTAGAAAGAAAGTAGGTATTTATATGAATGAAGAAAAAGTCGAAAAACAATACGATTCTTCGTCTATACAGGTCTTAGAGGGTTTAGAGGCTGTTCGTAAAAGACCAGGAATGTATATTGGTACTACTAGTTCTAGAGGTCTTCACCATTTAGTGTGGGAAATTGTTGATAATGCAATTGATGAGGCTTTAGCTGGTTATTGTACTCATATTGAAGTAGAAATTGGTAAAGAAAATACTATTACTGTTAAAGATAATGGTCGTGGAGTTCCGGTAGAAGTTCATCCAAAAACTGGAAAGAGTACAGTTGAAACAGTTTATACCGTATTACATGCGGGTGGTAAATTTGGTGGTGGAGGTTACAAGGTTTCTGGTGGACTTCATGGCGTTGGTGCCAGTGTTGTTAATGCTTTATCTGAATGGATGGAAGTAAGGGTTTACAAGAATGGAAACGTTTATTATCAACGTTATTTTAATGGAGGACATCCAGAGGAAGCTTTAAAGATTATTGGAAGCTGTGATGAGGATAGAACTGGTACAACAGTTACTTTTAAACCAGATCCAGAAATATTTACAGAAACTACAATTTATGATTATGATATCTTAAAAACAAGACTTCGTGAGTTAGCGTTTTTAAATAGAGGATTAAGAATTTCCCTTTATGATTTGAGAGAAGATAATTTATCAAATACTTTTTGTTACGAGGGTGGAATTAGTGAATATGTAGCAATGCTTAATAAAGAGAAAAAACCGATTCATGAAACTATAATTGATTGTGCTGGAGTTGAGAATGATATTGCATTAGAGGTTGCATTACAATATAACGAGACATATAATTCTAGTATTTATTCTTTTGTTAATAACATTAATACACCAGAAGGTGGTACTCATGAAGATGGTGTTAGAAGGGCTTTAACGCGTATTTTAAATAAATATGCATCTAATAATGGATTACTTAAAAATAATGATGATTCTTTAACTGGTGATGATGTTAAGGAAGGTTTAACAATGATTGTTTCTATTAAACATCCTAATCCACAATTTGAAGGTCAAACAAAGACAAAACTTGGTAATAGTGAGTGTAGAGCTATATCTGACCGTATTTTTTCAGAAGCTTTTGAAAGATTTTTAATGGAAAACCCTGATCAAGCAAGGATTATTATTGATAAAAGTATGACGGCATCACGAGCAAGAGTAGCTGCGAAGAGAGCGCGTGAATTAACTCGTAGAAAAGGTGATTTAGATATTACTAATTTCTATGGTAAATTATCTGATTGTAAGAGTAAAGATTCTTCAGAATGTGAAATATTTTTAGTCGAAGGGGATTCTGCTGGTGGTTCTGCAATTAAAGGAAGAAATAGTATGACTCAAGCAATTTTACCTCTTCGTGGTAAGATTTTAAATGTTGAAAAAGCAAGACTTGATCGTGCTCTCGCAAATGAAGAAATTCGTACGATTATTACCGCTTTTGGTACTGGAATAGGTGATGATTTTGATCTTAGTAAATTGAGATATGACAAAATTATTATTATGACAGATGCTGATGTTGATGGATCTCATATTCGCGTGTTGTTATTAACGCTATTTTATCGCTTTTTTAAGCCTATTGTAGAAGCTGGACATGTATATGCTGCCCAACCACCACTTTTTGTCATAAAACACGGTAAAAACATTAAATATGTGTTAAATGAACAAGAACGTGATGAATACTTAGCAACTTTATCTCCAAACACTAAATATGATATTATGCGTATGAAAGGTTTGGGAGAGATGGATGCTGAGGAATTGAATGAGACTACGATGGATATTGAAAAACGTGTATTACGTCAAATTACTGTAGAAGATGCTATGGCAGCAGATGAAACATTCTCTAAATTGATGGGTGAAGAAGTAGAACCTAGAAGAACATTTATTGAAGATAATGCTGTATATGTACAGAATTTGGATATTTAGGAGGTAAAATAGGATGGATAGATTAGAAAAAAATAATATAGTTAATGAAGTTCGTGATTCTTTCCTTGAATATTCAATGAGTGTTATTGTATCACGTGCTTTACCGGATTTAAGAGATGGTTTAAAGCCTGTTCATAGGCGTATTCTTTATTCTATGTATGAATCTGGTTATACACCTGACAAACCTCATAAGAAGAGTGCTAGAATTGTCGGTGATGTTATGGGTAAGTATCATCCTCATGGTGATTCTAGTATTTATGAAGCAATGGTTCGTATGGCTCAAGATTTCTCTTACCGTTATATGTTAGTTGATGGTCACGGTAATTTTGGTAATATTGAGGGTTATGGTGCTGCAGCAATGCGTTATACTGAGTCCAGATTATCTAAAATTTCTCTAGAGTTACTTAGAAATATAAATAAGGATACTGTTGATTTTCTTCCAAACTTTGATGAATCAGAAAAAGAGCCAGAGATTTTACCTTCCAGGTTTCCTAATATCTTAGTAAATGGTACTATGGGTATTGCCGTTGGTATGGCTACTAATATTCCACCACATAATTTAAAAGAAGTTATTGATGGATGTATTGCTTATATTGATAATCCTGAGATTGATGTTGATGGACTAATGCAATATATTAAAGGACCTGATTTTCCAACAGGAGCAACTATTTTAGGAAATAGTGGTATTAAAAAGGCTTATGAAACAGGTCGTGGAAGTATTACTATTCGTAGTAAGGCTAGAATAGAAGAGAAAAATGGAAGACATTATATTATTGTTGATGAAGTTCCCTATGGTATTAATACTTTAGAACTTAAGAATAAGGTTGCTGATTTAGTTCATAATAAGGTAATTGATGGTATTACTGATTATCATACTGATTTGAAAGATGGTATTAAGATTACAATTACTTTGAAAAAGGATGCTAATCCACAAGTAGTTCTTAATAATTTATATAAACATACGGCTTTTCAAACAAATTACGGAATTATTTTCTTAATGTTGGATCAAGGAGTTCCTAAAACACTTGGTTTAAAGGAAATTATTTCTAAATATATTGACTATCAAAAAGAAATTATTATTCGTCGTACTAAGTTTGATTTAGCTAAAGATGAAGCTAGAGCTCATATTTTAGAAGGTTTAAAGATTGCTTTAGATCATATTGATGCTATTATTCAATTGATTAAATCTGCAAAAAATGATGAAGAAGCAATGAATGGTCTTAGAAATAATTATAAATTATCTGAAGCTCAAGCTCAGGCTATCTTAGAAATGAAGTTAAGAAGATTGACTGGCTTAGAGAGAGATAAAATTGAAAATGAGTTGCAAGAGTTACTTGCTGAAATAGAAGAATTAAAAGCAATTTTAGCTAGTGAAGCACGTGTATTGCAAATAATTAAGGATGAAATGACTGAAATTAAGAATAAATATGGAGATGAACGTCGTACTAATATTGATATGACTGCAATTGAATATATTGAAGATGAATCTTTAATTCCTGTTGAAGATATTATTGTAACTTTAACTAATAAGGGTTATATTAAGAGATTAAAATCTGATACTTATAAAACACAAAATCGCGGCGGTGTTGGTATTAAAGGAATGGCTACTAATGAAGAAGATTTTGTAGAACAGTTAATTTCTATGAAAACACACGATTATATTTTATTCTTTTCAAATAAGGGTAGAATTTATCGATTAAAAGGTTATGAAGTACCTGAATTTAGTAGACAATCAAAGGGATTGCCAATTATAAATCTTTTACCACTTGAAAAAGGTGAAAACATTAGTTCGATAATTGAATTATCAGCAGAAAATGAATTATATAAATATTTAGTTTTTGTTACTAAGCAAGGATTAATTAAACGTACCGATTTATCTGAGTTTGATAATATTCGTAAGAGTGGTAAGATTGCTATTAATTTAAAAGATGATGATGAATTAATTTATGTTGGTGTTACTACTGGTGATGATGAAATAGCAATTGGTGCTAATAATGGTCGTATGGTTCGTTTTAATGAAGATGAGGTACGTGTTATGGGACGTAGTGCTTCTGGTGTTAAAGGTATTGATTTAGAGGATAGTAGAGTAATAGGTGCGGAAGTAATTAAGACTGGTCAACAGATATTGATTGTTACTGAAAATGGTTATGGTAAAAAGTCTGATATTGAGGAGTATCGTTTAACTCACCGTGGTAGTAAGGGGGTTAAGGCTCTTAATATCACAGAAAAGAATGGTATGATGGTTGCTTTAAATTGTGTAAATCCGAAAGAAGAATATGACCTAATGATTATTACCGATAGTGGAATTATTATTAAATTACCATTAGAACAAGTTTCTACATTAAAGAGAGCTACTCAAGGAGTTCGTTTGATTAATTTGAAAGATGATCAAAAGGTTTCTACTGTGGCTATTGTTGAAAAAGAAATGGACGAAGAATCGGAGCAAAGCCAAGAAATAGTAGTAAACCATGTTGTGGAAAAAAATAATTTTGACAATCAAAATACGCAAAGTGAATAAAATTATTTAAATTGATTTTAGAGAGAAATTTAATTTCTCTTTTTTTATTGCGTTTATTTAGTGTTGATTTATAAGTATATTTAATAAATAGTTTTTTTAATTTGCGTTTTTTACTCATTATTTCTGTGGATAAAATGTTTTTGATAGTAACGTATTTTGATAAATTGAAGCAAAATATTTCCTGGGAAATAATTTGCAGATAGTATTATTAAAGATTTATTTCTATATGATATAAGGGTTTTATTGTATACTGTGGAAAAAAATATTTCCCAAATTTAGTATTTTTATATGTTTCACGTGAAACATATAAAGTAAAGTATAATTTAAGAAAGAAAAGTAATTTATTATTAACATATTTGAATTAATGATATTTTTTATTAATTACTTTTGTGAATTGGTGTGAAATTTTCTATTGAATTGTAATTGAAGAGTATTATAAAAAGAATACTAAAGTGAAAAATACGTATATATTAATTCGAAGTTAATAATTATTTAAAGATGTGTTTTTATTATGATTGGTGATTTATGTTTAATTATGTAAGAGTTTATTATAAAAAGAAAACGATGTTTATTAAATTTGTTCGGAGTTTAGTGATTTTAATTTTGAAGAAGAAATGACTTTGCTATTCTATAAAAAATGTTTCACGTGGAACATTGAATACTTTTTAATAAGAGCCTGATTTACATTACTAATATTATTTTTTTTATGCAGTGCTATTTAGATTTAAGTTGATTGATTCTAGAATGTTGTTCAAAAAAATATATATGTTTCACGTGAAACATATAAAATGATTTACTTTTTTTGTTTTTTATATTAGAATGTATGTAGTGCAATAAAAGTGCTAGAAACAGGTCAGGACTGGAAGGTAGCAGCCTTAATAGTTAACTTTTATGTGCACTTTTATTTTGGGTGATAATTATGAATATGAAATATATGGATATGGCTATTTTAGAAGCTAAAAAGGCAGCTTTGGAAGACGAAGTTCCTGTTGGTTGTGTTATTGTTTTTAATGATAATGTTATTTCTAAAGCTTATAATAAAAAAGAATCTTTGAAGATGGTTACTGGTCATGCGGAAATTATTGCTTTGGAAGAAGCTTCAAATAAGATGAATAATTGGCGCTTAGATGGTTGTGATGTTTATATTACTTTGGAACCTTGCCCTATGTGTGCCAGTGCTTTGAAGCAAGCAAGAGTTAATCACATTTATTGTGGATTATCTAATTCTGATAAAAATAATTTTAAAATTATATCTGACATTTTGCAGTCGGATAGAACTAATCCTTCGGTTGCTATAACTAATGATTTAGCTGTGGAAAAAGTGTCTGCACTTTTAAAAAAATTTTTTGAAAATAGACGTAAATAGATGAAAAAAATCATCTTTTTTTGTGATATAATAAGGTTGATTTTGGGAGGTGCATTATGTATCAAGCATTATATAGAAAATATAGGCCTCAAACATTTGATGATGTAGTGGGACAAAATATGGTTGTGAGTGTATTGAAAAAATCAATTGTTTCTCATAAGTTTTCTCATGCGTATATGTTTTTTGGATCTAGAGGAACAGGTAAAACATCGCTTTCAAAAATTTTTGCTAGAGCGGTTAATTGTTTGGAAACTACGGATGGTAATCCCTGTGGAAAATGTAAAAATTGTTTGGCGGCTAGTGAAAAGGAGTGCGTTGATATTTTAGAAATAGATGCTGCTTCTAATAATGGCGTTGATGAAATAAGAGAATTACGGAATAAAATAAGTTTAGTACCAGCAGAACTTAAGTATAAGGTTTATATAATTGATGAAGTTCACATGTTGTCTATTGGTGCGTTCAATGCTTTATTAAAAACGTTAGAAGAACCACCTGAACATGCTATTTTTATTTTGGCTACTACTGATCCTCAAAAGGTTCCAGAAACTATTGTATCTCGTTGTCAATGCTTTTCTTTTCAACGTATTGCTACTGAAATGCTTGTTAAAAGGCTTGAATATGTTTGTATGCAAGAAAATATCGATATTGATTTTGATGTATTAAATGAGATAGCTATTGCCTCAGATGGTGGTATGCGTGATTCATTAAGTATGCTAGATAAGTTGAGTTCATATACAAACGATAAGATTACTATGGAAATATATACAGAACTTAATGGGTTAATTACCAAAAAAGATTTAAAATATTTTACTGATTGTATATTTGCTAATGATTATAAACAAGTCTTATTAAAAATTACAGAGTTTAATAATGCTGGAAAAAATTTGATTCAAATATTGTCTCAATTTATGTATTATTTGCGAGATTTACTTGTTGATTATTATGTTAATAATGTAGACTTGATTTATGATTTAAACTCTATGGAAAAACTTATTTCCATTATAAACGAAAAAATGTTCGATATTAAAAAAAGTGGTAATCCTAAAATATATATTGAAGTATTGATTTTAAATTTTATGTCTTCTAATCAGTTTGATGGTAGCCAAAATATCAATAAAACTCGAGAAATAGTTGAAAAAATAAATTTAAAAGAAAAAAAATCCCAGGAAGTTGTTGAAAATAATGTTTTTGATAATAATGAAGAGCAGGAGTCTTCAAAAAAAGTCACAGAAATAGTGGATAAGAAAGAACTTGTTGGTGATAATGTTATAAAATTAGAAAATAATATTACTGATTTTTCTGAGTTTCAAAGTGATATTTTAAATCTTTCTGATATTTTAAAAGTTAGAATTAATAATGCGTTTGCATTGGCTAATAAACAAGTTTTGAATCATGAGTTGGAAAATCTTAATATTTTGAATGATTATACTTTTGATCAAAAAATAGGTTATTTAGTTTGTGAAATTTTGAATTCCAAGTTTAGAGTTGCTAGTGAAGATATTATTGTTATTAGTTATGAATATGATTCGATAGTGAAACAAAATTTACCACATTTAGAGGAGATGGAGGATGTTTATTATCAGCTTACTAATTCATTAAAGAAGTTTGCTATTATTACTGATGAAGAATGGAATCAGTTGAAAGCAGAATATATTCAACATTTAAAAGAGGGAAAGAATTATGAAATTCTTGAAGAACCAGAGAAAGAGTTTAAAAAAATAGAAAGTAATGATATACTATCTAATAGTGCTACATTATTATTTGGAGATATTGTAGAAATAGATTAAAAAAGGAGATTATTTATGAATATTCAAGCTATGATGAAGCAAGCACAAAGCTTGCAAAAAGAAATGATGAAAGCTAAGGATGAAATTGATTCTACTGAATTTGTAGGAGAAAGTTCTCTTGTTAAAGTTACAATTAAAGGAACAAAAGAAGTTGTTAAAGTAGAAATTGATAAATCTAACTCATTAGATTCTGATGACTTAGAAATGTTAGAAGATATGATTTTAGTTGCTATTAATGAGGCAAATAAAAAAGTCGATGAAATGACTGAAAAGAAAATGGGAAAATTTGGTAATATTCCAGGGTTGTTTTAGAGGAAAAAATGTATCCTACGAGTATTAGAAGTTTGATTGAATCTTTTAAATTTTTACCTGGGATTGGTGAAAAAACGGCAGAACGTCTAGCTTTTGCTGTTTTAGAGTTAGAAGATGAACAAGTTCAATTATTTTCTGATAGCATTTTAGCTGTTAATGAAAAAATTCATCCTTGTTCTATTTGTAATACTTTTACAGATTCTGATATTTGCTTTGTTTGTAATGATTCTACACGTGATAAAAATGTACTTTGTGTAGTTGAAGATACAAAAAATGTTTTTTTATTTGAGAAGCTTGGAATGTTTCATGGATTGTATCATGTTTTGGATGGACTTATTTCACCATTAGATGGTATTAATCCTGAGGATATTGGTTTAGATAAGTTAATTGACAGAATTAAAAATGATAATTTTAAAGAGGTTATTTTTGCTTTTAAACCTAGTATTGAAGGTGAAACAACAGCTCTTTATATTAAACGTGTACTAGAAGGAATGGGAGTTAAGGTAACTCGTTTAGCTAGTGGTGTACCAATGGGTGCAGATATGGAATATGTTGATAGCTTAACATTAGAAAGAGCTTTAAATGACAGAAAAGAAATAGAATAAAATTTTTGTTTTTTCATATTTTTAATCAAGGAGATAATATATGAAAAAAATAATAGAATTATTCAAAAAAGTAGTAGTTAGTGGTTTCCTTTTATATGGATATAATTTAATAGCTGTTAATTTTAATATGATTTTACCAATTAATCTAGTTACTTTGCTTTCTATTACGTTGCTTGGGACACCAGCATTGATTGCATTAGTACTATTTAGAATTTTGATTTTGTAAGTGGTGATATAATGAATGATTTAACTGATATTCAAAAAAAGTTTATAAATTACATTGAAATAATTTTATCTTCAAATCGGTTATCACATTCTTATTTAATTGAGATGGGGGATTCTTCACTTGAGTTTCCTCTTGTTTTGTTGTTTGTAAAGATGATTTTATGTCCTAAAAATGTGTATAAATGTCAAAATTTAAATTGTCAAGATTGTAATGTTTGTCAGCTAATTGATGAAGGCGTTTTTCCTGATTTAGAAGTTATTGAAGCAGATGGTGTTCAAATTAAGAAAAATCAACTTTTAAACTTGAAAGAAGAATTTCAAAATTATTCTTTGCTTGGTACTAGAAGAGTTTATATTATTAAAGATGCTGAAAAGTTAAATCCTGCTTCCGCTAATACAATTTTAAAGTTTTTAGAAGAGCCAGAAGATGGTATTATAGCAATTTTATTAACTAAGAGTCGCTATCATGTATTAGATACAATCCTATCTCGCTGTCAAGTTTTATCTCTTATTGGTTCATCTGTAATTACTGATATTGATGAGAAAGTTGAAAATTTCATTGAATATTTGATTCGTGGTGAGGATTTATTTATCAAATATAAGGAAATATTGGAATTTATTCCGGATAAAGGCGAAGCCAAGAGAGTTTTTGATATTGTAGAACAAATTTTTACACAATATTTATCTGGTTCATTAAAAGATGTGAATGGTTTTTCTGTTTTTAAAGAATGTTCTTCAGAAAAGATTTTAGAGTATATTACGATAATTGAAGAAGAAATTCCTAAATTGATGTATAATGTTAATTATAAATTATGGTTAGATTCTATTTTTTCACGTTTTGTGGAGGTGAATTAGATGGAGAAGATAATTAAAGTAATGTTTCCAACTAGTAAAGAGTTATCTTTTTACTATTCTTTAGATTTTAATTTGAATATTGATGATTTAGTAGTGGTTGAAACAGAATCTGGAGTGGATGTAGCGATTGTAAAAAAGGCTCCATATTTTGAATTAGAGGAAAATATTCCTTCTACTTTATTAAAAGTTATTAGAAAAGTTACAGCTGATGATAAAGCTCACTTACTTGCTAATGCAGAGGTTGCTATGAAAGCTTTGGATATTGCTAAGAAATATAGTGATGATCTTAAGCTTGATATGAATTTTGTTGATTGTTATTATACTTTTGATAAAAGTCAACTTATCTTTTCTTTTGTAGCTGATAGTCGTGTTGATTTTAGGAAACTTGCAAAAAAATTAGCTCAAAAATATAAAACCAGAATAGAACTTAGACAAATTGGAGTTCGTGATAAGGCAAAAAAAATCGGTGGTATTGGTCCGTGTGGATTATTTTTATGTTGTCATACTTTTTTGACTGATTTTAATAGTGTTTCTATAAATATGGCAAAGAATCAATTTTTAGCTTTAAATCCTTCTAAAATTAATGGAATATGTGGTCGTTTATTGTGTTGTTTAGGGTATGAAGATGAAACTTATACAACTTTAAAAAAAGGGTTTCCTAAAATGGGATCTATGATAGAGACTCCCTCTGGTATTGGTAAAGTTATTGCTATAGATGTTTTTAAAGGTACGTTTCAAGTTGATTTGAAAGAAAAAGGAATTATTGAAATGTTAAAGGAAGAGTATCATGGAAGTAATTAATGACATTTTAGGTTATAAAGATAGAAAAATATATCAAAATACTGATTTTTTTTCTTTTTCATTAGACAGTGTTATGTTAGCTAATTTTGTGAATATAAGATTTAGAGATAAAGAAATATTAGATTTAGGTACTGGTAATGGTATTATTCCTTTAGTATTATCGCTTAGGACAGATAAAAAGATTACAGGGGTTGAAATTCAAAAGAGTGTTTATGAATTAGCTCATAAATCTATTTTGTATAACCATTTAGAAGATCAAGTGAAAATTATTTGTTCTGATATGAAAGATTATGTTTCTCAGGATACGGTTGGAAAATATGATGTTATTACTTGTAATCCTCCTTATTTTAAGGTGAATAAAAAAAATTATTTTAATGATACTATGGAAAAAATGATTGCAAGACATGAAGTAAAAATTTCTTTGGAAGAAGTAGTAGTAGTTGCGAGTAAATTATTAAATAATAATGGAACTTTTGCCATAGTTCATCGTACTGAGCGTTTATTAGAAATTTTTAGTTTATTTCGTAAATATAATATCGAACCTAAACGGATTAGATTTGTTCATGAGAAAATGTCAAAACCTTCTACTTTAGTTTTGATTGAAGGTATTAAATGTGGTAAGTTAGGTCTTAAAGTAGAAAATCCTTTTATTATGTATTTTGATGATGGTAGATATACTAAGGAATATGAAGAGTTTTTAGAGGAAGTGAAAAAAAATGAGGCAAAATAGCTATGATGGTAAGGCTAGTTTATATTTGATTCCAACTCCAATTGGAAATTTAGATGATATTACAGTTAGAGCTTTAAAAACATTAGAGATGGTTGATTTAATCTTATGTGAAGATACTAGAGAAAGTGGTAAATTACTTAATTATTTTAAAATCAAAAAAAAATTAGTTAGTTGTCATGAATATAATGAAGATAAAATTAAGGAGTATGTTATTTCAGAGTTAAGATCTGGTAAAAATATAGGTTTAGTTACAGATCAAGGTTCTCCTGTTATTAGTGATCCTGGTTATGTGGTTGCTAAAGCCGTTATTGAAGCTCAGATTAATGTTATTGCTTTGCCTGGTGCTACCGCTTTTGTCCCAGCTTTGACATCTTCTGGTATAGCTCCGTCGCCATTTTTGTTTTATGGCTTTTTACAAACAAAGGAATCTAAAATTAAACAAGAATTACAGTCTTTAAAGATACTTCCTTATACTTTGATTTTTTATGAAGCACCACATAGAATTGAAAAATCACTTGGTTTTATGTTAGAAGTTTTTGGTAATCGCAAGATAAGTGTGCATCGTGAAATCTCTAAGTTACATGAGGAGATTTGTCGAGGAACTATACAGGAGTTACTTCCCATAGTTTCAAATTTAAAAGGTGAATTTGTTATTGTAGTTGAAGGTAATCATGAGGTGGTTGATTATTCAAATTTATCAGTATTAGAACACGTAGGAATTTATTTAGATGATGGCATGAGCGAAAAAGATGCAGTTAAATTGGTAGCTAAGGAAAGAGGAGTTGCTAAATCAATTATTTATAAAGAATACCATGAAAGTAAAAAATAGATTATTTCCCGGGAAATAATGTATTTAGAGAGGTGATAAAATGAAATTAGTTGTCGGTCTTGGAAATCCAGGTAAAGATTATGAAGGAACTAGGCATAATATTGGTTTTTCATTTTTAGATTTTTATTTACGAGAGAAGAATATAGCGGTAATTTGGAAGAGTAAATTTAATGGTTTATATTTGGAGACAAATTTATTTGGAGAAAAAGTTATTTTTTTGAAACCTCAATCTTATATGAATTTATCTGGAACTGTTGTTTATCAGTTTGTTTCATTTTTTAAGATTAATATAGCGGATATTTTAGTTGTGTCAGATGACTTAGATTTATTTGTTGGTAATTTTAAGTTACGTGATAAAGGTTCTTGTGGAGGTCATAATGGTCTTAGAAATATTGAGGATTGTCTTCATACTAAAGAATATAAACGGTTAAAAGTGGGAATATCTAATGATAAGTCTAAGGAAACAAAGGATTATGTTTTAGGTAAGTTTTCTAAGGATGAAAAAAGGGTATTGAATGAATTATTTTCTTATCTTACTACAGTCTTAGATGATTACTTTACAATAGATTTTTTAGATTTGATGGCACGCTATAATCGTAAGAATAGGTGATGTTATGAATATTTTTCAACAAGTTGGAGATATTGAACTAAAAAAAGGCATGGGTATTACTGGAGTTACCGATGAGTTTTTTTGTGTTATTTTATATTCTCTTTTTCAAAAAAATAAGCAAAATTTGTTAGTTGTAGTCAATTCATTGTATGAGGCAAATAAGTTATATTCATCTTTGACAAATTATACTGATGATGTTTATCTTTTTCCAATGGATGACTTTTTGACTAGTGAAGCTTTGGCAGTTAGTCCAGAACTTTGTTATAGTAGGTTAGAGACGATTAGAGAGATTTTAGAAAAACCAGGAATTGTTATTACTAACTTAATGGGGTATTTAAGATTTTTACCGACTAAAAAAAGTTATAAAGAGTTTGTTTTGAAATTAGAAGTTGGCATGCAAATTAATCCCCAAAAGTTAGTGGAAAAATTAACTCAAGCTGGATATGTTAGGGATACTATTGTTAATAAAACTGGCGAATTTGCTGTTCGAGGCTTTATTATTGATGTTTTTCCTGTGGAAAGTGATCAGGCAATACGTATTGAATTTTTTGATGATGAAATAGAGTCTATTCGATATTTTGATACTAATTCACAAAAGTCAATTTCTACATCTTCTTCTATAGTAATTTCTCCTTGCTCAGAATTTTTAACAACAAGACCAGTTGAAATGGAAGAGATATTTAAGCAAAAATATTTGCCAAAGTATGAAGAAGTTACTTCTATTTCTGGGTATATGGATAATTGTGTTACATTTTTTAAAGATTATGAGCAATTGAAGGTTAGTTTTTTACAAATTATGAAGGAAGTAAATACTTATCAGACGACTAAAGATATTGCTTTTGATGGTAAGTATATGTTTGATTTAGAAGAAAATAGCCCAGATTTTCCTGTTTATTATATGAATATTGATCGCTTTGTTGGTAATAATATTTTAGACTTGAATGTTCATACAATTAATAATTTTAATGAAAATGCTGATTCTATTAATAATTTTATAAGGGGACATATTCAAAAGGGTAATACAGTTGTGATATGTTTAAAGAAATATCAAATTTTTAGTTTGATGAAATTTCTTAATATGACAGTGGTTGAGACTGATTTTGACCATATCGTTTTTAATGAAGTTAATTTAGTAGATCAGCCTATTCAAAACGGCTTTATTTATTCTAACTATGTTTTTTTGACGGCTAATGAATTATTCTTGATAAAAGAAAAGGCTAGGAAGTACAAAACTAAATTTAAATATTCATCAACTATTTCTGATATTAATAAACTGGAAATAGGAGATTACGTTGTTCATAATGTTCATGGTATTGGGGTTTATAATGGAATTAAAACACTTGGTGTATCTGGAGTAAAAAAAGATTATTTAGAAGTTTTATATCAAGGGGAAGATAAATTATATATTCCTGTTGAAAAAATTGATTTACTTAGTAAGTATACTGGTAAAGAAGGGTATGCACCAAAAATAAATAAACTTGGTGGCAATGAATGGGAGAAGACTAAAAATAGAGTTAAGAAAAAAGTTCAGGATATGGCTGATGATTTACTTAGATTATATGCAGAAAGAGAATCTCGTCAAGGTTTTGCATTTTCTCCTGATTGTGATATGCTTGTTGATTTTGAAAGTGAATTTCCTTATGATTTAACGCCAGATCAAAAAAGGGCTATTTCCCAAATAAAAGAAGATATGGAAAAGGCAGTTCCAATGGATAGATTGTTATGTGGTGATGTTGGATTTGGAAAAACGGAAGTTGCATTTGTTGCGGCTTTTAAGGCTATTTTAGATTCAAAACAAGTCTTGTTTTTATGTCCAACGACTATTTTATCTAATCAACATTATGAAAATGCTAAAGAAAGATTTAGAGATTTTCCTGTTTCTATCGCTTTACTTAATAGATTTACCTCTTTGAAAGAAGTTAAGAGAATTGTAGAAGGTTTAGCTACGGGAACGATTGATTTGGTATTTGGTACACATCGTTTACTTAGTGATGATATAAAACCTAAAAATTTGGGACTTTTAGTTATTGATGAGGAGCAACGTTTTGGAGTTTTACATAAAGAAAAGATAAAAAAATATAAGACTAATGTTGATGTATTAACTTTAACTGCTACTCCTATACCTAGAACATTACAGATGTCTTTGGTTGGTATTCGTAGTTTGTCTTTAATTGAAACTCCTCCAGTTAATCGCTATCCTGTTCAAACTTATGTTATTGAAGAAAATAAGCAAATTTTAAGGGATGCTATTTATAAAGAATTATCACGTGATGGACAGGTGTTTATTTTATATAATAAAGTTGAATCTATTGAAGAAGAATTATATCGAGTACAACAATTAATACCAGAAGCGAGAATTATTACGGCGCATGGTCAGATGAATAAAAATGTATTAGAAAATAGAATTATGGCATTTATTAATCATGAATACGATATTTTGATTTGTACTACAATCATTGAAACGGGTATTGATATTCCTAATGTTAATACATTAATCATTATGGATGCAGATAGATTTGGTCTTAGTCAATTATATCAGATTAGGGGTCGAGTAGGTAGAAGTGATAAATTTGCTTATGCTTATTTGATGTATCATCCATCTAAGGTGTTAACAGAAGCTGCAGTTAAGAGATTAAATGTAATTAAAGAGTTTACGGCACTTGGTAGTGGTTTTTCTATTGCTACTAGAGATTTGTCAATTCGTGGAGCTGGAGATATTTTAGGTAGTGAACAAGCAGGATTTATTGATTCTATTGGAATTGATTTATATTTGAAATTATTAAATGAAGAAGTAGCTCGTAAGAAGAATATTACTTTACCAATTGAAGAAGAAGAGGATAAACCACCATTACTTAATGTAAATACACATATTGAGGATAGTTATGTAGTTGAAGATGATTTGAAGATAGAAATTCATCGTAAAATTAATGAAATTGATTCTAGAGAAATGATTGATACAGTAAAAGGTGAGTTAGAAGATAGATTTGGCCGTATTTCTGATGATTTATTGGTATATATGTATGAAGAATGGTTTGAAAAATTAGCTAATTTAGTTGGTATGAAAAGAGTTTTACAAACTAAAAATTCTATTGAATTAATTTTTCCATCAGAAGTAGTTTCTAAAATTTCAGTTGATGAGTTGTTTATGGATTCTTATGCTATTAGTCCTTCATTTAGGTTTTTAAGTCGGGGTTCTAATTTGGTAATTGTTTTAGATATTATTAAATTAGAAAAGCATCCAATCTACTATTTAACAGAGTTACTTGATTTAATTTATCGTAAATTTTTGTCATAACCTTGACTTAATTTTTAATGATTGCTACACTTACAATACTAGGATGTGGTAGTATGAAACAGGATACAATTGAAGATTTTAAAAGAAAACATTTGGAAAATTATAAAAATGCGGTATTAGAGACGTTAAAAAATAATACTACTGCGCTTTTTGATGATGATATTTTTTCTTTGTTACAAAAACCTCCGTTAGATTCTATGGATCTTATTAAATGTAAGTTTTTGGCTGTTGCTAAAAAGTATAAAGTGGTGATAAAAACGGAGTCTTTAAATCGGATTTTGGATGATTATAGAAATAGTGTTGTTACTTTACTTTCTGATTGGAAAAAATTAAGAATAAAGGAATTAAATGAAATTATTGAAAATTTTCAGCCAAAAAAAGAAACAGATGTTATTAAATTTAATAAGAAAGATTTTGTACCTTTTAATAGAAAACTAAAAAAAGAAATGAAAGAGAAAATTTTAGGATCTATTAATAAAAAAATTGTCAATAATGTAAACCAATTATTTACAAAAGAAATAGATGCAAAAACTAAAGAATTAATGATTTTAGAGATTACTAAATATGTTCAAGGTGGTTATTTAAAACAGCTGTTAGAGAGTATAGATTTTAAGATTATTGTTAAAGATACAACGTTAATGAATGGGGTACGAGAACAGGGAGAACGTTTTATATTTACAAAAATGAATTCTTATTTATTAAATGAAAAGAAAATTTCTGATTAAGATGGAAGGTTTCGTACCTTTCTTTTTTTATGTACTTTTTTATATGGAAATATTTACCAAGGGAAAATTTGGGAATTTTTATTATAATAATGTATGAAAAGCAGTATAAATTAAAAAAAAATTGAAACAATAGTAGTATGGGAAAGTGAGGAATAATTATATGAAATCAACAGGTGTGGTTAGAAGAGTAGATGACTTAGGAAGAATTGTTATTCCAAAAGAAATTCGCCGTACTCTTAGAATTAGAGATGGAGAATCATTAGAGATTTTTGTTGATAGAGAAATGATTGCGTTGAAAAAATTTTCTAAAATGAATGATATGGATGAGATTTCTAAACAATTAGTAGATATTGTTAATTCTGTTACACATCAAAATGTATTTATTACCGATCGAGACAGTTTTATTGCTGGTAGTGGTAATCTAAGGAAGAAGTATTTGAATAAATCTATTTCTAAATCTTTAGAGATGGTTATGAAAGAGCGAGAAATAGTTGTTGAACGTAATCTTCATAAAATTGAGTTATGTGATTCTATTTTTGAAAATTATTCGTATGTAATTTCTCCAGTTATTATGAACGGAGATGCTATAGGTTTGGTGTTAATTGTTTCAGAAAGTGGGAATATTGGTCAGGTAGAAGAAAAAATGGCTGATGTTGTTTCTAAATTTTTAGGTAAACATATTGAAGAATAGTTTTTTTTGTGTTATACTCTACCCATATTCATTGTGATGAGGAAGAGTCTTATGAAAAACTAGTTTAGTTTAGAGATTCCGGTTGGTGAAAAAGGAAATAAACTTTTTATAAGATATGGCTTCTGAACTATTATATCGATAGGTAGGTATAATCGTAGCTAGGCGTTAACTAGAAGAGTGTATAATATTTAGCTATTATAAAGTAAGGTGGTACCGCGAAGATTCGTCCTTATGTTTATAATAGCTTTTTTATTTAGGAGGGATAAAATGAAAGAAAAATTTTATATAACAACAGCGATCGCTTATGCATCGGGTAAGCCACATATTGGAAACACTTATGATATAGTGTTGGCTGATGCAATTGCAAGGTATAAGAGGTTTAAAGGGTATGATGTGTATTTACAAACTGGTACTGATGAGCATGGACAAAAAATAGAAGAAAAGGCAACTAATGCTGGTATTACACCACAGGAATTTGTTGATGCAAGAGCAAAAGAAGTTAAAGAAATTTGGGATTTAATGGATGCTAGCTATGATAGATTTGTTAGAACTACTGATCCTCATCATAAAGAAATAGTTCAACATATTTTTAAGAAAATGTATGATAAAGGAGATATTTATAAGGGAGAATATAAAGGGTTATATTGCACTCCTTGTGAATCTTTTTGGACAGAGTCTCAACTTGTAGATGGAAAGTGTCCTGACTGTGGTAGAGAGGTAAAAGAAACAACCGAAGAAGCTTATTTTTTCCGGTTGAGTAAATATCAGAAGAAGTTAGAAGAGTATATTGAACAACATCCAGATTTTATTCAACCTGTTGCTAGAAGAAATGAAATGTTAAATAACTTTATTAAACCAGGATTACAAGATTTATGTGTATCTCGTACTTCTTTTAAATGGGGAATTCCTGTTACTTTTGATGATAAACATATTGTTTATGTATGGCTTGATGCACTTACTAATTATATTACTAATATAGGGTATGATGTTACAGAAGAAACAGAAGAATTTAGAAAATTATGGCCAGCTGATTTACAAGTTATTGGGAAAGATATTGTTCGTTTTCATTCTATTTATTGGCCTTGCTTTTTGTGGTCACTAGATTTACCATTACCTAAGAAAATTTTTGGTCATCCATGGCTTTTGATGAATAATGATAAGATGAGTAAATCTAAAGGAAATGTTATTTATGCGGATGAGTTAGTAAAGTCTTTTGGAGTGGATGCAGTTCGTTATTATTTACTTCATGAAATTCCATTTGCAAGTGATGGTAATATTACTTATGATTTATTGATTGATCATATTAACGGAGAATTGGCCAATGTTTTAGGAAATTTAGTTCAACGTTCCATTTCAATGGGAAATAAATATTTTGATGGTAAAGTTACTAGTACAGATCTATGTGAAGATATTGATTTAGAACTTGAAGAAAAACTTCGTTCTTTAGAGCTGATAGTCGATGAGAAAATGGAAGAATTACAAATTAGTGATGCTATTACAGAAATATTTAATGTTTTACGTTTTACTAATAAATATATTGATGAAACTACACCATGGATTTTAGCTAAGGATGAAACTAAAATGGTACGTTTACAGAATGTTATTTATCATTTGTTAGAATCTATTCGTGTTTGTTCTTTGTTTTTAGAACCATTTATGCCTAATACGAGTAAAGAAATTAGGAAACAACTTAATATATGTGATGATACTATTATTTACAATGCTAGTAATAGTTATGTATTGAATAAACCAACACCTTTATTCCAACGAATTAATCGTGAAGATTTTTTTCAGGAATAATGTAAATATTATTGTCAAGATAAAAAATAAAGAGAGAAATTAATTTCTTTCTTTTTTTCGTTGTGTTATAGTGGAGGGGTAGTGGCTGTTATGAAAGGATATACTTATGATAAAGAGTTTGATGCAGTTTTGTACTATGGATATTGTATATATAGTAGGTGTTGTTTTTATGGCTATATATATGGCAACAACCAAGAATATATTGGATGTATGCTATTTACTTGCCTTTAGTATTTGTTATTTTAGAGTAAAGTTTTATCAGTGGAAAAAATATCATTAATATGGTATTTTTATTTTGGGAGGGATTAGATGTTTATTGATACACATTGTCATTTATCTTCTTGTGATTATGAAAATATAGAAGAAGTTTTAAAAGAAAATAGAAAGGAAAATGTTTCACCGATTATTATTTCAGGATGTAGTAAAAAAGATATTAATGAATCTTTGGAATATGCTAGAAAATATGATGATGTTTTTGCTACTATTGGCTATCATCCCTCAGAGGCAAGAATTGTTACTGATTCTGATTTAGATAATTTAAAACGTTTATTGGTCTCTTCATCTAAGGTTATTGGGGTAGGTGAAATTGGTCTTGATTATTATTATGGAAAAGATGATAAGGAGAAACAATTAACTTTATTTGAAAAGCAGTTAAAGATTGCAGAAGAGTTAAATTTACCAGTAGTTATTCATAGTAGAGAGGCAACCTTGGACACTATTACGTTATTAAAAAAATATAAAGTAGTTGGTGTTATTCATTGTTTCAGTGGTAGTTTAGAAACAGCAAATGAGTATATTAAGATGGGATTTCTTTTGGGAATTGGTGGAGTAGTAACATTTAAGAATAGTAATTTAGGAGATGTTTTGTCAAAGATACCACTTCAAAAATTGGTTTTAGAAACTGATAGTCCTTATTTAACTCCAGAGCCTTTTCGAGGAACTAAAAATACTTCTAAATATATTCCTTTGATAGCAAAAAAAGTAGCAGAATATAAAAATATTAGTATTTTAGATGTAGAAAAAATAACTACTATGAATGCTAGTAGGGTATTTCAATTAGATGTGGTTGAAAAAAAATAGCAAATAGTGTATTCTTATATATAAGATAGGGGTTGTATCTTATGAAGAGACAGCATATAAATTCTACAGTATTTATGTTTATTGCACTAATTTTATTAGCAATTTGTGTTTTTACAGGTTGTTTATTGTTATATTTTCATGGAAATAACGATTTGTCTAAGAAGGCTACAGTATTATTTTCTTATTCACCAAATTCTTCTAAATTGGTAATAGATAGTTCTATGCCTATTACTGATCAATTAGGAAAACAATTAACTTTTAATCCTAATCAAAGTAAGTATGGTTATAGTGAGTTTAGTATTTCTTCTAATATGGAGGGTATGGAATCTATTAATTATGAGATATATGCTAAAAATGTTGGTGTTGCTGTTGAATTACCTACAGATTATGTAAAAATTTATTTGACTGATGGAAATACAGACGTTGCAGCTTTTGGTTATGAACAGAGAGTTCCTACATATCGTGATTTAAAGATTGCTACTAGCGATCCAGCTGGTAAAAAAATTTATGCTGGTTCTTTGAAAAAGGGTGAAACTGCTAACTTTAAATTGAGAATGTGGTTATCAGATGCTTATCCTATAACAACAGAGGTTCGAAGTTTCGGGATTTTACTTTATGTAAAGGTGGTGGATTGAGTCTATGGATTCTAAAAATACGAAAAAGATTGTTATTGTTATGGTTATTATCAGTATTTTATTACTTGTAGTTGTTAGTCTTGCTTTTCTTTTTTTCTTTCAAAATCAAGAAAAGGATGATAAAAAAGTAGTAAAAACCGCTTCTGTTTCTATGACTTATAAATCTACTTCTAATGTAGTAGTGCTTAAAAATTTAACACCTATGTCAGATGAAGTTGGAAAAGATTTGCGAGAAGAAGGTAGCTATTTTGATTTTGCAGTTACTTCTAATGTTAATGATGGAGCTAATATTCAATATGAAATTGCTCTTACTAAGGATAAGAGTTCAACTATACCTGATGATAATATAAGAGTTTATTTAGAAAAACAAAGTAGTGGAACTTATTCAAAGGTTTTTGATCCAATGACTTTTGTTTCTAGTAAAAAGAAGACTAAGGTTGGTACTCCTAGTAAATCTATGGTTTTGAATAAGGTATCTCTTTCTAGCGATAAAGTGGATAACTATCGTTTACGTATATGGTTAAAAGAAGGAACCGTACTTACTGAGCCTAATTCTACTTATGCTGTTTCAGTTAATGTCTATGGAAAAGCAATTTAAAGACTTTATTCAAGTCTTTTTATTGTGTGAAAATGTATTTATGTGATATGATAGTTTTATTATAGAGGAGGTTGTTATGGAGCATACAGAATCTAGACAGATTATTTTATCAGTTTTAGGAATAGCAGTTTTAATTATAGCTTTTGTTGGGGTTTCTTATGCAGCGTTTCATACTATATTAGGACAATCATCAGAAAATGGCATTTCCACTGGGACTATTTCTTTAGTCTTTGAGGATGACACAGAAGCTATTTCAATTAATAATGCTATGCCAGTAGCTGATTCATATGGTAAAGAAATGAATGGATCAGGTAATGTTTATGATTTTTCTATACGATCAATTTTATCCAAAGGTACAACTCTTAATTATGAAATTTCAGCTGAAAAGTTACCTATTGATGGTGTTATCTTAAATGATGCAGATATTAGAATTTATTTACAAAAAGAAGAAAATGGTCATTATATTGATACTCCTATTACTATGACTCCTCAAGCTTTTAAACCATTAACAGAGGATAGTTTCTTAGGAAGTAAGGCTGGTGACATGGTTTTATATTCTGGAACGTTATCAAATTTTAGTAATTGTGATGAAGAGTTAGCCGAAAAGTTTAGATTACGTATATGGGTTTCTAAAGATACAATTATTGATTCTATTAGTCGGCAGTTTAACATAAAACTTAATGTGACGGCTAAGGCCATTTAGGGATGTCAACTCCCTTTTTTTTTATTTCTAAATAGTAGTTTTTTTTATTTTTGCGTGTTATTATGTTAATGAATAATGATAGGAGGCGTTAGTGTGAAAGAAATTTTTGATACTAATCATGATGATGTTGTTTCTTTTGTTGAAGTAATTCAGTTCTTTTTTCATTTCATTACTAAGGTTTTCTTATATGTAGTAGTTCTTTTGTTAATTATTATTTTTTGTCTTTTTTTATTTTATTTTGGTGATTTAATTTATAGTATTCGATCTGGGGAAGATAAGCCACCTTTGTTTGATGCTTATATTATAGTTAGTCCAAGTATGGTTCCAACTATAAATGTGCAAGATGGAATTGTTATTCGTAGGGTGGAGCCGAAGGATTTAAAGCAGGGAGATATTATTAGTTTTCTTTCTACTGATTCTTATTATAGTGGTAAAATTATTACGCATCGTATTATCGGAATAGAAAAGTCAGCGGATGGAGATTTATTATATCGTACTAAGGGTGATAATAATAATGTTGCTGATAGGAGTTTAGTAAATGAAGATAATGTTTATGGTAAAGTTATTTTTAGATTGCCGATGTTAGGGTATATTCGCCATTTTTTGACTACTTATGCCGGTTTTATACTTTGTATTGCAGTACCTCTTTTATATTTAATTTTAACTGAAGTTATGCGGGTTAGGAAACTAATGAGAGAACGAAAAAATAAGCAAATAGAAGAAGTAGAAATTATTTAATTATTGTGTATACTTTCTAAGTATGATATAGTTTTGTTGGTGATTTTCAT
Source organism: uncultured Mycoplasmatota bacterium (assembly GCA_900548695.1). GTDB lineage: Bacteria > Bacillota_I > Bacilli_A > RF39 > UBA660 > Faecimonas. Next base: position 192,396 of record URLC01000001.1, read on the forward strand.
GGAAAAATATGATGTTAATTTTAAAAAGAAATATGGACAGAATTTTTTAAAGAGAAAAGCAGTAGTTGAAAGAATTGCTGATGTTTGTGCAATTACTAAGAACGATTTAGTTATTGAAGTTGGTCCCGGTGGTGCTATTTTAACACGGGAGTTGGCAAGAAGAGCGGGCAATGTTTTAGCTTATGAGATAGATATTGATTTAGAACCTGAATTAAATCGTAAACTTGGTGATTTTTCAAATGTAACTATCTTATTTCAAGATTTTTTAGAGAGTAATATTACTAAAGATATTGCCAATTTTTCTTATGAAAATATTTATTTTGTTAGTAATGTTCCATATTATATTACGACACCAATTGTAATGAAATTAATTGATAGTAAAATTAATTTTAAAAAGATATGTATGATGGTTCAAAAAGAAGTGGGTCTTAGATTTACGGCAGTTCCTGGTAGTAAGGTATATGGTTCTATTAGTGTATTTTTGAATTATTTTTATCGAGTAAAAAAGGAATTTCTAGTTTCTAGAAAAGAATTTGTACCTGTTCCTAATGTTGATAGTGTTATTATTTCCTTTGAATCTAGGGAAGAGCTATTGCCGTTAACCGATGAAAAATTGTTTTTTCAGATAGTTCGAGATAGTTTTCAATTTAAGAGAAAAAATATTAGAAACAATTTAAAAAAATATAATTTAGATGTTGTGGCTTCTGTGTTGGAGAAATATGGATATAATCTTAGTGTTAGAGCAGAACAGTTGCCTTTGGAAATATTTATAGAACTTGCGAATGCATTAGTTTTATGAATATTTCTTTTTTTATGTCATATGCTTTAGTGGAGATGATTGCATTGGATTTTAGAGAAGGTGATTTAGTTACTAGAATTTCTCATCAACATGATGTTGTTTTTAAGATTATATCAATCCATGATAATATTGCGATGCTAAAAGGAGTAGATTTACGACTTTATGCAGATAGTATATTATCTGACTTAATAAAAGCTAGTATTGATATTGATTCTGATCAGCAAATTCTTGAGAAAAATTTAAGAGAAGTACAGATGGATAGAAGTCAGTACTTTTATTTACCAGGTAAAATACTTCATATTGATGGAGATAGTGACTATTTAAAAAGGTGTATGAAATTTTATCATGAGATGAATGTAAAGGCTAATGGTCTTACCATCAATGAAATTGATATGCCTTATAAAATTAGAGATTTGTTGGAAGAGTTTCGACCTGATATTGTGGTGATTACTGGTCATGATGCTTATCTTAAGAAAAATCGTGGAGATTATCAAAATTCTCTTAATTTTATTGAGACAGTAAAGGAAGCAAGAAAATACGAAAAAAGTCAGGATAAGTTGATAGTTATTGCTGGTGCTTGTCAATCTAATTATGAAGAGTTGATTAAAGCTGGTGCTAATTTTGCTTCTAGTCCCAAAAGAATAAATATACATGCCCTAGATCCTGCTGTATTAGCAACATCATTAGCTCTTTCTGATAAAAATAAAAGTATTGACTTATTAAAAATTTTAGAAAAAACAAAGTATGGAAAAGATGGAATGGGAGGAATTATTACTAATGGTACAATGTATGTGGGGTATCCTAGATGACGATTGAAAAGATTAGAAGTGTAGTGGAAGCCAATCAAGGAGTAGAAAGATCTTTTCGTTTTCATGGAACTAGAAATCAGACCGATGAATTTCAGGGAGTAATTAGAGATTTATATCCAGCGATTTTTACTATTCAACTTGATAATAAAAAGATAAAAACTTTTAGTTATAGTGATATTTTAACTCAAAGTTTAGAAATTTTATCTTAGTTATTTTCTAAAATGCGAAATGTATTGCTTTTTTGATATAATTATTATAGAATTAAGGTGTAAAGTGTAATACTTTAAGAGGGAGGAATATTACATGAAAATTACATCTGTAAATGTACGTAAAATTAGTAAGGAAGGATCTCGCATGAAGGGTATTGCTTCTGTGTTATTAGATGATAGTTTTGCAGTACATGATATTCGTATTATTGAAGGAGACAACGGTCTATTTATAGCTATGCCTAGCCGAAAGACAGCTACTGGTGGTTACCGTGATATTGCTCATCCAATTAATCCTGAAGTTAGAGCTATGTTTGAACAAGCTATTTTAGAGGCTTACGAAAATGCAGAAGAGCCAACAGAGGATAATGAATAAGATGCTTTTAGCATCTTTTTTTCATATTTTTGGATTATATACATATCTTTTATTAGGAGGATATGTATGGATAAACAAGATAGCATTAATAATTATAATCATGGAATTAGTTTGTTAGAGAGAAAGAATCTAGTCATAACTGGTGTTAAGAAGATTGAAAATTTTGATAGCGAGCAGTTCTTACTTGATACTATTATGGGTTTTTTGTTAATTAAGGGAGAAGGATTAGAACTAATTAAATTAGATACTATGCAAGGGAATGTATCTATTAAAGGACTTATCCATAGTATGAATTATGTAGAAGATATGAAAAAAGATAAAGAAAATAGTATATTTAATAGGTTGTTTAAGTAATGAATTTAAAGATACAAATATTTTCTTTAATTTTTTCTTTTTTTTATGGTATTGTCTTTTCTTTTTCTGTTAATCTTCATTATCATTATCTTTTTTCAAAGAAGAAAATTTTGCAAATTGTAATGACTTTTATTTTATTATTAGATATGGCACTTTTATATTTTTTACTTTTGAAGCTTATTAATGGTGGAATTATTCATATTTATTTTTATTTGATGATTTGCTTGGGTTTTTATTTTAGTTTTGTTTTTTTTGCAAAATTGCGTAAAAAATAGTGTCAAATTTCTATTTTTTTTTTGGTATTATTGCCCTATACTTTAAACTGGTCTATAATTTATGGTGAAAGAGTAGGTGATTTAATGACAAAAACAAAAGCAAAAACAAAACGACGCAGAAGAATGTTATTTTTGGGTTTGACGTCTATGTTGGTCATTATAACTACTACTTTTACTATAGGAAAGTATTGGATTGAAATTTATGATAAATATCAAGAAAAAAAACAATTAGAAGAAGAGTTAATTACTTTGAAAAATAAAGAAAAAAAGCTAAAAGTTGATGCTAATAAATTGCAAGATTCTGATTATATTGCAAGATATGCAAGAGAAAAATATCTTTATTCTAAAGATGGAGAGTTTATTTTGAAAATTCCTGAAGAGTAAAGGAGTTTTCTTTTTTTCTGATAATGTTAATTAATAAATGGAGGTATTATATGGTTTCTATTGAAGAGAGTTTTAGATTTAATAAAAACGATATTATTGTTGTAGGGTGTTCTTCTGGACCTGATTCTATGGCACTTGTAGATATGTTGTTAAAAATTAGAGAAAAGTATCAGTTAAGTTTAATTGTTGCTCATGTTAATCATAATTTACGAAAAGAAAGTGCTCAAGAAGAAGCTTATTTGAGAAATTATTGTGATAGGAATAAAATTATGTTTGAATGTATGATGATTACTGAGTATGGTGATGATAATTTTCATAATGAGGCACGAAATATTCGGTATGATTTTTTTGAAAAGGTTGTTTATAAATATCAGGCAAATTATTTAATGACAGCACATCATGGTGATGATTTGATAGAAACCGTTCTAATGCGTATTAGTCGTGGATCAAATTTGAATGGTTATGGAGGTTTTAAAAAAATTGTTGAGATGGATGGATATAAGATTGTTAGGCCTTTACTAGATTTTACAAAAGAAGAATTAGAAGAATATGATAAAAATAATCATGTTATGTATTATGTAGATAGTTCTAATGCCAAAGATAAATATACTAGAAATCGTTATCGTAAATATATTTTGCCATTTTTAAAAGAAGAAGATTCTAATATTCATTTAAAATATTTAAAATTTAGTACAGTTTTGCATGAGGCGAATCAGTTTATTGAAAAAGAAAGAGATAAAGCGATTAAGAAGGTTTTAAAGAAAGATGTTTTGGATATTATAGAATTTAAATTATTAGATTCTTTTATTCAAAAAGAAATATTATATTATATGATGAATGATTATTATCAAGATGATTTAATTTTAATTAATGATAAACATATTGAACTTTTATTAAATTTAATATATAGTAATAGAGCGAATGCTTTTGTTAATTTACCTAACGAAGTTATTGCGACTAAAACTTATCAATCATTAGAACTTAAGAAAGTTACTAATGAAATTACCACTTATGAAGTTGAAATTGCTAGTTATGTAGAATTGCCTAATCATCATATTATTGAAAAAGTTGAGGATTTAACGGAAAATGGCAATGATACTTGCAGATTATCTAGCGATGAGGTTAGTTTGCCTCTTATCGTTCGCACTAGACGTTTTGGTGATAAGATGGCTGTAAAAGGGAATGGTACTAAAAAAATAAAAGATATTTTTATTGATAAAAAGGTTAAGCTTAGTGATCGTGATTTATGGCCAGTGGTTGTAGATTCTAAGGGAGTTGTAGTATGGCTTCCAGGGTTAAAAAAATCTAAATATGATAAGAAAAAGTCGGAAAGTTATGATATAATATTAAAATATAGTTAAGGAGGAAAAGTTGTGAATAAAACTATAGATAAAAAAATAGTAAAAAGAGGTCTGTTACCATATTTGTTCTTAGCGTTAATTATGCTTGGTATATTCTATGTTGTTAATGTTATGAATAATGATGTTAATGTATTAACTTATAATGAATTTATTACTGAATTAAATGATGGTAATATGAAAGAAGTAGAAGTAATTGCTAGAGGTGGTGCTTATACTTATGAGGTAAGAGGTAAACTAGAAGGGTATAAGGATAATGAAACATTTTTTGCTCGCTTACCACTTAGTGATGAAGTTATGAAAAAGATTGTTGATGCAAGTGAAGTTCAAGACTTTAAATTAAAGGCTGAACCTGATCCAGATTCTTCATCTTTTTGGTTAATTTTAATTAATGTATTACCTTTTGTATTATTAATTGGTTTTGCTTTCTTCTTTTTTAGCCGTCAAATGGCTGGTAATAAGAGTTCCATGGATTTTGGAAAAAGTAAAGCTAGATTAAATAGTGATGCTAATAAAGTAACATTTAAAGATGTTGCTGGATTAAAAGAAGAAAAAGAAGAAGTAAAAGAGTTGATTGATTTCTTAAAGAATCCGAAAAAGTTCCAAAAATTAGGAGCTAGAATTCCTAAGGGTGTATTATTATTTGGTCCTCCGGGAACAGGTAAAACATTACTTGCTAAAGCAGTAGCTGGAGAAGCAAATGTGCCATTTTATTTTATTAGTGGATCTGATTTTGTAGAATTATTTGTTGGTGTTGGTGCCAGTCGTGTACGTGATATGTTTCAACAAGCAAAAAGAAATGCTCCATGTCTAATTTTCATTGATGAAATAGATGCTGTTGGTCGTCAACGTGGTACAGGATTAGGTGGAGGTCATGATGAGCGTGAACAAACCCTTAATCAATTATTAACTGAAATGGATGGATTTGGAGCTAATGAAGGAATTATTATTATTGCGGCTACTAACCGTCCAGATGTATTAGATCCGGCCTTGCTTCGTCCTGGACGTTTTGATAGACAAGTAACAGTTAATTTACCAGATGTAAAAGGTCGTGAAGAAATTTTGGGAGTTCATGCTAAAAATAAAATTCTTGCTGATGGAATTACTTTGGCTAATTTAGCAAAACGTACTCCTGGATTTAGTGGAGCTGATCTTGAAAATTTACTTAATGAAGCAGCACTACTTGCTGTAAGGCGTAATAAAGATAAAATTACAATGAGTGAAATTGATGAAGCTACTGATAGAGTTCTTATGGGACCTGCTAAAACTTCTCATAAATATAGTGAAAGTGATCGTAAGTTGGTTGCTTATCATGAAGCAGGTCATGCAGTTATTGGTTTAAAACTTGCTCATGCAAATGATGTACAAAAAGTTACTATTATTCCAAGAGGTTCTGCTGGTGGGTATAATATGATGGTTCCTAGTGAGGAAAAGTTATGTTCTACTAAGACAGATTTATTAGAAGAAATTACAGGACTTTTAGGTGGGCGTTCTGCTGAGGAAATTATTTTTGGTGAGATTACTACTGGGGCTCACAATGACTTTGAAAAAGCAACAAAGATTGCGCGAGCTATGGTTACTGAATATGGAATGAGTGATTTAGGTCCTCTTCAGTTTGAGCAACAAGATGGAAGCGTATTTTTAGGAAGAGATTATAATAAAGCACAGCATTTTTCTAATGAGGTAGCTAATGAAATTGATATGGAAATGAGAAAAATTATTAATGATTGTCATAAAAAAGCTAAAGAAATCATTAATAAGAATAAAGATTTATTAGATTTAATTGCTAATGCATTATTAGAATATGAAACTTTGACAAAAGAACAAATTGATTACTTAGTTAAAAATGGTAAAATGCCTGATGAAACAGATGAAACAAGTTATGAAAAAATGTCTGTTACTAAGTTAAGAGCTATTGCAAAAGAAAAAGGTGTAAAAAATTATTCTAAAATGACTAAAGCAGAATTGTTGAAGGAATTAGATGTTTAGTCTAATTCTTTTTTGATCCATTGTTTTTTTGTTGTAGATATTATACTTTTATAGTATAATATGCTTGTTTTACAATAAATGTTTATGAACATTATATAGCTTGATAGTGAAAAGATTATAAGGGGATGTAGTTAATGGAATGGAATATTGGAAATGTTAAAATAAAAAACCAAGTAGTTTTAGCACCGATGGCAGGAATTTGTAACTCCGCTTTTAGACGTATTTGTAAAGAGATGGGATGTGGACTCATTTATGCGGAAATGGTTAGTGATAAAGCAATTACTTTTAATAATCAAAAAACGATAGATATGCTTTATATGGAAGATGTTGAAAGACCTTTAACACAACAAATATTTGGTAGTGATAAGGAATCATTTGTAACAGCTGCAAAGTATATTTATGAAAATATGAAACCAGATATTATTGATATTAATATGGGATGTCCTGTACCTAAGGTGGCAGTTAGAGCGCAGGCTGGTTCTGCACTATTAAAGTCTCCTGAAAAAATTAAAGAAATAGTAAAAGCGGTGGTTGAGGCTGTTCCTATTCCTGTTACTGTTAAAATTAGAAGTGGTTGGGATAGTAATAGTATTAATGCTGTTATGATTGCTAAAATTGTTGAAGAAGCTGGTGCTAGTGCAATATGTGTACATCCTAGAACTAGAAGTCAAGGATATAGTGGAAAAGCTGACTGGAGTATTATTAAAGCTGTAAAAGAGGCTGTTAGTATTCCAGTAATTGGTAATGGTGATATAAAAAGTCCAGAAGATGCTAAAAGAATGTTAGATGAAACTGGCTGTGATGCTATAATGATTGGTCGAGGAGTATTAGGAAATCCATGGCTTATTAAAAATACTATTTCTTATTTAGAACATGCAACTTATGATAAAGAGATATCATTTGATGATAAAGTTTCTATGATTTTACATCATTTAGATTATTTAAGTTCATTAAAAAATGAACATATTGCTACTTTGGAAATTCGTAATCATATTGGATGGTATTTAAAAGGTGTTCCAGGAGGAACTATTGTTAAAAATAAAATCTATCAAACTTCTAATATTCGTGATATAATTTCTATATTAAATACATTTAAGGAGGAATTAGATGGCAAGAAGTAAAAACAGTGAAGAAATAAAGGAGAAAATAACTAGTAAAAAAACTTCAACTTCTAAGGATAGAAAGTCAAAAAAAGAGGAAAAAGAGAAAGTAGAAAAAGTGGAAGCTGATGTTTTTATAGAAGATGTTAAAAACAAAAAAATATTAAACCCAGAGAAAGCATTATTTATTAATAGATTTGTAGCGTTTATTTTAGATGTAATGATTGTATCTATGATTGCTTCATTCGTCTCTTATCCTTTCGTAGACGCTCAATCTTTGAACAAATTGAATGAATCTAGTATTCAAGTTATGGAAGATTATACTGCTGGTAAAATAGATACTAAGGAATATTTTACAGAAAGTAATAGTCTTATGTATGAAACCGCCAGACAACAAGGGATGGTTTCATTGGTGACTATTTTTTTAAGTATTTTATATTTTGTAGTTTTTCAAATTAAAAACGGAGGACAAACGTTAGGTAAGAAATTATTGCGAATTAAAGTAGTGAGTACGGATCAAGGAAATCTTACTATGAATCAGATGATTTTTAGATCGTTAATTATTAATTCTATTTTAATAAATATGATAAATTTTGGTGTTTTGATTTTTGCAAGTAAGAATGTATATTTTTCAATTGTTGGAACATTAAGTTTTATTCAATTTATGATTACTGTTATTAGTGGATTTATGGTGATGTTTGGTGAACGACGTCAGGGAATTCATGATAGAGTTGCACATACTGAGGTTATTCAGTGTAATTTAGTAAAGGAGATGGAAAAATGCGAGAACTAAGTGAACAAGAAATTGTTAGAAGAGAAAAATTAAAGAATATTAAAAATCCTTATCCAGAAAGATTTGAAGTTAATTACGAAATATCTGCTGCTAGTAAATTAGAAGACGGTGTAACTGGAGTTCGGGTTGCAGGACGTATTATTTTGATGCGTAAGATGGGAAAAATGAGCTTTTTGACTATTGGTGATGTTCAAGGTAAGATTCAAGTTTCTGTTAAGTTAGATATGATAGGTGAAGAAGCTTATCAAGAATTTAAAACTAATTATGACCTTGGAGATTTTATTGGTGTAGAAGGTGAAATTTTTACTACTCATACTGGTGAAAAAACAGTTCGTGCTAATAGTATTATGTTTTTAGGAAAAGCTTTAAAACCGTTACCAGAAAAATTCCATGGTGTAGAAGACATTGAAACTATTTACCGTGAGAGGTATCTTGACTTAATTATGAATGATGATGCTAAAAGTAAGTTTTTATTTAGAAGTCGATTCATTCGTGAAATCAGAAATTATTTGGATGCTTTTGGGTATATTGAGATAGAAACACCTATTTTAAATAATAAAGCTAGTGGGGCTACTGCTAAACCTTTTATTACACACCATAATGCTTTGGATATTGATTTATATTTAAGAATCGCACCAGAAACTTATTTAAAACGTGCAGTTGTTGGTGGTTTTACTAAAGTGTTTGAAATTGCTAGATGTTTTAGAAACGAAGGTATTGATGCAACACACTTACAAGACTTTACAATGATTGAAGGGTATTGTGCTTATTATAATTATAAGGATAATATGAAGTTTTTAAAAGAAATGCTTCAATCTGTTATTATGAAGTTATTTGGTACTTTGACTATTACCATTGAAGATAAAGAAGTAGATTTAAGTGGTGAATGGGAAGTTGTTAGTTTCCGTGATTTGATTTTGCGTTATAGTGATATTGATATTAAGAAATACAATACTAAGGAAAGTTTACTAGCTAAAATTAGAGAAGAAGCGATTGAAATTGATAGTGACACTCCACTTGAAAATTTAGGTTATGGTAATTTGGTTGATCAACTGTATAAAAAAGTAGCGAGAGTTCATATTGTAAATCCTATTTTCTTAACAGAACATCCAACTAGCTTAAGTCCACTTGCTAGAGCTAATGATGATGACCCTACTATTACGGATCGTTTCCAATTAGTAATTAATGGAGCTGAAATTATTAATGCTTACTCTGAACTTGTCGATCCTCAGGAACAAGCTCGTCGTCTAGAAGAACAAGCTAGTTTGAAAGCATCAGGTGATGAAGAGGCAATGCCAATGGATAATGACTATATTTCTGCTATGGAATGTGGTATGCCACCAATCAGTGGTTGGGGTATGGGTATTGATCGTGTAGTTCAACTTTTAACAAATTCACAAAATATTAAAGATGTTATTTTATTTCCGCTTATGAGACCTTTAGGTAGTGATAGTGTGAATCATACAGTAACAACTTTCTCAGCAGTTTCTAATAATGAAGAAAAGTCAGTTGAGAAGATTGATTTTTCTAAGGTAAAAATTGAGCCTTTGTTTGAAGAAATGATTGATTTTGAAACCTTTAGTAAATCAGATTTTAGAGCTGTTAAAATCAAAGATTGTGTTGCTGTTCCCAAAAGTAAAAAGCTGCTTCAATTTACTTTAGATGATGGAACCGATACAGATCGTATTATCTTAAGTGGAATTCATGAATATTATGAGCCAGAAGAACTTATTGGTAAAACAGCAATTGCAATTGTAAATTTACCTCCAAAGAAGATGATGGGCATTGATTCTTGCGGTATGTTAATTTCAGCAGTTCATGAAGAAGATGGTAAAGAAGCTCTTAATTTACTTATGGTTGATAATCGAATTCCTGCGGGAGCTAAATTATATTAATTAGTACTTTCTGAGATACTTAAGAGAATGTAATTATATTCATTAATAAGCTTTTAAAAAGACTCTATATTGGGTCTTTTTTCTTTATATTTCACTAAATTTTCATAAAAAAAGAAGTCAAAAGCTTGTAAATTTTTTTCTATGTCAGTATAATGATAATGGGAGGTTAATTATGAAGAAACATAATACATTCAAAGTCGTTCTTATTACATTATTAGTGTTAATGTTACTTACTTGGATATTACCAGCTGCTTATTTTTCAAGTAGTTATGTTGACCAAGGACGCGTTCAAATGGGACTATTTGATCTATTCAATTATCCTACGGTAGCAATTTCTTATTTTGGGTATATTGCTGTATTCTTATTAGTCGTTGGAGGATTTTATGGTGTACTAAATAAAATTGGTGCATATCGTAACATGTTGGATAGATTAGTTTCTAAGTGTAAGGGTAAAGAAGTAGTGGTTTTATCTATTATGATGGTGCTTATTGCTCTTCTTACATCTTTCTGTGGATTACAGTTAGGATTAATTATTTTCTTTCCAATGTTGGTATCAATTATCTTACTAATGGGATTTGATAAGATAGTAGCTACTCTAGCTATTGTTGGTTCTACTATGATTGGTATTTTAGGTACTACATTTGGATATAATAATACTGGAATTATTCCTAGTATTTTAGGAAATGAATTTGCTGATAATATGTTAGTTAAAGGTATTTTATTATTCTTAGGAATGGTATTATTAATCTTTAATACAATATTATATATTAAGAAAGCAAATAAGAAGAAAGCAACTATTAAAAAAGTTACTGCTAAGAAAGAAGCTAAGACTTCTAAAGGTAGCAAAAATGCAAAAACTAAATCTTCTAAGGAAACTAAAGCAGCAGTTAAAGAAGAAGAAGTTATTGTAGTTACTGATGAAGAAGAAGATTCTTATATACCAGCTGAAATTAGTGGTAAAAAACATACTATTTGGCCATTAGTGTTAGTATTTTCTATTATTTTTATTATTTTAGTTTTAGCTTTCATTTCATGGTCAGGTGCTTTTGGAATAACTGCTTTTGAAGATGCAACAGCAGCAGTTACTGGATTTGAGGTATTTGGATTTAATTTATTTGGTAAATTATTAGGTACTGTTAATCCATTTGGTGCTTGGACTATCATTAATATGATTACTGTATTAGTAGTATTTATGTTTGTTTTAACTTTAGTATATAAGGTTAAATTTGATGATGTAATTGATGGTTTTGTTGCTGGATGTAAGAAAGCTTTAGGACCAGCTGTAATTACTGTATTACTATATACTATTTTAGTAATGGTAACATATCATCCATTCCAATTAGTGATTTATAAAGCTATTTTAGGACTTACTGAAGGATTTAATGTATTTACTACATTTATAGTAAGTATTTTATCTGCATTCTTCAATGTAGATACTAGTTATGCATTCCAAAGTTCTTTACCATATTTAGCTAGTATTGTTACTAATGCTGATAATTATCCAATTATCGCAGTTGTATATCAAGCAGCATACGGATTTACTATGTTGTTTGCTCCAACTAGTTTAATTTTAATGGGAATGTTATCTTACTTAAAAGTTCCTTATTCAAAATGGTTAAAAACTATTTGGAAATTATTATTAGAATTATTAGTTGTTTTACTTATTGTATTTACAGTATTAATTTTAATTTAATGAAAGAGTCTTAAGACTCTTTTTTTTGTCAGTTTTTTGGGTATGTTATTTCTTGAATGAAACATAGTTTTGTTTTTACAATAGTTATAGGAGATGATTTTATGTTTTCAAGATTTACTGAAGATGCTCAAAAAATTTTAATTATGGCAAAAAAAGAGATGCAAGAATTAAAGCATCCTTATGTTAGCAGTGAACATTTATTGTTATCTATTTTACATTATTCTTCACCAAAATTTATTTCATTTTTAGCTTCTTGTAACCTTACTTATGATAATTTCAGAAAAGAAGTTATTAAAATTTTGGGGTGTGGGAATAAAGAAAGTGATTGGTTTTTATATACACCATTATTGAAAAAGATGATTGAAAATGCTATTTTAGATAGTAAAGATGATGGTGAAGAAGTAAATGTTGAACGTTTGTTTTTAGCAATACTAGAAGAAGGAGAAGGTGTTGCTAATAGAATAATGATGGGTATGGGAATAGATTTAGATTTCTTATATGATAAATTTTCTAATAAATTTGTTAAGGGAAATAACTTTAAAAACAGTAAATTATATATAGATGATATTGCTGTTGATTTAACAGAGCAGGCAAGAAATGGAGAATTCGATCCTGTTATAGGAAGGGATATGCAAATTCAAAGAATGATAGAAATTCTTTTAAGAAGAAAGAAAAATAATCCATTATTGATAGGAGAAGCCGGAGTTGGTAAAACAGCATTGGTAGAGGAATTATCCCGAAGGGTTGCGCTTGGCCTTGTACCTAACGAGTTAAAGGATACAAGGGTACTTAGTGTTTCTATTTCATCCCTTGTTGCAGGTACTAAATATCGTGGAGAATTTGAAGAGAGGTTAAATAAAATGATAGAGGAGCTTGAACAAGCTTCTAACGTTATTTTGTTTATAGATGAAATTCATACTATTATAGGAGCTGGAGGGGCTGAAGGAGCCATTGATGCTTCTAATATTTTAAAACCCTATTTGGCTCGAGGTAAGATTAAAGTTATAGGTGCAACTACTAATTATGAATATATGAAGTTCTTAGAGAATGATAAAGCTTTTGATAGAAGATTTCAAAAAGTTATGGTGGAAGAAGCTAGCAATTCTGAAACTAAAGAAATTTTACTTAATTTAAAAGAAATTTATGAAGATTATCATGGCGTGTTATTAACTAATCAGATATTAGAATCTATAGTAGATTTATCTACTCGATATTTTTCTATGGGTAAACAACCTGATAAGGCGATAGACTTACTTGATGAAGCATGTTCTAAGGCTGTTACTGTTGATACTATTGGTAATAAAAAAATAAAACAGCTACAATATGAGCTTAGTGATGTAGTTGATAGGAAAAATCAATTTATTATTGAACATAAATTTAAAGAAGCTGCCAAATTAAGAGAAGAAGAACAGTTCTTAAAATCCAAATTAAATAAATTAGAATTAAAGAATATGAGTAATGATAAGAAAGAATTAACTTTAGATATTATTTATGATGTGATTTATGAGAGAACTAAGATACCAGTTCGTAAGTTGTTAAGTATGAATGCTTTAGCTATTAAGAAAGAGTTATCACAAAAAGTATATGGTCAAGATAAAGTTATAGATAAAGTTGTGACACTTTTTTTGCAAAAGACAGATAGGGTTTCACCGAAATCGTTACTTTTTGTTGGGAAGAGTGGAGTTGGTAAGACTTTCTTGGTAAAAGAATTTGCCAAACTTCTTTATCCAAAAGACGGTTTTATTAGATTAGATATGAGCGAGTATAGAGATATTAGTTCTATTTCTAAAATTATTGGCTCAGCTCCGGGGTATGTGGGCTATCAAGATCATAATACTTTATTAGATAAGATAAAATTACATCCATATGCTATTTTGCTTTTAGATGAAATTGAAAAGGCGCATCCACATGTACTTAAATTGTTTTTGCAAGTATTAGATGATGGGGTAATGACGACTGCTTATGGAGAAAGCGTTTCTTTTCAAAATGTAATGGTTTTCATGACTTCTAATCTGGGTTGTGATAGAGATTCTATAGGTTTTTTAGATAAAAATGAAGTATTAGTTTTGGATAAAATAAAATCATTTTTAGGCGTTGAATTAGTAAATAGATTGGACTCTGTTATATTATTTGATAATTTTTCGGAAAAAACAATTGAGAAAATTATATTTTCTAAAGTAAGTGATAAATATAAAGATTTATCTTTAGCTGAAAGAAAAAAAATAGTCTTGGATGTTAAAAATAAGTCTCAGTATGAGCAGTATGGAGCTAGGAAAGTTGATAAAATTATTGAACAGTATGATTTTAAATACAGTTTGTATACATAACTGTATTTTTTCTATTTTGTATGTGATATACTAGTAATAGGTGATTTTATGAAATTATATAATACTTTATCAAGACAAATCGAAGATTTTGTTCCTTATGAAAAAGGAAAAGTAAAATTATATACTTGTGGACCAACCGTTTACCATTATGCCCATATTGGTAATATTCGTAATTATATAGGTCATGACATTTTAGACAAGACATTAAGGTATTTAGGTTATGAAGTAACTAGGGCGATGAATATTACAGATGTTGGTCATTTAACTAGTGATTCTGATTCTGGTGAAGATAAAATGGAACTTGCTAAAAAAAGAGAACACAAGTCAGCTATGGAAATTGCTAAATTTTATACGGAGGCTTTTTTTGAGGATTTTAAATTAGTGAATTGTAGGATGCCAGAAATAGTATCACCTGCTACTGATAATATTTCTGAGTATATTAAGATTATTGAAAAACTATTAGATAATGGTTTTGCTTATCTGTCTGGTGGCAATGTTTATTTTGATACAAGTAAGTTAGATGATTATTATGTTTTAACAAATCATCAAGAAGATAGTTTGGTTGTAGGAGCCCGTGAGGGTGTTGAAGAAGATAGTAATAAGAAAAATCAAGCTGACTTTGTATTATGGTTTACTACTAGTAAATTTGAAAATCATGAGTTATTATGGGATTCACCATGGGGTAAAGGTTATCCTGGTTGGCATATTGAATGTACAGGTATTTCTATTAAATACTTAGGTGAACATTTAGATATTCATGGTGGTGGGGTTGATAATATTTTTCCGCATCATACTAATGAAATTGCTCAAAGTGAAGCTTATTTAGGACATAAGTGGTGTAATTATTGGTTTCATAATGAACATTTACTAGATGATACTGGTAAGATGAGTAAATCAAACGGAGCTATATTAACAGTTGCTTTGTTAAAAGAAAAAGGATATGATCCGTTAGCATTTCGTTTTATGTGTTTAAATTCACATTATAGAAAACAACTAGTATTTTCTTATGATGCCTTGGATCAAGCTTTTGCTACTTTAAAGAAACTACGTAATAGAATTTCTTTACTTTCTTCTGATTCGGTGAGGGATGAAGAATTATTTAGAAAGTATCGAGTTAAATTTGTTGAGGAATTGGAAGATGACTTAAATACGGCTAATGCTATTTCTGTCTTGTATGAGGTATTAAAAGATGATTCGATGAATGAGACAACAAAGCTTGCTTTGATAAAGGATTTTGATAAGGTTTTATCACTTGATTTAGTTCAAGAAAAAAAAGTAGCTGAAAATGAAGAATTTATTTTGGAATTAATTGCTAAAAGAACAGAAGCTAAAAAAAATAAAGATTTTGCATTGGCAGATTCTATTAGAGAAGAGTTATTAACCCAAGGTATT
Organism: uncultured Mycoplasmatota bacterium; assembly: GCA_900548695.1. Taxonomy (GTDB): domain Bacteria; phylum Bacillota_I; class Bacilli_A; order RF39; family UBA660; genus Faecimonas. The sequence goes on from URLC01000001.1 coordinate 208,146, forward strand.
AAATTAATCGATGGTAGAGATGGAACTAGTTATGAAGTTTTAGGGTAAAATTTTATCAAGAGAAAAAGATTGATTAGTATTTCTTTTTCTTTTCTTTAGCGTTTTAGTTAGGTGGTGAAGTTATGAACATTAAGGAAATTAACGTATTGGTACTTGCTTATTTAGGAGATACTATTTACGAAAATTATGTTCGACATTTTTTAATAAACCAAGGTTATGGTAATGTTGATCTTTTACAAAAGGCAGCTGTTAAGTTTGTTAGCGCGAAGAGTCAAGCTACATATCTTAGAAGAATGATGGATGAAGAGTTTTTATCTGATGATGAAATATCTATTGTTAAACGGGCTAGAAATTATAAAACCACTTCTCATCCTAAGAGTTGTGATATAGTTACTTATAAATATGCTACTGGGCTTGAGGCTTTGATTGGATATTTGGAGTTAGATAATAATAAAGAGAGAATAGATGAAATTATGAATTTTATCTTGGAGGAGAATTTATGTTAGTATTTGGTCGTAACGTAGCAATAGAATTATTAAAAAATCCTAAAAAGATTCAAAAAATAGTTTTACAAAAAGGTTTTGATGACAAAAAGATTATTTCTCTTATTGAAAAAGAAAAGTTTTCTATACAATATTTAGAAAAACAGGAAATTGATCGTTTGGCAAATGGAGTTCATCAGGGTATAGTACTTTATGTTCGAGATTACCGGTATTATTCTTTAGCTGAAGTTTTAAATGATAATACTTCTTTTGTTGTTGCTCTTGATCATATAGAAGACCCTCACAATTTTGGGGCGATTGTTAGAACTTGCGAAGCAGCTGGTGTTGATTTCATTATTATTCCGAAAGACCGTCAAGTTCAAGTTAATGCTACAGTTATGAAAACTAGCGTTGGAACTTTAGAACGAGTTAAAATTGTACAAGTTGCTAATTTGGCTAATACTTTAGATATTTTGAAGAAAGAAAATTTTTGGGTAGTCGGTACTGCGTTGGAGGATAGTGTTGATTATCGAGAAATTGATTATTCTGGTAAAACGGTTTTGGTTATTGGTAATGAAGGCTTTGGAATGTCAAATTTAGTTAGGAAAAAATGTGATTTTGTTGCAAAAATTCCAATGTATGGCACTACAAATAGTTTAAATGCTTCGGTTGCTAGTGGAATTATGATATACGAGGTAATTCGAAATAGAAAGTAGAGGTTATTTTGGATTATAAAGAGATTAATGATTATGAAGTTTTATATTTAGTTAGCGAAGATATGGATGCTAGTTATGATATTTTGTTTCAAAAATATTTACCTATTATTAAAGCTGTTGCCAAAAGATATTTTCTTTTTGGACAAAACCATGGTGTTGAATTTCAAGATTTGGTACAGGAAGGTTATTTAGGGTTAAATAATGCCATTACAACTTATAATTCATCTTTAAATACGATTTTTTATACTTATGCTTGTTTATGTATTGAAAGAAATATTTCTGCTTATTGCCGGAGTATATCAGCTCAAAAACATGAACTTTTAAATACATCTATTTCGGATGATAAATATTCTTGTACATTAGTTGAAGATTTTTCTGATATGTGTAGCTTTTATAAATTTGATACATTCGAATTACAAGAGGTACTACTGGAAAATCTGTATTTACTTAATTTGGATACTCGTTGTGTATTTTTATTACGGTTTCATGGTTTTAGTTATATGGAAATATCTAAGTTGTTAGATATTTCTCTTTCGATGGTAGATGCCCAATTAAGTAAAGCTAGAAGATTTATGAAAAAAAGACTAGAAAGCTATTTTTAGAAATTGAAAAATAATTAATTTTGGTTTACAATGATAATAGGTGAGGAGACTATGCGAGGACAGATTCCAAATGAATATGATTATGTTCATGAACAGTCAGCAACTGTTTCTTTTTTAGATGATGTTAATGCCTCACGAAAAAAAGTTAATTTCAATCGTGCTAAACTTTTTAACAAAAAAGAAGTGGAAAGAGTTACATTGCAAGAGTGGTTTAGTAATTATCATACACAAGAAGATTTACAAAATCTTTTTGTTAATATGGATTTAGCTATGAAATATATTCATGATCAGGGATATTATATTGGCTCTTTTGCTTTAAATAGTATTGAATTATTAAATAACTCTATAAAACAAGTGAGATTTGATCAATTGCAAGAAATGCCTTATAATTTTAGTGAACAAAAGAAAATTGTACGTGATAATATTTTTTTATCAGCGGTGTTACAAATTGGTATATATGCTAATTGTTTGCAATATTTTAGACCAGAGACGATGGAGTTTTTAAAGTCTAATTTTGATCAGTTTTCCCTTTTTTTACCGGAAGAAGATGTGCCATATTATCGTGGAATTATAGAACGTGGAGCAGCTGTTTATTTTAGTGCTTATGTTGGTGAACGAAAAAAAAGAGATTTAACTAATTTAGAAAAAGAATTTGGTGATGAAACAAACGCTAATGGTCATGGAAAAGCATTAGTTAAAAAGAGTGGTGACTATACTGCTACTGATTTAGTTCCACAAAATGTTAAGGAAAATGAAATTATTTATGCTAGTCTGAGTAAAAAAGAAGCTGCTTTTGCAAGAAGTTTAATCTATCCGATTTTGGTTTTACTTTTGGGACTTACTATTTTATTATTAACTTATTTATTTTCAATATAGTTTTATAAAAAAATATTGACATTTTCTAGTGTTTATGCTATTTTAGTGGTGAACACGGGAAGTGTTTTTATTTTGATAAAAAATAGGAATGGTGAAGAAATGGCTGAAGTTAGAAAAAAAGAAAATGTAGAAAAGTATAAAATTGATGATACTGACTTTTTAAAAAATGATGAAAAGAAAAAAAATAGTAAGAAAAAAGAAGTAAAAAGTATTAAAAAAGAGGAAAAAAGTAAAGATGTTTCTGAAAAGAAAAGTCTTTGGGTAAGATTTCGTATTTTCTGTCATGGTGTAAAGTCAGAAGCTAAGAAGGTACATTGGCCAACTAAGAAAGATATGGTTAAATACTCTATTGCTACTGTATTGTTTATCGTATTTTGTTCTGCATTCTTTTATATTATTGATATTATTTTTGCGTTAATTCAATCAATTTTTAGATAAGAAGGAGTTTATATTATGGAAAAGCAATGGTATGTTGTTAATACTTATTCTGGTCATGAGAATAAGGTGAAAGAAAAATTAGAGATGCGTGCTGAATCTATGGATATGCAAGACTATATTTTTAGGGTTGTTATTCCAGAGGAAAAAGTTGTAGAAATAAAAGATGGTGTTCAAAAGGAAAAAATTAAGAAGATGTTTCCTGGTTATATCTTAGTTGAAATGGTTATGACTGATGAAGCTTGGTATGTTGTGCGTAATACACCTGGTGTTACTGGATTTATTGGATCGAGCGGAAAGGGTGCTAAACCAACTCCGTTACAACCATACGAAGTTGATAAGATTTTAGGTAACATGGGTATTAGTCGTATGGATGTTGATACTGATTTAGTAGAAGGTTCTAGCGTTAAAATTGTTGATGGACCATTCAATGGAATGTATGGTAAAGTTGATAGTGTGGATCTTCCAAATCAAAAAGTTATGTTACTTGTCGATTTATTTGGACAAGAAACTTCTGTAGAAGTTGAATTAAATCAAATTCAAAAAGCATAAAATGGTTGCAAAAACTGAAATTGTATGTTATTATTTAGGGGCTATATTGAAATTAATATAGATTTAGTGGGAAGCATGGTTTGCATTTATGAAAGCGGGAATCAAGCTATTTGGACCACTCGCGAAAACTAAAATTTATAGGAGGTGTTTTTCGTGGCAAAAGAAGCAATAAAGAAGATTAAATTACAAATCCCAGCAGGAAAAGCTACGCCAGCTCCACCAGTTGGAACTGTTCTTGGACCTGCAGGAATTAATTTACAAGATTTTTGTACTAAGTATAATGATGCTACTAGAGATAAAATGGGTGACATTTTACCAGTAGAAATTTCAATTTATGATGATAGAAGTTTTGATTTTGTTATCAAGACTCCACCAGTAGCTTTTTTATTAAAGAAATATGCAAAAATCAATAAAGGATCAGTTAAAGGAGCTAATGAAGTTGTTGCTACATTAACTGTTGATCAATTAAGAGAGATTGCTGAAATCAAATTACCAGATTTAAATGCTTATGATGTGGAAGCTGCAATGAAAATTGTTGCAGGAACTGCTAAGAATATGGGTATTTCAATTTCTGGTTATACTGATAAGTAATATTCTTACATGTAGGTTATACCTATGTGGAAGGGACAATCCGCTATATACCACATAAGGAGGAAGAAAATGAAAAAGAGAGGTAAAAAATATACTGAAGCTTTATCTAAGGTAGAGCGTAATAAAGTATATGCAAAAGACGAAGCTGTTAAGTTAGTAAAAGAAACTTCTACTAGTTCTTTTGATGGTACTGTTGAAGTTGCTATGAGATTAAATATCGATACTAAAAAAGCAGATCAACAATTAAGAGGTGCTATTGTACTTCCTAAGGGTACTGGAAAAAGTACAAAAGTATTAGTTATTGCTAAGGGAGATAAAGCTAACCAAGCAAGAGAAGCTGGTGCAGATTATGTTGGAGATGTTGATATGTTAGAAAAAATCGAAAAAGAAAACTGGTTCGATTTCGATACTATGATAGCTACTCCTGATATGATGCCACTTCTTGGTAAATTAGGTAGGGTTTTAGGACCAAAAGGGTTAATGCCAAATCCTAAAACTGGAACAGTTACTTTAGATGTTGCTAAAGCAGTTAATGAAGTAAAGGCTGGACGTGTTGAATATCGTGCTGATAGTTTTGGAAATATTCATGGAGTTATTGGTAAGGTTTCATTCAGCGATGAAGACTTAATTGAAAACTTAAACGCTTTTGTAGCTGCTATTTTAAGAGTTAAACCAGCAACTGTAAAAGGTGATTATGTTAAGAATATATCTATCTCTTCTACTATGGGTCCTGGAATTAGAGTAGAAAATAATTTTGACAAGTAAGAAGAAATAGTATATAATAAAGACAATTTGTAGGTGCCATAGACAGTAGGTATTAAAATAAATCCTACCGAGGACTTAATCGTAAGTATATAAAAAGGTTCTCGTGTGTTTAGCATTTGAGAATCTTTTTTATGGCATCCCGAAAATATGAAGGAGGTGTTTTGATGGCAAGTGAAGCAATATTAAAACAAAAGCAAGCTGTAATTGATGAAATTAAAGAGCGTGTTCAAGCTGCTAACACTATTGTTTTATTCGATTATCGTGGTATTACTGATAGTGAGGCTAAAGAGTTACGTATCAAATTGAGAGAAACAAACTCTGATTATAAAGTATATAAAAATACTTTAATGGCTCGTGCTTTTAATGATTTAAATATTGATTTAAATGATTCATTAAATGGACCAAGTGCATTTGCTTTTGGTGAAGATCAAATCGCACCAATTAAAGTATTGTCAGATTTTGCTAAAGATCATCCAGCATTAGTTTTAAAAGTAGGGATTGTAGATGGAGAAAAAGCTGATCAAGCTAAACTTGCAGAGTATGCTACAATACCATCAAGAGATGGATTACTTACTATGCTTGCTGGTGGTATGATGGGAATCGCAAGAGACTTATCAATCTGCTTAGACTTATATAGTCAACAAAAAGAAGAAAATTAATTTATAAAAAATAAAGGAGGATATAAAAATGGCTAAATTAACAAAAGAAGATTTTATCAGTAGTTTAAAAGAAATGAATTTATTAGAAATTAAAGAATTAGTAGATGCAATGAAGGAAGAATTTGGTGTTGATCCATCTGCTGTAGCTGTAGCTGCACCAGCTGCTGGAGCACAAGCTGATGCTGCACCAAGCACTGTTACAGTATCTATCGCTGATGCTGGAGCTGCTAAAGTTGGAGTTATCAAAGTTGTTAAAGAAATCACTGGTTTAGGATTAAAAGAATCTAAAGACATCGTTGATAACAATGGTGTAGTTAAAGAAAATATTTCTACTACTGAAGCTGATGAAATTAAGGCTAAGCTTGAAGAAGCTGGAGCTACTGTAGAAGTTAAGTAATTAACTTCTTTTTTTTGCCCATTTACGGAGTGTTTGATTAAAAGATTGTTAGTATTTTCCTTGTCGGAATGAGACAAGAAGCTTTTGGTGATGTCATTTTATTTTTAGTGCAAAATGAAATTACTTAATATATCCTAGTTACAGAGAATTTGATAGTAGAACAGGGAAGCTATGTTGTCTTAATTGGTGATATTGTCAAATTTTATCAAGTTAATACCATTCATAGTATAAATTTTTTGTTGTGATATTGGTACAAAAAGTCTAATGGGATTATTTATGATTTAAATTCTACATTACAAGTAATAAGTAATTATTAAAAATAGTGTTTAAAAATAAAAAAGTATTTGACAAATTTAGTAATTTACTGTATTATATGTTTACGAAAGGGAGAAAACTTATCTTTTGGTATGAGTTTTCTCCTTCTTTTTTGGTTTTAGAGGGGATAAGATGGGGCATTATTTTACAAACGAGAAATTACCTAGTGATATACATGAAACGTGTTGTACTGTTTTAGGTAAACAATTTAAATTTTTAACTGATAATGGTGTTTTTTCTAAAGACGGTTTGGATTTTGGCAGTAGACTTCTTCTTGAATCAATCCCGCAAGAAGCAGTTGGAGGCAAAATTCTGGATATGGGATGTGGCTATGGAGTACTTGGTATTATATTATCGAGCGTTTACTCTTCAAAAGTAGATATGGTTGATGTCAATCTTAGAGCATTACATTTGGCTAAACGAAATGCTAAACTAAATAAGGTTGATGGTAACGTATCTATTTTTGAAAGTAATTGTTATAGTAATATTAATTCTAAATACTCAACCATTATTACGAATCCTCCCATCAGGGCTGGTAAAAAAATTGTTTATGACATAGTGATGAATGCTCATAATTATATGGAAGATGGTGCTAATTTATTCTTAGTTATCAGAAAAGAGCAAGGTGCTAAATCGCTAATTGTCGACTTACAGAAAGTATATACTGTAAAGGTATTAGAGAAAAAGAAGGGCTTTTTTATAATTTGTTGTCATTTATAATTGACTTATAGTTTTCTGTATGCTATTAATATAAATTGGCAATATATTTTTTGACTAAGTATATTCTTTGAAAAAACAAGTGTTAGGGGTGAATATGAGTGGCTTATAAAAATATAAAATATGGCGACTACCGAGAAAGAAGAAATTTCTCACGTATTAGAAATACTTATGAGTTGAAAGACTTATTAGAGATTCAGAAAAAATCATATGAAAGATTTATCAATGTTGGTATCAAAGAAGTATTTGACGATTTATTTCCAGTAGAAAATTTCTCTGGAACTTTATCGCTTGAGTTTGGAGACTATCACTTTGATGAACCTCGTTATTCTATTAAAGAAAGTAAGGACAGAGAAACTACTTATTCTGCACCGTTAAGAGTTGATGTTCGTCTTTTTAATCGTGAAACGGGTGAAGTAAAAGAACAAGAAATTTTCATGGGTGATATGCCTATGATGACTGAGAGTGGAACTTTCGTTGTTAATGGGGCTGAACGTGTTATTGTTTCACAATTAGTTCGTTCTCCTAGTGTTTATTTTAATCGTGAAGTAGATAAAAATGGACGCGAATTAATCACTTCTCAAATTATACCTACTCGTGGTACATGGCTTGAATTTGAAGTTGATGCCAGAGATGTACTATATGTTAGAATCGATCGTACAAGAAAAGTGACTTTAACAACATTATTACGTGCTTTTGGTCTTTCTAGTGATGATCAAATATTATCGATGTTTGGTGAAGATGATTATTTAAAGAATACTATTGCTAAAGATTCTACTAAAAATACAGATGAGGCATTGATTGAAATTTATGAAAAATTAAGACCTGGAGAACCAGCAACTTTAGATTCTTCTAAAAACCAAATCATTACTAGATTTTTTGATGAATTTAGATATGATTTAGCTAAGGTTGGACGTTATAAATTTAATCGTAAACTTAATGTGGTTGACCGTTTATTAAATCAAACTTTAGCAGAGGATATTTGTGATGCTGATGGTGTTGTAGTATTTGAAAAAGGTACACAGATTACTAAAGCTAATATCGAAGAGTTAAAGAATGTATTAACTCAAGGATATGGTGTTAAAGAAGTTACAGTTAATGAAGAATTAGATACTTACAATAAAGTTCAAGAAATTATGATTGTTGATCCTAGTGATAAGAAGAAAAAACTTGTTGTTATTGGTAATGATCAAACTATTGATGTTAAGAGATTAACTATTTCTGATGTTTATGCTTCTGTTTCTTATTATTTAAATTTATTACATGGTGTTGGTAACTATGATGAAATTGATCATTTAGGAAATAGACGTATTCGTCAAGTAGGAGAACTTTTACAAAACCAATTTAGAATTGGTGTATCTCGTATGGAAAGAGTTATTCGTGAACGTATGACTACACAAGAGATGGAAGAAGTTACTCCTAAGACTTTAATTAATATTCGTCCAGTAACGGCAGCTATGAAAGAGTTTTTTGGTTCATCTCAACTTTCTCAATTTATGGATCAAACAAATCCTATTGCAGAGCTTACTAATAAACGTCGTTTGTCAGCGCTAGGACCTGGTGGTCTTTCTCGTGATCGTGCTGGTGTTGAAGTTCGTGACGTTAATGCTTCTCACTATGGTCGTATTTGTCCAATTGAGTCTCCAGAAGGACCTAATATCGGTCTTATTACTTCACTTGCAAGTTATGCAAAAATTGATGAGTATGGATTTATTATGACTCCATATCGTAAAGTTGAAAATTGTAAAATCACTGATGAAGTATGCTATTTAACTGCAGATGAAGAATTAGATTATATTATTTCTCAGTCTACAGTAGGAACTAGTGAAGATAATACAATTACTGATGAGTTTGTTAATGCTCGTTTCCGTGGTGATAATATTTTAGCTAAGCCTGAACAAGTTGATTATATCGATGTTTCTCCACAACAAGTTGTGTCTGTTACTACAAGTTGTATTCCATTCTTGGAACATGATGATGCCACTCGTGCCCTAATGGGAGCAAACATGCAACGTCAGGCTATGCCTTTAATTAAAACAGAGGCGCCTTTAGTTGGTACTGGTGTTGAGTTTATTGCAGCCAAAGATTCTGGTGTTGAAATTATTTGTAAAGCTGACGGTATTGTTGAATATGTTGATGCTAAAAAAATAGTTGTTAAGACGGCTCATGGAAAAGATACTTACCGTTTATCTAATTTTGAACTTGCAAACTCTAGTATTTGTTCACATCAAAGACCAATCGTTCATGTTGGTGACAAAGTAAAAGCAGGAGTTACTATTTTAGCTGATGGAAACTCTACTGATAAAGGTGAACTTGCTTTAGGTAAGAATATGACTGTTGCTTTCATGACATTCAATGGTTATAACTATGAGGATGCTGTTATCTTAAATGAAAACTTAGTTAAAGATGATAAATATACGTCATTACATCTTGAAGATTATGAAATGCAATGTCGTGAAACTAAGTTAGGACCTGAAGAGATTACTCGTGATATTCCTAATGTTAGTGAAGAAGCACGTCGTAACTTAGATGAAAATGGTATTATTACTATTGGTACTGAAGTAAAAGAAGGGGATATCTTAGTTGGTAAAGTTACTCCTAAAGGTATGGCTGAACTTACTTCAGAAGAAAAATTATTACATGCTATCTTTGGAGAAAAGACTCGTGAAGTTCGTGATACATCACTTCGTGTTCCACATGGTGGAGATGGTGTAGTTCATGATATTAAGATTTATTCTCGTAAAGATAATGATGAATTACCGGCAGGTGTTAGTAAAGTAATTCGTGTTTATATTATTCAAAAACGTAAGATTCAAGTTGGAGATAAGATGTCTGGACGTCATGGTAATAAGGGTGTTATTTCTCTTATCTTACCTCAAGAAGATATGCCTTATATGCCAGATGGTACTCCAGTAGATATTATGCTTAATCCACAAGGTGTACCATCTCGTATGAATTTTGGACAAATTTTGGAAATTCATATGGGTATGGCTGCTAAGAAGTTGGGAGTTCATGTTGCTACTCCAGTATTCGATGGTGCTCATATTAATGATATTCAAGATATGATGAAAGAAGCAGGAATGGATGAAGATGGTAAGACTGTTTTATATGATGGTCGTACTGGTGAACCATTTGATCATCGTATCGCTGTTGGTGTTATGTATATGATTAAATTACACCACATGGTTGATGATAAATTACATGCTCGTTCTACTGGACCTTATTCTTTAGTTACACAACAGCCACTTGGTGGTAAAGCTCAATTTGGTGGACAAAGATTTGGAGAAATGGAAGTTTGGGCATTGTATGCTTATGGTGCTGCTCATACATTACAAGAAATCTTAACTGTTAAATCGGATGATGTTGTAGGACGTGTTAAGGTTTATGAATCCATTATTAAAGGTCAAGAAATTAATCAAGCTGGAGTTCCAGAATCATTTAGAGTATTGATGAAAGAGTTCCAAGCATTAGGTCTTGATATTTCAATCATTGATGATGAAGGAAAAGCATTAGAGTTAAAAGAAATAGAAGAAGCAGAAGATAGAGAAGATACTAAATTAGATATAGATGAGGTGGAAAAATCTCCAGTTACTCCTATTGAAGATGATAGTGAAGATGAAGATTTTGAAACTGACGATGAATTTGATGATGAATTAGAAGAAGATATGGAAATGGAAGAAGAATTTGAGGAAGGAGCTGATCTTTAATGATAGAAGTAAACAAGTTTGATGCATTAAAAATTGGAATCGCTTCACCTGAAAAAATTCGTGAATGGTCTTATGGAGAAGTAAAGAAGCCGGAAACTATTAATTATCGTACTCTTCGTCCAGAACGTGATGGTTTATTCTGTGAAAAAATCTTTGGACCAACTAAGGATTTTGAATGTGCTTGTGGTAAATATAAGAGAGTTCGTTATAAAAATATTGTTTGTGATCGTTGTGGAGTTGAGGTAACTCGTTCTAAAGTTCGTCGTGAACGTATGGGACATATTGAGTTAGCAACTCCTGTCTCTCACATTTGGTTCTTTAAGGGTGTGCCATCTCGTATGGGACTTGTACTTGATATGAGTCCAAGAGATTTGGAAGAAGTTTTATATTTTGTTAGTTATGTAGTTATTGATAAAGGAAATACTCCACTTGAAAATAAGCAAACATTATCAGAAAAAGAGTATCGTGCTTATTATGAAAAATATGGTACTGGTTTCAAAGTTGGTATGGGTGCTGAAGCTATTAAAGAACTTTTAAAGAAAGTTGATTTAAAGAAAGATATCGATGAAATTACTAAAGAATTAGAAACTGCTCAAGGACAAAAGAGAACGCGTTTACTTAAGAGACTTGATGTTTTAGATGCTTTCTATAGTTCTGGTAATAAACCTGAGTGGATGATTATGGATTGTATTCCTGTTATTCCACCAGAATTACGTCCAATGATTCAACTTGATGGTGGTCGTTTTGCTACTAGTGATTTAAATGATTTGTATCGTCGTGTTATTAATCGTAATAATCGTTTAAAGAAACTTATTGATTTAGGTGCTCCTGGTATCATTATTCAGAACGAAAAACGTATGTTACAGGAAGCAGTTGATGCTTTATTTGATAATGGTCGTCGTGGTCGAAGTGTTACAGGTGCGGGAAATAGACCTTTAAAATCTATTTCTAGTATGTTAAAGGGTAAACAAGGTCGTTTCCGTCAAAACTTATTAGGAAAACGTGTTGATTATTCTGGTCGTTCAGTTATTGTTGTTGGTCCATCTCTTAAGATGTATCAATGTGGTATTCCAAAAGAAATGGCTCTTGAATTATTTAAGCCACATGTTATTCATGGGTTAGTAAGCAAAGATATTGCTCATAATATTAAAGCTGCTAAAAGACTTATTGATAATCAAGATCCAGTTGTTTGGGATATTGTTGAAGAAGTAATTAAAGAACATCCGGTATTATTAAACCGTGCTCCGACGTTACACCGTTTAGGTATCCAAGCGTTTGAACCTGTTTTAGTTGGTGGTAAAGCAATTCGCCTACATCCACTTGTGTGTCCTGCCTTCAATGCAGATTTCGATGGGGACCAAATGGCAGTTCACGTACCACTTTCTGAAGAAGCTCAAGCTGAAGCTAGACTTTTAATGTTAGGGTCTGGAAACATCTTAAAACCATCTGATGGAAAACCAATTGTTACTCCAGCCCAAGATATGGTTTTAGGTAACTATTATATTACGATGGAAAAAGCTGGAGAAGAAGGAGAAGGGCGTGTATTTAGAAATGCTAATGAAGCTTTAATGGCTTATGAAAGACGTGAAATTACTCTTCATACTCGTATTGCTCTTCCTGTTGATTCTTTTAAACATAAGTTATTTACTGAAAGTCAAAAAGGTAAATATTTAGTTACAACAGTTGGTAAAATTAAATTTAATGAAATTTTACCAGATTCATTTGCTTATATTAATGAGCCAACAGACGATAATATTCAAAATATTACGCCTAGTAAATATTTCTTGGAAAAAGGTACTGATATTAAAGCTGCTATTAAAGAGATGGATTTAGTCAAACCTTTTGCTAAGGGAACTTTGGAAAAAGTTATTGCACAGGTATTTAAACGTTATAAAACTACAGAAACATCTACGATGCTTGATAGTTTAAAAGATTTAGGATTTAAATATTCTACTATCGCAGGAATTACAGTTAGTATGTCTGATGTTGAAATCAGTAAAAACAAACCAGAAATTGTTGCGGAAAGCCAAAAAATGGTTGATAAGATTAATAAACAATATAAACGTGGTCTTATTACTGAAGAAGAAAGATATAATAAAGTTGTTGAAACTTGGAATGGAGCTAAAGATAAAGTTCAAGCAGAACTTGAAGAAATTGCAAATAGTGATTTAGATAATCCTATCTTTATGATGATGCACTCTAAAGCACGTGGTAATATTTCAAACTTTACTCAAGTTGCTGGTATGCGTGGTTTGATGGCTAAACCAGATGGAACTTCTGTTGAAATTCCAGTTCTTTCAAACTTTATTGAGGGATTATCAGTTGCAGAGTTCTTCTTATCTACCCATGGAGCTCGTAAGGGTAGTGCTGATACGGCATTAAAGACTGCAGATTCTGGATATTTAACTCGTCGTCTTGTTGATGTTTCACAAGATATGATTGTAAGAGAAGAAGATTGTGGTACTGATCAAGGTGTTGTTGTTCGTGACTTTATTAACGAAAAAACAGGTGCTGTTATCGAAAGTTTAAGGGATCGTATTGTTGGTCGTTTTGCTAACAAGAAGATTGTTAACCCAGAAACAAAAGAAGTTATTGTTGATAAATTACAAATGATTACTGAATCTTTAGCAGATAAAGTTATTGCTGCTGGAATTACAGAAGTAGAAATTCGTACAGTTCTTACATGTAATACAGTTAATGGAGTATGTCAAAAATGTTATGGTCGTAACTTAGCAACTGGTAACTTAGTTGAAATTGGAGAAGCGGTTGGTGTTATGGCTGCTCAATCTATCGGTGAACCTGGTACTCAGCTTACTATGCGTACATTCCATACTGGTGGAGTTGCTGGTGTTGAAGATATTACTCAAGGTCTTCCTCGTGTTCAAGAGTTGTTTGAGGCACGTAATCCAAAGGGTAAAGCTACTATTGCTGAAATTGATGGTAAAGTTACTAATATTAAAGAAGACCATGGTAAATATAAGATTAGTATTACTAATAAATTAGAAACAAAAGAACACGTTACTAATTATGGATCAAAACTTTGTGTTGAAAAAGGTGACGATGTTGTTTGCGGAGATAAGCTTACTGAAGGTGCTATTAGTCCTAAGGAATTACTTGCAGTTACAGATCCACTTACTACACAAGAATATATCTTGAAAGAAGTTCAATATACTTATCGTTCTCAAGGTGTTGATATTGCTGATAAACACGTTGAAATCATCGCACGTCGTATGATTAGTAAGATTCGTATTGTTGAAGGCGGAGATACAATGCTTCTTCCTGGAGCACTTGTTAACTTCCGTGAATTTACAGATAGTAATAAAGAAGCTGTTATTCAAGGTAAGAAACCAGCTCTTGGTAAACCAATTCTTCTTGGTATTACAAAGGCTGCACTTGAGACAGATTCATTCTTATCAGCTGCATCATTCCAGGAGACAACTCGTATCTTAACTGATGCTGCTATTAAAGGAAAAGTTGATCCATTATCTGGACTTAAAGAAAATGTTATTATCGGTAAATTAATTCCAGCAGGTACTGGTAGTAAAGTTTATCGTAATGTAGATTATGATTTGGCTTCTCAATTTATTGATGAAGAACCATTAGATAAGTTAGAAGATGAATTTATGGAGTAGTATAGACTACTCTTTTTTTTGTGTTATAATTGCTATAGGTGAGAGTATATGAAGAAAATTTTTATATTTTTAATTGGATTTATTATGTTGCCTTGTTCTGTTCAGACTTTATCTTATTATGATTCTGCAAAGTCATATACTATTGATAGTCCAGAAATACAGGAGGCAATTTCTGAAATGCAATATGAACAAAAAGTTCAAAATGTTTCTCCTAAGACTGATAAGTCAGTAGATATAGTAGTATTTGCTGGGCAATCTAATATGAAGGGAAAGGACAAAGAAGGAGTTAGTTCTATTCCAACAATAACTAACGCAGGGTATGAGATGCGCTATAATTCTAAAGATGAGGCAGTGGGTGTTAAATATTTAAAGGATTCGATAGATTTAAAGAATTCTTTGATTCCTGCTTTTGCTAATTCTTATTATAATAATACGGGTGTACCTATTATAGCTATTCAAACTGCTGTTTCGGGTTCATCTATTAATTCTTGGCAAGAAGGGGATAAGTATTATGAAACAGCAATCAAGAAGATGAAATCTGCAATTGATTATGTTAAGAATCACCCTAATAATTTTAGCTTAAGGAATGTTTATTTTGTTTGGTATCAAGGGGAGGCTGACAAACCAAATTTAGATTATGAAAAAAAACTTAAAAACTTGTTTACGAATGCCAAAAAAGATGGAGTGGATGCTAATTTTATGATTAGGATAGGTCATTTGTATAAGGCCTCTTCCACTAAGAATGATGATATTCAAGAGCAAAAATTTAATCGTTATAGTAATATGATAAAGTTGCAGACTGAATTTGCAAGAAAGAGTGATTTAGCAGTTTTAGTGTCTACTAAGGCGGCATTACTGTCTTTGGAAAAAAATCCTACTATTGCTGCTAGCAAAGATGATTATCGACTTTCCGATATGATGATTGATCAAGTGCATTTTTCACAATATGGATTAGATATTATTGGATCAGAGGCTGGAAAAAATGCAGCTTATTATGTTAATCATCATGTAGAGCCTATGATAAAGGATGTCGATTATGCTAATGCTAGTTATGATTTTTATTATACTGGATATGATAATTCAGCATCACTTACTAAAGAACAATCAGATTATTTTTATAATAAATCACGTAAATTTGTAAGAGATGGAAATAAGAGTGGTTTATTACAGTATGGCATTTTAAGCAAATATAAAGCTTATCAGTTGCAAACAGTTTATTATCCTTCTTATTTATATAATGGGGTTGTTGTGGCGTATATGGGTGATGATTATAAAAAAGATTTTAAAAAGGGAAATTATATAGGTTTAGACTGTTCTGGCTTTACATCATTTATTTATCATTATGTTTTTGGACTTCCTTTTGATTATACTAAAAAAGTTGGGGATAGGGTTATTAAAAATAATCCTTGGTCAACAGGACATTATTTAAGTCATCCACAGAGTTCTAAGTTTGGCACTGATTATTTTATTAATACATTTAAATATGTTGGAGAGTTAAAAAGTGATAAAAAGGAATATACACTTTATTCTGCAAAAGAACATTTTAAGTTGAGAACAGGTGATTTAATCATTGGGAAAAATAGTGACAAAGATGCACATATAGTTATTTATATTGGTAAGGTAAAAAATAACAAAAAAGATCTTGTTTTAAATTCTACTTCTATGTCTAAGCATAATATAAAAGTAGGAGATAAAAGGTATAATATAGATTTTGCATATTTAACGAAAGATAACTTTGATGATGCTAAAAATTTTAGTCATAATTATAAAAATGTAACTGTATTAAGGTTAAATAACGGCATAATGCCTAATAATTTTATTGGTAACTCATATGATCTTGATTTTTCAAAATTAAATAATAAAAAAGAATCTTATAATTTTATTCCTAAATATATAGATAATACCATTCATTATAATAATTTATCTTGGACAAAACATTTTGAAGAGAATGAGTAGTGTTTACTACTCTTTTTTATTTACTTTTCCATCTTTTTTTAGTATAATTTTTTTGAAGGTGATGATATGGCAAAGTTAAATAAAAGTGGCTTTGGAGTTGGAGATATGATAGGCTTTTTAGTTGTTTTTATTCTTGCTATTTTCATTATTGCTTTCCTAGTTTATGATGTTGATCATGAAAAAGATTCAGACATCCAATTAATACAGGAAGAATTTATAATTTTTGAATAATCCTATTGACTTTGTCATATGTTAATGATATATTATATCTGCTGATTAAATATCTTTGCTTTATGGCAAAGTTTTATTTAGAAGTTATGATGATACACCTGGATATGTGTAAAGAAAGGAGATATATTTTATGCCTACAATAAACCAATTAATTCATAATAAGCGTAAACAAAAGGTTAAGAAGAGTAGTGCTCCAGTATTAAATGTTGGATTAAATACTCTTAAAAAGAAAGCTACTAATACTAGTGCACCTCAAAAACGTGGAGTTTGTACTCGTGTTGGTACTAAAACACCTAAGAAACCTAACTCAGCATTACGTAAATATGCTCGTGTTCGTTTATCTAATGGTAAGGAAGTTGATACTTATATTCCTGGAATTGGACACAACTTACAAGAACATAGTGTTGTATTAATTCGTGGTGGTCGTGTTAAGGACTTAATCGGAGTTCGTTATCACATTATTCGTGGTACTTTAGATACTGCTGGTGTTAAAGATCGTAAACAAGGCCGTAGTAAATATGGTGCTAAAAGACCAAAAGATAGTAAGTAATTAGAAATTTGAAGGGAGGAAGAAAAAATGCGTAAAAGACGTGCAGTTAAAAGAGACGTTTTACCAGATCCAATATATAAATCTAAAGTTGTTACTAAATTAGTTAATACAGTAATGTTGGATGGTAAAAAAGGAATTGCTCAAACAATCGTGTATGAAGCATTTGACAAAGTAAAAGAAAAAACTGGTAAAGATGCGCTTGAAGTTTTTGAAGCAGCAATGGAAAATATTAAACCGCAATTAGAAGTTAAGAGTCGTCGTGTTGGTGGTTCTAACTATCAAGTACCAATTGAGGTTTCTCCAGCTAGAAGTCAAGCGTTGGCTTTAAGATGGTTAATTAAATATTCTCGTGACCGTGGTGGTAAGGGAATGGCTGATAATTTAGCAAACGAAATCGTAGATGCATCTAATGGTACAGGTGCAGCTGTTAAGAAACGTGAAGATACTCATAGAATGGCAGAAGCTAATAAGGCTTTCGCACATTATAGATGGTAGGAAAGGAGTCATTTTATGGCAAGAGATACGTCTTTAGAAAAGACAAGAAATATTGGAATTATGGCTCATATCGATGCAGGTAAAACTACTTGTACCGAAAGAATTTTGTTCCACACTGGAGTTACTCATAAGATTGGAGAAACTCACGATGGTGCAAGTCAAATGGACTGGATGGAGCAAGAACAAGAACGTGGTATTACAATCACTTCAGCAGCAACTACTGCTCATTGGAAGGGATATCGTTTAAATATTATTGATACTCCTGGACACGTAGATTTTACAATTGAAGTTTCTCGTTCTTTACGTGTATTAGATGGGTCTGTAGCGTTAATTGATGCTCAAGCTGGTGTTGAGCCACAAACTGAAACAGTATGGAGACAAGCTTCTGAATTTAAAGTTCCAAGAATTATTTTCGCAAATAAGATGGATAAAATGGGAGCTAATTTCGAGTTTAGTTTAAAAACTATAACTGATCGTTTGGGAGTAAATGCAAAGCCAATTGAATGGCCTATTGGAGCTGAAGATCAATTCCGTGGTGTGATTGATTTAGTTACTATGAAGGCTTACGAGTATGATGGACAACAAGCTGAAAATGCTAAAGAAATTGAAATTCCTGAAGAATTAAAGGATATAGCTTTAGAAAAACGAGCTGAATTAATTGAAGCTGTTGCTGAGTTTGATGATGAAATGATGATGACTTATCTTGATGGTGGAGAAGTTTCTATCGAAATGATTAAGAAAGCTATCAGAACTGGAACATTAAGTGCAGAGTTTTTCCCAGTTATGTGTGGTACTGCTTTAGGAAATAAAGGTATTAAGTTATTACTTGATGCTGTACTTGATTATTTACCAAGTCCTTTAGATATTGCATCTATTAAAGGTGTTGATTTAGATGGTAATGAGTCAGTTCGTCATCCAAGTGATAATGAACCATTTGCTGCTTTAGCATTCAAAGTTATGACTGATCCATTTGTTGGACGTTTAACATTCTTTAGAGTTTATTCTGGTCATTTATCAAGTGGTAGTTATGTTTTAAACTCAACTAAAGATTCTAAAGAAAGAATTGGTCGTATTCTTCAAATGCATGCTAATACTCGTAAAGAAATTAGTGATGTTTACACTGGAGATATTGCCGCAGCTGTTGGACTTAAGAATACAACTACTGGAGATACTTTATGTGATGAAAAGAAACCAATTATTCTAGAAAGTTTAGTAGTTCCAGAACCAGTTATTCAATTAGCTGTGGAACCTAAATCTAAAGCAGATCAAGATAAAATGGCTTTGGCATTACAAAAATTAGCTGAAGAAGATCCAACATTTAAAGTTCATACGGATCATGAAACAGGTCAAACTGTTATTGCTGGTATGGGTGAGTTACACTTAGATGTTTTGGTTGACCGTATGAGACGTGAATTTAATGTTGAAGCTAATGTTGGTGCTCCACAAGTTGCTTATCGTGAAACAATTAAAACTGCTGCTGATTGTGAAGGTAAATATATTAAACAATCTGGTGGTCGTGGACAATATGGTCATGTATGGGTTAAATTTGAACCAAATCCAGATAAAGGATATGAATTCGTTGATCAAATCGTTGGTGGTGTTGTTCCTCGTGAATATATTCCAGTTGTTGATAAGGGATTACAAGAAGCTTTACAAACAGGTGTTCTTGCTGGATATCCTATGATTGATGTTAAATGTACTTTATTCGATGGTAGTTATCATGATGTTGACTCTAACGAAATGGCATTTAAGATTGCAGCTAGCTTTGCTTTAAAAGAAGCTAAGAATAAATGTAATCCTGTATTATTAGAACCAATTATGAAAGTTGATGTTACTACACCTGATGAATACTTCGGTAATGTAATGGGAGATTTAACAAGTCGTCGTGGACGTCCGTTAGGACAAGAATCACAAGGTAACGCTGTTAAATTAAGCGCTATGGTTCCACTTTCAGAAATGTTTGGTTATGCAACTAATCTTCGTTCTAATACACAAGGTCGTGCAACATTTGTTATGTTCTTCGATCATTATGAAGAAGTTCCTAAAAATATAGCTGAAGAAATTATTAAAAAGAGTGGAAATTAATTAAAAGTGTATCAAAATAGTTGAAAAAACTTCAATTATTAGATAAAATATATGTTGTAAATGAAAAAGGAGGAATTTATAATATGGCAAAAGAAAAATTTGATCGTTCAAAACCACATGTTAACATTGGTACAATTGGACACGTAGATCATGGTAAAACTACTTTAACTGCTGCTATTAGTAAAGTTTTATCTGGTAAAAATGGTAATGAAGCAGTAGACTTTGCTAACATTGATAAAGCACCAGAAGAAAGAGAACGTGGTATTACTATTAATACTGCACATATCGAATATAGTACAGAAAACAGACATTATGCACACGTAGACTGTCCTGGACATGCTGACTATGTTAAAAACATGATTACTGGTGCAGCTCAAATGGATGGAGCTATCTTAGTTATCGCTGCAACAGATGGACCTATGGCACAAACTCGTGAACATATCTTACTTGCTCGTCAAGTTGGAGTACCTAAAATGGTAGTATTCATGAACAAATGTGATATGGTTGATGATGAAGAATTATTAGATTTAGTAGAAATGGAAATTCGTGACTTATTAAATGAATATGGTTTCGAAGGAGACGACACTCCAATTATTCGTGGTTCTGCTCTTAAAGCTCTTGAAGGAGATCCTCAATGGGTTGGTAAGATCGACGAATTAATGGAAGCTGTTGATACTTGGATTCCAACTCCTGAAAGAGATAATGACAAACCTTTCTTAATGAGTATCGAAGATGTATTCACAATCACTGGTCGTGGTACAGTTGTTACTGGACGTGTTGAACGTGGACAATTAAAACTTAATGATGAAGTTGAAATCGTTGGTATCAAAGATACTAAGAAGACAGTTGTTACTGGAATTGAAATGTTCCGTAAACAATTAGACTATGCTGAAGCTGGAGATAATGCTGGAGTATTATTACGTGGTATTTCTCGTGAAGAAGTTGAACGTGGACAAGTTCTTGCTAAACCAGGAAGTGTTACACCTCATCATAAATTTAAAGCTGCAGTATATGTACTAAGCAAAGAAGAAGGTGGACGTCATACTCCATTCTTCGCAAACTATCGTCCTCAATTCTATTTTAGAACTACAGACGTAACTGGTGTTATTACTTTACCAGAAGGTGTTGAAATGGTAATGCCAGGTGATAACGTTAATATTGAAGTTGAATTAATTCACTCAATTGCACTTGAACAAGGAACTAAATTCTCTATTCGTGAGGGTGGACGTACTGTAGGTGCTGGTAACGTTACTGAAATCGTTGAATAATGATTTTTAAAAGCTAAGGTTTCCTTAGCTTTTTTTATTTAACCATTTATTTATATAGGCTTTTTATGATATAATATTAGAGGAGGGATGATTATGTACACAAAAGAAGTTGAAAATATGTGTCCTGTTGCTAAAGGGGTAAATCATGGTCCGGCTCCAATTCCTGAGGAAGGAAAATGGGTACAAGCAAAAGAAATTAAAGATATTTCTGGTTTTACTCATGGTATTGGATGGTGTGCTCCACAGCAAGGTGCATGTAAATTAACTTTAAATATTAAAGAAGGGATTATTCAAGAAGCATTAGTTGAGACTATTGGATGTAGTGGTATGACACATTCTGCTGCAATGGCAGGTGAAATTTTAGTTGGTAAGACAATTTTAGAGGCATTGAATACTGATTTAGTTTGTGATGCTATTAATACTGCTATGCGTGAGTTATTTTTACAAATAGTATATGGAAGAAGTCAATCTGCTTTTTCAGAAGGTGGATTAGCAATTGGTGCTGGTCTTGAAGATTTAGGAAAGGGTCATCGTTCACAAGTTGGTACTATTTATTCTACTCGTGAAAAAGGGCCTCGTTATCTAGAATTAGCAGAAGGTTATATTGTAGAAATTGGTTTGGATAAAAATAATGAAATTATTGGTTATAAATATGTTAATTTAGGAAAAATGATGGATAATATTAAGGCTAAAATGGATCCTATGGAGGCTATAGAGAAGGCTAGTGGCACTTATGGTCGTTTTGATGAAGCTGTTAAAGTTATCGATCCAAGGGAGGCGTAATTATGGCATTATTTGAAAGTTATGAGAGAAGAATTGATCAGATTCAACCTATTATGGACAAATATGATATTAAAAGTTTCGAAGAAGCTAGAAAATTATGTCAAGATAGAGGATTTGATCCTTGTGAAATAGTAAAATCTATTCAACCAATTTGTTTTGAAAATGCTGCATGGGCTTATACTCTTGGTGCGGCTATTGCATTAAAGAAAGGTGATAAAAAAGCTGCGGATGCTGCTAAATCTATCGGAGAAGGATTACAAGCGTTTTGTATTCCTGGTTCTGTTGCAGATGTTCGTAAGGTTGGCTTAGGTCATGGAAATTTAGCTAGTATGCTTTTATCCGAAGAGACTAAGTGTTTTGCATTTTTGGCTGGTCATGAATCTTTTGCGGCAGCAGAAGGAGCTATTGGTATAGCAAAATCAGCTAATAAAGTTCGTAAGACTCCTTTAAAAGTTATTTTAAATGGATTGGGTAAGGATGCTGCTCAAGTTATTTCTAGAATTAATGGTTTTACTTATGTAAAAACTGATTTTGATTTTTTTAAGAATGAAGTATCTATTGTAGAAGAGATTGCTTATTCTGATGGTGAACGTAGTAAAGTTCGTTGCTATGGTGCTAATGATGTTCGCGAAGGTGTTGCTATTATGCATTTGGAAGATGTAGATGTTTCTATTACAGGAAATTCTACTAATCCAACTCGTTTTCAACATCCGGTTGCTGGAACTTATAAAAAAGAGTGTTGGGAAAAAGGTAAGAAATATTTTTCTGTAGCTTCTGGAGGAGGTACAGGAAGAACATTACATCCTGATAATATGGCAGCTGGTCCTGCTTCTTATGGTATGACTGATACTATGGGTAGAATGCATTCTGATGCTCAGTTTGCTGGATCTTCTTCTGTTCCTGCTCATGTTGAAATGATGGGACTTATTGGAATGGGTAACAATCCAATGGTTGGTGCTAGCGTAGCTGTTGCAGTAGCAGTAGAAGAAAGTTATAAATAAAAGGAACTATATCATAGTTCCTTTTTTATATTGTTTAAATTACCTTTTAGTGGTATTACATTCCAAGCAGTTAATTCATCTAAGTAAGGTTCATAATAATCATTTAATAGAAATATATTTTTATTAAAATAAAAGGCAAAAGCTATTTCTGCAAAAGAGTTTGGGCCTATATAGTTTTCTATTCCGTTTTTAGTTGTATTTACAATTAAAACTATTTGATTGTTCTTATTTTCAATTCTTGAAAAATGTGTGCGTGATGCAATTTTTTTGGGTATATCTTTTAAACATTCTTCCGGTAACAAAACGTGATAACCTTTGTCTTCTAGTTTTTCTTTTATTTTTAGGATGTCTTCTTTTACTTTGGTACTACCACATAATACAATATTTTTCATAGTTTTATTTCTTCCCTAAACTTTTATATAGATTATAGCTAAAGTTGTTTAGAACAATATCAAATTCTCCAATATATTCAGTAATAATAGAATTAAATCCTAGTTTCATTTCATTTAGGCCACTAAACTTATTTTTTCTTTCAAATTCTCCAACAATGGCATTTAAATTTAGATATTTTAGATGTTCTTTGTTATAGTCATCAATCATTCGCCATTTTAATAGATATGATGGGTTTAAATCAGAATATTTTGTATCGAAGCCTTCTATATATAAAAAGGCAGAATTATCATATTTGATTACAATTCCTCCCGCGATTATGATCCCTTCAGGATACTGTTTTAAAAGTTCGGTAGCACGAACCATACTATTTTTATAGGTGTTTAATAATTTGTCTGATTCCATTTTTTTATTTAATAAAGAATTTTTTGCTTGAGGAGTAATATCCATACTTTGAATTTTTTCTGCTATTTGATCATTTTTTTCCATTTCTCTTTCATAGGCTCTTCGACTGTTGATTACGTATATTTCAGTATTTATTTTAGTATAGTAAACGTCGGCATTATTACCATAGTTACTAATTAATTCTCGATAAAACTCTATTGGTTTAGGAGACTTTCTTTTTATAAATTCATATAGTGTATTAATGTTTTTACTTGGATCTTTATAACATTCGATTCCAGAGTTAGCCGCTTTTCTAATTTTGTGCCGAGTTCTTTTGTCAAAGCTATTAAAAATTGTTCTGATGTCTTGATTTAATAATACTAAGGATTCCCAACGAGGTTTTTCTCCTTCAAAAAATAAAGTTCTTCCCTGGTGTATAAAACCAGCGCTTTCTAAATTTGCCATAATCATGTTTATTTGATTATTAAAGTTCATGATGTTTCCTTCGTGATCACGGACTGTTGCGGGAATGTAAGGATCTATTTTTAATAGCATAAAGCCTTGCTTTCCTAGTATTTTTTTTAGTTTTTCAGCGAGCTCTTTTACTTGATTGGGATTTTCATAATTAAAAAGAATACCTCTAGGAGCATAAGCAATTTTGTGTTTCATAAAGACTTCTCTATAGATTATAAGAGAAGCACCAATTAAAGTATTAGAGTCGTCTGTAATTCCTAAATAGTGTACATTAAAGCCGAATTTTCTCATAGTGTTGCCATAAACTGATGTTTGATAATAATTACGATAACGGTGAGTTTTAGCATATCTATCAAATTGTTCTGGGCTAATAGTAACTATCTTCATAACGGCTCTCCTATCTTTGTTTATTATAACATGATTTTATTGATTTTTTCAATATATACAAATGATTTTAAGTAGTCAAATTTTTAGGTTTGTAGTATACTTATAGTGGTGATATTATGTTTACAAATCAAAAAATTTTTATTTTAGGTTTTGCTAGAAGTGGGTATGAAGCTGCAAAACTTTTAATTAAACGTGGTAATGAGGTTATTTTAAATGATAGTAAGCCAGAAGAAGCATTAGATCAGGAAAAGATTAAGGAATTGCGAGCTATGGGTGTTCAATTTGTTTTTGGGTCTCATCCTGATGATATTTTAGATTCATCTTTTGATTACTTGATTAAAAATCCAGGAGTACCGATTCATCATAAGTATGTTTTAAAAGCTAAAGAGCTTGGCATTGAGGTTATTAACGAAGTGGAAATGGCTTATCTTTTATTTCCAGATAAAGTTACTTTAGTGGGTATTACTGGAACCAATGGTAAAACAACAACAACTTCTTTAACTTATTCTATTGTAAAAAAAGCGTTTGATGAAAGAGTTTTTTTAGCTGGTAATATTGGATATCCACTATCTAGTATTTTAGAAAGTTTGAAAGAAAATGATATTGTAGTTATGGAAGTATCATGTCAGCAATTAGAAAATTTACATAAGTTTCATCCAAATATTGCAGTGATGACTAATTTGAGTCCTGCTCATGTTGATTTTTTTGGTAGTTATGAAGCTTATAAGAAAGTTAAGGCTAAACTATTTAAAAATCAGACAGAAAGAGATGTAGCAATTTTAAATATTGAAAATGGAGAAGTTTTAGAAGAAACTAAAAATATTTTATCTACTACTAAATATTTTTCTAGTAAAAATGAGATTAATGGATGTTACTTAAAGGAAAAAGACATTTATTATTATGGTGAGAAAGTCCTTAGTCGTAATGATATTTTTATTGCTGGTATGCATAATGTAGAAAATGTTATGGCAGCAATTATGGTTGCAAAGGAACTTGGTGTTTCTAATGAAATTATTGTTGAAGCAGTGAGAGAATTTAGGGGAGTAGAACATAGATTGGAGTATGTTGATACAATTGATGGACGTAGATTTTATAATGATACAGAAGCTACTAATATTAAATGTACTCAAATAGCATTATCTTCTTTTAATGATCCAACTATTTTAATTTTAGGTGGTTTGGAGAGGGGGCAGGATTTTCATGAACTTACCCACTATA
Source organism: uncultured Mycoplasmatota bacterium (assembly GCA_900548695.1). GTDB lineage: Bacteria > Bacillota_I > Bacilli_A > RF39 > UBA660 > Faecimonas. The sequence continues at coordinate 233,814 of URLC01000001.1, forward strand.
TGGATCATGTAAAATGTATTATAGCCATAGGAGAATGCCGTAATAGAGTAATGGAGTTTGGGAGTGAGATAGGTATTCCGACTTATAGTTATGAATTTTTAAAAGATGGTTTTAGAAAATGCTATGAGGAATCTGATGAAGGTGATGTTATTTTGCTTAGTCCGGCATCTGCTTCTTGGGATCAATACAAAGAATGTGAAGTTCGTGGTCAAGAATTTAAAGATTGCGTAACTCATTTAAAAGAAAATAAATAACAACCAATTAAGGTTGTTTTCTTTTTTTTAAATAAAGAAAATAATAAATTGTATTTTATGGTGCAATATAACTTGTGAAAGGGTGATGTGATGAAAATTAAAGATGTAAAGGGTAGAGAAGTATTAGATTCTAGAGGCAATCCTACTGTAGAGGTAGATGTTATTTTAGACAATGATGTTAGAGGTCGTGCCATTGTACCTTCTGGTGCTTCTACTGGTCAACGTGAGGCTTTAGAAATGCGTGATGGTGGGAGCCGTTATAATGGAAAAGGTGTTTTAGATGCCATTCATAATATTAATACAATTTTACGGGATAAACTAATTGGAATGGATGCAGCTGAACAAAAGGCTTTAGATTATGTTATGATTGAACTTGATGGAACTTCTACTAAGTCAAGACTTGGAGCTAATGCTATTTTAGGTATTAGTATGGCAGCACTAAAAGCTAGTGCTATTAATGAAGGTAAAGAGTTATATGAATATGTTGGTAATGGAAAGACGTTACCAGTTCCTATGATGAATATTATCAATGGTGGAGCACATGCTGATAACAATTTGGATTTTCAAGAATTTATGATTATTCCACAAAGAGATACCATTCACGAACAGGTACGTGTTGGAGCAGAAGTGTTTCATAGTTTAAAGAAAGTATTAAATAGTAAGGGATACTTTACTGGGGTAGGAGATGAAGGTGGATTTGCACCGAGTTTAGATTCTAATAAAGAAAGTTTTGATTTAATTATTGAAGCAATTACTGCTGCTGGATATGAAGCCGGTAAAGACGTGATGCTTGCCATTGATGCTGCTGCTAGTGAATTTTATAGTGATGGAGTATATCATGTTGATGGTAAAGAATTTACTACTGATCAATTAATTGATTTTTATGAGGAATTAGTTAATACTTATCCCATTATTTCTATTGAAGATCCAGTGGATGAAAATGATTGGGATGGATTTACTAGGATTACTGAACGTTTAGGTAATCGTATTCAATTAGTGGGAGATGATTTGTTCGTAACTAATAAGAAATATCTTCAAATGGGTATTGATCATAAAGCGGGGAATGCCATTCTTTTAAAGGTAAATCAAATCGGTACAGTTACAGAAACAATCGAAACTATTGAACTTGCGAAGAAGCATGGTTATAAAACTATCATTTCTCATAGAAGTGGGGAAACTGAAGATACTACTATTGCTGATTTAGCAGTAGGACTTGATTTGGGTCAAATTAAGACTGGTTCTATGTCTAGAACAGATCGTATTTGTAAATATAATCAATTAATGAGAATTGAAGAACAACTGAGTTAAATTCTATAAAATGAATTTATATTACATTGATATAAACTAATAAATGGTATTTTATTCTATTATTTATAAAATAATCTATTTTTTGTGAACTTTGTTGACAATTTATTTAATTTATATTATTCTAGTAGCAACTTAGATTTTAAATCGGTGGAAAGACCATAATAATATTAGCTCTTATAAAAGTGAATTGAGGATAGTGTGAGCTCAAGTATAACCTAGTATTATTCCTACCTTTCTAAGAGGAATTTATATTTTCGGTGACTTTTACCGTTATCAATTAAGTTAAAGTAAGGATGGTACCGTGCATTATGCACTCCTTTGGTATCATTCTTTTTATTTTTAGGAGGGATAAAATGAAGTTAAAGGGTAGTTATTTTTTTACACAGAAAGAAGTTGTTAAGGATGAAGAAGCTGTTAGTGCCAATTTATTGGTTAGAGCTGGAATGATTAAGAAAGTTGGAAGTGGAATATATACATTTTTACCATTAGGTTTAAGAGTTATTAGAAAAATAGAAAATATTGTGCGTGAGGAAATGGAAGAAATATCTTCTTGTGAATTGGTTATGCCTAGTATTATTCCAGAAGAAATATATGAAAATAGTGGGAGATTGGAATCTTTTGGTGATGATATGTTTCGACTTACTGATAGGTTTAATAGACATTATGTTTTAGGTCCTACTCATGAAGAATTATTTGTAGAAGTAGCAAGAGATGTTATTCAATCTTATAAAGATATGCCACTTAGTTTATATCAAATGGCTAATAAGTATAGAGATGAACCTAGAAGTCGTTATGGATTAATTCGTACACGTGAATTTATTATGAAAGATGCTTATACTTTTGATAAGGATGAAGAATCTCTTTCAATATCATATAAAGCAATGTTTGATGCATATCATAAGATTTTTAGAAAAATTGGTTTAGATTATCAAGTAGTTCAAGCATCAACGGGGGCTATGGGTGGAAATTTATCAGAAGAATTTCAAGCGTTATGTGATGTTGGCGAAGATACATTGGTAATTTGTAATGATTGTGGTTATGCAACCAATTTAGAAATTTGTGAGTGTAAAAATATAGGTGGTTCGTTAGATGAAGAAGAACAAAATAAAGAATTACTTCATACTCCTAATGTGGGAACTATAGAAGATTTACATAAGCAGTATAATGTTGATCCTAAAAAAACTGTAAAAACATTGATTTATAAGGTGGATGGTAATTTTTATGCTTTTTTAGTTAGAGGGGATAGAGAACTTAATGAAGAAAAGGTCGCTTGCGTTTTAGGAGCAAAAGAAGTTATTATGGCTACTTTAGAGGAGGATGAATTGATTACTAAAGCTAAAGTTGGTTTTGCTGGTCCTATTGGGTTAAATATTCCGGTTGTTATTGATAATGAAATATTATTAATGAAGAATTTTTTAGTGGGGGCTAATAAATCTGATTATCATTATATAAACGTTAATTTAAGTGATTTTACGTATGAGAAAGTAGCAGATATTAGAAATGTAAGTGATGATGATTTATGTCCTAAATGTGGTGGTAAACTTTCTTTTAAACACGGAATTGAAGTTGGAAATACATTTAAGTTAGGAATTAAATATTCAGAAAAATTGAATCTTTATTATGCTGATGAGGATAATAAATTAAAACCAGTAGTGATGGGGTGCTACGGAATTGGGATTGCTCGTATTTTAGCAGCTTATGTCGAACAACATCATGATGAATATGGTCTTATATTTTCTAAAGAACTTGCGCCTTATGAAATTTCTATTGTTATAGCTAATACAAAAGATGATGTTCAGGTTGCATTAGCTTTAGAAATTTATCATGAGTTACAGTCTCGGGGAGTAGAAGTTCTTTTAGATAATCGAGATTTACGAGCAGGTGTTAAGTTTAAAGATATGGATTTGATTGGTATTCCTAAAAGAATTACTGTTGGTAGAAAAGCAAGTGAGGGTATTGTTGAATATAAAGAAAGAATTAATTTAGAAACACAAGAAGTAGAGATTGGTCAAATTTATGATTATATCTAGTTTCTTGCTTTTTTCTTGTTTTTGTGTTATAATATGTCAAACGTTAAGGGGGGATACGATGGGACAATATCAAGATAAAAGAGAAAAAAAGATAATTATTGCTGGTTCTTCAGAAGTAGTTCCTAATATTTTTGAGTTAGAAAAAATTGGGGCAGGTCATGATGGTTATATTTTTAGATTTAATGATCGGGTTTTAAAACTGTTAAAATATGATATTAATTTGAGAAAAGAAAGAAATTTAATGACTTTTGATAAGGCGGAGTTGTTTAAAAATAGTTTTAACCTTGAAAGAGTAACACAACCAATTGATTTTTTATTAGACGAAGATGGTATTTATAGTGGTTATGTTATGAATTATATTGAGGATTTGACATCTTTTAGAAAAGAAGGAACCCCAAGATATCGTCAACCAGGAGATTTTAGTTGTGGTGATTTAATTTCGTCAACAGAAATATTACAATCTGATTTTTCCAAGATGTCATCTAAAGATATTGTTGTTCGTGATATTAATTCTGGTAGTTACATTTTTGCATCTGACTTTATGCATTTGTGTGATATGGATAAATATTATCTTGGAAAAAACGCAGCTTATTTTAATAAACAAAGTTTAAACTTTGTAATAGCTAAATTTTTATATATGGAAATGGTAAAGACTGGAGATTTTTCTAGAGAAGATAAGAAACTTTTAAATAGATGGGTAGCAAAACAATCAAATAGTCAGTCCTTTTTATCAGAAGTTAAGTCAGATATTGGAACTAATTATTCAACTTCCATTTCTGATTACGCTAGTGAAAAGGTAAAAACCTTAATTCGTTAGTTGCATTATTTATTAAAATATGTTATTATATTGGTATTGTTAACGGAGGTGTGCGATGGAAACAGCGCTCTTAATTATATCAATTTTATTAATTGTAATTGTGCTTTTACAAAGTAGTAAAGCAGAAGGTGCAGCTCAAATTATCTCAGGGAATACTTCTGAGCTATTTAGTCACCGTAAGGAAAGAGGATCTGAATTATTTATTAGTCGTCTTACTTTAATTTTAGGATTAGCGTTTTTTATTATTTGTTTAGTTGCTATGTTTATTTAACTGAATTTATAAGTCCTTTACAGGACTTTTTTGTTTTCAATGATTTTTTCTAGGTATATTGATAAAAATACAGTATAATAAGAGTAGAAGGTGATACTAATGAAAGATGACATTATTAATATATTAAAAAATAGTGATAAAGCACTTAGCATTTATGAGTTGCAGGATGAATTAGGTTTAAAAAGTGTTGAGGAAGTAAAACAACTTAGTGAGGTATTAAGGTGTTTAGAGGAAGAAGTTGTTATTTATTGTTCTAATAAAGGACGTTATATGATGCTTGAAGATAGCCATTTAAGAAAAGGGGTTATGAGAGCTAATAAAAAAGGCTTTGGCTTTGTGGAAATAGAAAATATGGATGATGATGTTTATATTGCTCCAGAAAATATGAACGGAGCTATTCATAATGATATTGTCTTAGTTGAAATTACTAGTAAAATGAATATAGATCGTTTAGAAGGGCGTATTTTGAAAGTTATAAAACGTCAAGTCGAAAGATATATTGGAGAAATAAACTTTGATAATAAAGGTATTGGACATATTACTTTAGATGATTCTAAAATTAAATTAAATATTCAAGTTTCAAAAGAGAATTCTTTAAATGCTGTTGATGGACATAAAGTAGTTGTTGAATTGTTAAAGAAGTTGAATAATAATTTAAAGTATGATGGTAAAGTAATTGAAATAATTGGTCATAAGAATGATCCAGGTACGGATATTTTATCTATTGTTTATAAGTACAATATTAATACAGAATTCCCAGAAGATGTTAAAGAAGAAGTGAAAACACTTCCAATGGAAGTTCGTGACATTGACAAGATTGGTCGTCGAGATTTACGTAATATGGAAATATTTACTATTGATGGTGATGACACTAAGGACATAGATGATGCTATTTCTATTGAAAGAATGAGTAATGGTCATTATAAATTAGGGGTTCATATTGCTGATGTTAGTTATTATGTTAAAGAAGGTAGTCCCTTAGATAATGAAGCTATGGAAAGAGGAACCAGTGTTTATTTAGTTGATAGGGTAATTCCAATGTTACCACATGAACTTTCTAATGGTATTTGTTCTTTAAATCCTAATGTTGATAGATTGGCTATTTCATGTGTTATGGAATTTGATCATGATGGGAAGCAAATAGACTATGATATTTTTCCAAGTGTTATCCGGTCGCGTATTCAAATGACTTATAAGAAAGTTAACAGTATTTTGGAAAAAGATGTGATTCCAGAAGGTTATGAACCGTATGTCGATTCTTTAAAATTAATGGCAGAGCTATCTAAAATTTTACGTAAGATGAAGGATAAGCGTGGTTATATTGATTTTGAAGTGGATGAGGCAAAAATTTTAGTTGATGAAAATTGCAAACCTACGGAAGTTATTTTAAGAGAAAGGGGTACTGGTGAGAAGTTAATTGAAGACTTTATGATTGCTGCAAATGAATGTGTTGCAACGCATATTTATTTTATGTCACTTCCTTTTATTTATCGAGTACATGAAGTTCCTAAAGAAGAAAAACTTCGTAGTTACTTAGGCTTTGTTGGAAGCTTAGGTTATCAAGTACCGGGAGATTTAAAAGACAATAGTCCTAAAACTGTACAAAAAATTATTCATTTCTTAGAGGATAAGCCAGAGTTTAAAATTTTATCCAGTTTACTTTTAAGAAGTATGCAAAAAGCAGTTTATCGTCCTGAGAATTTAGGTCATTATGGTCTTGCTAGTAAGTGTTATACACACTTTACTTCACCAATTAGACGTTATCCAGATACCACTGTTCATCGTTTGTTACATACATATTTGTTTGATAAAAAATTAGATATGGGTACTATTCGTAAATGGGAGGAAAAATTAGTTTATATTTCAGAACATTCATCAGATCGTGAACGTGCTAGTATTGATTGTGAACGTGAAGTTGAAGATATGAAAATGGCTGAGTATATGGAAAATCACATAGGAGAAGAGTTTGAAGGAATGATTTCTTCTGTAACTAGTTTTGGTATGTTTATTGAATTAGATAATTTAATTGAAGGATTAGTTCCATTACGAGATATGAAAGACTTTTTTCATTATGATGAAGAGCATATGACTTTAACTGGTGAAAAGAGTCATGTAAAATATACGATTGGTGAAAGGGTATTAATTAAAGTTGTTCGTGCTTCTAAGGAAGAGAAAACAATAGATTTTGAGGTTGTAAGGAAGTTGTAGTATGGCAAAGAAAAAAGTTAGAAAGTTAAAGAAAGAAGTTAAAGTCTTGTTTGTTGTTTGTATATTGATATTAGGACTTTCTGTTTATTTTTTTACTTCTAACTTTTCTTTTAGTAAATATAAGGAAGATAAAAGAGTAGTAAAAAAGGAAGAAAAACTTAAATATCCACAGGAATATTCTTTTGACTTGTTTATGGTTGGAGATGCTTTAATACACAGTTCAGTCTATGAAGATGCTCATCTTGATTCTGGAAAATATGACTTTAAACCAATGTTACAGTATATTAAACCTATTTCTTCACAGTATGATTTAGCTTATTATAATCAAGAAACAATTTTGGGTGGAGAAGATCTTGGTTATTCTAACTATCCTTGTTTTAATTCTCCTGATGCAGTAGGAGATGCTTTTATAGATGCTGGATTTAATCTTGTTTCACTCGCAACTAATCATACGATGGATCAGGGAGAAAGAGGAGTGTTGCATTCTGTTGATTATTGGTCTAGTAAAAAGAATATAGTTTGGGATGGTCAAAGAAATTCCTGGGAAGAAAGAAATAAGGAACGTATTTACGAAAAGAATGGTATTAAGTATGCTTTTTTTTCGTATACTACGTGGACTAATGGATTGGAAACCCCAACTGGAAAAGAGTATTTAAATAATGTTTATAGTCCAGAAAAAGCCAAGGCAGATATTGATAAAATTCGTGATAAAGTTGATTTGATTATTGTGGCAATGCACTGGGGAACAGAATATTCTTTAGATATTTCTGCTGAACAAAAGGAGATTGCTAATTATTTATCCTCTTTAGGAGTACAATTAATTATTGGAAGTCATCCTCATGTAGTAGAACCTGTAGAATATATTAATGATGGAAAAACTTTTGTTATTTATTCTTTAGGTAATTTTATTTCTGATCAGGCTGGAATAGAAAGACTAATTGGGCTTTCGATGGAAGTTATGGTAAAAAAAGTAGTGGAAGAGGATGGTACTACTTTGAAGATAGAAAATCCAAAAGCAGAATTAATTTATACAAAATCTAATTATGGAAGAAAGAGAAATTTTAGAGTTTATCCATATTCAAATTTAAATGACTCGATTCTTTCTAATTATTCTACTTATTATAATAAATATAAAAATATCGTTAGTTCTCAATATCCAGATCTTGTATGGGGACTTAGCAGGAGTTGATTAGATGGAAATTTTAAATAGAAAAGCAAAATATGATTATTTTGTTGAAGCAGTATATGAAGCTGGTATTGCGTTAACTGGAACAGAAATAAAATCGATTCGTAATGGAAATTGTAATATTAAAGATTGCTATGGAATTGTTAAAAATCATGAAGTATATCTTTTAAATATGTATGTTGCTCCTTACAAAGAAGGTAATATTTTTAATCATGAAGAAAGTCGTAGTCGTAAGTTATTACTTCATAAAAAAGAAATAAAAAAGATAGAAGATGCAATCCAATTAAAGGGACTTACATTAGTACCTATCAAGCTTTATTTTAAAGATAATAGATTAAAAGTAGCTTTGGGAATTTGTCGAGGTAAGAAAGACTATGATAAACGTGAAGCCATTAAAGAAAGAGATATTAAGAAAGAAACGTTAAGAAATATTAAAAATTATTCATAAAAAAAGACATTATTTTGATGTCTTTTTTGTTTTAGATTTGGTGCGTTCTTTACTTTTTGTTTTTTTCTTTCCTCTAGTTTTGGCTTTTATTGCTTCTATTTTTTTTAATTCTTTTTCTGCTACCACAGCTAAATAATAGATTCCAGCTCCTAATATTACAGCTATACAATCAAAATTATTAAAAATCTTTTGGTTTATTTGAATATATATTAATGATACTATTCCAAATAATGCTAGAGCTAAAGCAATGTTTTTAGTCACAGTATATTTTCTTGTGAAAGTAGTAATTCCACCACTGATTGCTAGAATAGATATGATATATGATAAGATGATATTAATTATTTCATGGTGTTCATGGCCTGGGAAAACACCTATTATATTTCCTGTTATTGTTAGAGTTCCTAATATGGCGTATGCTATACCGAAGATAATCATAACTATTCCTAAAAATTTTAAAGCTCCATTTTGTTCTTTTTCCATTTTTATACCTCACTTTATTTTCTATACTTATACTATTACTATACTATTTTTTGACGTCTTTTTCAAATTTTAATTCTTACATTTTGTCAACTGGTGCTAATAAAATTTTACCAGTTCCACGGAATACATTGACTAAGCCTTCACCTGATGCGGCTGAACCGACTAGTGTTTTTCCTGAACGTTCAACGGTAAAGGTAAGACTGCCACTCCATGCAATAGCCATATTACCATCGATTTTTAGTACATCATTTTGTAGTTCTATCTCAATTAATTCTTCTTGTGGACAAGGAGATTCAATGCATAATATTCCTTTTCCTTCTATACCTAGGTTAAATAGACCTTCATTACCAGCAACAGCTGATGAAATATTACTACGCATGACGGCTTTTTGTTGTAGATTGGATTCACAAGCTAAAAATAGACCATCATCTAAAACAATTGAACCATTCCAGTTTTCTAAGTTTAATAGTATTATGTGACGGTAGGTCGGTTCTAAAACCATTATCCCATCTCCAGTGTATTCTGGTTTGATGGCTGATTCACCAGTGACTTTTCCTCTTACTGCTTTTGAAAGTAAGTCACCAACCCCTTTTAGACCAGTTGTAGCATTAACGTTTCCTACCATCCATTGCATTGTTCCTGATTGAACGGTTACTGATGATATGGCTAGATTACAAATTAATTGTCTTTTTCTAACATTCATTAAGTTACTAAAGTAACTTATTTCTGCAGTGGCTGGAGTAACGCTTAAGTCTCTTACATATTCAATTACTTTAAATGGTCCTAATTCTCCGATAATTCTAATATCATTATTGTTTGTAAAATTTGATATTTTGTACATATAACACCTCTTTTTTATTTTATAGTTTTATTATAGCTAATAATTATTTTATCTACAAGGCGTTTTCTGTATAGAAAAAGACTAGAATATTAGTCTTTTTTATTTCAATTTATTTTTTTTGAGAAATTTAACATACTATTTTACATAACATTATTATTTTATAAGATAATATTATTGAGGTGGCTAAATGAAGAGAAAATGGAGAATTCTTTTTTTGATAAGTATTGTTGTAATTTTAATAACTTCTTTTAATATTTTTAAGTATTATTATGGTTATAAAAATGAAAGTGATGTTTTAAATCATATGGCTAAGGGAAAAATGGACACATTATATCAAATTAATTCGGATGTTGTTGGGGTTATTGTAGTTTCAAATACAGATATTAATTATCCTATTGTTAAAGGTAGTGATAATAGTTATTATTTAAATCATTCTTTTACTAAAGAAAGTAGTAAGAGAGGAGCAATATTTTTAGATTATCGTAATGATTTAAATAATTTAAGTCGTAACAATATTATTTATGGTCATGGTTTGGTTGATAATACGATGTTTGGTAGTTTGGATAATTTAATTGATTCTAAAACAGATCCTTGTTATATAAAAATAATTACTAATAATAGTAGAATGATATTTAAAGTTTTTAGTGTTTATACAATAGAAAAAGAAGGTTATTATATTAAGACTTATTTTAGTAATGATAATTATTTTAAGCAGTTTTTAGATACAATTATGAAAAGAAGTATTTATGATTTTGATATGGAAGTTGATGTTTATGATAAAATATTAACTCTTTCTACTTGTAAAAATGATTTTGGAAAAAGGATTGTTGTTCACGCTAAATTATTAAAAAAAGAAGAAATTAGTTAGTTTCTTCCTTTTTGAAAATTTTAGGTATGCTATAACTTGATAAAATTGTAAAGATAGTTAAAAAGAAAATATTTAATAATAATCGATCACTTGTTTCCGGATTATTAATAGATTCTTCTAGTTGGTTTATTTCATCAAGAGATAGCTCTTCGCCAGAAGTTAAATTGAATTTTGTGTTACCAATTGTTATTGAAGCATCTGTTGTATCTTTCGGTACCCAAATAGTAGGTTTATCAGCAGATTCTGTTGTATTGATAATTTCAGCGTTATTATTTACAGTTAGATTAGGTGATGTGGTAACACCTTGGCCTTTACCAAGTTCAATTCCACCAAAACCATTACCAGAAACATCAATTTTACCATCGAAAGTTGCGTGCCCACCATTTATTAGTAGTCCGGCATTACCACCAGTTAGTTTGATATTTTTTAAGGTAACATTGCTTTTATAAACTTGTAATACATATATTCCACCCCAGACTGTATTATCTTTGCTGCTACTTTGTCCGAATGTTCCTACATATTTAATAGTTTTATTATTTCCATCGATTATAACATCTCTCATTATATTAATTTTTTCAGTTGTTTCTATATCACTGCCTAAAGTGATTGTAGAAATATTACTATCATTTAAAGCATCTATAAGTTCTTTTTGATTATTGACAATTTTATTAGTTGCTGCTTTTACACTTATAGTAGGAGCTAATATAATAGTTAATATTAAAATCAATAGAAATTTACTTAAATTCTTCTTCATCTTTTTCCTCCTTTCTGTTATTAGTGTTGGTCTACTGCAAAATAATATGCAAAAAAATTGTCTAATTATATAAGTAGTTTTTTCCAAAAGTTAGTTAATAAAATTTTTACAAAATAAAAAAGTACGATTATACTTTTTGGTTTTATGCAATGGTGTAAAATATACACTTAATTTTTAAATGGTGGAAGAGATGTAGTAATCTCTAACTTTTTCCTTGGAATAATAAATATAAAGTTTAATGAAATTTGTACTTTTACTTAAATCATTTTTAAATATTTATAGTATAATTAGAGCATAGGTGGGTGACAAAATAATGACTGATGAAGAAGTAAGGTTATATTATGGCGAAAATTTTTTTTTAAAATAAACAAAATTAAAATAATTTATGGTAAAATTCTTACGAAAGGAAGTAAATAATGAAAATACACCATTATAATGATGAATACACTAGCAAAAATGGGATTAACGGAGTAAAAGAATTTGCTCTTGCGTTAATATTTGGACTTTTAATACTTGTACCTGTTATATTAGCATCAATTGAAACTATATCTTGGTTATATGCAATAATTTGCATAATTATATTACTTTTATTAGTAATATATTTCATTAGAAAAGTTGGAGTAATAAATAAAGCTTCAATGTCAGTAATAATAGAAGATGGTGATGAATTATATTATATGATGATATCCCCAAATTTAAGAGGAAGTATGTTTCCAAAGTCTTTTAGTGCGCTTCTAGCTGGGTCATCAGCTACATATGTCGAAAATAAAATTGACGCAGAAGCAACAGCTATTGTATTAGCAAGTGATGATAATCTTATAAAAGCTCTATTTGAATTATACAAGAATGATGAAATTAAAACTTCTTTTGATACAATAATGTATGGAAAACCAATTTATGTTTCAAAATTATTAAATCAAGATTTTAAAAAAGAAAATAAAAAAATATATAAAGTAAATTGTGTTAAAGATAATGGAAAAACTACAAGAGTTAAAATTCCAAGAGCATTTCCAACATATTTCAATTAATTTTTATTTTAATTATTGTCATTTTGAAAATAAAAAATATATTTACATTAACATATATAATTTGCTTTTATAAATGCAATTGAAATAGTTTAAAAAGGAATTTTCTCTTTGCACACCGATATTGTTTCAGCCAATAGCGGCGTGTGTTATTATAATTGAATTTAAAATCGAGCATTTGAAATTTACTCGATTTTTTTCTGTATATTAATATCTCTATCATCATAATCGTACTCATTAGAATATAAACAATCATTATTTTTATTATTTAATTTTTATTATTAACTTAATTGTTGGACATATTTTTGTTTTTAAATAATTAAAAAACTAACATTTCTGTTAGTAATTTATTACTCTCGAATTATTAAAAATTCGAGTTTCTTATCATATGGTGGAGCTGAGGAGAATCGAACTCCTGTCCGAAAATAGAGCTACATAAACTTCTACAAGTTTAGTTAACTAGTTACTTTCGTATACTATTCAAGTAGTTAACGACCAAAATAATATACTATCCCGATCATTCTTTCTATTCTTTGGGAAGAGAATAGCTATAACCTATGAATTATGAACCTTCAATTATTTCCTAGGTAAGAAATAAAAGAAAGCGCAGGCCTTTAAATTATTAGGCAAATGCTACTGCTTGGTTTCCACCAAACATGTTAGCAACTGCATTTTTAATTTTATTTGCATTTATTTTTTTGTATCCGTGACGTGGACATTCGACTTGCCATCTATGCTCTCATATTCCCGTCGAAACCGTGTCAGCCCCATGTAGGTAAATTATATCATAAAATAGTGAAAAAATCTATATGTAAAAATATGAAAAAAAGTGTCTATTTTTATAATATGTGCATGGAAATATAGGTGTTTATGGTATAATATGTATGGAAAGGTGGATAGATTAATGAATTTCAAAGAAGAATGGAAAGAGTTTAATGAAGGTTCATGGTGTAATGAAATCAACGTTAGTGATTTCATTAAGAATAACTACGTTGCTTATGATGGTAATGAAGAGTTTTTAAGTGGACCTACAGATAAAACAAAAAGAGTTTTAAAAGTATATGAAGACATGTGTTTAGAAGAAGTAAAAAAACATGTTATTGATATTGATGTAGATCATCCGGCAGGAATTAATGCTTTTAAACCTGGATATATTAGTGAAGATGATGATGTTATTGTTGGTCTTCAAACTGATAAATTGGGTAAGAGAAGTATTGTTCCTAAGGGTGGAATAAAAATGGTTTATCAAGAACTAGAAGCTTATGGATATAAGATGAATGAAGCTCTTGAAAACTTTATTAAAGGAACAAATTTAGTAAAGACTCATAACGATGGAGTTTTTGATGCTTATACTAATGAAATTAGAACTGCACGTCATGTTAAATTGTTAACAGGGCTTCCTGATGCCTATGGACGTGGAAGAATCATTGGGGATTATCGTAGAATTGCTCTTTATGGTATCGATTATTTAATGGAACAAAAGAAGAGTGATTGGGATAATATGAAGATTTCTGTCATGGATGATGAAACTATTCGTTTACGTGAAGAAATCTCAATGCAATATAGAGCATTAAAAGAAATTAAAGATATGGCTGCTAGCTATAATATGGATATTTCTAAACCAGCAAAAAATGCTAAAGAAGCCGTTCAATGGACTTATTTTGGATATTTAGCTGCTATTAAAGAAGATAATGGTGCGGCTATGTCTTTAGGAAGAGTAGATGCTTTCTTTGATATTTATTTTGAAAGAGATATTAAAAATGGGTTATTAACAGAAGAAGAAGCTCAGGAAATTATTGACCAGTTTGTTATTAAATTAAGAGCTGCAAGACATTTAAGAACACCAGATTATGATGAATTATTCTCTGGGGATCCAACATGGGTTACTTGTTCTTTGGGTGGTATCAGCACTGATGGTAAATCAATGGTTACTAAGACCTCTTATCGTATTGTTCATACATTGGAAAATTTGGAAAGTGCACCAGAACCAAATATGACTATTTTATGGGCACAAAATTTACCAGAAAATTGGAAAAAATACTGTTCTAAGATTAGTATTGCAACAGATTCAATTCAATATGAAAATGATGATGTAATGCGTCCAAGTATGGGTGATGATTATGCTATTGCTTGTTGTGTTTCTGCCATGCGTGTTGGTAAAGATATGCAATTTTTTGGAGCTCGTTGTAATTTAGCAAAAACATTACTTTATGCTATTAATGGTGGTGTTGATGAAGTTAAGCGTCAATTAGTTATTCCAGGATTTGAAAAAATGACTGATGAAGTATTAGATTATGATAAAGTTAAGACTGCATATTTTAAGATGATGCATGAAGTTGCTAGAATTTATGCGGATGCTATGAATATTATTCATTACATGCATGATAAATATGCTTATGAAGCAGGGCAAATGGCGTTACATGATACTTATGTTAATCGTTTGATGGCTTATGGAGTTGCAGGATTTTCGGTAGCTGTAGATTCTCTTTCTGCTATTAAATATGCTAAAGTTAAACCAATTCGTGATGAAGAGGGAATTACTGTTGATTTTGAAATTGAGGGAGATTATCCAAAATATGGTAATGATGATGATAGAGTAGATGCAATTGGTAAAGAGATTCTTGATGTATTCTATAAAGAATTAAGTTCTCATCCATGTTATAGAAATGCTCATCCAACATTATCAGTACTTACTATTACGTCTAATGTAGTATATGGTTCAAACACTGGTGCTACTCCAGATGGTAGAAAAGCTGGTGTTGCGTTTGCTCCAGGTGCTAACCCAATGCATGGAAGAGATCAAAGTGGGGCTATTGCTTCTTTAAACTCTGTAGCTAAGCTTGATTGGGCTAATTGTTGTAGAGATGGTATTTCTAATACATTCTCTGTTATTCCTAGTGCTTTAGGACAAACAGAAGAAGAAAGAGTAGAAAACTTAGTTAATTTAATGGATGGATATTTTTCACAAGGAGCTCATCACTTAAATGTTAATGTTTTAAATCGTGAAACATTAATTGATGCGATGAATAATCCAGATAAATACCCATTACTTACTATTCGTGTATCTGGTTATGCTGTTAGATTTAATAAATTAACAAGAAAGCAACAAGAAGAAGTAATTGCTAGAACATTCCATGAGAAAATATAATTATGAAAGCAAGTATTGATTCAATTGAAACTTTCGGATTAGTAGATGGTCCAGGTATTCGTTGTGTAGTCTTCTTTAATGGTTGCAAATTAAGATGTAAATATTGTCACAATCCTGAAATGTGGAAACAAAGAGAAAAAAATTATACTTCGGAGGAATTAGTAAAGAAAATTAAAAGATGTGAACCATATTTTAAAAAGAATGGTGGAGTTACTTTTTCTGGAGGTGAACCTCTGTTACAGGGTGATTTTATTATTGAAGTTTGTAAATTACTTAAGAAAGACAATATTCATGTTGCTTTAGATACTTCTGGTGTAGGACTTGGGAATTATGAAGAAATATTATCTTATGTTGACTTAGTATTACTAGATGTTAAACATACTTCGTTAGAAGGATATTTAGATATTACTGGTATTAAGATGGATGAAGTAGAGAAGTTTATTGCTGTTTGTAATAAAATGAATAAGAAAATATGGATTCGTCAAGTTATTGTTCCTGGAGTTCATGATAATTATGAATATATGGATAGTTTGATAGAATACTTAGGTCATATTTGTAATGTTGAAAGAGTAGACTTCTTGCCATTCCATCGTTTAGGTCGAGAAAAATATATTCAATTAGGTATACCTTATCCTTATGAAGATAAGCAAGATATGGATAAGGAAAAATGTAATCAATTATATGATTATTTTAAAGAAAGATATTTTAAATAATATCTTTTTTTGTTATATTGACTCTAATAAAGGAATTTTTAAATGAATATTAAATTTATGAAATTGAATTTACTTTAAAGATGGAGAATGTATTATTGTTATTTCTTCTTGTATGAGTGAGGAAATTTTGTACATGTTATTACTGGTGATATTATGTTTTGGCAAACTAAATTTCCGGTTGTTTTTCCTTTAGATAATAATAATGAATTCGATGTAGCTATTATTGGTGGAGGTATTACAGGACTTACTACCGCTTATTATTTGAGAAATACTAATAAAAGGATTGCTTTATTTGATAGGAGTAAAATTGGTTGTGGGATTACTTCAAATACTACTGGTAAAATTACTTATTTGCAGGGTGATATTTATCAAAAATTAGGCAAAGAAAAAGGAAGAAAATATTATTTATCTCAAAAGTATGCTATTGATAATTTATTAAAGATTATTCACAGTGAGAAAATAGCTTGTGATTTAGAAAAAGTTCCTATGATAGTTTTTACTAGTGATATTAGTAATGTTGATAAGATAGACAAGGAAAAACAGTTAGTTGAAGAGTTTGGCTCTTTTACTTTTCCTATTTATAATGAAAAAATAAAAAAAGGTTTTGGTGTAGGTGATTCTTATATTTTTCATCCTCTTAAGTATTTAGCAGGTTTAGCTCATGCTTTGAAAGATAAAATATCTTTTTATGAAGATATTATGGTTTTTGATATGAAAAAGGAGAATGATTCTTATGTTATAAGAACAGCAAAAGGTGATTTTAAAGCAAAGGAAGTTGTAATTGCTTGTTTTTATCCTTTTTTTATAATTCCTAACTTTTTTCCATTAAAAAACTATATTCAAAGAGAGTATGTAAATGTTGCTAGAGTTAAAAAGAAGTATAATTTTTCTGCTATTAATATTGATGAAAATTTACATTCTATTAGATTCTATAAAAATTTTCTTATTTATGGATCTAACAAACATAGATTAACTAGTGAAATAGACTATGGAAGGCATTATCAAAAAAGTAAAGATGATTTTGCTAATTATTTTGGTATTGAGCCAGAATTTACTTGGATGAATCAAGATATTATTAGTCATGATTTGTTACCTTTTATTGGAACAGTTAGTCCACATTTGTTTATTGGTACTGGTTATCGAGGTTGGGGAATGACGAATGGTACTTTGGCAGGTAAAATTATTGCTGATTGTATTTTGGAGTGCGAAAATAGGTTTGAGGAATTTTTTTCTCCTAAAAGAATAGGTATTTCATTATTTATTAATTCCTTTTTGGGAACATTTCATTATATGAAAGTTTATGCACAATCTTTGTGGAAAAAGAGTAATCCATCTTATATTCGTTTTAATGGTTTTACATATGCTTTTTATAAAGATAAAGAACATAAAATTCATAAAATTAAATTACTTTGTCCTCATATGAAGTGTCATTTAGTTTTTAATTCATATGAAAAAACATGGGATTGTCCTTGTCATGGTTCAAGATTTGATTTAGATGGAAATGTTATTTGTGGTCCAGCTAAAGAAAATCTTTTAAAAGAGTAGTATATTTTTCTTTTTTCTTTGCAAAATATAAATGAGGTGATAAATGTGAAAAAACAATTTGAATTGGTGGAACGAGTATATAAGGATGCCGCTATGGGCAGATATTCTATTAACAAAGTATTAGATATGATAAAAAATAGGGATAATAAAATAACAGAGGATGTTAGAAAAATTTATGATGAATATAGTTCTTATGAAGAAAAAGCTAAGGAGATTTTAATTTCTAGGGAAGTTACACCAGAAGAAGAGGGAACTATCACTAAAATGATGTCTTCTATGGGAATTTATAAAGAAGTGATGAGTGATAATAGTGATTCTGCAATTGCTGATATGTTAATTCAAGGAATGGTTATGGGAATAACTGAGATGGAAAAATTGTTGAAAAATGTTAGTGATGACATTATTAAAGATGATGAAAAATTAGCAAAAGAGTTTTTAAAATTCCAAGAGAAATCTAAGAAACATATAGAAAAGTATTTATAAATACTTTTTTATTTTGTATAATTTACTTTTTGATGGTTATGCTATAAATGTAGTAAATTTTGACAAGTTTTGGTGATTATGTTATAATATGGCTTATCTCGGGGGGAGATTATACATGAATTCAGATTATATACCGTCGCGCCGAAAATTATTTTTGGCTACGATGATTATTTTTATAAGCTTGATGGTTTGTTATTTTTATGAATATCATCAAGTCTATAGTAGTATTGATGTTGTTGTGTCTAACACGGCAACGATTGAATATGGAAGTCCTAACTATGATATTCGTACAGTTTTGGATTCTGTTGATGGAGATATAGTTTCGGTAAAAAAAGATATTGATACTACAAAAGTTGGACCACAAGAGATGGTTGTAGAAGTTGAGAAAAATCATATTATAAAAGAAGTTCCAATTATTGTTGAAGTTAAGGATACAATTGCACCGGAGATAACGCTTAAGAGTGATGCTCTTTCTTTAACTGAAGGTGATTCTTTTGATGTATTGAGCAATTTAGTTAAAGTTTTTGATAAAGTAGATGGAGATATTAATTATCAACAGAAAGATGTTGTTAATTTAAATGCTGATACTAATTACTATACTGTTGATAGTAATATCGATACTAATGTTCCAGGTACTTATCAAGTTGTTGTGACGGCTGTTGATAAGTATGGTAATAAATCATCTGCTACTTATTCTGTTTTAGTAGAAGAAAAAGAAGAGCCAGTAATTTCTCAACCAGTTTATCAAGATCATTATGTTGCTAAGGGTGATATGAGCGCGTTAGTAAATCTTGCCTATTTTCTTGTAGGTAGTCCTTATGTTGCTGGTGGTAATACTCCTAGTGGGTTTGATTGTAGTGGCTTTGTTCAATATTTATATAGTCAAGTTGGCTTAACTGTTAGTAGAAGTAGTTCCACTCAGTTATATGATGGAGTAGCTGTAAGTTATGAAAATGCTCAGCCTGGGGATATTCTTATTTGGGGATATGGTCCTGGAGTTGCTACTCATTCAGCTATTTATGTTGGTAATGGTAAAATGATTCATGCTACTAATCCTAGACAAGGTGTAATTGTTAGTGATGTTGCAGCTTGGACTAGAGGATCAGGTACTTATGTTATTGGAGTTAGAAGAGTTTAATAAATTAGAAACGGTATGTTTCTTTTTTTATAAAATTTAATTTTTTTGTATAATTCTTTCTTTTTGGGTAATTATATTGGTAGGAGGGATTATATGGAAACAGTACAAAAAATATTATTAGTCATCACTATTATTGGGGCTATTAACTGGGGATTAATTGGAGTATTAGATTTTAATTTAGTTGATACTATTTTTGGAGTTAATTCCTTATTTAGCAGAGTGATATATAGTTTAGTTGGAATTTCAGGGCTAATTAATATTGGTATTTTATTTAATCACATAGAGGCTAAATAAAATTTTTAAAAAATAATTTTCAAGTTGTAGTAAAAGTGATACAATATTGTTGTATCTTTTTATTTTGCCGATTTAGCTCAGTTGGTAGAGCAGCGCATTCGTAATGCGGAGGTCGAAGGTTCAAGTCCTTTAATCGGCACCATAGGTAATTTGTTCTATTGCTTGAACTTTTTAATAAATCTTTAAATATTGTTTTGTTTTTGCGGGTTTTATTAACTCGTTTTTATGTTTTTTATTTATAAAAAGTTTTTATCTTTTCTTGTTTTAATGTTGATAAGAATCTTGAAAAATGTTATTATTGATATTAAGAATAGGGGTGGTACATTGGATTTTTTTATTTCTTTTTTTAGAGATTTTTTGTCAGGCCCTTTGTATATTGTTGTTGTAGTGATTTCTGTTATAGGAATATTTGCATGTATTGGTTATATTGCTGAAGCTACGATGAAGCAAAAAGAAGAACAAAAAAAACTAGAAGAAATGTATGCAAAGGTACATTTAATACCTGCTGATAGTGAGACAGGATCTCATATTTCTTCAGGTGTTGAAACTGTGATTTCTAGTGCTCAACTAAATCAAGTTGGTGCAGCATCGGCTACTAATATGGCCCAAGCTGCGACTTCTTTTGATTCTCAAAAGGTAATAACAACTACAGATCATTCTAAGGCTGATTCTGAGCAATAACTTTACTATTCTTGTTATTTTTTGTATACTATTATAGAAGCATGGAGGGATAAGATGTCATTAACAGTTACTGATATTGTATCAATACTGAGAAAACTTGGGGATATTTGTCTTGTTTGGATAATTTTTTATTTTATTTTAAAAAATATCAAAAACAATGTTAAGCTTTCGTTAATTTTCAAAGGTGTTGCGATTGTAATTATTTTAAGTTGGATTAGCGATTTATTAGGATTTACTACAATTGGAGTATTACTTGATTATATTATTCAATGGGGACCAATTGCTTTGATTGTTATTTTTCAACCAGAAATTCGTACTATTTTGGAACAACTTGGTCGTAGTCAATTACTAGGACGTCATAAGGTTTTAACCGTTGATGAAAGAGAGCATTTAGTTTATGAAATTGTAAATGCTGTTGATTATTTGAGAAAAGAAAAAATTGGAGCACTTATTGTGTTAGAACGGGATATAAGTTTAGGTAATTATATTGATAAGGCTAAAAAGCTTTATGCAGATTTGTCTAGTGATTTATTGATTGCAATTTTTTATGAGGGAAATCCATTGCATGATGGTGGTGTTATAATTCAGGGTGATCGTATTACTTGTGCGGGTGCAGTATTCCCTACTAGTAATAGTCCAAAATTAAATCGTAGATTAGGTACTAGACATAGAGCTGCTTTAGGTTTATCTGAAGAAACGGATGCTATTTGTATCGTTGTTTCTGAGGAGACTGGTCGAGTTTCTATAGCATTAAAGGGAGAAATGCTTTATAACTTGACTTTAGATGATGTTCGTATGATGTTAATTGATGAACTTCGTCCAAAACAAGATATTGATTTAGATGAAGATGAAATAGATGAGGAAGAGATATATGAAGAAAATAAGTAGAGCAATATTAACATTCTTTCGTCATATTGGATCATTTTTTGATAAATGGTTAATTACTCCCATTACAAAACTTATATTAAAGATAGTAGAAATCTTTAAAGATAATGCTAAGAGCTTGGATCATGTTATGAATAAAAAATCTACGTTGATTGTTATAAGTTTATTACTAGCATTTGGAGTTTTTGTATTAATTGATCAAGAATCTAGTGTAATGATTGACCAATACGCAGAAGTTTTATATGATGAGCCAGTTACAGCAATTTATAATGAAGAGTTATATGTTGTTGAAGGTTTACCAAAAACAGTAGATATTACTTTAGTTGGACAACGTAGACATATATTTTTAGCAAAACAATCTCCTTCTAAAGGAGTATCTGTTGATTTGACTGGATTGAAACCAGGAAATCATAAAGTTACATTAAATTATTCACAGAGGTTGAAATCTTTAGATTATCGTTTGGATCCATCGGAAGTTACAGTTACTATTTATGAAAAAGTTAGTGAAACCAAGAGCTTGACTGTTGATATATTACATCAAGATGATTTAGATAGTAAGCTTTATATTGATGATGTTGAGCTTGATAGAACTGAAGTTATTGTGAAGGGTGCAAAATATAAATTAGACCAAGTTGCTACCGTTCGTGCTTTGGTTGATGTTGATGCTATTAGTAATCCAAAAGCTGGGGAAATTACGTTAAAAGATGTACCATTGGTGGCTTATGATGCTGAAGGTAAAACCGTTGATGTTGAGATTGTACCAAAGACTGTAGATGCTAAGTTAAAGATTACATCTCCAAGTAAAGAAATTCCAATTAAGGTAGTACCGACTGGAAATTTAGCATTTGGTAAATCTATAAAATCTATTGATACTAGTGTTTCTAGTGTTACGGTTTATGGTAGTCAATCTGCTGTTGATAAGATTGAAGAATTAGAAGTAGAAGTGGATGTAAAAGGTTTGGAAAGTGATAAAGAATTTAAAGTAACACTTAAGAAACCAAAAGGAATTACAGATATTAGTGAAAAAACAATTACAGTTGATGTAAAAGTTGATAACTCTATTTCTAAGGAATTTACTATTGATAATATCCAATTTAGAAATTTGGGTGATAATTACCGAGTACAGGCATTATCAGAAGATGATACTAAGGTAGTTGTTGTAGTTAAAGGTAGTGAAGATATTGTTAATAAAGTTGATCCTGCTTCCATTGTTCCATATGTTGATTTAGATGGATATGGTGTAGGACAACATGAAGTGGAAGTAAAAATAGAACGATCTGATTTAAGACTTACTTATACTCCAAAGACGAAGAAAATAAAAGTTAGAATTTTAGAGGGATAGTAATAAACTATCCTTTTTTTTGCATAAAAATTTAAGTCTTTCATAAAGTTTATTAGAATTATGATAAGAGGTGGATAATGAAAAAGTTATTACTAGTCTTTTTCCTTAGTATTATTTTACTTTCTGGATGTGGTAAGTATGGGGAAGAAGATGTTGTTTCAGATTTTAGTAAAAAAATTAAAGATGCAAAAAGTTATTTTGTGGAGGGAAATTTAGAACTTGTAAATAATGATGATGTATATAATTATGATGTTGAAGTAGCTTTTAAGGCTGATAATTTTTATCGTGTTAGTTTAACTAATACTGCTAATGATCATACGCAAGTTATTTTGAAGAATAGTGATGGGGTATATGTTATGACACACAAAAGTACACAACTTTTAAAATCAAATAAGTTTGAGGTTATATCAATTTAATTAGTATCTTATAAACACTAGAATATGTTAAACGCATATTCTTTTTATTTTGTTAAAAAAGAGAGGAGATTGATATAATGAATTATGCAATATTTAGAAGTGAACCTATTATGACTATGCACGATCTAGCACAAATTGGTTCTCATAATCAAAGAGAAAAGAAAGCATACAATTCTAATCCTGATATAAGAGTTGAAGATAGCTATAAAAATTTAGAATTAGTACCATTAAATTACAAATATGTTAAAAAATTTAAAGAGATAACAAAAGAGTATGAAAAACAACATAATGAAAAACAAAAAACTGAAAGAAAAGAAAGACAAAGAAGTTATACCCAAATGCTTAATCAATCAAGAAATTGTGTAGCAGATGAATTATTATTTACTGCTTCACCTAAATTCTTTGAAAATATGAGTAATGATCATTTAATGAAGTGGGCAAATACTTGTATGGAGTTTGTTTATAATGATTTAGGTTATAAGAAAGAACAAATACTTCACGCGACTATTCATTTAGATGAAAAATCACCACATATTCATTGTGTAGTAGTACCACTTGTTAAAAAATTAGATAAAAGAACTAATACTGAAAGATGGACAATATCAAAAAAGCAATTTATAAAAGATAAAATACATCTATCTCAATTACAAGATAAGTATCACGAACGATTAACTGAAAAAGGATTTGATTTAGAAAGAGGTATTAAAGGAAGTGGTAGAGAACATTTAAAAACAAAAGAATTAAAGAAAACAACCAGATATTATGAAAATAAAGTGGAAAATATTAATAAAAATTTAGAACAAGCCATAAGCGATTTAAATGATAAAATGAAATCTAGTAAAAATACTATTTTTGGTAATGAATATATTAAGGTTAAAAACGAAACCTTTGAATCTATGAATAATGTTATTAAAGAAACTAAAAAAGTATTAGAATTTCAACCTAAAATAGAACAATTATTTAATGAAGTAAAAACATTTACTAAAAGTCATCAAATACTAGAAAAAGAAAATACAAATTTAAAAAAAGAAGTTAAATCTCTTACTACTAGAAATCAAACCTTGACTGATGAAAATAATAAATTAAGAACCTATATTGAAGCAATATTAGAAGCAATTAAAAAATTTTTTAGAAAGATATTACAATTTGGTAATGAAAAGGCAAAAGACGAAACAACTCTTGAAGTTAAAGATTATTATGATAATAATGATTTTGATATGAATGATGTAATTAAAATATCTAGAGGAACAACTAAACAAGATGAATTATTTGATTATGTAGAGGCACCAGATTATTTAAAAACAAGAGTTAAGGATATAGATGAATTAGAAAAAGATTATGAGAAATCTGATGACTTTGATTTAAGTAGATAAAAAGATAAAAAATAGTATTGATTTTTTTACTTTTTAGAGTGATAAATATAAGTACAGAAAAACGAGATTTAACCCTATTAAATCGCCTATATTGGAGTTTTAATGTAAGGTTTAATATCTTATCTGTATCTTAAAATAAATTGCTTTAAATGGCAAAAAAAGAAAGGATGATATTATGTTATTAAGTAATAATACTAAAAATGTTATAACATTAGTTAATATGGTAGATAAGTTAAATGATATTGATAAAGTTAGATTAGCAATAAATTTATTTGAAGATTTAGGATTTGTACCAAATTATAATGTTGATAATTTTATTAAGTTATTTCAAGAAGTATTATTAATACTTGATCCTAACTCTAAAAAGTTAATCACCAACTTTGCTAAATATAATAATCTACTATTTATTTCAGCAAAGTATATGGAATTATCATTATTGGAAAAACAAAAGTTTTCTGTTGAAATTTTATTTAATATTTTTCAATATGATTTTAATAATAATGAAATTAATATTAAAGTTAATTATCAATTAAATGTATATGACTATTATTATTCATTAAATATAATATAAAAGCGAGAATATGTCATTTTTATAGCATACTCTCGCTTTTTATCTATTAATTTTAGAATTATTCGTTCTGCCAACTACCCAATCCATTGATACATTATAGGTTTTACATATATAGTATAAATTCGTTGTGTTAATTAAATAGTTACCTGTTTCATAACCACTATAAGTAGTTTGTGAAATTTTGCAATCATCAGATAATTTTTGTTGGGAAATTCCTAATTTGTTTCTTAATTCTTTTAGTTTTTTACTTATTTTAATTTTGTCAGTTGTAAATTTCCCATATTTAATATTATTTCTTATTAAACCACATACGAAATCCAATGAATAATCATACATATTACAAAATTTAATAAGTTTTGGTAATGGTATAGAGTCATGGGCAGTTTCCCAAGAGCGAACAGCTGAATCTGATACTCCAAATATATAACCAAGTTCAGCTTGTGTCATCTCTAATTCTTCTCTACAATATCTTATATTATTATCAAACATAGTTATCACCAATAATATTTTCCCATTAAATATTAATTTAACTAAAAAACCGAATACTATTCGTTGAAAATATGTTATAATAATAAAGTAAAGAAAAAGGAGCTAGATATGAAAAAAGAAAATTTAAATGAATATGTAAAAAAAATATCAGAAATTTTAGATGACAAAATTAAAATTATTACCTCAATCAAATATTATTATGATTTAGAAGAACTTACTTCTTCATTAAATAACTTATCTAATGAAGAAGTAGAAAATGTATTAGAACAATTAATTAATGCAAAATTAGAAGAAATACAGAAAAGTAGTAAGGTAGATAAATTTAGAGAAAATAATAGATTAGTTGATGATGTAACTGAATTTTTTTATGATAATAAAGAAGAAAATGGGACTATTTTTGAAGAAGGCAGTTGTATAGCGTCTGATTTGATTTTAAAAGTAATTGGTATAAATGGTAGAAAGATTAAATTACCTGTAAAAATTTCATATGTAAAAGAATATTGTATAAGTAATTTGATTGAGGAAAAAAATATTAGAAAAACATTATTGTGGATAGTTTTAGAACTATCAGTTGTAAGTTATTTTTTAAACAATTAAAAATAAAATATATAAGTAGTAGTTAGCAGTACCTAAATCTACCTTTTTAAGACACTTCTAATACTATGGAAGTGCTTTATATTGTAATTAAGTTATATTTATATAGAAAAGAGCGTGATTTGATGTTACAAGTTAGTAGAACCAACAATCTTAAAGTTCCAAAAACATTAGAAAATACTATTGATAATTTAAATAGTGTTGATGACAAAGTTGCAGTAAAACAAGCTCTGGCAACAGCAAATAATCAAAAATTTAATAAGAATAAAGTAAAAGAAAATATTGAAAAAGATGGTGAATTAGAAAGAATTGAAAAGATTCCATTTAATGCAAACGATTTAATGGTTATTACAGTTGTAAAAAAATTAGGAGCTTATATAATTGCAGTTACTGAAAAATCTCCTGCTAAATATAGAGGTGTGTTTGTTAATCGCATGCAAAATTTATCATTAGAAATATTAGAGTTGCTTTTACAAGCAAATTTTGTAAGAATAGATTGCTTAGATAATAAAAAAAAGAGAGAAGAATATCAAAAGGATGCAATAGTAAAGTTAAAAATGCTAGGATATATTTCAATGGTAGCAGAAAATTCAAATTGCATTTTATCTAGGCAATTTAAACAAATCTCTATTCAAATTGGTGAATCTATTAACTTAATAGCTGCATGGAAGAAAAGCGACGATTCTAGATGGAACAGTCGTACAAATAATTAAAGGATTTTAAACCGAAAGGTTTTTAATTAAGTAAATAATTTATTCTAGCGGCATTGCTAGTTTTGCGCCTTTGGCGCAGGGCTTTGTCTTTGTCCGCGCGGTCAATAAGAATGGTAATAGGAACAACAAATATAGATACAAACGCAATGGTGTTGTTCGCCCAGATTTGCTTTTGAAGAGATTATAAAATCTAAAAAACAGGTCAGAGAAATATATTTTAAGTAAAATATATCAGAACTTTAAAGCAAAGGAATTATTTACTTTTCTAACCGCTATAATAGTGCGGTGGATAGATTTTAGTGCTCACACCAACAACGATATGTATGTATTTTTGAAGGTTAAAAAGGGGCACTTTTTTGGTGGTGATTATATGAATTTAGAAAATATATTTAGCTTTGAAAACTTATATGATGCACATAAAAAATGTAGAAAATCAAAACAACATAAAGGTGAAGTTATAAGATTTGAAGTAAATATTTCAGAGAATATTTATAAATTACAAAAAGAAATAATATCAAGGAAATATAAAGTAGGAAAATATAAGGAATTTATAATATATGAACCAAAAGAAAGATTAATACAAGCTCTTCCATATAGAGATAGAATTGTATTAAGATGTTTTTGCGATAATGTTTTAATTCCAAAGATTGAAAAAAAACTAATAAATGATAATGTTGCTTGTAGAAAAGGCAAAGGAACAAAATATGGAATGGATAGATTGAAATATTTTTTGCAAAAAGAATATTTTAAGAATAATGATAATAAAGTCTATTATTTGAAATGTGATATTCGCAAATATTTTCCTAGCATTAACCATAATATTTTAATAAATAATCTAAAAAGGATTGACTTTACAGGTGATGAATTTTGGTTTATAAAAAAAATTATAAATGAACAACCTGATAATTTAGAAAGAGGGTTAGCATTAGGTAATCAATCAAGTCAATGGTTTGCTTTATACTATCTTGATAAAATTGATAGATTGATCAAAGAAGAATTGCAAATTAAAAGTTATGTAAGATATATGGATGATTTTATTCTACTTCATCGTGATAAAAAGTATTTACAATATTGTTTAGAAAAAATAAATAATGTTTGTATTGAAAAATTAGATTTGGAACTTAATCAAAAAACACAAATAGGACTTGCATATAATGGAATTGATTTTTTAGGTTTTAATCATATTTTAACCAATAGTGGTAAGGTTATTAGAAAACTTAGGTTTTCATCTAAGCAGAGAATGAGAAAACATATTAAAACCATAAGAAAACTTAAAGATAAATCCATAATTGATGAAGAGTATGTTGGTATGAGAATTAACGCTTTTAAAGCACATTTAAAACATTCTAATGAAAAGAGTGTGGACAAATTATTATCCAATTTAGATAAAAAAATATAAAATTCGCAAAAATAGTAAGAAAAAATGATTTCATATGGTAAAATATAGATGTGGTGATGATAAAAATGAATAATCAAGATTTAACTTTATTGTCGGAAGGACAAATTTGGGGTAATGATAAAGAATCTCAATTAGAAGTAATAAGAAAGTATGGAACAAAAGCTGCAATCACAGATTTATGTGTATTGACAGGTAGCTATTTATGCGAAGATACAGATTATAATATTGATGAAGATAGTTCTTTAAAAGGCAGAACTAGTTGGTTTTGGACTAGATCTGATGATAACGATAATGATGTCCGCGCGGTCCGTAAGTCTGGTAATAGGGGCCTCGAATATAGTTACACTCGCGATGGTGTTGTTCGCCCAGCTTTGCAATCTTCTGTAATTTTTTCTCAAATCTCCCCGAACAGAGTGAGGGGATACAACGGAACTGAAGAAGTAGAATATGGAGAATATCCACAATATGCTGCTGATTCAAGAATGCAAAGTATATTAGAATCAGAATATAATAGGGGAATGAATAAAACTGGAAGAAGTTATACATTTGATTCAGTAAAATATGATGATTATGATACAGGATTCAAACCAGTAACTTATGAAGAATATGAATATCAAGGAAAGAGATATATTCGTATAAGAGCAAATTCTGATTTTGGTGGAAATAAATTTAAACTTTCAAATGGTGTTGAATATAGAGATGGCGATTGTGTTTGGCTAGAAGTATCGCCTGTAAAATGGTTAATTGATGATAGAACAGGAATATTAGTTTCAAAATTAGGGTTAGTTTCTGGAATAAGATTTCTTGATAGAAATCATAATTATAAAGGTGATTTTAGTAGAACAGAAATGAAGGAATATCTTGATAGATATATGATACGCGATTTGACTCAAACAGCAACATTTACTCGTATTCAAGATATGACACCAGAAGAAAAAACTCAATTTGAAGAAGAAAGAAAACAAGCTGAAAAAAGAAGAAATCCTTATGGTTTAAAATTTGGACAAGTTAGTGAAGAAGAAATTATTAAGGGTGCAATAGAAAGTGGTATAGCAGTATTCTTGCATGGCCCTTCATCAGAAGGTAAATCTGCAAGGGTAAAACAAATAGATCCTGATTGTGTAATTATTTATCTAAGAAATGCGACACCAGAAAGTTTAAATGGTAAAAGTGTTTACAATCAAGCAACAGGTGAGATGATTGATGTTAAGCCAAGTTGGTTAAAAAAATTAGAAGAAAAATGCGAAAAAGAGCCAGATAGATTTCATATTGTATTTTTAGATGAAATTACAAATGCACTACCAAGTATTCAAGGTATAGCATTTAATATAGTATTAGATAGAGAAGTTAATGGTATTTGGAAATTACCAGATAATGCAAGAATTGTTGCAGCAGGAAATGATATGAAAGATTCATTAGCGGCAAATCAATTAGCAGAACCATTATTTAATAGATTTGCTCATGTTTATATTAAAACAACTGCTGAAAGTTGGTTAAAATGGGCAAGTGAACATAATATACACCCTGCTATTTATTCATATATTGCTTATAAAAAAGGCGAAACATTAAGAAGTAAATATGATGGTGAAAAACCTAATGCAGATCCAAGAAAATGGGAAATGGCTTCTAAAATGTTATACGCAACAGGAAGTCCAGAAATGTTAAGAGCATTAGTAGGAGAGGATATAACAAGAGAATTTGTACAATTTTGTAATCAACAAGTTATAACGCTAGATGATGTAATAAATGAAAATTATACCCAAAGAGACATACAAGCATTAAATACAGCAGAAAGATATGCGACAACTATGGGATTATCACAAGTTGATGATAACAACTTAGAAAAAGTAAGAGGTTTTGTTACAGGATTAGGAGCAGAGTTTGGGGCTATTTTTGATGCTTTATGGACACATGGCGATGAAAGTAAATTAGAAAGACTTGCAGAAGTAAAACTTGCTGAAATGTCAGAAGGAGGTATAAGAAGATAATGGGAGATAAGAAAGAAATATTACTATCATATATAAGAGTAAATGTTGCACCAATTTTAGTTGATTTTATATTTGGTAAAGATATAAATGGTGCTGTTGTATTACCTGCCAATGTTGATGTTAAAGAGTTAAATGGTCATTATGATGGAACTGATTTTATGCCACCAAAATGGCTTAGTGAAATATTAAGTACAAATGCAAGTAAAATTTTAGTGATTGATAAAATTGATGCAATAGCAAAAGAAGAACAATTAAAATTCTGTGAATTGTTAGAACATAGAAAAATATCTACATTTGAATTACCAAAAAGTTGTGTGATAATTGTAACAGCAAACGAAATAAATAAAGATAAGATAAATGAAGAAATATTCTCATTAGTTGCACGAATTTGAGGTATAAGTTATGAAATATGATATTGCAGCATTAAAAAGAAAAATGCTTGTTAAATATCCCTTTTTTGGGAGTGTAGTAGCAAGTGTAGATTATAAAGAAAACAAAGATATACCAACCGCAGGTACAGATGGAGAAACAATTTACTATAATCCTAAATATTTAGAAAGTTTAAGTGTTGAAGAACAAACTTTTATATTTGCTCATGAAGTATGTCATATTGCATTTAATCATATCTTAAGAAGTGAAGGCAAAGATCCAGAGTTATGGAATATTGCTACAGATGGTGTTATTAATCAGTTTTTAAAACGAGACGGATTAAAAATGGCTCTGGGGGGTGTTGATATGGCAGAAGCTATTAATTACGATGCTGAACAGTTATATGACAAACTATTACAAGAAAAACAACAAAGACAACAACAAAATGGACAAGGTAATAATCAAAGTGAACAAGGTAATCAGCAACAAAATCAACAACAAAGCAGTGGTAGTAGTCAAGGCGAAAATGGTCAACAACAATCTCAATCACAACAACAAACTGGCGATTCACAAAATCAAGAAGACCAGAAACAAGATAGTGATGCAGGACAAAGTGGAGATGAACAGCAACAATCTCAACAACAAAATAGTTCTAATAGTGGAAACTCACAAGAACAAGATAAGCAATCCCAAGAACAAAGCGGTGGTGACTCTGGAAAAGATTTACAAGAAGAAGATAAATCAAAGCAAGATGTTGGACATGATACTCATAGTATGTGGGAGCAAGCAGTTAAAAAGCACAAAGAGCAGCAAGAAAAATCTGATAAAAAAGAGAGCTTATTAGATAAACTTTTAGGAAAAGATGCAAAAGAAAAAGAAAAGAATGAACTAGAAAAGAAACAAGAAGAACTTGAGAGCATGGGAGAAAAAGATGCTTTTAAGAAAAATCTTGAAGATAAGAAAAAGCAACTTGAAGAATTAAAAGAAGCAATTTCTAAACAAGCATCACAAGCAGGAACTTCAACAAATAGAGATGTTAGAATAGTTAATGATATTGGTACTGCAAAACCAATAGTTGATTGGCGATATGTTTTGAGAGAAGCAATTAAATATGATGTAGATTGGTCATATAAAAATGCTACATTAGAAGATGGAGTTGTTACTGCTAATTTAGAAGAGCAACCAATGCCAGAAACTGAAATTGTTCTTGATACAAGTGGTTCAATAAATGAAGTATTATT
This sequence comes from uncultured Mycoplasmatota bacterium, assembly GCA_900548695.1. Taxonomy (GTDB): domain Bacteria; phylum Bacillota_I; class Bacilli_A; order RF39; family UBA660; genus Faecimonas. The sequence continues at coordinate 265,686 of URLC01000001.1, forward strand.
AAAGAACTTTTTAAGAGAATGTAAGAATATATTACAACATACTAAATTAAAAGTAGGATGTTTTGATACAGAATTTTATGGATTTTATGAAATTAGAACAGAAGAAGATATAGAAAATATGCGATTTGAAGGTGGTGGAGGAACTGATTTTGATGTTGCTGTAGGTGCTTTTTCAAGAAGAGTAGAAAATAAAATAATATTTACTGATGGAGAAGCTTCAATGCCAGATATGCCACTTGATGCAATATGGATAGTATTTGGTGGAGAAAGAATTAATCCGAAAGGTGGGAAAGTGATTCACATTACACCTGAACAATTAGACAGACTATATTCATATGAAATGAATATAAAATCAAAGGGAAAAACAAGATAGACAATTTATGAAATATAAAATAATCTCTATATCTAATTAAAATTCCATAAAAAACTATCTTTAAGACAAGATAGTAACACACTACCAAGATGGACAAGCCATCTAGGAATAGTGTGCAAAGGGAGAACCCTTTTGAAACCCCATTTAAGCAACATACCACAAACTAATCGTAAGTGGTATTGTTGCCTTTTTATTTAAATCAAGTTTAAATAAAAAGAAGAATGCTATCGCCAATTTCATTGCTAAAGCAACAAAACTTGCCACGCATTCTTATATGAAAAATAGCCTAATACCTAATCTAACGAAAAGGTAAAAGGCTATTTTTTTTGTATTATTTATTATCTTTTAATAATTTAATAGTATCTTTTTTAGCATTCCATATTGATAGATAATTAAATAATACAAATTCTATTGTCATAATAAAGTATCCGATTATGACATAGTTGTTTTTCATTACTTCATTATTAAATTGATTAAAAAATGCAATTATTAAAAGTAAACTACCATAAAACACAACTAATAATGTTGTACTATCATCAAAACCTCTCCTAATAGTTTTTGATTTATTTTTATCAACATCTAATCCTAATTTGCTCCAAGCATTAAGATCTAACAATACACCACACATAAGAAACATACTAGCAACCCAAAACATATTCTTAAAATAATCAGTTGCAATAGTTTGTGTTAATACAAAACTTACTATAACAAATATACATAATAGTATAACTAAAATATTTAATATTTTTCTATTTCGCATTTCTATTTCTCTCCTTTACTTTTAAACTTTGAATTAAGTTTATTATTTCTTGTTGCGTATTAATTTGATAATTTGTATCTTCAATAGTGTGTAGTAATAAATCTTTTTCTCTTTCTAATATGTTTTTATCTTTTAATTTTTCTTCACAAGATAAAACTAATTTTTCTAAATTTTGTTTACTACCTAAAACATTAATTTCTGCCTCATTTAATTCATTTCCTTTTAAATTGGAATAGTAATCTTTAATAAAAGGATTTAATGGACTAACTTCAATACCTAATCCCATTTTATACATTAAATCATTATAATTAACATCAATATATTTACTTATCTTTCTTAATATTTTAGGACTAGGATCTCTTTCTCCTGCTTCTATTTTAGATAAACCAGAACTATTAATTCCAGCAAGTTTTGCAAGTTGTCTTTGAGATAGATTTTTTTCTTCTCTAGCTTCGGCAATTACTTCACCAATAGTTTTATCACTAGACATTTTTTTCACCTCACACATTAATCATACACCAAACGAGTACAAAAGTCAACAAAAGTACAAAATTTGAATAAAAAGGTATTGACAGGTTAGTATTTACTATGTTAAGATTAATTTGTCAGTGAGTACAGAAGTACACAATAAAACAACTATTGAATACAGGAAGGGAGGAAACCAAATGTATGCCAAAGAACAAACAACTAGAATTAATTAATCCAAAGATATGGAAAGACAAGAATATAAAGTTTGAAACTAAACTTATATACAAAATACTTTGTGCAGAACAATCACATAGAAGTAAGTTCACAAGTATAAGTATAGGTAGAGTTCAAAATCACTTAAGTATAACAAATGTTGGATTCAAAAAGAACTTACAAATATTAGAAGATAATAAATATATAAAGTTCATTGAATATAGCAAAGGATTATACACATACGAGTTTTGTTAGAAAAGATTAAATCGCTAACAAATAAAGGTTCAGTAAATGTTCGCAGATTTATATTAGAACCCAGTCTATAAGACTAAAACACTTTAATCCAAGAGACAGGATTTAAAATAAGGTCTCTGGGTTAGTATTGTCTTTTTGTAGTTTTATATCAGTATGACTTGTAAGATGTTTTACAAGTTTTTTTGTTTCTAAAAATAAGGAAAGGAGGATGATAATATGACAGATATAAGTAATTTAAAATATGTACAAGTACCTATGATAGTTCTATTAGATGAAGAATTATCTTCTACTTCTAAACTATTAATGGGATTAATTACTACTTTAACTATGCAAGAGGGTTTTTGTTATGCAAGTAATAAGTATCTAAGTACTATTATGAAAGTATCAAAGAGAACTATTACAAGTTGCATAACTTCATTAAAAAGAAAAAAATATATTAAAGTAGAAAATGAACCTAATATACGAAGAATATATTTAGCAAATATCTTCCATAGTTAGTAGCATTATCTTGCTATATGTAATAGCAAGAATCTTCTAACAGAATAAATAATATTAATAAATAATTATAATAAATAATATAAATTTAAAATTATTTTAATAATTTAAATAACTAAATAAATTAAAATGAAAGGAGCAAAAAATGGAAATTGATTTAAATGAGATAATAATATCTGGAACTATAAATAATGTAACAGATAATAATAAAGACTATATTAAATTTGGTTTAACTACTTTAAAGTATGATAAAAGAAAAGTATATTCAAGTTTAAATATTAATCGAAATCTTTATACAATCTATAAAGATTTTTTTGTTAAAGGAACTAAAGTATTTATTAAAGGTTATCTTAACTCTTATATTACAAACAATAATATACAAAGTTTTATTACTGTAATAGATATTGCTGATAATCACAAAGAACTAATAAATGGTAAAAGTGGACCTCATACACGAATTGATCCAGATGGCGTTCCTGTTTGGAATGGTAAAAGAGAAGAATCTATTCCACCAACCAAAGAAGAATTAAAAGAAATGAAAGAACTACTAAAAGAGTTTGAATAAAAAAGAAGAAAGGATTGAATGTAATATGTTAGAAAAAACAGAAAATTAAGACAAAGGAGGTATTTAATGAAGATAGACAAACTTATACAAAATAATATTAATTTAGGTGCATATACATTTATAGAGGTGCCCTATGGAAAAAGAATATAAAGTAAATAATATTTTTAATGAAAATGGAATAACACTTAATGAATTAATAAGTAATTTTTTAGCATCTTTTCTAGATAAAGAATTTAATTTATACGAAAATAATGGTATAATAAATACCGATATAATCTCGAACTTATAGATTGGAGTAGAAATGGTAACAGACACAACCTATAAGGTAGGAATATATTTAAGATTATCTAGAGAAGATGAAAGGTTAGGTGAGAGTGGTAGTATCTCTACACAAAGAGATTTGCTTTTAAATTATATTAGAGATAATGATTTATTATTTGTAGATGAATATATAGATGATGGTGTATCTGGAACAACTTTTGATAGAGTAGGATTTAATCGTATGATTAAAGACTGCGAAGAAAAGAAAATAAATATGATTATAACTAAAGATACATCAAGATTAGGTAGAGACCATATTGAGTTTGGTTATTATGTAGAAAGATATTTTCCAGAACATAACATTAGATATGTAGCAGTTAATGATGGGGTAGATACTTTTAAAAGAGATAGTTCAGCAAATGATATGTTAGTATTTAAAAGTGCTTTTAATGATATGTATGTTAAAGATATATCAAATAAACTCCGAAGTTCTTTATATACTAAAAAACGAAATGGTTTATTTGTTGGAGCATACGCTCCTTATGGCTATAAAAAGAATGAAGAAGATAAGCACAAACTTGAAATTGATGAAGAATCTGCTAATGTGGTTAGAAGAATATTTGATATGTTTACAAGTGGAGATAGTTTAAGCAAGATATGTGATACGCTAACTTGTGAACATATACCAACACCAAGTATGCAAAAAAATATGAAATTAGGACAAGACAATGTTCATTATGGTGTTTGGGCAACGAGGACAGTTAATGATATTCTAAAAAATCCAACTTATATTGGAAATTTAACACAATGTCGCCAAAGGAAAGTTAATTACAAATCTAAAAAAAGAGTTCATAATAAAGAAAATGATTGGATTATATCAGTTGGTGCAGTAGAACCCATAATTGCTAAAGAAACATTTGAACTTGCCGAAGAAATGTTTAAGAGTAATAAAAATCGTGGCAAAGGTAATGGCATAACTGATAAACTTTTACTTCGTGGTTTAATATATTGTAAAGATTGTAAGCATACGATTGGATTTAGAGAACATAAACAACAAACTAAAAAATATGGAGAGGTTAGCCGAATTTATGGTAATTGTAATTATTGGGCTAAAAGAAAAAAACAAAATGTATGCACACCACATTCTATTAAATATCAAATTATAGAAAATATAGTTTTAGATAATTTACGAAAAATGGCAAAAAAATACCTAGATGAAAAAACTCTTGAGAGTATATTAAAAACAAATGATAGAATCAAAAAGAAAAAAGATAGTATTAAAGGAGAAATATTTAGATTAGAGACGGCAATCGAAAATGCTAATAAAAAAATAGATATTTGCTACAATGATAAATTAGAGGGAAATATAACTTTAGAAATGTATAAGAGAACTTACAACAACTTGACTCTAGAGATTAATGAATCAAAGAAAAAGAAACTAGAATATGAAAGAACTCTATATAATTTAGAAAATAATGGGGAAACTAATGATAATTTTTATCTAGATAAAATTAAAGAATTTTTAGAGATGAAAAATCCATCTCGTGCATTAATTAGTTTACTAATTGATAGAATAGAGATAGATGAAGAAAAAAATATTGATATATATTATAAGTTTAAGTTGATTTAAAGGAGGTAATAAATGAGTAAAGATAAATTAGAAACAATATCAAATCTTTTTGAGGGTAATGAAATAAGAAGTATTTGGGATAATGAAAAAGAAGAATATTATTTTAGTGTTGTTGATGTTATTAGTGCATTAACTAATGCTAATATACCAAGAAATTACTGGAGCGATTTAAAAAGAAAATTAAAAGATGAAGGAAGTCAGTTGCACGAAAAAATCGTGCAACTCAAAATGAAGTCAAAAAAAGATGGAAAAAATTATTTGACTGATACTTTAGATACTAAAGGAATATTAAGATTAATTGAATCTGTTCCTAGTCCTAAAGCTGAACCTTTTAAACTTTGGCTTGCTAATTTAGGTAGCGAAAGAATAGACGAGGTATTTGATCCTGAAATTGCTATTAACAGGGCAGTAGATTATTATAGAAAACGAGGATATAGCGATAAATGGATAAAAGACAGACTAGATGGAATCGTAGATAGAAAACAATTAACTGATGTTTGGAAAGATGGCGGTATTACTAAAAATTATGAATATGGGATACTAACAAATGAAATTTATCAAGAATGGTCTGGAATGAAAGCAAGTGAATATAAAGCATTTAAAGGACTTCGTAAAGAATCTTTAAGAGATAATATGTCCGATATAGAAGTCCTTTTGACAGACCTGGGAGAAACTGCAACAAGAGAACTTGCTAAAAAACATAAGCCTTATGGTTTAGAACAAAACAAAAAAATAGCAAGAATGGGTGGTAATACTGCTAAAGTTGCTAGAGATGACCTTGAAAGAAAATTAGGAGAATCAGTAATAACTAAAAATAATAACTTAAACTATAAATATATTGAATCGCAAGATAAAATAGAAAATAAATAAATTTAATAATATATATAAGATACTATAAAAATTTAAAACTTTTGTGTGTTATAGTTGTTACACCATCTTTAAATAAAAGTTTTAAATTCCAAAGTGATTGGCCTTATAGTAATTCTCAAATTTATTTATTAGAGTCTTTAGTTAATGATATTAAGGATGATAAAGATAGAAAGTTTACTGAAAATAAGGCTGGTTATACATTTATTACTAGTGTTAATTATCCCAATAATAGAAGCCTAGTAAAACAAAGAATCGAACTTTCTAAAAAGTTAAAATTAAAGAGGGTTAAAGTTTATAATGATGATTCTGTTATTTGTATGACTATGGAATTTAAAAATATAGATTATTCTCCTACTTTTAAGAAAAGTTATTTTTCTTTAGATGAAGTTATGAAGACATATTCGGTTTCTGAGGAGACTGAAAAAACCAGTAATTTAGGAGAAAGTATTTATCCGTTGATGATTCCTAGTGGTACTAAACTTACAAACGAAGAAAAGTTAGAAACAGATAGTGGTGAACGAATTATTATGACTTTTGATGGTGAAAAACCCTTTTTGTTGGTTGAAGAAACAGCTAATATAGCATCAGAGTTTACAGTTATTCCTACGTATGGAGAACCATATCATTTAATGGATACTTTGGGGGTAATGACTAATAATTCTTTAAATTGGACTACCAATGGTGTTGAATATTACTTAGTTAGTGATGTTATGAATCAAGATGAATTAATAGAGGTAGCACAATCTATTGGAGTTGTTCAGACTATGAAATAAAAGAGCTTTACCTCTTTTTTTTTGTGTGTTATAATTTTTATGGGTGATAATATGGCAAATAATCGACAAAATAGAAGAAAAATGCACCAAAAAATTGATACCATGTCAACTTCTTTTTCTGGAGAAATTGGTAAAGTTGTTAAAATTTTAATTGCAGTTGCTATCTTTTTAATTATTTTTTATTTTTTGACTGTTTACTTGTTAAATAATGATACGACTGATACAGTTATAGATGCAACACCGGGAGAAGCTGATATTCAATATCAAGAAATACTGGCAGGAAATAGCTTTAGTATTAGTGATGATAAATATTTAGTACTTTATTATGATATGTCAGATGAAAATTTAAAATCAGATTATACTAATATGATTAGTACTTACGAAGCTAAGGAAGGACATGTTCCAATTTATACAGTTGATATGTCTTCAGCATTTAATAAGGATTATGTTGCAGATAGTTCTAATAAAGATGTAGATAGTTTGGAAAATTTGAAAATTTCAGGGGCAACATTATTAGAATTTGAAAAAGGAACAGTTGTTAATTATATCGAAGGAAAAGATGGTATAAAACAATTTTTAGAATAGGGATTAGTTTCCTTATTTTTTTTGTCATTTTATGATATGATAGTAATAGATTGTATCGAGGTGGTAAGATGGCGAAGGATAAGAAAAACTTTTTTGTTAAACCTAGATTTCGAAAAATTCCACAATTTGAAGATGTTGAAAGTGAAATTGATTGTGATAGTGAAGTTAGAGAGATTATTGTTGAACATAAGTCAGGTTTTAACACTTTAGAAGTATTGCTTATAATTTTAGTTTCTATAGCATTTGGGGTGGTTATTGGAATTACGATTTCAGTTGTTCGCCAAGACTATAAAGGTGAAGAAGTATCCAAACCAGTTCAAGAATTATTAACCACTTATCATAATATTTTAGATACTTATTACAAGGACTTAGATGAAAATGAGTTAGTTGATGCGGCAATTAATGGAATGTTAACATCTTTAAATGATCCACATTCTAATTATTTCAATAAAGAAGACGCTAGTAGTTTTAATGAAACCGTTGATGGTCATTATGAGGGAATTGGTGTTACTGTTGGAATGAAAGATAATAAGGATTTTGTTATTTTAAAAGTAGAGGCTAATTCACCTGCTAAGAAAGCAGATCTCAAAGAAGGAGATATTATCCTTAAGATTGGCAAGAAAGATATTTCAGGGTTAACTTTGAAGGAAGTTAGTTCGATGATTAAAGATGAAAGTAAAGAAAAATTAGAGTTTACCTTATTACGTGATGGTAAAGAAATTAAAAAGAATGTAAAACCTGGGATTATTGAACTTGTCTCTGTAAAGTCAGAAATTATTTCAGAGGAAGCCGGCATTGGTTATATTTATATTCAATCGTTTGCTGCTAATACCTATGACCAGTTTAAAAAAGAATTAAAAAAATTAGAAAATAAGAAAATAAAATCTTTGATTATCGATGTTAGGGATAACCCGGGTGGACATTTATCTCAAACCAGAGATATTTTAGAGTTGTTTATGAAAAAAAATAAAGTATTATATCAAGTTGAATTTAAAGGAGATACTACTAAGATTATGGATGAAACTAAAGAATTTAGAAGTTATCCAGTTGTTGTGTTAATAGATTCATCTAGTGCTTCCGCTGCAGAAATATTAGCATCTGCATTTAAGGAAAGCTATTCTAATGTTACATTGGTTGGTGAAACAACTTACGGTAAAGGAACTGTTCAAACAGCATATTCTTTATCTGATGGTTCTACTTTAAAGTATACTACTGAAAAATGGTTAACTCCAAAAGGAAATTGGATTGATGGTAAAGGTATAGTGCCGGATGAAGAGATTTTCCTTACAGCGGATTACTTAGAAAATCCAGTTTTATCTAATGACTGTCAGTTACAAAAGGCTATTGAGATATTAAAAAATAAAAGTACTAGTAATTGATACTGGTACTTTTATTGATGCTATTGATAACTAGTTGTTTATTTGTTTTTGTGGGACTACACGTGGTTAGAATTAGTTGATTCCTATTTTCTTTATTAATATGTATATATCCATTTTTGTTTTCTTCCCAAATTTTATTAACTTTATATTCATATTTTTGGTTTTTATATTCTAAATTTATAGTATCACCAATTGTTAGTTGGTTTAATTCTTCAAAATAAGCAATTTTTCCTGTTCCTGAGTGAGCTGCTAGAAAGACAATGCTATTTTTTTGATCTGGCATAATAGAATCTCTTAATATAGTTACATTTTCTTCAATGTTATTTTTTTCACTATCAATTTTATATAGTGGTTGGTTTAGATTTAATTTTTTAATTTTTATACTGCCTATTTGTTCTGAATCTATGTTATTAACTTTTTCTATAGATTCTATTTTTTTGGTATTATATTTTGTATAATTATATATTTTGTAACAAATCACCGAATATAGAAGTATTATTAGTCCTAATACAATTATATTTCGTTTTATAAGTTTAATAGCTTTAATATGATATTTAATATATAAGTTATTATATTGTTTTTTGTATTAGGAACTTTAATTTTATAGTCGGTTAGAGTTATTATTTCATCTTTGGTGTCTGTAACATTTAGATTAATGTTTTCAACTTTATGGTAACCTTCTGTTGAATTTTCTTGGACAATACGATATTCTCCGTAAGGAAGTGTTACTTCGGCTTTGCCATTTTCATCTGTGGTAATTGTTGTTACTAAGTTGTTGTTTTTATCATAAATTGAAAAGCGAATGTTTTTTTCTGGTTTCTTATTGTTTTCATCATATGTTTTATAGATGATTATTTTTTTCTTGATAATTTCGTCAAATACGGATACCTTTATTTTATTATTTTCTTTAGATATTTCTATATGGTGTTTTTCTTTATCTAATTGATAACCGAGTGGTGCCTTTATCTCTTGTAAATAATATTTACCAAATGGGATATTTTCAATTTTACCTAGACAATTCTCATTGATGGTAATTTTAGCAATTTCTTGTCCGTCTAAATTATATAGACCATAGATGGCACCCACTAGAGAACCTTGACCTGATGCTATTTTAGAATTTGTATCTTTATCTAGCTTTTCTATTTCTATTTCAGTATTAACTACTTCTACTTGGAATTTTGTTATTTTATCAGTTAAGTCACCAGTTTTCATTAGTGCTTGGCTTGTTTTAGATTGATAGAATAGTATTGGCTTATTGTAATTTTTTTCACTTCTTATTAAATCTATGCTATACCTACCTGTTGTTAGATTTTTTGCAATTATTTTATTTCCTTGAATTTCAAATTTCGAATTTGTTGATTTATATTCAGATAAGACATTATTTGCGTCTTCTATTATTAAATCATTACCTTCAATAATAGTGTATGTTTTATTTGACATCGTTGGGTCTTTTTTGTAGTTTGATATTAATTGATTTATTTCGTTCATTTCTTGAGTAAATCTTTCTATTTTAGGACCGTTTAGACCATCGGTAAAATAGAAATTACCTGTAGGATCAGCTGTTTGCCAAATCATGAATTGAGTTATAGCATACCATTTAGTATCGGTGTGATTTTTATAACCGTATCCAAAGTACGCAATTAAAGATATTTGTTCTTGTTGTTCTTTAGTTAAGTTACTTGGAGTTATTGTTTCCTCATAGATACTACCGCTTTCAAAAAATACAAAAGGATCAATACAGTAAGCATAATTATTTGTACCAGTTTGTCTAAAAAATCTGGCTTTTTGATAATAAATAGTGGAAGAGTTTGCTTTTTGTTTGTTGATGTAGATATCGTCAATATATTCTCCTTCATAAAATGTACTGCTTTTAGCATAGATATTAGTAGTGCTACTTATTAGTATTATGATAAATGTAATTAGAATAAATAATATTTTTTTCATAACTTTCCTCCTTCGTTTCGCTTTTGATAGTAGCAAAATCTTTTAAGGCTCGCAAATGAGACATTTTTAATTTCTGTAGGAAAAGGCATAGTAATTTTTATTTTATATAGATACTTTTTATATTTTTAGATTGAGCAATTGATTTGAAAATTCAAATTTTTATGTTTTTTTAATATTTAATATTTACTTTTTTTTTATTTATATTTGTCTTATAATATAGATAGTTTGGAGGTGTTATGATGACAGATATTGAAATTGCTAATGAATTTTTAAAGAAGAGTATAAGTGAGGTAGCTTCGGACTTGGGATTGAGTAGAGAAAATTATATTTTATATGGTGATGATAAAGCTAAAATTTCATCTGTTTCATCTAATAAAAATGGTAAGTTGATTTTAGTGACAGCAATTAGTCCAACACCTTACGGTGAGGGTAAAACTACTGTTAGCATTGGTCTTGGAGATGCATTACATAGATTAAATAAAAATGCGGTTATTGTATTGCGTGAACCTTCTATGGGACCAGTTTTTGGGATGAAAGGTGGCGCGACTGGTGGAGGTTATAGTCAAGTTGTTCCAATGGAGGATATTAATCTGCATTTTACTGGTGATTTTCATGCTATAACTGCTGCTAATGATTTATTGTGTGCAGCTATTGATAATCATATTTATCATGGAAATGAGTTGGGAATTGTGGAAGTTACCTTTAATCGATGTTTGGATGTAAACGATCGAGCTCTTCGTAAAATTAATTTGGATGGTCGCTTTGAAAAGTTTAATATTACAGCAGCTAGTGAAATCATGGCACTATTTTGTTTGGCAAAAGATTTTGATGATTTGAAAGAAATGCTTGGTAATATTGTTATTGGTTATAACAAAGATAAAAAAATGATTTTTGCAAGGGATTTACATATTGAAGGTGCATTAGCTACTTTATTAAAGGATGCCTTTTTACCGAATTTAGTACAAACATTAGAACATACACCGACAATTATTCATGGTGGCCCTTTTGCTAATATTGCCCATGGTTGTAACAGTATTGTTGCGACTCAAATGGGAATTAAGCTTGGAGATTATGTAATTACAGAGGCTGGTTTTGGGGCAGATTTAGGTGCAGAAAAATTTTTTGATATTAAGTGTCGTAAAGCTGATATTAAGCCAGACTGTGTTGTTTTAGTAGCTACTATTAAAGCTTTGAAATATAATGCTGGTGTTTCTAAAGAGAATATGTTAAAAGAAGATTTAGATGCTGTTTCACGGGGAATTTGTAATTTGGAGGCTCATGTTACGAATTTAAAAAAATTTGGTGTTCCCTTTGTGGTGTGTTTAAATGCTTATGATACGGATACAAGTGAAGAACAAAAGATTGTATTAGATTGGTGTTCTCGAAGGGGGATTGCAGTTTCTATTAGTACTGCTTATCGAGATGGTGGAAAGGGTGCTATTTCTTTGGCTCAGATGGTAGAAAAGACTTTGACTCAGTCATCTAATTTTAAGATGCTTTATAATGATGATGATAGTATTTTTGATAAAATTAATAAGTTAGCAACAGAAATTTATCATGCTGATAGAGTAGAATATAGTCAAGAAGCATTAGATAAAATTGATGTTTTAGAAAAAAACAACCTATCTTATCCTCCTATTTGTGGTGCTAAAACACAATACTCTTTATCAGATGATGCTAAAAAGTTGGGTAATCCTATGAATTATCCAATTTATGTTAGAGATATTGAATTATATAATGGAGCGGGATTTATTACTGTACTTTTTGGTAGTATTTTAAGAATGCCTGGTTTACCAACACATCCTAATTATGAAAAGATTAATGTAGTGGATGGTAAAATTATTGGTTTAGATTAAAAGTTATTTTTTGATAACATTATTTCTCATATGGAATTATTTAATGATTTTATAGTTTTCATAGAAAAACAACTAGTTTAACTAGTTGTTTTCTCTTTATTGTAATTTCGTTTTATTTTTGTTCTTTGTTTATGTTGTAGGATTATTATTAGAAGTAGTTTGTTGTTGAGTTAGGATTCCTTGATTATTGATTATTTGTTTTGTTTTTTTCTTTTTTTTACTTTTGTTAGTAAGTCCTATTATACCGGTAATTGTAAAAAGTATACCAATTATTGGTGTAATAATATTGGTAGTATCTAGTTTCCAAATGATATCTTGTGGATTTTTAGGATTATACTTTATTGGAATTTTAGTTCCTATCATTGGTGGGACATTTGTATAAGTAGTTGATTTATTCTGGTATGTTTTTCCCTTGACCGTATATTCTACTATAATGGCTTTAGTATCATCTGATTCGTAGTCGTAATTGATAACTTCTGATATTGTTTCAACAAATCTTTGACTTTTTTCTATATAGTTTTTTATGTACTTTATTGAAAATAATAGTGTTATAATACCGACTATAATAAAAATTAATGATATCATAGTAGTTTTGTCAATGATTGGTTTATCTTCAAATACTCTTGGAGCTGAAACATCGTTATACATATTTATACTCCTTTTGTTTGTTTTTATTATTTGTCTTCATTCTTATCATCTGGTGTTTTTTCTGGTGTCTTTGGTGGTTCTTCTGTTTTTTGTGGTTCGAAAATTGTAATTGTTCCTGTATATAATCTACCATTATAAGTTACGGTGTATTGATAACTTCCTGCTTGAGCAGTATTTACATTAGTTAGATTTAACTTCACATTAGCTTTAACTTCATCTGTTAATGTTTCATTAATATAAGTCGCAAGATCTGTTGATAGTGCGGAACCTAGTTCTAAGTTTAAGTTTTTTAAAGTCAATATCATATCTGGTAAGGGCTTTTCTTTAATTTTAAATGCCCCATTAAAAGTTTTCTTTTTATATGTAATGGTGTATGTATAGTTTCCGGCTTGGTTAACATTTACCATAGAGGTATCTAGTTTTAATTCTTGTAAGATACTGTCTTCAATATCATTAGCATTTTCTAGGTAATCTTTTATGTTCATGCTTAATGGTTGGTTTATTTCTTGTTCCATTTCTTTTAGACGAATTTCGTTACTTTTCATATTGGCAACTCTTTTTTGAGTTATTTTTATTTCTTGTTTTGTTACTGCAGTAGCGGGTTTACTCATGAGATTCATAGTAACGCCACTGCCTATTAGAACAAATCCCCAAATAGAAACAGTTGCAACTATAATGTTTCTTTGTTTCGGTGTGATATTTTTTAGCATATTTTGTACTCCTATTCTTCCTTTTAATTATAATATAATTTGTATTTATAAACAAGAAAAAATGTTGAAAAAAAGAGGGGGTTAGCATATAATCTAATTAAGGTGGTGAGTTTTATGGCTATTTATTGGATTATTTTATTTTTGGTACTATTATTTATTGAATTGGCAACGGTAAATTTAGTATCTATTTGGTTTGCTATCGGAGCAGTTGCAGCATTTGTTACGTCATTTATCACAGATTCAGTTGTTATTCAATTGTTAGTGTTTGTGGTTGTAAGTGTTGTTACTTTATTTCTTACTATGCCAATGGTTAAAAAGGTGCGAAATAAGGAAAAAGTCGTTCCTACTAATTTAGATAGAGTAATTGGAAAAGAAGCCGAAGTTACCAAAAAAATTGATGCTACTCATTATGGTGAAGTGGAAATTTTTGGGACTGTTTGGACTGCTACAAGTGGGGATAGTCTAAAGGTTGGAGAAAAAGTTATTGTTGATGCCATAGATGGGGTAAAACTGATTGTCAAAAAAAGGGAGGATAAGAAGTAAATGAGTTTTGGAATTTTATTGTTAGTTATTTTGATTATCATTTTATTGGTTGTAGTTGCAGGAGTAAAGATTGTTTCTCAATCTAAAGCTTATGTTGTTGAACGTTTGGGTGCATATCACAGAACTATGCAAACGGGTTTACATTACGTTGTACCTATTTTAGATAGAGTTGCTAGTAATGTTAGTTTGAAAGAAATGGTGAAAGATTTTGCTCCCCAACCTGTAATTACTAAAGATAATGTTACTATGCAAATTGATACAGTTGTTTATTATCAAATTACTGATCCTAAATTGTATACTTATGGTGTAGAAAGTCCTATTAGTGCAATTGAAAATTTAACTGCAACTACACTTCGTAATATTATTGGTGATTTAGAACTTGATGAAACTTTAACTAGTCGTGATGTTATCAATACTAAAATGCGTAGTATTTTAGATGAAGCTACAGATGCTTGGGGAATTAAAGTGCATCGTGTAGAAGTAAAGAATATTTTACCACCTCGTGATATTCAAGAAGCTATGGAGAAGCAAATGCGTGCAGAGCGTGAACGACGTGAGGCTATATTAAAGGCTGAAGGAGAAAAGAAAAGTCAAATTTTAATTGCTGAAGGAGAAAAAGAAAGTACTGTACTACGTGCTGAAGCAGCTAAACAAGCTAAAATTAAGGAGGCTGAAGGTGAAGCTGAATCTATTGTTAAGATTCAACAAGCAACAGCTCAAGGTTTACAATTAATTAAAGATGTTCATATGGATGAGGCTGTATTGAAATTTAAAAGTTATGAAGCTATGGTTGATGTTGCTAATGGTCAAGCAACTAAGATTATTGTTCCTAGTGAACTTCAGAATTTAGCAACACTTGGTACTACTCTTAATGAGATGGTTGATAGACCGGTTCCACCTAAGCCAAAAGACAAACCTGTTCCACCAAAACCAGTACCAATGGCTGCTGAGCAATTAGAGGATTCAATAAAGAATATATAAAAAGATCAGGAATTAATCCTGGTCTTTTAGTTTATTTCCTTGATAAGTATTTCTTTTTACCATTTCTTTATCGATGTCATTTAAAACACAGAATTTTTTCGTTAACCAATTTGGTTCTACAAGATCATCTAATTTAGGATCTCCTGTGATTCGATGAATTACGATTTCTGGTCTTAGTAGCTCTAGCTGAGAAACAACAATATCTATGTATTCTTCTTTGGTTAATATAGGAAACTGTTTACTTTGGTACAGTTTTTCTAATGGAGTATCTTTTAAAATACTTAGCATATGGATTTTTATACCCTGAATATCTAAACTATTTAAATATTTTATAGTGTTTAACATATCTTCTTTAGTTTCATAGGGTAATCCATTAATAATATGTACAACAACATCAATATTATTGTCTCTTAATTTTTTTACCATATTTTCGAAGCAAGTTAAGCTATGGCAACGATTAATTAATTTAGAAGTATTTTTGTTGGTGGTTTGTAATCCTAATTCTATTGTTAAATATGTTTTTTTATTTAATTCCGACAAATAGTTTAGACATTCTTCACTTATAGCGTCTGGCCTTGTAGCGATGTTTAAGCCAATAACATTATCGAATGAAAGGACTGTTTCATATAATTTTTTTAAAGTTTTTACAGGTGCATAGGTGTTGGTTCTAGCTTGAAAATAGCCAATATATTTAGCATTAGGCCATTTTTTTAACATCATATTTTTAATTTCTATAAATTGTTTACGTAAGGAATCTTCTTTATTGCCAGCAAATTCACCACTACCACTTTTAGAACAGTATATGCATCCACCATATCCTACGGTACCATCAATATTAGGACAAGAAAAACCCGCATTTAGACTAACTTTAAATACTTTCGAATTGAATTTTTGTTTGTAATAATAATCTAATGTATGATAGCGTTTATTAGTGTTACTATATTTAAATTGATTCATTATATTTCAATTATTGTATATAAATATAGAGCTTTTAGAAATGCCCAAGGATTCAGTAAGGCTCTTTTTTTAATACCTTTTTTCTTGTTTTTAATCATATCTATCATACTTTTTAGTTCCTCTATTTCTTTTTTGTTTTCGGCTTTTAATTTTTTCTTTAATTGCCGATTGAAAGATTTTTCAGTATAGATTTTTGTTTCATCTAAATTAAAGTCTTTAGCTAGGCTTTCCATTAGTTTTAAAGATATTTTATCTACCATTTCTTCGACTGAGGTTTCTTTTATTTTTAAGACTTTTTGGAAGTTATCAATCATTTTTTGGCCATTAATCGTTTGTTCAAATAAATAACCGAAAGTTTCTAGATGTTTTTTCTTGTTTTTTTTGATTGAACCTTTTTTAAAAGTATACTTATTTCCTTCTAGCTTATTGAATTTTTTTAGAGTGTCATTATAGCCTAAAGCAATATTTCTTTTGGCACATTCTTCATGAAAGTTTAAAAAGTTAGTTAACTTGTTATTTGGTTTTATTTTTATGGTTGGTACTTTTCTTTTTGGTTTACGATTGAATCCTGGAGCTGATAAATCTATTGCGATTATTTCATCGGCTCCCATATCTAAGGCTAAATTAATAGGAAGATTATCATAGATTCCACCATCAATATACTTATTTCCTTCTATTTCTTTTTGTTTGAAGGCAGGGTAGCAAGAAGCAGAGGCCATTAAGTAGTCACCAATTAAATGTTTAGGAATTTTTTCTTTCGTAATTTGAATTGGTTTTTTATTAGTTAAATTAAAGGTTACTAAACCATAATTAATCTTCGATTTATAAAACTTTTTATAGTTTATTTCTTTTTCAATTAATTCTTCTAGTTGTTTTACTTCCATACCACCATGTTTTATAAAATTATTTCCATACATTTTCATTACTTCTAAATCATTGGTACTATTGGTTGCATTTTCTCCAAATAGTATTTGTAAATTTATTTTTTTCCATAGGTTGATAGCTTTGTGATAACTATTTTGAGTAATCAAGGCTCCATTTAATGCTCCTACTGATGTACCTGTTACTATATCAAATTTTATATGTAATTTTTTTAAGGCTTTCCAAACTCCTATTTGATAAGAGCCTTTTGAACCTCCACCAGACAAGACTAATGCTTTCATCTCTTCACATCCTTTTTCGTGCATTATTATATCATAAAAATGTTGTAAATTCAATTTGTGTGTTATACTTGTTATAGTAGGTGATGATTTTGAAAAGAAAATTTAAGTTGAAAAAATCTGTTTTGAAAAAAGTCAAAATTTTAGGTGTTTTTTTACTTGTTTTCGTTTTGATATTTTGTTTTTATTCATCACGTATTCACCCTTTAACTAGTCTTGGCTACAGTAAAGAAGCTAGTCGAAAAATTTTGTTTAAGTTTAAGAGAGAGTATGTTTTATCTGTTGGTGAAAATAAAACACTTAATGCTGCGTTTGAAAGTGATGATTATCGTGAGGAGTATTTAGATCAGTATTCTAAAATAGATTATCAAAACCACAAACATTTGATTCGTAATATTAATACTTTGATAAAAAAAGGATATAGTAATGATAATATATCCATGATATTAGCTCACGGTAATGATCAGGATGTAACAGAGTTTGCTAAAAGAGATAAAATTAGATATTTAGAAGAGTTTTTTAGCGTTCCATATGCTAAACTGAGAAATTATGATAGATATGTTTTATATAGTGATGAAACTGGTGAAGATGATGAGACTACTGTTTTGGCAGTCAATCTTGATATGGATAGGGAGGATTATCAAAATCCAGAAATCGTTGAAAAGTTTAGTACGGATATGTTGGTTAATAAGCATCGTTCTCTAACAAAGAAGTATGTTCCCAAAGACTTAGTTTCTATCGATTTAAAGTATGCTGCTGATAATACACAAAAAGGGGCAAGAATTGCTGTTAATGCTTTTATTTCGATGTATAAAGCAGCTAAAAAAGACGGGTATGATTTAGTTATTAATTCTAGTTATCGAAGTTATAAAGATCAAGAAGAACTTTGTGAAACTTATAGAAAATTATATGGTGATAGTTATGTTGAGAAATATTTACCAAAGCCAGGTTTCTCAGAACACCAGACAGGTCTTTCCTTTGATATTGGTAGTAGAAATTCAGATGTTTTTGCAGAATCAGATGAGTATGAATGGGTACAAGATAATGCTTATAAATATGGGTTTATTCAGAGGTTTAAGAAAAAAGACGAAGCTGTTACAGGCTTTCGGGCTGAGCCATGGCATTATCGATATGTAGGTAAAAAAATTGCCAAATATATATATGAAAATAATATTTCATTTGAAGAATATTATGCGATGTTTTTAGATTCATGAAAATAGCGATTTGCTATTTTTTTTCTTGGAATATATTTTGTTTTATGATATTATGTTACTAGAATAATAGGAAGGTGTTGGCTTATGTATCCACTTGGAAGACAATTTGAAATAAATGATGACCGAGCAAAAAGTGATGACAAAACTATTGTCAAAGGTAAAAACTTTCGAATTACTGTTATTACTGAAAGAGTTGTCCGTTTAGAGTATTCTCCTAGTGGAGTTTTTGTAGATCGTCCGACTCAGCTTGTAGTACGGAGAAATTTGGGGTATCCAGAATTTCAAGTAAAGCAAGATACACAGTTTGTGGAGATTACTACTAAGTATTTTCATTTAACATATCTTAAAAAGCAACCTTTTGTTGGAAGTAAAGTTGATCCGATGCGAAATTTAAAAATAACGTTATTAAGTCGTGACCGTGATCGAAATAAAGATTGGTATTATGGTCATCCTGAAGCTCGTAATATGTTGGGTAATTTTATTGGTGTTGATGTTGCTACTGATAAGAATTTGTGCAAGGGATTATACTCATTAGATGGGTTTGCTTCTATTGATGATAGTAAAAATAAGATTTTGCTTGATGATGGAACGCTAGCGGATCCACCAACTGACCATACAGATATTTATGTTTTTATGTATGATCGAGATTTTAAACAAGCTTTATTTGATTATTTTAAACTAACTGGTTCTCCAGCGATGATACCTAGGTATGCTCTTGGTAATTGGTGGAGTAGAAATATTACATATGATGATTTTTCAACGACAGAGTTGCTTAAGAAGTTTGAAAAAAAGAAGATACCTTTTTCAGTTATGCTTTTTGACCATGATTGGCATTATAGAAATGTTGGGGATTATACTGATTTAAAAGTTGGATATACTTTTAATACTAATTTATTTAGAAACCCGAAGGAAATGATTGATAAATTTCATCAAAGAGGTATTAGGGTTGGTCTTTGTATTAATCCAGAACAAGGATTTTATCCGCACGAGCAATATTATAAACAAGCTAGTGAATTTTTAGGAGTTACTGATTCTAAAATTATTATGTTTGATCCTTTAAATCCTAAGATTTTAGATGTTTTATTTAAAGCGTTTTTACATCCTTTAGAAAATTATGGAGTTGATTTCTTTTGGAATGATTATAAAGGAGATTCTAATCCAACTAATTTATGGACTATAAATCATTATTTATATTTAGATTCTGGAAAAAGTCAGGAAAAAAGAAGTATGATTTTAGCTAGAAATGGTATTTATGGTGCTCATCGTTATCCGGTTCTTTATGGAGGAAGTAGTGAGGTTAGTTGGGAAGCCTTGAAAAAATTGCCATTTCAATATTTAAATGCTGCTAATATAGGAGTTAGTTGGTGGAGTCATGATGTTGCTGGAAATCATGGTGGAATTGAAGAGAGTGAACTTTATATTAGATATTTGGAACTTAGTGTATATTCTCCTATTTTACGATTTCATGGGGCTAGAGGTCCTTACTATAAAAGAGAACCATGGTTATGGGATGTAAAAACAGAAAATATTGCAGCTGAGTATTTACGCCTTCGCCATAGATTGATTCCTTATTTATATACAGAAGCTTATAATTATACAAAGGCTGGCACACCACTCATTCAACCATTTTATTATAATTATCTTTGGGTTTATGATGATGATTTGTATAAAAATCAATACTATTTTGGTTCACAATTGTTAGTTTGTCCGATTTTAGATAAGAAAGATCCTACTATGAATCGTACTATTCATCGTTTCTTTATACCTGATGGTATTTGGTATGATTTTAAGACGGGAAAGAAATTTCCAGGTAATAAAAAATATATTTCTTTCTTTAAAGAAGAGGATTATCCAGTATTTGCACATGCTGGTAGTATTATTCCACTTTCTAATAGAAGTGATTATAATAACATTGGTCTTCCTACTGATATGGAAATTCAAATATTTCCTGGTGTTTCTAATACATATACTTTATATGAAGATGATGGTATTACTTCTTTGTATAAGGAAGGGTATTATTTGAAAACTTCTATTGACTATAATTATTTAAGAAATAATTATACAGTTATTATTAGAGCGATTGATGGTAAAACGGGTATTGTTCCTGATAAGAGAAATTATAAGCTAGTATTTAGAAATACAAAGCAAGCTCAAGATGTGACGGCATACTATAATTCAAATAAAATACCAGTTACTTCATCTATTGATGGAAATGATTTTGTAGTTGAAATCAAAGATTGTCCTACCGTTGGTCAGTTAACGGTTAGTTGTAAAGGTAGAGATATTGAAATCGATGCGGTTCGTTTAATTAATGATGATATTAATAGTATTTTAGTGGATTTACAGATTGAAACCTATTTAAAAGAAGATATTGCTAAAATTATGTTTGGTAAAGACACTATTAGTCATAAAAGAATAGCCATTAGAAAGTTAAAGAGTAGGGGACTTTCTAAAGAATATATTCAATTATTCTTGAGGTTATTAGAATATATTAGTGAATTTTAGGGGGGATTTATATGATTTCAGGTAATCAATTTCGTGAGTTGCAAAATTATGTTATTAAAAATTTTGATTATGAAAAAGATTATGATTATAATATAGCTATTAATGATTCTTTAATTTCACATTTAGTATCTGGGGATTTAGATAATATCTTGTTTTCTGATGCTGATGAAAGTACCTTAAAACTGTTACATCAATATCAGTATTTATGTTTTTATGAGGGTGATTCGGAGCTTTGGATGGACTCTGTTGAAGATTATCATCAAATTGATGAGTCTTTGAATGCTTATCAAGTTTTGAATAATTTTATATTTTTATATTATGTTGCTAAAGATGGCGGCAAGGAAACGTTAGAACAATTGTCGAAATTTCAGGATTATGAGGGTTATAATGAAAGTTCGGTTATTGAGTATTTACGTAATACCTTTGGAAATGATACTCTTTTAGAACATGCTTTATTGATTATGGCTAATCCTTCTAGTTTATATTCTGTATTTACTGATTCACAAAAAGCAGAATTATTAACTTTTCCAGAGGGTACAGTTTATTTTTATGGAGAAAATGGTCCTGAACTTTCACATCCTTTACTACTATCTATGGAAATTTATAATCGTATGAAAGATAGTCCAACAGATATTACATCTTTAGATGAATTTTCTAGTATGGCTTTAGAACTTAGACAAATCATGGGTGAATCACCTAATTTTTCGGAGACTGTACGAACGATGTCTGGTGATTATCATGAGGCAATTCGAAGAATTACTGGTGGTAAGCAACAAAGTGTGTATGAACTTTTTCGTGATTATAAAAATGATATGCCACAGTTGGGATGGAGTATTGAGCAAAATGAATTAGTAAAAATGTTAAATACTCCTTATAGTCCGGTTTCTTCAGACAATTCTAAGGGAAAAAAATAAAATATGCTTGTCAAAAAGAGAAAAATTTACTATACTAGTAACATATTGAAATATTGCTAGTAGTAGTAGTGTAGTTTCTTATTTCTAGAGAGTTTATGGTTGGTGAAAGTAAACAATAAGTGCTATATGAACTTGATTGGCTGATAGTATTTAGGGTTAGACCTTTATCTCAATAAAGCTGCGTAGTAGAACTACGAAGTAAGGTGGTACCGCGAAGATTCGTCCTTATAGTTGTATAGGGGCGTTTTTTTTATAGGAGGATTTTATGTTTCAGGAGTTTATTTTATTTACTATGTGTTTTTTTGTAGTGTTAGTGGTATATGAAATTTTTATTGTTAGGAAAACTAAAAAGGATAAGAACAAAAAAAAACCTATGGAAGTTAGATACTTAATTACTAGGTATCATTTAAATATGCAAAAAGTGGATTATCCACAATTGTTACAAATTGTTGCTTTAGTATCATCGTTTGATATTGCACTTATAGTTTCTTTAGCGATGATTGTTGATTCCTATTTATGGCAACTTCTTTTGGTTTTAATACTAGTTTTACCTGTTATTGTTGTTAGTTATCATTTTGTTGGGATATTTTATAGAAAGAGAGGAATGACGAAGAATGTATAATTTTAGTAAAATAGAGGAAAAATGGAGAAAATATTGGGAAGATAATGATACTTTTCATACTGATGTTTGGGATTTTAGTAAGCCTAAGTTTTATGCTTTAGATATGTTTCCTTATCCTTCTGGAGTAGGACTACATGCAGGACATGCTGAAGGGTATACTGCTACTGATATTATTTCTCGAATGAAGAGAATGCAAGGATATAATGTATTGCATCCGATGGGCTATGATTCTTTTGGGTTACCAGCAGAACAGTATGCTGTAACTACTGGTAATCATCCTAATGGATTTACACAAAAAAATATTGAAACTTTTAGTAATCAGTTAAAAGCTATTGGTTTTGATTATGATTGGTCTAAAACTTTACAAACAAGTGATCCTAAATTTTATAAATGGACACAATGGATTTTTAAACAATTATATAATGATGGTTATGCTAAATATATTGATATGCCAGTTAACTGGTGTGAAGAACTTGGGACTGTATTATCTAATGATGAAGTAATTGATGGTAAAAGTGAACGTGGTGGATTTCCTGTTGTTAGAAAGAATATGAAACAATGGGTTATTGATCAAGCTGCTTTTGCTGAAAAATTACTTGCTGGGCTTGATGAACTTGACTGGCCTGAGTCTACTAAGGAAATGCAAAGAAATTGGATTGGCAAATCCATTGGAGCGCAGGTTATTTTTAAAGTGGCTGGTACTTCAGAAGAATTTAAAGTTTTTACTACTCGTTGTGATACTTTATTTGGAGCTACTTATTGTGTTATGGCCCCAGAACATGAGCTTGTTGATAAAATTACAACAGCTTCACAGAAAGAAGCAGTAGATTCTTATAAGAGAGTATGTGCTACTAAAAGTGATTTAGAAAGAACAGAACTTAATAAAGAAAAAACGGGTGTTTTTACTGGTTGTTATGCGGTTAATCCAGTTAATAATAAAGAAATTCCAATCTATATTTCGGATTACGTTTTAGCAAGTTATGGTACTGGTGCTATTATGGCGGTTCCAGCACATGATGATCGTGATTTTGAATTTGCAACTAAGTTTAATATTCCAATTATTCAAGTGTTAGAAGAAGTTACTGGTAAAAAACATGATGATGAGTCTAAAAAAGAGTCTATTGTGGCTATTGTATATGATAAAGAAGAAGATAAGTACTTAACCGTTAATTGGAAAGAAAATGGTGGTCGTCTATTTATTGGTGGAACTAGAAAAGAAAATGAGTCTGCGGTAGATTGTGCTATTCGTGAGGTTTTAGAAGAAACTGGGTATACTGATATCGAACTTGTATGTGAGGATTTTAAAATTAATCATCATTATTATGCTTATAATAAAGATAAATACTTTAATATTGAGGCTACTCCATTATTGTTTGCACTTAAGAGTAAGAAACAAGATTCTCAAAATTTAGAGGAAGATGAAAGTTTTACTGTTGAATGGGTAGATAAGTCTACTATTTTAAAAGAAATCAAGGATGAATTACATTTGAAATCGTTTGAATATGTTTTAAATCCACGTGCGATGTCAGGTGATGGTATTCATATTAATTCAGATTTTTTAAATGGTTTAAATAAAGAAGATGCTATTGACAAAATGATAGATTGGCTTACTGAGCATAATTGTGGTTCTAAGCAAGTGAATTATCGCATGAGAGAGTGGATTTTTGCTAGACAAAGATATTGGGGAGAACCAATGCCAGTTGTTTATTTAGAAAATGGGGATATTCATATTTTAGATGATGATGAGTTACCACTTATTTTACCTGAGCTTGATGATTATAAAGGTCATGGTGGTAAGGCTCCACTTGAAAATGCCAGTGATTGGAAACAATATAGTCATAATGGTTTGAAAGGGGTTCGAGAAACTTCTACTATGCCTGGTTCGGCTGGCTCATCTTGGTATTATTTAAGATATATTGATCCAGAAAATAATGACTTTTTTGCTAATCAAGAGCTATTGAAACACTGGATGCCAGTTGATTTATATATTGGAGGACCAGAGCATGTTGTTGGTCATTTGATGTATTCTAGAATTTGGAATAATTATTTATATGATAAGGGATTATCTCCTGTTAAAGAACCATTTAAAAAACTAGTTCATCAGGGAATGATTTTAGGGGCTAATGGTATTAAGATGGGTAAACGTTATCCTGAGTTTGCAATTGATCCACTTGATATTGTTCGTGATTATGGAGCTGATACTTTAAGGCTTTATGAAATGTTTATGGGTCCACTTGAAGCTTCTAAACCTTGGAGTCAACAAGGAGTTGAAGGTGCTCAAAAATTTTTGGATAGAATTTATCGTTTATATGAATCAGAAAAACTTCAAGATACAGAAAATAAAAATCTTGAAAAGATTTATCATCAAACTGTTAAAAAGGTAACTGATGATTTTGAAACACTTAATTTTAATACTGCAATTAGTCAAATGATGATATTTATCAATGCAGTTTATAAAGAAGAAATATTTCCTAAAGAATATGCTGAAGGATTTGTTAAATTGTTAAATCCTGTTGCTCCTCATATTTCTGAAGAGATTTGGGAAATGTTAGGTCATCATGGTACTATGGCTTATGAAGCTTGGCCTACTTATGACGCATCTAAATTGGTTGAAAATACTAAAGAGATAGCAGTTCAGGTAAATGGTAAGGTTCGGGCTACTATAACTATCTCTGTTGATGAAGATGAGGAAATTATTAAAGAGAAAGCATTGGATGCTGAGAATGTTAAGCGTCATACGGATGGCAAAGAGATTATAAAAGTAATCGTTATAAAAGGTAAAATTGTTAATATCGTGGTTAAATAATAAATTATTATAAAAAAATACAAAAGTATCTTACTTTTGTTCTAAAAAATGATTTTTTATTACTAAAAAAAGAGGTAATGATATTCGCTTGGATATCATCTCTTTTTTTGGAAATTTATTTTAATGGTTAATACGTTTTATATAGTTAAGTAAAATATTTTACTTTGTTCATTTATGTGGTTAATTATAAATTGACATTTTAAATTTAATATGTTATAATCTATACACATTTAGAGGGGGATGTTATGAATATTTGTATTCAAGCCGCAGAGGCATCAACTCGTTTTGAAAAAAATAATTCAGAGTTGAAACGTTTATATTTAATAAAAAATATTGATACAATTAATACTATTATGGGAATGGCTCCTGGTTATTGTGGTTCTTTTGGTACAGGTTATCCTTTTTATGCATTGAATTCTGAACTAGAGGGGCAATTACCAATTATTGATGAGCAAATACGTTATAATGAGGAGTTATTTAAAGAAGCTCAACAATTAGGTACAACTTGGGTTTGTGCAAAATGCTTATCTACAACAGGACAAAATATGCCTGATTTGAAACAGATTTGTAAGCCATGTCCTCAATTGACAGATTCATTGAAGCCTAGAAAGGTTATTAATAGGTTGCCGGATGTTGATATGTGGATGGTGTGCGCTGATAGTGAAGTAGAATCAGCAAAAACTGCATTATCTAAATTGTTTGATTCTTTTAATATGCATACTTCAGATGTTGATCCTGTTCAAACAATTAAAGATGTTACAGAAATTTCTATCGATATACAAAATGGAAAGATGCCTACGAAATTACTTCCTTTAGATATTCATATTATTGAATATTCAACTTTAAGTAATTTGTTTAATCAAATTCCATTTGTTTTACAAAAATCTATGGAAGAAAATAATGTTCCATATCTTCCTATTCATCCAACATCATTAAGAAAAAAATGGCAACATGATGATGTTGCATACAATTTTGTGTTAGATTTTTTATATACTATGACGCCATTTTCTTTTGAGGAGAACTTAGATCGTAAGTTGGATTTTACTAGAGGAATTATTTCTCAAGTTTTTGATAATGATCAATTAACAGCTTTTCTACATTCTGTTGCTCCGGCATCTGTTGAAAGAAGATTTCAAACTCCTCAATTACAAAAAACATATGAAAGAAGGATTGAATCATGGAGAAAATAATTGACTTACACATTCATACAAATTGTTCTGATGGAGACTTATCTCCTAAGCAGGTTATCGATGAAGCTTTAAAAAATGGTGTTAGTGTTGTTGCAATTGCTGATCATGATACGATAGATGCTTATGATGATGAGTTATTTCAATATGCAAAGGATAAAAATATTAAAATTATTCCTGCTGTTGAAATTTCTACTAAGAATAAAAAATGTGGCTTTCATGTTTTAGGCTATAATTTTGATATGAAAAATAACGAGTTAGTACAAAAATTATTTGAATTAAGAAATGCTAGACATGATTATTTATATAATGTGTCTGTTAAGTTAAATGATTTAGGATATAAAGTAAATGTTGAAGACCTTGATAAGATTGAAGCTGTTACAAAGGCACATATTTATTTTGATATTATAAATAATCCTGATAATCATGAATCTTTATTAAAAACTTTTGGACATATTCCTGATAAGGGAGAGTTTATTGAGAGTATTATGAATGAAGGCTGTCCTGCATACGTTAAAAAAGCAACTATTACTCCAGTTGAAGCATCTAAGTTAATACATAATGCTGGTGGAAAAGTTATTTTAGCTCATCCTGTTGCTTATAAATATGAAGATAACTTTATGGCTGAAGATGTTTTAAAATTAGTGCAAGATATGCAGGCTGATGGAATTGAAGCTAATTATGTTTATGTTGATAAAGATAATCATAAAATAAATGACAGTGCTTTTTGGAATCAATTTGCTAAGGAACATAATTTAAAGACTACAATTGGTTCTGATTTTCACAATAAAGATGGATTACATCCTGTTATTGGACTTCTTGGTGAAAACATTACTATACTTGAAAATTATATTGATGGTCTTCTAGATTGGTTATTGAGTTAATGTTTACTAGTTTTCAACAAATTTTGTTGAAAACTTTTTTTATAGTTATTTTAGGTGATATTATGAAAGTGAAAATTTTTGATGAAGAAGATGAAAAGGATTTAGAAGCTGATATTAATGAATTTTTGGAGGATTTAGAAGGAGAAGTTGTTGATATAAAGTACCAAGTTGGAGTTGGAGTTTTTAGTGAAGAACAAGTGTTTTGTTTTTCAGCGATGGTAGTTTATTATTAGGAAAAGAGAAATCTTTTTCTTTTTTTTCTTTTATGGTATGATGTTAATAGAGGAGGAAGCTATGAAGAAGGATAAGACACTGAAGAAAAATGGTTTTTTAACTGGTGCATTTATTGCGACTTTTTGTATTGTTCTTACAAAAATATTGGGAATTGTTTATGTTATTCCTTTTCATGCTATTATTGGAGAACAAGGTGGGGCTTTGTATGGTTATGCTTATACCATCTATCTTCTTTTTATGTCTTTATCTTCAGCTGGTATTCCTTTAGCTATTAGTAAAATAGTATCAGAATATCAAACTTTAGGATATTATAATGCTAAAAAACGGGCTTTTATCATTGGTAAAAAAATAGCTTTGTTGTTGGGGTTTGTTTGTTTTATTATTTTGCTTTTGTTTGCACCTATGATTGCTCAGGCTGTTTTGGGGGACTTGACTGGTGGAAATACCATTGAAGATGTTACGTTTGTAATTAGAATTATTGGTACGGCGATACTAGTTGTTCCTGTACTTAGTATTTATAGAGGATATTTTGAAGGTCATAGATTTATGCAGATTCCTTCTTTTTCTCAGATTGTAGAGCAGCTAGTTAGAGTTTTTATTATAGTACTTGGTAGTTTTATGGCTTTAAAAGTGTTTAAGTTATCATTAACATCTGCGGTTGGAGTTGCTGTTTTTGGAGCAACCGCTGGGGCAATAGTTGCTTATTTATACTTAGTGTTTAAAAAGAATAAGAATAAAAGTAAGTTTAACGAGAAAATCAGAAGTGTTAATGAACCTATTATTACTAATAAACAAATATTTAAAAAGATTGTTATTTATGCTTTACCTTTTATTATGATTGATATTTTTAAATCACTTTATAGTTATATTGATATGGTAACAGTAGTAGAAGGCTTGGTTAATTATGCTAATTTTTCAGTGGTTGATGCTGAGGTTGTTATGAGTATGTTATCTACTTGGGGAGCCAAATTTAATATGATTTTACTGGCTTTATCTACTGGGATTGTAGTTAGTTTAATACCTAATTTAACACAAAGTGTGGTAAAAAAAGATCAAGCTGATAGTTATCATAAAATCAATCAGTCACTTAGTGTTTTATTATTTTTTACTTTGCCAATGTCTTTAGGAATTAGTTTTTTATCTGAGTATATTTGGAATGTTTTTTATGGTAGTAGTGTGTATGGTCCAAGTGTTTTAGCTTATTATATTTTTGTAGGCTTAATTGTTGGTTTATTTACATTAGTAATATCTATTCTTCAGGTGTTAAAAGATTATAAGACAGTTTTTATTAGTTTAGTAGTTGGCGTTATTTTAAAAATTTTATTAAATAGTAATTTAATCCTTGCTTTTTATAAAATGGGTCTTCCAGCCTATTATGGAGTTATTACAGCCAGTTTAATTGGTTATTTTGTCTCTTTCGTTATTTGTATTGTTCAATTAAGATATAAATATAAAGTGCGCTACGAAGAACTTGTTAAAAATTTTATGGATATATTATGTGGTGCAATGTTGATGGTTGTGGGACTTTTGGTTATTAAATATTTATTGCCAAGTAGTTCTAATCGTTTTGTCAGTTTTTTATATGTTGTGATTTACACTTTAATAGGTGGAAGTATTTATTTTATTTATGCTTATAAATCTAAATTATTATTTCATGTTTTTGGTGATAAAGTTAGAGATTTGTTTCGAAAAAAAAAGAGTAAGAGTAAAAGAAAAAGGTGCTAATGATTTTAGCACCTTTTTTTATTTGTGTCTTAAGTTTTTTAATTTATGATATACGTTGAAAGCAAGATTATAGGTATGATACCATAATGGTGATATGATAAGATCAAATTCTCCAATTAATTCTACTACATGTCCTCCAAAACTTTTTTTAAATAAATATAGTCCATATAGTGGATTTTCTTTTCTAAAATCGCCTGTTATTCCGTAGAAATTATATTTTTTGTATCCATGTTCTACTGCGTATTTAATTCCAGCAAAGTGAATTGTATAAGCCGACTGAAATTGCATAACATTGTCTAAAGTTCCACCATGTAGGGATAATACTTCATTACCATATATTAGAAAGAGTATACCTCCTAATAATTTTTTATCGCCATATTCTTTTTTATAATCTGCAATTTTTTCTAGTTGTTTTTTTAGTCTTGCAATTTCTTGTTCATTTTTCTTATTATTTTGTTCATATTTTTTGGGATTCATTTTTAGAATGTCATGTTCTTTTTTATAAATTCTATCTTTTAGTTCTTTTTCATTGCTACTTAGCTCTTCTTTAGTATTTTTTTCAAATTCTAAAAAATCAATTTCTGAGACTAATATTTTTAATATACCGGCATCATGTAAAGAGTCCCACATGTTTTCGTAATAAGACAAGGGTCTATCTACAAATTCACGTCTATCGCTGGTGTGTTGCATGATATCTTTAAATAATGGTAGTTCTTCTTTTTCTATTTCTCTGGTTTTAATACCTGATCTTTCATTTTTTCTAAGTATTTGTCTAGTTTTTGATTCCATATCTTTCATAATGTCATCTAAACTTTTATTTTCTGTTTCAATTACATGCATCCATCTTGGTTGTAGGGTATCTTGCATTAGATTAAAACCAAAGTGTTTATAACCTAATTCTTTTAAGTTGTCTACAGTAATACTGTTATCTATCCCATCTTTAACAATATCACCGTTGTTATTTCTTTCCTTATATTCTACATAAGGGTCAATTTTCACAAAGATGGCATTTTCTTTTTTTGCATATTCTTTTAAATTTTTAGTAAAATTTTTTAATATGTTTTTGTCTTTATAATCTAATAAAAAACCACGCGGAGCATAAAACATTTTTTTATGTATGATTGGTAATGTTTTAGATAAGATTAAGCTTCCTGCTATGATTTTATTATCTTCTTCTAGAATTAAGTAGTGTGCTTGCCAATTGTTTTTACTTTTTAGGTTTGCCCATTCTTTAGTTTGATAAAAAGTAATTTCAGAATTTTTATCGGCAAATTTTTTCCATTCTTTTTCACTGATTTTTTTTAACTTCATTTTCTATCTCCTTCTTACTTTTTCTTCTTACCATTTTTCTATAAATGGGAACTAATTTAGTAAAGAAAAAATACATTGGTTTGTTGGTTATATAATCAAATTCTCCAAGAAATTCGATATAGTCTCCGCCAAATTTCCGTTTAAATTCATGAAGTCCAAAACGTGGATTGTCTTTTGATAAATCACCTATTGTTCCAAATTGATCATATATTTTAATGCCTTTTTCTTTACAATATTTAATATGTTCTTCATAAGTATAATAATTGACATAAGTTTCAGTTAAAACATTATGGTTACCAGCATATAATACCCAAGCTTTATCAGCATATTCAATAATCATATGGGCACTTAGGGTTAAATTATTTCCATATTTTTCTTTGTATTCTTCGTATTTTTTAATTTCTTTTACATAGTTTTCTTTTTGTTTTGTTAGTTCATTTAATTTGTTTTTAGCACTTTTACTTAGATTATCAATTGGTAAAATAGATATTTGATTATTTACAGCTTTTAGATTTTCTTTCATTTTTTTGATAGTTCTATCTAAATCAACTTTACCTAGAAAAAGTGTAGCCTTACCATTTTCACTACCATTGAAGATGTCATATAAAGTTTCATAATAATCTTCATTATAAGAGACAAAATCTTTTCTTGTTTCTGTTAAGGTCATTAAATGATAAAATTCTTTTAAGTCTTTTTCAGTACCGATTTCTACATAAGTATCTAACTTTTTGGCTTTAGCAATTCTTTGTTTAGTAGTTTTAGAAAAATGATTTTCTATATCTTCTAAGCTTTGATTCATATCAATTCTAAATGTATATCTTGGTTGCATTGTTTCAAAATTTTTGGTAAAGCCTAAATGTTTATAACCTACTTTTTTTAAGGTTTCAAATATTTTATTTGTATCATAAGGTAGCTTTTGTTCTTGATCTAAGTAGTTGTAGTCTTTATAGATTAAGTCAGGATCTATTTTGACAAAAATGGCTTTTTTACTTTTCGCAAATTTTATTATTTCTTTAGTCATTTCTTTCACTAGTTTTTCGTCTTCATAGTTTAATATATAGCCTCTTGGACAATAAAAATAAGAGTATTTCATTGGTAGGTGTTTTTGTAGTAATAAAGCAGTCGCTAAAATATTTTTCTTATCATCTACTAATCCTAGATAGTAAGGTGTTAGATGCCTTTTTACTTTAGATAATTCTCCCCATGCATAGGATTGTAAAAAGTGTGATTTTTTTTGTTCTTTTACAAAGTTTTCATAAATTTCTTCAGTTAAATGTACTAGTTTAGCCATATGTTTTCATCCTTTCTTTTATTAGTATATCATAAAAGTTTTTATTTCAACAAAAAAGAACACAGTTTGTGTTCATAACATATACATACCATCTTCTTTTTTTAAATAATCATTTTGTCCACCTTGTTCTAATTTTGCAACTCTTTTTTTTAAAGCATTTATTTCAGCTTTTAATTTTTCTATTTCTTGTTCTAAATTTTTAGGAGTTGGTTGATAGGACATCGTAGGTGGAATATAAGGATACGGAAATTGATTCATTTTTTACTCCTTTCCTGTTGCTTTATTATATGCACATTTATTTATTTCTGTTATAATATATGAAGGATGTGATATTATGAGACTTAGAAATGTAAAAAATAAAGAAGAAATTTTAAATGCCTCTTCATTTTTGGTAAAAAATCCAAAAGATTATTGTGGTAGATGGAATATATATTTTGGTAATAAGAATCCTATCTATATAGAGATTGGTA
Source organism: uncultured Mycoplasmatota bacterium (assembly GCA_900548695.1). Taxonomy (GTDB): domain Bacteria; phylum Bacillota_I; class Bacilli_A; order RF39; family UBA660; genus Faecimonas. The sequence goes on from URLC01000001.1 coordinate 298,275, forward strand.
TGGGTAAGGGACAGTTTATTAGAGAACATGCTAAAAAATTTCCTAATATTAATTTTATTGGGATTGAAAAATATGATAGTGTTGTTGCTAAATGTTTACCTAAAATAGATGAAGAATTAACTAATTTAGCTATTATTAGAATGGACGCTTTAGAAATTAATCAAGTTTTTGATAAAGAAATTAGTAAAATATTTTTAAACTTTTCAGATCCTTGGCCTAAAAAACGTCATCATTTGCGTCGACTTTCTAGTAAAGTTTTCTTAGAAAAGTATGAGAAAATTTTTATTTTAGATAAAGATATTTGTATGAGAACTGATAATGAAGATTTGTTTTGTTATTCTTTAATGAGTTTTAGTGAAGCTGGTTATATTCTTCGTAATTTAACCTTTGATTTACATAGAGATTATCAGAAAGATGAACTTATTACTACAGAATATGAAGATCGTTTTTCAGAACGTGGTATGCCTATTTATAGTGTAGAAGCTGTAAAAGTGTCTAAAAAAGTAAACAAATAGAAAAAATTTTTACATTTATTAAAAATTTGATATAATGTAGTAAGAGTAGGTGAAATATGAAAAAGAAAATAGTTTTACTCTCTATTTTATTATTGCTTGTATCTGGGTGTAGTATTCATCAATTGAGTCCTACAAATTTTGCAGATAATATCGAGTTTATTTTGTCTCAAAATACAGATTTAGCAAATGTTAATTTTGATGGATATGAGTATTATGTACCAAAGGGCATGAGGTTTGTTAATAAAGATGAGTATAATGCTTTGTTACAGGATCGTTTTGCTAATCAGTATTATTTATATATTGATGCTATCAGTTATTTTCATCATACAAAAAATACTTATAAAGTAGATAAAGATGCTTATTATTCTAAAAGGTTAAATTATAATAAAAAGACAGGTTATATTGAAATTAACAAAGTAGATAATCAGTATTTTGTAGAATTTGTTTTTAATTATGGAAAAATAGAAGCCTATGTTTCTAAGGAACATCTTGTTTATGCAATCAATAATATGTGTTATATTCTACAATCTATTCGTTATCATGATAAAGTATTAGAAAGTTTAATAGGTAATAATGTATTAAATTATAAAGAAGAAACATTTAATATTTTTGAGTCTAAATCTGATGATAACTCTTCTTTAAAATATGAGGATTATGAGGAAGCAGATATGAATAGAAATAATGGTGCTATTGATGGTGATAATTTCGAAATAAATGAAGTGGATTAGAAGAGGTGGAATTATGGGTGTTTTTGATAAAATTAAAAATGCTCTTTTTGAAGAAGAGTATGTAGAGGTTGAGGAAAAACCAAAAACTAAACCAAAATCAAAGAAAGATAAACCAAAAAGAGAAGTTAAGGAGTCTATCAAGGTTCATGAAAATAAACCAATTGCTAAAAAAGTGGTTTTACCTGAAAGAAGAGAAGAAGTTCTTGAAGATTTAGAAGAATATGAACCAGAAGAGGAAGACTTTGAAATTGTTCCTGAACGTGAAGAAAAACACGATACTGCAGAATTTAAATTTCCAGCAGTTGATGATCAAGAATTTAGAGATGATGAATATTATCAAGAACCTAAAATTGTTGAAGTAGTAGATAGAGAGGAAGAACAGAAGGAAAAAGAGTCAACGCCTTATCATATGGAACGAGAACCAGAATTATATCATGGTCATGTGGATTCTAACTTATATTCTGGTAAAAAAGATTCAGGTTTATATCATAATGAATACCATAGTTCTGTTTCTATTCAAGAATACGGTACTTATGAGAAAAAAGAAGCTAAGCCAGCTTTTAAGCCCTCACCAATCATATCTCCTATTTATGGTATTTTAGATAAGAATTATAAGAAAGAAGAAATAGCTCCTAAAAGAGAAGTACGCTTATCTAGTTATACTAGAGAACATATGAATGTTGATGATGTTCGGAGAAAAGCTTATGGTAATTTAGCTGATGATATAGCAGCTGATATTGATGGTAGGGAACCTGATTTTCCAGTGGAAGAGGAAGTGACTGAAGAAGAAGTTGCTGATAATTTATTGGTTGATTTAAGTAATGATGATGAAAAACCAAAGGTATCAGAAGTTACAGTTGGTGATGCTGAAGAATATTTTAGAGATTTAGGGTTAGAATATAATATAGATTATAAAGACTCTAGCAAGGAGAAGGCAACTGGTCGACGTGTTACAGAAGAATATGATGAAGATGAAAAGGTTGCAGCAGCTATTGATACAGTAGAGGAAAAGAAAAATACATCTAGTGAAGGTACTGACGATAATTTGTTTGACTTAATTGATTCAATGTATGAAAATACGGAAGAAGAATAGGAGGGACTTAAATGGATGTACTAAATGCTATTTTACCGGTATTATTATATATCTTCGGGATTATATTATTAATAGTATTAATTATTTTAGGAATAAGGATGATTCAAATCTTAGATAAGGTTGACCGTGTTGTCGATAATGTTGAGGAAAAAGTTAATTCTTTTAATGGTTTTTTCGAGGTATTAGATAAAACTGGATATGGCATATCTGTCATTGGAGATAAGGTGATTAATTTATTTTCTTCAGTGATTGCTAAAATATTTAATAGAAATAAAAAGGATGAGGAGGATATATATGAGTAAAGAAAAAAAATCTGGATTAGGTAAGTTTGTTGCTGGAGCAGCAATTGGAGCAGGACTTGGAATTTTATTTGCTCCTAGAAAAGGTAGTGAAACTAGAGCGGCTTTAAAAGAGAAAATGACTGAGTTGGTTAATCAAATTAAAAATATTGATATGGAAGAAGTAAAAGAAGAGTTTAATCATAAACTAGCAGAGATTAAAGCTGATCTTGCTGATTTGGATAAAGAAAAAGTGTTGGAAATTGCTAAAGAAAAAACTGAGCAATTAAAAATGAAAGCTCAAGAATTAGTTGATTTAGCGGTTGATAAAGGTACTCCAGTATTAAGAGATGCTGCTGAAGAAGTTCGCTTGAAGGCAATTGAAGTTACTAAAGAAGTATTAAAGAAATTAGAAAAAGAAGGGAAGAAATAATTCTTTTCTTTTTTTTGGTACTTTTCAAAGATTAAAATATATGATATATTAGATACATAATTTTTTATTGATAAGTGGATTAGTAATGATTATTTTTTATTTATAGAGATTTAGTGGTTGGTGAAAACTAAAATGAGAATAGTTATGAAATACGACATTTGGAGAAAAATCGTTTATCGCGTTAAGATATTTGAGAGTATAGAGAAATCTATAAATTAAGGTGGTACCGCGAACTATTCGTCCTTATTTGGGAGAATAGTTTTTTTGTTGGAGGTGTTTATATGAATACTGAGTATGAAGTTAGAGTGTTAGGAATTGATGCTTCGAAAATTGAAAAGCAGTTGGAAGCTTTGGGAGCCGTCTTGCAATGGGATCATTTGCAAAAAAGATATGTTTATGATTTTATACCAAAAATAGAGGGTAAATGGATTAGATTACGAACTAATGGTGAGAAGACAACATTAACTATTAAAAATATTGTTTCTTCGGAGATAGATGGAACACAAGAATTAGAAATTGCAGTGGATGATTTTTTCAAGACTAATTTATTGCTTAATGAACTTGGTTTTGAAGCGAAAGGTTATCAAGAGAATAGGAGACGCCAATATATGTTGGATGGTGTTGAAATAGATATTGATTCTTGGCCTTTGATTCCTACTTATTTGGAAATTGAGGGTAAAAGCGAAGAGGCAGTATATCAAGTGTTAGATAAATTAAAAATTTCAAAAGATTCTGTTACTACTAGAGATGTAGAGGGAATTTATTTGGATTATGGTTATCAATTAGATAAAATATATAATTTAAGATTAGAGGAGGAAAGAAAATGACATTTTTTGAAGAGTTAAAGTGGAGAGGTTTAGTTAAAGATATTTCAAGTCCTGAACTTGAGAATAAATTAAATCAGGGAGGGTTAAAATTTTATATAGGTGCTGATCCAACTGCTGAAAGTTTACATATTGGACAATTTCCTACCTTTTTAATGGTAGAGCGCTTGAAGAGAGCTGGACATCATCCATATATCTTAGTTGGTGGAGCAACTGGTAGAGTTGGTGATCCTCGTGGAACTGGGGAGCGAGAGAAAGCAGAAATTTCTGTAATTGAACATAATTATGGAAAAATGAAAGCTCAAATAAAAAAGTTGTTTGGAGAAGAAGTACAATTAGTTAACAACTATGATTGGTTTAAAGATATTAATTATATCGATTTTTTAAGAGATGTTGGAAAGTATATCAATGTCAGTTATATGATTAATAAAGATTTAGTTAAACGTCAAATGGATATTGGTATTAGTTATGCAGAGTTTTCATATATGTTAATTCAAGGATATGATTTTAAAAAACTTCATGATAATTATGGAATTACTTTACAATTTGGCGGTTCTGATCAATGGGGTAATTTAACTACAGGCATTGAATTAATTAGAAAGCTTAATAGTGAAGAAGTTTTTGCTTTCTCTATGCCACTAATTACTGATTCTACGGGTAAAAAACTAGGTAAAAGCTATGGTAATGCATTATGGCTAGACCCTGAGAAAACATCTAGTTATGAAATGTATCAGTATCTATTAAATTTAGAAGATATCATGATGGAAGAGTATTTAAAGAAGTTCACATTTTTGACTAAGGAAGAAATAGCAGACATTATGAAGCAACAAAGTGCACAACCAGAAAAAAGAGTTGCTCAAAAAGCTTTGGCTAAAGAAGTGTTAGATTTTATTCATGGTGAAGGTGCTTATGAAAATGCTGTTAAAATAAGTGAAGCTTTGTTTAGTGGAAATATTAAAGATTTGACTGCCTCTCAAATTGAGGATGCATTTAAAGGAATTGAACCATTTACAATTAAAGAAGAAGAAAATCTGGTTGACTTCTTAGTACATTTTCAAATTTGTTCTAGTAAGAGAGAGGCTAGAGAATTTATTGGTAATAATTCTATTACATTAAATGGAGAAAAAATAACAGATTGTGCATTTTTAGTTACTAAAGATGTTGCTATAGAACAGAAATATGTAGTTGTTAGACGTGGAAAGAAAAAGTATTTTATTGGAACGTTTTGCTAGACTGTAAAATCTATCTTTTATGATAGATTTTTTTTTGTTATACTTCTAATATTTTTGTTTTTTTGTTACAATGTATGTGGATTTGGAGATGATGTGTTATGCAACGTAAAATTATAAAGATTTTATTTATTTTTCTATCTATTCTTATTTTGATAGTTAGTTTTTTGCTATTTTTTTATAAAGAAGAAGAACCTACTTATTTTGATAGTATTAATGCAATTGATGTTTCTGTTTCTTCAGATATTTTTGCAGTAGGTATTAATAATGCTAATGAGAGAGAAATATCTAAGGCTAAAGTAGCTAGATATGATTCTAAACAAGAAAAGATATGGGAAAAAGTTTATAATAAAGGTTATCGTAGTAAGTTTAATGATATTATTTGTGATGGTGATGAAATTGTTTTTGTAGGTAGTTATGAAGCTACTAAAAATGATTATAAGAATAGGATTGAAACAGCTATTATATTAAAATATGATTTAGATGGTGATTTAATTTTTGAAAAAGAATTTAATGGTTACGATAATACAAAGTTTTCGTCTATATTTGCAACAGATGATGGTTATGTAGTAATTGGTACTGGAGAACAAGATGACAAGAGGATAGGCGTTTTAGTTAAATATCATACTGATGGTACTCTAGATTGGAAGAAGAAATTTAGTGAGGGAGATAATATTAAATTTAATGATGTGATTATGACTTCTGATTTTATTTATGTAGTTGGAAGTAAAAATGCTAATCAGGGTTTGATTGCTAAATATGATATGGAGGGAAATCTTTTAGATACTGTGATTTATGATGGTATTTCTTCCTATGGCTTTTCTAGTGTTACGTTTATTGATTCCAGTCTAGTTGTTACTACTGGTAAGCAAGTAGATGATAGTAAAACGGATGCTATGTTAGTTCGTTATGATTTGGATTTGAATTATTTGAATGAAGCAACTCATAAGCTTAAAGATTCTAGCTTTTTTAGAAAAGTTATTGTAGATTCTAATCAAGATTTATTAGTGTTAGGAACAGCCAGAGAGATTAAAAAAGATAAGGTTATTCATCATTCTTTCATTGGAAAGTATCGAAGTAATTTGGAAAAAGCTCAGGTAGTTAATTATTATAATGAAACAGATGATTATCTTACGGATATTGAAATTTTTGATGATAACTATTTAGTATCTGGTTATTCATTTTATTCTGATCAAGGTTATTTAAGTAAATTCCTTTTATATAGTCAAGCATTAAAGTTATTGGAGGTAAAATAATGAAAATCACATTAGTTCGTCATGCTCAAACAGATCAAAATTATGATGGCATTTTGCAAGGAAGAGCTAATAATTTATTAAATGATACAGGTAGAAGGCAATGTCAAAAATTAAGGGAAAAATTAAAAGATGTTTCTTTTGATTTTTGCTATATGTCACCTTTAGTTAGAACTGTTGAAACAGCTTTTATTTTAGTAGGTGATAGGGTAGAGACTTTTCCTGATGATAGGTTGTTAGAAAGAAATTTAGGAGAACTTGAGGGGAAAAGCCATGATTTATATGATGCTAAAAAGTATTGGGATTATGATTTAAATTGTTCTGATTTAGGGGTTGAGGCAGTTCAAGATATTTTTAAACGATGTGAAGACTTTTTAGATTATGTTACAAAAAAGCATCCTAATGGTCATATTTTAGTTGTTACTCATGCTGCACCACTTAGAGCACTTAGACATTTAATATTGCATCATGATTTACATGGCAATTTATTGGATAAAGGATTTGATAATTGTTATTGTGAGACTTTTGATATTGAATAAAAAAATATAAAAAGGAGGGTTATTTAGTAACACTCCTTTTTTGTTAAAGAAAAAAATTCACTAAATAGTGAATTTTATTTATTGTAGAATTCAACGATTAATGCTTCATCGATATCGGCATTAAGTTCATTTCTTTCAGGAAGTCTAACATAAGTTCCTTCCATCTTTCCTTCATCGTAATTAATGAAGTCAACACGTTTTGTTACTTTAGCTAAGCTTTCAGCAACAACTTTTAAGTTTTTATGGTCTTCTTTAATAGAAATTACATCACCAACTTTAACTTGATATGATGGAATATCTACTTTTTTACCATTTACTGTAACGTGTCCATGATTTACAAGTTGTCTAGCTCCACGACGAGTACTAGCAAAACCGATTCTGTATACTAAATTGTCTAAACGAGATTCTAGCATTCTTAAAAAGTTAGTACCAGTAACACCTTTTAATTTAGATGCTTTGTTAAAAGTATTATGGAATTGTCTTTCATTAATTCCATACATGAAACGAACTTTTTGTTTTTCTTTTAATTGAGTTCCATAATCAGATAATTTACCTTTACGTGCATTTCCGTGTTGTCCTGGTCCGTATGGACGACGAGCTAATTCTTTACCAGTTTCGCTAATTGAGAATCCAACGTGACGAGCTTTCTTGTAACTTGGTCCAGTATATCTTGCCATATAAATCTTCTTCCTTTCTTTTTATTACATTCATTGAAATGATTTAGTCGTAGATTAGGGAGTTTTTCTTTCTCTTTCGCGTAAACAGCAATTGTTACTTGATTTCATAAAAAACACATTAATATACTCTAAATCTGCTGTTTCAAGTGAATTGCAGTTATAATTATAATCGAAAAGTCCTTATATGTCAATGGTTATGTTAGTTCTTTGATTATTGTTTTGGAGTTTTTTTGTTTTTTCTTTCTACTTGGTATTTATTTGTGATATTATTTTTCTAAAATAGTAGAAATTTGTTGATATTTTGTGATAGAATATGAATAGATATTATAAGGTGGTGGAGTATGCAAGGACAGTATTTAATTATTGGCTCTTATTTAGCTATTTGTATTGTGATTGTTATTGTAACTCTTCATTTTATTCGTAGAGGTATTGCTAGTCGTTATCGAAAGAGGGTAAGAGATTTAGAAATTGCTAAGAATATGGTGGCAAGTACACCTGTTTCTTTGGAGTTATCTAAAGTGGAACCAATTATTAAAAATGATAAGATGGAAGAAAAGTATAATGATTGGCAAGAGCGTTTTGATCAAATTCGTGAAAAGAAGTTATCTCAAATTGATGATATGTTAATTGATTTAGATATTTATATTGATAAAAGAGATTATAAGAATTGTATCTATCGTTTAGCTAAAACAGAAATGGAAATTTATAAGGCTCGTGAGTCTGCTGATTATTTACTTGATGAGATTAAAGAAATTACTTTGAGCGAGGAAAAATATCGAGCAATTGTTATTAAATTGAAGACAAAGTATCGTGAGCTTAATAAAGATTTTCAGGATCATAAACAGATGTATGATGAGATGCAAGATGCAGTTGAATTACAGTTAGAAAATATTGAACGTCGGTTTTTAGATTTTGAAAAGGTTATGGAGAAAAATGAATATAATGAAGTTGTTCATATCGTAAAAGCCTTGGATGCGATGATTGAGCATATGAGTATTGTTATTAAGGAAGTACCGGATTTATTATTAATGGCAAAGCAAGTAATTCCTAATAGGATGAAAGAAATAAGAGAACTTCATGATGATATGGTTAAGCAAGATTTCCCACTAGATTATTTAAATATTGATTATAATTTAGAAGAATCTCAAAAAAATATTGATCATATTTTAGATAAGATAAGAGTCCTTAATTTGGAAGATTGTATGTTTGAACTTAAGACAATGCTTGAATATTTTGATTCATTGTTTGTGGATTTTGAAAAAGAGCGACTTTCTAGAAAAGTTTATGAAGAGATGGAAGTTGATTTGGATAAGAAATTAGTTAAAACTAATAAAGTGGTTCAAGAAATTTATAATCAGTTAGACGATATTAAGAGTATGTATGATTTAAATGATCAAGATGTAGAAACTATTCATGAAGTTAATAAAATATTAGTTGTTATTAATGATGATTATAAAAAGATGTTAGCGAAAGTAGAAGCCAAATCTTCTCCTTATTCTATGTTGCAAAAGGAAGTAGAAGAATTAACTGTACGATTAAAGGATATGGAGGAAGATTTGGATAGAGCACTTAAGTCTTTAGGAAATATGTACGATGATGAAGTTCGTGCTCGTGAACAATTAGAAGAAATTGAATCTTTTCTAAAACAAAGTAAAGAAAAGATGAGAGGCTATAAGTTGCCAGTTATTACTAATAATTATTTTGTTCAATTAGCTGAAGCTAATGAAGCAATTGAGGAAGTTATAAAGGAATTATCAAGAAAACCAATTGTTATTAAAACTTTAAATACTAGAGTAGATACAGCAAGAGATTTAGTATTAAAGTTATATAATACGACAAATGAAATGATTAAGACTGCTCAGCTAGCTGAGATGGCTATCGTTTTTGGTAATCGATATCGCTCATTATATGATGAAGTTGATGCGGGACTTAGTGATGCTGAAGGGATGTTTTTTAAGGGAGAGTATAAAAAAGCATTAGATATTTCAATTAAAGCAGTTTCTGTAGTTGATGAAAATATTTATAGAAAGTTGTTGGCGGTCTATGATAGGTAAGAATAGAAATGGTTTTGGAGCATATGAAATGCTTACGGTTTGTGTTATGTTACTAATTATAGTGGCATTTGCTCTTGCTAATGTATTTAAGACAGATTATAAAGAAAAGTATGATGTTATGGAATATAATGCAAGGATGTTTTCCTTGTCAGCTAACAATCTTTATATGATGGATGGAGTAAAGTCGGTTTATACATTGCAAATGTTAATTGATAAAAAAATATATTCTAACATCAAGAATCCGTTTCAAGGTACTAAGTATTGTGATTCTAATCTTTCTAAGGTTGAATTTAAAAATGGTAAGAGATATGTTACTTTGGAATGTGGAAATTATTTGATTTATAATCAAAATGCTTTAGATGATTCTTATACCATTTATAGAGTTTCTAAATGGTCAGATGAGAAAGGTAATAAAGATAATCAAAGGGTAGTTTTTTATAATTATCAAGTAGATGGAAAAGATGTTTTTAAAAATGATTTAGAGAAAGATACTTTTTTATATGAATATAATAAAATAAATGGTACTGAGTTTAAAACTATTAAGGAAATTCCTGATAGTAGTAATGTATCTAAAAAAACAATGTATAGAAATATTGAAAAAGTTAGTGATTAGAAGAAAGTATTTTCTTCTTTTCTTTTTATGTGTTAAAATATTAGAGATGTAGAGGTGATTTAGGTGAAAAGAGTAATATTAATTAAGTATGGTGAACTTACTACAAAGAAGGGAAATCTTAATTTTTTTATAAAGACACTTTATCAAAATGTTAAAAATAAGTTAAAAGATTTTGATGTTAAAATTTATAAAGAACGTAGTCGTATGTATATTGAATTTCAAGATGTTGATTTTTTAGCCATTAAAGAAAAGTTAGATTGTATTTTTGGTATTCATATGTATCATGTTGCCTATATTGTTGATACTAATATTGATTCTATAAAAAGTTTATTATTAGAATTAGTACAAACACTTTCTTTTTCTACTTTTAAAGTTGAAAGTAGAAGAAGTGATAAGAGTTTTCCTATTCATAGTCAGGAGTTAAATCGTATTCTTGGTGGGCTTGTTTTAAAAAATAAAGATAATGTGACGGTTGATGTTCATCACCCAGAATTATTTATTAAAGTAGAGGTGCGTGAGGAACATAGTTATATTTATTTTAATGCTTATAAAGGATGTGGTGGATATCCAATTGGAACACAGCCAAAAGGGTTATTAATGTTATCTGGAGGAATTGATTCACCAGTTGCTGGATATTTAGCTATGAAAAGAGGAATACCAGTAGATGCCGTTTATTTTGAGGCAATTCCTCACACTAGTTTAGAAGCAAGAAATAAAGTGATATCTTTATCAAAGAAATTAGCAAAATATAGTGATACAGTTAATTTACATGTTGTTAATTTTACGCCTATTCAAGAAGAAATATATAAAAATTGTCATCCTAATTACTGTATTACTATTATGCGTAGAATGATGTATCGCATTATGGAAAAATTAGCTAAAAAATATCAAGCTTATGCCATTATTAATGGTGAGTCTGTTGGACAAGTAGCTTCTCAAACTCTTAGTAGCATGTCAGTTATTAATGAAGTTACTAGTATGCCTGTACTTCGTCCAGTTGCTTGTTTTGATAAACTAGAAATTATTGATTTAGCTAAAAAAATAGATACTTATGATATAAGTATTTTACCATATGAAGATTGTTGTACCGTTTTTGTTCCTAAACATCCAGTTATTAATCCATCGTTAGAACAAGCTAAAAAAGAAGAGGAAAAGTTTGATTTTATGCCGATGATTGATGATGCTGTTTGTGGTGTTGATACTATTACCTTAAAAGATGAAAAAGAAAACTTTTCTGATTTGTTATAAATTTCCAGTTAATTTTAAGTATTAAAATAAAAAAAATTCACAACCTATGAATGTAGGAGGTGAATGAAATGAACAACACAAAGAATTCTACTATGAAAATGAGAGTTCCTGGTGCTAAACAAGCTATTGATAAAATGAAATATGAAATAGCTAATGAATTTGGTGTTAATTTAGGACCAGATGCTACTAGCCGTGCTAATGGTACTGTTGGTGGTGAAATTACTAGACGTTTAGTTCAAAATGGAATGAACCAAGTTAGTGGAAGCTACAATAACAAATAGTAATGTATAGCTTAAAAGATAGGCGAATTTAGGCCTATCTTTTTGGTTGCTTTTTTTTAGTTCGTTTGTTATAGTAAGGGAAAGAGAGGGATGAATATGAAATTATTATCAGTAAATGCAGGTAGTAGTACTTTAAAATTTCGTTTATATGAAATGCCTGAGGAACGATTAATTATGAAAGGTCAATATGAGCGTATTGGATTAGAAGGCTCTTGCTATAACATAAAAATAAAAGATGTTAAAGAATCTCAATTAGTTGTTTTAAAAGATCATAAAGATGCGGTTAAATTGTTATTAAAACATTTGTTAGAACATCATGTCATTGAATCTTTGGAAGAAATTGAAGCGGTAGGTCATAGAATTGTTCATGGCGGAAATAAATACTCTAAATCTACGGAAATTAATGATCGAGTTTTATTAGAAATTGAAGCGATTGCTCCACTTGCTCCACTTCATAATCCGGCAGCACTTAAAGGAATTAATGCTTTTATGAGTGCTATTCCTAATGCGCGTAATGTCGCTTGTTTTGATACAGCTTTTCATCAAACGATGGAAGAAGCAACCTATTTATATCCCGTACCTTATGAATGGTATGTAAAATATGATGTTAGAAAATATGGTTTTCATGGTTTGAGTCATAAATTTATTACGGAAAAAATGACTGAAATGTTAAATAAAGTGCCAAATTTAATTATTTGTCATATCGGTAGTGGAGCATCCATTACAGCGGTAAAGGAAGGTAAATGCATTGATACATCTATGGGATTTACACCTAATGCAGGAATTATGATGGGAACTCGTTCTGGAGATATTGATTATTCTTTAATTAATTATGTAATGAAAAAAGAAGAAAGAAATTTAGAATGGGTAGAAAAACAACTTAATTTTGCTAGTGGGTTACAAGGTATTGCTGGTATGAGTGATTTACGTGATATCGATAGGGCTTATGAGGCTCATGAACAAAAGGTTGTTTTGGCTATTGATATGTATACAAATAAGATAGTTGATTATATTGCTAAATATTATGTTAAACTTGGTGGTGTAGTTGATGCTATTTGCTTTACTGCTGGTGGTGGTGAAAATGATGATATTATTAGAGGCGAGGTTGTAGAGAAACTTTATCCATTGGGACTTAAGTTAGATGAAGAAAAGAATAAAAAAACTATTGTACGAAAAGGTGTAGAAGGAATTATTACTAGTGAAGACTCTAAAATACCAGTATATGTTTTAGGTACAGATGAGGAGTTAATGATTGCTAGAGATACTTATGAAATTGTTACAAAATAGGGTTTCCCTATTTTTTTTGGTTTTTAGTTTTTCTTTCAATTTTTTATGCTTTGTAGTATAATGTTAATAGGTTAAAGAAAGAGGGATGTTATGAAAATAATTTCTATTAATGCAGGAAGTAGTTCCTTAAAATTTAGTTTATTTAATATGGATAATGAAACTGTAATTGCTAGTGGACTATTTGAGCGTATTGGAATAGATGGTAGTAGATATACTATTAATTTTAATGGAGAAAAGATAATCCAAGAAATTGAGCTTCCAACTCATGTTGATGCGGTTAATATTTTACTTGATAAGCTCACTGATTTAAATATTATTTCTTCATTAGATGAAATTAATGGTGTTGGTCATCGTATTGTTCAAGGTAAGGATGTGTTTAAAGAATCTGTCCTTGTTAATGATGATGTTATGGAAAAGTTAGAGGCAATTAAAGGATTTGCTCCTTTACATAATCCAGCTAATATGTTAGGAATAGAAGCTTTTAGAAAAGTATTACCTGATGTACCAATGGTTGCTGTTTTTGATACTTCTTTCCATCAAACTATGGATAAAGCAACTTATTTATATCCAGTTCCATATAGTTGGTATGAAGATTATGGTGTTCGTAAATATGGGGCTCATGGTACTTCTCATCGTTATATTGCTGAGACAGTTAAAAAAATATTGGGTAAAGAGGATTTCCGTTTGATTAGTTGTCATATTGGTAATGGTGGTTCTATTACAGCTATTAAGGATGGTAAATGTGTAGATACTTCTATGGGATTTACACCGCTTGCAGGAATTATGATGGGAACTCGTTCTGGAGATATCGATCCATCTATTATTCCTTATGTTATGGAAAAAGAAGGAAAGAATGCTAGCGAAGTCATTGATGACTTAAATAAGCGTAGTGGCCTTTTTGGAATGAGTGAATATAGTAGTGATATGCGTGATGTGTTAGAAAAATGTGATCTTCAAGATGAAAAAGCCATCGTGGCTCGTGATAAATATGTTCGTCGTGTTGTGGATTACATTGCACAATATTATGTATTGCTTGGTGGTGCAGATGTCATTGTATTTACAGCTGGTGTGGGAGAAAATAGTATTCCTGTTCGCAGACAAATTTGTGAAGAGTTAGCGTGTCTTGGGGTTAAGATTGATTTGGATCTTAATAATAAAAGAGGAGAAGTTGTAAAAATAAGTACAGCTGATTCTAAAATTGATGTTTACGTTATTCCAACGGATGAAGAATTGATGATTGCTAGGGATACTTTAAGTTTAATTAATAGATAGGAAGATTTGGATGTATAAGAAGATACTAAAGGCTATAAAGAAATACCAGACGATTGTGATTGCTAGGCATATTGGTGTTGATCCTGATGCTTTGTGCAGTCAATTAGCTTTGCGTGATGCGATTAAGTATAATTTTCCAGAAAAAAAAGTTATTGCTATTGGGACAGGTAGTGCTAAGTTTGCACATATTGGGAAACTTGATAAATTGGAAAATGTTCAAAATGCATTATTGATTGTTACTGATACGCCAGATAAAAGAAGAGTAGATTCTGCTGATTTTTCCCAGTTTTCATCTGTTATTAAAATTGATCATCATCCGTTTGTTGAAACATTTGGAGATATTGAATTGATTGATGATAAAGCTTCTTCTACCTGTGAAGTTATTATGAATTTTTTGTATCATACTAAGTTGGCTATTAACTCTTCTATTGCAGAGTTATTGTATATGGGGCTTGTTTCAGATTCTAATCGTTTCTTATTTAATAGCTGTACTGCAGCTACTTTTGAAGTTGTTGCACATTATCTTCGAGAATATCCTTTCGATATTGCTACTGCTTATCAAAAACTTTATTTGAGACCACTTAGTGAGGTTAGATTGGAAGGATATATCTCTTCTAATATGATTGTAACTGAGAATGGTCTGGGGTATGTTAAGATAACTAATCAAATTATTCAAGAGTATGGTGTTGATAGTGCTTCCGCAGGAAATATGATTAATGATTTTAACTATATTAAAGAAGTTGTTGTTTGGGCAACTATTACGGAAGATATCAAGAATAATCAAATTCGTATTTCCATTCGGTCTAGAGGGCCTGCTATTAATCAAGTTGCTGAAAAATATAATGGTGGTGGCCATAAATTTGCTTCTGGAGCTAGAGTTAAAAGTTTTGAAGAAGCATTAGATTTGATGCATGATTTAGATTTAGTTTTAGAAAAATATCAAAGTGAGGTGGAAAACGATGGTAATTAAAGATGCTAATTTAGAGATTATTGCGACTAGAAGAAGTCAGTATCCTGATCTTAATAAACCAGAATTTTTATTGGTTGGTCGTAGTAACGTTGGCAAAAGTAGTTTTATTAATGCAATTTTATCAAGAAAAAATTTAGCATATACATCTTCTCGACCAGGAAAGACACAAACATTAAATTTTTACTCAGTGAATGATAGTTTTTATTTAATTGATGTACCAGGGTATGGCTATGCTTCTGTTGATAAAAAATCACAATCTAAATTTGGCATGATGATAGAGGAATACTTGGAAAAAAGAGAAGTATTAAAAAGGGTATTTTTGTTAATTGATTTCCGTCATAAACCTACTGAAGATGATTTGTTGATGTATAATTTTTTGAAATATTATAACTTACCAGTAACGGTTGTTGCTACTAAGGCCGATAAAGTTGGAGGAAGTAAGAAACAAAAAAATTTAAAAGATATTTTAGATACTTTAGATTTAGTAGTGGGAGATGATTTAATCGTTTTTTCTAGTGTGACTAAATTGGGAGTAAAAGAAGTAGTTAAAAAAATTGAAAGTCTAATTAACGGTGATGTTATTTAGACTTTTTTCATATATTACAGTAGGTGAATGTATGAAGATTGAAAAAATCAACTTAAGACAATTTTTAATTTTTATTAATTCTTCTTATTGTAAAGATATTAATTTTTTTAATAAAGATAGTTTGATTCAAGGAGTAAAGAAAATATTATTAAAATTGAAAGATAAGATATTTTTACGAGGCTTTTATAAGGTTAAAGTATATGTTAATGCGAAATTAGGTCTTTTTTTAGAGGTTAATCAATTAGAAGAGTTTGAATATGAAAATAGTTTAGATTTTAGAGTTATTGTGTATTTAGATGAGAAGATTTATTTTAGAACCGAAGATTATTTTTTGTTGCCAGCAAAAACTAATGTATATTATGATAAGAAATATTATTATTGTGATGTAGATGAAGTTTCTGATATTCAATCTATTTTAGAATTTGGAGATTTTGTTTATGGTAAAAATCTATATCAAGTAATGAATAACTGGAACTTTTTATAATTATAGAGTTTATTTCATAGAAGTTCTTATCACTAAAAAATCCACATTATTGTGGATTTTTTTATATGACAATAGTTATTAGATTGTTAGATCCTTTATTGACCACTTTAGCAAGGGTTGTTTGGAGTTTTAATCTGATGTTATCTGGCATTAGGTTTATTTTGGATTGAATACCTTCTTGAACTATTGAATCTAGGCTTCTACCGAATATTTCACTTTTCCAAATGTCACTAGGATTTTTGTCTTTATCTTTAGTGAGGTAGTCAATTAATTCTTTGCTTTGAACTTCGCTACCAATTATTGGTTCAAAAGTTGATTCTACGTCGACTCTTATCATATGAATTGATGGAGCAACTGCTTTTAATTTTACTCCATAACGTGGACCTTGTTTCACGATTTCTGGCTTATCTAGTTTCATATCTTCAATCGATGGAGTAGCAACACCATAGCCGGTTTGTTTTACCATTTTTAGCGCATATTTAATTTGATCATATTCTTTTTTAGCAGTATTGAATTCTTGGAATAATGCTAGTAGCTGTGCTTTACTTTGGACATCTATTTTTATAATGTCGGTTAATACTTGATTATAAAGATTTGGTGGTGCAGTTAAAGTTATAGTAATTATTCCAGTTGATGCATCTACTTCTGAGAGATAGGCTTTTTCAATCATATCATTGGTTAGAAAATGATCCGTTATATGTTCTATATCTTTTAGTTTATCTATTTCAATTACACTTTCTCTGATGGTATTCATATAAGTCTTTTTAACCGGGTGATCTGGGTTTAAAATAGTAATCCATTCTGGCATATTTACTTTTACTTCTAGCACTGGAAATTCATATAGGGCTTCCCGTAATATATTGTACATATCTTTTTCATTCATTGCTTCTATACTAATTGGTAGGACGGGTACTTGATGTTCTTCTTTTAGAGATTCAGCTAAACGAATCGTTTCTGGTAGAGTAGGATGCGTAGTGTTTAAAATTACGATAAATGGTTTACCAATACTTTTTAGCTCATCTATTACTCTTTTTTCAGCTTCAATATAGTCATTTCTATCGAATTCTCCAATAGATCCATCTGTTGTGATAACAATACCGATGGTTGAGTGATCCTTAATAACTTTTTCTGTTCCTATTTCAGCTGCTTCAACAAAGGGAATTTCTTCGGTATACCAAGGAGTTTTTACCATTCGAGGACCATTTTCATCCGTTGCTCCCAAAGCTTTCTCAATCATATAACCGACACAATCTATTAGTCTAATATTACAAGTTACTTCATCTATTTTTATTTTTGCGGTATTATTAGGGACAAATTTTGGTTCAGTAGTCATAATTGTTTTTCCGGCTGCACTTTGCGGTATTTCATCTAAAGCTCTTTTTCGTTCATATTCATCTTCGATGTGTGGGACAATTAAAGTTTCAACCATTCTTTTTATAAAAGTTGATTTTCCTGTTCTTACTGCACCAACAACTCCAAGATAAATATCTCCGCCACTTCGCTTTGCAATATTTTTAATAATTTCTTGTTTATCCATACACATTCTCCTTATACAGTTAACTTTATGTTAATGTATAAAAAAAAAGAACGATTTTATCATTCTTTATAATTAATTGATTGTAATATCTTTTGATATTCTAATTTACAGCTATCTATATCATTTGAATCTAGTGTATCAGTAGTTTTTATTTCATAGATATGGTCTTTATATTGAAGGGCATACGTAGTATCTTGTGAATATTCATCTTGAATTATTTTATAAGACCAAATTTGGTTGTTGATTGGCATCGTTAATAACTGACTAACTTGATCTTTGCCGGATAAATAAATATTACTATTAATGTAGTCTTCTATACTATCATACATACTTAAATAATCTGTTGATTTGAATGATATACTACAATATTTATAGTCTTCATAGTAATGGTATGATTGATATGTTTCAGTTCTATAGCTACTTGGTTCAAAACCTTTTGGTATAGTGTAGTTCAAGTCATTTATTTGATAGTTTTGATTGTTTTCTAATGTCTTGGTTTTGGAGTCTTTATGATTGAGATATGCTTCATATGTACCTATAGCAACTAAGATACCGAACATTATTATAATAAGAAGCATGATAGCTAAAATAGTTTTATTAGTTCCACCTTTTATTTTACAACGATTGATTAATAAGTCTCTATTAATATTTTGATTTAACAATCTGAGATTTTCCACTCTTTTTTTGACTTCAGTTAAATAAATGGTAGAGAATCCAATTGCTAATAGCAATCGAATAATAATTGCCATGATAACACTTGTTGGTAGTAAAATAGCCTCTACTAAAAACCAAATAAAACCATATAGATATAGCTTTCTATATAAAAAGTAGATTGGTCCAAATAGTAGTGTAGGGATAGAAAAGTGAGAATTTTTAATCTTTTCATAATTACTACCTACATATCCTTCTATTAATTCATCTGCTCCTTTATAACTATAGTTTAGACTGTATTGATATTGATCTTCATGAGATGGTGAAATTTTTTCTTGATTTTTTTCTTCTTTGTTAGGTACATAATTGTAACGATTTAATTCTTCTTTAATATTTGCACCACAATGGGGACAAAATTGAGTATTTTCTTCTACTTTAGTACCACATCTAAAACAATAACGCATAACTTCCTCCTATTTTCTTCATTTTATCATAAAATTTGTATAAGAAAAATACCTTTAAGGTATTTAAAACATTTTATCTATATCTTTTGGAACATTATCTTTCATAATACTATTAACAATTTTA
This sequence comes from uncultured Mycoplasmatota bacterium, assembly GCA_900548695.1. Taxonomy (GTDB): domain Bacteria; phylum Bacillota_I; class Bacilli_A; order RF39; family UBA660; genus Faecimonas. The sequence continues at coordinate 317,415 of URLC01000001.1, forward strand.
TCTTCTTTTTCTTTTGAAACTTCTTTTCCTGTCATTTTACTTATTTCTTGAACTACTTCACGAAGTGTTTTTTCATCTTTCATGTTAGAATCTTGAATTTTACTTGCTAAAGACATAATGGTATTTTTATCAATATTAGTCTTTTTTTCTACTCGTTTAAAAAAGTTATCACCAAACATAGATACCTCCTGGTATAGTGTATGTTTAGTGATAACTATTGTTGACTTCTTTTTTTACCTAATTGTGCGCATTTTTTATTAAATTCATCTAAAGTGATAGATCCTTGCTCTAATCTTTCATGTAATAAAGCTAAGGTTTTATCACTCATATCGTTTTTATTTAAAGGATTTATGTGTTGTTGTGTTTTTATATCTTTCGTGAAAATATTTTTTTGATTTGTATTTTGAATCTGTTGTTGAAATTCTTGATTTTTATTGATGAACTTATTATTTTCAAAATGATTTCCTATTGGCTTTTGAAAACCAGTAGATTGATTATTATTGAAATTATTTCCCATTAACATATTATTCATCTCCACTTCGGTTTTTAAATTGAAGAATGATTGGAGTTCCTTCTAACTCAAAGTTTTCTCTTAATTTATTTTCTAGGTATCTTTCGTATGAGAAATGAACTAATCCTTTATTATTTACTCTTAATGTAAATTTTGGTGGCTTTGTTCCAGTTTGAGATGAGAAGTATATTTTTAAACGATTTCCTTTATATGATGGTGGAATATTTAATTGATAAGCATCTTGAATAACGTTGTTTAAAAGACTAGTCGGTATTTCTCGTTTAATATTTTCTCCGACTTTAATAATTTCTGGCATTAAAGTATGAATTCTTTTCTTTGTTAGAGCTGATAGATAGACTATTGGGGCATATGTTGCAAATTGAAATTCCGCACGCATTAATTTTTCAAATTCTTGGATGGTTGTATCTTTGATAGTGTCCCATTTATTGACAACGAAGATTAAACCTTTTCCACGTTCAATAGCGTATCCAGCTATGTGTTTATCATGTTCTTTGATTCCTTCTTCGGCATTTATTACAACTAAACATATATCACTTCTGTCTATGGCTTTTAAGGAACGAAATAGACTGTATTTTTCTACAGCTTCAAAGATACGTCCTTTTTTACGCATACCAGCAGTATCTATTAGGAGATATTCTTCGTTATGGTATTTTAATACAGAATCAATAGAGTCTCTTGTTGTACCAGCAACATTAGATACTACTACACGTTCTTCATTTAATAAAGCATTCATCAAACTACTTTTACCAACATTAGGTCTACCAATAATGGAAAATTTTAATCTTGTATCAATTACTTCTTCTTTTTCTTGAAAATCTTTAGTAACAGCATCCATTAATTCAATATAACCAGTATTATGAATACTACTAATTGGTATATAAGTATCAAAACCTAGTTCATAGAAATCATAAATGTTATTTTGTGCTTCTTTATTATCAACTTTATTAATTGCAACAATGACTTCTTTTTTACTTTTTCTAAGTAAATCTCTTACTAATAAATCATTACTAGTTAGCCCTTCTTTACCATCTACGATAAAAACTACGATATCTGCTTCTTTGATGGCTATTTCTGCTTGCATTTTAATTTCATCGTTGAATTTCATTTTGCTTGCATCAATACCACCAGTATCTACTAAATAAAAACGTTTATTATTATAACTTGCTTCTTGATAAATTCTATCTCTAGTTACCCCAGGTAAATCTTCGATTATAGAAACTTTTTTTCCTACAATTTTATTAAATAAAGTTGATTTTCCAACATTAGGTCTTCCAACTAAAGCAACAGTAGGTATCATAGTATCCCCTCCAATTCATTGGTATTATATCATAGGATTGTCAAATTTTAAAGAAAAATTCAGTTCTTGAATAAAAGTTATTACAATATATGTTATAATACTAGTATGTTAGGAGGCTAAAGATGGAATTAGAAAAAAAACAAACAGAAATTGAATGGTATGATAATCCTTTAATTGTTACTAATATTATTATTGGTTTGATTGCAATTATTATTATTTTAAGTCAGTCTTTTGCGATTAATAATAATCTTAGTACTCAGGCTATTTTAAGAAGTATTATTAATCATAATAGTATTTATTTAATCGTACTTGTTTATTTTGTAGCATTAAAGACAAATATTGGTAAAAAATATTTTGATTTTTTAAATATATTTTTAATTATATTATATTTTCTTACTGCTATTACGTCTGTACTTACTTTATTTCAATCATTTTCATTAGAAAGTTTGATTGGTTGTCTTTTACAGATAGTATTATTTGTTTATTTATTTCATACACTATTACGTAGAACTAGGGTATGGAAAGATTTTCATTTAAAGAAATCACCATTTAATGAAATTAAAAATGATTCTTATTTTTATATCGTTATGATATTAGCAATTATTTTACTTGCTATTGATTTAATTGCTACTACTACATTTGATGGAACAGTACTTGCTTTACTGGATGCAATTTATATTATTCTTTTTGCAAGATATGTTTATTTATATGGTTGTTTTTTAGATAATAAAGAAAAAAAGATTAATACTACTACTAGTGTGGAAGAAATAAAAGAAAAAGTAGAGTTGGTGAAAGACAAATTAGATGAAGTTGTCGATGATATTCAAGATACAGTAGAAGAAAGTATTCATACTATTGTAGAAAAAGTTGATGATATAAAAAAAGATAATAAAGTTGTTAAGGATACTAGAACTACCACAAAAAAAACTACTAAGAAAGTTATTAAGAAAACATCAAGTAAAGATACAAAGAAAAAAGAGGAGGATAAATAATTATGAATATGTTTGAGGAGATAGAACGTCAAAAAGAAGATCTTCCTAAGTTTAAAAATATTACTACTGAAGTGTCACATTATACTTTTAATGGGTATCAAAAATTTGCAATTGTAACCTTTTTAGTTTGCTTTTGTATTGGTATTATTTTAGGAAATTTATTTCCTGCTTGTGGAACAAGTTCTAGTCTTTATGGGGCTTGTACCTCTACGGAATTTAATTTTTCTTTGATGGTGTTTTTTTGGTTTATTTCTTTTATTGGTTGTTTATTCTTTTATGCTATTGGTCACATTATTTCATTACTTACATCTATTGATGAATCTTTGCGTAAAAATAAGTAAAAAAGCTTTTAATTACTTGCAATTTCAATAAAGTCATGGTAGATTTAATATGTAAGCATATAGTGCTTAATTAAGATTATTAGGGAGGTATATATTAATATGAAGAAAGTTGAATTAGTAGAAGCAGTTGCTGAAGAAACTGGATTAACTAAAGCTGATGCTACAAGAGCAATTGATGCTACTTTTAAAGCCATTGCTAATGCTTTAGCAAATGGAGACAAAGTACCACTAGTTGGATTTGGAACATTTGATGTATCTAAGAGAGCTGCTCGTGAAGGACGTAATCCTAGAACTGGTGAAACAGTTACTATCGCTGCTAGAAACGCAGTTACTTTCAAAGCTGGTTCTGCATTAAAAGATGCTGTAAACTAGAATTAATATGTATACTGGAGGGATGAGTTATCATCCCTTTTTTTGTCGCTTGTTTGACAGTGATTTGTTTATAAAATATGTTTATTTTTTAATTTATGATATAATGTAGATGGTGATATGATGTTAGAAAATGCTTTAAAGTTATTGAAAGAACTTACTAATCATGATTATAAAGCTTATATTGTAGGGGGATTTGTTCGTGACTATCTATTAGGTATTGAGTCTCAAGATATAGATGTTGCGACTAATGCTACTCCAAAGGAAATAAAAGAAGTATTTAATGATTCTTTTTTACCAACTGAAGATTATGGTTCTGTTATAGTTAATAAGTATGGGATTCGTTTTGAAATTACAACTTTTCGTAAAGAAATTAATTACCAAGATCATCGCAGACCAATAGAAATTGAATATATCGATGATTTATATCAAGATTTATTAAGAAGAGATTTTACTATCAATGCTATTTGTATTGATGATGAAGGGGAAGTTATTGATTTTCTTGGAGGAAGAGATGATTTAAATCGTAAACTTATTAGAACGATTGGTGATGCTGATGAGCGATTGTCTGAAGATGCTTTGAGGATGCTTAGAGCTATTAGATTTGCGACTGTTTTGGATTTTCAATTAGATGGAGAAGTGGTGGAAGCTATTAGAAAGCATAGACATTTGTTAAAAGAGTTGTCTTATCAACGAAAAAAGGATGAGTTGGATAAAATGTTTACTAGTGGTTATGCAGCACAGGGAATTCAGTTATTATTAGAGTTTCATTTGGATAGGGTTTTAGAATTAGATAATTTATCTAAGGTTGAAAATACAGATAGTGTAGTTGGTATTTGGAGTGTTTTGAACGTTGATTCTATTTATCCTTTTTCGAATAATGAAAAAGAGATTATGGAAAGTATTAGAAAGGTTATGCCACTAAATAACTTAGATCCTATGGCATTATATAAATATGGTCTTTATGTTAATAGTGTGGCTGGAGAGATGAAAGGTTTGGATAAGAAAAAAATAACAGAGTCTTATAGTTCTCTTACTATTCAACGTCGTCAGGATTTGGATATTTCTAGTGAAGAAATTATGAAGTGTTTAAATAGACAGCCTGGAGAGTATCTTAGTGATATTTATGAGAATATTGAAAGGGAAGTACTGTACCATAGATTAGGTAATGAAAAATCTCAGCTACTTTCTTATATAGAGGAAAATTTTGCTTCTAATTAAGTAGGAGCTTTTTTTCTTTATTATTTTATGGTATTATATAGACATTATTTAAGGAGATGGTATAGTGAAGAGTGCACAATTTATTGATATTTTCAAACAAGGTCATTTAGTGATTCCTCTTTACTTGTTGCAACAATATAAAAAGTTAAAAATCTCGTTAGAAGAGTTTATCTTCTTGATGTATTTATATCAATTAGGTGATCATAGCCTATTTAATCCATCTAAGTATCAAGAAGAATTACAATTAGATTTAACTAAGATTATGGAATACATTGATTCTCTTACGGAGAAGAATTTAATACAAGTAGATGTTGTTAAGAATGAAAAAGGTTTAATGGAAGAAGTAGTTCTTTTAGACGGATTTTTTAGAAAACTTTCTTTATTGATGGTTGAAGATAGTAATGAAAAAAAAGCTAGTTATCAGTCTAATATTTTTGAAGTAGTAGAAAAAGAGTTTGGACGAACACTTAGTCCTATTGAATATGAAATAATTAGGGCTTGGCTTGATAATGATATGAGTGAAGAATTAATTAAAGAGGCTATCAAAGAAGCTACATTTAATGGGGTGTCTAATTTAAGATATATTGATAAAATTCTTTATGAGTGGGGAAAACTTGGTATTAAAACAGTAAAAGATGTGGAAAATCAACGTAAGAAGAGGGCGCAAAAACGTGAAGAAGAAGCAGATAGTAATATTGATTTAGATATAGTTGATTGGGATTGGTTTGATGATGATGACGAGTAAAATATTAGAATATTTGGACTTTTTATTTCCTAATCCAGTTTGTGAGCTTACTTTTAATACAGATTATCAATTATTAATGGCAGTTGTACTTAGTGCACAATCTACTGATAAAAGAGTAAATTCTGTGACACCTCTTATTTTTAGTAAGTATCCAACTTTAGAAGAATTAAAAAATGCGCCTCTTGATGATTTGGAAATGATTATTAGACCAGTGGGTTCTTTCCGTAAAAAAGCCAGTTTTTTGAAAGGGATAGCACAAAGATTAGTTGATGAATTTGATGGTGTAGTACCAACTGATAGAGAAGTGTTAGAGTCTTTTCCAGGTGTTGGTCACAAGACAGCAAATGTCTTTTTATCGGAATATTATCATGTTCCTGCTATTGCGGTTGATACTCATGTAGAAAGAGTTTCCAAGAGACTAAAATTGGCATATATGAAGGATTCTGTTTCTGACGTTGAACGGAAATTAATGAAAAAAATACCAAAAGAGAAATGGTCAAAGTTTCATTTACAGATGGTTTTGTTTGGAAGATATTATTGTAAGGCAATAAAACCGAGTTGTAAGGACTGTCAACTCAGAGATTTTTGTCGAGAAAAAAAGAAGAATTTTGAATAATTCTTCTTTTTTATGTTGTTGGCAAAGTACATTTTCCAGTTACAGAATCCCATGTGCCACCTGCTGCAATACATGATTTTTCATCTGTTGGTGTTTCTGGTTCTTCAGGCTCTTCTGGTTCTGTTGGCTTTTCTGGCTCTTTTAGTGTAAAGGTTGCTGGATCTCCTTGTAGTCCATTATAGCCTTTATAAGTTGCGACTACTTTATAAGTTCCATATGGAGAGGCACTTCCTAAACTATAAGTATAACTTGTACCTTCTGTAAATCCAATTAGAGTTGAACCTAGGTAAATATTATATCCAAAAGTACCAAGATTTTTATTGTCACCAGGATTTACTGCAGACCAGCTTAATGTTACTTTACCAGTTGTCTCGTCGTATGATACTTTAAAGTTTCCTGGTTTTCCAAGTTTTACACTTGAGATATCTTGTTTTTCTGGCTCATGGCCTTTTTTAAAGAATTCATAAACTACACTACCGGTATATCCTGAACCCGCAACTATTGGTGGATTAGAACCAGGTATTATGCCAAGTTTTACCACACTAGATGGTTGTTTGAAAGCTTCTCTATTTGCTTCCATAGCCCCTGCTTTTACTAAGGCATTGAAGATTTTATCTTTTTGAATTGTTGCTGGAACATTATGTAGGACATATCTTCCTGTTGTATCATTTAATTCATATCCATACCATAAAGCTACTACTGTTTTAGTAGAATATCCAACTACCCAAGAATCTCTGATAGCGTCTCCTGGTAGATTATGTGCTTCCATATATTTTGAATCATAGTTAGTTGTTCCTGTTTTAGCGGCAACATTTTTTGGTGTACCACCAGTTAAAGCAACATCTTGTAGTACGTCTGAAATCATGAATGCAGTAGCATCAGACATGGCTTTTTTCTTTTCACCCTTATATTCTATAACTTCTCCTGTGTCACGATAAACAATTTTTTCTATTGTGTGAGGTTTATTGTAGTATCCCCCATTAGAGAATGCGGCATAGGCAGCTGCCATATCCATAGAAGAAACTCCAGGACTAAATGCTCCGATTGAATGAGCTTCATGAATTTTACCATTTTCAATTTCAGGTGTAATTCCTAAGTTTTGTACAAATTCTATAATTTTTTTGTTATCTACTTGTTGGAATGCTTTTAATGCTGGGATATTACGAGATGTAGATAAGGCTTTTCTTAATGTAATCGTACCAAAGTAACCATTATCCCAGTTTTTTATTGGACGTCCACCAGTATATGTATATGGTGAATCATCAAATAATGTATATGTAGACCAGTTGTTGTATTCAATTCCAGGACCGTAGTCAAATAGTGGTTTTGCAGTTGAACCTGGTTGACGTTTAATACCAGTTGCAAAGTTTAATCCACCAGCAGGTCTATTTCTACCAGCACCAATTGCTTGAACTTTTCCGGTAGCTGAATCTAACACTGTAACACCAGCCTGAACTTTGTCATCGATCCATTTGTAAGTTTCACCATTCATTACGGAGTTTACAGCATCTTGTTTAGAACGGTCTAGGTTAGTATACACTTCCACAGGTGTTTTATTTGGATCAATTCCATAAACTTCTTCTAATTCATCTTTAACAGTATCGGCGTATCCTTGGTATGGATCAGATGCTGCTGTTTGGTCTACTACTAAATCAGAGACTGGAATGCTATTGGCAATTTCTTCTTGTTCTTTGGTGATGTAACCATGGCGTCTCATTAAATATAATACGGTTGCACGTCTTTTTTCAGCATTTTGTGGATTAATATCAGGTCTATATGAAGTTGGTGCTTGGAACATTCCAGCAATTGTTGCTGCTTCTGATAAGTTTAATTCACTAGCACTTTTTCCGAAGTATGTTTGTGCTGCTTCTTCGACACCATAAATCATTCCACCTAAACTATGGTTGTTTACATAAAATTCAATAATTTGTTCTTTGGTATAATTTTTTTCTAGTTTGAATACTGCTAAATAAATATCAGTAAATTTACGAATAATACCTTGAATTCCAGTATCTGTTGTAGATGTAATGGAATTTTTAATTACTTGCATCGAAATAGTTGAGGCACCACCAGCATCAGAGTTTCCTAATAATTGTCCAGCACTGGCTTTTAAAAATCTTGGTGCATCAAATCCATTGTGTTGGAAGAATCTTGAATCTTCTGTTGCGACAAGGGCATCAATAAAAACTTGAGGTAACTCATCGTATGTTATTTTTTCACGACGTTCATCACCGGTTTCGTCAAAAATTTTGCCATCTTTATCACGGAAGATACTCATCTCTTTACTGTCTAAGTCTTTGGCATCAAATTTTGGCGCGGTTACAGTAATGTAAATTAAGAAAGCTGAAAAGGCTATTAAACATATGATTCCTAGCCCTAAAATAATAATGAGGATTATATTGATAATTTTTTTCTTTTTTTTGTCATTTTTAGCTTTCCTTAATAATTCGGCCACTCCTATAATGATACCGATACCAACAGCTGTAAAAATTGTGAAGGCTAAACCTAATTTTAAGTAGCATAGCAGTAATAATGCTACAAAAGCAATCCAACAAGCAATTATGATGTTTTTATTTTCTTGCTTTTTCTTTTTGCTTGTTTGAGGTTTCCTTTTTGTACTGTATTCTTTTGTGTTGTTGGTATTTCTTTTTGAGGAACTTTTCCTTTTTATTACTTTTTTTTGCATTTTATATACCTCCAATAATTGTGTCGACTACTTTTAAGTAGTCAATTCTTGGTCTATAGCCATCCTTTATTAAGTATCCTTTTTGTTGAAAAAAAGAATGTGGAATCGATTTTCTATCATTTTTATTAAGAAAGTCTAGAAGATCTTTTCCTGGTAATAAATAAGTCTCATTTAAGTTTGTAAATCTAACAATTATAAAAGTAATACCTTGATGGTTATATATATTTTTAATATGTTTTATTTGGTGTGAGTGAATATTAGCAAGTGGGAAAGCAGTTTTATTTTTAGTTTCTTTTGCTTCAAAGTCTATATATTTTCCTTTATATATGCCATTATAGTCTGTTGTTGATGGTACTGTATAATATGCTTCAGTGATTACTGCTTTGTCACGTGAAGGATAATTAACTTTTACAATTTTCACAGGTGTTGGCTTTTTATATATATATGCTTTATCTATTGCTTGATAATATTCATTAGACTCATTAAGGTCGCTTTCTAATGTCATTCCTCGATTGCTGTATGTGATCTGGGATGCATTGTTTTGCTTTTTAATTCCGTTTGGATAGTTCATCTCATCACCTATTTTGTATTATACTATATTTTTCGTAATTTTTCTATAATTTTTATGGTTAAAATTTATAATCATTATTTTGTTATCTTTTGTCGAAAGTAATGAAATTAATTTTATTTTGGGTATGATAGTAATAGGTGATAGATATGAATAATTTTGAAGTTATAAGAATTCTTAATAGAATGTATGATAAGACAAGAAGTGCTAAATTAGAGATGTTTTTAACTTTTATAAAACAAGGGCAAGACAATTGACAAAAAAGTCAAGAAATGACATAATATTACTGTAAGGGATTGGTGATAAAATGTATCAGAATAAGATTACACTTATGCCACAAGATATTTTGGAGAAAGAATTTAAAATTGATACTCGTGGATACCGTTTAAAAGAAGTAGACCAGTTTCTTGATATTATTATTGGTGATTATGAACAGTTTTTAAATATTATCAATAATTTAGAGAAAGAAAAAGCTGACTTGTTGGGTGAAATTATGAATTTGAAGCAAGAACTTCGCAATTCTAAAATGAGTATGGAAGTTGCTCGCAATAATGTTGAAGTTCCAGAAGTTACAAATTTAGATATTTTAAGACGTCTTTCTCAACTTGAGAAGATGGTGTACAGTAGTAACAAGGATAATAACAATTAATATATAGACAAACGCTGATATTTTTAAGATATTAGAGGAAAGTCCATGCTCGCACAGTCTGTGATGATTGTAGTGTTCGTGCCTAGGGAAAAAATAACCTAGGGTAGCATATGCTAACGGCGGAAGATAATCTAAGTCTTTGATATGATTTATTCCATAATGTGCCGCAGAGACGAGGCTTTAGGAAACTAAAGAGTGAAACGTGGTAAACCCCGCGAGCGAGAAACCCAAATTTGGTAGGGGAGCTCTAATGAAAGAATCGAATGGAGTTAGGGACCAAGTAATTGGTAGATAAATGTTTGTCGCCTGGCAACAGGAACGGAACATGGCTTATTTATATTATTTGTTTATTATAGTGAGGTGTTTTTATGAAAGAACTGGGAGAGTATTTAAAACATACTAGAATTAGTAATGGGGTTAGTATGGAGGAAGCTGCAGAAGATTTAGAACTTTCTACATCTCAACTTGAAAATATAGAGAATGGTAATGTACGAGCTTTTAAAGATGTTTATGGATTAAAACAATACATATATCAATATGCAAAGTATTTAGGTTTAAACCCTGAAAAAGTTGTGGATGAGTTCAATGGTTTTTTATTTGAACATACTTCAAAGATCTCTTTGGATGATATTAAAGAAGCACAGCGTAAGTTGGAGGAAAAAGAAGAAAAAAAAGTTAAGTCTCCTTATACAATTGCTCATAAAAGAAAATTGCCGATTTGGCTTTTTGCTTTCATTCCAGCGATTATCGTCTTACTTTTTATTGTCATTTATTTTATTGTTAGTAGTATCAACAAAGCACCTGTTGTTGATGCAGAATTAACGGCAGAGGTAAGGGAGGAGTATAGAAATGAATTTACCTACTAAGATTACAGTTCTTCGTTTAGCGTTAACTGTGATTCTAATTATTTTTTTATGTTTCCCATTTTATAGTGTGGGAATACAGTTTCCTACTTATGGAATATTAGGTGGAGTATCATTGCAATACATAATAGCTGGAGTTGTTTTTGTTGTTGCAAGTCTTACAGATTTTCTTGATGGTTATTTAGCCAGAAAGAATAATCAAGTAACAAATACTGGTAAGATGTTAGATGCGATTGCTGATAAAGCATTAGTTAATAGTGTTTTGATTATTTTAGCAGGACAAAATATGATTCATCCAATTATCCCTGTTATTGTAGTTCTTCGGGATATTGTTGTTAATGCAATTAAGATGGAGGCTGCTGGTCGTGGAAAAGTTGTAGCAGCTATTGGCTCTGGTAAATTAAAAACTGCAACTTTAATGGTTGGAACTACACTTGTATTCTTCTATAATATGCCTTTTGAGTTTATCAATATTAGTCTTGCAGAAATTTTATTATATATTGCTACTGTTTTATCAATTGTTTCAGCAGTACAGTATTTTAATATGAATAAAGCATTAATTTTTGGTAAATCAGAAAATGTAAATTCGTAAGATTTTATGCTGTAATTTTCCCTATTTATTTAGGGAATTTTTATTTTTTAGGCAATGAGGCCTATATAAAACAATTGTTCGAAAAAAATGTTGCTTTTTCTTTTTTTTTATTATATAATTAATTTGTAATACATTTGGATATTAATAGGAGGAATTATGAAAAGTGTAAGTAAGGATGTTTCTAAAGATAAAGCGTTAGAACAAGTGTTGAATGATATAGAAAAACAATTTGGTAAGGGTTCTATTATGAAACTAGGGGACAGTAAACATATGAAAGTTGATGTTGTTTCTAGTGGATGTTTATCTTTAGATATTGCTTTAGGAGTGGGTGGATATCCTAGAGGAAGAATTGTTGAAATTTATGGTCCAGAATCTAGTGGTAAAACTACGTTTGCCTTACAGGCTATTGCTGAAGTACAAAAGACTGGTGGAAGAGCAGCTTTTATCGATGCAGAACATGCTCTTGATCCAGTTTATGCTGAACGTTTAGGTGTTAATATCGATGAATTGTTACTTTCACAACCTGATACAGGGGAACAGGCATTAGAAATTTGCGAAGCATTAGTTCGTAGCGAAGCTGTTAGTATAGTAGTTATTGATTCGGTTGCCGCATTAGTTCCACAAGCGGAAATAGATGGTGAAATGGGAGATTCTCATGTTGGACTTCAAGCACGATTGATGTCACAAGCTCTTAGAAAATTATCTGGTACCATTAATAAAACGAATACCATTGCTATTTTTATTAATCAATTACGTGAAAAAGTTGGGGTTATGTTTGGTAATCCAGAGACTACTCCTGGTGGAAGAGCTTTGAAATTTTATTCAACTATTCGCTTAGATATTCGTCGTAATGAACAATTAAAAATGGGAGATGGAGTTGTTGGTAATAAAACAACTATTAAAGTTGTAAAAAATAAGGTGGCACCGCCATTTAAAACAGCAGTTGTTGATATTATGTATGGTGAAGGTGTTTCACATGAAGGAGAAGTTATTGACTTGGCAGTAGAAGCTGGTATTGTTGAAAAAACTGGTGCTTGGTATTCTTATCAAACGGAAAAGCTTGGACAAGGCAAAGAAAATGTTAAATTACTTTTAAAAGATAATCCTGAGTTATGTCAGGAAATTGAGCAAAAGGTAAGAGATTATTATGATATATCTTTAAATAAGGCTAATAATGAAGGAAAAGAAAAAAAGTAAAAGAAAGATAATATCTTTTCTTTTTTTTCATATATTGAATAGAGGGTGGGATTATGAAAAAGTTAAATCAATTAATTTCTTGTGATTATGATATAGAAATTTCTGGGATTACTACTGATTCGAGAAAAGTAGAACCAGGGTATTTATTTGTTGCAACTAAGGGCTTTAATGTTGATCATTTTGATTATATTGAAGATGCTATTTCTCGTGGTGCTGTAGCAGTTATTGTTGATCGTCAATGTAGTTTTTCTATTCCAACTGTTTTTGTTTTAGATATCGATAAGACTTTGATTAAAATTTGTGAGACTTTTTATGAAGTTGATATTTCAGAATTTCATTTTGTTGGTATTACTGGTACAGACGGAAAGACAACAACAGCAATGATTACTAGAAATTTATTAAATATGTTTTATCCTACGGCATATCTTGGAACTAATGGTCTTGTTTGTGGTGATGATAATTATGCTACTTCTAATACTACTCCTTGTATTGAAGAACTTTATCATTATTTTTCTATTATTAAAGAACATAAGTGTAAACATATTGTTATGGAAGTGTCTAGCGAAGCTTTATTACATCATAGAGTTGATTCAATAATATTTGATGTTGTAGCTTTTACTAATATTACAGAAGATCATTTGAATGTTCATAAAACGCTTGAAAAATATAGAAGTTGCAAATTTAAATTGGCTGAGCTATGCAAACCATCTGGTAAGATATTTATCAATGGTGATGACAAAAACTGTCAATTGTTGACTGTAAATGATAAAGTTAGTTTTGGACTAAATAGTGGTAATGACTGTGTCATTTCTGATGTTAACAAATGTAAAGATTATGTAAATTTTATGACTACATATCAAGGCAAGCAGTTTACTTTTTCTAGTCCATTTGTTGGTCTTTACAATGTGTATAATGTTACATTGGCTTGGTTAATCGTTGGTTTTTTTGTATCAGATTTAGATGTTTTATCAAAGAAAATTTCATTATTGCCTGGTGTTTTAGGTAGAAGGGAAATTTTTAAGACTTCTTTAGGTGTTGATATTTTATTGGATTATGCTCATACAGAAAATGGAATTTTAAATTTATTAAGGAGCTTAGATGATTATAAGTCGCTTATTGTAGTAACTGGAGCAGCTGGTGGGAGAGAAGTGGAAAAAAGAAGTAGGATTGGGGATATTTTATTTAAATATGCCACCTTTATTGTATTTACTATGGATGATCCACGATATGAAGATCCTGAAGAAATTGCAAAGCAAATCATAGGAAAACATCAGGAGAAAAATTATACATTTATAAAAGATAGAAAAGAAGCTATTAGTTATGCTTTATCTATTAGTTCAAAAGATTCGGTCGTGGCAGTGATTGGAAAAGGTAGGGATAATTATATGGCTATTGAAGATAAAAGACTTCCTTATTCTGATTATGATGTTATTAAAAAATTATTGAAATAACCAATTATCGACAATATTCGACATTGTTCGACAAAATAATTTGGCATATTATTTTACGTTACTTGTGAGTAATATTAAGATTATTTTGAAAGGAATGTTAGTTTGAAAAATAAGAAAGTTATTTTTTGTTATTTTGATGTTGAAAAAAATAATTATATGGAAATTAGTGGTAAAATTAATCCTTATGATTATGCTGATTTTAAAAATGAGGTTTATCATATGAAACTTGATTCTATTCATTCTACGAATTCTTTTTTTAAGGAAGCATTTTCAACAGCCGATTTGCTGAGACTATTCTGTTCAAGTTCTGAGGTTGTTGATTTAACTTTTTTATCTAGAATTTTAAATGATGTCAGTTTAGATGATGATAGATTAAAAGCTATTTTAAATTCTTTTTTTAGTAAAATAGAAATTGATGGTATTTTTTCATATACGAAAGAGCAGCTTGGGACGATTATTAGGGAGGCTAATAACCCTATTTTTCTACAGCCGTTTACGTATAATCAGGTTAATAGACAAGTAGCTAGTCTTGATTATAATACAAAGGCTTTATTAGCTAGTGATTATGATTTTGTTAAAGCTTATCGTTTGCAACAAGAGGGCTTTAAAAATGAGGAATACAACAGAGTTTCTACTTTAGTAAAAACAGTTTCTTAAAAAGTCTAGAAAGTTAATTTCTAGACTTTTTCTTTTTCTTGACAATGGTTAGAATTGAAATTACAATAGAATTAGATTTAGGTGTTTACTTAATCTAGATGGAGGGAATATATGGATAATTATTTTTTCTCCATTTTACTTGTAGTACTTGGATTACTTATTGGTATTTTTATAGCTTTTGTTATAAATAGTATCAGAGTTAGTGCTACTTCTAAGAAAGTTGCTCGTCTTATGGAAGAAGCGAAGAAGGATGTTGAAAAATTACGTCGTGATGCAGCTTTAGAACAAAAGGAAGAAGCACATAAATTAAAAATGGATTTAGATAGGGAAATTCGTGAGAAGAAAGAAGAAATAAAAGAATCTGAGAGTAGATTATTGCAACGTGAGGCTAGTATTGATAAGCGTGATGAATTATATCAGAAGAGAGAATCTGCTTTAGACGAACGTGAAGAAAAGCTTTCTCAAAAACAACTTGAAATCCAGAATGAGAAAAGTAAAGTGGATGAAATAAAAAAAGAACAATTAGAATTGTTAGAAAAAATCTCTGGTTTTAGTAAAGAAAAAGCGAAGAGTATGGTTATGAGCCAAGTAAAAGAAAATATGAGTAAAGAAATTGCTGAGTTTATTCGTGAAAGTGAAAATGAGGCAAAGCTTAACGCAGATAGAAAAGCTAAAGAGTTAATTGTTACTTCTATGCAGAAGTATGCTGCAGATATTGCTAGTGAGCAAACAGTTACAGTTGTTGATTTACCTAATGATGAGATGAAGGGACGAATTATTGGTCGTGAGGGACGTAATATTCGTACTATTGAAGCTATTACTGGTGTTGATTTAATTATTGATGATACTCCGGAAGCAGTAGTTTTATCTAGTTTTGATCCTTTACGTCGGGAAATTGCTAGAGTCACTTTAGAAACATTGATTAAGGATGGTCGAATTCATCCAACTAGAATAGAAGAGTTGTATGATAAAGTGTGTCATGACATGAAGCAAAAGATTATTGAGTATGGTCAAGATGCTACTTTTGAGTTGGGACTAACAAAGTTTGATCCATCTTTGATTGAAACAATTGGTAAACTTTATTTTAGATCTAGTTATGGGCAAAATGCTTTACAACACTCGTTAGAGGTTGCTCATTTATCAGGATTGTTAGCTAGTGAATTAGGTGAAAATGAAACAATTGCTAAAAGAGCAGGGCTTTTACATGATATTGGTAAAGCAATTGATCATGAAATTGAAGGTAGTCATGTAGATATCGGAGTTGATATTGCCAAGAAATATCATGAAGATTCTATTGTAATTAATGCGATTGCCTCTCATCATGGCGATGTTCCAGCGACCAGTATTATTGCTAGTATCGTATCAATTGCTGATGCTTTATCAGCTTCTAGACCTGGTGCTAGAAACGACTCCTTGGAAAATTATATTAAGAGACTTTCTCAATTAGAGGAGGTTGGAAATAATATTCCTGGTGTTGAAAAGACTTTTGCAGTTCAAGCGGGACGTGAGTTACGTGTAGTTGTTAAACCAGAAGAGGTTGATGATTTAGAAGCACATCGTATTGCTAGAGAAGTAAAAGAAAAGATTGAAGCAAATATGAAATATCCTGGAACTATTAAGATTACAGTAGTTAGAGAAGTCAGAGCACAGGAGGAAGCAAAATAGTTGCTTCTTTTTGTTTTATAGAAAAAACTTTACATTTATATACATATTAGATATTTGTTTTATCACGTAAATCTTGATATAAAAAATTATAAGTTGCTATAATATGGTTATAGTAGTGAGAGGTAAGTTTATATGAAACAATGTTTTAAATGTGGTAATTATTTGGATGACAATCAAAATTTTTGTGCTAATTGTGGAACAGCAATAAATGGGTATGATAACAACTTTAGCAATATTAATACTCAGAATAATTTAACTTCGAATGATAATCCCAATAATTCAGTAAGTAATATGACAACTAGTTTTCAAAATCTTGATAATAATATTAATCAAGATAATAACTTTTCTGGTATGAGTACTAATAATTCTAGTACGGCTAGTAGTTATCAAGTTAATAGTATGATAAGTTCTAAAGATAGTGGTGGAAGTACTATTCCAAGAATTAGTAAAAGAAATATTGTTGGGGCTGTTATTTTTTGTATTATTACGTGTGGCTTGTTTGGAGTTTTTTGGCAATTTTGGATTATTAATGATACTAAAAAGTTAACTGGTGATAATAAAATAACAACTTTACCATTAGTACTAATTATTGTAATGAGCTTGCTATTTTATATATTAACTTTTATAAGTCCAATTTTAGGAATTATAGATTTAATTATTATTTGTGGTTGTATCATTTATACTTACTATCTAAATTATAAAATAGGTAGAGGCTTATATTTAGCCGGGCAACAATATAATAAGGTTGTATCAGATTATTCAATTATTTATTTGGTTTTATCTATTTTTGGTGTGGGAATAGGTTATATGATAAATATGTGTTTAATGCAAAATGATTTAAATAAATTTGGTGTTAATAAGGGTGAATAAGTAGATATTTGTGTTGTAAAAGTATTAAGATATTAATCTTAATGCTTTTTTTATTAAAATTTGGAGTACATCAGTTTAATTATATTTTAATTCTATATTATAAGTGTATTTTCTTGGCAGATTATTTGTTTCGAAATTTCTATCGTCTAAATAACATTTACAAATAAATTATAAGGAACTATCTTTTTAATTAATATTTGACACTTTAGTAAATAATTCTATTTATTATACTTAATCATTTATATAGAAATCGTCTTGCGAATTGGTTCTTTTATTGTATTAAAAAACCGCACCATTTGGTGCGGTTCGAATTTTAATTGAGGGAAAAATAGAGTTAACTATTTTTCTTTTTTAATGTCTAAAATGATAGGTAGAATAATAGGCTTTCTACCTGTTAATCCATTAATGAAAGGATATAATTCTTCGGTTATATCACTTTTTAATGTTTGGAATGTTGTTTTAGGATTTGCTAACTCGGATTTAATAATTGCTTCAGCTTTGTCTTCAATTTTGTGGATTAGTTCTTCATTTTCATTTACAAGTACGAATCCTCTAGTTGTAATATTTGGCTTGATTAATAGTTCTTTTTTCTTCATGTTTACATTTACTATAACAACTAAGATACCATCATTAGCCATAATTTTTCTATCTTTGATTACAGCACTACCGATTTCTCCAATTCGGTTTCCATCTACGTAAACGTCAGCACCTGGCATGCTTTCTCCTCTTGTAATTACATGATCTTTTAAGATCAGACTATCACCATTTTTAAGAATAAATGTATTTTCTTTTGGAATACCACAGCTTATACCAACATCAGCTTGTTTTTTAAGCATTCTGTAATCTCCATGAAATGGCATTAAATATTTTGGTTTCATTAGTCTAATCATTAATTTTATTTCTTCTTCATTAGCATGTCCTGATGTATGAAGATCAGCTAAGGAAGTATTTGTGTATACTTTAACACCTTTTAAATATAGTTTGTTAATAGTTTTAGAAATACTTAGCGCATTTCCAGGAATAGCACTAGATGAAAATATTACAACATCGTCTGGTCTCAATTTGATTTGTTTATGAGTTCCATTTGAGATTCTGGATAGTGCTGCTAGAGGTTCTCCTTGACTTCCAGTACATAAAATTGTTACTTCTCCTGGTTTTAAATTGTTTGCTTCTTCTGGAGAAATTAATAATTCTTTGTGATTAATATAACCACCATTTATGGAAATATTAATGTTGTTTTCCATACTTCTACCAAATATACAAATTTTTCTATTGTGTTTATAACATGTTTCGAAAATATGTTTTACACGGTAGATATTAGATGCAAATGTGGCAATAATAATTCTATTTGTTTTACATTTGTCAAACATTTCTCCTAGTGTTTCATCTACTACAGATTCACTGGTTGAGAAACCTTCATTTAAAGCATTAGTAGAATCTCCTATTAGTACATCTACACCGTTTTCCCCAAGGGATGCCATTTTGTATAAATCAGCCATGGGACCAATTGGAGTAAGGTCGAATTTATAATCTCCTGTCGTTACGATTCGACCATCTGGTGTTTTAATGCTAATCCCATGAGAATCTGGAATAGAGTGAGTGATTCTAAAGAACTCTACTTCAATTTCTTTAAATTTTAATTTTGTATTTTCAGTATAGACAAATAAATTATCATATCTTATGTTTTTATCTTGTAGTTTAACAGCTATTAATTCTTTAGCATGGTTTGGTGCATAAATTGCAGGAATATTAATACTTTGTAGTAAAAAAGGAATCCCTCCAATATGATCTTCATGTCCATGGGTAATTAACAGTGCTTTAATTTTGTCTTCATTTTCTTTTAAGAAAGTAAAATCTGGTAAAACATAATCTACTCCCATAAGTTCACTTTCTGGAAAACTAACACCGGCATCAATAATAACAATTGCGTCGTTATGCATTACACAATACATATTTTTTCCGACTTCTCCGAGACCACCTAAAACAACGATTTTTGTTTCATTGTTTTTTTTCATAAAAACTCCTTTCTTTTTTATTCGTTAAGCTGACTATGAAATTATACTATAATTTTTCTCATTTGTCTATATTTCTCTTTCTTGGTAGTGTTTTGATTGTAAAGGTTTTTATTCTATGTTAGAATAAAGTTGGTGATTATTATGGGATTTTTTAATAAATTAAAGAATATGTTTAACTCAAATGAAAAAGATAATTCTACTGTGAAAGGTAAAGAAGAAGTTAGCCAGCAAGAAGAAGTCAAGGTATATGAAAAAGGACTTACTAAATCTAGACAAGGTTTTGTTTCTAAGCTTGCTAATTTAACTAATAAGTATCGTACTATTAATGATGAGTATTTTGATGAGCTAGAAGAAATTTTAATTATGGCTGATATTGGTGTAAATACAGTTATGGATTTTATTGATCGTTTACGTGAACGTTCTGTCAAAGAAAAAATTAGTGATCCAGAGTTATTAAAGGAAATAATTGTTGATGAGTTGTTTATTATTTATGTAGGTGATGAGTTATTATCTAGTAAGATTTTATATCAAAAAGAAGGTCCGACAGTTATTTTGTTTGTTGGGGTTAATGGTGTAGGAAAAACGACTACTATTGGTAAACTTGCTTCTAAGATGAAAGATGAGGGTAAAAAAGTGTTATTAGTTGGAGCTGATACCTTTAGGGCTGGAGCAGTGGAACAACTTCATGAGTGGAGTGATAAAGTTGGAGTTTCCTTTTATGGTAAAGAAGAGGGAAGTGATCCAGCTAGTGTTGTTTATGATGGATGTCAAAAAGCAAAAGATGAAAACTATGATGTTGTTTTGATTGATACTGCTGGACGATTACAAAATAAGGTTAACTTGATGAAAGAGTTAGAAAAAATTAATAAAGTAATTAATGGAATTATTGATAATGGTCCACATGAGACACTTCTTGTTGTAGATGCTACTACAGGACAAAATGGCATTAGTCAAGCTAAAGCATTTCAGGAAATCACAGATATTACAGGTATTGTTTTAACTAAACTTGATGGTACTGCCAAGGGGGGTATTGTTTTAGCAATTAAAGAGCAGGTAGGATTACCAGTAAAGTTTATTGGTCTTGGAGAAAGAAAAGAAGATTTACAAGTTTTTGATATTGAAAAATATATATATGGACTATTTAAGGATATGGTGTAATTATGAAAAAAAAAGGTACTAAAAAAGAAACAGAAACACGAGAAATTAGACCTATTACAAGATTTAATATTTTGTTTATTAATGTGCAACTTTTTTTAACATTTTTGACATTGGGATTATTTATTTGGTATTTATTTGATCATAATATGATTTATTTATTTCAATTGTTTTTGGGAATTACATTATTAGTTATGGCATATAATAATCAAATTATTTATCGAAGAAAAAAAGCGACAGTATTATATATTTTGATTGGTGTTTTTCTTCTTGTTTTAGATTTAGTTATGTATTTAGGAGTTCATTAATGGAAGATTTTGTATATTACGGAGAATTATATGATTTATATCAAGGCTTGTTAACTTTAAAACAACAAAAATATTTTGAAGATTATTATTTTCAAAATTTAAGTTTGGGGGAGATGTCTTTAAATTATGAGGTTAGTCGTAATGCTATTTTTAAGCAAATCCATATTACGGTAGAAAAATTACAAGAGTTTGAAGCAGTATTACATTTATATGCTAAAAAGAAAAAGTTAGAAGAAATACTTTCTTTAGATTCTGTTTTAGAAATTAAAAGTCAAATAGAAGCTATGTTAGGAGAATAGGAAACTATTCTTTTTTATTATTTGAAATTTACTTGTAAATTGGTAAAAAAGAAGATATAATTTATAGTATATGATAGGGGAATAAGAATAGAGGGGATTAGTATGTTTGATAAAATTATTTATATTAGTGATCATTCTGCTAATATAAGATTAAAAGATGCAGAAAATTTAACAGTTAATTTGATGAATTTGCATCTCGTTTTTGAGGATAAAGATAAAAAAGTATTAGGTGAAGTAGACGATTTAGATAAAGATGTTGTTAAAGCGAGATTTTTAGGTGAGATTGTTAATGGCAGATTAATTGGTGGAACTATTCGTAAACCTTCTTTAGATGCTTCCATTCGAGTAATTGATCAATCTGAAATACCTATGATTGTTGGAGAAGATAAAGAGGGATATATGAAATTTGGTGTTAGTCCTTTCTATAACGATTTTCCAGTTTATTTAGATGTTAATAACTTCTTTAGTAATCACTTTGCTATTTTTGGTAACAGTGGTAGTGGTAAATCTTGTGGGGTATCTCGACTTTTTCAAAATATGTTTCATGATCAAAGACTATTTCCGTATAAATCTAATATTTTATTATTCGACTCATCTGGTGAATATTATAATGCCTTTAGTAATCTGAATTCTATAAATCCAAATTATCACTATCGTTTTTTCAGTACTAATGAAACTGATGGTGTGGGGGAAAAGTTACGCCTTCCTATTTGGTTACTTAATGCTAGTGATTTGGCATTGTTACTTCAAGCTACTAGTCATTCACAGTTACCAATCATTGAGAGAATGTTGAAGCTTGCACTTATCTTTTCACAAAACGATATGGATGCTAATAATTATAAGAATCATTTGATTGCGAAAGCTATTATGACAATTCTTTATACAAATGAAACTTCTCCAAATAAGAGAAATGAAATTTTTTCTATATTGGCAAGTTGTTCTACACCACAGTTTAATTTGGAAGCACCTGTACAAGGTATTGGTTATACAAGAAAGTTTCGTGAATGCTTTTTAATTGATTCACAGGGTCAATTTTCAGAAAGTGTTTTACTTACTGAATATGTTTCTTCATTTATTAAGAATGATTATGATAATTACGAACCACATGGTGGAGTTTATTATACTTTAGATACGTTAGAAAAGGCTTTGAACTTTACTTTAATTAGTGAAGGTTGGCTTAGAAATGAGAATACTTATGGCGATGCTGTTACTATTAAAGTTCGTTTACATGCTTTGATAGTGGGTGAATATGCTAAATTCTTTGATGTTCCAGATTATATTTCATTAGAGAGTTATTTATCTTCTTTACTTATTAATAATGGTCGTAAATATCAAATTGTTAATTTTAATTTAGATGATGTTGATGATGATTTTGCTAAAGTAATTACTAAGATTTATTCTCGTTTAGTGTTTGAATTTGCGAAAGGTTTAAAAGAAAGAGCAAGTATTCCTTTCCATATTATTGTTGAAGAAGCTCACCGTTATATTCAAAATGATACAGATCGTTTCTTAATTGGATATAATATCTTTGAACGTATTGCTAAAGAAGGGCGTAAGTATGGTGTTTTATTGGGTCTTATTTCACAACGTCCAGTTGAACTTTCAGATACAGTTATTTCACAATGTTCTAATTTCTTGATATTTAAGATGAATCACCCTACAGATGTAGAATATATTCGTAAGATGGTTCCTAATATTAGTGACGAAATTGTTGAAAAACAGAAGACTTTACAGTCTGGTACTTGTTTGGGATTTGGTATGGCATTTAAGATACCACTTATTTGTAAGTTAGAAATGCCTAACCCAGCTCCTTGGAGTGGAAACTGTGATGTTGTTACTATTTGGAATGGCAATGGAAGTAGACAAGCTAGTAGGCCTTCTATACCTGATACTAATTATAATATTAACAATACTAATACTAACAATACTAATACTAACACTAATAATAATATGAGTTTTACTGGAAACTCTAATATGAATTCTTTTGGGCAAACTTCTTCGTCTTTAGTTAATGATAATAATGATTTTTTATCCATTCCGACATTAAATTCTATAGATAATAAACCTTCTGGTAATTTTAATAATAATACAGTTGAGTTAACTATTCCTTCTAGTAGAAATGTTGAAAATACAGTTTCTAGTGCTAATTTAAATAGTTCACCGTTTGGAATTTTTGATGATTCTTTAAGTGATGTTGTTCAAAAGCCAGAGGTTCCTTCTGATCTTTCTGTTGGAAAAGACAGTGGTCCTATGAAACCATTGGTAGATATTACTGATTCTAAGACTTTGGATTTAGGGATTCCTGGGTTAGAAATTAATACTTCACAGAACTCTTCTTCAGAAATTAATAATAACTTATTTGGTGATACTCAGATGAATGAAAGTGGTACGGTAACTCCGCCATTAGTAACTCTTACACCAACTGATACTTTAGAATAGCAGGTTTTACCTGCTTTTTTCATTTACTTGTTTTATATTTTTTTGTATAATAGGGTCTAGGTGATATATATGTTTGAAAGTTTAGGAGATCGTTTACAAAATGCGATTCATAAAATTAAAGGTTATGGAAAAATTACAGAAGAAAATATTTCTGAAATGATGCGTGAAATTCGTTTGGCTTTGTTAGAAGCAGATGTTAACTATAAAGTTGTTAAAGAATTTACTAATACTGTTAAAGAGAAAGCTTTAGGAGAAGAAGTAGCAAGTAGTATTAATCCTGGAGATTTATTTGTTAAAATTGTTAAAGATGAATTGACGGAGTTATTAGGTGGGGAACAAGCGGATATTTGTTTAACTGGTCATCCAGCAGTATTAATGCTAGTGGGACTTCAAGGTTCAGGAAAAACTACTACTATTGGTAAATTAGCTAATTTCTTAAGAAAAAAACATGCAAAAAAGCCACTTCTTGTTGCCTGTGATGTTTATCGGCCTGCCGCTATTGATCAGCTAAAACAGATTGGTAAACAATTAGGGATAGAAGTTTATGAGGAAGGAAAGAATAATCCTGTTGATATTTCTAAAAATTCTATTCATTATGCTAAAGAGAATGGTTATGATTATGTATTGATTGATACGGCAGGTCGACTTCATATTGATTCAGAATTGATGGATGAACTTGAAAATATTCGAACTGAAGTAAAACCAGATGAAATATTATTGGTTATTGATTCTATGATGGGACAAGATGCTATTAATGTTATTACGGGATTTAACGACAAATTACCACTTACTGGGGTTGTACTTACTAAACTTGATGGTGATACTAGAGGTGGAGTTGCTTTGTCGGTTCGGCACTTAACTAATGTGCCAATTAAATTTATTGGTGTTTCAGAAAAATTGGATGGATTAGATTCTTTTGACCCTGAGCGTATGGCTGGTCGTATTTTAGGTATGGGTGATATTGTTTCCTTGGTGGAAAAAGCAACAGAGGCAATTGATGAAAAAGATGCTTTAAAAACAGCCAAGAGAATGCAACAGGGAAAGTTTGATTTGGAAGATTTTTTATCAACTATGAAGCAAATGAAGAAATTGGGGCCACTTGAAAATTTATTAAAATTACTTCCTGGTGTTAAAAAAATGGGACTTGATAAGGTTAAGATTGATCCTAAACAGATGGCTCATATTGAAGCGATTGTTTTATCAATGACACCAAAGGAAAGACGTCATCCGGAAATAATTAAAGCTAGTCGTAAAACTAGAATTGCTGCTGGTAGTGGCACTTCTGTACAAGAGGTAAATAAATTACTTCAACAATTTGATCAAATGAAAAAAATGATGAAACAGTTTTCTAATGGGAATATGAAATTACCTTTTTAAGTATCACAATTTGTGATGCTTTTTTTAGGCTTTTGACGTTGTCTATATAGTTTTTTTACATATGATACACTAGGAGGTAATTATTATGTTTGATCAAAATAATTTTGATTTTGACTCTAACGTTACAGGCAATAATAATGTAGTAGATAATGATATGAATATTGATATTAATATGATGAATGGTGGAGCAGGGGGAATGAATATGAATATGAACATGAATGCTGCTGTGATGCCTGGTGGTCCTGTACAAGAAGGTGTTCAACAAAAATGTATTCACAAAACTATAGTTCATGAGGTACCACATGTTTGTCCTATTCATACACGTATTATTAATCATCATGTTTTTAAACATACTTATCGTCCACAGTATACATGTTCTGAGGAAAATGTGGTTAGTAATGTTCAATGTGGTTCTTGCTGTCAATTTAGGTAGTTGCTTAACTTTTTGTCGATAAAAATATTTACTTCGGTAAGTATTTTTATTTTGTTTGTGATATTATTTTAATAGGTGATAATATTGAAAAAGATTTTTTATAATGGAGATTTTATAACTTTAGAGAAAGATAATGTAGAAGCTATTATGATTGAAGATGGGGTAATTAAAAAAGTTGGTAGTAAAAGGGATGTTTTTGTTGGGGATTTAGAGGAAACAGAAATAGTTGATTTACAAGGCAAAACGATGATGCCGGCTTTTTTAGATGCTCATAGTCATTTTACAGGGGTTGCTAATAATTTGCTTCAGGTGGATTTGGGAGAGTGTATTAATTTTGAAGAAATAATTGATCGATTAGTTTCTTTTAAGAAAGATAATCATATTTTAGACGGTGTTTGGATAATTGCGTGTAATTATGATCATAATAATTTGAAAGAAAAGACCCATCCTAGAAAAGAAGTTTTGGATAAAGCATGTCCTAATAATCCAGTTTTATTGCAACATAAGTCTGGACATATGGGAGTATTGAATTCGAAGGCCTTAGATATTTTAAATATTGATTTTAATACTTCGGATATTGAAGGTGGTACTATTGAAAAAGTAAATGGTGAAGTTACTGGATATTTGGAAGAAAATGCCTTTATAAATTATCAGATGAAAGTTCCAATGCCATCTTTGGAGGTTCTATTAGACGCATACGAAAAAGCACAGGAGATATATTTAAAAAATGGTATTACTACTATTCAAGAAGGAATGACTTATCCAGAAATGGTTCCTTTATATAAAGCACTTTTCAATAGAAATATTCTAAAGCTTGATTTGGTTTCTTATATTGATATCAATAGTCGAGAGTTATTTTTTAGTAATTTACACAAGCATATTAAGAAATATAATAAGAATTTTAAGATTGGTGGTTATAAAATATTTTTAGATGGTTCACCACAAGGTAGAACAGCATGGATGAGAGAGCCTTATGTTGGAAGTCATGATTATTTTGGAGTCTCTACAATGAGTGATGATGCCTTACAAAAAGCTATTCAGATTGCCTATGATGATGATTTACAAATTCTTGCTCACTGTAATGGTGATAGAGCATGTGAACAGTATATTAAAGCAATTAGTAAAAATAAGAAAAGTAATGATATTAGGCCAGTTATGATTCATGCTCAATTACTTGGACTTGACCAAATAAAATATTTGAAACCGTTAAATATTATTCCTTCATTTTTTATTGCTCATACGTACTATTGGGGTGATACGCATATTGAAAATTTTGGCTATCAAAGAGCTAAAAATATAAGTCCTGTTGCTTCTGTTTTAAAAGAAGGTATTCGATATACTTTTCATCAAGATTCACCGGTAATTTCTCCTAATATGTTTGAAACTATTTGGTGTGCTGTTAGTAGAAAAACAAAAAGTGGTAAACAGTTAAATGAAGAAGAAAAAATAAGTGTACTTGATGCTATTAAGGGAGTTACGATTAATGCTTCTTATCAGTATTTTGAGGAAGAGAAAAAGGGTAGTATTAAAGAAGGAAAATATGCTAATTTAATTATTGTTGATTATAATCCGTTAAAAGTAGCTATTGATGATATAAAAAATATTAGAGTTTTAGAAACGATAAAAGAGGGAGTTACTTTATTTAAAGCTGATATTTAGATATAATTTTTTTATTAATAAATATATTTTAGTATGAATATTGATAAAGAGATATTTAGGCTAGATTTTGAGAATTTCCTTTGGTTTTTATTTATTATTTTATCTTTTTTAAATATATGTGGAGATAATGATGATAAAAAATATTTGAGAAGTGGTAAGGTTTATTATAGTAGACAAGCAAATCATATATTTACTTTTACTTTGGCTATTACTTTTTTTATATATTTATATTTTTTTGTTAGAAATTATAAGATGTATGAGGCCGCTTCTGATAGTCAGAAAAAGATATATTTAATAAAACTTTTAGGCAGTTCTTTTTTAATAGCTGGTAATATTTGTCTTTGGTATTTTCAAAATAAAGAGTCATCTTTTGTTGGGTCTCCAGCTATTTAGAGGAATTTTGTCATATGTAAATTTAATGTGTCTAATTTTGTCGCATTCCTTGATTATTTAATTTTAGTAAGTTATCCTAATAATAGGGAGTGTGATACCAATGATTTATCCTTCTATAGATAAATTGCTTAATATTGTTGACTCAAAATACGAATTGGTTCATATAGCAGCAAGACGTAGTAAAGAGATTTCTAAAACAGGCTATTTGCAGATGCCAGTTAGTTCGTATAAGAGTGCTAAGAATATTGGAAGAGCATTAGAGGAAATAACTGAAGGACTTATTGAAATAAAAAAGGGAGAGTAATATACTTTTCCCTTTTTTTCATGCTATACTATACTTAGGTGATGTCATGAAAATATTAAAGTATAAGAGAAAAAAGAATGGTCAGTACGAATTACAATTAGAGTCTTCGGAAGTATTATGCTTATATGAAGAAGTTATATTAAATTTTGATTTGTTACTTAAGAAGAGAGTAGATGATGAAGAGAAAGCGAAAATTTTACTTCTTAATCAAGAGTATGATGTTTATTATATGGCTTTGAAGTCTTTAAAAAGTAGATTTAAATCCACGAAAGATTTAAGAGATAGTCTAGTAAAGAAAGAATATCCATTAGAATATATTGATAAGGCCATTGATAAGTTAACAAAACAGGGATATTTAGATGATCGTGTTTTTGCAAAAGCATATATTAATCAACAGATGATTACAACTTCTAAAGGTCCTGAGAAAATAGCACAAGAATTATTGTCTAAAGGAGTTCTTTTGGATATTATTGATGATGAATTAGTTGTATTTACTAAGGATATACAATTAGAAAAAATTAATAAAGTTGCCAGCAGACTTATTAAGAGTAATCGTAGTCGTGGAGGTGTTGTTTTAAAAAAGAAAATTATGATGGATTTGCAAAATCTAGGGTATAGTTCTGGTATTGTTTCTTCTGTTGTTGCTACTTTAGATTTTGGTGATGTTAGTGATATTCAAAAGAGGGAGTATGATAAACTTTATCGTAGGTTAAGTAGAAAGTATTCTGGTAAGGAGTTAGAGTATAAAATTAAGGAGAAACTATATCAGAAAGGTTTATATTATGAAAATTAAAGAATATATAAAAGAACATAAACTAATGATTGCTCTTTCCATTTTTTTATTTGCTTTTGCCTTACTTTTAATGTTGTTTTTACGGATGGATATTGATTATTTCTGGCATTTTAAAGCTGGAGAATATATGGTTAATCATGGAGAGATTCTTACAAAAGATGTTTTTTCTTGGAGTTTATTTCATTATCCTTGGATGTCACATGAATGGTTATTTGAAGTTTTTATTTATGGACTTTCTCTTTTATGTGGTAAATTTCATTTGTTTGTTTATACTTTTTCTTTTGTATTATTGTTACTTTTTTTTCTTTTTTTTATTCAAAAGAAGGAGTATTTAAAAAATATACCATTTTCGCTTGTTTGGATTTCCTTTTTTTCGTTGATATTTATAGGTATTAGTGGAAGACCACAGTTGATAGGATTTTTTCTTTTAGCTCTTTCTTTGTGGTTAATCAGTTATTATTTTTATCACCCACAATCTAAGAGGATTTATTTTTTACCAATTATTGGTTTCATATGGGCTAATGTCCATGGTGGCTCATCTAACTTAGTCTATTTATTATGTTTGATTGTATGTTTTGCGGGAGCATTTTCGTTTTCATGTTCGAAGATTGAAGCTTCTAGATTATCTAGACAACAAATAATTACTTATTTAGTAGTAGCTTTTTTATCTATCTTGGCTATTACAATTAATCCACATGGGATAAAGATGCTTTTTTATCCATATCAAAATATGGCTGATAGTCTTATGCTTTCTAATATTGCAGAGTGGCAGCCTAGTAATTTAAATATACTTTCGCATTATGTTTATTTTGTTTTTGCTTTTTTAGTATTAGCTATTATGTTATTTAGTAAGAAGAAAATAAGATTTTTGGACTTGGTTCTTTATTTATTTTTCTTATACTTAGGGCTAAAGAGTATTAGATTTTGGTTTTTTAGTTATATTGCTTGGTCATTTTTTATTTTTTACTATATACCAAAGAGAAAGGTGGATTCTAATACTTGTCTTATGTTGATAGTCTTTGCTTTTTTATTTATTGCTGTTTTTGTGACTCAATTTTCATATTCAAAAATTATAGAAACTAAGAGTTTATCCGATGATGCAATTAATGTTTTAAAGGAAAAAAGACCAAAGAGATTATTTAATTATTATGATTATGGTGCCTATTTGATTAAGGAAGATATACCGGTTTTTGTTGATGGTAGAGCAGATTTATATTCTAAGTATATATATGAAGATTATTTAACAATGTCTAATTTAGATTATGGGTTCACTAGGTTATTTGATAAATATCAATTTGATTATTTTATTGTTCCTAAAAAATCTGGTATTGCTAGTTACTTGCAGGAAAAATGTGATACAATTTATAAAGATGAAACGTGTATTATTTTTAAGACAAAATAAAAGTACCTTTTGGTACTTTTTTAGTTTGTAGTATTTTGATTCGATTTTGCAGCATCTAATAATTGATTCATTAATTCATTATATTGTTTTTCAAGTTCATCATCATTCCACTTTATTTTATTTTCTTCTCTAATTTTCATTAATGATTCATAGTGAAGAGTAGAATTATTTTTTAATTTTGCATTTGCTAAAGTACTTTTGATGTCTTCTTTTACTTCTTTTAATTTTGGTTTTTCTTTTTGATCAACTTTTAAAATAATATGGTATCCATATTGTGATTTTACTGGTTCTTTTGAATAGGTATTTTTTTCTAATTTTTTCGCTGCGTCCCAGAAGTTTTCATCCATATCGTCGCTATTGAAGTAACCTAAATCTCCACCTTTAGAAGCAGTTGCGGTATCGTCTGAGTATTCTTTAGCAAGTTTAGCAAAATCTTCACCTTTGTTTAATTTATTTATAATTTTTTTGGCTTCTTCTTTTGCTTTCTTTTCTGCCTTTTCTTTTTCGGCATCAGTAGCATCACTTTTTACTTCTGGTTTTACTAAAATGTGACTAGCTTTGATATCACCGTAAATATTATCGTTATAGTAATTTTCAATTTCTTTATCAGATAAATCTTTTTTTACATAATCTTCTACTGCTTCGTTTCTTTTGTATTCTAGTCGCAACATATCTTCTAATTCTTTTTCTGAATTAACACCAAAATATTGTTTAATTACATTTAAGAAAGTTGCTTCATCTTCATAAGATGATTTGATTTGGTTGATTTGTTCTTTCACAGATTTATCTTCTTCTTCATCACTTTTGTACTTTTCATCGAATAGTTCATGATCAATCATATCTACTAATTTTGAAATGTTGGATTTTTTGATTTCATTATAGTATTCTGTTGCGGTTATTTTACTATCTTTTAGAGATACAGCTGTTTTATTATCATCTAAATTAGCTTTTTTTCCACAACCTGTGATACCTAGAACAACTGCTAACATCAAACAAATGCTTAGTATATATTTTTTCTTCATTTTATTCCTCCTAATTCAAATATTATAATAGCAAAAAAAATAAGTTCGTGCAATAAATAAGCTATATATAATCACATAAATTTTGGTTTTGCCATAGAATATCATGAAAGCATAAAAAAAGGAGGAAAATATATGAATAATCGTGTTTCGTCTTCAGCTATTGTATTAGTTTTATTCATTCTTTTGATTATTATCTTAGGTGCTTATATATAAGGAGGTGTTTTAATGTCTTGTACTGAACACAATGCTTCTCCAAGAAGAAATAGTAGTTTTGTTATTATTATAGTTTTATATATTTTGTTAGCTATTATTTTGGGCGGCACAATGTGTTATTAAGCTAAAAACGATAAGAATTTTTGTTCTTACCGTTTTTTTTGGACATACTATTAGTGGTGATTCTTATGTATTATTATCTTAATTTATTTTTTTTAAATTCTTTTTTAGGTTTTTTATTAGAGACAGGCTTAAAGACTTTTTTCTTTCCTAGTATGAATAATGGTATTTTATTTGGACCTTGGATACCAGTGTATGGTTTTGGTGCTTCTATTATCGTAGTGGTTAGTAAATTTATTTTTAGGCATTTTAAATTTTCGAAGTTGTGGAAAACTGTTTTTTTATTTTTCTCCGTGTTTTTTCTATTATCCTTTTTAGAATGGGGCGGTGGTATGATTATTGAACATATTTTTCATAAGGTGTTTTGGGATTATAGTGATCAAAAATTTAATTTAGGACCCTATATTTCTTTAGGTATGAGTTTAATATGGGGACTATTTTCTATTTTTTTGGTGTTTGTTATTTTGCCGATAGAGGAAAAAATTATAAAAAAAATACCAAAATGGTTTAGCATTTTAGCACTTTTATTTATTATTTTAGATTTTTTTATTACTTGTTGGTTAATTTAGAGTAAATTTCATCTATATCATTAAGTTTACTTTTATCACATGTAAAGTCAAATGTATCGTTTGGATATTGTGGAATTAGATGCATGTGATAATGTTTAACATCTTTTCCAATTTGGCATATCGAAAGTCCTGTTACCTTTAATTTTTCTTGTAGTAGAGGATAAATTTTTGATTTTATGACTTCGTACATTTTCATTATAGTTTCATTTGGTGTATCTAAAAAGTTTGTATAGTGCTGTTTAGGAATTAACAGTATATGTCCATCACTCATTGGATTAATTTCTAAAAAAGCTTTTACATCTTTATCTTCATATATAGTTTTAGATGGTATGTCACCTTTTATAATTTTACAAAAAATACAATCATTCATAGTTATTCTCGTATAATCAATCTTATAGAAATATTAATCTATTTGATTGATCCCTTTCTATT
>URLC01000002.1 GCA_900548695.1 uncultured Mycoplasmatota bacterium
ATACAGTAAGCGTCCTCGCCCTCAACGGTCAAATGTCCCTCATTAAAGGTAGAACTAATCGAACCATCATTCATTACTTTTTCAACAATACCGACACGCTCTGCACTTTCCGTCCAGTATTGCTTACTTTCTGCATGAACGGGTGTAGTCGGTAAAGCAGTAACGACAGTCGCAAGAGCTAAGAAGCCCGTACACAATCGTTTTAACATCTTTGTCATAAATCTAATGCTCCTTTCATTTTGGGTAATAAAATAGCCGTCCAATAAGAACGGCTGGAAATAGAAAAGGAACGTCATGTTAGGCGTTCCATAGTCTATAAGATATTCAATTTTTTCTTGTTTCAATACTGATGTGCTGTACCATATCTTTGCATATCTAGGAAAACTTGCGTATCAAGGCTCATTCGTTAGTAGTAAATAAGTAGTAAATTGATGTGTTTGTTTCCTTGAAAATGCTGATAGATACTGTGTTTTAGCGGATAATCAGATTTTTATTGTGTTTTTAAATATATAATCATTCATAATACTATATTTATTATCTAAATTTTTGATTAAATTAATTCTTCTTCGTTCTTTTATTTTTTCTAATAATGGAGTTATTACATTCTCATCTTTTAGACTAGTCATTACTTCTTTTATTTTTTCTTCGGCAAGATTTTTATTTTTAGGATTAATATAGACGGTTATTTTAAATAATCCATAATTTGGATAAAAGTTTACTTCAGAAGAATAGATTAAGTTATATTCATCTCTTAATTTTTTATTTAATAGTTTAGAAGATAATGAAGTTAATAGGTTGTAAATTATACTTAATAAAATGTTATCTTCTTGTTTCATGTTTTTAACTTTATAGATAAGAGAAAGTGCAGAATCTTTAAATTCTTTTTCTTCTATTATTTTTTGTGGTTCTTTTCTATGTGGTTGAAGATAATGAATATAGTCTGTTGTTAATGATTGTTTTTCTTTTTTTTCTTTTATAAAATAATTTTTTATTAATGAAGTTATTTCTTGTTCATTAATATTTCCCATGATGAAGATAATAGGAGTATTATTTACAATTTTTTCTTTCCAATAATTGTATAAGTTTTGGGATGTTACTTCATCTATTTGGGATTGATCATCTATTAAACTTCTAGAAAAAATGCCTTCATTATCTATTAGTTTTGCTGTTTTATGATTGAGGTAAGATTTAAATGATTTTTGACTATTTTTAATTTTCAATTTTAAATTTTCTTTTTCTCTTTTTAATTCAAAATCATCAAAACCTAGATTTTCAATTTTAGGATGATAAATTGCTTCATATAATAATTTTATCTGTTCTTCTAATATGTTTTCCTTTAATGTTTTTTTGTCCGGAATTTCTAAATGAAAGTTAAAAGCAGAAGTGGTTCCTATTGTTAATTGTCTAGTACTATATGATAAAATGTAATTTTCTTTTAGCGCTTTTTGAAAATCTTCTTCTGTGGGGTATTTTTCAGTCATGTAGGCTAACATTGCTGGTAGTAATTTTTGTTTAGCTAAATCTTTTTCGTTTTCTTGATAAGGATAGATTACATTAATCAAAATTGTTTGAAAATTTTCGTTTTTAATAAATATGGGATTTGTTTGTATAGTTAATGTTTTCATATGCACCTTCCTTTTGTTTTTATTTTATTATATTTTCATTTTTTTTGTTATAATAAAGTTAGGTGATGATATGAAAGTAATTACAATAAAACAACCTTTTGCCACTTTGATAGCTGAAGGTTTAAAAAGATATGAATTTCGTACTTGGAAAACTAAGTATAGAGGTGATGTTTTTATTCATGCTGGCAAAAATGTAGATAAGAAAGCTATGGATAAGTTTAAACATTTGGGTCTTGATTATCCAACTGGCTGTATTATCGCGAAAGCAACTATAAGTGACTGTGTTTATATTGATAATGATATGAAACAGAAACTAAATGAAGAAGATTCTCTTATTTATTCTGGTGTAGTTAAAGATTCTGATTGGACAGGATATGGATTTAAACTGGATAATATTGAAAAAGTAGAACATGTTTATATCACCGGAAAACTTGGATTATGGAATTATCCGTATGAAAAAGTATATAAATAATGTTATTAATAATAACGGAGGGATTTTTATGAATGAATTTGATGATTTTAGTAATGTAATTGATAATGTAAGTGTTGAAAGAAAAAAGAATATATTTAAAATAAATCAATTAAAACTTGAACATTTTCATTGGAATTTTGGAGAGTTAGATGTTGGTATGCCTATAACTACTAGTATTGAACTGACTTGTAATTACAGTTTTGAAAAAGAAAAGTTAGAATGGAAAAAAATAATTTCTCATACATATTTAAGTTTAAAAAAAGATAAAAAATATACTACTGATAAATATGAGGAAGAAATAGATAATCCTGATGAATTACTTAAGAAAATTGAAAATTATGATTTAAGAGAATTAAAAAATAATTATTTTACTGAAGAAAATCCAGAAAGATTTACTCATTGGGAATTAACATATAATCATTATTTTAAAATTGTAGGAACATATGATCAGAGTATTTTTGAATTTGAAAAAATAAGTGAACTATTACAATTCAAAATGATAATCAATCAAGAAATAAGAAAAATTCAAGCAAAGTTTTGTATTAAGTAATAATAATTGGAGGTAAAAATGGAATTAATGGAATTATATGATCAAATTCGTAATCCTATTGATGATCCTAATGTAATTCAAAAGTTGGTAAATGCCTATGCAAATAGTTCCAACGGGTTGGGTGGTTATTATGGGCAGTTAACTAAAACTGTGCAAAAAGAATATACTCAAGGACGATATTATTGTGAAGATGCTGATAGGTTTTATGCAATGTTATTTAATAAGTGGAAAAATAGTATTACGTCTATGACTAGAAACGAATTTTTAGAATTATATAAACAAGGAAGTTATGGAAAAGATTTTATAAAAATGAGAAACTACTTAATAAGTATTCCTGATGTTTCTACTAGAAAAGAAGCTGATGAAATTTTTTATGGTAGTAAAGGGGATAAAGCTTTAGAAGATGCCTTAGAAAAATACAGTTGGAAATCTTTTGGTGCTGATAGTGGTTGGATTCATGTTTGTTCTAGATATTTAACTGCAAAAAAAGATCCATATCCTAATGTTGAACATAGATTATATTTGAATACTGAGTCATTAGATACGTATAAAATGACTACGTGTTTAGTTGAAAAATGTGATGAGCATCATTTACCATATTATTTTAAATTTGATCAATTTGCAAATAGAGATGATACCATTGTAATATATTCATCAACTGAAAGTTTAACTAAATATATAGAAATATTACAAGAAATAAAAAGAGAGCATCCTGACTTAGTTTCTAGAGTTAAGGAGCCCCCTGTTCTTACTGGGAAAATCGATGGTTGGATTGGGTATGGCTCAGAACCAGCTACAACCCCTGATGGAAAAAGACACTCTTTCAATGAAATCAGAGCGAAAGTTCTTGAGAGTTCAATTGAAAAAGTAACAAAGCAATGGATCAGTGATCATCGTAATCTTCAAATAAGTTATCATGGTCGTCGTGTAAGTTTTCAAGATTATATAGCAAGTAAATCAACTGAAAAGAAAATTAGTGATTGTAAAGATTTCTATTTATATTGTGAAGAAAATGATAAAAAAATTGCGAAAAAAAATGGAACTGTTTATAATCCATCTACTGTAAATGATAGATTGGGGTATACCTTGGAGGATGTTGACTCTTTTCCATTTAAGCAAGGTATGTATAATATTTTGAGAGCTGGTATTATGGGGGCATTACCTAAAGTTTGTAGTGGTAGTTATAAAGATATGGACACAATAATTATGAATGTTAGAAATGGTAAACAAATCACATTTAATGGTTATGATTTAGAAATTGTTACTCAACAAATATCATTAGAAATTGCAAAACATGATTCTAATTTTATGAAGGGGATTCAAACGGAAATTAAAAATAACTCAAAACAATATGGAATTGATCGTAATAAGATTTGTTTTGATACAAAAGCAAGAGAAAAAATAGAAACTATAGCGGCTCAACGAGAAAGTCAAAAGCAGCAAGAAGATTTGATGGAAATGATAAGTCAAACAAATGATGTGAATAGTCAATATAGTAATCATACAAAGATTGGTATATAATTTTTAATTAAAACACTATGTTGGTGTTTTTTTTGTTTTTAAATCTAATTATTTCTTTTAAATGCTATTTTTATGAAACTTCCAAGTTTGATACGTTGGGTTCGATAAATAAAAAACTAACTCATTTTGAGTTAGTTGTATTAAAAAAGCTCGAAAAAATTCGAGCGTACTTTCTTATGGAGCGGATGATGGGAATCGAACCCACGTAGTCAGCTTGGAAGGCTGAGGTTCTACCATTAAACTACATCCGCAAATCAATTGACATTTACAATTATACCAAAACTATGGAAGAAGTCAACACTTTTTTTTAAATTTATTAAAAAAATCCTTTCTTGGCATTTTTCTTTCTTTATTATATACTATTATTAGGTGATAATATGAAGGCTTTAGCAAGTGATTTTGATCTTACTTTGTATGTCGATGATATGGAAGTAGTTAAAAAAAATATAGAAGCTATCTCAAAATTTATGAAAATGGGTAATTTATTTTGTATTGTTACAGGTAGAAATTATTCTGATATTAAATTGTTACTTAATCAATATCATATTCCATATCATTATTTAATTTGTCAGGATGGGGCTAAAATTTTTGATTCTATGGATTATTGTTTTTCCACAGTTTATTTAAGTAGGGACAAAATTGAGAAAGTTCTTGAAGTTATTAAAAAATATTCTTTTCACTTTTATTTAGATGATGGGTATAATAAAACTAGTAATATTGATGATTGTGTAAAGGTTGTTGTATCTATAGAAAATCAGTTGAGGGAAGCAGAAAGTTTAGTAGAAGAGTTAAGAGGGGTTATGGGTATTTAT
Source organism: uncultured Mycoplasmatota bacterium (assembly GCA_900548695.1). Taxonomy (GTDB): domain Bacteria; phylum Bacillota_I; class Bacilli_A; order RF39; family UBA660; genus Faecimonas. Next base: position 4,981 of record URLC01000002.1, read on the forward strand.
GTTTATATTAGTAGGGAACATGTAAATATTACAGATATTTCTGTTAATAAGCATATTGCTTTGGAAAAAATGTTAGAGCATGCAGGGTTAAATAAGTCTTCATTATATACTATTGGTGATAATATTAATGATTTAGAAATGTTAACTCATTTTAAGGGGGCAATTATGAAAGAACATGCTCCAATATTAAATGGGTTAAATTATTTGGAATATGAACATCTATATGATTATATTGAGGAATTAGGTAAAAACTAATTCCTTTTTTTCATATAATTTATTGGGTGATACTCTTTGGGTGATTTTGTTTTTTCTTTAATTGATACTTTTGGATATTTTGGAATGTTTTTAGGAATGGTTTTAGAAGCCGTTATTATTGTTATTCCTAGTGAGGCAATTTTAGCCACGGGTGGTATTTTAGCTAGTCGTGGAATTTTTTCTTTTTGGGGGGCATTTCTCATTGGGCTTGTTGGTAGTGTTTTTTGTGCTATTGTAATTTATTTTATGGGATACTTTGGTGGAAGAAGTTTTATTCGTAAATTTGGAAGGTATTTTTTTATGAAAGAAGAAGATCTTGAAAAGAGTGATTCTTGGTTTTTAAAATATGGAATGTTGGGAGCTATGATAGGGAGAAATTTTCCTATTATCAGAACTTTGATTTCCTTACCAATTGGGATTATGCGAATGCCTTTTTTTAAATTTATAATTTATACTATTATTGGTTCTATTCCTTGGACATTTTTGTTTGTTTATTTAGGTTTTGCTTTAGGAAATAGTTGGATTTTAGTTAGTACTAAAATTTCATGGTTAAAATTACCTATAAAAATTTTATTGTTTTTTTTGATTTGTTATTATTTTGTTAAAAAAATTTATAAACATTTTAAGAAATAATTTTTTGATTTACTTTGTTGTTTTTTAGTGATACAATTTAGATATAATAGGGTAAAGATAGTGGGTATAGTGTATGAAGAAGATTAAGGTTTTAATGTTGGCTTTTGTAGTGATTGTAGGTTTTATTTTGATGTCTGGTTGTGGATTAAACAGTAACAATCAACTAGTTTTAGCAACTGAAGCAGGATTTGCTCCTTACGAGTTTTATCAAGATGGAGAAATTGTTGGGGTGGATATTGATATTGCAAAAGAAATAGCTAAGAGGCTTGGTAAAGAGTTAGTCATTAAAGATGTATCGTTTGATTTTTTGATTAATGAAGTAAAAAGTGGCAAGGCAGATTTTGCAGCTGCAGGTATTAGTATTACAGATGAGAGAAAAAAACAAGTTGATTTTACTGATGAATATACTGTTTCTAATCAGGTTGTAGTTGTTAGAAGTGATAGTAAACTTTCTAATTTTAATGAACTTAGTAATAAACGGATAGCTGTACAACTTGGAACAGTTGCGGATTTATATGTTAGTGATAATTATCCTAATGCTACTTTAGTACAACATAAAAAGTATTTATCTGCTGTAGAAGATGTTAAGGCTAATAAAGTAGATTGTTTAATTATGGATGAAATTCCTGCTAAAAATATTGTTTTACAAAATGATAAGTTAAAGATTATGGATGGAATTTTATTTCAGGATCGTTATGGGATGATTGTAAAAAAAGGTAATGATGAGTTAAGAAAACAAATCAATACGGTTTTAGAAGAAATGGTTTTAGATGGTACCATCGACAAATTAGTACTTAAATATTCTAAATGATGAGGTAAATATAATGAATGGTTTATGGGATTCTTTTTATCAAACTTTTATATTTGAAGATAGGTATTTATATTTTCTAGAGGGAATAAAATATACTTTAATTATTGCTTTTTTTTCGATTGTTTTAGGTCTTTTTTTGGGGATTCTTGTTTCTATTATTCGAGACTTTCATAATCAGACCGGTAAACTTTCTTTGTTTCGTAAACTATGTGATGTTTATGTTTATGTAATTAGAGGAACACCGACTTTACTGCAGTTAATGGTTTTATATTATATTGTTTTTAAAACATCCACTTTATCGCCTATTATTGTTGGAATTTTAACTTTTGGAATTAATTCTGGGGCATATGTTGCAGAGATTTTTAGAGCTGGTTATGATGGTATTGATAAAGGACAAAGAGAAGCTGCTAAAACGTTGGGTCTTAGCTATCGAAAAATGATGAGACATATTATTTTTCCACAGGCTTTAGCTAAGATATTTCCTGCTTTAGGTAATGAAATTATTACATTGGTTAAAGAGACGTCTATTGCGGGTTATGTTGGAATTATAGAATTAATAAAAGCTGCTGATATTATTTCTTCTAGAACTTATGATTATTTCTTTCCTTTGATAGTTGCGGCTATGATTTATTTGTTTTTAACTTTTATATTATCTAAAGTTATGAGTTTTGGAGAAAGGAAATTAAATCATGTTGTATCAGGTTAAAAAATTATTTAAAAAATTCGATGGTAATATGGTTTTAAATAATATTAATTTAGAAATAAAAGAAAATGAAAAAATTGTTATTATTGGACCTTCTGGTAGTGGAAAAAGTACATTATTACGGTGTTTAAATTTATTAGAAAAGCCTACTACTGGTACTATTTATTATCATGGAAAAAAACTTCATGATAAGTTATATCAAACTATTCAGGGTAAAATTGGAATGGTATTTCAAAATTTTCAGTTATTTGATAATTTGACAGTGATTGAAAATTTAACCTTGGTTCCAGTTTTAAATAAATTAATGTCTAAAGATAAGGCAATCGAGGAGGCAAGAAAGTATTTAAGACAGATTCATCTAGAAGATAAAGAAAATAGTTATCCAAGAGATTTATCAGGTGGACAAAAGCAACGTGTAGCGATTGTTAGAAGTCTAATGGTAAATCCTGAGGTTATATTATTTGATGAACCTACTAGTGCTTTGGATCCAGAAATGATTGGCGAAGTTCTTTCATTAATATTGGAGGTGAGTAAGAAAAAAATTACGATGATTGTAGTAACGCATGAGTTAAATTTTGCTCAAGAATTTGCAACTCGGGTTATTTTCATGGATCATGGGAAAATTGTGGAAGAAGGCACAAAAGAGCAAATATTTAAACATCCCAAAACAATGAGATTACAACAATTTTTAAGTAATATTCAATAATGGAGGTAGAAAGAGTGAATAAAATTAATGTAACAAGTGAAATTAAACCTTTAAAAAAAGTATTATTACATCGACCTGGTAATGAATTGTTGAATTTAACTCCAGATACATTAGAAGAGTTATTATTTGATGATATTCCTTATTTACCAGTTGCTCAAAGAGAACATGATGAATTTGCTAGAGTCTTAAAGGAAAATGGGGTAGAAGTTGTTTATTTGGAAAAATTAATGGCAGAAGTTTTGGCCTTGAGCGAAGATATTCGTGAAGAATTTTTAAATCAATTTATTTTTGAAGCAGGTATTAGAACTCCTAAGTATCGTGATTTGGTGTTTCAATATTTAAATAGTTTTAAAGATGAATATGAACTTGTTCTTAAAACTATGGAAGGTATTCAAATATATGAAATTAATCGTGATCAGAGAAAAGATGAAAAGTCTTTGGTTGATCTTGTAACTGAAGAGACAGATTTTTTAGCTGCACCAATGCCAAATCTTTATTTTACTAGGGATAATTTTGCAAGTATTGGTAGAGGTATTTCTTTAAATAAAATGTATTCTGCTACTAGAAATCGTGAGACTATTTATGCGGAGTATATTTTTAAATATCATCCTGATTATAAAGGTAAAGTGGATAAATATTATGATCGTTGTTTACCTTATCATATTGAAGGTGGAGATATTTTAAATTTGAATGATCATATATTGGCTGTTGGTATTTCACAAAGAACAACAGCAGAAGCAATTGATCAGTTGGCTAAAAATTTATTTAAAGATGAAAAGTGTAAGATTGATACTGTTTTAGCTTTTAATATCCCAAATAGTCGTGCATTTATGCATTTAGATACAGTTTTTACACAAGTTGATCGTAATAAATTTACTTATCATCCTGGTATTGTAGACACTTTACAAGTGTTTGAGATTACAGAGGGAAGTATTGCGGATAGTGATGAAGATTTAAATGTTGTTGAAATTAATGATACTTTAGAAAATATTTTATCTTCATATTTAAAGATTCCAGTTACTTTAATTCCTTGTGCTGGTGGTGATAAAGTTGCCTCTGAAAGAGAACAATGGAATGATGGTTCTAATACATTATGTATTGCTCCTGGTGTTGTAGTTGTATATGATAGAAATGTTATTACTAATGAGGTATTAAGGGAAAATGGACTTAAGGTAATAGAAATCCCTGGAGCAGAAATATCTCGTGGTCGTGGAGGTCCAAGATGTATGAGTATGCCGTTAGTGAGGGAGGATTAATATGAATTTTTATGGCAGAGATTTTCTTAAGCTTCTTGATTATAGTGAGCAAGAAATTTTATATTTGATTCAGCTTGCTATTGATTTTAAAAAGAAAAAGAAAATGGGTAAAAAGCATGAGTATTTAAAGGGTAAGAATGTTGTTTTATTATTTGAAAAAGATTCTACTAGAACCCGTTGTGCTTTTGAAGTTGGAGCTATGGATTTAGGTATGGGAGTTACTTATTTGGGTCCTACTGGTTCACAAATGGGAAAAAAAGAAAGTATTAAAGATACAGCTAGAGTTTTATCTAGAATGTATGATGGAATTGAGTATCGTGGTTTTGCGCAAGATATTGTTGAAGAATTAGCAAAGTATTCTTCCGTTCCTGTTTGGAATGGACTTACTAATGAGTTTCATCCTACACAAATGCTTGCGGATATTATGACAATGTATGAAAATTTTGGGAATATACGTGGAAGAAAGTTAGTATTTTTAGGTGATGCTAGAAATAATGTTGCTAATTCTTTGATGGTTATTTGTTCTAAATTAGGGATTGATTTTTGTTGTTGTGCACCATCAGAATTATTTCCTAATTCAGAGTTAGTTTCTAAATGTCGTGAATTTGCAGAAGCCAATGGTTCTAAAATTTTACTTACTGAAGATGTTAATGAGGGTGTAAAAGGAGCTTCTGTTGTTTATACTGATGTTTGGGTATCTATGGGTGAAGATGATAGTTTATGGAAGAAAAGAATTGAATTACTAACACCATATCGAGTTACAGAAGAGCTTATGGGTTTAGCTAATTCTGATGCTATTTTCTTACATTGTTTACCATCTTTCCATGATATTAATACAAAAATTGGAAAGGAGATACATGAAAAGTTTGGTATTACCGAAATGGAAGTAACTGATGAAGTATTTGAATCAGATCAGTCTAAGGTTTTTGATCAAGCAGAAAATAGACTTCATACTATTAAAGCTGTCATGTATGCGACGATGAAAAAATGAAAAAGAAAAAGATAGTAATTGCTCTAGGGGGAAATGCTTTAGGTAATAGTCCTGAAGAACAATTAAGGTTGGTACAAAAAACGGCAAAGTATATTGTTGATTTAGCTGATACTTATGATATTGTTGTTACGCATGGTAATGGTCCACAAGTGGGAATGATTAATATGGCCATGGAAGTTTCACATGAGGAGGTTAATACTCCAAGTGTTCCGTTTGCTGAATGTGGTGCAATGAGTCAAGGGTATATTGGATATCATTTACAGCAATCAATTCAAGAAGAGTTGGTTAGAAGAAATATGCGCCGTAACTGTATAACAGTACTTACTCAAGTGGTAGTTGATAAAAAGGATACAGCTTTTAGTAATCCTACTAAACCAATTGGTAGTTTTTATACGAAAGAAGAAGCTGATAAATTATATATTGAAAGAGGATATATATTTAAAGAAGATGCTGGTAGAGGGTACCGAAGAGTTGTTCCATCTCCAGAACCTAAAAAAATTATTGAAGCAAAGACAATAGAATTGCTTTTGAAAAATAGAAATATTGTTATTGCTGGTGGTGGCGGTGGAATACCAGTTGTTTATCATTATAATAGATTAAAAGGTGTAGATGCTGTTATTGACAAAGATAAAACTAGTGCACAAATAGCTATTGATATTAAGGCAGATGTTTTCTTAATTTTAACAGCTGTTGATAAAGTTTGTATTAATTATAATACAGCTAATGAAAAGAAAATTGATTTTTTAACTCCTTCTTTGGCTAGAAAATATATGAGAACTGGAGAATTTAAGGAAGGAAGTATGTTACCTAAGATTGAAGCTTGTCTTCAATTTGTGGAGCATAATAGAAGAAATGCTCATGCTTTGATTACATCTTTAGATAAAGCAAAACAGGCATTAGAGGGCAAAACTGGAACAGTAATTAGTAGGAAGGAATTTTAATTATGGCTACGAAAAAAAAGAGAAAAGGTTTTATTACGGCTTTTTCAATTATCTTTATTTTGATTTTTCTTTTGGGCTTATTAACATATGTGTTACCACAAGCTCAATTTAATGGAGACCAAATAGTTAATGGTACTGGTGTTGTTAGTGCTAGTTTATCAGATATATTAATGTCTCCAATATTAGGATTTGAAAATGCAATTGATGTTTGTATTTTTGTACTTATTTTAGGTGGATTTTTGGCAGTTGTTGCTAAGACAAAGGCCTTAGAAACTGGAATTCAAGTTTTGGTAAAAAAACTTAAGGGAAATGAACTTGCTTTAATACCTATTTTGATGTTTATTTTCTCTATTGCTGGTACCACTTATGGTATGTTAGAAGAAACTGTTGGTTTTTATGCACTTCTTGCTGCTGCAATGGTTATGGCTGGAATGGATACTGTTGTTTCTTCAGCTATTGTATTGTTAGGTGCAGGTTCTGGTGTTCTTGGTTCTACTATTAACCCTTTCGCAGTTGGTGCTGCAGTTAGTGCTTTACCTGAGGGAGTAGAAGTTAATCAAGGATTAATTATTGCTATTGGAGCTATTTTGTGGCTTACTACTTTATTAATTTCTATTCTTTTTGTTATGAATTATGCTAAGAAAGTTATTAAGAAAAAAGGATCTACTATTCTTTCATTAAGAGAAAGAAAAAATATGGAGTTAGAATATGGTGCTCATGCTGCTAAAAAGAATGAAGTTGTTAAATTAACTAAAAAACAGATTATTACATTATGTTTATTTGGTTTAACTTTTGCTGTAATGATTGTTGGATTTATTCCATGGGCAGATTTTGGTATTACTTTCTTTGAAGGATTTACTGGTTGGTTAACTGGATCTCCACTTGGTAGTTGGTACTTTTATGAAGCTGCTTTGTGGTTTTTGATTATGTCAGTTGTTATTGGTGTTATTAATCGTACAGGTGAAAAAGAATTTGTTGATACTTTCATTGATGGTGCCGATGATATGGTTGGTGTAATTTTAATTATCGCGATTGCTAGAGGTGCTTCTGTTTTGATGCAAAGTACTTATTTAGATAATCATATTATTTATAATGCAGCAAATATTTTACAAGTGGTTCCTGCTGTAGTATTTGCTCCATTTAATTATTTATTACACGTAGTATTATCAGTTTTAGTTCCATCAAGCTCAGGGCTTGCAACATTATCAGCTCCAATTATTGGGCCACTTGCTGGTCAAGTTGGATATAGTGTTGAAACAACTATTATGACTATGGTAGCAGCAAATGGGTTAGTTAATTTGATAACTCCAACTTGTGGTGCTATTATGGGTGGACTTGCTCTTGCTAAAGTTGAATATACTACTTGGGTAAAATGGGCAGGCAAAGTAGTATTGACGATTGCTATTGCCAATATTTTAATACTTACATTTTTAATGGTAGTACTTTAGTCGTATCTGGATATAAGAAAAATACTAGAAAAGTCTAGTATTTTTTTTTCGTGTATGATATAATTTAGAGCGACGTGTAAAGAGGTGTTATTATGAATAAAAGAAATGTAGCAATTATTGCCCATGTAGATCATGGTAAAACAACATTAGTTGATGGAATCTTAAAACATTCTGGAATGTTTCGTGATAATGAAGATGTTTCTAATGTTTCTATGGATTCTAATGCTTTAGAAAAAGAACGTGGTATTACTATTTTAGCTAAAACAACGGCTGTTGATTATAATGGAGTACGAATTAATATTTTGGACACTCCAGGACATGCTGACTTTGGTGGAGAAGTTGAGCGTATTATGAATATGGTTGATGGTGTTATTCTTGTTGTGGATGCCTATGAGGGAGCTATGCCACAGACTCGTTTTGTATTAAAAAAAGCATTTGAGGCTCATGTAAAACCGATTGTTGTTGTAAATAAAGTAGATAAGCCAAGTGCTAGATGTAAGCAAGTAGTAGACGAAGTTCTTGATTTATTTATTGAACTTGGAGCAGATGATAGTCAATTGGATTTTAAGGTTATTTATGCCTCAGCTATTAATGGTACTTGTTCTTATAGTGATGATTTAAGTACACAAACAGAAGGATTTGGAGAGATTTTAGATACTATTTTAGAAGAGATTCCAGAACCATCTGGAGATAGTAGTAAATCATTACAATTTCAACCTGCATTACTTGATTATAATGAATTTGTTGGAAGAATTGGTATCGGTCGTGTTCATAATGGAACTATTAAGACTGGGGAAATGGTTACATGTTGTCGTTTGGATGGATCTACCAAGCAGTTTAGAATTCAAAAATTATTTGGTTTTTATGGGTATAAACGTATAGAAATAGAGCAAGCAGAAGCTGGTGATATTGTGGCAGTGGCAGGATTAGCGGATATTTCAGTAGGAGAAACATTATGCAATCCGAGTGATATTTTGCCATTACCACTATTACATATTGATGAGCCAACATTACAGATGACTTTTGGAACAAATTCGTCTCCTTTTGTTGGTAAAGATGGTAAAATTGTTACTGCTCGTAAGATTGAAGAACGTTTGATTAAAGAAACACAACGTGATGTTAGTTTGAAAGTTGAACCTTTTACTAATGATTCTTATATAGTTAGTGGTCGTGGTGAATTACATTTAGGCATTTTGATTGAAAATATGCGTCGTGAAGGATTTGAACTTGAAGTTTCTAAGCCTAAAGTTATTATTAAGGAAATTGATGGTGTTAAATATGAACCATATGAAGAGTTACAAATCGATGTTCCAGATGAATCTGTTGGTTCTGTTATTGAACAATTAGGTCTTCGTGGAGCAAAGATGGAAAATATGTCTAATATTAATGGACAAACTCGTTTATTATATACCATTCCTTCTCGTGGACTTATTGGTTTTTCGACAGATTTTATGACACTTACTAAGGGTTATGGAATCATGTCTCATAGCTTTAAAGAATATATGCCTTACGAAAATGTAGATGTTGGTGAACGTAAATTAGGTGTTTTGGTTTCTATGGAAAATGGACAATCTACAGCTTATTCTATTGGAAACTTGGAAGATCGTGGAGTTATGTTTATTGAACCAGGTACTGAAGTATATGAGGGTATGATTGTTGGTGAGTGTAACCGTGATAATGATTTAGCTGTCAATGTTGTAAAAGGAAAACAGTTAACTAATACTCGTGCTGCAGGAAGTGATCATACGGTGGTTTTGAAACGTCCTCGTCCTATTTCTTTAGAATATGCACTTGATTATATTAATTCTGATGAATTAGTGGAAGTAACACCAAATTTCATTCGTTTAAGAAAAAAGATTTTAAATACAGAAGAACGTAAGAAATTTGATGCTAAAAATAAAAAAAATAACTAAAAATAGCTAGAAATAGCTATTTTTGTTTGCTATTTTAGTTAAATTTTACTATAATGAGAATAGTAGAGGGTGATGTTAATGGCACATAGAAAAAAAACTAAGGAAGAACTTGAAGAATTAACTAGAACACAAGTTTTAAATTTACAAGAGTTAGAAAAAGCGGCAAATTTTGAAAAGAAAACCAGTAAAAAGCCAGCAGCAATTTTAGCTATTATAGGACTTTTGTCTATTTCTTTGGGTGTTTCTTATCCAGGTATTCATACAATGCTTTCTGATAAGCCTATACAAGAGAAGAAAGTTTCGGTTTCAGAGAAAAGAGAAGAGTTAAATGTAGTTAATAATAGTAGTAATGAATTAACTTGTACTGCTAGTGTTATTAATACCGATGCTACTGTTTCAACAGTTACTTATTTGTTTCAATTTCAAAGTACTGGAATGTTAGGTTTTTATACAAAAACTATGGATATTAAAGCTAGTGCTCCATTGACACAAACGCCTGCTAGTATTATTTCTTTAGATACTTCTTTAGCAAATTTGATGCAAACACCAATTAATGGTTATTTACTCGAGAAAAGTCCTGTTGCGAGTACTACTCCTAATGTTGTAGATGGCTATACAGCAAAGCTTAGTGTAGATATGACGGTATTTAATCCAGCAACGTTGACAGCACTTCATACAAGTAATAGTTTTGCTAATGTAGAGTTTAGTGCTAATGATACGAAAGATATTATTCAATCACGAGTTGAAAGTTTAGGTTATACTTGTAAATAAAAACATTCATAACTTATGTTATGAATGTTTTTTTATAGATTAAATAACAAAAAAACTGCAATTATGCAGCTTTTTCATTTTTCAATAAAGTTCTTTTTTCTTTAGTTGAAATTCTTTTCTTTGTTCCGTCAGCAAATTTTACAACTTGTAAGTTTAATTTTTGTCTTTTTTTAGTAGCTCTTAAGGAATGAGATCTTAAGTTTTTTACATTTCCTTTTCTATTTGATACATTAGCTGCCATTTTTCTTCCTCCTTTGCTCTTTTTCTTTCTGCTTTATAACTTTAACATAAAAACTTAAATAAGTCAAATATATTTAATTAAAAATAGTGTTTTTAAATCATTCGTATCATTTTGATTCTTATATTAAAGGTTTTATGATAAAATAAATGTGTAAGGAGGTTTTATATGTATATACCATTATATAATAAAAGTAATTATTCTTTACTTTCTAGTATGTTAACTATTGATGATATTGTATTTTTTGCTGTGCATCATAAAATCTCCAGTATTGCACTTTGTGATGATTCTATGTATGGAGTTATGGAATTTATTCATAAGTGTAAAAAAGAAGGTATTAAACCAATCATAGGGCTTACTGTTACTTTGAATGATTTTGTAGTAGTTTTATATTGTAAAGATTATTCTGGTTATCAAAGTTTAATTAAACTTTCTACTATTCAAAATGAAAGAGTAGTTACTATAGATGAATTATGTACATATTCTAGCGGGTTAATTGCTGTTTTACCTTTTTCTAGTAGAGATAAGTATAAAGAGTTAAGGGGGGTATATGAAGATATTTATCTAGGATATACTAATAAAAGTGAAGAAAAGGAATTATTGTTACAGACTAATCAGTTAGTGTTTTTTCCACTTAGTTTATACCTTTATCAAACAGATAGTGAATATTTATCCTATTTATTTAAAATAAGGGATGGAAAAACGATTAGTGATGAAGTTTTTTATGATGTTTCTAATCATGAATTAGAAAAAAATAATTTATTAGATTTTACTGATAATTTGGGACTTTTAAATAGTATGAAAATTAGCGATGCTTGTAATTTAGAGTTTCCTAAAGCAGAGTTATTACTTCCTATTTATGAATGTGATAATCCAAGTAAATATTTATTTGAACTTTGTAAAGTTGGACTTGCTAGACGACTTGGTGGTAGTATTTCTGATGATTATAGAAAACGTCTTAGTTATGAGGTGCAAATTATTAATGATATGGGTTTTTCTAATTATTTTTTGGTTGTTTATGATTTTATAAAATATGCTAAAAAACATGATATTTTAGTAGGACCCGGTAGAGGTAGTGCTGCAGGTTCTTTAGTTTCTTATTCTTTGGGAATTACTGATATTGATCCCATTCATTATGATTTGCTATTTGAACGTTTTTTAAATCCAGAACGAAAGACTATGCCTGATATCGATACTGATTTTCCTGATGATAGACGGGATGAAGTTATTCAATATGTTGTTTCGAAATATGGAAAAAAAAGAGTTGCTGGTATTGTAACTTTTGGTACTATGGGTGCCAAACAAGTAATTCGTGATGTTTCTAGAGTCTTAAATGTTCCAAATTATAAAGTTGATAGTTTATGTAAGTTTATTCCTGCTTTTACTAAGGAAAAGTTAAATGATTTTTATCAAAATAATGCTAATTTTAAAGCAAGAATTGATAGTGATTTATTACTGAGTAAAATGTTTAAGATTGCTTTAAAGTTTGAAGGATTTCCAAGACATACTTCTTCTCATGCAGCAGGTATTGTTATGTGTCAGAAGGATTTAGATGAGGTTTTACCATTAACTGTTAGTGAAGGAATGTATTTAACTAGTTATTCGATGGAGTATTTAGAAGATTTGGGACTTTTAAAGATGGATTTTTTGGGACTTAAAAATTTAACTATTATTCATAATATTTTAAAAGATATTGAAACTAATTATCATGAGAAGATTTTATTTAATCAGATTCCGTTAGATGATAAGGAAACACTTAAGATATTTGAAACAGCTAACACAAGTGGTATATTTCAGTTTGAATCTGTTGGGATGAGAAATTTTTTACGTAATTTGAAACCTAATTGTTTTGAAGATATTTTTGCAGCTATTGCTTTGTTTAGACCAGGACCAGCTATTAATATAGATTCTTATATTCGAAGAAAACATAAAGAAGAAGAAATTAGCTATTTAGATCCGTCTTTAGAACCCATTTTAAAAAACACGTATGGTATTTTTATTTATCAAGAACAAATTATGCAAGTAGCCAGTGTGTTTGCTGGTTATACTTTAGGAGAAGCTGATATTTTAAGACGGGCTATGAGTAAAAAGAAAGTAGATTTATTAAAAAATGAAGAAGAAAAATTTATTCATAAAAGTATGGAAAAAGGGCACAGTTATGAAGTGGCTAAAAAGATTTTTGATTTAGTCTTAAATTTTGCAGGTTATGGATTTAATCGTTCTCACTCGGTTGCTTATTCTTTAATTGCTTATAAAATGGCATATTTAAAATGTCATTATAAGACGATTTTCTTTGCTAATTTACTTACCAATGTAATTGGTAGTGAAGGTAAAACGCATGAATATATTATGGAAGCTAGAGCCAATCATTTAGTTATTCAAAAACCGGCTATTAATTATAGTGGGATACGTTATTTGGTAGAGAATGATATTATTATTTATCCTTTTTCTAATATTAAATCTATCGGTAGTGTTGTTGCTAATAGTATTTTAAAAGCTAGAGAAGATGGAGCGTTTGTTAGTATTTATGATGCTTTTAGTAGACTTTATATTGCCGGGGTTGGTAAGAAAAACTTGGAAACTTTAATTTATGCAGATGTTTTTAAAGAATTTTCTTATAATCGAGCAACACTCATTTATAATTTAGATAGTTTATTTAATTATGCGGAGTTGACAAAAGATATTGATCCTAGTTTAGTTATGATTCCTGATATAGAAGAGCAAAAAGAATTTGAGGATAGTTATTTATTAGAGAAGGAAAAAGAAGTTTTTGGTTTTTATTTATCTAGTCATCCTACAACGATGTATAAAAAAGATAATCCTTATGTTATTTCTTTAAATGAGATTTCTAATCAATTTCTTAAAAAGGTTGATACTTTGATATTAGTTGATAAAATAAAAGTAATTAATACTAAAAAAGGTGATAAAATGGCATTTGTTACTGGTAGTGATGAAACTGGTACTATGGATTTTACTTTATTTCCTAAGACTTATAAATTATATGAGATGATAGAACGAGGAGATTTGTTAAAGGTTCGGGGTGTAGTTGAAAAAAGATTGGATCAGTATCAGGTTATTGTTGAAAAGATTAAGTTTTTGAAAGAAAAGGAGTAGAAATATGAAAAGAAAAACAAAAAAAGAGCAAATAATTCATGTTAATCGTGAAAAAATTTATGGTATTGCCTGTATATTGTTAATGATTGATCAAGGATTAAAATTACTTGTACGTTCTAAACTTCCAATTTTAGGAGAGGTTACGGTTATTCCTAATTTCTTTTCAATTTATCATATTGAGAATAATGGTGCTGCATTTAGTATGTTTAGTGGTGCTACTATCGTTTTAATTGTGATTAGTGTTTTAGTGTTAGCATTTTTGCATTATTATGTTTTAACGGAAGAAAAAATGACTAAATGGAGAATTTTTGCGTTAGGAATTATCATTGGAGGAATTATTGGTAATTTAGTTGATCGTTTATTGTATGGTGCAGTAGTAGATTATTTATCATTTGATTTATTTGGTTATGGTTTTCCGGTTTTTAATATGGCTGATATTGGAATTACTATTGGGTTTATTATTTTGGCTATTGGTATTTTGAGGAGGGATAGCAATGAATTTGGAGATTCAAGTAAAAAGCGACAAAGAAGTGAGAATTGATTCTTATTTGGCAGAAGAGTTGTCTCTTTCTAGAAGTAAAGTTCAAAAGCTTATAAAAGAAGGTTTAGTTACGGTTAATGGTAAAAAAGTTTCTAGTAGTTATTCCGTAAAATTTGATGATACTATTTTGATTGATGATGATTTAGATTATAGTATTTCGGTAGAACCACAGAATATTTCATTGGATATTGTTTATGAAGATAGTGATTTACTCGTAGTTAACAAGGCTAGTGGAATGGTCGTACATCCAGCTCCAGGACATTATGAGGATACTTTGGTAAATGCTTTATTATATCGTTTTCAACTATCTAGTGGTGAAAAATATCGTCCTGGGATTGTCCATCGTTTGGATAAAGATACTAGTGGACTTATGTTAGTTGCGAAAAATGATTTTACACATGAAGCTTTGTCTAGAATGATTGCTAATAAGGAAGTTGAAAGACACTATTTAGCAATTGTTGATGGTGTTATTAAACATGATACAGGTACCATTGATGCTCCTATAGGAAGAGATAGTAATAATCGTCAAAAAATGGCAGTAACAGATGTTCATGGAAAAGAGGCTATTACGCATTTTAGAGTTTTAGAAACGTTTCATAATCATACTTTGGTAGAATGTATTTTGGAAACTGGTAGAACTCATCAAATTCGTGTTCATATGGCATATATTGGTTTTCCAGTTTCTAATGATCCGCTTTATGGTAGGGGTAAATCTACAGAGTTTGGTCAAATGCTACATTCTAAAAGTATTAAATTTATGCATCCTCGAACTGGTAAAGAATTATTTTTTGAGGTTGAACCTCCTAAAGAATTTTTAGAGAAGTTGGAGTTTTTAAAGAATGCATAATTTCATAATTTCTATTATTTATTTGTGTTTTACTTTTTCTCTTACTACTTTATGTTATAAAAAATTTGGAAAAGTAGGACTTTTTGTTTGAATGATGTTATCGGTTGTTATTTGTAATATACAAACAATTAAATTATCTGAAATTGGAGGATTTGTTACTAGTCTTGGAAATATTTCTTATGGAGCTGTTTTTTTAACTAGTGATATTTTGAGTGAGAAGTATGGTGAGAAGGAATGCTTTAAAGCAATTAAGTTTAGTTTTTTAGGAATGATTGTATTTACGATTTCGATGTTATTATTTTTATCATACACACCTAGTAAATTAGATACTTCACAGGAAGCTTTATCTATTGTTTTTTCTTATATGCCTAGAGTTACTCTAGCTAGTTTAACCTCTTATTTGATTAGTCAGGTAGTTGATGCAAAACTTTATACATGGTTTAAGAGGAAATTTAAAAAAGTATGGATAAGTAATAATGCTTCTACCTTCATTAGTCAAATGATTGATACATTCTTATTTACTTGTATTAGTTTTGTTGGAGTGTTATCTGGAATAGAATTATTGGAACTTATGATGACTATGTTAATTTTTAAGTGGGTTATTGCATTTTTAGATACACCTTTTATGATTTTAGTTACTAAGTTAAAAGCAAATGAAGTATAAATGTTATATAAAAGCCTTGCATAAAATTTTATAATCATGTAAACTTATAGTTGTTGGGAGTGGTTCTTGTGGTTAGAACTTATGAAACAACTTATTTAGTTTATTAAGCAGTATTTATTAGGATTTTTGTCCTCTAAATACTGCTTTTTTCTTTATATTTTGTTTTACTCCTTGAAAAATTATAGAAAGAGTGTTATAATATGCGACAAATTAAGGGGGATAGTTATGAATTACACACATATTAATGACTTGAAGATTAATGAAGAGGCTTTACGTGATTTATATTTGAAGGGGTTATTGTCTGGTGAGATTTATGGACCATTGACTGGAAAGTTATCACAAGATAAACCTTGGTTGAAGTACTATACTGAAGAACAGATTATTGATTATTATAGTAAGGAAAAACAAGGAGTATCAGACTTATCTATTTTTGATTACATGATGAGAGAAAATCATGAGCATTTGGATGATGTTGCTTTATATTATTTTGGGTCTAAAATAACTTTTAGACAGTTGGAAGAAAGAATAAATCAATTTGCTGCTAGTATTCAGCAAAAGGGTGTTAAACCGGGTAATATTGTTACTATTTGTATGCCTAATACACCAGAAGCTGTTTATGCATTTTATGGGTTAAATAAAATAGGAGCAGTTGCAAATATGATTCATCCACTTTCGGCAGAAAATGAGATTAAAGACTTTTTAAATGAAGCAAAGTCTAAGATGGTACTAACTATTGATGCTTCTTTAGATAAGATTGCTACCATTATAGATCAAACAGATGTAGAAAATGCTGTTGTGGTTTCTCCAGCAGATTCTATGCCATTACCATTAAAAATAGGTTATAATCTAAAATTTAAGAAAAATTCGCTTCCAAAAGATCAAAGATTTTCTACTTTTAATCAATTGATGAAGAATGGTAAAAATAAGAGTGTTTCTTCTCATAAATTTTCAAAAGATGATATTGCAGTAATGTTACATACGGGTGGTACTACCGGTAGACCTAAGGGTCTTGAATTAACTAATACTAGTTTTAATTCTATGGTTGAGCAGTTTAAATATAATATAGATAATTTTGAACGTGGAGAAAAAATGTTAACAGTAATGCCTGTTTTCCATGGATTCGGTTTATGTAGTTCATTACATTTACCACTTTCTTATGGTGTAGGGTGTATTTTGATTCCTAAGCTAGAAGCTAAAGAAATTGGTCATATTTTTAAGAAGTATCATCCGAATCATATTTTAGGAGTTCCAACTTTGTTTAAAGGAATTATTGGGGCAAAAGATTTAAAAGATGAAGATATGTCTTATGTTAAAAATATTGTTTCAGGCGGAGATTTAGTAAAAAATTCTTTAGAAGATAGAATTAATAATTTCTTTTCTTCTCATCATGCAAACGTTAAACTATCTAAAGGATACGGATTATCTGAAATTGTAGCAGGAGCAACGTTTGCTACTGGTGATTATAATAATTATGGTTCGAATGGTATTCCAATGATTGGTACTAATTTGAAATTAGTTAAACCCGGTACTGATGAAGAGGTATATATTGGAGAAATTGGAGAAATTTGTTTGAAAGGTCCTAGTATGATGAAAGGATATTATAATCAACCAGAGGAAACCTCTCAAACTTTACAAAATGGTTGGTTGCATACTGGTGATATAGGTAGTGTTCAAGATAGTCAGTTACATTTTTCTACAAGACGTGGGGATATGATTATTTCCAGTGGAATCAATGTTTATCCTAATGTAGTAGAGCAGGTAATTGAGGATCATGATGCTGTATCTATGTGTGCGGTTGTTGGAGTCCCAGATGATTATAAAGGTGAGATACCAAAAGCATATATTGTGTTAAAAGAAGGTCAAGAAGCTACTGAGAAATTGGATGATGAAATAAAAGAGTTATGTAAACAAAATTTAAATAAGTACTCAGTTCCAAAAGCATATGAGTATGTAGATGAATTACCACAAACCTTATTAGGAAAGATTACACATGGTAGATTAAAAGAACAAAGCAGATCCAAGGTATATGTTAAAGTTAACGGTAGTCAGAAAGTAGGTAATATGTAATATGAGAATAGGTGTAGATGTTGATGGCATATTAACTGATTTAGAATCTTATCAGTTAAAGTATGGTAAAAAATATTTTAAAGATGTTAAAGATATTGATGAAACAGCTTATGATATTTGTGATATTTTTCATTGTAGTCGAGAAGAAAGAGAAAAATTTTGGACAAAATATATTTGGAGATATTGCTTAGTTGATCCAATTAGGCAAGATGCGAAAGCAGTTATTGATAAGTTAAAAGACGATGGACACGAAATTTTTATTTTAACCGGAAGAGCTCATACAACTGAAAATAATGCTCGTGGAAAATTATTTCGTCAGATGTTAGAATATTGGTTGAAAAAAAATGAAGTTCAATATGATGAAATTTATTATTGTTCTGAAGATAAGAGTGCCACAGAAAAGTATGATTTATGTAAAAAATTAGGTATCGATGTTATTATTGAAGATAAAAAGGAAAACATTGATAAAATAAAAAATATTGCTGATGTTGTCTGTATTAGAACAGGATATAATAAAGGTGTGCATGATGAGAAGCATGTACATGTTACTACTACATTGTGGGATGCGTATAAAATTATTCGTCAAATTGAAAGGCCAAATGATTTTGTTCCTTTATCCAAAGAGCAAAAGGAAGGTATGTCTGCTGAAGAGTTAGGCAAGTATTTTGAACAATTAAGAGATTATTACCAAACTCTTCCTTTTGATACCAAAGCTAATGAGAGGTTAGAAAAAAATTATGTTCATTCTTTAAAAATGGGGATGCCTGTATTTAATTTGTTGTATAAACCGATTGTGCTTAATAAAGATAAAATACCTAAAGGTAATGGAATAATCTTTGTTTCTAATCATTTAGGATCTTTAGATCAGTTTCCAATTATGTCTGCTATTGGTAATAGACCTATTCATTTTTTAGCAAGTAGTACACTATTACCTTTAAAACGGGGAGTCTTGTACAAAAATACCGGAAGTATATTTGTTGATAGAACTGATGCAAAAAGTAGAGAGGCTTCTAAGGAAAAAATGGCACAATATTTATTACATGATAGTAACGTATTTCTTTTTCCGGAAGGAACGAGAAATTATTTGCGCAGTGAACATATTGATTCGCTTTATGATATGTATGATTCTTCCAAAATATCAAAAGAAGATTTCTCAAACATGCTTTTGTCACAACAGCATTTATCATCACAAGCATTATTAATACAAGAAATGTATAAAAATCATGAACTTTCTTATGAAGAATTTTCAAAAGCATTAAGTGATATGGATGGATTTTTAAGAAAAAATTTATCTTTTGACGAATATGTTGATAGTTGGATGTTACCATTTAAACTTGGAGCTGTAGCTTTAGCTCAGTCAACAGGTGCTACTATTGTTCCATTTGCAGTCAATAAAAATTATAAAATAGGTGGAAACTCATTACTTGTAAGAGTTGGTAATCCTATGACTGTTTCTGCTGGAGATGATTTAGTACAATGTAATTTAGAACTGCGTAATCAAATTTCATCTATGGTTGCTGAGAATATTAAGTTAGAAGAAGAAAAGAAACTTGTTAAAAATAAATAGGTATATATAGTAAAATTATATTATTTTATTTCAAATTAAAAATATAATTTTACTTTTTTTTGTTTTGTGTTATTATTGTTATGATAGGTAGGTAATTAGTATGTTTGGTTTGGCTTTTCAAATTCTTAGTTTCTTTTATATTTTTATGTTAATATTTGTATTTTTCTCTAAAAAGAGAGTAAATACAATAGAAAATAAAATATTTTCTTGTTTAATTGTTTCTAATTTTGTAGGAATTATTTTAGATATTATCAGTACATCGCTGGCCTTATGTTCTAAAGTTGGATTTTTATTGACACTTGTTTCAAAATTATATTTACTTTATTTGATTGTTTGGATATCGTTATTAACATTTTATATTTTTGTGATATCCTTAAATAAGGAGAAATTTCACCTTTTATTAAAAAAATATTTTAATCTTTTAATTGTGTTATTTATCATTACTTTAGTGGTTACTTTTCTTTTGCCATTGTATAATCACATTGATGGTAATGCAGTTTTTACTTACGGTCCATCAGCCACTTTTAGTTATGCTTTTTCAACTTTATGTGTATTAAGTTGGATTATTTGTATGGTAGGTAATATAAAAGAGTTAAAATCCAAAAAATATATTCCGATGTTCGCATATCTTACTATTGGATTAATAGCTACAGGAATTCAAGTTATGAATCCTAGCATACTTGTTATTACGGCTACAGAATCATTTATTACGGTGCTTATGTATTTTACAATAGAAAATCCGGATATTAAGATGATAGAAGAATTGCAACTTGCTAAAGAACAGGCAGATAAGGCTAATCAGGCTAAAACTGATTTCTTGTCTAGTATGTCTCATGAAATACGTACACCACTTAATGCTATTGCTGGTTTTAGTGACTGTGTTCGACATGCTAATACTTTGGAGGAAGCTAAAGATAATGCTAAAGATATTATAAATGCGTCTAATACTTTGTTAGAAATAGTCAATGGTATTTTGGATATTTCTAAGATAGAGGCTGGAAAGTTAGAGATTACTAACTCACCATATGATGCTAAAGATTTATTTTCTTCTCTTGCCAAGCTTATTAAACCTCGAATGGAGGAAAAGGCTTTAGATTTTCAAGTTTATATTGCACCGGATTTACCAAGAGTTTTGTATGGTGATCATACAAATATTAAAAAGGTTGTTACTAATATTTTGAGTAATGCTTCTAAGTATACAGATAAAGGATTTGTACGTTATGAAGTTAATTGTGTTAATAATGATAAGCGTTGTCGTTTGATTATTTCTGTTGAAGATTCTGGTCGTGGAATTAAGAAAGAAAATATTGATAAGTTATTTACTAAATTTCAGCGGTTAGAAGAAGATCGTAATACAACTATTGAAGGTACGGGTTTGGGACTTGCTATTACAAAACAATTAGTAGAATTAATGGGTGGTAAGGTGATTGTACATACTGTTTATGGTGAAGGTTCTAAGTTTACAATTATTTTAGATCAACCAATTGAAAAAGATAGTGCTTTACAAAAAACAACTGGACCTAATTTGACACATTTAGACTTATCTGGTTATAAGATTTTGGTTGTTGATGACAATACTTTGAATTTAAAAGTAGCAACTAAGTTATTTGAACGATATCATGCTAATATTGAATGTGTCGATAGTGGATTTCTTTGTATTGATAAAATCGTTGCTGGAAATAAGTATGATATTATTTTACTTGATGATATGATGCCTAAGATGAGCGGAGTAGAAACACTACATAAATTAAAAGAAATTCCTAATTTTTCCACTCCTGTTGTTGCTTTAACTGCTAATGCAATTACTGGTATGCGTGAAAAATATATTAGTGATGGTTTTGATGATTATTTGGCTAAGCCAATTGAAAAAGATGAAATGATTAGAGTTTTTGCAACTATTCTTCATTTAAGTGAAGAACTTACTGATAAATTATTTGAAACGACTGAACTTTTAGATGTGGAAGAAAATGTGAATACTACTAATAAATCGTCATCATTAACAGTTTATAATGAAGACTATTTAAGAAGAAATGGTATAGATATTGATCATGCTTTAGAGCTTCTAGGTGATATGGAGATGTATAATATGACACTACATGATTATCTAGAGGAAATAGATGCAAAAAAGAAGCAATTACAGGATTATTTGGATGTTAGAAATATGGCTAATTATGCAATTTTAGTTCATTCTATGAAAAGTGATGCTAAGTATTTAGGGTTTATGAAGTTTGCTGATATTGCCTATCAACATGAATTGAAGAGTAAAGAAAATAATTATGATTATTGTAAAGAAAATTTCACGGCTTTAGTAGATGAACTTCATCAAGTTTTAGTAGTTGCTAGAGAGTATAATAAGCATGTCTCTAATTAAGATTTAAAAAATAAATAGATAATGATAAGATAGTGGCAAATGTACTGAATATTATGTAAGGTATTAAGTATTTGGAACTACTATCTTTTATATTTTTTGTTTCTTTATATAGGAAAAGTGCTGTTACAAAAGTAGTAATACATGATATAAAGCCTAAAAATGTATTTTTTAATAAAAAGAAAAATGGTTGAAAACTTTGATTGGCAATATAATTGATACACAAACTGTATTTATAACTTTTTGGTAAATCTTTTATTTTGTAATCTTTTGTAGTTTGATATATGCTAATTGATATTAATATATAGAGTATTGTCCAGATAATACCATATAGGTAGTTTGGTGGTGTAAAAAATGGTAAGTTAAGTGAATTGTAAAAATTTTTATCAATTGGAATTAAGGATGAAATAAACCATGGAAGTAAAATAATAATAAATTTTAAAATTGATTTCATAAAACACCTCTTTCTTTATTTTATGTTTTAGTATATACTATATTAGTAGTATTTTTGGAGGGATTAGATGGAAAATGAAATTTTAATGGATGACAAGAATATTCTTGTGATGAAATTACTTCATTATTTTATTATAGATAAAAATTATAATCCGATTATTCTACAAGGGGTAGAAAATGAGATTTGGCTTGAAAATTTAGATGAGGATTATAAGGTTGTTCGAATTGTTTCTGGTTATATTCATAATGATGAGCAGTTTAATTTTGATATCTTTAAGACTAAAAGAATAGTGAAAAAAATTAAGAAGAAGACTTTGTCTTTTAAGATGAATACATTGAGTATTTTTTTAGATTTAGGCGATAATGTTACTAAGAATATGGAAAATATTCCTAATGTTGCTTGTGTTAAGATTGATACAGAAGCAGATTTTAAAAAGAGTGATGTTATTAAAAAACAGTTTCCTGATTTAACTCGTAAATTAAAGTATAATGAAAAAGGTGTTGATTTGTTTGCTAAGATAACAAACGATATTAATGAACATAATCGTAAAGATGCCAAGAAAATTAATTCTGTATTTAAGAATAATTTTCCAATGATTACGTACTGGTTAATTGCTGTTAATGTTATTTTATACGTTATTCCAATTTTGTTTGGACAGTATAATAATCTTATCAACAATTATTCTATTTGGGGACCTGCTATTCGCAGTGGGCAAGTTTATCGTTTGTTTACTGGTATTTTCTTACACGGAGGGATTTTTCATTTATTGTTTAACTGTTATGCTTTGTATGTCATTGGTGCACAGGTTGAAAACTTTTTTGGAAAACTTAAGTTTGCAATTATTTATTTAGTAGCTGGTATTAGTGGAGCTTTATTTTCAGTAATGTTTGGTGGTAATTCTGCATCTATTGGAGCTTCTGGTGCTATTTTTGGTTTGGTGGGAGCTTTAGTGTATTTTGGTTATCATTATCGTGTCTATTTAGGAAACGTTGTAAAAAGTCAAATTATTCCTTTGATTGTACTTAACTTAATATTAGGATTTTCAATGTCTGGTATTGATAATTTTGCTCATATTGGAGGACTTATCGGAGGTACATTAATTTCGGTTGCGGTTGGTGTTAAAGATAAGAGTAGCTGGTTTGAACGTATTAATGGTTTCATTATTACTGGAGTATTTTTAGTGTTTTGTGTCTACATGGCATTTATTTATACTGCATAAGAGTATTGCTTTGTCAATATTCTTTTTTATTGTTGTAATTGATTTTAAAGAATGGTAAAATAGAATTAAATATTATAGTGAGGTGATTTATATGTCACAAGAGAAAACAAGTTTATTTAAAGTTAGTGATATGAATACAGAATTAGTTCGCGCTACACTAAAAGAGGTCTATGAGGCTTTAGAAGAAAGAGGCTATAACCCTAGTAATCAAATAGTAGGTTATTTAATTAGTGGTGATCCTGGATATATTTCTAGTTATAAAGATGCTAGAAGTAAGATTCAAGAAATAGATAGGGCTAAGATTGTTGAAATTTTACTTAATGAATTTCAAGAAAATAATAAATGAGATATTTAGGTTTAGATTTAGGAAGCAGGACTTTAGGGATTGCGGTTAGTGATGCTTTGGGGATTGTCGCTAGTACTTATTCAACTATAAGACATGAGGAAGAATATGATAAGTTGATTGATGAAGTAGTTCATTTAGCTCATGAGTTAAAGATCGGTGCTATTGTGCTTGGTTTTCCAAAGAATATGAATAATACTATTGGTCCTAAAGGAGAACTTAGCTTAGCTTTTAAGGAAAAGTTGGAGAAGAAATTAGATATACCTATTTATTTACAGGATGAGAGACTTTCTACTAAGAGTGCACATGATGTATTGATTAGTGGAAATATGTCTCGCAAGAAGAGAAAAAAAGTTGTGGATAGTGTTGCAGCAACTATAATATTGCAGTCATATTTAGATAAGGAGAATAGATAAGATGAAGAAAAATAGTTTTTCGATGATTGATGAAAATGGTAATGAAATAGTTTATGATGTTTTGTTTACTTTTGAAAGTGATGAAACTCATAAAAACTATATTGTATATACAGATAATACTAAGGATGAGCAAGGTAATGTGGAAGTTTATGCTTCAGTTTATAATCCTAACGATCCTCATAGTAAATTAGAAGCTATTGAAACTGAAAAAGAGTGGAAGGTTATTGAAACTATTCTTGAAACTTTACAAGAAGAAGTTAGAAAATCACAAAATAATAATCAAAGTAATGAGCAATAAAAGCTCTTTATTTTTCTGGAGGGGTAATTATGGCAGTGCGAAGAAGACCTAAACCATTACTTATTTTTTTAGTTTTTTCAGGTTCTTTTTTGATTTTGTTATCAGCAGTTTACTTGTTTTTGGCGAGTCCTGTAGATAAAAGTGATTCAACAGAAATAGAGGTTGTTGTTCCAAGCGGTACTGGCGTTTCTGGAATTGCTGATATTTTAAAAGAAAATAATTTAATTCGCAGTGAAATTTTATTTAAGATTACTGTAAAAACTAAACGTAATTTGTATTTACAGGCTGCGACATATAAGTTTAGTAGAAGTATGTCTATGGAAGAAATTATTAATGAGTTAGTTTCTGGAAGTTCTTACAACCCTGATGTTATTTCTATTACGTTTAAAGAAGGAAAAAGAATTACTGATTATGCAGAAGAAATAGCACGAATTACTAGTCATAGTAAAGACGAAGTTTTGAGTGCAATGAATAATCGTGAATATTTGGAACAGTTAAAAAGTAAATATTGGTTTTTAACTGATTCTATATTTACTACTGGTATTTATTACCCTTTAGAAGGGTATTTAGCACCGGATACTTATCAGTTTAAGAATAAGGATGTTAGTATTACTACTATTATTGAAACAATGTTAGATGAGATGGAAAAAGAACTTGAACCTTATCGAACAAAAATTATGAATAATGTTCATTATTATATGACTATGGCTTCGATGATAGAGTTAGAAGGAACAAATACAGAAAATCGTAAGATGATTGCAGGGATTTTTGAAAATAGATTGGCTGCAAAGATGAATTTAGGTAGTGATGTTACTACTTATTATGCATTACAGCATCCTATGAATAGTGATTTAACTAGTGCACAGTTTGCGACTATAAATCCTTATAATACTAGAGCAAGTAATATGGGTGGAAAGATGCCTATCGGACCTATTTGCAACCCTAGTTTATCAAGTTTAAAAGCTAGTATTGAACCAACTGATAGTAATTATTTATATTTTGTGGCTGATAAACATGGTAATATTTTCTATACTAGTACGTTAGCAGAACATGAAGCAAAAGTAAAAGAAATTAAAGATAAAGGTGATTGGATATGGTAGGAAATTATTCAATGATAAAAAAGATTAAAGATTATGCTGTAGAGAATAATGTTCCAATTATGCTTGATGATGGAATTGACTTTTTGACTACATTTATTTTAAAAAATCATATAACTAATGTGTTGGAGATTGGTACTGCAATTGGATATTCTGCTATCATGATGGCATTAGTAAATCCAAATGTTAAAGTTACAACTATTGAACGTGATGAGAAAAGATATTTAGAGGCTGTTAAAAATGTAAAAGCTTTCGAATTAGAAGATAGAATTACACTTATTTATAATGATGCATTGAATGTTAGATTAACTGGTGAATTTGATTTAATTTTTATTGATGCAGCTAAAGCTCAAAGTATTAAATTCTTTGAAATGTTTGAGCATAATTTAGCACCTAAAGGTGTAATTATTACAGATAATTTAAAATTTCATGGTTTAGTAGAAAAAGAAGAATATTCTATTAAGAGTAGGAATTTACGTGGGTTGGTTCGTAAGATTAAAGAGTATGTTGCATATTTGAAATCTAATAATAGATTTGATACAGAATTCTTTGATGTGGGTGATGGTATTTCTGTTAGTAGAAGAAAAACAAAATAGAGAAGAATTTCTTTTGTTTTTCTTTTATTTGTATTAAGATATGAATAGGTGATGTTATGCAATTGTTTCAGATTTTAGATTGTAGTGAAGCACTGGGAACTTGTTGTACTGATTATGGTTTGCTTACTATTTTAGATATTTTAAGACAAGTATTAGATTTAATTCAGATAGTTGTTCCTATTGTTTTGATGGTAGCTTTGGCGATTCAATTTACACAATTATTAGTAAATCCTGATGATAAAAAGAAAACTAAAAGTTTATTAAATAAGTTTGTTGCGGCTTTACTTTGTTTTTTTGTTCCGTTTTTAGTAGATTTGGCTATTGGTTTGGTTCCTGAAGATATTGGTAGCTTTCAAATAGGTGCTTGTTGGGATACAGCTAAAATTACTAGAGAAGTTTTGAAAAAAGAAAATAGTACTTATGTTGCGACAAGTAATAAGTCTCCAAAGAAGTTTATGTTGGATTTTGAATATGATACTTCTAAACTTCCTAACGGTGGTGGAAGTGGTACTGGAGAAGGTAGTACAACTGGTAAAGCCATAGTCGCTTATGCTAAAGAATTTGTTGGACAACGTTATGTTTATGGTGGTAGTTGGAATGGTGAAAAGCCTTATACACCAACGGATTGTAGTGGGTTTGTTCAAGGTGTGTTTAAACATTTTGGTATTTCTTTACCGAGAACTACTGATACTCAGTGGGCGGCAACATCTACTTATGATTTGGTTACTGATGGTAATATTAAAGCTGGAGATGTAGTTATGTATAATGGTCATGTCGGAATTTTAACAGGAAATGGTAAGGAAATGGTACATGCTTCTAATTCGAGAGATGGAATTAAAATATCACCATCCTATGATTATAAACCTATTTGGGGAATTATGCGTATTAAGGGTGTTAATTAGGAGGTACTATGTTTGGGGTTGAACATATTAAAGAAAAAAAAATAAAAAAGACTAGTAAAAAAATGACACTACCTATTTCTTTTAGGTCTAAGAACGTTTTATTGTGGATTGTTGTTTTAAGTTTTATTGCTTTATTAATTGGATATTATTTATATAATAATTATTATAGTAATTATAATTATATAAAAAAAGATGTTAACCAGTATTTAGTTTATACAAAAGAGACTTCAATTAATAGTAAAGGAATGAGAAATGAAATACCAGAAATTAATATTGATAGTAAAGATGCTCAGTTAGTTAATGATGCTATTATTAACTATGCTAATTCTTTTTTGAAAGATAAAAATAATTTATTTGTTTATACTTCGCAGCTTAATGGTGAAGTATTGTCGGTTTTACTTAAGATGTTAGATTATAGTGATGGTTATCCTTTTCCAAAAACTACTTTTCATACGTATAACTTTAATTTGAAAACTCAAACGTTGCTTAGTAATGATGATCTTTTAGCACTGTTTGATGTTACTGATGTTGATGTTGAAAAGAAAATTAAGGGCCAATTTGAATCTTATTATAATGATGAAGTTTCTAAAGGTTTTTTAGTTAGTCAAGAATGTGATTATAATTGCTTTTTGAAGTGGCGAAATGTTGATAATTATATGGATGATGTCTATTATTATGTTCGTAATGGTCAATTAATTGCGTATCGATCATTTGATATTTATTCAGTCTATGGTGAAGAAGAATACTTTGATGATTCTAGTTATGAATTTTATATTAGTAAGTAAAAAAGTTTACTTACTTTTTCTTTTGGCTTGTATTTATTTTTGATTTACTATATTATATATTATATAAGATAAGGTGTGTGACTGGTATGAAGATAAATAAGAAGGGTTTTACAATGGTGGAATTGTTGGCTACTATTGTTATTTTAGGTCTGTTGGTGGGAGTAGCTATTGGGGCAGTTTCTTGGATTTTAGATTCTTCTGAAAAAAATTTTTATGAAAGTTTAGAAAAAAATCTTCTTTTAGCTGCTGAAAACTATTATGCAGATCACAGGGGAGCTTTACCTAAAGCAATAGGACAGAGTAGGAAACTTTCTTTGAATACTTTAGTTAAGACTAATTATATGAAGAAAGATAGTATTGTTGATTATGGAAAAAGTCCCTGCAATTTAGATAGTAGTTATGTTCAAGTAATTAAATATTCAAAAAAAGATTATATATATACTTTACATTTGGAATGTCCAGCTAAAAAAGTTGATAATGAAAAAGAAGCTCTTAATAGTCTTAAGGTTAGTGTTACACTGGACTGGCAACCTAAAGCAATAGAGTCATCTAAGGCTAATATTAAAATTACGGTTGATGGTGCTGTTAGTAAGATAGCAAGTTACCAATATACTATTTTTAAAAATGGTCAAGTCGCTTATAATTCTAGTAGTATTTCAGCTGGTAGTGTTGATAGTGTTAATAAAAGTATTGCATTGAAAAATTATGTACCTGGAGCTATCCGGTTTGTAGTTACGGCTTATGATATTCATGGAAATAGTAAAACTGCGATGGTTAGTGATAGTATTTATAATAATGATGTTCCAGATTGTGGTAATGTTACTCCAGTTTTTGATATCAAAAATGATAAAGATTGGGAAAATGATAAAAATGCTAGTCGTAAATTATCTATTAGATGTATAGATACTGATACTAGATGCGTACGTTCTAAATTTTCTAAGACTTTTAAAGATGATATGGTTGAAGGTTATATTACAATCGAAGGAACTAATGGAAAAACTAGAGTTTGTCCAGCAACAGTTATGATTGATAAAACGGCTCCAGTTTGTGGTTCTAATACGGGAGTTAAAACTTGGACTGCCAGTGATCGGGTAGTTCGAGTAAATTGTAGTGATGCTACTAGTGGATGTACCAATAATAGTTTTTCTAAAACTTACAATACAGCTAATAAAGTGGTTATTACTGATAATATTACAATAAAAGATAAAGCAAGTAATACTAAAAGTTGTCCAGTAGATGTTTATGTTGATAAAGAAAAACCAAAGTGTGGAGCTATTACAGGGGCAAGTACTAGTTGGACGGCTGGTAATCGGACTATTACGGTAGCTTGTAGTGATGGCAATGGAAGTGGTTGTAAAAAATCTTCATATACTCAAACATTTAGTAGTACTACCAAAACCGCTAATATTACGATAGAGGATAAGGTTGGTAATAAAACTAATTGTCCGGTTAATGTTTATGTGGATAAAACTAATCCTTCTTGTAGTATTTCTAAGAGTACTAATAGTACTGTAGAAAGTCTAACGTTGACTGTTAATGGTAGTGATGCTCATTCTGGTGTTAGTAGCTATTCTTGGTCAAGTGCTAGTTCAGGTTTTTCTTCTACAAGAACAAAATCTATTTCTTCTAATGGTACTTATTCTGCTTGGGTAAAAGATGCAGCTGGGAACGTTGGAGGTTGTTCTATTTCAGTTAGTAATATTCAAAATATTTATAAAATTTATTATAATTTGAATGGTGGTTATAATAATCCATCTAATCTCTCATCTTATAGGGCAGGAACAACAACACCTTTATATAATCCGACTAGACCTAATTATGCTTTTGTGGGTTGGTATACCAATAGTGGATTAACTAATAGAATTACTAGTATTTCTAGTTCGCAAAAAGGTGATATTACATTGTATGCAAAATGGTCTCCTATTGCTCCTAGTTGTAATGGAGTTTCTGGGAATAGTGGTAGTTGGACTACTTCTAGAACAGTAACGGTGGGTTGTAAAAATCCTGATGGTTCTGCTTGCAGTTCTGTTCAAGGTACTTACACTAGTAATGGAGCAAAAAGTTTGACTATCAGAGGTTCTAATGGAGCCACTGCAACATGTTCATTTACGGTTTATAATGTTGATTCTGGTACACCGTCTTTAGGTGATAGTGGTTACTGGAGTACTGGTAGTCAAGCACCAGATGGTAGATGGTATGGAGGATACTTTTATCAACATATTTCAATGACAGCTTCTGGTTATCGTCACTCAGGTTCTTATATTAAAGTTCAAGGAAAGCAGTTTAA
This sequence comes from uncultured Mycoplasmatota bacterium, assembly GCA_900548695.1. Lineage (GTDB taxonomy): Bacteria > Bacillota_I > Bacilli_A > RF39 > UBA660 > Faecimonas. The sequence goes on from URLC01000002.1 coordinate 35,212, forward strand.
TTCTGGTGGTAGCCAACGTACAGGTTATGGATGCGCTGAATTTCCTACTTCTGAATTTAGACATTGGCGAAGTAGTGTTCATGTTAGTCAATCCGCTAGAGTTTGTAATAATGCAGGAAGATGTTCTGGTGAAAAATCATTCTAATCATGAGGTGAAGGTATGAAAAAAAAGATATTTACGATTGTTATAGTTATTGGGCTTTTATTTATCATAGGAGGGATTGTTTTATCTTTCGTTGAACCTCAACGTACTACTCCTGAAAAAAAATTGTCTGTAAAAGAACAAGCGATTGATGCTTCTAAAAAGGCTGTTAACGATATTTTGGATTCTTCTATGACTCCTGAAAAATTGAAAGATAAATATAATGTTTCTGTTGGTAGTGAAGCAATTTTAGTAGGTAATCATTCAATTTTAAGAGAAAAATCTTCGTTAGAAAAGAAACTTACTGATTATGCTAAAGCACAGGATTATTATGCTTCTAGAGTTGAAAAGAAAATGCAAGATACCTTTAGTTACCGTTTAGGAGATTATTTAGTTGCTGATGAAGGAGAAAATGTTATTCAAAAGTTATATTTCAAATCATATTATTTAGAGTTATATTTAATGGATATGAATGTCTTACAGGATATGTTGTTGAGTAAGATTGGTTTTTCTGTTTATGATAAAGAAGGAGAATTGACTAATGAAGATTTAAAATTGATGTATAAAGCCAAAGTTAAGGCTATGGAAATTATGGATAGCTATTTAGATAATTATGTTAATAATCAAGAAGAAATAGAATATGATATGATTTATTCTGTCAATGATAAAGAACTTGGAAAATTAGATTATTATTCTTTAGTTTGTAATGTTAGTGGGATTATGTATGGTGTGTTAACTGATATTACAGTAGAGGGTAGTCCTAATTATCTTTTACAACAACAAAGGATACAAGGTTATATAGCTAATGTTAATGGAACAGATGAACAGGAAGTATTATCTTTAAATTATAAGTGAGAAGCTAAATGCTTCTTTTTCTTTACCTTTTTTTTATACTGTTTTATAATAAATGACAGAGGTGAAGTATGAAAGTATTAGTAGAATTAGCTAGCAAAAATATTTCTCAATATGTTAATAAGTGTGATGCACTATTATTGGGGTTAGAAGATTTTTCAGTGATGAATACAGTTACTTTTTCCGTGGAAGAAGTTAAGAGTATTATATCTTCTTATCCACAATTTGAAATATTTATTAAAATGGATAAAAATATATTTAATGAGGAACTTGATACGTTGAAGGGGATTCTTAAAGAGCTTGATCGTTTGAAAGTGGCTGGTGTATTTTTTTATGATCTTTCTTTATTAAAAATAAAAAAAGATTTGAGATTAGAACTTAAGTTAGTTTGGGCTCAAACACATATGGTGACTAATTATCGTACTTGTAATTATTATTTTGAACAGGGAGTTTCGTATGCTTTACTTTCTAAAGAGATAACTTTGGATGAGATTTTAGAAATTAAAAAGAAGTCTTTCATTACACCAATTGTAGAGGTTATTTCATTACCTAGTGTTGCCTTTAGTAGAAGAAAATTAGTTCATAATTATTATGAAGATATGGGAGAAACTGCTAGTTCAACTCTTAATGTTTTAGAAAAGATTACTGGTAAAAATTATATTGTGAAAGAAGAAAAGTCAGGAACTGGTTTCTTTTTGGATGAAGCGCTTAATGGAACTTGTATTATTTCAAATTTATATCAAGCAGGTATTGACTATATTTTATTAAGAGAAGATGGTATTAAAGATTTTTTAGAGTTAGTAGATGATACTAAAAAGTATATTTCAACAGGATGTTGTGATGACAATTATGTCTTAAAATATAAAAAGTTAGGAGATAGTACAGGTTTCTTTTTTAAGAAAACTATCTATAGGGTGAAAAAATGAAAAGAATAGAATTGCTTTCTCCAGCTGGGGATTTAGAACGTTTAAAGGTTACTTTGTTATATGGAGCTGATGCTGTTTATATTGGTGGAGAAAAGTATGGATTAAGGGCTAATGCGACTAATTTTACTTTGGATGAAATAAAAGAAGGTTGTTGCTTTGCCCATAAATTAGGTAAAAAAGTATATCTAACTTTAAATATTGTTTTTCATAATGAAGATATGGATGGGGTAGAAGAATATATTGCTTCCGTTGTTGCGTGTGGTATTGATGCTTTTATTGTGAGTGATCCATTTATTATTTCATATATTAAAAAGACTTTTCCACAGGTGGAAGTACACTTATCTACACAGGATTCTACTACTAATTATGAGAGTGTTTTATATTTTAAAGACCAAGGTGTTGATAGAGTTGTTTTAGCACGTGAAGTTTCTTTAAAAGAGATGGCTTTTATTATTGAAAAAACAGGTGTTGATATTGAAGTTTTTATTCATGGAGCTATGTGTACTTGTTATAGTGGAAGATGTGCGTTATCTAATTATGTTACTAACCGTGATGCTAATCGTGGTGGATGTGCCCAAGTTTGTCGTTTTGCTTTTAAAGTTGATGGAAAGAAAGATTTTACTTTTGCAACTAAAGATAATAATCTTGCTCAGTATATTGGTAAGTTAATTGATGTTGGGGTTACTAGTTTAAAAGTAGAAGGTAGAATGCGATCTTTATATTATTTAGCGACAGTTATTGGTACTTATCGTGAGATTATTGATCGTTATTATGCTCATACTTTGACAGAAGATGTTTTGAATGTTTTAGAAGAAAGACTAGCAAGAGTTGCTAATAGAGCTGTTTCAACTCATTATTTGTTGAAAGAAGCTGATATGAGTGATCAATATTATACTGGTAGAAACGAGGCTTCTAATCAGGATTACTTAGGACAGGTTATTTCTTATGATAAAGAAAATCATCTTGTTAAATTTTATGAAAGAAATTATTTTGAAATTGGTGATACGGTTGAGTTATTTACTCCTTCTGGAGAGAGGGTTTCTTTTGTTGTTAAGGAGTTATATGATGATAATATGAATTCATTAGAGGTTGCAAGACATCCTGATAATATTTATTATGTCAAAGTTGAGTCTTTTATTGATATTGTTGAATATTCTATGATGCGTTTAATTGCTTCAAAGAGGTGATAGGTTTGTTTGATGAAATAAAAATTAATTTTTTAAAGATAGAAAATACGTATTCTAGTTTTGCTACTAAGAGTAGTGAAGCGCTTAGATTTGCTGTTATTGATGATGATATTAGGGCTCCTTTTTTTAGAGATGTTGATAGAATCATTCATGCTTTAAGTTATACTAGATATGCTGATAAGACACAGGTATATTCTTTTAAAGAAAATGATCATATTAGTGAGAGGATGGTACATGTTCAATTAGTTAGTAAAGTTGCTAGAACAATTGGTAGAGCCTTAAATTTAAATTGTGATTTGATTGAGGCCATTGCGCTTGGACATGATGTTGGACATACTCCTCTTGGGCATACGGGAGAAGCTTTACTTAATGAAATATCTATGAAAGAACTTGGAGAAGCATTTGCACATAACATTCAAGGTGTTCGTCATTATATGTATGTTGAAAATCATGGTCATGGTCTTAATTTGACAGTTCAAGTTTTGGATGGAATTATGTGTCATAATGGGGAGATGCTTTCGCCGATTTATTCTCCAGTTAAAAAGACGGAAGAAGAATTTTTGCACGAATATCAAAGTGCCTATCATAATTTGAAGGAATCTCATAAAAAACATCCTATGACTTTAGAAGGATGTGTTGTTCGTATTAGTGATATTATTGGATATATTGGGCGTGATATTGAAGATGCTATTCAATTAGGTCTTTTTAAAAGGGAAGAATTACCAAAGGATATTACTATGATTTTAGGTAATAATAATAGTGATATTATTAATACAATTATTTTGGATATCATAAAAAATAGTTTAAATAATCCGTATATTGCTTTAAGTGATGAAGTTTATCAAGCTTTGTTTAAGCTAAAGAAGTTTAATGCTAAGAATATATATCATAAAAGTATGACAGAAGAAGAAATTGAATATTATCGTCTTGGTATGAATAAGCTTTATCATACTTATTTGAATGATATAAAAGCTTGTAGAAAATCTAGTATTATTTATACTTCCTTTTTAGATTTTCAGTGTTCTAGGTATTTAGATTCTACTGATAATAAACGTATGGTCATTGATTTTATTGCTGGAATGACTGATGACATGTTTGTTAGAGAGATTAAGCGAGTATATAGATAATACTTGCTTTTTTTTGACTTTTATGGTATAATGTTGCTACTTTATGAGGAAGAAGGAAGATTATGAAATATTATTTAAATCCTAAAGATGATGAAGCTAAAAATATTTATATTACAAAGGTAGGTCGCGATAGTAAAAATGGTACTTTTACGGTTACTTATGCTAGCGGATTACGTGAAGATAATATAGTTTTAAATGATGGTAATGCTGAAAAAATAGAAAAAAAATTGCACGAACAAGCAGATTTAGGAGTTAAAAACCGTCATGTTATTCGTAGAAAGCAAATCACAGGAGCTATTAGTAGAATTGGTGCTGGCGTAGCTAGTTCTATTGCGCTTGCTGGTGGAATACTTTCTCAACAAGTATCAGAAGAGGCGATGCTTGTTACTACTATTGGTGTTGGTGTTTTGTGTGTTGGTGGTATTTTATTAGGAAAAGCTAAATATAATAAAGAACAAGGTACTTTAAATGAAATTGATAACTATCAATATCGACAAGAACATATGAAAGAAGCAGTCAGTTATTTGCATAATTCGCCAAATGCTTATAAATGTTTTGATGTTGAAGGTGCGGATGGCAAAACTGATAAAAAAGCACGTCGTTCGGATGCTATTTTTTCTATGTTAGAGCAAGGAAGAAATCCATTTGGCTTACTTGAAGTTAATACTGGTGGTATTACTGATAAAGAGTTTGATAGATTAGTCAAGGGAGCAACTCGCGAAGAAAAACTTGGCTTTGAATATACTAAGTCTAAATAATAAATGATAAAGATATTACTTGCATAAAATTTTCAAATATGATATACTATCGCAAGTTGAGTTTAAAAAATAAATATACATAATGAGGTGAATTTATTATGAAAAATAAAAATACAGTTTATTTAACACAAGAGGGTTTGGATAATTTGAAAAGTGAATTGGATGAATTAATTAATGTAAGGCGTCCAGAAAATGTTCAAGCTATTAAAGAAGCTCGTGCGTTAGGTGACTTATCTGAAAATGCTGAGTATGATGCTGCTCGTAACGAGCAAGCTGTTATTGAAGCTAGAATTAATCAATTAGAAAAAATGTTAGAAAATGTTTCTATTATTAGTGATGTTTCTACTGATTGTGTAAGTATTGGAAATACAGTATCAATTAAATATGTTGATGATGATGACGAAGAAGATGAATATAAAATAGTCGGCAGTCAAGAAGCTGATCCTTTTGAAAGCAAAATTTCTAATGAAAGTCCAATTGCTCAAGCATTATTTAATCATAAAGTTGGCGATATTGTTACGGTTGAAAGCCCTAATGGATCTTATCAAGTAGAAATAACAGCAATACAATAAATGGAGAATTTCTTCATTTATTTTTTTGTATAAATAACTTTAAAAATATTCAAAAATAAGTTATACTGATAGAGAATAAGATAGAGGGTGCTTGTATGATTATTAGAAAACCGTATGCATTTTTGATTAAAAATTTTAGGAAAATCCATATATTTTTATTTGTTTTGTGTGGCTATGTTTATTATAAGAGTATACAAACACGATCTTTTATTTCGGAATTTTTACAACTAGGTACTTATGATTCTTATTATGAACCAATTACTAAATATGCAAGTTTATTAGCAATCTTATTTATGATTGTTATTATAGGATTATCCCTTTTATTGGTTATTGTTTTAAGACATAAGAAAAAACCTTGGAAGTTATATTTATTACCGGTTTTGTCTTATAGTTTTTTATTAGTTATTTTTGTATTAGCTATTTCATTTTTTAATAGTTATGAAAGTGGTATGGGTACTACTACAATTAGAGCTATCAACGATTTGGTATTTATGGCTACGATACCACAATATTTGATATTTATTATTTTATTAATCCGTATTTTTGGGGTGGATTTAAATAAGTTTGATTTTAAATCTGATCAAGAATATTTGGAATTAAGTAGTGATGATAGAGAAGAAGTAGAGATTAATATCGATATTGATAAAGAAAGTTTCAAAAGAGCTTTTAAGCGCCTTAAGAGAAATATTGGTTATTTTTATTTAGAACACAAGTTTATTATTCATGTGTTTGTTGTTATTTTGGTTTTTACTAGTATATTTTCTATTTATCGTTATGTTTTTATTGTTCATAAGTCATATACACAAGGAGATAATGTTCAAAGCAGTGGTTATTCAATTGATATTCATCATAGTTACTTTACTGATAAAGATTATCATGGAAAGATTATTTCTAAGGATAGTAATTTTATTGTTTTAGATTTGACTATTACTAATAATTCAGTAGAAAGAGCGGTTAATTTTAATAGATTTCATGTTATGAATGGAACAAAAAATTATTCACAAACTTATAGAACTTATGGAGTTGAATTTCAAGATTTAGGACAGACTTATGATAAATTAGTATTAAAAAATGGTCAATCTAAGCGACTATTGTTGGTTTATAAAGTAGCAAAAAATTTAGATCCTAGTAAATTTGTTTTATATTATCAAGAATTAGATAATAATAAGCCTTATCTTCGGAAGATTAAGCTAAATATGGAAGATTTGTCAGTCATCAAGAAAGAAAAAGTTAAAGTACTAAGAGAAGAAGTCACTATTAATATGGGAGACGATAAGAAGAGTTTTAGTATTGATGATTATGCTTTATTAAATCAAGCTACATATAATACTAGGGTGTGCTCTGGTGATTATAATTGTTACTCAAAACAAAATATTTTACCAGCTAAAGAGGGTAAATTATTTTTACAAATTTTAGTTGTTTCGGATATCTTTGATGGTAAAGATTTCGTTGACTTTTCTATGGAATATGGTAAAATTGTTTATATAGATAGTAAGGGTAAGAAACAAGAACTTTCTATGGTAGACGGAATTAAGAAAAGTTATGATGGCAATATTGTTTATTTTGAGGTTCCCAATACTTTACAAGAAGCTAGTGTGATTCGGTTAGTATATACAGTGAGAAATAAAGAATATACTTATAGATTGAAATAAGGGAGATTTGTATGGATAATAAAAAAACGATTAAATATCTTAAGATTGCTGTTGTATGCATTATTGTGGCATTGTTTTTATGGTTTTTAGTAATTGGTCCTTTAATTACTTTTAAAGGGTATGAGAATAAGGTCTTGAAAGCCGCAGAAAGATATTTTGAAATTAATGATAGTCAGTTACCAACAGGAACTAGAGTGAAAACTGTTACTGTGCAAGATTTATTTGATCAATCTTATTTAAAAGAGGATATTTATGTTCCTTATTCCAAAAGTCCTTGTTCTATTAAGGATAGCTGGGTAAAGGTTAGAAAAGAAGAGGGAGAATACAAATATTATACTTATTTAAAATGTGGAGTTCTTTCCTCTATTGTTGATCATAAGGGCCCGGAAATCACTTTGAATGGTGGAGATACAATTACCATTGATAAGGGTGCTAAGTATAAAGAGTTGGGTGTTAAGAGCGTTGTTGACAACTCTTTGGGAAAAATGGATGTTAAAGATGTAGAAATCGATGCCAGTGATGTTGATACAAAAAAAACAGGAACTTATGAAGTTATTTATACGGCTAAAGATGATTTAAATAATATAACTAAAAAAACAAGAAAAGTAAAAGTTGTTTCAAGACTTGAAAATGTAGTAAAGGATGCTACTAATAAAAAGGGTGTTTATGCAGGTGCTAATCCTAATAACTATATGTATTTTTCAGGAATGGTATTTAGAATTGTTGATTTAGATGGTGATAATGTAAGAATTGTTGCTGAGCAAGATGTTAGCAATGTAAATTATCAGGCAATTGATAAATGGTTAGAATATTATTATGATCATTTAACTAAAAAATCTAAAAAATATATTGTTAATAATAAATATTGTGATATGAAAACAACAGATGATGCTATTGCAAATGTTTCTAAATGTAATTCTTATACAAAAGAAATGCCGGTTTCAATTTTATCAGCGAGTGATATAAATCAAGCAGATTCACCTGAAGGTAATTATTTGATGCCTAATAGCATTTCTTGGGTACGAAATGACAGGGATCAGAAAACCGCTTATGCAACTAGAAATAGATTTTATGATACACCATCTAGGTATATGAGTTTTGAAAAGAATTTTAACTTTGGTATTCGTCCTGTAATTACAATTAAGGGAGACTCTTTAGTAATTAGCGGAGATGGTACTAAGAATAATCCTTATTCTATTGGAGATTTTACTTACGCTAAAGCCGATGATAAATTAAATACAAGATATACTGGAGAGTTTATTAAATATTCAGGTATGTTATGGAGAATTATTGATGTTGATTCTGATGGCACAACTAAAGTAATTGCTGATACTACTGTTTATAATAATGGAAACCGAGTACAAACTTTCTATGATACAACTTCAAAAGCAAAAATTTACAATCCTAAAGAGAAAGGAAATGTTGGATACTTTATTAATAATCAAGCAGTTCAATATTTTAAAACTAATTACTTCGTAAACAAAGAAATAGAAGTTCCTATTTATAAAAATGCTATTAAATATGGAGAAGAAGAAACTACTAAGAAATATAAAGTAAAAATTTCTGCACCTAATATGTATGAGATGTTTAGTGCATTTGATTATAATTCTGTTTCTATGAAGTCATACTGGTTACTAAATTCTTCAAAAGCACAATATACAAAAGCCTTAATTTCTGATATTGGTGTTGTAATGTATGGTGAAATACGTGATAATGGTGAATATGGTATTAGGCCAGTTGGTTATTTAGATAAGAATTGTACAATAGTTAGTGGAAATGGAACTTTTGAAAAGCCATATGTTATTGCAAAATAGGTAGGTGATAGTAGTATGAGAAAACGAACTAAGTTATTAATTTCTAAAAAAAAGAAAGTATTTCTAGCGATAGGGATTCTATCTTTTTTGTGTTTACTCAGTGCAATTTTATTTGTAGTATTTTATAACTACTATCCTATTCAATCTAGAGTGGATAATATAAAAGAATATGCTAAAAATGATACGGATGATTATTCTACAATAGGATGGCTTCGAGTACAGGGAACTAATATAGATTATCCGGTTATTTATGCTCCTCGATATGATTTTGGTGATAAAACTGATAATTTTCTTTGGAATGAAGTGAAAAGTGATGAACTATTAAATCAGGTAACTATTAGTGGTCATAATATTTTGAATTTATCTACTAAACCTTTAGTAGCAGATAAAAATCATAAGCGATTTGAACAATTGATGAGTTTTGTTTATTTAGATTTTGTAAAAGAAAATAAATATATTCAGTATACAGTTAATGGAAAAGATTATTTGTATAAAATATTTTCGGTTGATTTTACTAAGAAAGATAATATAAAGAAATTTACTCGAAAAAATTTGAGTAAGGTTGAGATGAATCAATATATTAAGCAATCTCTTAAAGATAGTATCTTTGAGTTTAATATAGATGTAAATGAAAATGATAAAATTCTTTCTTTGGTTACTTGTACTCGAATGTTTGGACATTATAATGATATTGAGTTTCGAGTTGATGCTAGATTAGTTCGAGATGGAGAATTAAAATTGAATTATGATGTTGAAAAGAGTGATAATTATAAGAAAGTTGAAGATATCATGGAAAGTGGGGATAACGATGAAAAAGCATAGTAAAAGAGTATTAGGGGTTTTATTACTTTTTGTTGTTTGTATTGCTTTTTTTAGTATTCAAAAAGTTTTGAATTCTACAACTTCTACTAGTGTTGAAAAAACTGAGAAGTCTGCTAAAACAACTGATGGTGCTTCTTGTGGTAATGACGAGGAGATGAATAGTGAATATGAACCAAAGGTTTCATTTTCTGCTGGTAAAGCAACAATTACTGTGAGAAAAGGAAACTTTAAAGTAAAGACAGTTGAAAATCAAAGTCTTTTAACTAATAATCCTATGACCTTAGGTAATCTTACACCTGATCATCCACTAGAGGTTACTTTTAATACTAGTACATCAGGAGATGTAAAAATTTATTTTGTATTAGCGGAAGCAGATGACAAATGTCTTTCTTATGATGAAGCAAAAGTTAATGATAAAGGTGAAAAAGTTGGTACTTATGAGTTTGATTTAACATTACAAATTAAACCGCAGCAAGCTACTCCAAAAAAAGAAAATACTAATTACAATGGAATTTGTGCGGTTTTTAGAACTGGACAAGGATATAACAAGGCCGATTTTACGGTTGATGGTGATTTATTAGTATCAAAAGATACTATGGATCAATATAATTATTCTTCTGTTAATGCAGATGGAAAGGCAAGATATCAAGAATTACTTCCTTACTGTTTTCAAGCAAATAATGTTGATTTTAATTATTCTAAAGCACAAGTTGCTTCTATGATTAAATCTACTATTGATATTTGGAAAACTTATGAAGCTCTTGGTAGTGGATCATCACAGCCAGATGAAACATTTATGCAAGCATTTAATGATGCTAAAAGAAAAGCATTAGAGTTAGGACATGATTATTCTAGTTTAGTTAAAGATGGAAGTATAACTAAACGCTTTGGTGATTTAACTTGTGATTGGAAGAAAGAGGCTACTGCTAATAAGGGTGATGGCTATTATGTAAATAAAGATTATTATTATGCTAAAGAAGATCAAACAACTGATATAGAGTATACATATACTTATACATCTGGCGAAACAAAAAAGGAAAGTGGAGGTTCATGTACTAGGACGTGTGAAGAGTCTGTTATAGTAGAATATGGGCCACCTGTTGCTTCTAAAGCAGGACTTTGTTTTGAATATAAAGTTAGAGTTACTAGTAGAGTTGTATGTAATTCTGCTTTGAAACTTAGACCTCCTAAAACCCCTGAAATTTGTACACCAACTCCATATTGTAACCAAATTTCTGGAAACACTCATCAAGGTGGACCAAATGAGGATTTTGAAAAATGTATTCAAGAGTGTGATGGTGGTAAGTATACTCAAGCATGTAGTAATCAATGTTATGATAAGGTTTATGGAAAAGAAAATTCTGTTGATCCTTTAGGAATTAGATATGGTAATGATGCGGTTACAAAGAAAGTTTGGAGTCAAGCTTTTCCAGGCTATATCGGAAGATACGATTGGCAAAATGGTAGTATCATTTGGAATGGTGAAGGTTATGGTCGTTGGTATCAAGAATTTGAAGATCAAAGAACCAGAAATGATCATGGAAGATATAATGTTTACTCTGGATTTAAAAAGGCTGATTATGGTCATGGTAACCATTGCCAAGATAATTGTTATTGGTCAGGTTGTGGAAAAGATTCTTATTTAAATGAAGAGGATGCTGCTAAAGATACAATGAATAATTTAAATAAATATAATGCGGGAATTGCTTCTTGCAAAGCTTCTGCATCTTGTACTACTAAGACGGCTGAATTTGATATTAGTGTTAATTATAAACATGATGTAGATGGAAATGAAGTAGTTGAAAGTGTTAAATTCCCAATTGATACTTCAAATAATAAGGCAACTTTACCAAGCAAGGGACAATCAAATCCATCAACACCAACAGGTACTGATATCTTTATTCCTGATACTAATGAACTTGGTTATGCTGGATGTTATGAAGATTCTAAAGCTAGAAATTGGTACCAAACAGAATGGAGTTTCCCTGGTACTTGGATTAATAACAAAACTGGTGAAATAAAATTCAATGTTCCTAATGATACCAATGCTTGGCATTATAAGAAAGGTAAGTTCTGTGTTCCACTAGATGCAAAAAGTGTAAATACTCAGTGGTGGCAATGGAACCAAATTGATAGAAATACAGTGGTAGATGAGAGTAAGATTGATTATAATATTAAAGCATCTACTACGGATTTTGGATATTTCGGATGGAATTTTGATTTTAAATGTTTTTATGCATTAAAGAACGAGACATGTACTGGTGATGATTGTGATTCTAGTGATAAGTGTGATCCAACTGATCCTGATTGTAAAACTACTATTTCTACTAAAGACTTTACTTTTAGAATTGTAGATAACAATAATTTGTTCCCTGAGGCTTCTGATAAAACAGATAAGAATGAAACTACTATTGCAGGTGTAGGACGTCAACCTGGTTATAACTGGACCTTAGGTATTACTAATGAAGATGCATCTATTATTTCAGCATTAAATGCTAAGAATCCAAATTATCATATTGATCCATTAGCATTAATTAACAACATTCAAGAACGTGGTAATACTATTTATAATGGTACTAAGTATAGAGATTACTATATTGTTTTAGATAAAAAAGCTTTAGCTCAAGTTAGAGAGTTTAATAAGGGTAAAAAATATACTGATTATTCTGGTACAACTGGAATAAAAAATGGTATAACTACTTATTATAGTGATCTTTTAACTGATCTTAATGTTCAAAGCAATCGTGCAATAGGTGTTAATAATGAAAGTGAGGTGGGCTAATAATTTATGAATAAAGCAATGTTAACTGTTGGTATTATTATTTTAAGTTTAGCGGCCTTATTAATGATTAATATTATTTCCAATTATTCATCAGGTAGTGAATTAGACTACTACCTGGTGAAGGAAACTTCAGAAGCTGCTATGGTTGATGCAATAGATGTTAAATATTATCGTGAAAATGGATTGCTTCGTATGGATAAAGAAAAATTTGTAGAAAGTTTTATTCGTAGATTTGCTGATTCTGTAGATAATACTAGAAATTATCAAGTAGCTTTTTATGATTTGAATGAGGTTCCACCTAAAGTTAGTGTAAAAGTAGATTCTTCTACTGTATTAAGTTTTAAAGGTTCTGATTTGGAAATGTCTACTCAATTAGATGCTATTTTAGAAAATACTTATGAATCTGACCCATTAGTAACTAATGAATTAAAAGATCCTAATAGTGATTTAGGTTCAGCTTTAGTAGAAGGTAAGTAGGAGAGGAGAGAATAAAGTGGGAAATATGAGTGTTGGGATAAAGAAATTTTTATCCAATAAAAATACTGTTACTGTTGTTGGTGTAGTTGTTGCTGTTTTAGTACTTTATATTGCTTATAACATGCGAGTTCAATCTGCTGTTAACCCTATTAGTGTTCCATATGCTAAAGAGCAAATTAAACCCGGTATACAGATTACAGAGGATATGGTTGGAATGATGGAAGTTCCACCTTCTATGCTACAAGATGGGGTTATTAAAAATACAGCGGAGGTTATTGATAAATATTCTAATGCTGATACTTTAATTCCAAAGGGTAGTTTATTTTATACTAGACAAGTAGTTGAAAAAGAACAATTACCTGCTAATATTATTTTGGATTATCCAAAAGGATATGTTTTATATAATATGCCTGTTAATACTGAGTCTACTTATGGTAACTCTATTTATCCAGGAAATTATATTGATATTTATTTAAAGATAACAAGAAAAGCTGTTGAAGGACAAGTAGTTACTAGCGATGCTGAAAAGATGCAATATGGAAAGTTGGTTGAAAATGTTAAAGTTTTAGCTGTTAAGGATGCATCTGGACAACCAGTGTTTTCTAATTTAGATGAGCAAAGAACACCAGCGATGATTGTCTTTGCTTTGCCTGAGGATTATTACTTGTTATTGAAAAAAGCAAGTTATCTACAGTCTTATGACTCTCAATTAGTACCAGTTCCAACTAATGAAAGCTTAAAGGATGAACCTGGATCTTTAGAGATTAGTAGTGAAAGCTTACGTGATTGGATTAATACAGTTACTTATTGGGATGAAGGAATGTAAAAGTTTTAATGGGGGAATAAAAAGGAGATGGGCTAGATGAACGAAAATATTTTTGATAAGCTGGATTTTGGACCTTTGCGTCCTTTGTTAGATAACGATGATATAACGGACATTTCTTTTGATAATAATGGTCAAATTTGGGTTCGTTCTCTAACTCAGGGGTCTTTAAGGGTTGAAGTTCAAGGACTTACACCTGAATTTGTAGAAAAACTTGCTTTTCAATGTTCCAATGTTATGGGAACGACATTTAATAATGCAAAACCGTTTTTAGATGCTGAATCTGCTGAGTTACGACTTAACTTTGTACATCCATCTATTGCAACTAATGGTATTGCTATGGTTATTCGTAAAACACCAGCAAAGATTCGTTTAGAGAAAGAAAAATTAATTAAAGATGATTATTTTACTCAAGATATTCATGATATTTTAATTAAATGTGTAGAGGGGCATTGTAACGTTATTGTATGTGGTGAGACTGGTTCAGGAAAAACAGAGTTTGTTAAATATTTGGCTAGTCATACTCGCACTGAGGAAAAAATTATTACTATTGAAGATACTTTGGAACTTCATTTAGATAGAATTTTTCCTCAACGAGATATTGTTGCTATGAAGACAAATAATGTAGCTAGTTATACTGATGTGTTGGTTACATGTATGCGTCAGAATCCAAAATGGATTTTACTTTCCGAGGTTCGTAGTGCTGAGGCGGTTTCGGCAGTTAGAAATTCAATTTCATCTGGACATAATATTTTGTCTACTATTCATGCTGATAAAGCATCAGCTATTCCTTATCGTTTATATAGTTTGATGGAGACTGATTTGGAAGTTGATCAATTTTTAAATACTATTTATCGTTATATTCAATTAGGGGTTCACATCAAGGCTTATTATAGTAAGGAAAAGGGAAAATTCCATCGTGAAGTGGATGAAGTAGTAGAGTTTTATGTTGATGAGGATAATAAGCCACAAAGTAGGATAATATATCAAAAATTATTTGGACAAGAACCTGTACTTAGAAAGCCTAGTCCTCATTTGATTGAGTATTTGGAAAATCAAAATATAGATATTAGTGCTATTACGGATCATTTAAGTGATGATTTACCTTTCCATGATGATTTTGAAAGAGAAGAGTATATGGAGAACAATAAAGAGAATAATATTTCTACTGTTTCCTCAAAAGAAGTTGAACCAGTTGTTAATAGTAATGTTTCTCAAGAAGTAAAGACGGTTTCTAATTCTTTCGTTGTTCCTATTGAACAACCTGTAATTGATAGTGTTCCTAATACTTCTAACAGTGGAGTAGTAAACAATGCTTCTATTGTTAATGAAATACCTTCTTTATCTGTTTCAAAAGAGCCAGTTATTTCTATAAATTCAACACCAGTGGTACCGCCTTTAGTATCTACTGTTAATCCAGTGGTACAACCGAGTGTCAATGTTTCTACTGCTAATAGTCAAGAACTTAACTCTACACCTGTTACTTCAGTTGTTGATTTTAGTAGTTTAGATAATTTAGAATAGAAGGGAGTAGATTTTTGTGTATTTAGAAGAGTTGATTTTTCTAATTTTATTAGTTGTAGCTATTGCGCTTTATCGTAATTACAAAGGACAAAACGTAGGAAAGTTTATTACTAGTCAAGTACAAAGTATGTATGACAAATTTGCTCCTTATTCTTTTAAAGTAGTTAGGGAAAAAACTAAGGAATTAGGTCAGGAATATACGGCTAGACAATATTTAATTCAAGTTATTGTTATGGCTGGATTTACTGGTGTTGTAAGTTATTTATATTTTTATAACTTATTTATTTCATTAATTTATATTATTGTTGTTATTAGTTTTATCCCTTATTTATCGTACTTGAGATGTAAAAGAGTTTATAGTGAATTTCTTTTTGAACAAATTCAAGTTTATACATCTAACACGATTATGGAATTTGCTACAACACAATCTTTTGTTAAAGCATTGGAGGGTGTTCGTAATTCTGGAATTTTAGAAGATCCTGTAAAAAGTGATGTTGATTATATGATAGAACTTGCTTATCAAAATGGTAGTATCGAGGAATCTTTAAATTTTATGAGTCAAAAGTATCCTTACTATATTGTTAAGAATATGCATCAGTTATTTTTACAAATTACAAAAGAGGGTGCTAGAAATTCTATGGAATCTCTTGATAATATGCAACTTGATATTGATATGCTTGTAGAAAGTGTTTATCGTGATAGAATTGAAAGAGCATCATTTCACAAATCATTTTTACAATTTGGTATTATGCTTTATTTAATGGTTATGTTGGTACAATATCTATTGGGGCGTGAAACATATCTGATTATGTTAGAGCGTTGGTATGTAAAACTTTTGATGCATGCAGTTTTAATTATTAATACTATCTTCTTATTAAAAGGAGAAAAATATTATAATGAGAATGTAGGTGCTGAATAATGGTTGAGGTTGTTGTAGTTGGAGCTATTATTATATTTATATTGATATATAATAATACAATTGATAAAGAGAAATTTATTGTTGATAATGAAAAGTATTTTAATGTTTTAAGAGAAGATGACTATGACTTTTTAGTTTATGCCAGATATGGTGAAGAAGTTGATCCAAATCAGTTATTTAGAAAAAGAATATTATATGCAGTTTTAGCTGGTATTATTTTCTTATTCATATTTTTAAATCAATTATCATTTTTGAATGTCGTATTTTGTGTAGTAGTTGCAGTTTTAATATTTAAAATGCCTTATTCACAGTTAAAATCATTTTATAAAGCACATTTGCATGATATTGATGTTATGTTACCATACTATTTAAAGAGTTTGGAAATTTTGATTCAGCATTATACTGTACCAGTAGCTTTAGGTAAATCAATTGATGATGCTCCTAATATTTTTAAACCAGGTCTTAGAAAGTTAGTTGAAAGAATTAATTCGGGAGATTCTACGATTGATCCTTATATGGAATTTGCTAATACATATCCAGTTCGTGATTCTATGCGTATGATGCGTTTATTATATCGTCTTGGTCTTGGTTCACAGGAGAGAAAACAAGAACGACTAATGATGTTTTCTAGAACTGTTTCTAATTTACAAAATAAGGCTCGTGAGACTAAGTATAAAGAACGTTTAGCTCACATGGAAAGTCAAACCATGATTATGTTGGTGGTTACGGGAGCTGGTACAATGTTTGTTATTTTGATTTCTATGATGATGATGTTTAATATGTAAAATAAATTAAAACATATTGTTAAATAAAAATAATGTTGATATAATATATAATGTAGATAATAGGAAAGGATGTGTATGTTTTAGATGAAAGCAGCAACAGGTGAATTAAATTTAACAGTTATTACTCTTATTGCTATTGCAGCAGTAATTGGTTTTTTCTGGTTAATGTGGCCTAGTATTCAAAATGCAATTAATTCTCAATGGGAAAATATTAGTGGTAATGATCCAAATACAGGTTATATTATAGTTGACCATAAATAAAGGTAGGTGTAGAAGATGCGTGATGCTTTTGGTGGAATTGTTAACTTATCAATGATTGTCATATTTCTTGTTTTAGTATGTGGATATTTGGCATTTAATGTAAATTATACCAAAGCATTTCGTGTCAAGAACTACGTTATTACATCGTTAGAGCAATATGAAGGTAATTGTGCAAGTGGCACTGATTGCTCTACTAAAATTAATAATTATATTCGACAGATAGGGTATAATGCTCCAGATTTTGATTTAAGAGATGAAGGTTATACTTGTGTAGAAGGATATTGTTATAAAGAGTTTGAAGCATCTAATACTTCTGAAGGTATTTCAGAAAATAATAGAAAAGTTTATTACAAAGTAGTGACACAAATTAATATTGATATACCTATTATTAATAAAATTATGCCAGGATTAAGAATTTTCCAAGTTTCTGGTGATACTAAGTTAATTACACCATTTAAGTAGAAAATAGGGTGATCTTATGAATGTTATAGTTAGTAATGCAAAGCGAAATGTTTTGACTAATTTAGATATTGATGTTATTAAGAGCATTGCTGGTGAATATGATGCTAATGAATTAGTGGAGATGTTTAAAAATTTTTTCTATAATAAAATGATTTTAGATGTTACTGCTATTAAAGATTTTCACAATATTAAGAACTATCAAATTATTGCCATGGGTCTTGATGTTGAGAAAATTGTTTTCTTTTTACCAGAAGGTACAGATGTTTGTACTTCTAATTTTTTATCTAAGTTGGTTTCCATGGGAATTTATAACTTTACCACTAACATTGAGGGGGTTAAATATTTATTAGAACATCCTAATACATATAAGGAAGTTGCCCATATTCAACAGTTAAATGATGTTTCTACTACTATTACTCAAAAAGTGGAAAATGGTTCTAAAATTATTGGAATTCGTAATGTTACAGAGCATGCTGGGGCAACTACTTTTATCTATATATTAAAAAAGGAACTTAGAGCTCATTTTGGAGATACGATAATTGCTATCGAAATTGGTAAAAATGATTTTCAATATTTTGGTGATAAAAATATGGTTTCTATTACGCCTGATCAGATACAGGCAACACTTACTAAATATGTAGGTGCTTCTGTTATTTTGGTGGATTTAAATGATATACCTGATGATTCGTTTTGTAGCGATGTGCTTTACTTATTAGAACCATCTACTCTTAGGCTTAATAAACTAATGAGAAGAAATCATAATATCTTTTCAAAACTTCAGCAAAAAAAGATTATACTTAATAAAAGTTTATTAACTAATAAGGATATTACGGATTTTGAGTATGAAGCTAGGACGAAGGTTTTTTATAATATGCCACCATTAGATGAAAGAAAGAAAAATCCTATTTTTGATGATTTTTTAGCTAGATTAGGTTTAGTTTCTAAAAAAGAAGAAAAGAAAGAAAATACTAAAATATTTGGGTTATTTCGTAGGTAATGTTGACAAAATATACATTTTAAGATAATATTAATTTATGTTGAAGGAGAGTTGTTTATGTTAGATTTATTTCAAGTAGGAGTAGTTGGAAACGTTAGTGACAACTGCGGGGGGTTAGAACCTATTGTTAGAATTATAAAAAAAGGTGTCTTTCCTATTGTACAAATTGGAATTCCGATCTTATTAATTGTATTTGGTACAGTGGATTTAGGAAAAGCAGTTATTTCTAGTGATGAAAAAGAAGTAAAACAAGCACAAGGACGTTTAATAAAGAGATGTATTTATGCTGTAGCAATCTTCTTTATTACTACTTTAGTAAGTTTGATTATGTCTTTAGTTTCTACTGGTACTGAAGGTGGAGATGGAGAAGCAAATACTACTGGATGGGCTGATTGCTGGAATAGTATTAAATAGGAAATTAAATAGCAAAATGATTGCTATTTTTTTTTTATTTTGTTATACTTATTCTGTATAAATGTGTATATGGAGTGGTGACAGTGAGAAAGTTGCAAATGTTTTTATACTTGTTTATTTTGGGTTTTTTATTTTTAATTCCATATAATACTAATGCTTTAGATAAAAAGGTTTTAGATTGTAATTATCAAGTTATTAATGGTAATGGAGAAAAAGTAGATTTACAGTATCAAGTTTATGCAGATGGTACGGTAAAGCTACCTTTTAGTGATGGTAGTAATTATAAAGGGGATAGGCTTACTTGGTATCATGGGGATAAGTTTAATGAAACCTTTTATGGTGCTTTTAAAATTAGTCAATCACGAGTTACTTGTCCATCTATTTATGTTCAAAAAAATGATTTAGGAATTACTATTTATCCCAAGCCAGTTTATAAGGATTCCTGTAGTGGAGAATGTTATAATGTGACAGCAAGTTCGCTAAAATTAAGTGATTGGGCAAAAAAACAAAAAATAACTACTAAAAAAGTAGGTGCTACATGTAGTGGTTCTAGTATGGGATTTTATAATCGTAAGAGTTATATATTTCCATATTTTAGAATTTATACGGACGGAACTAAAGAATGGTCAATTGATGGTGAGAATTATGTACCTTTAACAAATGCGATTTCTGGAAAAATTAATTCTAATGAGAAGTTTTCTATTACAGTCAATAATTCATTAATAAATTCCATATTTAATTCTAAAAGTTTGTCTTGTCCTAGCAAGATTTATCGTTGTGTTAATAAGGTAGATGGAGGATATAGTTATGAACTTTCTACATTTGCTAGCGCTTGTAGTAATGATGAACTTGGTACTAGTGACGGACAAGCATTTGGTTCTAGTTACTATGGAGGGGCATTTGGTGATCCTAATGGTGATAGTAATAATGATAGTCAGGACTCGAACGATGATGTTATAAATGATTTGAAGGATGATTTAAATTCTTATAACAATAATGGAGGCTGTAAGTCTATTTTGGGAAGTACAAAAGATGATGAGTCTGTTGCATGGCTTTTGCAACAAATTTTAAATTATATTAAAATTTTAGGACCTATTTTAGTTGTCATTCTAAGTAGTATGGATTTTGCTAAAGCTATCATGATGAGTGATGATGATAATATGAAAAAAGCCGAGAAAAAGCTAGTAATTCGATTGGTTTTGGCTGTTGCTTTATTCCTAATTCCAACTTTAGTAGGTGTTTTATTGAATATTTTTGGAATTACAACAGATCAGATTTGCACGTTAAAATAAAAGGTAGGTGATATAGATGACAGATAGTAGTAATGCAGCTACAGTAGGCGATTTGTTTCGAAGTCTTGGAGCAATTCTTAATAAAGGTGCTTATTTTTTATTAGGGCTTATGTATCAAATCTTTTTTAATGTTTCTAGCGCTCAATTGTTTGAGAGTGAAACAATTAAAAATTTTTATGGCCGTGTTCAATTAATTATTGGTGTATTCATGATTTTTAAACTTGCTGTATCTATTTTGCAAGGGATTATGAATCCGGATAAATTTACAAATCCTAAAGAAGGCTTTGGAAACGTTATTACAAGAATCATTATTTCTTTGGCTTTACTTACAGTATTAGTTCCTATTAATGTTCCAAATGTTGAAAGTGCCAATTCTTATGAAAAGTATCTTAATAATAATGGTCTTTTATTTGGTACTTTATATTCTTTACAAGATCGTATTTTATCTAATAATACTTTAGGAAGATTAATACTAGGTACAACGGATGATGCGACTTCGGTTACTGATGAAGAAGCACAAGATGGTATGACGGAAGCTGATAAGCAAAATGCTAAGTTAGAAAAGTCTGCTAATATTTTTGCTTCTACTATTTTAAAGGGGTTTTTAAGAATTAACTTACTTCCTGAAGAACTTAGAACTAGTGATGATGAAAGTGATCCAAAGAATTGGTATTGTGGTAGTAATTTAAGTAAGGAAGGTAAGGCTGCAGTTAATGCTTATAATAAATTAGATATAGAACCATCTACTTTGCTTAGTGATGATGTTGTAACTGTTGATTGTGAAATTAATGATGGATGGCTTTCAAGTGCTGCTAATGCTGCTAGTAATATTCCTTTTATTGGTGGACTCTTTGAAAACTTTGGTGGAAAATCAAGATATGTTTTTGCTTTTGAATGGTTTTGGGCTTGGATTGTTGGTATTATATTTTTAGTTATTATGGTAGGATTTACAGTAGATATTGCTATTCGTTCTATTAAACTTGCTATATTAAGACTTATTGCACCTATACCAGTTATTAGTTATATAGAACCTAGTTCATCTAAGAATGGCGGAATGTTCTCATCTTGGGTAAAAGCGTTAACCTCTACATATTTAGATTTATTCTTAAGACTTGCGATTGTTTATTTTGTCATTTTCTTAATTCAAGATATGATAGTAAATGGTATTGTTATTAATGAAGCAGGTGGAATGGTAGGTATTATTTCTTGTATCTTCATTTGGATAGGTTTATTCTTCTTTGCGAAGATGGCACCTAAGTTTATTAAAGATGCACTTGGACTTAAGGGCTCTATGACAAATGTTGGTCTTAGTGGTATTCTTGGTGGAGCTGCTACTTTTGTTGGTGGTGGTGGAGCAAAGGGCGCTTTAGCTTCTACTTTAAGTAGTATGAATGCTTCTGCTACTGCTGCAGGGCAAGGAAAACAGGCACCTCCTGCATGGTCTACTGGTGCGGATTTGGCTGCGCAAATTAAAACTGGTGACCCTAAAGCTAAGGGTGGAATTATGAATTCTATTAATGATAGATTAATGAGAGATGCCGGAATTAATAGAGCTCGGAAACTTTATGGTGTTACTTCTGAAGGTGTTGAACAAGCTAAAAGGGATATGTATGATCAAGAGAATGCTTTGGAGCGTGTTAAAGATAGATATGATCGCTTTCTTAAGGGAAATATGGATTCCAATGAGAGAGCCGCTTTAATAGGACAATATGGTAGTGAAGAAAACGCACGTGAACAATTAAGGAAAGATATTGAGAATCAAAAAGTTAAATATGGTGCGGCAAAATCTAAATATGATAAAGTTGATAAATTTGCTGAAGCTCATAGACTTACACCTAATTTTGCTGAAAAATATAAAAGAAGTACTAAAGAATCCATTTCTGATAAATTCCATGCAATTGCTCATCCTGTTTCTACTGTACAGAATTATATGGAACCTAGTACTAGACGAGGTGAGCATCATGGTATTGCAGATAATGTGTTTGGAAATAATAAATGGTCAGCTTCGTCTGGTGGTAATGATGATAGCCTTAATGATCTTCATGGAGATTCTAACACAAATACTGGAACTCCAGGTTCTTAAAAAGTTTAGTTACTTTAGAGTGAAAGAGAGTGTGATATATAGTGAATTATTTAATACCTGCTAATACGAAGAAAGGTCAGTTGATTTTGGGGTTGTTTCGACCTTTCGATTTAGCTTTGTTTTTATCAGGGGTAATGGTTACGGTTGTTTTACTAGCGTTTATGCCACTGACTAATACTTGGGTTACCATTTTAGTGGTTAGTCCAGCTGTTATTTGTGGTTTTTTGGTAACGCCAGTGCCTTATTATCATAATATTTTAAATATTATAGTTGAAATGTATGAGTTTTTTACGAGTACTCAAACTTATCATTGGAAAGGTTGGTGTTTCATGAATGAAAAAGAAAATCGTAGGAACTAGTTATACGGAAAATTGGTTACCTGTTAAGGGTATTCAAAATGGGGCTATTATTACTTATGATAATATTAAAGTTTCAGGAGTTAAAATTAGTCCTCGTAATATCTTTATTTTAGATCCACAGGCACAAGATAATGTATTAATTAGTTTAAAAAATTTTTATAATATGATTGATTTTGAGTTTTGGTTAGTTGTTGCTGATAGACCTGTTGATATTTCAGTTTATATGTCACAGCTACAACTTTTATATAACGAAACTCAATCTCCTGCCATACGTAAATTGATTATGCAAGATATTGAGAAGGGTAATACGTTTATTAATAATAATATTGTTGATACTGAGTATTATTTCTTATTTAAAGAAAAAGATGGAGATGCGATGCAGAAGAAGATTCGTATGTTAATTAATGGTCTTGCTAGTTGTGGTCTTAATGCTTCGCAAACTACTAATGATGATTTAAGGGTTATTTTGGATAATTTCTTAAATGGAGGAAGTACTACTGAGTTTGGGACGGTGATGCCTGTATGAGTACAAGTATAAGAAGTCAGTTAGCTCCTAAAGGGCTAAGTTTTAATCCGAGTGATTTTTTTATTAGTGATAAGTATGCAACGATTTTAACGATTGTTTCTTTTCCTAAGTATATTGTTCCTGGATATTTATCCTCTTTAACTAATATGCCTGGTATTAAGGTTGTTGTTAAACATATTCCGGTACCGTTTCAAACTATGTCTAAAATGTTAAATAGGCAAGTGGCTGATTTAAGAGAAAAATATCAACATGAACGTGATCAGACTATGCGTGAAAGATATCGTCAGGATGCTGAAAGTTTGGAGTATTTTACTTCTATGTTAGCTGGAAGTCAGGCTCGTATTTTTGATTTTCAAATGCATATTATGATTACGGCTGATACGAAAGAAGAATTAGAATTAAAAAAGGTTAATGTAAAAAATTATTTGGATGCGATGGAATTAAAAGGAATTTCTTTACGATTTGAACAAGAAAAAGTGTTAAAGAGTATTTTACCAATTTTTCCTTCACAAGATATTGAACAGAGAATTGGTACTCCGATTCCTTCTGTTACTATTGCTGCCATGTATCCATTCATTTTTGATAGTATTAAAGATCCAGGACTTTCTACGTTGCTTGGTGTTGATTTTTCTGGCGGTGTAATTTTATTTAATCAATTTTTGTATAAGATCCGTAAAGAAAATAATCGTAATAATGCTAATATGATTATTCTTGGTACTTCTGGATCTGGTAAATCTACTGCTGCTAAAGTAATGCTTCGTACTCATATTCGTAATGGTTGTCAGATTGTAGCGATTGACCCTGAAGATGAGTTACGTGAGATTACGCAAACCTATGGTGGAGATACCGTAGATATTGGAAAAGGTGGAGAATTTGGTTTAATTAATCCACTTGAAGTTGTAATTGATGCTGATGAAGAAGAAATTAGACAAGGGCTTGGATATACAGTTTTAACTCGTACTTTACAGTTTTTGAAGGCGTTCTTGAAGTATTATGATCCAACAATTACTGAAGATGTTTTAACAATGTTTAGTGAAATTGTACAAGATACTTATAAACGTTTTGGAATTGATTTTAATACTGATTTTTCAAGATTTACTTCTAAAGATTATCCAACTTTTTCAGATGTTTATGCGACTATTAAGGGACGTTTGATGTCTATGACAGAGCAGACTCAAGAACGTGATATTATGGAACGGTTAGAGTTAAAAATTAGACCTATTACAAAGGAGTTACGTTTTTACTTTGATGGTCATACGACACTTAGTCGTGATAGTGACTTTATGGTATTTAATATTAAAGAATTGATGAATACGGATTCTAACATTCGTAATGCTTTATTTTTCAATGTTTTGAAATATGCATGGGGTCTTTGTTTGGACTTTAATGTTGATACTATATTAATGGTTGATGAGGCCCATGTGTTACTTGGAGCTAATAATGTATTGGGAGCAGAATTCTTAGCACAGGTTCAAAGACGTGCACGTAAGTATAATACTGGTACCATTATTATTACTCAACAACCTAGTGATTTCGCTGATCCTGGTGTTATTATGCATGGTAAAGCAATTTTTGATAATGCTTCTTATTATTTAGTAATGGGATTAAAAAAACAGGCTGTTGAAGATTTAAGTTTATTAATCGATTTGAATGATAGTGAAAAAGAGAGTATCAAGCGTTATTCTCAAGGTGAGGCATTATTCGTTTGTGGTAATAGGCGTATGAGAATTAATGTTGCGGTTACGAAGGAAGAGTTAGATTCTTTTGGTTCTAGCGGAGGATTTTAATTTTTTGATGTAGGTGGTGATTTTTAGTGTCAGTAATGCAAGGTAACAATTTAAATGGTAATCGTGTCCAACATGATAATACATCTCAAAATGCTGGCACTAATCAACCTGAAAAATATCAATCAAAAAAGGAACGAGAAAAACAATCTGCTCAAGAAGGGGTTCAGAAGGCTGGTAAAACGGCTGGTGCTGCAGTCGGAGCTTATTTTGGAGGAAGTGCTGGTGCTAAAGTTGGAGCCAAAGTTGGAGATGCTATTGGTAAATCAAAACTTGGGCAACAAATTGGGAAAAATGTTGCTAAAAATCCGTTAGCACGAAAAGCTTTATCCAAAGCTAATGATAGTGGGGCTTTAGATCTTGCTAATAAAGCAACTGATATTGCGACTAGTAGTCCACAAGGTGGAGGGATGGCTAGTCCAAACTCCGGATCAACCGGTGGTTTACCGAATGGAAGCTCTAACGGTATTTCCAATAATACTTCTAATGATTCTTCTGGTGATAGTGTTTTAAATAAGAGACCATCAAAACCGGATTTTTTAGGGAATGATTCTAATGATTCCGAAGGAAAATCAAAACCTGGAATGTTTTCAGGGATTATTTCTGGGAACGTTGGAGCTAAATTAGCTATTGGTGGATTTTTATTTGGTGGATTTATGTTTTTAATATTTTTTATAGGAATAGCTCAAGGAAGTGGAGTTATTTCTAGTTATGATGATGCCTTTGGTGTTAGTCAAGCTACTGGTAGTGAAACTGGTGGTGTAGATTATTCTACCTCAGATCCTAAAGCAAAGGCGTTTTTTGATAGGGTTAGCCAAGTAAAAAATTCTTTTCAGTCTCAGGGTAAAAGTTTTAATGCTGTTTATATTTCAGCTGTTTATGCAATATTGAATCGACATGATGCAAAACTATCTTATGATGAAATGACTACTGGTGTTATTACCGATATTGCTAATGCTATGTTTTCTGGAAATAGTTTTAGTGAAGATACTTTTAAACAAAATTTAGTTTCGTCTATTTTCCCTAAATATTTACCTGGTAAATCACAAAAAACTTATGAATCGATGGCAGAAGAAGTTATCAAATATTATGAGGATTATCAAAGTTTGATTGGAGCAACTGCTTCTAATTGTGCCAGTTTAGGTTCTTGTGTTTATGAAATCAAAGGTTTTTATCTTTCTGATCGTGGTAATGTTACACAGAATATGAGTATTACTGATTTGCAAGTTAGATTAATGCAGTGTTCAGGTTCTTTTGGTGGCGGGAACTGGAATCAGCCTTTAGCAGATGAAGAATTAGTTCCTTTTGAACAATATGTTTTAGGTGTTGCATACCAGGAAATTGGTCCTAGTTCTCCAGATGAAGCTATTAAAGCGCAGATGGTTGCGGCAAGAAGTTTTTCTTTAGCTAGACCTTTAGCGATGGGAAATGCCAATGGTAAGAAATTAGCCGAAGAGGATGGGCAATGGATTTTACAACTTTCATCTTGTGTTGCTGATCAAGTTTATTGTAATCCTAATTTGGGTTGTTCCGCTATGAATGATGGTGAACAATATGGTACTGTTCGCAGTGGTGTTGATCATCCAGTAAAACTTAAAGACCCATTACCTGCTGATCATAAAATGCGTACTTTAGCTAATGATACTATGGGTGAGGTTTTAGTTAATGAACAAGGGAATATTATTTATACTAATTATGCATCGAAGATTCAGAATCAATTTATATCTTTAGCTAATCAGGGTTTGGATTATAAACAAATATTGTTGCAGGTGTATGGAGCCTCTAATATTGATAAGATGAGTTGTAATACTGGCTCTGGTGGAGGTTGCAATAGTACTGGTAGTACAGGTCCATATTCTGGTTGGAAGCAGGCTGATCCTGCATGGGGAAATATTACTATTGGTAATACTAGTCAAACTATTGCTGGTGTTGGTTGTTTAGCAACATCTGTTTCTATGTTAATTGCTAAAAGTGGGGTTCCTACAACTGTTGATGGTGACTTTAATCCAGGTTCTTTTGTTAAAAAATTAAGTGCTACTGGTGGATTTTCTGGTGCTAATTTGGTTTGGGGAGCTGTTAGTAAGGCGGCGCCAAACTTTGTATATCAAAATAAAGTTCATGTTGCAGGACAGTCACAGTCACAAAAATTATCAGCTATTAAGAATTTACTTGACCAAGGTTATTATGTAGTGGCAGAGGTTAAAGGAAACACGGGTCAACACTGGGTAGCAGTTGATGGTGTTAATGGTGATACGGTTTTAATGATGGATCCTGCTAGTCAATCCACTAATATGTGGCAACAGTATAATTGGGAAAATACGAGTCAACTTGCTTACTTTAAAGTAACGTCATAGGAGAAAAGATATGAAAAAGGGAAGATTTAAATATATTGTTATTATTATCATTGTAATTATTTATGGAGTAGGTATGTACCTTGCTTTTGGTGTTTCAGAGAATAAAGCAAAAAAAACGGCGACTACTATATTAGTCGGAGACTCTGCTGTTTGGAATTATTCTTCTAGAGAATGGATGAATGTTAGTAGTAAATCTTTGCTTTCTTCTTTTAATTGGCAAGAATTTAACGTTTATATAGATAATAAATATTTTGGTAATTATTTAATGTGGCAAGATGAAAAGTGGTATTTGTTTGATAAGAATCGCCAAGCTGTTTCTTATCAAGGAAATTTATTTGCTTATAAGTCCGACTTTAACATGGATGTTCTCTCTTTTTCCACTAGTGCTGTTACAGATTTTAGTTATGCTAAAAAAGTTTTAGAAGAACATCAATTGGATCCTAATTCTTCTTATACTTTAGCAAATGTTTCTTCTATTGATTTTGATAAAGATGGTCAAAATGAAGATTTTTATGTTATTAGTAACGTATTTGCTATGGATTTTTTCCCAGATAAGTATTTTTCGTTTGTATTTATGGTAAAGAATAATAAGATTTATATGCTTTATGAAGATGTTGATCAAAATGATGGGGTAAACGGTTGTAAGCCTAATTTATATACAGTAGCTGATGTTGATAATGATAGTAAGTATGAATTAATTTTGACTTGTTCAAAATATAGTAATCAAATACCGGTTACTATGTTATATGAATTTGTTGATGATACGTTTAAAATAGCAATTTCTAATCAATAATTAATGACGTCTTAGAATTTTGATGGTATAATATTTGGCGAAAGGGAGTAATCACATGAAATTTAAGTTTAGAGCGGATCCAGAGGATATTTTAATATTTGTATTATTTGCAATATTTTTATTATATATTGTGTGTATTGGTGTTTTAAATTTGTCTTCTTTTGCCACTGAAGGATATTTGTTTGGACTTAACCCGTTTCCTGCATTTGGTCCTAAATATATAGCAGCAACATTAACTTTTTATTTTTTAGCTTTAGGTGGGCTTTTAGTTAGTGTTAGTTCTTATTTCTTTGAAAGAGAAAAGGGATTTGGAATTACTACAGATAAAAAGGATAAAGGTTATTCTCGTTGGGCTAAAGATAAGGAAATAAAAGAAGAGCTTGAAAGAGTAGAAATTAAACAAGCTAATTCTACGTCAGCGGGTGTTCCACTTATTTTAAATGATAATGAAATGTGGGTAGATAATAGTGAATATCATTCGTTAGTTATTGGTGCAACTGGTTCTGGTAAGACTCAAACCGTTATTCTTCCACAAGTACATAGTTTGGCGAAAGCAAGAGAGTCGATGATTATTACTGATCCTAAAGGTGAAATTTATGAAAAAACTAGTAATATGCTTCGTGCTCGTGGATATCAAATATTGCTTTTAAACTTTCGTGATCCACAAAATGGTAATGCTTGGAATCCTATGTCTTTACCTTATCAAATGTATAAGTCTGGTAATCAAGATAAAGCGATTGAACTTTTGGATGACTTGGCTTTAAATATTTTGTATGATGAATCTAATCAAAATGCTGATCCTTTTTGGGAAAAGACTTCAGCAGACTATTTTTCTGGTGTTGCGTTGGGTCTTTTTGAAGATGCCAAGGAAGAAGAAATTAATATCAATAGTATTTCTTTAGCAACAACAGTTGGAGAAGAAAAATTTGGTGGTAGTACTTATATTAAAGAGTATTTTGCAGCTAAAGATCCTGCTAGTGCAGCAGCAATTAATGCTTCTAGTACGATTATGGCTCCAACGGAAACTAAAGGATCCATTTTATCTGTCTTTAAGCAAAAGGTTAAATTATTTGCTTCGCGTGATAATTTAAGTGAAATGCTTTCTCATAGTGATATTGATTTAGCTAGTATAGGAGAACGTCCTACGGCTGTATTTATTGTTATTCAAGATGAAAAGAAAACATATCATTCTTTGGTAACTATTTTACTTAAACAAATATATGAAACTTTAATTGGTGTTGCACAACAACATGGTGGAAAACTTCCTGTACGTACCAATTTTTTACTTGATGAGTTTGCTAATATGCCGCCTCTTAAAGATGTTACTACTATGATTACAGCGGCGCGTTCTAGACATATTCGTTTTACGATGATTATTCAAAATTTTGCTCAGCTTGATCAAGTGTATGGAAAAGAAAATGCAGAAACTATTCGTGGTAACTGTGGTAATATTATTTATTTGATTACAACAGAATTAAAAGCTTTGGAAGAAATTTCTAAGATGTGTGGTGAAGTTAAATCTAAAAAAGATGATAAAACTGCTTCTACACCATTAGTTACGGTTTCTGATTTACAACGTATGAAACAGTTTGAAGTTATTATCTTACGTATGAGAAAGCAACCTTTTAAAACTAAGTTTACGCCATATTTTAAACTTGATTGGGGAGAAAAATATCCTCAAGCTGAATATCCGGTTAGACAAAAAGTTCCTGTTCAGACTTTTGATATTAAGGAATTTGTCAAGGCACAAAAGAAGAAAAAGTTACTTGAAATGATGAATGCTGCTGATAATGGTAGTGCTCCTGAAGGTAGTGGTAAAGATATGTTTGGTGGTGGGTTCCCACCAATTGGTGATGCACCTAGAAATCCTTTTATGGCACCTAATCCAATGATGGGAGGAGTAGGTAGAAGTCAAGCAACATCTCCAACTGCTAGTATTTCAGATAATCCTTTTGGACCTATGCCTAATAGGACATTTGATAATGTAGAAGCAAGACCAAGAAATCCAATTCCTGATGTGAAACCAG
The DNA here is from genome assembly GCA_900548695.1 of uncultured Mycoplasmatota bacterium. Taxonomy (GTDB): domain Bacteria; phylum Bacillota_I; class Bacilli_A; order RF39; family UBA660; genus Faecimonas. The sequence goes on from URLC01000002.1 coordinate 65,726, forward strand.
CTAAACCTGTAGTTAGTCCCGTTCGTGATGCTCCAAAGGTAGAGGAGAAAGATGATGGATTGGGATTTGATGTAGATGAATTAGTCCGTAAGATTGATGCTAAAATAGCAGAATTAGAAGAAGAAGAAAAACAAAATAAAATGAAGAATGAGGAACAAAAGGTAGTAGTTACTAAAGAAACTGTTATTTCTGATAAGAAGAATGTAGAAGAAGTTAAAGATACGTTTATTCCACTGGAAATAAAAGATATAAAAGAAGAAAAGAAAGAAGAAGTAAAAGAGGAAAAATCTGATGCTTTAGTATTGGATGATGAAGAGGATGATGATGAATTCTTTGATGATTTCTTTGATAATTAGGAGGTAAATTATGGGTACGAATTTTAATGTTGGCAGTTTTAATGCTATTAATACGGATATAGAGAATAAGCCAAAGAAAAATAATTCTAAAGGCTCTAATGATGATTTTAAGAAAAAGTTGTTAGTACTTGGTGGAGTTATTTTAGGTGGAGCTATTATTTTGTTCTTAGTATTATTTTTAATTTCTACATTTTTTCCTAAGAGTTACTCTTATGACGAGATAGAAAGTATTATGAAAAATGCGGCAGTCAATTATTTTGAAGATCATCCTAAAAAGTTGCCAGCTTCTTTAAATCAAATGGTAGAAATTGATGTTGAAACTTTGGCTGCTTCCGAATATATGAAAGAGATGATTGAATATACTGGAGAAGAACTTTCTTGTTCAGGTAAGGTTTCAGTGCAAACAAATGGTGATGATTATTTATATGTTCCACATTTAGAGTGTGGAGATGATTATATTACTCAATCATTAAAAGAAGTAGTATTAAAAAATGTTACTACAACGGGTTATGGGTTATATCAAGATGGTGATAATTATGTTTATCGTGGTGAAGATGTAAATAATTATCTTCAGTTAGAAAAATCTTTATGGAGAATTGTTAAGGTTAATAGTAAGGGACAAATGCTATTGATTTTAAACGATAGAACGAATGAAGCACTTCCATGGGATGATCGTTATAATGCTCAAATAGGTTATAATATTGGAATTAATACTTATTCTGCTAGTCGTATCAAAGATTCATTAAATGAATATTATAAAACAAATGATGAAGATAAGGCTATTTTAAGTGATGAAGATCGTAGTAAATTGGTTTCTTTTGATTTATGTACAGCAAAGAGAGCTTCTACTGATGGTACCAAAAATAATTCTATTGAATGTAGTGAAACATTGGCTGATCAAAAGATTGGGTTATTAACAGCATCTGATTATATGATGGGTAGTATTGATTCTAATTGTAAAACTGTTGTTGACTTTTCTTGCCAAAATTATAATTATTTAACTACTGATTACAAATGGTGGTTGTTAACTGCTACTGCTGATAGTACAAAAGAAGCTTATGGAGTTGATAATAGTGGAGTTGCTAAGAAAGTAACAACTTCTAGTTTTATGTATGCTAGACCAGTGGTATTATTAGATAGTAATGTATTATTTAAGAGTGGTAAAGGTACCTTAAATAAACCGTATAAGATAAAATAGGAATCTATTATGATGATAGATTCTTTTTTTTCATATCTTACTATAGGTGATGAAAATGAAAATTACGGTTGATGAGTTATTGACGCTTGGTCCTTCTATTAATCTTATTGATATTCGAGATAAAAACAGTTATTTGAATGGACATATTCCAGGGGCGAAAAATATTACTAGTTTAGAACTTTTATATCATCCTGATCAGTATTTAAGTTTTAATCAAACATATTATTTTTATTGTGATGTTGGATATTTGAGTGAGGATTTATGTATGCGTTTAAAAATGATGGGTTATCATGTGGTTTCAGTTATTGGAGGGTATCAGAATTACTTGTTTAAACGATAATTTTGTACTATAATGTTATAAGGTGATGACCTTTGGAATTTATAAATACTTTCGTTGATTTTTGTACTAGATTTATTAGTGATGGAGGACTTTTATTTGGATTTATTTTGGTCTTGTTAGAATCTTTTATTCCAGTATTGCCATTGGGGGTTTTTGTAGCCTTAAATGTTAATGCTTTTGGTGGTGTCCTTGGACTTTCTTTATCTTTTTTAGCAACTTGTTTAGGATGTTTTATTTCTTATATGATTTTTTCTTTTCTATCAGAAAAATTTTTAGATAAGATTCTTCCTAAGAAAACATTGAAGCAAGTTTCAAAGGCTTTAGATAAATTTAATGATATATCTTTTTCAAATTTAGTTTTGGTGATTTCGTTACCATTTACTCCAGCTTTTTTAGTCAATATTATTTGTGGTATCGCGAGAGTTAAAAAACGTAAATTTTTGTTTGCTATATTTATTGGTAAAATATTTATGATTACTTTTTGGGGATATATTGGTAAGAGTTTATTAGAAAGTGTTACAGATATTAATACTGTTATTGTCGTTTCATTAATGTTATTGGTGGCTTATTTTGTTTCAAAAGTAGTTAGTAAAAAAGTAGATTTAGAATAGGAGATTGAAGTATGGATTATGTGATTTTAGGGATATTAGTTATTATTTTAATTTTGGTAGTTATTTCATTATTTAAAAATATTAATGAAAGTAATATCACAGAAAGACTTGGTAAGTTAGAAGTTTCTATGATGAAAGAGATGGGAGATTTTAAAAATGATTTGTCTCGAACGATGAATGAGGATTTTTCTAAGTTAAATGAGCAAGTAGAAAGAAGATTATTGGCAGTTAATGATAAAGTGAATGAACGACTTGATCAAAATTTTGAAAAGACTAATAAGACTTTTATGAATGTCATTGAACGATTATCTAAGATTGATGAAGCTCAGAAAAAGATTGAAACATTATCTACAGATATCGTTAGTCTACAAAGTATTTTAACTGATAAGAAAACTCGAGGTATTTTTGGGGAAGTTAACTTAAAACATATTTTAACTAGTGTATTTGGAGAAAAAAATGATTCCGTTTTTAGATTACAATATACACTTAGTACAGGAGTGATAGCTGATTCTGTTGTTTTTGCGCCAGAGCCACTCGGAACAATCGCTATTGATTCTAAATTTCCACTTGAACATTATCAATTAATGGTTGATAAAAAGTTATCACAAGATATGAGAGATAATTATGAAAAGATGTTTAAACAGGATATGAAAAAGCATATTGATGCGATTAGTAGTAAGTATATTATTCCTGGTGAAACAACAGATCAAGCAATTTTATTTTTACCAGCTGAGGCGATATTTGCAGAAGTTAATGCCTATCACTCTGATATTATTGAATACGCATATAAGAAACATGTTTGGATTACTAGTCCGACAACACTTATTTCAACACTTACAGTAGTGGAGATGATTATTAAGAATATTGAACGTGATAAATATACGTCTGTTATTCATGAAGAATTAAATAAACTTGGTCTTGAATTTGCTAGATATAAAGAACGTTGGGATAAGTTAGCTCGTAGTATTCAAACGGTAAATAAAGATGTTGAAAATGTTTCTATTACAGCTTTAAAAATTTCTAAGAAATTTGATACCATCAATAAAGTAGATGTACAAAAGTTAGGAGATTATGATTCGATAGATGAGTCATAATCTTTTTTACATATTTTTTTTCTTTCTTAGTATACTAAAAATAGTTAGTTCATAAGGTTTATTATGAAACAGTTTATCCTATTTATCATTGGATTTATTTTTATGGTAATTGGTTGTACTTTTTTTATCTTATATTTTAATTTATTTGTTTTTGGCTATAGTATTTTTGAGTATTTTCTTTTCTTACTGCAGAGGTGGGAATGTTATTTCTTTTTAGTAGGGATTATTTTGGTAGCTTTTTCTTTTAGAAAGGGGAAAAAAATATGATATATATTTATGATTTGTTACTTAATTTCCAAGATAGTGGTAGATTAGTTGAATTTTTTGAATGGTCTAATGATGATGGGTTAGAACATGTAAAAAAAATTCCACTTTTTAGAATTCCAAGTGTAGACATGAATCATTTTTGTTTTTCTAATATTAAAGTAGATAATGTATTTTTAGAGAAAATTAAGGCTAAAACTTTACTTTATAAAAAAAGGAAACAAATCGTTTATGCTTCTTTATTTTGTGATTTAAATAGAGTAGTTGCGATTGAATTTTCAAAAGATGGGCAAATACTTTCTAGGAGTTGTTTACTTTTGGATGAAGAAGGGGAAGTTATTATTGATTCTAAAGATTTAGATGAAGAAGTTATTAGTTATAAGGTAATTAGTCATTGTTCATGCTGCCCTTTTTTGACAAGAGAAGAGGAATTAGAAAAACATTATTTAGAAAAAGAGTTAAAGCATCTTTATGAAATTAATGATATAGATATGTTAGGGTATTTATATGAAGAAATTTATGGTAAAGATACGTTGTCTTTTCAAGATAGATATCAAAAATTAATGGATGGATTGGTTTCCAATTTTGATTTTGGTTATAAAAAATTATTTGATATTGTAAGACTTAGTTATTCCAATAAATAAAAAGTATCATTTGATACTTTTTTTAATAGTCTATTTTCATAGCTTTTTTGATGTTTTTCATTTGAGATTCTGCTTGTTCTTGTGCTTTTTTTGTACCTTTATCAAGGATTTCTTTGATAATTTCTGGATGTTCTTCATAATATTTTCTTTTATCTTTCATTGGTTTTAAAAATTCGTTCATGGCGTTAATTAGTTCTTTTTTACATTGAACACAGCCACGTTTTCCTTGTTTACATTCTTGACAAATTGTTTTTATATTGTCTTTACTATTAACCAAATTATGGTAATAGTAAACCATACAAATATTAGGATTAGCAGGATCATCTTTTTTTATTTTATTTGGGTCTGTTACGGCACTCATTATTTTCTTTGTGATTATTTCTTCTGAATCATTTAGAAAAATAGCATTTCCTAGGCTTTTTCCCATTTTATCATTACCATCTAAACCTTTTACACGATTTGTTTTACTTAGTACTGCTTCCGGTTCTTTTAATGTTTTACCATAGATTGTGTTAAATTTTCTAACAATTTCGCGACATTGTTCTAAAAGTGGTAGTTGATCTTCTCCTACAGGAACTACTTCACCATTAAAGGCTGTTATATCGGCTGCTTGAGAGACAGGATAACCTAAAAAGCCATAAGTAATACTTTCGCCATTGTTTCCAAAAAGTTCTTTTTTTTGATTAATTTCTGTTTTTACTGTTGGATTTCTTTCTAATCTCGCAACAGTTACTAAGTTAGAGTAGAAAACTGTTAATTCGGCAATTTCTGGTATTTTTGATTGAATAAAGAAATTAACATGTTCTGGATCTAATCCAGTAGATAACAAATCTATTGTAATTTCAGTTACATTTTTTCTTACTTTTTCAGGGTTATTGAAATTATCTGTTAACGCTTGAACATCAGCAATCTCTAAATAAAAATCGTAGTCATTTTGTAATTTTAAATAATTTTGGCAAGCTCCAAAGTAATGACCTAAGTGTAGGTTACCAGTTGGTCTTAGGCCAGTTAATATTGTTTTTTTCATACTATCACTTTCTTTCATGTCTTTATTTTATCATATTTTTTTATCTAAAAAAAGGATATTTTATTTTTACCATGGATAGTATTTGTAATACTATTTATATTATCATATTATATTTTTTGATGTGATTAATGGGACGGCAGTAGTAAATAAAATTATTATCATATTGTAAGTTAGTTTGATTGTTATTTCATTGAATGTAATTTATATCAATAAAAGCTTTAAAACTTTTTAGAAATTGTTGTGTAAAATTAAATTGTACTGTATAATATAAGACATTGGAGGGATAGAAATGGCAAAAAAAGAAACTGAAACAAAAGAAGTTAAAAAAGATAATAAAAAACATGTTCATGAAGTAGTAATTAAAATAGATGGCGAAGCTTGGACAAAAGCTTTAGATCAAACTTTCGCTAAAAAACAAAAAACTGCTAAAGTGGATGGATTTAGAAAGGGTAAAGTACCAAGAGATATTTATGAGAAACATTTTGGTAAAGAATCTTTATTTATTGATGCAGCAGATTTAGTTTTACAAGATGCTTATGTTAAAGCAATGGAAGAATCTAAATTAATTCCGGTTGTTCAACCTGCTGTTGATTTAAAAAGTTTAAATGAAGATGGTGTTGAATTTACTTTTAAAATTATTACTAAACCAGAAGTTAAAGTTAATAAATATAAAGGATTAAATATTAAACCTGAAAAAGTAGAAGTAACAGAAGAAGAAGTTAATCACGAACTTGGTCATTTATTAGAAAGATATACAGAATTAGTTACTAAAGAAGAAGGTACTGTTGAAGAAGGAAACGTAGCAGTTATCGATTTTGAAGGATTTAAGGATGGTGTAGCTTTCGATGGTGGAAAAGGTGAAAACTATTCTTTAGAAATTGGTTCTCATACATTTATTCCAGGTTTTGAAGAACAAGTTGTTGGTATGAAAACTGGAGAAGAAAAAGAAATCGAAGTTACTTTCCCAGAAGAGTATGGTGCTAAGGATTTAGCAGGTGCAAAGGCAGTATTTAAAGTAAAGGTTAATGAAATCAAAGAAAAACAAAATAGAGAATTAGATGAGGAATTCTTTGAAGATTTAGGAATGGACGGAGTTAACTCTGAAGAAACATTAAAAGAAGAGATTAAAAAATCAATTTCTGCTCAAAAAGAGATGGATGCTGAAAATAAATATGTTGATGCTATTTTAGAGGGTGTTTCTAAGAATGTTGAAGTTGATATTCCAGAAGAAATGGTAGAAGAAGAAGTAACTCGTTTGATGCATAGATTTGAAGAACAAATGAGAATGCAAGGTATTTCTTTAGAAGTATATTATCAATTTACACACTCTAGTGAAGCTGATTTAAGAAATCAATTAGAAAAAGAAGCTTATTCTAATGTACTTTATCGTTTAATGTTAGAAGAAATTATGAATTTAGAAAGTATTGAAGTAACAGCAGAAGAAGCAGATAAAGAAGCAGAGGAGTTAGCTAAAAAATATCAAATGGAAAAAGAAGATTTCTTAAAGGAATTTGGTGGAATTGATATGGTTCAATATGACTTAGAAATGAGAAAAACTATTGAATTATTGAAAGATGCAAATAAATAATAAATAGTATCTGCGGGTACTATTTTTTCTTTTAAAAATAAATTAAATTTCTTGATGTAAAATTGGATTTATTATATAATAGAAAGCAGTATTTAAAATTTGGAGGTGGGCTATCTATGAATAATCAAAAACTAGCTGTTTTAGTATTAAATGATGTAGTAGTCTTTCCTAATAATGAGGTTCGTATTGAATGCGATGACTCTTTTGAAAAAACTAGTATTGATTATGCAGATAGTACAGAAGATAAATATTTAGTAATCGTTAATCCTATTGATTCTAATTATATTACTGATGTTACATCTTTACCTAAGTATGGTATTTTAGGACAAATTAAGTTGAAATTAAATGTGCCTAATGGAAAAACTAGAATAGTAATTGAGGGAATCCGTAGAGTTGAAGTTTCTAATTATTTTTATGAAGAAGATTTTTATCGAGCTGATATATCAGAAATTACGGTGACTTCTAGTACTGATGATAAAAATTATTATGCGTTATTAATGAAATCATTAGATAAATATATTGAAAAAGCTTCCTATATGAGTAATGCGATTATTAGTCAATTGGATTCTGTTGATACTTTAGATGAATTATGTGATTTAGTAGGTTCTTTTTTACCAGTTGATTATGAAAAGAAAAAGCAATACGTTGTAACGGCAGAGCCAAAAGATAGAGCTCGGCTATTAATTGAAGATATGAATGAAGATTTGAAGTTTATTGAACTGGAAAGAAAAATTGAGAGTGAAGTAGAGCAAGAAATAGAAGAAAGTCAAAAAGAATATTTTTTGAGAGAAAAGATTAAGATTATCAAAAAAGAGTTAGGTGATATTAATAGTAAAGATGATGAAATAGAAAGACTTAAGAAAAAACTTTCTAGATTAAAGTGTAATTATAAAGTAAAAGAAAAAATAAAGAATGAAATTTCTAGATATGAAGCCAGTAGCAGTCATTCACCTGAGGTGGGAATGATTAGAGATTATTTGGATTGGATGCTTAATTTACCTTGGAATGTTTATACGAACGATACTAAAGATTTAGAAAAAGTAGAAAAGATTTTAAATTCTACACATCATGCGTTGGAAGAGGTTAAAGCTCGTATTTTAGAGTATTTAGCTGTAAAACAAAATACAAATAATTTGCGTAGTCCTATTCTTTGTTTGGTAGGTCCTCCTGGTGTTGGTAAAACGTCACTTGCTATTAGTATTGCTGATAGTTTAGGGCGAAAAACAGCTAAGATTAGTGTTGGTGGCATTAATGATGAAGCAGAAATTGTAGGTCATCGCAGGACTTATATTGGTGCCAATCCTGGAAGAATCATTCAAGGAATAAAAAAAGCGGGAACGGCTAATCCTGTGTTTATCATTGATGAAATAGATAAGATGACTAAAGATATTAAAGGAGATCCTGCTAGTAGTTTACTTGAGGTTTTAGATCCAGAACAAAATAATAAATTTTCTGATCACTATATAGAAGAAGAGTTTGATTTATCTAAAGTGCTATTTATTGCGACTGCTAATTATATTGAGCAAATTCCTTATGAGCTTCGTGATAGATTGGAAATCATAGAACTTAATAGTTATACAGAATATGAAAAACTTGATATTGCTAAAGAACATTTAATTCCTAGAGCTTTAGAAGAACATGGTTTAACTTCTTTACAGGTTCAAATAGATGATGCAGCAATCTTAGGAATGATTAGGTACTATACTAAAGAAGCGGGAGTTCGTGAACTTGATAGAGTTTTAGCAACATTACTTAGAAAAATAGTAAAAAAAATATTATTACAAAAAGAACAAGTATTTTATCAAATTTGTGAAGATGACTTGGAACAGTTTTTAGGTAAGAAAAAATATAGTTATGAAAAGATGGGACAAGAAGCTGAGGTTGGAGTTGTCAATGGTATGGCTTATACTGTTTTTGGAGGAGATATTTTACCGATTGAAGTTACTATGTTTCCTGGTAAGGGTGATCTTATTTTGACTGGGTCTTTGGGAGAAGTTATGCAAGAATCTTGTCAAATTGCTTTTAGTTATATTAAAGCTGATGCAAAGATTTTTGGCATTGATGGAAAAGTTTTGGCCAATAATGATATTCATATTCATTTTCCAGAAGGTGCCGTTGCGAAAGATGGGCCTTCTGCAGGTATTGCGATAACAACAGCCTTAATTAGTTTATTTAAAAATATTGCTGTTGCTAATGACATTTCTATGACAGGAGAAGTTACATTACGAGGAAAGGTTTTACCAATTGGTGGACTTCGTGAAAAAGTAATTGGTTCACATCGAGCTGGTGTTCGTAAGATATTTTTACCAAAGGAAAATGAAAAGGATTTAGATAAAGTTCCAGAAGAGCTAAAAAAAGAAATTAAATTTATTTTTGTAGAAGATTATATTGATATTTATAATGATTTATTCAGTGGTGGAGAAAATGGAAAATAAAAAATTATCTAATTATTCTTTGGATGATTGGGTAGAAATGTTATATTTTAAGAATTATTTAGAGGTTTTGTCTTTAGATGAATTACTAGAAAAATGTGATGATAAATTTGTTTATGCTTCAGTGATTGATACGGCTAATATTTTATTAGATGTAGAGAGTGTTTTTTTCCTTTTAGATGATAACTATATTGAAAAGCTACAAACTATTACTAATACTTATCGTTTTAAGTTTTTTGATACTAATTTTTTTGAAGTTGCAAATGAAGTTATTGTGGGACTTAATGAATTAAGTAGTTTTAGTCAAGAAAAGAAGTTGTTTCAACTGGAAAATTATTTGATGTGGCAAGAAGAGAGTCGAAAGTTTTCTTTTAGTGGGCCAGAAGAGTTAAAAGCCGCTGTTGCTAATGATATTTTGGTTTATTTACAGTTTGCTGAGAATGCTGATTTTGGGCTTTTTAAAGGAAATGTTATATCTAGTTTAAATTATTTTTTAGCAGTTTGCCCACAAGTTTTTGATGATACTAATTTTTATGAGAAAACGGTTCATTATTTAAATTCCTATACAGATGTTCCTTTTTATAAAAGACGAGGAGCTTTTTATCAATATGCTACAGAAACTAAGAATGAATTACAAAAAGTAAAGAAGAGCTAAGTTAGCTCTTTTTTTCATATTTCACTATTTATTTCATATAATCTGATAGGAGGGATTAGATGCAAAGAGTTATTTCTTTTGATAAAAGTTTAGAATTTAAAACAATGATTGGTGAAGTTACTTCTATTTCCTTAGATCAAGAACTTTCTTTTTCTGATGAAAGTACAGTTTCGGGTGAATTAATTATTTCTGGCAAGTATAAGTTGACTTCGGCGTCTAGATTAGAAGAAGATTTTGTTTTTCATTTGCCTGTAGAGATAGTTTTAACGGAAAAGTTAGAAGAAGATGGTAGAAGTGTTACGATAGAAGATTTTAGATATGAGATAGAAGAAGATGATGTATTAAATTGTCATATTTCACTTCTTGTTGAAGGAGTAGAAGCCATTGAGATTGCTGATGATAGTAGTGGTGAGGATTTAGAGTTGGAAAGAAGCGATGATGTTTTAGAAATTAAGGAAGATAATTGTATAGAATCTAGAGAATGTGACAGTGGAATAGAAGAGTCTACTAGTAGTTTTCATCAGGATATTCTTTTACAAGAAAGTGTTCAAAATAAGCAAGAAGCTAATGTTAAGGATAATGTAAAAATGGAAGAAGATAAAAAAGATATTGAAGAAAGTAATGCTAGTACTGGTTTGTTTTCATCTTTTAAAGATAGTGATGAAACATTTGCTACGTATTCCGTTTATATTTTTAGACAGAATGACACTATTGAAATGGTTATGGACAAATATCAAGTTTCTCGTGAAGAATTAGAAAGTTACAATGATTTATCTAGTTTGACAGTAGGAACTAAAATTATTGTTCCAACTAATAGTCATGAGTAAATCTCAAGTTTATAAGTATTCTTACTTTCAAGGTGAGAAAATTATTGAAACTGCTGAAGGAAAATTTTTAGTTATTCCAAGATGTAATGATAAAGAAAAAATTTTTCATTATTTGGAACAAAGAGATTTTCCTTTCTTTTTGCCTATGAATAATTCGACACGTGATGAGTACGAAATTTATCCTTATGTTGTTGATAATATGGATAATGGTGATAAAGCTATTGATTTAATTCATGTACTTAGTTTATTGCATATAAAAACAACTTCATATCAAGAGGTTGTTTTAGATCGAGTAAAAGAGATTTATGAACAGTTGTCTTTTAATATTGAAGAACAGCTAAAGTATTATCAAAAATTGCAAGATGAAATTGAGAGTCATGTTTATATGGCTCCTGATGAGTATTTATTGATTAGAAATATTAGTTTAGTGTATGAAAACTTGAATTTTAGTAAACATTATTTAGAGGAGTGGTATCGATTAAAAAAAGAATCAAATAAAGAAAGGGTTGTTTTTTTACATAAACAACCAATTCTTGATAATTTTATTGATATTAAAACTCCATATTTTATACATTGGGATTTATCTGAAAAAGGTTATCCGATTTATGATTTTTTATTTTTTTTTAAAAAGCATTATCAAGAGTTAGAAATGGATTCTTTATTTAAGATTTATCAAAGTAAATTTCAATTTACTGATGATGAGATGTGTTTATTTTTTTCTTTATTACTTTGTGATGATAAGATAGATTTATTGACTAATCATTATCAGAGTACTATTTCAGTTGAACATAAGATTTTATATGCATTAAGGGCTAAGGAATTTATATTAAAACAGAATCATAAAAATCAAAAAGCAGATTAGTCCAAACTCAACTAGTAAAATGACGGCATTTAATCTAGTAGTAATAAAGATTAATAGTATAATTTGATAAAAGATAATAATTAAAGTAGCGATGATTCCTAAAAGATAGAAGATATTATTTCTTCTTTTTTGTTTACAATAATTACATCTGCAAAATAAGTTGTGTTTTGTTTTCATATAATCACCTATGATATTTTATGTAACTATCTTTTTTTGGTTATTGACAATTATTATTTTGATGTTATAATAAAAGTGATAATGATTATCAATAAGAAGCTATAATGGACAAACGTAATACAAGGCAAAAAGCTGTTATTTTAGATACATTAATGAAGATGAAAACACACCCTACTGTCCAAGAGTTATATAAAGAAGTTTTGAGAAAGGATTCAACTATTGGTCAGGCAACTGTCTATCGTAATGTTAATAAGTTATTAGTTGATGGAAGAATTCGAAAAATTCCAACAAATGATAATATAGATCACTACGATGGAGACTGTAGTATTCATCATCACTTTTATTGTTTGAAGTGTCATAAGATTATTGATTTATACGATGATAGTTATCGTAGCTTTATAGAAAATATTGAAAATAAGAATTTTGTGAAGATAGAAAATGTTAGTTTTTTATTTGAAGGAATTTGTAGGGAGTGTAGTGATGAAGTATAGGTGTAGTATTTGTGGTAAAGTCGTTCAATCTAATGAGAAAAATTGTCCGTATTGTGGTGTTTCACCAGAGTTTTTTGAACTTATTACGGAAGATATAGAGGAGGATATACCAAAGATTACAGGACTGATACCAATTGCTGATGATAACCACAGTATTTGTCGAATTACTGAAAAATGTATTAAATGTGGCAGATGTTCGGTTGTTTGTCAGGAACAAGTTGGGGTCAGATATAATCCGAAAAAAGCACAGCGGCCAGTTTGTTTAGGTTGTGGGCAATGTGTTTTAAATTGTCCAGTAGGAGCAATTGTTCCTAAATATTCCTATAAAAAGGTTATGGATTATATAAAAGATACTAGTAAAGTAGTAGTTGCTTTTACATCTCCAGCTGTTAGAGTGGCTTTAGGAGAAGAATTTAATAGTGCGCAAGTTAATGTCGAAGGAAAAATGGTAACTGCTTTAAAGAAGCTTGGCTTTCATTATGTGTTTGATACAACATTTGGGGCTGATCTTACGGTTATGGAAGAAGCCTTTGAACTTGTGGAAAGAATGAAAGAAAATAAAAGATTACCACAGTTTACAAGCTGTTGTCCGGCTTGGGTACGTTATATGGAAATTTATCATCCGAAGCTATTACCATATTTATCTAGTTGTAAGAGCCCAATTGCTATGCAGGGAGCCATTATTAAAAACTATTTTAGTGAAATGATGGAAATTCCAAAAGAGGATATCGTTGCAGTTGCAATTACGCCTTGTACGGCTAAAAAGTCTGAAATTCTACGTCCTGGTCAAACTGATACTGATTATGTTATTACTACTAGCGAACTTGCAATCTTACTTAGAGAGCAAAAAGAAGATTTTGAAAATCTTCAAGATACACCATTTGATAGTATTATGAGTCGTGGTAGTGGAGCTGGGGTTATTTTTGGAAGTAGTGGAGGAGTAATGGAAGCTGCTGTACGTACGGCATATTATTTCATTACTAAAAAAGAGCCTCCCAAAAATTTACTTCACTTTAAATCTGTTAGAGGATATGATGCAATAAAAGAAGCAACTGTAATAATTGATGATAAAGAGTTGCATTTGTTAGTAATTCATGGTATGACAAATGTAGAACCTTATTTAAAGAAATTAGAAGTTGAAACTCTTGATTATGATTTTATTGAAGTTATGAATTGTCCAGGTGGATGTGTTGGTGGTGGAGGACAACCACTTGGGGTAATTTCTAAACAAAAAGAAACTATTGAAAAAAGAATAACAAGTCTTTATCAAGAAGATGAAATGGTTCCAATTCGTATGAGTTATCAAAATCCTGATATTAAAACTTTATATCAAAGTTATTTAGGATCTCCACTGAGTAAGAAAGCAAGAGAAATCTTACATACTAACTATGTAGATGAAAGTGGTATATTAGGAGAGTAATCTCTTTAATATAAATAAATATAAAGAAAGAAGGTATTTAATATGGAATTAAAAGGAAGTAAAACTGAGCAAAATTTAATGACTGCTTTTGCAGGTGAAAGTCAAGCTAGAAATAAATACACTTATTATGCAAGTAAAGCTAAGAAAGATGGTTATGAACAATTAGCTGCTATTTTCGAAGAAACTGCTAATAATGAAAAAGAACATGCTAAACTTTGGTTTAAAGAGTTACATGGTGGAGAAATTCCAAGTACAGAAGTTAACTTAGAAGATGCTGCAGCTGGTGAAAACTATGAATGGACAGAAATGTATAAAGAGTTTGCTGAAACAGCAAGAGAGGAAGGTTTCACTCGTTTAGCATTCTTATTTGAAAAAGTTGGAGAAATTGAAAAAGAGCATGAAGAAAGATATTTAAGACTTTTACAGAATGTTAAAGATGATAGAGTATTTAAAAAGGATGGAGATAAGATTTGGGTATGTCGTAACTGTGGTTATGTTTATACTGGAAAAGAAGCTCTTCAAGTATGTCCTGTTTGTGCTCATCCACAAAGCTTTATGGAAGTTAAAGCAGATAATTACGAATAGAAAAAGCGACCGTTTCGGTCGTTTTTATATTGCTAATTTGTCTTGTTTGGCTAAGTAGTAAAGATAAGAAAATGTACTAGCAAAAATAATCAAGCTATTGATTAAGCGACGTTCTTGATTGTTAGGAATTGTTTTTTCGGTGATGTAGATTGCAATCAAAGTAGTTATAGTAATAATCCAACCGAGCTTTTTAATATTTTTATCTTGATCGTAGGGATTTTCTAAGAAGAGTCTATTTCCATAAGATGTAAAAAAAACCATTAGAATAATACTTATTAATAGCCAGGTATAAAATGTTTCATTATTTAAAAGATATTTGTTTTTCATGATATAGTATATGTCGAAAAATAGTAATTTTATGTTATAATGATGACGGTGATTATATGAAGAAAAAAGAACTTTTGGTACCGGTTGGTGATATGGAGTGTTTAAAACAGGCTATTGCTAATGGTGCTGATGCTGTTTATGGAGCTTGCCAAAATTTTGGAGCTAGAAAATTTGCTCATAATTTTACCAATGAAGAAATGATTGAAGCTATTAAGTTATGTCATTTATATGGAGTAAAGTTTTATGCAACTATGAACACATTGGTAAAAGATGCTGAGATTCCTTATTTTTTAGGACAGGTTGAATTTTTATATAAAAATGGAATTGATGCTATCATTATGCAAGATTTTGGGATGATGTCTTATGTTTTAAAGAGATATCCTAATTTAGAAGTTCATGCATCAACACAATTTAATAATTCTTCACATGAAGTTGTTAAATTACTTTATGACATGGGAGTAAAAAGAGTTGTTTTGTCTAGAGAATTATCTTTAGAGGAAATCAATCATATTACTACTCCAATTGAAAAAGAAGTTTTTATTCATGGCGCTTTATGTATTTCTTATTCTGGGTGTTGTTTGATGAGCTCCATGATAGGTGGTCGTAGTGGAAATAGAGGAGAATGTGCTGGTTCTTGTCGCTTACCTTATAAATTATATGCAAAGGATAGATTACTTTCTGATAGTAAGTATTTACTTAGTACGAAAGAGTTAAATACAAGTTATCAATTTAGAGAGTTATTGGATAGTAATATTGATAGTTTTAAAATAGAAGGACGTATGAAGAGCCCAGAATATGTTGGTTTTGTTACTAAAATGTATAGAAACTTAATTGATAATTATGGAGAAATGTCAGAACTAGACAAAGAAAATGAAAAACTTAAAACAATATTTAATCGAGAATTTACTTGTGGTCATTTATTTAATTGTGATGTTGATGATTTGATGAATCATGTTAGTCCTAACCATATTGGACTTCCGATTGGAAAAGTTATATCAATCGATGCTAATAAGATAGGAATTCAACTTGCTAAAGATTTGCATCAGGGTGATGGAGTACGCTTTTTAGAAAGTGGAAAGGGTATGATTGTTAACTTTTTATATGATGTAAAAGGATTGTTAGTATCTTCAGTTGCAGCTGGCAATGTGTGTTATCTTGATAATAAAATTGATTTACAAGAAATGAATACTGTTTCTAAGACTTTAGATTATTTGTTAATGGAAAGTTTAAAAAAACTACCAGAAAAACTAATTCCTATCACTTTTTTGGCGAAAGCTCATATTGGTCAAAATTTTGTAGTAGAAATTAGTGATGGGATTCATAAATTTCAACAAGTTGGTAGTGTAGTAGAAGAATCTATTACTTCGCCAGTAAGTGATACGAGAATTCGTTTACAGTTGGAAAAGCTTGGTGGAACTCCTTTTGTGAGTAAGGCTACAGTTATTGAGATGGATGCTAATATTTTTATTCCCTTACGTGAGATTAATGAAATTCGTCGAAGTTTAGTGCAACAGTTAGCAATTGCTAGAATGAAACCTAGATATCAACCTATTATTCATAATATAACTTTTCAACCATTAAAAATTTCTCCTTCTACAGGAAAGACAGCTTTAGTTTTTACTGAAGAACAAATGGATATATGTTTAAAATTAAATTTTGATAGAATTTATACACCAGATTTAGACCTATTCAAAAAATATAATATTTATGATAGGGTTTATTATTCATTACCAAGGTGTTTATTGCATGTAGAACCAGCAGTTAAAACTAGAAGTTTAATTAAGGAGTTCTGTGACTTTTCAAAGTCTGATTTTTATGTTGGAGATTATAGTTTTAATGTTTGCAATATTTATACTGCTTATTATTTATATCAACTTGGTCTTTCCAAAGTTACATTATCTTGTGAACTTTCTGCTAATGAGATTTTAGATTTTGTAAATAGTTTTAATAAATCTTTTGGAGTTATGCCTAATATTGAAATCGTTGTCTATGGAAGAGTTGAAGATATGATAATCAAGGGAAATATTTTGAGATTAAAAGAAAATAATTATCAGTATTTGCTTGTTGATTTACGAAATAGAAGTTTTCCTGTTTATTTTGATGGAATACGAACTGTGTTATTAAATTTTGAAGTCAAGACAATGGATGAATTTTCAAAAATTAGGGATGTTGCTAGTGTTCGCTATCAGTTTTTTTCTGAAAGTCAGGAAGATATTAAAAATATTGTAAAAAAACAGTAATAATTTATTTTCTAGTGTTAAAATATTAAGTTTTATGATAGAATATTCTTAGATAGGGAGTGATAAAATTGGCAAAAGAAGTAGAGGAAAAAAGAGTAATACCGGTTAAGAATTATGTTATTTTAGGAGTTCTTTTTATTGCAGTTATCGCTTTAGTTTTTTATTTATGTAATTTGTATCATGTTTATGATGAACATCAAAGAGAAATTCCAGTAATTCGTGATACTTTATATGAGATTCAACCTGAAGAATTAGAGCATTATGTTATGGAAAATCCAACAACGGCTATTTATATGTGTACTGCTAGCGCTGATGCTTGTAGAAATTATGAAAAGAATTTAAAGAAGCTTGTTAATAAGGAAAATTTAAAGGAAAATCTTATTTATTTAAATTTAAGTAGTGTTGATTCAAATGAATTTGTTGATAAATTTAATGCTAGATATCCATATAAAATTGCACTTACTAAAAATTATCCAGCAATTATAGTATTTGAAGATGGTAAAGTTGATGGAATTTTACAAGAAAAAGAAAATAGGAATCTTACAATTTCTAAGACAGAACAATTTATTGAATTACATCAAATTGAAAAGCAAGGAGAGTAGTCTCCTTTTTGTTAGGAGGAAAGTTATGAATCATATTGTATTATTTGAACCTGAAATTCCACAAAATACAGGTAATATTATGAGAACTTGTGTTGCAACTGACACGATTTTACATTTAATTGAACCATTAGGATTTAAGCTAGATGATGCTCATTTAAAAAGGAGTGGAGTTAATTATATAGATAAACTCAAATATTTTGTATATAAAGATTGGGAATCTTTTTTGAAGCAAAATACAGATGGAGAATTTTATTATTTTACGAGATATGGTAAGAAGCCACATACTAGTTTTGATTATAGTAATACTAAAAATAAAAATTTATATTTTATCTTTGGTAAAGAGTCCACGGGCATTCCAAAAGAAATATTAAAACATGATTTAGAACATTGTATGAGAATTCCAATGACAGATAATGTTAGGGCACTTAATGTTTCTAATAGTGTGGCAATTGTTATATATGAAGTTTTGAGACAACAAAATTATAAGGGATTGTTAATGGAAGAACCTTCAGATTTACAACATAAGGGAGCCGATTATTTAGAAAGGTAGACATTATGATGAGTAAGAATGATGTTTCTAAGAGTTTAATTCGTTATATTAAAAGTAATACTTTTTCAATTTATGGTAAGGTTGTTAGTGATGCTGATAGGAGTGTAGTGTTTTTATTTTAGCTAAGAAATAATTATAAACTAATGTTAACTATTATTTTAAATTGACTACTTTTGCAGAATATTTTGAGAGATGATATCAATATATTTTAGAAAAAAGAAAAGAATTTAATTTTGGACAGAAAATACAATAATTAATGCTATGATGAATGATTTAAAAAAGTTTTTAAATTATTGTTTTGATTGGAAATTAAAGTAAATTATTTTATATAGTTTGCTTTTCTTTTTGTTTTAAGATATAATCGTAATGCTTGAGGTGGTATTATGTTATCAAGAAAAGAAGAAATAGAAAGAAGTATTATTACCAAATTTAGAAAAGAAATATGGCGTCCTTTTATGAGGGCTATAAGAGATTATAAATTGGTTCAAGAAGGGGATAAAGTTGCAGTTTGCATTTCTGGTGGAAAGGATTCAATGTTACTCGCTAAATGTATGGAAGAGTTAAAAAAACATGGAAATGTTTCCTTTGATCTTTGTTATATTGTTATGAATCCGGGCTATCGTCCAGAAATTATGGAACAAATTTTAAAAAATGCCGAATGTCTTGGTATAGATATTCAAATTTTTAATTCAGATATTTTTGATGTTGTTGATAAGCAAATTAGTTCACCTTGTTACTTATGTGCTAGAATGCGTAGAGGTTTTTTATATGCTAGAGCTAAAGAACTTGGTTGTAACAAGATAGCTTTAGGTCATCACTTTGATGATGTTATAGAAACTATATTGTTATCTGTTTTTTATGGTGGAGAATATAAGAGTATGCCTCCTAAATTAAAAAGTACAAATTTTTTAGGTATGGAGTTAATTAGGCCTCTTTATTTAGTTAGAGAAGAAGCTATTATTAAATTTGCAAAATATAATCACTTGAAATTTATTAACTGCGCTTGTAAATTTACGGATTCTTCATCTGTAGATTCTAAGCGTTTGGAGATGAAACAATTTATTCATGAATTTGAAAAGCGACATAAGAACGTAGCTGCTAATATATTTAAATCTTCTGAAAATGTCAATATAGAAACTGTATTGGGGATAAAAAAAGATAATACTAAGATTAGTTTTTTGGATAATTATGATAAATAATTATCTTTTTTTATTTTTTGTGATATATTTATATCATATAGAGTAGAAAAGTAGTAGTTGGGAGAATTTATATGGAAGTAATATTAAAAAATAAACAAACAACACTACGTATATTGCAGTGTTTAAATTGGAACTTGAAGAGCATCGAAATGGTAGCTCCTAAAATTCATGAGCAAGGTTTTGATGCTGTTCAGATTGGACCGTTACAGCCTTTAAAAGAAGATGTCATTAATGATTGGTGGATGTCATATCAACCGTGTGCTTTAGAAATAGGAAATCAGTATGGCTCTCGAGAAGATTTTATACACCTTAGCGAAATTTTACACGATAATGACTTGTTGGTTTTTCCTGATGTGATTTGTACTCATGTAGCTGGTGTTAATGATGGTAGGTTGATTCCACATGAAAAAGTCGATCCTAAGTTAGTAGAAAATCAATATTTTTGGAGAGAAGCTAAACTTATCGATAATTGGGATAGTCGTTTCCAAGTTGTTAATTATTGTGCTGGTTTACCTAGTTTTGATTTGCACAATTGGGATTTACAAAATTATATTGTCAAATTTTTAGATGATTTTGTGGCATGTGGTGCTGATGGCTTTCGATTTGATTCAGCAAAAAGTATTGCGACGCCTAGAGAAGGCTGCGATTTTTTTCCTAGAGTTCTAGGCAGTTTAAAAAATAGTGATAAACTTTATAATTATGGTGAGGTTATTTTTGCTGATGAAGAGTTAATAGCTCTTTATTGTGATTATTTGGATGTATTGACTAATACTTGGAGTAGAAATATAAATAATGTTGTTGTGTTTTCAGAAAGTCATGATTCTTATTATGGTTTTGGTTACACTAAAGATAAGACATCTAAAGAAATTACCAAAGATTATGCAAATATTGCTAAATATTATCCTAAAACAATATATTTTGCTCGTCCGTGGGATAATGAGTGGCAAAGTTCTGATATAAAAGAAATTCATCAAAAAACAAAAAGATATTTGAATTCATGAATAAAAAAGTTCCTTTTGTCTCATAAGAAAGATGAAAGGAGCTTTTTATGTCAAAATATAAAGTTGAAATCAGTGGGATTGATACTAGTCGTATTCCAGTTTTGAGTAATGAAGAAATGGAGGGGTTGTTTTTAAGTTTAAAGCAAGGTGATGTAACAGCGAGAGATTTACTTGTTGAAGGAAATTTAAAGTTAGTACTTTCTATATTGAAACGTTTTCATCATAGAGTTGAAAACTTAGATGATTTATTTCAGATAGGATGTGTTGGTTTACTTAAAGCTATTGATAATTTTGATTTATCTCATGAAGTGAAATTTTCTACATATGCGGTTCCAATGATTTTAGGAGAAGTTCGCCGTTATTTACGTGATAATAATAGTATTAGAGTTAGTAGATCATTAAGAGATACGGCATATAAAGCGTTGAAATATAAAGAAGAGATTTATAATCAAACAGGTGCAGAGCCAACGGTTGAAGAGGTTGCAACACATTTAGAGACTACACCTTTTGAGGTGGTGCAAGCAATTGATTCGTTACGAGAACCAGTGAGCATGTTTGAACCAATTTATTCAGATGGTGGAGATACTATTTTTTTATTTGATCAAATTGAAGATAAGAGTAGTAATAGTAATGAATTTTCTTTGAAAATTGCTTTAGATGAGGCTATTCAGAATTTAGAAGAGCGAGAACAATATATTTTGGATGAACGTTTTGTAATAGGTAAGACACAAATGGAAATTGCTAATGAGTTAAATATTAGTCAAGCACAAGTTTCTAGAATTGAAAAAGGAGCTATTAAACAATTAAAGAAAGTTTTGAAATGAGTGAGCATATAGTTTATTAGGTTGGGTGGTATTTATGCGTTTATCAGAATTACAAAGTAAAAATATTGTATCTGTTGTAGATGGGAAAAATATTGGCAATATTATCGATGTTAATGTAATGATGGATGGGCGTATTGAATCTTTAGTTATAGAATCTGGAAGGTCATTTTTTAATTTTAATAGGGATAGTGATACCAAAATCTTATGGAAAGATATTACTAAAATAGGGGAAGATGTTATTTTAGTAAATACAAATTTAAAATGAAGTGGTATGCAAAGTGGGGCATTATTTTGTTTTGCTCTTTTTTTCTTGCATTTTTAAGTGTTTCTTATTTGGGTAAATTATTAAATCCTATTTTAATTAATTATTTAAATTTAGAAGTAGAAAGGGTTACTTCTAATGTTATTAGAACAGCTGTAAATGACGTATTAGCTACAGAGGAACAGAGTAATTTAGTTAAAGTTATTAAAAATGATAAAAACGAAGTAGAAATGATTGATTATGATACTCAACAGGTTAATTTGTTATTAAAAAAAGTTAATACAGTAGTATTTGAAAAATTAAAAAAGATGGAAGAAGGTAATATAGGAGATTTTCCGTTGAGTTCGGCGTTGTTGGGAGGGCGTTATCAGGGTGTTGAATCAGGTATTGTTTGTGAAATTCCTGTCGGTGTTTTTACTAATAATGGTTTTTTAAATAATTTGGGACCTATTATTCCTATAAAAATGTCTTTTTTAGGTCAAGTTAATAGTAATTTACGGACTAAGACGACAAGTTATGGTATTAATAATTTATATTTGGAATTAACTATTCAAATCGACGTTAAGGAAAGAATTTCCTTACCTAAATCTTCTAAAGATGTGACGATTTCTATTGAGGCTCCTTTAAGTGTAAAAGTTATTTCTGGTGTAGTACCCGAATATTATGGCGGAGTTGTTGATAAAATTTCACCGACTTTTTCATTTTCAACTTATGAGTCATAATTATGTGTTATAATAAACTCAGAGGTGGTAGAATGAAACAATACGAATTTAATGATCATTTCTATGAGATTATTAGTGATGATAATTGTTTTATTTATGAAAACATTAAAGAGTATGTAACGAATTATTTTCGTGAATTTGATTATATTTTTGGTGATTTTGTTGGTGATAAGGTTAGATTAAAAGGTTTTTATGAAAGTAATAATAGTAATGTAAAGAAATATAATGATATTAAGTTCTTGGAACATTATAAGACAGAATATTGTAATTATGGTGCAAAAACATTTCTATTAAAAAAAGTTCATAAAAAATAGTTGTATTTTATTCGAAATACGATATAATTGTATTATATGGAGAATAAAGGGAGGGCTTTATATGGAAGAGAAAAAGATGATGAAAATTGTTTCTGAAGATGGTTCAAGCGAAGAAGTAGAAGTAGTTTTTGCTTTTGAATTTAAAGATAATCAGAAAGAATATGTTATTTATACAAAAAATGAACGTGATGATGATAATAATATTACAGTTTATGTTTCTAATGTAGACCGTTCTAATGGAAATGCTAAATTGTTAGGTGTTGAAAGCGAAGACGAATGGAATCGTATTAAAGATGTTTTGCGTGAACTTGCTAAGAGTGAATAGATATGAAGGAGGAATGGAAAATGGAAAATTTTGTTTTAGTACCTGGAACTTTTCAAGATGAATCCGTTATGGTGGTTGAGCCTGCTAAAAAATTAAAATTGAGAGACTCATCTATAAGCAATGTAGTATTGCACACTAAGAATGTCGTTAATTTTTCAACAAGTGAGAAAAATGTTGCTGAAGGAGTGGGTGTAGAGGATGAAGTATCTATTAAGGATATTGCTACAACTCCATTTCCGGTTCCTTCTGTGTCAGAAAGTGATATAAAGGTTGATAATGATAAGCTAGATAATATTCAAGTTACTGACATGAAAACTATTGTTGATCAGAGTTTTGAAGGTAGTTCTTCACGTTTGATTAGATTAACTGATTCTATGAATGGAAGAGCACGTAAAAGAATAGTTAGTTTATATAAGCAAAATAGCGCGAAGGAAAGCTCAATGGACGGTTCTATTGAACATGATCATTTTGATACAAATAATTCGGATTTAAATGTGACTGTGGATGTTTCTACAGTTGATACACAAGAACTTGCTACTGACATGAATGATGCTTTTGCAGCAGCTTCTCAGATAGAAAATATTGGTGAATCTAAAAAAGTTGGTCATTCTGATACAAAGGCTCGCGTAGAAAAGTATAGTGTTGGACATGAGAATATAATCATGCCTGAAGTTGGTCATATTAATGATTCTATATTCGCAGTTAATGATTCTTTAGTGTCAAATACTGCAAATTCTTTTGACTCAAACGTGACAAGAAATTTGACTGATGGAGATACTAATATTAGGGTTATGCCAATTGTGGTTTCAGAACGTAAGAATATAGTAGAAGAAGCAGTTAATGAGATTCAAACATCTAATAGGTTCTTATTTGATGAGAATACACAAGATGAAGATAGTCATATTAAAAAGGACGATATTGAGGAACAAAAACTTAATGAATTGAAAAAGTATGAAGAGTCTTTCGCTGATAAGGATGATAGTAGTTTGTTAGAATTTTCAGATATGATTAATTTTGAAGAAGCTCGTTCTAGTATAGAAAAGGCTAAGGCAGAGGCTAAAAGCTTAGAAGAAAAAGAACATGAAGAAGCTACAAAACTAAAACAGGCTGTTGATAAATGTAATGATGAACTTGCAGAATATCGAGAGGTTTGTCAACAAGTTAAGTCTTATATTATATCATTTGAAGAAGCTAATAATATGAAAAAAGAACAAATTGGAGATTTAGTAGCTAAAAGGCAAGCACAGGAAGCTCGTGCGGCTACTATAGCTCATCAACGAGAAGTTTATGCTAGTTTAATTCCAACACAAGAGGAAAATGCTAAAAATGATGACTTTGTTAAACGTATGGTTGCTTAAACAATAAATTAAGTAGGGAGAGTAGATATATTTTTGCTAGTAGGTATAAGTATATCTATTCTTTTTTTTTCATATAATTAGTTATGAAAAATAAGATAATGTTATATTATGAATTTGATGAAATTGAACTTTCTATAATAGATGGTGGTTATTATTTTAGATATAATCAGCATCTTTATTCTTTTGAAAAAATATATGATGTTAATAACTTGAAGTTAATTTTAAACATTTTAGATAAAATAGGTTATCGAAAAAGTTTTAAGTTGATAGCTAATATATATAATGAATATTTTACTAATATTGATGGATTTTGGTATGGTTTATTTTTACACAATATAAATACGACTTCCATCTTACAGGAAATTTTAAATTTACCGCTATTACCGTTAAATATTGTTTCTAAAGTTTCTCTTGTTTCTTGGGATTCTTTATGGATATCAAAAATAGATTATTATGAGTATCAGAAGCGACATATTTTGAATGTTTATCCTTTAATAGAGGAGAGCTTTAATTATTATATAGGTCTTGCTGAGAATGCTATAGCGTATGTAAAATATAATGCAGTTTTCCAAAATAATGGATATCAAAAATTGTATTTATGTCACAAAAGAATTAGTCATACCAATTTTTTTCATCCATTAAATATGACTGTTGATTATTATTCTAGAGATGTAGCTGAATATATTAAATTTCTATTTTTTTCTAATAAGTATCAAGACTTTTCTTTTTGTACTTTTTTTAGGTCATTAAATTTTTCATATAACGATTTTATATTATTTTATGCTAGGTTATTGTTTCCGTCTTATTATTTTGATGTTTATGATAAAATTATTAATAAAACTTGTGATGAGGATAAATTGCGACCTATTTTAAGACGAATTGATGAATATAATGAATTTTTGTGTTATATATATGATCAAATTTGTTTAATTGTAAAAATACCAGGTGTTTTGTGGTTAAAAAAAGAAATGTTATGAAACATTTCTTACTTCTTTTATTTCTGGTATTTCATTTACTAGTAATTGTTCTATACCATCTTTTAGTGTTATATCCATCATAGGACAGCCTTCACAGGCTCCTTTTAATTTTACATATACAATATTATTTTCATATTTTATAAATTCTAAATCACCACCATCATTGATCAGGTATGGTCTGATTTTTTCTATTAAGTTTTTAATTTTTGTTTCCTTTTCCATTTTTTCATCACCGACTTTATTATAATCTATTTTTTTGGTAGGGTAAAGACTAAAATATAATTAGCTTTAATTGGTTAGATATATATATCATGTTATGTTAGTATTATGTACTTAATTTGTAATGTTGATGGTAATTCATTTGATGTATTTATTAATTAAGTCATACTGTTTTCTTGTCATTGCTTTAATTTGATGTTATACTGTTATCTAGGAAGTGTTTTAATGAATCGATATAAGAAAGGGGAAGTTGTTACAGGGTGTGTGACTGGAATTGAGAAATATGGTATTTTTGTTAGTTTAGATGATTATTATAGTGGATTAATTCATATTTCTGAAATTTCTGATTTTTTTGTAAAAAATCCTGCTGATTATGTTCATGTTGGAGAAACGATTAAGGCAGTAGTTATTGATGATAATGAATTAGATTCCTTTCATGTAAAATTAAGTATAAAAAATATTGATTATAAGTTTTCAAAAAGAAAAAAGAAAAAAATTTTAGAGACACCAAATGGTTTTAATACTTTAAAAAACCAATTACCTGTATGGATTTCTCATAAAAAAGAGGAAATTGAAAAAAAGTTACAAAAAAATTAAAAAAAATAGTCTATAGTGTTGACAAAATATTAAATTGTTGATATATTTAATAACGTCAACTGACATTTTTGGGCGATTAGCTCAGTTGGTTAGAGCACCTGCCTTACAAGCAGGGGGTCATAGGTTCGAGTCCTATATCGCCCACCATGCCGAAATAGCTCAATTGGTAGAGCAACTGACTTGTAATCAGTAGGTTCCGGGTTCAAGTCCTGGTTTCGGCACCATTTTTTTTGGAGAGGTAGCGAAGTGGCTAAACGCGGCAGACTGTAAATCTGCTCCTTCGGGTTCAATGGTTCGAATCCATTCCTCTCCACCACTGAATTGCCTCGTAGCCAAGTGGTAAGGCATCAGACTTTGACTCTGACATGCGTTAGTTCGAATCTAACCGAGGCAGCCATTATTGTTTGATCTGTTAGCTCAGTCGGTAGAGCATTTGACTTTTAATCAAAGGGTCATGAGTTCGAATCTCATACAGATCACCAGTTGCCTGAGTGGCGGAATTGGTAGACGCACAGGACTTAAAATCCTGCGAGATTCAACCCTCGTGCCGGTTCAAGTCCGGCCTTAGGCACCACTTTAATAATTACTCATTACTTGTTGATGAGTTTTTTTATAAAAAGTATACATTTTAAATAAATAGTTGACATAATT
Organism: uncultured Mycoplasmatota bacterium; assembly: GCA_900548695.1. GTDB lineage: Bacteria > Bacillota_I > Bacilli_A > RF39 > UBA660 > Faecimonas. The sequence continues at coordinate 92,465 of URLC01000002.1, forward strand.
TATTAATGTGTGCTATAATCAATTTGTCGTCTGAAAAGATGTTATGGAGGAATACCCAAGTCTGGTTGAAGGGACCGGTCTTGAAAACCGGGAGGTCGTGCAAGCGGCGCAGGGGTTCGAATCCCTTTTCCTCCGCCATTAATATCGCGGGATGGAGCAGCTCGGTAGCTCGTTGGGCTCATAACCCAAAGGTCGTAGGTTCAAATCCTTCTCCCGCAACCAATTTGGTCTCATGGTGCAGCTGGTTAACACGTCTGCCTGTCACGCAGAAGATCGCGGGTTCGAGTCCCGTTGAGACCGCCATTTGGCTTCATAGCTCAGTCGGTAGAGCAAGGGACTGAAAATCCCTGTGTCGCTGGTTCGATTCCCGCTGGAGCCACCATTTTTGTTAAGTACTAAAATTTATATAAATTGGTTACGTGACATGCGCTCGTAGCTCAGCTGGATAGAGTGTTTGGCTACGAACCAAAAGGTCAGGGGTTCGAATCCCTTCGAGCGCACCAGTTTTCGGGAAGTGGCTCAACTTGGTAGAGCACTTGGTTTGGGACCAAGGGGTTGCAGGTTCAAATCCTGTCTTCCCGACCATTTATATCAATTAACTGCATAGGCAGTTTTTTTGTTTTATTTAAGCTCATCATATAAATTAGATAATTTATCTTTTAATAGTTCAAATCCCGTTCCGTGGTCATAGGTTTGACCTTTCTTTTTTCCTGTTTTATATATTCCTATTTTGAAACATATTGCTATATTTCCATTTCCTAGTAATTTTAAAAAAGTTGCCAAATCTTTTGATTTATAAAAATTTATCTTTTTGTATTTGAAATATGCTTGGTTAGCTATTTCTTTTTTTTCGGCAATAATTAATGCTAAGTATTGTATTTTTTTTTGTATTTTTTCTTCAATAGTGTCAAAATTCCAAAAACATTCTATAGATGATGTTTTAGTTATTGTATTTAATGTTTTTAGATATATACGTTTTTCTAAATAACTAATTTCTACTTTCATATAGTATTTATTAGTTATTTTTGTATATTTATTTGCTGTTATTCGTGAGTAAAATATTTTCTCATTGTTTTTGTTTAACCACCCAAATTTATCTCTTAGAATTTGATTTTGATATATATAAGGACCATCAGGAGCAGCGCTAAATAGGGTAATATATCTGTTTCTATGATAATTTGTACTAGTTTTTATTTCGATTCCATTATAGTCAGCTATAGGAAAATTTTCTCTTTCTTTTCCTAGTATATTTTCAAATGTTATTCCGACATTTCCTCTTCCATTTGAACTACCTTTTATCCAATTTAATTTTTGTATTTCTATAAATTTATCTTTTAAATCTTTTATATTTCTTTCATTATTCATGCAAACCTCCTTACTTATATTATTTGAATATTTTATAGGTTTTCATATTGTTCTAAAAAAAAAGAAAATCATTAATATGATTTTCCCCAAATTACCATGTGTTTTGCTTCTTTTCCGCAACAAATACATTTATTTGATAGATGTTCTTCATTAAATGGAATACACCTTGATCCGGCTCCTCCTGTATCTGCTTTGATTTGATTTTCACATTCTTCATCTCCACACCACATAGCTTTGATGAAACAACGTTGTTTGTTAAACTTGTTTACCATTTCATCCATTGTGGTTGCAGTTTCAATGTGTGAATTTAAGAAATTTTCCGCTTTGTTATACATATTTGTTTGGATGTTTTCAAGAATATTTGGTAGTTCAATTTCTAAATTATCTATTGAAAGTGAAATTTTTTCTCCGTTGTCTCTTCTAACAATTATTATTTGATTATTTTCAATATCTTTAGGTCCAATTTCAATTCTACTAGGTATCCCTAACATTTCTTGTTCTGAAAATTTATATCCTGGCGTTTTTTCACTATCATCTAATTTAGCTCTTATACCAATTTTTTTCAATCTTTTTAATAATTCTGTGGCTTTTTCTAAGACTCCCTCTTTGTGTTGGGCAATTGGAATTATCATTGTTTGTGTTGGAGCAATTCTAGGTGGTAATACTAGTCCGGAATCATCACCATGTACCATTATTATTGCTCCGATAATTCTAGTTGATAATCCCCAAGATGTTTCATATGCGCTGTGTAATTGATTGTTTTTGTCTAAATATTTGATATCGAATGAATCAGGAAATCCATTTCCAAAATAATGACTTGTACCCGATTGCAAAGCTTTACCGTCATGCATCATAGCTTCAATAGTATATGTTGCTTCTGCACCAGCAAATTTTTCACTTTCTGTTTTTCTTCCTTTTATTAGTGGAATTGATAAATCTTTTGTTACAAAGTCATAATAGATATCTAGCATCATTTGAGTTCTTTCTTGAGCTTCTTCTGGTGTTGCATGAAGTGTGTGTCCTTCTTGCCATAAAAATTCTCTTGAACGAAGGAACGGTCTTGTCGTTTTCTCCCAACGTAAAACAGAATTCCATTGGTTCCATACTTTTGGCAAATCACGGTATGATTTTACTGTTTTTTGCCAGTGATCACAGAATAAAGTTTCTGAAGTCGGTCTAATACAGAACCGTTCTTCTAATTTTTCAAGACCACCATGTGTTACCCAAGCAACTTCTGGTGCAAACCCTTCGATATGGTCACTTTCTTTTTGAAGTAAGCTTTCTGGGATTAAAATGGGAAGATATACATTTTCCACTCCAGTTTCTTTGAATCGTTTATCAAGATTTGATTGAATATTTTCCCAAATTGCATAACCATTCGGTAAGTAGTTTAAGCATCCTTTTACACTTGAATAGTCGCAAAGTTTTGCTTCTCTTACTACATCTGTATACCATTGAGCAAAATCAACATCACGAGATGTAATAGATTCTACAAATTTCTTGTCGTTTGACATGTTTTTTCCTCCTTCTTTGTTTATGTAGTTCATTTTATCACAAACTTCTTTTATTAGCAATAATACTTTCTATATGTACAAAATTTTATAATATTGTACTTTTATAAAAAAATGATATAATATGGATTGTCGAATGGGGGAGTTTTTTTGAAATTAACTGAAATTTTTAAACGTATTCTTAAAATGCTTGATAAAAAACAGAAAGTTTACTTTGGAATTATTGTACTTATTATGATTGTCTCTTCATATTTAAGTCAGTTAACTCCATTAGCAATTGGTAATTTGACCGATGGAGTTTTAGGAGGTAGTGAGGAAACTTTTTATCATGTGATTCCTTATTTGCTGTTTATTTTGATAGTTTGTGTTTGTAATGAATTTATTAAAGTTATTCGAAGAATTTTAGTAGAAGATACGTGTACTAGAACTGAGAAAAGGGCACGCTTTTTGGCTTTGAACGCTCTGTTGAAAGCACCGATGTCATATTTTAAAGAGAATATGGTTGGAAATATTCATGGAAAACTAAATCGTAGTTTAGAAGGAACTATTCGTTTGTTGAAATTAATGTTTATGGATTTTGCTCCAGCTATTTTTAATAGTGTAGCGGCTATTATTGTTATTTATTCACAATTACCATTTTACTTGGCTACATTAATGATGCTTGTTATTCCTGTTGGAGTCTTAATTGTTTTTTGTCAGATTAAAACACAGAAGGGAATTCGGGTGGAGCTTTTGGAGACAAAATCAAAAATGGATGGTAATGCGGTTGAACTGATAAACGGCATTGAAGTTATCCGTGTTTCTAATACTGCTGATGATGAGTGTAACAAATTTGATTGCCGTAGTGAGTACTTGAGAGAAAAAGAAATGAAACATCATAAAGCTATGGCAAAATATGATTGTTTAAAATTTATTAATGAGTCTGTATTTACGGTTTTAATTATTGGTGTATCTGTTTATTTAGCCTCTATTGATGTTATTACTGTTGGTAGTATTTTAACTTCTTATTTATGTTTTACACAGTTATTAACACCGCTTAAAGAATTACATCGTATTTTGGATGAGCTTAGTGAATCTATGGTTTTGGCTAATGAATATTTTAAAATTAGTGATATTCCTAATGACTTTTCTTATCAAGTTTTAGGTAAAAAAAATATGATTGATAGGGATAGTAAAGTCATTTTAAAAGTAGAAAATTTGGATTTTTCTTATTCTAATGATAGGCATATGAAAAAAATTCTTGATCATTTGAATTTAGAGATTAGAAGAGGCGAATTTGTAGGAATTGCTGGGCCAAGTGGTTGTGGTAAGTCGTCTTTTATAAAAGTAATTACAAAATTAGAAGCTGCTAAAGGAAACGTTTTTATAGATGAGTTTTCTATTTCTAAATTATCTAGAAAAAATATAGCTAATTTGATTGCTTTAGTTCCACAAGTTCCATTTTTAGTTTCTGGGACTATTCGAGATAATATTTGTTATGGTTTAGATAGAAAAGTTAGTGATACAGAATTAGAGAAAGTTTGTGAAAAAGCCTATATTTGGGATTTTATAAAATCTTTAGATGATGGGTTTGATTCTATGATTTCTGAAGGTGGTTCTAACTTAAGTGGAGGGCAAAAACAGAGGATAGCAATTGCACGAATATTTTTAAGAAAACCAAAGATTTTAATTTTGGATGAAGCTACTAGTGCTTTGGATAATACTTCAGAAAAGCATATTCAAAAGGAAATTGAGCGATGGCAGAAAGAAGAAAATATTACTGTTATTTCTATTGCTCATAGACTTACTACATTAAAGAATTGTGATCGTATTTTAGTTTTTAATGAAGGTAAGATAGAACAATTTGGTAAATATGATGAGCTAATTAAGATACCGGGTATCTTCAAAGATATGAACGATGGAGTATTAAAATAAAATAATTTTATTGAGTTTATCATATACTTTTTTAGGTGATGCACTTTGAAGAAGTATATGATTTTTTTTATGATGATTATAATTATTTGGCCGATTTCAGTTTTGGCTGATTCTGCTAAATCTAGTGTTGTGATGGACTTAGATAGTGGTAGAGTAATGTATCAGAAAGATATGAATCAAAAACGTCTTATTGCTTCTACGACAAAAATTATGACAGCTATTGTTGCTATTGAGAATGGTGAATTAACAAAAAAAATTAAAGTCGGAAAAGAAGTTTTATCTATGTATGGAACTAACATTTATGTAGAAGTTGGGGAAAGTATGAGGCTTAAAGACTTATTGTATGGATTATTGCTTCGTAGTGGAAATGATGCCTCTGTTGTTATTGCAAAAACGGTGGCTGGGAGTGAAGAAAAGTTTGTAAATATGATGAATGATAAGGCTAAAGAAATAGGAATGAAAAATACGATATTTAAAAATCCACATGGCTTAGATGAAAAAACAGAAAATTATTCTACTGCATATGATATGGCTAAATTATCTAAATATGTTTATCAAAATAAAACATATCGAAATATTACTTCTACTAGTAAGTATGAAGTCTCTACCGGCAAGAAAACGTATCTTTGGTATAATAGAAATAAGCTATTGACGGATTATGAATATTGTACAGGTGGTAAGAATGGTTATACACCTAGGGCTGGAAAGACGTTAGTTTCGACAGCATCTAAAAATGGACTTAACTTGACAGCAGTTACTTTATCTGATGGTGATATTTATACTAATCATAAAAATTTATATGAAATAATTTTTTCCAAATATCAAAGATATAAAATTGTGGATAAGAATCATTTTGCTATTGATAAAGAGTTTGTTGATTATGATGTATATTTAAAAAATTCATTTTATTATCCACTTAGTAAGGATGAGCTTGATGATATTAAAACAGTTGTTTATTTTTTTGATGATGTTACTTCAAATAAGGTTGGAAAGATAAAAGTCTATTTAGCTGAGGAAGAAATTGGTGAAGTTTTTATTTATAAGAAGGAAAAAAAGAAAGATGATGTATCTTTCTTCGAATGGTTAAAAAATTTATTTTGATGATAATCTGAAGAAATTTATGCTTGGTCTACAGAATAAGCGAAAGCCGTTACCGTTTGTTCCAATTCCACTTGATATATATAATTTAGAATTTTCTAGTTGGTAAAACTCATTGGTATAATTTTTGGCACCATCTTTTTTGAATATTCCACCTATATAAGGAATACTTACTTGGCCATTGTGGGAGTGTCCAGCTAAAAATAGATCTGTTTTGTAATTTGATATAATCTCATCTACTGTGTCTGGTTCGTGTAGTAATGTGATTGTATATATATTAGAATTATGGTTTGGCTCATTAAAATATTGGTATCCTTTTTCAATGTTTATTTCTCCAGTTGTGCTACTATTTAGTCCAATTACAAGGATTGGGTTATTGCTGTTATTGTAAATTAAATCATAACTGTTATTTAATATTGTAAAATCACTTTGGTTCATAATTGTTGTAAATTTGTCTTTATCTTCTTCTCCCATAATTGCATACTTTCCGACCGTTGAATTTAATTTTTTTAATTCTTTTATAAGTTCTTCTTGTTCTTTTGATTTTATTTTATATCCTTTGTTTATCAAATCACCAGTAAATACTATTAAATCAGGTTTTCGTCTATTAATTTCTTTTACTATTTTTTTTATGTCTTCTATAAAAATAGTTGAACCGTAGTGAATATCTGATATTTGAATTATTTTTAAACCGTTGAAACTGGTTGGTATTTTTTTATCTGTAATTCTTGTTTCTTTAATTGTGATTAATTTTGAAGATATATAAGTAGTGTATAGGAAAAATGTTAAACTGACAATAATTATTACGGTAATTATTTTTAATGTTGTCAAAACCATTTTTTTTCTTATTTCTCGATTTTCTTCTTTGATAATTTCTTTTTGTTTTTGTTCGTTTCTTTCTGTTCTTGTCGTCATATTATCACCATTCTTATTGTATCATAATTTTATAAAAAGTAGGAGGAATTGTCTAGTAAAACTTGATGATTGACATCGGTTAAAATAATTAATATTTTTTTTCTTTTATGATACAATGTAATTGGTGATGAAAATGAAATATGATGTTGTAATTATTGGTGCTGGCCCAGCAGGACTTTTTGCTGCTTATGAACTTATTACAAAAAATAAAAACTTAAAGATTGCGTTAATGGATAAAGGCCAGAAAGTGAAAACTAGGTTTTGTCCGATGAATAAGAATAAGACTAAGTGTGTTAATTGTAATCCATGCCGGATTTTATCTGGTTATGGTGGCGCTGGAACTTTTTCTGATGGAAAACTAAATTTTATTCCTAAATTAGGAAAAAGTGATTTGTTCAAATATATGAGTGAGAGTGAAGCTGATAAGTTGATTGATGATACGGAAGCAATTTTTACTAAATTTGGTATGGATAGTGATGTTTTTCCAAGTAATATGGAAGAGGCTTTGGAAATTAAGAGACGAGTTGCTATCCAGGGAGCTCGTTTATTACTGATTCGACAAAAGCATTTAGGTAGTGATCATTTACCTGAATATATTGAACAGTTTAGTAATTTTTTAGAAGATCATGGTGTTGTTTTGTATGAGAATACAGATGTTTCTGATGTTGTTCGTGGGAAAGATGGATACCAAGTTTTTTTTGGTAAAGAAAGGTTGTTGACTAGAAAAGTAATAGTTGCACCTGGTAGAACGGGGGCAAAATGGGTTCAAGAATTAGCTGATAAATACCAAATCCCATACCTTTCACAAAGTATCGAAATAGGTGTAAGAGTGGAAGTTAGAAAAGAGATTTTGGAGTCAATTACTAAGGTGATTTATGATCCAACGATTTTTATTCATACAGATACTTATGGTGATGAAATACGAACTTTTTGTACAAACCCAGGTGGTTTTGTAGCAAAAGAAAATTATTATGGTTATATTTGTGTTAATGGTCATGCTTTAAAAGAGGTTAAATCTAATAATAGTAATTTTGCTTTTATTAGTAGAGTACATTTGACAGAACCAGTTACTAATACTAGACTTTATGGTGAATCTATTGCTAGGATTGCTAATGTTTTGGGTGATTCTAAACCAATTATTCAATCTTTGAAGGATTTAAGATGTGGTCGTAGATCTACTTGGCATCGTATTAATCAAGGATTTATAGAACCCACATTAAAAGATTGTGTGGCTGGTGATTTGGCTTTAGTTTTACCACATCGTATTGTTACTAATATTTTGGAAGGTTTAGAGAAACTGGACAAGATTATTCCAGGTGTCAATAATGATGAAACACTTCTTTATGGTCCGGAAATAAAATTTTTTAGTAATGAAATTGAAACAGATAATCATTTCAAGTTAAAGTCTGAAGATATTTATTTTGTTGGTGATGGTGCTGGAAAAGCTGGTAATATTGTTGTAGCAGCAGCTACTGGTTTAGTGGCAGCTCGAGATATTTTAGAAAGAGGTGATTAGTATGAAAAAAATCTTGTTATTGTGTTTAATTTTTATATTTTCTTTTTGTTTAACTGGTTGTGGGATTGAAGAGGATTTGCTTGGTATTTCATATGATATAAAGAATAATGAAGTTACTCTTAAGCAGTATAAGACAGAAAATCCTGTAGTAGCAATGTATATAGAGGGATATGGTTCTGTAGTTATGGAGTTATATCCAGAAGTTGCACCAAATACGGTTTCAAATTTTATTTCGTTGATTAAGGAGGGTTTCTATGATAATAATACATTTCATCGTTTAGTTCCTGGTTTTGTATTACAGGGTGGAGATCCTAATGGTAATGGGACAGGTGGACCTGGATATACAATCAAAGGTGAATTTTCTAATAATGGATTTGAAAATAATTTAAAACATAAAAAATGGGTTGTTTCTATGGCTCGTAGTCAAGAATATGATTCTGCTGGTAGTCAATTTTTCATTATGTTGGGTGATGCTGAATCTTTAGATGGTGATTATGCAGCTTTTGGTAAAGTGATTGATGGTAAAAAAAATATAGAAAACATTGTAAAAATGGAAGGTGTTTCTGATTCTAATAGCGGACAACTTACTCATAATTTAACAATTAAGAAAGCTTTAGTTGATTTAAAGGGAAAAGAATATGGTAATTTAGAAAAAATTGATGAATAGATTTCATGCTTTAATTCTATTTTTTGTCTAGATAATTGTAAATAAGAGTATTATGTAAATATTAAGTTTGATGAAAAATTGTTTAAAGAAGCTTGAAAAAGATAACTTTATTAGGTATAATCTTTAGTAAATGCAATGAAGCTGAGGAGTAGAAATAGAAAGTTTTTAGAGAGGTTATGGTTGGTGAAAATAACTGATAGACTATTTTGAAGGTAGCAGGGGAGCTGAATTATTGAAACTGAGTAAGTAATTCCGTTGGTCACGTTAAGACTTTGAGATAGAATTGTAGTAATTCTATGAACTAAGGTGGTACCACGAGTTTTCGTCCTTTGGATGAGGCTCGTTTTTTAGTTAGGAGGATGTTTATGAGAGGTAGTGTTGTTATTGTTCCAGATGAAAGACAAATTTTGGCAGATTCTTTTTCTGAAGACATTCCGTATGCTTTAGATCATGCTATAGCTTATCAAGACTTTTCTGATAAGTATCATTTGGGTCTTAGTTTTAGTGATGATAGTTCACAAGCTGTTTCTTTGCACGTGGCACAGCTTGGCCATTTTTCATATAAGACAGAAGAAAATTCTAATGTAATAATTTTCTATTTACCTGAGGTTATTACTGAGCGTCAAATGAGATATTTTGATGAGCATTTTATAGATTTTATGAAATATGATTTAATAGGAGCATTTAGTTTAGATAGTGATGAGCATGAATCTATTCAAAAGCTTCATGGGTTAGCTGAGATAAGAAAGGTTATGAGAGATAAGAATCGACGGTTTAGTCAAGATAATGGTAAAGATAATAGATTATAAATTAGAAAGAATGGTGATATGATGTTAGATAAAAAATATAATCATAAAGAAGTAGAAAAAGATAAATATTATGAGTGGAAGAGTAAAAATTATTTTTCTGCTGATAGCAAGAGTGATAAGACTCCATTTTGTATTGTTATACCTCCACCAAATGTAACAGGAAAACTTCATCTAGGTCATGCTTGGGATACTACACTTCAAGATATTTTGATTCGTTATAAGAGAATGCAAGGCTATGATGCATTATGGCTTCCTGGAATGGATCATGCTGGTATAGCGACGCAGGCAAAGGTTGATAAAAGATTACGTGAAATGGAGGTTAACCCTCGTGGGATTTCTCGAGATGAGTGGCTAGAACATGCATGGAATTGGAAAGATGAGTATGCTAGTACAATTCATGAACAATGGGCTAAACTTGGACTTAGTTTAGATTATTCTAAAGAACGCTTTACTTTAGACAAGGGTCTTAATGATGCTGTTAATTATGTGTTTGTTAAACTTTATGAAAAAGGCTTGATATATAGAGGTGAACGTATAATTAACTGGGATCCGGTGCAAATGACTGCACTTTCTAATGAAGAAGTTATTTATAAGGAAGATAAGGGAGCTTTTTATCATCTTAAATATTTTATTACAGGAACAGATCAATTCTTAGATGTTGCGACAACTAGGCCTGAGACATTATTTGGTGATACGGCTGTTGCGGTTAATCCTAAAGATGATCGTTATAAGCATTTAATAGGGAAAACAGTTATTTTACCTATTGTAAATAAAGAAATTCCTATTGTTGGTGATATACATGCTGACCCTGAATTTGGAACGGGTGTTGTTAAAATTACGCCAGCACATGATCCTAATGATTATGAAGTAGGAATGCGTCATCATTTGGAACGAGTTGTAGTTATGAATTTAGATGCAACTATGAACGAAAATGCAGTAGGTTATGAAGGCTTAACAAGGGAAGAGTGTCGCGAACGCTTAGTGGAGGATTTGAAAAAGCAAGATTTATTGATTAGTGTGGAAGAGATGGTTCATAATGTTGGGCATAGTGAAAGAAGTGATGCCGTAGTTGAACCAACGTTATCTAAACAATGGTTTGTAAAAATGAGACCTCTTGCTGATCGTGTTTTGGAAAATCAAAAAAATTCTGAGACTAAGGTTAACTTTGTTCCAGAACGTTATGAAAAGATAATGAATCATTGGATGGAAATTACTTATGATTGGTGTATTTCTAGACAATTATGGTGGGGTCATCGTATTCCTGCTTGGTATCGTGGAGAAGAGGTTTATGTTGGTACTTCTGCACCAGTTGGTGATGGATGGGTTCAAGATGAAGATGTACTTGATACGTGGTTTTCATCAGCTTTATGGCCTTTTTCTACTTTAGGTTGGCCAGAAGATACGGAGTTATTTAAACGATATTATCCTAATAATGTTTTAGTTACAGGCTATGATATTATTCCATTTTGGGTAAATAGAATGACTTTCCAAGGATTAGAGTTTACTGGCACTAGACCTTTTAAGGATTGTTTAATTCATGGACTTATTCGTGATAAAGAAGGACGTAAAATGAGTAAATCTTTAGGTAATGGTGTTGATCCAATGGATGTTATCGATAAGTATGGAGCTGATAGTTTACGTTTCTTTTTAACAACTAATACAGCACCGGGCACAGATTTACGTTATGATGAAGAAAAAGTAAAGTCAACTTGGAACTTTATCAATAAATTGTGGAATGCTTCTCGTTATGTTTTAATGAATATTGATGATATAACAAAAGATAATGTTACTTTTGATCATTTGAGTAAAGCAGATAAGTGGATTTTGACAGCTAAAAATAAATTGATTGAAGAAGTTACTAGAAATATGGATAATTATGATTTTCATAATGTTGGTAATAGTTTATATCAGTTTATTTGGGAAGATTTTTGTGATAGTTATATTGAACTTAGTAAAGCTTTGATGAACAATACTACAAAAAGTGTATTATTAGATGTATTAACAACTATATTAAAACTTTTACATCCATTTATGCCATATGTTACCGAAGAAATTTATTCTAAATTACCGGTAAACGATAGTGAGACAATCATGTTGAGTATTTATCCTACTTACAATGAGCAAGAAATTTTTGAGCAAGATTTTGAAGATATTTGTAGAGTTATCGTTGATTTAACAGAAATTCGTAATTTAAAAGTTAATAATGGAGTTAAAAAAGATGCTAAAGTAAAATTAGATGCCAATGATGATGTTCGTTATATTTATTGTTCACAATTGAAGATAAATGATGAAAATTTAATAAAAGATAGTGATGATATTAGTTCATATCAAACGATTTCTTATCAATCTAATTTTATACAAATTATTTATTATTTTGAAAATGAAGTAAATAAAGAACAAATTCAAGATGAAATAAATAAATTGAAGATATCTATAGAAAGACGTGAAAAGTTACTTTCTAATGAAAATTATGTTAATAAAGCTCCAAAAAATATTGTTGATATGGATCGTCAAAAGTTACAGGAAGAAAAAGAAAAATTAATTTCTTTGGAAGCTCAATTATAACTTTTTAGCAATAGATATTTCTATTGCTTTTTTAATTTTACTTTAGTATTCTTTCTTTAGAAGGTGTTTTTATGAATGATATTTTATTAGAATTATTAGAAACTAGTAATTTTAATTATGTTTTAAATGATTTTGGTTTAGCTAAGTATGAGTTGTTAGCGGTTATTCATAAAGCAATTTTTTGTAATGATTCTCAGTTTAGTTATGAAAAAAAAGATATATTAAGGCAACTATATTTAGATAATTATAGTGTAGTCGATTTGGAAGATGCAACAGTTTGTTTTATTTCGGATACTCATTTAGCCAGTAAATATGAAAATTTAGACTATCTTAAAACCGTTTTTGCTTTTTGTAAAGAAAATGATATTTATTATCTTTTTCATGGTGGAGATATCGGTGATGGAATGGTTGAACAAGGCAAAAGTTACTTTAATATCGAAAGGCAAATTGAACATATTTTGGACTCTTTTTTAGATAGTTCAGATATCAAGCAATATATTTTAGGTGGTAATCATGATTCTAAATATAAAAAACGTGATATTGATTTGTTGAAGTTATTGACTTTTGAAAAGAGAAATGTTATTCCGATGGGATATCGACAATCCTATTTTACACTTTATGGAATTCCTATTTCTTTTGAACACCACTCTCAAGTAAGACCACAATATAGGATGGTTGATTATTCGTTTTCAATTATGGGACATGCTCATAAAAGTCGATTTTCTGATAAAATGGTGAAGCTTCCTGCTTTGTGCGATCAATCATTTTATGATATTTTTGAAGCGGTTCCAGGATTTGTGGTGATGAAGTCTCAAAGATATTACGAAATGGTAAATTTAGCATTTGAACGTTATTCTTTTTCATCTGGTGTTCATAAAGAAGAAGTTTATGTTTATGAATTAAAAAATAAAAAATAGCAAGAGATATTTTCTTATCTCTTTTTTTTCGACAAAATTTTATAGTTTTATTTGTTATCTTATAGATGGTGATATGATGAAAAAGACAATTATTTTAGCAGTTATTTTTATATGTTTAGGTGCTTTATGTGGTAGTTACTTGTATAAAATTGCTCCAAAAAGTGTTTCGGCTTTTAATGAAAATAATAATTATTATTTTATTCAAGAAGGTGTTTATTCTTCTTCTTCCAATATGAAGGAAAATATAAAAGATTTAACAAATAAGTTAATTGTTCTTGAAGATGATAAGTATTATGTATATGTTGGTATTACTAAGGATAAAAAGATTGCTGAAAGGCTTAAAAAAATTTATAAGGATCAAGGTGTTCAGACCTATATAAAAGATGTATTTATTGATAATGAAGAGTTTTCTAATAATGTTACACAGTTTGATTTGTTAGTTAATGAATCTAGTTTGGTTGATGATGTTTTAACAATAGAAGAGGTGATTCTTGCTAATTATGAAGAAATTATTGGGACAGGCATGTAGTTATTATTAATAATATAGTAGAGGTGGTAATTATTAGTTATACAATAAAAGATTTTCCTGATACTGAAAGGCCACGTGAAGTATTACTTTCTAGTGGGGCAAAGTCATTAACAGATTCACAGCTTTTGGCTATCATACTTCGTAGTGGATATCATGATAAAAATGTATTCGATTTAGCTTTAGAAATTTTAAAGAGTTATCCGCTTTCTAAGATTTCAGAGTGTAGTTTTTATGATTTGATTGCTATTAAGGGAGTAGGGAAAGTTAAGGCTGTTGAACTTTTAGCTGTTATTGAATTTGGAAAGAGAATATTTTTAAGAGATAAGGATAAATTAGTTAAACTTTGTAGTGCTAAAGATATTTGGAATGATGTTAGGTATTTTATTACTGATTTAAAGCAAGAATATTTTTATTGTTATTACTTTAATCAAAAACAAGAGTTGTTAGAAAGGAAGTTATTATTTATGGGAACTGTAAATAGAAGTATTGTGCATCCTAGGGAGGTTTTTAAAGAAGCTTATCGACTTAGTGCTTCTAGTATTGTTTGTATTCATAATCATCCATCCAATTGTGTTATTCCAAGCAAGGAAGATATTTTATTGACTGATCATTTAGTGAAAACGGGGTATATTCAAGGAATACCTATTCGTGATCATATTATAGTTGGTGATGATTCTTATTACAGTTTTTATGAACATCATAATATTTTAAATATCTAGTTGCGGGGGTAATTTATTTATATTATAATAAGTTGGAATGGGATGATGTTATGTACAAAAATAAGAAAAAAAGCGTATTAAATTTGAAGATAATAATTACTGTTACAGTTATTTTGATTATATTAGGACTTTTTATTTCTGTAAATATGAGTCGTTCTAATTTTTTTGGTGAAGGTTTAATTAAGGATATTTTTATGACTATTGATAAAGTGATAATGTATCCTTTTACGGCTTTAAATGGAGAAAAAGATGTTGACCAGACAGAGAGTTATTTAATACAAAAAAATGTGAATTCTTCTTTAGAAACGGAAATTCAAGAGTTAAAAGAAATTTTAGACTTAAATAAAACTTTGACAGAGTATACACCAATTAATGCTACTATATTATCGAGAAATAAGAATTATTGGTTTAATCATTTAATGATTGATAAGGGTTCTAAAGATGGTATCAAAAAGGATATGGCAGTCGTTACTAAAAAGGGATTAATTGGTAAAATATCAAAGGTTTATCCTAATTCTAGCGAAATTAAGCTAATTACATCAGATGATGTTAATTATAAAGTTAGTGTGGCAGTTAGGACTGGTAATGGTGATAGTTACGCAATTTTGAATGGATATGATCCTGATACGGAGTGCGTGACTGTTACTGGTGTAGATAAAATGAGTACGGTAAAAAAAGGTGATACTATTGTTACTAGTGGACTTGGAGGTATGTTTCCAGGCGGAATCTATGTTGGTGTTGTTCAAGACATTAGAAGTGATAAATATGATTTAAGTAAAACTTTATACATTAAAACAGATCAAGATTTTAATGATATTCATTATGTTACGGTATTAAAGGAGAAAAAGTAGTATGTTAGTTCCAATTATACTTTTTATTATTTCTTTTTTCTTAGATGGAATACTTTCTAATTTTTTACCATATATGGTTGGCGATTTATCATTTTTTACTCCAATGTTAACAATTGTTTCTCTTGTGGTTTTATATCCGTTTTTTACAAAAAAATTAAAAATATATTTTGTTAGTTGTTTTTTATTGGGACTTTGTTATGATTTTATGTATACTAATATGTTATTTTATAATGCTATCTTATTTTTAATGCTTGGTTTGTTATCGACTTTAGTATATCGATATATTCAAGTGAATTGGTTTAGTATTTTATTGTTTGTTTTTATTATGATTGTTGGCTATGAGTGTATGAATGCAATTATTATTTTAGTTTTTAATCTAGTTCCAATGACTTTTTATAGATTACTTTATAAAATTGGGCATAGTTTACTACTTAATTTATTATATGGAGAATTACTATATTTCATTATTTTGTTACTTCCCAAAAAGTATAAAAAGATTGCTATTAATTCTTGAGAAAGCAGAATATTTGCTTTCTTTTTTTCATATCTTTTATTAAGGAGACTATGAAAATGGATACAAGAAAAACAGTAAAGAAAAAACTAGTGTTAAAAAAAAGTGTACGTAATTTTTGTACTAGAGTATTAATCACTGTAATAATTTTTTTGGTAGGAATGATTTTAGTTAAAAGTAGTACGGATTTTAAAAATGGTGTAGTTGAAGAAGTTTATAATAAAAACTTTAAATTTACCAAGATTAAGAATTTTTATGAAAAATATTTTGGTAATATTTTATCTATTGATAAATTAGCTATTGAGGAACAGGCTGTTTTTAAAGAAAAGTTGTCTTATAAAAATGCTCATACATATTTAGATGGAGTTAAATTACAGGTTGATAAAAATTATATGGTGCCAGTACTTGAAAGTGGGATAGTTATTTTTGTTGGAGAAAAAGATAAGTATGGAAGTACTATTATAGTTGAACAAGTGGATGGAGTAGATGTTTATTATTCTAATGTTTCTACTGATGGGGTTAAATTATATGATTATGTTGAAAAAGGAAGCTTACTGGGTGAAGCGAAGGATGAAAATTTATATTTAGTATTTCAAAAAGATGGAAAGATTTTAAATTATAAAGACTATATATAGACATTTGGAAATTCATCCTCTTTTTTATTTAATTGCATTTGTTTCTGTACTTACAGCTTCTTTTTTTTCATTTGTTGTGATTACTTTTTTAATTGTTGTTCATGAGATTGGTCATGTTCTATTAGTTCTTTTTTTTGGTGGAACAGTATTTAAGATTTTGATATATCCTTTAGGGGGAATTTCTAAATTTTCGACAGGTTTTAATTTATCAATTGGTAAAGAATTTTTAATTTTAATCTTTGGTCCTTTATTTCAAATGTTGGCATGGATTATTTTATGTCTTATTTTTCCTAGTAAAGCAGAAATCATTACGACTTATAATTTTGGTATTTTAATTTTTAACTTATTGCCAATTTATCCTTTAGATGGTGGAAAATTATTAGTTTTACTTTTTCATTATTTTTTGCCATATCGTAAATCTTTTTATATGTGTTTTTGCTTTGGCTATTGTTTGTTGTTTGTTATACTATTGGGATTTTTATATTCTTTTTCTTTAAATTTGTTATTTTTATTTTTCTTTTTAATAATAAAATTAACAAAGGAAGTTGAGCAAGTTCCTTATTTTTATGATAGATTTTTGTTAGAAAGATATTTAAATCGTTATAATTTTAAGAAAAGTAAAATTGTAAATAGCAAGGAAGATTTTCAAAGGAGTTATCGACATTTAATTAAAGATGGGAGTAATTATTATTTGGAAGAAGAATATTTAGAAAAAAAGTTTAAAAAATGTTGACAATTAATCTAGGTCTTGCTATAATCAATTTGTCGACTTGAGAAAGAGCGATAAATAATGGGGCATTAGCTCAGCTGGGAGAGCGCCACGTTTGCACCGTGGAGGTCAGCGGTTCGATCCCGCTATGCTCCACCATTAAGTATGTTAACCGTTGATTTCAACGGTTTTATTTTACATAAAAAAAGCACTGGTTAGTGCTTTTTTATCTGCAACAATTACAGTTACCTCCGTGATTGCCACAGCAGTTGTTATTTCCTCCAAAGATGAAGAAAATAATAATTATTACAATGAGAATTGCCCAAATCCAACCTGAGCCAAATCCATCATTGTTTCCATAGTTACATGGATATGGATACATTCCGTACATAAATTATCTTCCTTTCATTATAATATAATCAAAAGTTATATTATGAAATATTATAAATGCCTAATTATGATGATTATTTTATGTTGCTACTAGTTATACATAATGATAAAAAATATGATAAAATAGTTTTATTATCGATTGATGTGGTGAATTGTATGGAAAAGACGAATGTTATGCGTATTTTAGATCAGCATAAAATAAGTTATAAAACATATTATTATGGAGATACGGGAGCTATTCGTGGAGTTGATGTGGCTTTTTGTTTGAAGCAAGATTTTAGGCAAGTATTTAAGACGTTGGTAACCATTTCTGGTACTAAGCATTATTATGTTTTTATGATTCCGGTTGCTTGTGAGTTGGATTTAAAAAAAGCTGCTAAGAGTGTTGGAGAAAAATCTCTTTCTATGCTTCCTTTTAAAGAACTTTTACAGGTTACAGGATATGTTCATGGAGGTTGTTCTGCGATTGGGATGAAGAAAAAGTTTCCAGTAGTGATTGATGATAGTGATAAAAGTTTTAAGACGATTATTTTTAGTGCTGGTAAGATAGGTTATCAAGTTGAAATGAATGTTTTAGAATTAGAAAATATTTTGGATTATAAATTTTCTTTCATTACGGTTGGTGAATCATGTGACTAAAAGTGAGTATCAAGAATATGAAATTAGTCTGCTGTTTGCTAGATTAGAAAAATCAAAATTTCGTAGTCGATTTCATTTGAGCAAAACGGATAAACAGTATGTTTTAGATAAAGGTTTTTCTGTGATAGAAAAGCATGCTTATGATTTTATTAGTGGAAGGTTAGCCCCTAGAGTAATTTTTAATGATGGAAAACAAACTCCAATGAGAGGACATCCTGTTTTTTTAGCACAACATGCAACTGCTACTTGTTGTAGAGGCTGCCTTTTTAAATGGCATCATATTGCTGCTGATAAGGAGTTAAGTAAAGAAGAAATAGATTATGTTGTCAAGGTTATTATGCAGTGGATTAAAAAAGAGGTGATTAAATGACTTTAAAAGATGAATTTAAATATTTAGTGGGTGGTTATTATGGAATAGTTGAGATGGATGAATATGACTTAAAGGTTTATGTATTAAAAGATATAGAAAACTATATTCGAGATTATTTTAGAGATAATCCAATTTCTAATTTTTCTTATAAAGAAGAAGCGGAAAAGATAAAGGATACTATGTCTTTAAAAACGAAGTTACAAGATAGCTTACTGGTTTTATATAAAGTAAATGCCGATATGGATTTAGTATTTATGGTAAAAAAAAGGCTTAAGGAATTAAATAAGGAAATTAATAGTTAGATAGTTTTTTTATTAATTTGATTTTTTTTGGAAAGAGTAGGTATTACTTTTTCTTTTTTGTTGTTTATTTATTAATTTTATTGTATAATAAGCATAAATTTTGAGGGGATGATGAGGTTGGAATTTTTTATATTTATTAGTTATGTTGTTTTTGCATTTTTCTTATTTTTATTTCTTAATTTTCTTATTAAGAGATTTTCACTTTCAAAAATAGAATATATTTTATTTACCAATGTTTTTTTAGTCTTTTTAGCAGGGATTGCTAGCTATTTTCATTGGGGAAGTTTTTGTGATAATATTTTTATTATTGTAATTTTTGAATTTTTAATTAGAATGCTTTATACAACTTATATACTAGAGAAAGATTTTTTTGCTAAAGAAGAGAAAAATTTATCTTTATATTTAGGAAATTTAATCGTTACTTATTTATTAAATCAATTTATTATAAGACAAGTGGAAATGGTTTTTTTGAGTGCAGAACAATTAAAACTTTTATTATGGATATTTATTATTTTCTTTGTGTATAAATTTTTTCGAAAGCAAGAAAATTATACACTTTTACAGGATGTAAGTCGTAAGGTGTCTTTTTCTGATAAAAAGCAATATATTATTTCACAGTATGCAAAGATGAAACAACGTTATGGAACTTCCATTATGGTGCAAGATGATTTGCGTTATGTTTTATATACTTTAATGATTTATGGAAATTATCAGAGGCCCAATTTTTTTAGACGAATAGATTATTTTAGATATCAATTTGATCATATTCCAAGAAAACAAGGGATTATGCAGATAGATAGTAAAAAGATGATTACAGATTTGGAAAGTATAGAAATGGTAGAAAAGAAATTGATTAAAATTTATGATAAATTAAAATCTGATAGCAAGACAAAGAAGAAAAATATGGATTTTGGAATTTTAACTATTGATAAATATATTAAAAATAAAGAGGAAGCCTTAGAGCTTGAAAAAGTATATTTGCAATTAAAAGAATTTTCTAATCTTTAATAGGTGAGATTATGAAATTTGTTGTTAATAGATTTGGACCTAAAGTTTTATTTCCATGGGATTATATAGGTAGTGGGTTAGAAGCTAAGGTTTATAAAAAGAAAGATATGGCTTACAAAAGATATCGTTTGTTTTCTGAATGTTCAAGACTTTCTTTAGATGATGTTTCTTATTTAAAAAACATTCCAACAAGAAGAATTTTACTGCCACAAGAAACTTTGTATAATATTTTTGGTCATTTTAAAGGATATACAACAAAATATATAGAAAATTTGGGGTTAGTTCATTATATGAATCTGCCGATAGAATGTATTTTTAATGATTTTTCTATATTGAAAGATGATTGCAGACTATTGGGTGAAAAACATATTAGAGTTGCTGATTTGATACCTAAGGATAGAGAAATTTATAATCATTCCTTTCATCATGGTCTTTACTTTATTGATCCAGGAAGATTTTATCAGGTGGCTAATGACAATATTGCTTTCATTGAGGATAAGAATAAAGAGATGATAGATAATTTTATTTATTACAGAATTTTTAGTGTTTTTGCCGATGAAGTTATTGGGCGATATCGATATGATTTTAGTAAATTGTATAGTTTTCGAAAAATTATTGATGATAATCCTGGGCAGTTTATGGATTTTTTAATGACTGATATTCAGGAAGATACTTTGGGAGAATATGTTAAGAAAAAAGTTAAATAGCTTATAACCTTGTAATTTTTCTTTTTTTATAGTAAACTTTAAGAAGTTTTGAGGTGATTTAAATGATACAAGTAAATAATGTAAGTTTGAAGTTTGGTAAAAGAACCTTATTTGAAGATGTTAATATCAAGTTTACAAGTGGAAATTGTTATGGTTTAATTGGGGCCAATGGATCTGGAAAGAGTACATTTTTGAAAGTTTTATCTGGAGAAGTAGAAACAACTACAGGTGAAGTGGTTATTTCTAAAGGCGAACGACTTTCTTTTTTAAGACAAGATCATTATCAATATGAAGATGAAACAGTTTTAAATGTGGTTATGATGGGAAATGAAAAACTTTATAGTATTATTCTTGAAAAAAATAAGATGTATATGCAAACAGAATTTAGTGAAGAAGATGGTATGAAGTTAGCTAATTTGGAAGCTGAATTTATGGAACTTGATGGTTGGAATGCTGAGAGTGATGCTGCGACTTTATTAAATAGTTTAGGTGTTGATATTGAATATCATTCTATGATGATGAAAGAAATACCTGTAAAACTTAGAGTTAAAGTTTTACTTGCTCAAGCTTTATTTGGAGAACCTGATATTTTACTTTTAGATGAACCTACTAATAGTTTGGATATTGAAGCAATTAAATGGTTAGAAGAATTTTTAATTAATTTTAATAATACAGTTATCATTGTTTCACACGATAGACATTTTTTAAATAAAGTATGTACTCATATTGCTGATATCGATTATGGAAAAATTAAGTTATATGTTGGTAACTATGATTTTTGGTATGAATCTAGTGAACTTTTACAAAAACAGATGAGAGAGTCTAATAAGAAAAAAGAAGAAAAGATTAAAGAGTTACAAGCTTTTATTGCTAGATTTAGTGCTAATGCTTCTAAGTCAAAACAGGCTACTTCTCGTAAGAAGTTATTAGATAAGATTCAATTAGATGAAATTGTACCTTCTTCACGTAAATATCCTTATATTGATTTTAAGATTGAAAAAGAAGCTGGAAAAGAAATTTTAAAGGTTGAAAACTTAACTAAGATAGTGGATGGTAAAAAAATACTTGATGGTGTATCATTTACTATTTTGAAGGGAGATAAGATTACTTTTTTAGCTCAAGATGATATGGTAAAAACGACATTATTCAATATTTTAGCTGAAAAAGAAAGTTATGATGCTGGAAGTGTAGAATGGGGAAAAACAATTAAATATGGTTATTTACCACAAGATAATACTGAATACTTTAATACTGATAAAAATATTATGGAATGGATTGGACAATATTACGATATTAAGGATGAAACTATTCTTAGAGGTTTTTTGGGCAGAATGTTATTTTCTGGAGAAGATGTGTTTAAGAAAGTTTCTGTTTTATCAGGAGGAGAGAAAGCTCGTTGTATGCTTTCTAAAATGATGTTGGAAGAGCCTAATTTTTTGATTTTAGATGAGCCAACTAACCATTTAGATTTGGAAAGTATTACGTCCTTAAATAAAGGTATGAGTAATTTTAAAGGTGAGATTTTATTTACTTCTCGTGATTATGAATTAAATAGTACTGTAAGTAACCGTGTTATTGAAATTTTAGAAGATGGAAGTATTGTTGATAGAGCTATTCCTTATGAGGAATATATTGAGAGAGAAAAGTAATTATTTGAGGAGTAAATATCATTTTAGGTGATAGAGTTTTAGGTTAGATAAAAAAATTAAGGTAAGTAAGATTCTTTTCGTATTTTATGAAAAGATTTCTTTGGTTACTGCTAGTTTCATTGATATAAAAAATATTTTTATTAACTGTAAACTTTTTTATTAAGGTTTGAACTTTATTATTTTGATGCAAAAAATTGAAAACTAGAGAAGAAAAAAGATAGGAAAGTTCCTATCTTTTATATTTTATTTTTAATCATATTTCCTCGCTCACAACGGTTACCCCAAAAATCTAGTAATTCTCCATCTTTTTTTACATAAATTATTTCACAATTATTTGGACAGCCAGCACAATTTATGCTGGTTGTTTTGAAGTTTTCATCGACAATATCAAAAGTAAAGTTAATTTCTTTTTCTTTTTTGGAAAGGATAGCGACTCCTAAGGCTCCCATTAAATGACCGTTTTCATCAGTAATTATTTTTTCGTTTAAGATTTTTTCAAAAGCATCAACAACTCCAATATTTTTAGAAACACCACCTTGAAATATGATAGGTGCAATAATATGTTTTCCTTTACCTACATTATTTAAATAATTTAAGGCAACACTTTTACAAAGACCTGCGACGATATCTTCTTTTTTATGGCCCATTTGAGCTTTATGAACTAAGTCACTTTCAGCAAAGACCGTACATCTAGCAGCGATAGGAGTAGGGTTTTTACTTTTTAAAGCTATTTTTCCAAAATCTTCTACTGGAATATCCAAGCGTTTGGCCTGACTGGATAAGAAAGATCCTGTGCCAGCTGCACATAAAGTGTTCATAGCATAGTCAGTGACTACTTTGTCTTTTAAAAGAATAATTTTAGAGTCTTGACCACCGATTTCTATGATGGTTCTAATATCAGGGTATTTTGATAGTGTTCCAATAGCATGAGCAGTTATTTCATTTTTTATAATGTTAGCTCCTAGTATTGTTCCAATAAGTTTTCTAGCAGAACCTGTTGTACCAACTCCAACGATTTTATAATTAGCTGGTAGATGTTCTTTTAAATTTTTTAAGACATTTTTTACGGCTTGTAAGGGATTACCTTTTGTCCATAAGTAGGTACTAGCTAAGATTTTATTATTTTTATCAATAATAACTCCTTTCGTAGAAATTGATCCTATATCAATACCTAGATATGCTTTATTCATTATTTTTTCCTCCTTATCATTAATAAATCTTTAAAGGCCTCTAGTCTGGTATTTATTCCTTCGATACCTGTTTCAGCGTCGTATGAAAAAAAGATAATAGGTGTGTTATATTCTTCACACACTTTTTGAATGATTGGAATGGCACCAATTTCTGGAGTACAGCCAAAGGGTTTGATATGAATGATGCCATCATATTTTCTTTTGCAGAGAAAAATACTTCGATAGACATTATCTAAGCCATCTGCTCCTAAAGAATATTTACAGTATTTTTTTGTTTTTTTCTTTATCCATTTTTTTATTAGAAATTTTTGCCATATTAAATAAGAAAGGTTAGTAAATCTTTTAATTTCAATATGTTCTTTAGCTAGAGTCATTTCTAAATCATAACTTGCAAAAGATTCCATTGAAGTATAGAGTTCCCCAATAATTCCGACTTTTAAGCAGTTTTTTGGTTTATTAACTTTTATATGTTTAAATTTTTTCTTATACTTTTTATATAAGATGCTTAATTTGAAAATTGAATTTGTATTATATAAATCAGATAACATTTTTTCTTTTAAATTTTTGTGAGTATTTAATTGTTGTTCAAAACCAATGTTTTTTCTAATGATTTTGTCAATTTCATCCATGTAAAAAATAAATAAAAGAGTATAAATTATACTTTTTATAAATTTTCTTTTTGTTAGATTAGAATTTATTTCTTTAAACATTTTATAAATTTCTTTAAAGTTAATTTTATCTTTAGAAATTAATTTGTAAAATTTAAATTGATATCCTAAATCTTTTAAAATGGTTTCAGTTACTTCAGCATAATAGCGATAACGACAACCTCCACCAGCAGTAAATAAGATATTAGCGCCATTTTCAAGACTTTCTATAAAGTTTCCTAGATTATACTTAAAAGGAATACAAACAGTATCAGGAGCGTATTTGGTTCCTAAATCTAAGGTCTTTTTAGTAATTGGTGGAGCCGGTTTTACATTTTTTTCCGTTAGTAAGGTTAAGAGTTTTGTAATAGGGTAGTAGTAATCACCTAAATGAGGAAAACTAATTATTGGTTCCATTTTTTTCCTCCTTTAAATTATTTAATATATCAATAAAACTTTCTAATCTAGTGATAATTCCTGCTTCATTATTTAAATCATCAAATAATAAAGTTATGATGGGAACTTTTTTTATTTGATGGACTATTTGTTCATTCATTAATGAGTCTGGTCCGCAAGGAAAAGATGAAATTAAGATTATGCCATCCACTTTATCTTCATAGTATTTTGTGCTTGCAACCACTTCTTTATTGTGAGTCCAATGAATACTTGGAGCTATTTTCTTATATTCTTCACTTATTAGAGTGTGGTCTATTTTGTCACTATAGATAATTGTGATATTGTTTTTTTCTAGATAAGATGTAATAGTTTTGCCGATTAGGTCATCGTATAAATTGTAGGGATGTCCGGCTAAGAGAATTTTCAGATTGGCACTTTCTAAATTGTGTTTTTGCTCTAACTCATTTTTACTTCGTTTCATTTCTTTTATTTTTTTAGCATATTTGTATGCATTATAAGACTTTATATAAGAAAAACCTAGTAATTCACCTAATTTTAAAAAACCTAATAACTCATAATCATTTTTAGATACATCGATGTTATAATTTAATATTTTAATGTTAAATAAATTATTAGTTAAATCATATAAGGCATTAAAATTAGTGCAAACCTGTTCGTGTTTTTCTAAAGAAAAAATTCTAGGAATTAAGATGTAATCACATTTATTTTGTAATTCATAAATATGACCTAAATAAATTTTTAAGGCTAGACATGCTTCTGATGGAGCTATTTTCGAACCGTTTTCTATGATTTTTTTATTAGTTTTAGGACTGATTACATAAGGGATATCTAGTTTTTTAAAAAATGTTAACCATAAGTCTTTATCATAATAATATAGTAGGGCTCTTGGTATTCCAATTGTTTTTTTGATAATATCACTTCCTTAATCTATCTTATGTTTTAATTTTTAAAGAAGCAAAAAAAGATATCGACAAATTATTTAAAGTTGAAAATTTTATGAGAAAAGAGTGCATTTGAAGAAAAGTATGTTATAATTGGTGGTAGTGAATGGAGGAAGATAAAAATGAATGATAAAACTAAGAAAATAGTTACTGCTATAGCCATTGTTGTGGGAGTTATTTTAGTTTGTGCCTTATGTTACTTTGCTTCAGTTTCTGCTAGTGAAGGAGAAAAGTATAGTGATCAAAAAAGTCCGGTTACAGGAACCATGGATATGACTACTAAGGCTCAAGAAGAGAGTGCTAATGTAGCAGAAGATGAAAAGAAAGATTTTTCTGATATTGATGTTTCCAAATACCTTGAGTTATTTGAAAGTGATGAAGCTAGTATTGTGTTGTTTTCTAGGCCAACTTGTGGATATTGCCAAATTGCAGAACCAATTTTACATCATATAGCTTATCAATATGATTTAACTCTTTATCATGTTAATACTGATGAAATGGATTCGGATGATGCTTCTGCTTTAGCCGAGTCTGACGATATATTTAATCAATTTGGAACACCATTATTGGTGGCTGTTAAAGATGGAAAAGTTGTTGACAGAGTTGATGGGTTAGTTGATACAGAAAACTATGTTAATTTCTTTAAAACAAACGGTTTTATTAATGAATAAGGAGTGAAAATATGCATAGTGTATATGAAATGGCTTTAGATTTTAAACGAAGGCATCCGTTTACGATAGGATGGAGAATTAAAAAGAATGCATCTGTTGTTGAGAAATATCTAAATAGTGATGAGCATGTTTTATATGCTTTTATTGCTCAAAAGAATAATAATCCATTTAATATTTTAGGAACTGCTGTTATAGCAATTACCAATAAAAGAATTTTAATTGGTAGAAAAAGAGTAGTTATTGGATATTTTTTAAATTCAGTTACACCTGATATGTTTAATGATTTAAAGGTTTCTAGTGGGATTATTTGGGGTAAGATCTATATTGATACTGTTAAAGAATTTATAGCTTTATCTAACATTTCTAAAGATGCTTTGGATGAAATAGAGAGTGCTATTTCTGAATATATAATGGAAGAAAAGAAAAAATATGCACTTAACATGAGAATGGAACAAAAATAACTTTTGTTCCTTCTTTTTTTTTGGTATACTGTTATAGTAGGTGATGGTATGAAAAAACTTTTACCAATTTTAGTGGTATTAGCAATTGTTGCTTGTTGTTATCAAATAATTGTGACTTTTTTTATTTCAGAACATCAAGTGAATTATTCTTTAATAGCTTCTGATCAACAAACTTATACTATTTCAGAGAATTATCAAAAAAAGGGAAAAAGGCATTATTATTCTTTTTTAATTGATTCCAAGAAGAATAATTTTTCCATAAAAGTAGAAGAGGATTTTGATAAACAGGATAGGGTTATTACAGATATTAAATATTATAAAAAAAATAAATTGGAATGTATTTTACCAATTTATAAAAGAAATCATACATTTGATATTTCTTGCTTATTTGATGGAGTTCAAGTTACACCATTTTATTTAAGACAAGAACAAAATGAAGACTTTCAGTTTATTATTAAAAAGTTTGAAAAAGATTATGATAAAAAGTATTATCAAGATGGAAAAATTACTAAAGAAAAAAATTTAGGTATTTACTATGATAATATTCCGGAAGATTTTGTATTTGCTATTTGGAATTATCGTGGTATTGATATGCTGACTTCTGAAGGATTAGAGGAGAAACAATTCTTGAATGAAGATCATTATGAAAATGATTTATCGACAGTAGTTGGCAAGTATTATGTTACTATAAATACGGATGATGCTGAGGAAAGACTTGATTATTCTCAAGTGATTGTTTATAATTTACAAGATGGTGGAAAGACAATAGTAGATGTTAATTTATCTCAAGATTCTTATTTTAATGGTTCTAGTGATGGTAAACTTTATATCACTGATTTGAAAGAGAAAAAACAATATGTACTTAATCCTGCTAAAAAAGAAGTTACGGAAGTGACTAAAGTTAAAGAAGTAAAAAATTCTAAGTTAGTAAAGGCTGGTAATGATTTTTTTGATAATCCTAAGGTGGATTCTAACGTGGTTATTAATAAGCAAATTACTAAACTATATGGAACGACAGATATTAAACGTAGTGGGGATGATTATTATTTTAAGACTAAAGATGGAAAATTATATAGAGTTATTCAAAAAGATTATAAACATCCTATTTTATTATGTCAGTTTAGTGACATTAAAGAGTGGCAAGCACATGATGATGGCGTTAGTTTTATAGTTCAAGATACCTTATATTTTTATAATGATGTTTATGGACTTCATCCTATTTTAGTTAATTCAGAGTTTAATTATAATTCTAAAAACATATATCATTTTATTAGAGGAGAATAATCTTCTCTTTTTTTCATATAATTTAATAAGAAAAGAAAAAATATAGTTGAAATTTTAAAATAGCTTTGATATAATCATAAGTGCAAGTGGGGCTTTAGCCAAGTGGTAAGGCGTGGGTCTGCAACACCCTGATCACCGGTTCAAATCCGGTAGGCCCCTCCATGCGGATGTAGTTTAGTGGTTAGAATACGGCCTTGCCAAGGCTGTGACGGGGATTCGATTTCCCTCATCCGCTCCATTGAAATATAACTTACGGACTCTAAAGATTCGTAAGTTTTTTGTTTTTTATAATTTAGACCGGTAGATTTTTTACCCTTTCAAAAACTTATAATAAGTGGAATTTTGTTTTTAATTACTAGAATTTATATTTGAAAAATTAAAGTTTTTTTTACATTCTAATTTATGAATTATATATAGTAAAAATCATAAATAAAAAAAGAGGATAAATTATAAAAGTAATTTTTTCCTCTTTTTATATTTTATTGAATAGGGTAGTCATGTTATTTTCTTGCTAGTATTGGATTTAACCCGTTTTATTATAGAAATTTTTTTAAATATGTAAAAATATAATCATAGTATTTTTCTTTGTTAGCATTATAAAATTCGATAATTTTATTTGCCGTAGTATAGGCATTATTAAAATCATCATTTGTTATAAAACCGTTATCTAATAGTTCTTTTAATTCGTCTTCATCCATAATAGATGGTTCGTGATTGTAGGGAATACATACATCTAATTTCATATCTATAAAAAAGGGATTCTCTCTATCATAAAAATTATTTAATCGAGTAATATCAAAATAACTTTCTATCAAATTATTATTAGCATCAAACATAACGGTTAACCACCAATTGACATTTTCGGGCGCTATTATAATATTTTTATAATTATTATCTGCGATTGTTATTAACCCTGTAGGTGAATTTACTTTTAAAGGTGTTTCTACTTCTTTCATAGTTAATAAACATATTTTACCTTTAAAATATTTATTTTCAGTATCTTCTATTTTTATGGTTTTATTTTTTAATCTTTTCCAATCATTTCTTTTTAAATCTCTCATTCCAAAATTAATATTTTTATCATTTTTTAATTTAATTCTTGTAAAATACTCATCTTCATTTTCTCCATATAAGTATGCACCACATTTAATTTGTACTTTTAATGATGAGGGATTGCTCTTATGAGAAGATAAATATATTTCATCTTCTTTTATTATCTTTTTACATTCTTCTATTGCAAGTTCTAATCCTTTTGTAGCATAGCCATTTTTTCTGTAATTTTTTAAAATTGTGTATCCTATATGTCCAGCTCCATTTTTTAAAGCGTCATTTAGATAATGTCTTATTTTAAATAATCCAATAATTTCTTGATTGTTCCATAAGAAAAAATAGGTATCTGGAACATAACCTTCTGGTAGATCAACACCTTCTGAATTTTTTAATAATTTTGGAATAATCTCATTTTTAAATTTTTCTTTTGAAACATTGTAATATTTATTTTCAAAGCCATTTTCATTGTGGGGAATTTTTATTATTGCTTCGTATTCTTTATCAATATCTTCATAGTTTATTTTTTTTAATACTAACATATTATCCTCCTTATTTAATTGAGTTTTTTTTAATAGTTTTCTTTAGTTTTAAAAACTTTTATATTTCGTTGATATATCTATTATTTTGAATGTTTATAATTTCTATGAAATGCACTTTATTAAAATCAATAACTAACATTTAAGCGTGGAGTTTTAATTTTATAAAATATCTAATAATTGTTTTGTTTCTTGATGTATGTTTATTCCTTTTTCTTTTAAATGATTTTCTTGACAGACTAAGCAATGTTTCAAAGCTATATCAATATTATTTTCTTGATAAGATAATTTTTTTACTTGTTTTAAACCTTCAGGGAGATTATCTCTTGCTATTTTATCCGCAATGAAAACTATTTTTGCTAATAAGTCCATCTCT
The DNA here is from genome assembly GCA_900548695.1 of uncultured Mycoplasmatota bacterium. GTDB lineage: Bacteria > Bacillota_I > Bacilli_A > RF39 > UBA660 > Faecimonas. The sequence continues at coordinate 122,334 of URLC01000002.1, forward strand.
TTATTGCCGATAGTATGATAGTGGATAGCTTCACAAATATCGTTTTCTAAGTGGTATTTTTCTTTAGCTAAAATAGCTCCAATATCAGCATGTCTTAAATTGGTGTTTTCTGTATTTAATAATTCTTGGGGTAAGTGATATTTTTTTATCAAATTGTAATTTTCTTCTTCAGTTAAATCTTTAGCAATATCGTGTATTAGTCCGGCTAAATAGGCTTTTTTCTCGTCGTAATTATAGTGCTTTGCTAATTTTTTTGCTTCATCTGCCACCTTTAAACTATGTTTATATCTAAATTTTGTTAATGTTTTTTTTAAATCATTTTTGATTATTTCTATATCCTGCATAAATCCTCCTATCTACTTTATTATAATATAAATTTTTTTAATTAGTTTCTTTTTTTTGACTTTTAATATTTTAGTAAAAATACTTCTCTTATTAGTCAAATTATGTTACAATGTTTTCATAATAGGAAGGGTAGGATTAGTATGACAGATGATGTTTTTAAGAAAGTTAAACAGAGTGGGAGAAAAGTACCTAGAAAGTATTCCACGACTCCTAAAAAAGAAAGAGAAGAGGTAATTGAAGTAGAAAAAGAAGGTTGGTGGGTATATGTATTATTGTTGTCAACCGTAGTTATACTTTGTCAATCATTGAAAGATTATACTTTTTCGTTTGATAATGTAACACTTACTTATTCACTTTTTATATTGCCAGTAGTTTATTTTGTTACTAATTATATTACAAAAAAATATGGTTATGGAAAAGCTATTGTGGGTATTTCAGTATCTGGTGTTGCTTTAGTAGTGTTTAGCTTTATCATGAGTTTTGTAATTGGTAAAGAGTTTAGTTTATATGATATATGCGGTGGATTTTGCGGATATGTTATCAGTCAATTTGTGAATTTATCTATTTATCAATTCTTATTAGTAAATATTAATGATTCATTTATTTTAATTTTCTTAACTTATTTATTTGCTTTTGTTGTTAATTATTTATTCTATACATTAATTTATATGAATTTATTAGTGTTTGATAATTACTGGGTATCTTATTTTGCAACACTTCTTCTTCAAGGAATAGTATGTTTTGTATTGACTTTCTTTGATGTTAATATTAAACGTGGATTTGAAGTGTAATAAAAAAATCTTCTAAAAAAGAAGATTTTTTTTGGTTTATAATACAGATATGGACATTAAAATTAGGATGGTGTTATGAAGCATATGCATAATGGTTGAAGTATAAATAGTATCTGTTTTTTGATAAGCGATAGCAAACGCGCCTCCTAAAGCACCATAGGGAATAATATATAGTAATTCTAATGGTGATGTCATACTAGTTATAACGTGTAGCGATCCAAAAACTAGTGCGGATGCAGTTATAAATAACCATTTGTTTGGGAAAGCATTTTTAAATCCTTTTCTAAAGACAAGCTCTTCTACTATCGGGGCAATAAAACCAGCATTTATTAACATTAACCAAGGTTGATTTGAGATTAAACCTTGTACAGCTTGCTCATTTGCCGCTTGATCAAGGCTGATACCAAAAGTGATTATAGCATTTGCTACCATCATAATTCCTAATCCTAATAGCCAATACTTTAAGCCTGTATCTAAACATCTCATAGGATTTTTTCTAAATAGTTTCCATTCACGAATTAGATCTTTTCTAAATATTAGAAAAAGAATTAGTAGTAGAACTATGTTAGAAAAAATAGATAATAGCATTTGTTCTAAGCTAGTTATATTAGAAATATTTAAGTTGAAGATAGAAATAGGAATTAATTGAAGGAAAGAACTGTAATAAAATAAAATAAATACAATGATTCCCACAACTAAGCCTTTCCAATTTATTAGTTGTTTTGCTTTTTCCATTTTTTTAATATCAATCTTATAATATGTGATTGATTCCTTTCTATTTATTTGGTGATTGATGAGTTTTCACCTTCTTAAAGAATAGCATAAAAAATATTAAAATTAAAGATATTTGTTGGTATTTTATGAAAAGTATGTTATAATGTATGCAGAAAGGAGTGGGAATATTTAGCCCGCTCCTTATTGTTTCTAGGAGGTGAAGTATGAAAGAGAAAATAATTACTTTGGTGGGAGATCAACTAAAAGATTTTGAGGTCGTTATCGATGATGTTTTTACTTCTTTAGAAGAAGGCAAAAAAATATTAAATATTGTTTTGGATAGTGATATTACGATTGATTTGGATTTGATTACAGAGGCTTCTAGAGTTATCAACAAAATTATTGATAAAAATAACATATTAGATGATGATATTTACGAAGTAGATATTTATTCTAAAGAGAAGGGAGACGAATAAAATGAATGGTAAAGAATTTTTGAAGGCATTAAATAATATTGTTAGAGAAAAAAATATTGATCCAGAAGTTGTTTATGACGCTATGGAATTAGCACTTACATCAGCTTATAAGAAGAATTTTAATTCTAAGACTAATGTTAAAGTATTATTTGATCACGCGACTGGAGAAATTAAAGTATATTCTTATTTAACAGTTGTACCAGATGACAAGATGACAAAAGAAGAATATGAAGATTATTTATTTGAACATTATACTGATGAAGATGAAGAAGATGAAAATGATGACGCGGAAGCAGAAGAAGAAGAAGCAATTAGTTATTTTAATCCAGAAACTGAAATTAAATTAACTGAGGCTAAAAAGTTAGATAAGACTTTAGAAATTGGGGATACCATTGATAAAGAAGTTACTCCTAAAGACTTTGGTCGCGTTGCTACTTCTACGGCTAAACAAGTTGTTATTCAAAAAATTAGAGAAGCTGAAAGAAATAGTATTATGGAAGAGTTTGGAGATAAACAAGATGAACTTTTAATTGGTACTGTTGCTTTAGAAGATACAGATAATTATTTTATTGATTTGGGACGCACTAATGGTATTTTACCTAAAAAGGATATTATTCCTGGAGAAAAAATTGAGATGGGTTCACAAATCAAAGTTTATGTTACTAAGGTAGATAATAATGGTAAAAATTTGCTTATTTTGTTAAGTAGAAGCCACTATGGTTTTGTAAAAAGACTTTTTGAACTTGAAATTCCAGAATTAGCTGATGGTACTGTAATGTTATATAGTGTAGCTCGAGATGCTGGAAATAGAAGTAAAGTAGCTGTTTATTCAGAATATTCTAATATTGATCCCATTGGTGCTTGTATTGGTGAGAAGGGTAGTCGAATTGCAAGAATTATTGAAGAGTTGCATGGAGAAAAGTTGGATGTTGTTAAATATGATAAAGATCCAGCTGTATTTATTGAAAATGCATTGAGTCCTGCTAAAGATTTAACAGTTGCAATTACTGATCCTAAGAAACAAGAGGCTATGGTTATTGCAGATGGAGATAATTTCTCTTTAGCGATTGGTAAGAGAGGACAAAATGCTCGTCTTGCTAGTAAACTTACTCATTATAAAATTGATATTAAAACAACTGATCAAGCAAGAGAGGCTGGAATTAATTTTAGATAGTTTTTAAGGAGGATTTATGAAAGTAAAGAAAATACCTTTAAGAACTTGTGTAATTACTAAAGAAAGATTACCAAAGAAGGAATTACTTCGTGTAGTTCGTACACCAGAAGGACAAGTTATTGTTGATGAGGTTGGAAAGATAAATGGACGAGGTGCATATATTAAAAGAGACGTTCAAGTTTTGGAACAAGCTAGGAAAAAGAAAGTTTTGGAGCGTCATTTAGAATGTACAATTAATGATGATGTTTATGAAGAAATTAAACAAATGTTAGAAAAATAAAACCGGAGGTGAAGTGAAATGATGAATATCGAAGATTATGCTTTAGATGTTGGAAAATCTGTTGAAGAAATTAAGGCATTGTGTGATAAAATTGGTATTACTTATCAAGATGAGGCCACACCTTTAGATGAGACGGATATTATTTTGTTAGATAATGAACTTCAAGATCAGGAAGACTATATTGAAGGTGATATTGAAGATTTAGAATCTAAATTATATGAAGAAGAAGTATATGACAAAGCAGAAGAACTAGCTATGAATACTAAGTTTGATTTAGATAATTCAACTTCTTTTGAAAAGGTAAAGCCAAAATCACAAAAGAAAAATGATAGTAGTAAAAAAGACTTTATGAAAGAACGAAAGAAAATTTACAAACATCGTGAAAAATTACAAAAAAATGAAGCAATTAATGATAGTAATGTTATCTTATATAAAGAAGGTATGAGTGTAAGTGCTCTTGCTAGCCTTTTAGATGTAGCTGCAGTAGAACTTGTTAAGAAATTGATGGGTCTTGGTGTTATGGCTAATATTAATCAAAGTGTTGATTTTGAGACGGCTGAAATACTTGTTGCTGATTATAATAAGACATTAAAGAAAGAAGAAACTGCTGATATTTCTAATTTTGAAAATTTTGAAATAGCTGATAAAGAAGAAGATTTAGTAGAGCGTCCACCAGTAGTTACTATTATGGGACATGTAGATCATGGTAAAACAACTTTACTTGATGCTATTCGTAAGAGTAATGTAGCTAGTGGAGAAGCTGGAGGAATTACGCAAGCAATTGGAGCTTATTCTGTTAGTTGCGATGGTAAAATGATTACTTTTATTGATACACCTGGACATGCTGCATTTACAGAAATGCGTGCTCGTGGGGCTAGTATTACAGATATTGTTATTATTATTGTTGCGGCAGATGATGGAGTTATGCCACAGACTAAAGAAGCAATTGATCATGCTAAAGCTGCAGGAGTACCAATTATTGTTGCCATTAATAAAATTGATAAGCCAGAAGCTAATATTGAACGAGTTATGACTGGGTTAGTTGAAAATGGTCTAACTCCAGAAGAATGGGGTGGAGATGTTATTGTTAATAAGATTTCTGCGGCCACTGGAGAAGGCATTAATGAATTGCTAGAAAATATTTTATTGGTTGCTGAGATGCAAGAATATAAAGCAAACCCTGCTCGTTATGCTAGTGGTGTTGTAGTGGAAGCTAAGAAAAATAGCAAAGTGGGATCTATTGCAACTTTACTTATTCAAAATGGAACTTTGCGTTTAGGAGACCCAATTGTTGTTGGTACTATTTATGGTAAAGTTCGTACTTTAAAGAATGATTTAGGTCAAAATATTGTAGAAGCAACACCATCTATGCCAGTGGAAGTTACAGGTCTTAATGATGTTCCTAATGCTGGTGATAAGTTTATGGCTTTCGAATCTGAAAAGCAAGCCAAACAAATTGCTGAGGAGAGAAGTTTAAGAGCTAGAGAAAAAGATAGTAACTTTAGTGGCATGACTTTAGAAGATTTATTTGGTCGTATTCAAGAAGGTGTAAAAGAAATCAATGTTGTTTTAAAAGCGGATGTTAATGGTAGTTTGGAAGCTGTTCGCCATGCCTTAGAAAAAATAGATGTTGAAGGAGTTAAAATTAATATTATTCGCGGTGCTGTTGGTGGTATTACGGAAAGTGATATAGTTTTAGCTCGAGCAAGTGATGCTATTATTATCGGCTTTAATGTTCGTGCTAATAATCAAGCTCATGATGATGCTAAAGAGTTTGGTGTTGAAATTAGGACTTACGATATTATTTATAAAGTAGTTGAAGATATGGAAGCTGCTATGATTGGTATGCTTGATCCTGAGTACGAGGAAAAAGTTACTGGTAAATTGGAGGTTCGTCAAATCTTTAAATTTTCTAAAGTTGGTCTTATTGCAGGATGTCATGTACTTACTGGTATTGTAAGAAATAATGAAAAAGCACGTATTATTCGTGATGATGTTGTAGTTTATAACGGAGCTGTAAATACTTTACAACATGAAAAAGACCAAGTAAAAGAAGTTAAAAAGGATATGGATTGTGGTATTACTTTAGAAAATTGTCAAGATTATAAAGAAGGAGATATCATCGAGATTTACGATTTAGTGGAAATTAAACGATAGGTGATGTTATGGGAGTTCAAAGACAATATACAGCTTCTCTTATACAATAGATTTTTTAAATCATAGGGTACTTTTAGTACATAATGTAAAACTTAATAAGTGGTTGCAACCGGGAGGACATATTTTAGATGATGAGTTAGAAGTGCCAAGCGATGCAGCTATAAGAGAAACTAAAGAAGAAACAGGAATTGATATTAAAATTATTGGTCCAAAGTTAGGAAATGAAGTTCAACCTGTGGCACTGTGTCATTATGTTAATCCAGTTGGTGATATGATTGATATTCAATATGTAGCCGAACCATTGAATATAGAACTTTCATCTCCCGATGCTATTTGGCAAGATATATTTTTAATTGATGTTAATCCTTGTATTGATGATAAGTTAAAAGAAGATGCAAAAAGTTTATATAGATAATATACCAAATAGGAGGTAACTATTATGGCAAGTATTAAATTAGGACGTTTGAATCATTTGATTCAACAAGAAATCAGTATTATTTTAATGGAAGAAGTTCGTGATGAAGATTTAAAGTTTGTAACAATTACTGGATGTGAGGTTACTAGTGATTATAGTTATTGTAAAGTATATTTTACTGTATTAGATGAAGAAAAAAAAGCAACAGTTTTGGAAGCTTTAGATGGGGCAAGTTCTTTTATTCGTGGTAAGCTTGCTGAACGTATTGACATTAGACATACACCAGAGTTGAAATTTGTCTATGATACTTCTATTGAATATGGAGAGCATATTGAAAAGATTATTGATCAAATTCATGATGCTGATGAATAAAAAGAGAGTTATAAAATTAACTCTCTTTTTTTTGATATACTTTTTGAGGATATTCTGTTAATTTATTTTGCAAACAATTTTTAGTTAAAGTTATTACTTCTTCTTCCTCGATTTTAAATATTTCGGCAATACTTTTACTATCTAATGGGGCATTGATATAACCTAATCTTAAAGCTAATATAGCTTTTTGTTCCTCGGTACATTTAACTACATAATTTTTGAAAATTGATTCTTCTAGATTATGAATACCATTTAGAATGGCATTTTTCTTTTGTTCATGAATGGTTTCTGGAATATCATATTGTCTAATGAATGATTTTATATTTTCTAAGTCTGATTCTTTAACAGTAATACTCTTTTTTTTACTATAATTTTCTTTAATTATTCTATCCTCAGTAAATGATGGCCAAGTTTCTTTTACTTGTTCTTCGATGATAGGATTACTATCAATTTTACTTAAAGCGCTTTTTTTAATATTATTGATTCTGGCAGTAGTAAGACGAAATTTTTTAGCTAATTCTTGTTGAGTTGTATAAGTTTTACTTGGTGGAGTAATTCGATATAACTCTTCTAACACGGTTAACTCCTTAGATTGTAAGAAGCTTTTTGGAGAAAGATTTGTTTTTGGTACTTTTTGTTTTTTTGGTTTTTGACTCTTAGACTTTTCTTCTAAGAATTCAGGATATATTGATTCTATTTCAGCTTGTAATCTTGGATTTTTTTTGCTTTTTAGTTTTAAGCTTCTAATTGTTTGGTATATCACTTGACTGTTTTTATAGCCCGTTAATTCAGCTAATTTATGGTAATTTATTGGATTTTTTTTATATTTATTTAATTCTTCTAAAAGTTTTATTTGCAAGGAAGTTAGATTAGTTTGTTTTGTTTTTTGTTTTTTAGTGTTTGTTTTAGATTTGTTGCGAATGGATTTTAAATTTAGAAAATTAGGAATGAATGTTTCAACCAACTCTTTTATTTGTTGATTTTGACATTTCTTTTTTAATCTATAAATGAGATTACTAATTTCTTGTTTTGATTTTTCTAGGTTTTTAGCAACTTTATCTAGAGGAATTTTATCATATGGATATTTTTGTAATTCTTCTATTAATTGTTGTTCTGTTTTAGATAGTAAAGATCTTTTGACTGTTTTTTTATTTTGTTTTGTTACAGGGGAGTTTTTCTTTTCTTTTGGTATTGTTAGATGGACACCTAGATTAGTAGCTTTTATTTCGAGCATTTTTTGTGAATTTGGATATTTTTCTAATACTAATTGTAGATTTTTAATATCTTTTAATAAGTTGAAGGCTACGGTTAATTCTTTTTTTATTTGAGTGGTACTTTTATTTTCTAGTTTAGCAATTTCTTCAATATCTAGGCAAAGATCGTTGATTTCACCAATATAGTAGCCTATATATAGTAAATTTTGTTCTGATAGGGTAACTGGGCTTTTAAAGAATTCTTTTCTTTTTTTGATTTTGTATCTATAGTTTGGAAAAAGTTTTTCTAATTCTTCTTTGTTTATATCTTTTAATTTCATTAAAGCGTGGTATATAGCTTTTGAATCAATTTGTAAACGTTTTCTGATTTCTTCTTCCGTTAAAAAACGATTATTTATATTTGTTAGATATAATCTAATTATTTTTTGATCATCTGTAGATATGAGAGTAGATGGAGTTAAATATTTTTCTTCAACTTCCTTTTTTAATTTTATTTTTAGGTATTTTATAAAAGAAACAGGGTTTGTTGATTTGTAACTTTTAAAGGCTTTTTCTAAAGTATTAGAGATAATTTTTTCTTGTTCTTCCGTAGTTAATATAAAGCCATCTAGTTCTTTTTTTAATTCTTGTTTTAGTTTTTCTTGTTCTTCTTGACTAGTTTTAATTGTATTTAAATATTCGTAGTTATTCATAGCTTTCTCCTTGTGTTTGTTTATAAATTTGTTTTTTTAGTTTATTATATATCAAATTTGTCATGTTGACTGGTATTTTTTTATTTTTTCAGGTATTATGGTTGTTTTTTGATGATTTTACTTAGTTTTATGCTATAATACCTATAGTGTGGTGATGCTATGAAAATAAATATTAACGGTGTTTCGGTTAATTACGTACAATATGGTGAGGGTAAAGATATTTTGCTACTTCATGGATGGGGTCAAAATATTGAGATGATGAAGTTTATTGGGGATAGATTGGCTGATAGATTTCGAATTACTATTTTGGATTTTCCTGGTTTTGGTGAAAGCGATGAACCAACTATTCCTTGGACACTTAGTGATTATTCTTTATTGATTGAAAGGTTAGTTCAGGAGTTAAAAATTAAAAAGCCTATTATTATGGGGCATTCTTTTGGTGGAAGAGTTGCGATTAGATATTCAGCCAATCATCCCATTGAAAAACTGGTTTTATTTGGAAGCCCTTGTGTGCGTTTACAACAAAAATTACCTTTATCTGTTAGAATACTTAAGAAGTTAAAAACTTTACCAGGTTTAGATGCCTTTGGAGAAAAAATGAAAAAATATATTGGTTCTAGAGATTATAAAGCTGCTAGTCCCATCATGCGTCAAACTTTAGTACAAGTTGTTAATGAGGATTTATCAGAATTTGCTAAAAAGATAGAGGAACCAACTTTATTGATTTGGGGAGATCAAGATACGGAAGCACCAGTTGAAGAAGCTAAAATATTAGAAAATATTATGTATGATGCAGCTTTAATTGTTCTTCCAGGAACACATTATGCTTATATTGAGAATTTGGGGCAAGTAATTGCTATTTTGAATAATTTTATTTAGGAGGATATTATGCTATTGTTTTATATTTTATTATTAGTATGTATTGTTAGTGCATTAAGTTATAAATCTAAGCGTTATCTTCATATGCTGCAACAGAATTTATATAATGAGAATAATCGTTATTTAAAATGGTTATTTCGAAATAGTAAGCAATTTTTAGATTTAGATTTACTGGCTATTTTAGGCTCTTGTATAGGGCTATTTGTTCTTTATGATTTAGAAAATTTTTCAATTTTATTAATAGTTGGACTTGGAGTATTATTTCTTGCACTTGCTTATTTATGGAGAAGTCGTTTACGTAGTGATCAAAATAAGAAACCTTTGGTTATTACGAAAAGAGTTAAACGTTTAATATTCACAACATCTGTTTTATATTTGATTCCAATTTTATTTTTATTTGTTAATAATACAGATCAACAGTTTGTTTGGGCTATGATTACGTTACTTTCTATTATGGTGGTTTTAAATCCTTTGATAGTATTTTTAGCTAATATTATTAATTATCCAATTGAACGTTCTGTTTATCATTTTTATAAACATAAAGCTCAATCTAAACTTAAAAGTATGAGTAATTTAAAGATTATTGGTATTACTGGTAGTTATGGTAAAACTAGTAGTAAAAATATTTTGAGTGATATTTTAAATATTAAGTATAATGCTTTACCTACACCTAGGAATTTAAATACTTATAATGGTCTTATTATGACAGTTAATAATCATTTAACTAAGTTTAACGATATTTTCATTGCGGAAATGGGAGCTTATGTTAAGGGGGAAATTAAGGGGCTTTGTAAGTTAGTTAAGCCAAAATATGGTATTTTGACTAGAATAGGTACTGCTCATTTAGAGTCTTTTGGAAGTGAACAAAATATTATAGATGGGAAATTTGAACTTATTGAGTCATTACCTAGTGATGGATTTGCTGTTTTAAATGGTGATGATTCTAAACAAGTTTCTTATAAATTAAAGAATAAGGTTAGAGTTATTTGGATTGGTATTGATAATTCTAATGTTGATGTTAGAGCAACAAGTATTAAGTGTTCTAGTAAGGGTACTGAATTTGATGTTTCATTTCGAGGTGATAAACAAAAATATCATTTTGAAACGAAGTTATTAGGTAATCATAATGTATATAATATTTTAGCTGGTTTAGCTTTTGGTTATGAGTTTGGTATTTCTATTTTTGATTTGCAGCAAGCTGTTAAAGGTGTTAGACCAGTTGAACATCGTTTAGAGTTAAAGAAGTTAGGGAATTTTTATCAAATTGATGATGCTTATAATTCTAACCCAGTAGGAGCAGAAAATGCTTTAAAAGTTCTAGATATGATGCCTGGTGTTAAAGTGGTTGTTACTCCTGGGATGATTGAATTAGGTGATAAAGAAGATGAATACAATAAGAAGTTTGGAGAACAAATATCAGAGGTTGCTGACTATGTAGTCTTAGTTGGTGAACGACATACTAAGCCAATCAAAGAAGGGTTACTTGCTAAGGGCTTTGATAAAGATAAAATTGTAGTATTGAATGATGTTCGGGCTGCATATCCTTTTATTGGACAGTTAGCGAATAAAAAAGAGGTATATGCATTATTTGAAAATGATTTACCTGATACATATAATGAATAGGAGAGATGTATTATGAAAATTAAAGTAGGAGTTATTTATGGCGGAGAAACAGTGGAACATGAAGTTAGTGTTATTTCTGCTATGCAAGCGATGAATAAATTGGATCAAGATAAGTATGATATTATTCCAATTTATATTACTAAGGATAGAGAATGGTATACTGGAGAAATGTTGAAAGATATTGAAGTATATCAAGATTTGTCATTAATTAAAAAATATGGGAAGAATGTAGTTTTGTATTATAAAAATGGTTCTTTTGTTTTACAGAAGAAAAGTTTTCCTAAAACAGTTGTTACAGAGGTTGATATTGTTTTTCCAATTGTACATGGTACCGGTGTAGAAGATGGTGGTTTACAAGGATATTTACAAACAGTTGGAATTCCTTTCGTAGGTAGTGATGTTTATGCTTCTGTTGTAGGACAAGATAAAGTGTTTATGAAAGATATTTGGAAAAATAGCGAGCTTCCAATTACTAATTATGAATGGTTTTATGATGTTGATTATAAACAAGATAGTGATAAGGTTATTGAAAAAGTTGAAAAAATTAAATATCCAGTCATTGTCAAACCTGCCACTACGGGTTCTAGTGTAGGTATTGCGGTATGTGGTAATCGTGAAGAATTAGTGGAAGCTATCGATGATGCTATTCAATATGATAAGAAGATTTTAGTAGAAGAGGTTGTTCAAAACTTAAAAGAAGTAAATATTGCTGTTATGGGTAATTATGAACACCAAAAAGTAAGTGAAATAGAAGAAGTAATCTCAGCAAATAAATTTTTAACTTATGCTGATAAATATGTTGGTGGTGGCAAAGGAAAGTTAAAAGGTGTTAAAGCACCTGTGAAAAGTAGTTCCAAGGGTATGGCTTCTGCTAATAGAAAGTTGCCAGCTGATTTAAGTGAAAAGATTAGAAAAGAAGTAGAACAAGTTGCTATTGAAGCATTTAAAGCTTTGGGGTCTTCTGGTAACAGTAGAATTGACTTTTTAATTGATGAGGATAAGAATAAAGTATATATTAATGAAATTAATTCTATTCCTGGAAGTTTGGCTTTTTATTTATGGGAGGCTAAAGGTGTTGATTTTTCTTCTATGTTAGATGAGATGATTAATATTGGGGTTAAAGACTATAAGAAGCGTGTTAGTAAAACACATTCATTTGATACTAACATTTTACAAGGTTTTGCTGCACATGGTGGAGTTAAAGGATTGAAAGGTGCTAAAGGGAAGTTAAGATAACTTTCTTTTTTTCTTTATGAATAAGATATTATTATTGATACGCTCTGAAAATACAGAAGAAGAAAACGGTTATTATATAAGAGCCATTGAACAATTTGGTGGCGAGGTGGTATTGGCTTTTGATGGGGAAAGTCAGGAGAAAATTTTAAGAAAATTAGAAGAGGTTACTGGTATTTTATTACCTGGAGGATTAGAAGTAGGTTTTCATGATTTCTTTTTAATCGAATATGCTTTAAAATACAATTTAAAATTATTGGGTATTTGTCAAGGAATGCAATCGATGGCGTTATATCAGACTGCAAATCAATTAGTAAGTATTGGAAACTTTAATCATCAGCAAAAAGAAGGTTATGTACATGAAGTTAGTTTGTTTTCTGGTAAGGTAAAAGATATTTTTGAAAATAGTAAAATTATGGTTAATTCTCATCATTTACAAACTGTTTTATCAGGAGGAATGTTTTCTGTTGTTGGTAGATCAAGTGATGGTTTAATAGAAGCGATTGAAGGATATTCAAAGATTTTTCAAGTAGGTGTTCAATGGCATCCTGAAAGAATGCTTGATTATGATAGTGGTAGTAATAGATTATTTTTAGCATTTATACAAAATAAAAACACAGATTAGGCTGTATTTTGTGCATTTATAGATAAATAAAAAAAGGTGCTAGACACCTTTTAATTTTAAAATGGTGGACTGTTAGGGATTCGAACCCTAGACCCACTGATTAAGAGTCAGTTGCTCTACCAACTGAGCTAACAGTCCAAAATTAGATTTCTTATTGATTATAGCATATAAAAATAAAAATGTGAATACCTAAATTAAATTTTATGTTAAATATCAATAATTATTTGAAGTGTTGTGTCTTAACTTTTCTTTTTTTAATATATGAGTTATTATATGTATTAGGTGATAGTATGAATAAAAATAGAATTATGGCAGATATTGAAATTGGATTAACGAATGATCAAGTCTTGGAAAGAGAAACAGAAGGATTTGTTAATTTTAATACAGAATCTACTACTAAGTCTGTAAAACAGATTTTAAGAGATAATATTTGTACTTTGTTTAATATCATTAATATTGTTTTAGCAATTGCTGTTATTTGTGTTGGTTCTTTTAAAAATTTAACTTTTATGATTATTATTGTTTTAAATACTTTAATTAGTACGTTTCAAGAGCTTAGGAGTAAGAAAACGTTGGATAAGTTACAAATTTTAGCAAGCTCTAAAGTAAAAGTTATTAGGGATAGAAAAAGGCAGTTTATTGGAATCAATGACATTGTATTGGATGATATTTTGGAAGTAGAACTTGGTGATCAAGTTGTTGTCGATAGTTTGATTCGTGATGGGGAAGTTGAAGTGGATGAATCTTTTATTACGGGAGAAGCTGAGACCGTTTTTAAGAAAAAAGGGGATATGTTAATCTCTGGTAGTTTTGTTGTTAGTGGTAAAGCAATTTGTCAGGTACAACATATTGGACTTGATAATTATACAGCTAAAATTTCTAGTGATACTAAGTATATTAAGCCTATTTCATCAGAGATTATGAAAAGTTTAAATAAAATTGTGTCAACTATTTCTTTTCTGATTGTACCAGTTGGTATTTTACTTTTTTCAAGACAAATGTATTTGGAGGGAAATACTATATCACAGGCAGTTGTTAATACAGTTGCGGCTTTAATTGGGATGATTCCAGAAGGTTTGGTGTTGCTTACTAGTACAGTTTTGGCTATTAGTGTTATTCGTCTTTCTAAAAGAAAGGTATTAGTTCAAGATTTATATTGTATTGAGACTTTAGCAAGGGTTGATACTATTTGTTTGGATAAGACAGGTACTATTACTGAGGGAAGTATGGAAGTTGCTTGTGTTGTTGCTAAGGATACTTCTTATGATATAGATGAAGTTTTAGCTAATATCAATTATTATTTAGATGAGGTTAATGCTACTGCTTTGGCTTTAAAAGATAAATTTGGTAAGAAGAATAATTTCAATTTGGTAGAAAAAATTCCTTTTTCTTCTAGTAAAAAGTATTCGGGAATTGTCCTTGATGATAAAGCTTACTTTATTGGTGCACCAGAATTTTTACTTAAGGATAAAATAAAAAAATATAATAAAGAAATTTCAGAATACGCTAAAGATTATCGAGTTTTGTTATTAGCTTCTTCTGAAGATAAAAAACTTGATGATATCAAAGTTATTGGTTATATTTTATTACAAGATAAGATTCGAAAAGAAGCAGCTAGTACACTTAATTTTTTTAAACAGCAGGGTGTAGATATTAAAATTATTTCAGGAGATAATCCAGATACGGTTTATGGTATTGCTGTTAGGGCAGGACTTTCTCCTTCTGTTAAACAAGTTGATGCCACTACTTTAAAAACAGATCAAGATATTATTGATGCTGTTTTGCAATATGATATTTTTGGTAGAGTGACACCTGATCAGAAGAAAAAATTTATTTTAGCATTACAACTTCTTGGTCATACAGTAGCCATGACTGGTGATGGAGTTAATGATGTTTTAGCTTTAAAAGAGGCAGATTGTTCTATTGCTATGGCTAATGGCAGTGATGCTAGTAAAAATGTTAGTCAATTAGTTTTACTAGATTCTAATTTTTCTTCTATGCCTCATGTAGTAGCAGAAGGGAGAAGAACGATTAATAATATTGAGCGTAGTGCGTCATTGTTTTTAGTAAAAACCATTTATGCATCTCTTTTGGCAATTATTTTTATTTTTATTGAAATGCCATATCCTTTTATCCCAATACAGTTAACCCTAGCTAGTGTTGTGACCATTGGAATTCCATCTTTTGTGTTAGCTTTACAACCCAATCATGATAGAGTAAAGGGGAGTTTTTTAACAAGTGTTTTAAAAAGGGCTATACCACCAGCGATTACAATTGTATTAAATATTTTAGTCGTATTTATCGCTAGTAATATGTTTAATTTTAGCTATGAGCAAACATCAACGTTATCAGTGGCGGTTACTGGTTATACATCGTTTATTTTACTTTATAAAACTTGTAAGCCATTAAATCCACTTAGAACAGTGTTATTTGTTACTATGTTTATAGCCTTTATTTGTGGCTTTTCATTGAAAAGTTTGTTCTCGTTTGCCTATTTTGATTTCGTAATGATTTTAGTTACCATTGTTTGTATCTTCTTGTCGCATTATTTATATAGGCTAATAGAACGAACAGAGAGTGATGTTTTTGCATTTTTAGATCGAAAAAATAAAAAAAGTGAGAAATTTAGCAATTAACGCTTGACTTTCTTACTTTTTTTATAGTATTCTAATATTGCGACTGGGAAAAATAAAAAATATTTTAATTTATAGTTGCAATTATTTAGAAAATAGTGTATATTGAATAAGTACTGTTAGTATGGACCTGTAGCTCAGTTGGTTAGAGCACACGCTTGATAAGCGTGGGGTCACAGGTTCAAGTCCTGTCAGGTCCACCATTAATAGTGCCTCAATAGCTCAGTTGGTTAGAGCACTTGACTGTTAATCAAGGGGTCCTAGGTTCAAGTCCTAGTTGAGGCGCCATATGGCCAGTTGGTGAAGTGGCTTAACACACTGCCCTTTCACGGCAGCATTCACGGATTCGAATTCCGTACTGGTCACCAATTTTGAATTTACTCCGTTAGGAGTTTTTTTGTTAAAAAAAATAGAGTAGAGTGAAGTAATTGGTATTTTGGAAAAATATAAAGAAATTAATTTTATCTTTTTAATTTATGCTTTTTGGTTGACAATTCTTTTTTTCTACTGTAATATTATATTTGCGAAAGCAATTTGAGATGTGGAGTAGTACTCAAGAGGCTGAAGAGGCGCCCCTGCTAAGGGTGTAGGTCGGGCAACTGGCGCGAGAGTTCAAATCTCTCCTACTCCGCCATTATGAAATTAAAGAGCGTAAGCTCTTTTTTTGTTTGCTTTTTTCTAGGCTATGGCTTGTTTTTATGATATAATCATGATAGGAGTGATAAGACTATGGCAAATTTACTTAAAAACTTTTTTACAGATTTTGAAGATATTAATGACTACTATACTTTTTTAGTAGATAAGACCAAAAAGTTAGAGTATGTTGGTATTACTAATGAATGGTTAATTGATAATTTTTACCTATTGGTTGAACATAAGACTAATGTAGTTCACGATAAAAAGTATGTGGAAAAAGATCTGAAAAAATATAATCGGATTTTTTATTGTCTTAAAGATATTGTTACACGTAATCATTATAATATTAGTTTTAAAATATTAGTTACAGAACTTCGTGATTATCAAAAGCAAATGAAAGTCGCATTTTCTTATCCAGAATTAACGTGTGTTAAGAATTTTTTATTGTTTATTTATACTAAAAGATTAGCTGATTTGTGTAAAGAAGAATATCATAATTTATTGAATAAGGAAAAAGTAGCTAGAATTATTGAAAGTAGAGAAGAAAAAGAATTAGAACTTTCAAATTTCTTGAGTTGCGATTTTTCGGTTCAAAAAGATGTAAATTATATTTTTGAAATTAATAATCAATTAAAAGAGTTGGGAGCTAAAACTAATTCATTATTTAAAGAGTTGAATGAATTATTAGGCCAAAATAGTATTAGCTTGAAAGAAATTATTAATCAAGAATATCAAAAAAATATTGATAATGATATTTTAATTTCTAATATTTTTGGAGATTTAAAAGAGTTTTTTGAATTTACAGAAGAAGACTTGTTTAAAAAGGTTAGTAAGACAGAAAAAATGCTATTAGAAGATGAAATTTATTCTAAGATGACAGTAGAGTCTAAGAGATTATATCGTAATCAGTTGTTAAAGCTTTCTAAGAAAAATCATAAAGATGAGCTTAGTTATTTAGAAGAGTTAGTAGAAAAAGCTAATGGAGATCAATACCATATTGGTTTTCAATTGTTTCCTAAGAAAAAAAATAATTTAAGAGTTATTTTATATATTTTGGTTATTTTAGTTGCGACTTTTGGAATTAGTTTCTTTCTTTCTAGATATTTTATTAGTTGGAGATTGATAGGATTTATTTTATTAGTGATACCGGTTAGTCAACTGTTTGTACAGATTTTTCAACAAATATTAATTAGGGTTGTACCTACTAAACCAATTCTTAAGTTGGATTATTCTAAAGGTATTCCTGATGATTCTAAGACTATGGTGGTAATTCCCACTATTATTTCTAGTAAAGATAAAATAAAAGAAATGTTTGATACATTGGAAACTTTTTATATTATTAATAAGACTGATAATTTATATTTTACTTTACTTGGAGATGTTAAAGCTAGTAATCAAGAAGTTTTAGATATTGATGATGAGTTAAGTGAATATGGAATTAGTTATGCTGAAAAGTTAAATAAGAAGTATAAAAAAGAGTTATTTTATTTCTTATATCGTAAACGTTTTTGGAATGAAGGAGAAAATTGTTATTTAGGATATGAACGTAAACGTGGTGCTTTGTTACAGTTTAACCAACTTTTACTTAAGAAAATGAGTAAGGAAGATCAAAAATATTGGTATTTTGCGAATACTTTAGGGGATATTAAAGAAGATATTCGTTATGTTATTACTTTGGATGAGGATAATCGATTGGTTTTAAATACAGCGTTAAATTTAGTTGGAGCAATGGCGCATCCTATGAATCATCCAGTATTAAATAAGGAAGAGACTAAAGTTGTTAAAGGGTATGCTTTAATGCAACCTAGAGTTAGTTTGGATATTGAGGCTACTAATAAGAGTTTATACAGTCAAGTTTTTGCGGGAATAGGTGGATTTGATACGTATAGTGCTATGGTTCCAAATGTTTACCAAGATACTTTTGGAGAAGGTAGTTTTGTAGGTAAGGGAATTTATGATTTAAAGATATTTGATAAAGTACTTTCTAATGTTTTTCCTGAAAATTTAATTTTAAGTCATGATTTATTAGAGGGTAATTATTTACGTTGTGGTTATGTTTCTGATATTGAACTGATTGATGATTTTCCATCTAAGTTTTTAACAGATACGACAAGACATCATCGTTGGGCTAGAGGAGATATACAAATTATTGGTTGGCTGTTACCTTTTGTAAAAAATAAAGATGGTAAAAAAGTTAAAAATCCTATTAATTTATTAGGCAAATGGAAGATATTTGATAATTTAGTAAGAATGTTTTTATATCCAACATTGTTATTGGTGCTACTTTTTGCCATTTTCTTTTCTAAGATAAATCCATTATGGTGGATAGCTTTTATTGTATTAGTTATTGCAGTTCCAATTTTATTCTTTTTACACGGAAAGATTTATCAACATGATGGAAAAAAAGAAAAAGCTACTATTTATTATCATAAGTTACTTTTTGGTGGTAAGAGTATTATTTTGCGTTCTTATATTATTTTATCAACTTTGCCATTTTACTCTAAATTATATTTAGATGCATTTTTTAGAACTATTTATCGTTTGACAGTCAGTCATAAAAATTTGCTTAATTGGATAACTGCTTCAGATGCTTCTAAAAATATAGATTGTAGTATTAAAAGTTATTTTAAGAATTTTAGTTTTCATTTGATATTTAGTTTTATGTTACTAGTCGTTGGGGTAGCAACATTTAATATTTATGCTAGTTTATTAGCTATTGTGTTTATTACGGCACCATTTGTTCTTTATACTGTAAGCAAAGACATTGATCCACAAAAGAAGGAATTAAAAGAAAAAGAAGTAGAAGATGTTAGACAAATTGCTTATCTTACATGGCGTTATTTTGCAGATAATTTAAAAGAAGAATATCATTATTTAATTCCAGATAATTATCAAGAAAATAGAGAAAATAAATTAGATTTACGTACATCTCCTACAGGAATTGGGTTTTCTATGTTGGGTGTTGTTAGTGCTTGTGAATTAGAATTTATTTCTGATACAGAGTCTCAAGAGTTATTGGAACATATTTTAGATTCTGTTGAAAGATTAGAAAAATGGCACGGGCATTTATATAACTGGTATGATATTAAGAGTATGAGAGTCATGCATCCAAGTTTTGTATCAACAGTTGATTCTGGAAATTTTGTAGCGGCACTTATTGTTGTACGAGAATTTTTAAAGGATCATAATCAGGTAGAGTTAGTGAAGCGTTGTGATAAGTTAATAAATCATTCTAATTTTAAAAAATTATATACTAAAAATGATGTCTTTAGTATTGGTTATGATGAATTAGAAGGACGTTTGTCGATTTATAATTATAATAAGTTTGCTAGTGAATCTCGTCTTACTAGTTATTTGGCTATTTGTTTGGGCGATGCTCCAAGTAAACATTGGTTCTGTCTAGATAAATCACTTACAACCTATAAAGGTAGAAAAGGTCTCATTTCATGGTCTGGTACATCTTTTGAATATTATATGCCACTTTTATTCATGAAAAATTATTCTAATACTTTATTAGATGAAAGCTATCATTTTGCGAAGTTTTGTCAAGAAGAATATATAAGTAGTGTTTCTCATTCTTTACCTTGGGGTATTAGTGAATCAGCTTATAATGAATTAGACAATTCTTTAAATTATAAATATCATGCTTTTTCAACCCCATATTTGAAGGCTAAAGAGGATAAAGAAAATAGAATCGTTCTTTCCCCTTATTCTTCTTTGATGGCTATGCAAATGTTTCCAAAAGATGTTTATGAAAACTTTGATAAGTTTAAGAAGTTGGATATGTTAGGTGAATATGGTTTTTATGAAGCTTATGATTATGATAATAAGGGAGTTGTAAAATCATTTTTTGCTCATCATCAAGGAATGTCTTTAGTTGGTCTTGCTAATTATTTAAAATCGGGGGTTATTCAAAATTATTTTCATCAAAATGTTAATGTTAAGACTTTTGATATATTATTAAAAGAAAAAGTCCAGGTTCGTACTAGTATCGATATGAAAATGGCTAGGTATAAGAAGTATGATTACCATAAAGAAGCCATTGAAAATGATATTCGTACTTTTGATTATATTTCATATTTACCGGAAGTTAGTGTACTTTCTAATAAAAAATATTGTTTACTTATGAATGATCGAGGGGATAGTTTTTCGAGATATCGTACTTTACAATTAAATCGTTATCGTAAGGTAACAGAACAAGATTATGGTATTTTCTTATATATTAGGGATTTGGATACTAATTATGTTTGGTCTAATACTTATGCTCCAATTAATAAGAAGCCAGATAAATATGAAACTGTTTTTGCGGCTGATAAGATTAAATATTTACGTACCGATGGTAAAGTAACGACAAAAACAGAGATTGTTGTAACAAAAAATCATCACGCAGAAATTAGAAAGATTACTTTTAAGAATGAAAGTGATGAAGTTAAAAATTTAGAACTTACTACTTATTCTGAACCAATTCTTTCTGAAAATATGGATGATATATCACATAGAGTTTTCAATAGTATGTTTTTAAATAGTAAATATGATAGTACTAGTAATTCATTGATTATTAGAAGAAAGAGTAGAAATGATTCTAATATTAATAGTTATATGCTTCATAGATTATTAGTTTTTGATCCTAAAAGTGAATTTAGTTATGAGACAGAAAGAAAGAATTTTTTAGGAAGAAATCAAACCATGCAAAATCCTAGTGGTTTATATCAAGAACTTAGTAATACGGCAGGAACTAATCTAGATCCAATTGTTAGTATGAGAAATAGAGTAGAAGTGTTGCCTAATAGTTCGACTACTGTTTATATCATTACTGGATTTGGTAGAAGTGTTGAACAAATTGAGGATATTATTCATTCTTATGCTAATGAAACTGATATTGATAAGGCTTTCAAAGTTTCAACATTAATGAATGTTATTAACACTAAAAATATGAATATTAAAGGTAGTGATATGCGTACTTTTAATATTATGCTTAATTACTTATATCAAACTACAAGACTTTCTGTTACAGAAGAGAGGATGGATTTATTAAGAAAGAATGCATTAGGACAATCTGGACTTTGGAAGTTTGGTGTTAGTGGAGATAGACCAATTATTTTAGTAGAAATTTCAGATATTGCTGACTTGGCTTTTGTGTATGAAGTATTGAAAGCATTTGAATATTATAAAAATAATTCAATATTTGTAGATGTAGTTATTGTTAATAATGAATCTAGTCAGTATGCTAAGATTATTAAAAAGGAAATTGACGATGAATTATATCGTATGTATACTTTAAATAGTTTTTATCACATTCCTGGTGCAGTTACTGTCGTTGATGGCAGTGAGTTAACTAGAGAGGAAAGAAGCTTGTTACAGATGGTAGCAAGACTTAGTTTTGTAATTAAAGATCATCATTCTTTAAAGGATGAAGTAGAAGAGTTACAAAAGAAAAATAAAGTTAGTGATTATGAGAAGGTTTTGGTAGAAAATCACAGTGAGGTTATTCATTCTGAGAGATTAACCTTTGATAACGGATATGGTGGATTTAAGAATAATGGTAGTGAATATGTCATTTATAATCAAAATACACCGGCTCCTTGGAGTAATATTTTAGCTAATAAGAATTTTGGTAGTATTGTTACCAATAATGGTTGTGGCTATACTTATGCTTATAATTCAGGAGAGTTTAAAATTACTTCTTGGACTAATGATATGGTTGCTAATGACAAATCAGAAGGATTTAAATTCAATGGAAGACTTTTTGATCCAATGAAATGTACTCATGGTTTTGGTTATAGTGTTTTTGAAAGTGAAAATGATGAGTTAAAAAAAGAAATTACAGAATTTGTAGCTAAAGAAGATACAGTTAAATTTTATTTGGTTAAGTTAACAAATAAACTAAAAAAGGCTGTTGATGTTGATGTTTCTTTCTGGATTAACCCTGTTTTTGGAAATTTCGAAGAAAAAACGGCAAGACATATTTTAACAGAATTTATGGGACAAGATAACTATTTGAAATTACGTAATGTATATAGTGTTGTCTATGGTGATGTTTGTGTTTATATGTCTACTGATTTACCGATTGATAAAACCGTTAATGATAAAATTTTAGTAAAGAGTATTCATAGTAAGGTACATTTAGACAAAGAAGAAAGTACTACTTGTGTTTTTGTATTAGGAAGCAGTACTGATAGTGAGACTCTTTCTGATATTGTTTCTAAATTTGCTAATGTTAAAACGGCAAAGAGTGAGTTAAAGGCTGTTAAAGATTATTGGAAGAAAACTTTAGGAGCAGTTAAGGTTGAAAGTTCCGATAAGAGTTTTGATTACATGGTTAATGGTTGGTATTTATATCAAGCAATATCTTCTCGTATTTTAGCTAGAGCTGGATTTTATCAAGTAAGTGGAGCGTTTGGTTATCGAGATCAATTGCAGGACTCTATGAATATTTCTTTGGTATATCCAGAACAAGCTAGAAGACAAATTTTAATTAATGCAGCTCATCAATTTGAAGCTGGTGATGTTCTTCATTGGTGGCATGAAAAAAATCATTTTGGACTTCGTAGTCGTTATAAAGATGATTATATTTGGCTTGTTTATGCAACTGCTAGATATTTGGATGTTACAAAAGATTATTCTATCTTAGAAGAAAAGGTTCCATATGTTGTTGGGCCAGAGTTAAGTAAATATGAACATGAAAAAGGAATTGTATTTAGTTATACAGAAGAGAAAGTTTCTTTATTAGAACATTTATTAACCTCTCTTCATTTAGCCATGAATTCTTTAGGAAATCATCATTTACCTCTTATGGGTGGAGGAGACTGGAATGATGGAATGAATAAAGTCGGTATCAAAGGTAAAGGAGAGAGTGTTTGGTTAGGTTTCTTCTTATATCAGACTATTGATATGTTTATTCATTTTATGAAAGAGTATGATAAGAAATTTAAATTGAAAGAGTATAAAGAATTTAATGATAAATTGAAAGAAAACTTGAATAAGAAAGCTTGGGATGGAGAGTATTATCTAAGAGCTTATTTCGATAATGGTGATAAGCTTGGTAGTCGTGAAAATAAGGAATGTAAGATAGATTTAATTTCACAAAGCTTTGCTATTTTAAGTAATGTTGCGCCAAAGGATAGAGTGCAAAAATCAATTACTGCGGTAGAGGAAAACTTAGTAGATGATCAAAACAAGATTATTAAACTTTTAACACCGGCATTTGAGAAGTCTTTAAATAATCCAGGTTATATTATGAATTATCCAAAGGGACTTCGTGAAAATGGTGGGCAATATACGCATGCTACTTCTTGGTATATAATGGCTCTTATTAAATCAGGATATTATGATAGAGCATATCGTTATTATCAAATGATTAATCCAGTAAATCGTAGTTTAGATGTTACAGGTGTTGAAAAATATATAGTTGAACCTTATGTTGTAGCCGCTGATATTTATTCTAATGAACGTTATCCAGGACGTGGAGGTTGGACTTGGTATACTGGAACGGCAGCTTGGTATTATTATGTTGGTGTTAGTGAAATTTTAGGCCTTAAAAAACATGGCGAAGAATTAACTATTGAGCCTAATATTCCGATTGCTTGGGATTCATTTAAATTGGATTATACTTATATGGATACTGTTTATCACATTGAGGTAATCAAAGATAAAAAAGAAAGTATCATATTAGATCATAAAAAATGTAGTGATGGTAAAATAACACTAGTTAATGATGGACGTGAACATGAAGTAGTTGTACATTTTATTGCTTTATAATTAGAAACGATTAAACTTAGTTTAGTCGTTTTTATTTTCAGTTAATTAGTTTTAAATGTCAAAAAAAGCTAGCTTCTTTTTTTTGATTTTAAGACTTAGTTTGTGTTATACTTTTAATAAGTTAGAAAGTAGGTGGATTTATGAAGTTAGATATAACTACACATGTGAATCAATTTTTAGATAAAGATGTTATCAAAAAATATAGTGATAGAAAAGATGAGGTTTTTAACTTATTAGATAGTGCTAGTATGAATGGTTGGCTTCATCCTGATTTAACTTACATTCATAAAATATTAGAAGTAAGGGATAGAGTTAAGAAAAATTCTCAATGTTTAGTTGTTGTTGGTATTGGTGGTTCTTTTTTAGGAAGTGCTGCTTTATATGAAATGTTTAAGCCATATTTTAAAAGAGATGATTTTGAGATTATTTATGCTGGAACTACTTTATCTAGTAGTTATATGAGTGAGTTAGTATCATATTTAAAGACGGTTGATTTTTCGGTAAATGTTATTAGTAAAAGTGGTACAACTATGGAAACATCACTTACTTATACTGCTATAAAAAAGGTTATGGAAGAAAAATATAGTCCTTGGGAATTGAAAGAAAGAATTATTATTACAACAGATCCAGTGAAAGGAGATTTACGAAAAGAAGTAGAAGAGGTAGGTTATACGGCTTTTGAAATTCCAGATAATATTGGCGGACGTTATTCTTTACTTACAGCTGCCCATTTATTCCCACTTTCTTTTTGTATCGATATAAATGAACTTATTTCTGGTTATCAAGACGGAATCTTACTTAAAGAGTTGGCTTTTTCTTATGCAGTAGTTCGTCGTAGTTTATTTGATTCTGGAAAAGTAGTAGAAAATTTTGTTACTTATGAAAATAATTTTTATTATTATTTAGAATGGTTGAAACAATTGTTTGGAGAAACAGAAGGAAAAGAGAGTAAGGGTATTTTACCAATTTCGATGATTCATACAAGAGATTTACATTCTTTAGGACAGTTTGTGCAAGAGGGAAATAAAATTCTTTATGAAACATTTTTTAAAATAAAAAATAATAGAGAAGATTTTTTTATTAATGTTAGAAGTTTACATCAAGATACTTTGATTGTTGAAGATAGTGTTATTGCAGCTCATGTATCTGGTGGTGTACCATGTATTATTTTAGAACTTGATGATGTTAGTCCTTATACTATAGGTGAAGTTTCAGCCTTTTTCCTTTTAACTGCTGCATTTAGTGGATTTTTGTTTGATGTAGACCCTTTTAATCAACCAGGTGTTGAAGTTTATAAAAGTGAAGTTAGATCACGTTTATAATAGAGAGGAAGGTAGTATGAAACAGAAAAATATCATTTTGGCTCTTTTTTTCGCAATATTATTCTTAATTCTTATGGTATTGGTGGTTTTTGGGTATACAGCAAAATTTGATACTTATGTTTATGATTTTATCATTTCATTTCGAAATTCTTTTTTGGATCATTATTTTATTACAGTTACAAAGCTTGGAAATACTTTGATTGTTATTTTGATTGTTTTAGTTTTAGCTTTGATATTTAGAAATAGGTATAGTATTTTTTTGATTGTTAGTTCGATTGATTCGGTCATATTAAATACGATTTTTAAATACATAATTCAAAGACCTAGACCTGACGAATTAAGATTAATTTCGCAGAGTGGTTACTCTTTTCCAAGTGGTCATGCAATGATTTCTATTTGTTTATATGGTTACCTTTGCTATTTAGCATTTACAAAAATTAAAAATAAAGTTTATAAATATGTAGTATCAATTATTTTAATTTTGGTTATTTTAAGTATAGGAGTTAGTCGTATTTATGTAGGTGTTCATTATGCTAGTGATGTTGTGGCAGGTTATTTACTGGCACTTAGTTATTTGGTTATTTTAATAGAGGTTACTAAGAAGATAGATTTTAGAAAGGAGTAAGATTATGTATCAATTGTTTGTAAGTGATTTTGATGGGACCTTAATTGATTCTGATGAGGCAATCCCGCTTTCTACGATGGTTGAAATTGATCGTATCCGAAAAGCTGGTGTGAAGTTTGTAGTTGCAACTGGAAGAATTTTGAAATCTGTATTAGATTATAATCGGGACTTTCCGTTTTTAGATTATGTTATTTCTTGTGATGGAGCTTATGTTTATGATGTTTGTAATCGAAAAGTAATATTTAAGAAAACTTTGGGTGGTTCCATTATAAAAAAAATGAAAAAACTTTATTTCGATTGTGATATTTACTTATGTACTGCACAAGAGTGGATTTTATGCAGTGGTAATATGGTTTATTCTGAGGCTAAGAAGAGAAAGATGGATTTTCAGGATTTTTACTCAAATAATAAAGATAATATTTATAAATTAGAAATTTACTTTAAGACAAAAAAAGAAAGAAATAGTGCTTTTCAAGAATTACAGGAATTAGGGATTCCTGCTAATTTTGTAAAGATGGATGAAGCTAAAAAGAAGTATTTAATTGAGGTTACTGCTAAAGATGTACATAAGGCTTTAGGACTGGAAAAAATTTGTAAAAAGGAACATATTTCTTTAGATAAAGTGGTTTGTGTAGGGGATAGTGATAATGATATTCCAATTTTATTATCGGTTGGGATGAGTGCTGCTGTGGCTAATGGTACTAAAAAAGCAAAAAAAGTTGCAAAAATGCAAACAAGTTCTAATGAAACTAAGGGCGTTGAAAAAGTGATTAAGAAATTATTTTAAATTTCACTTCGTTTTCACACTTGATAATTAAACTTTGTTTAGGAGGACGTTATGAAGAAGAAAAAGAGAGTTAATAAAAAAAGAGATTGGAACTTGATAAAAAGAGTCGCTTTAGTAGTTTTGTTCTTAGTTATTATTAGTGTTGTTTCTTGTGGTGTTGTGATTTTTATTCGTGGATTAAATGAGAAGATTGTGGAAAGCCAGTTAAATGATGAGGCATGGTTGGCTCAACATATCAAAATTACTAAAAATAATAATTTAGGAAAAAATATTTATTCCGTAAGTCGACCAATTGATGTAAAAGTATTTGATATGGTATATCAAGAAGTATTACAAGAAAAGATAGATGTTTTATTAGAAGAATCTTATTCTTTTTCTAATCCTTTAATGATTTATAATTTGTATGGTACTAATACATTAGGACTTAATATTTATTTTAAAACGGAAGAGGAGAGTAAGTTATCTTATACTATTCATGTTGATGATAAAGAAATTCCTGATTTTTCTAGGACTTTAGATAATGACTCTTTGAATCATTTGACAAAAAATCATCAATATCAATTAATTGGTTTTGTTCCAGGCTTAAAAAACGAAGTTACTTTAGAGTTAAAAGATAAAGATGATAAGGTTATTGATACGAAGAAGTTTACTTTAGATTTCACTGGTATTTCTGTTAATGCGGAAGAAAAACTTGAAGTAAAAGATGGAAATAGTCAAGAAGAACTAACTAATGGCCTTTATGCAATGTTAGGAAATGATTCTGATCAACAAGATTATTTAGCATTATATGATAATGATGGAATATTGAGAATGGAAACAGAAATTAGGGGATATCGTAGTCATCGTATTTTATTTAGAAATGGTAAAATGTATTATTCTATTTCACAATCTAAAATTGCTGAGGTTAACCCTTTGGGACAGGTGACAGAAATTTATAATACAGGACATTATGATTTACATCATGATTATACTTTTGATGATGATGGTAATTTAATTGTTCTTGCTAATAATAGAAAGAAAAAGACGGAAGAAGATTGTATTATTAAAATTGATTTAGATACGAAAGCCGTTACTGAGATAATTGATTTTGAAAATATGTTTAAGTCTTATGTTGAAACTTGTACTTTAGATACAACTGGAGTTCGTGATGAGGGTGAAGATGGTCTTGATTGGTTACATTTAAATTCTATTGTTTGGCTAGATGGTGATGTTTTATTGAGTAGCCGTGAAACTAGTTCCATTATTCGAGTTAACAATGTTGAAACTGAACCAGAATTAGTTTATATTTTATCTGATCCTAAAATTTGGGAAGATACAGAATTTAGTGAGTATGTTTATCTTAAAAAGGGAGACTTTAAGATTCATGCGGGACAACATAGCTTAAATTATGAAGAAGGTAGTGAAGATGGTGTTTATACCATTACTTTCTTTGATAATAATTATGGCAAAGCTAACTCACAGCCCAAGTTTGATTATTCTAAATTGGGTATTAAGAATCAAGATTCTTTTAAGGGCGATAGTTCATATTACTATGTTTATGAAGTCAATGAAAATGAGAAAACTTTCGAACTTGTAGATAGTTTTGAAGTTTTGTATTCTGGCATTGTTAGTAGTGTTCAACCCATGGATAATGGGAATATAGTAGTTGATTCTGGAACAGCTGGAGTATTTGCAGAATATGATGAAGATCATAACCTAATTAGACAATTTAAAGCTAAGTTAAATAAATATATGATTTATCGTGTGTTTAAATATGATTTTAATGATTTTTGGTTTGAAGGCTAGTTTTACTAGTCTTTTTCTTTTTTCTATATTATAATTAGTTTGTGGAGGGCTTATGAAATTAGTTGTTAATAAAAATAGTGAATTATTAGAATATTTATATGAAAATTTGGATATGCCTAAAAAACGTATTAAACAATATTTAGTGCATGGTGCTATCTATGTAGAAGAAGATCGTGTAACTCAATATAATTATCCATTGGTTGTTGGTATGAAAATTATGATTGATACTAATAGTAAACATGTTAGAAAACTACCTTTTGAAATTTTATTTGAAGATGATCATTTACTTGTTGTCAATAAACCTAGTGGTTTACTTACTATTGCAACAGATAAAGAAAAAGAGCGTACTTTGTATCATATTGTTAGAGATTATGTTATTTCTAAAAATCCACATGGACGTATTTTTATTGTTCATAGGTTAGATAAAGATACTAGTGGAATTGTTTTATTTGCGAAGGATGAAAAGACTAAGAATCAATTACAGGAAAATTGGAATGAATATGTGAGTTTGCGGGAGTATACTGCTATAGTTTTTGGACATCCAAAAGAAGAGGTTGGGCAAATTGTTCAATATCTAAAAGAAACTAAAACAAATTTAGTTTATGTATCTCGCCATGAGGATGGTAAAAAGGCAATTACTAATTACTCATTAATTAAGAGTAGTGATCATTATTCTATGCTTAAAGTTATCATTGAAACTGGTAGAAAGAATCAAATTCGTGTAGCTCTTGCTAGTAAAAAGATGTCTATTGTCGGAGATAAAAAATATGGTGATTCAAAAAGCAAGGCTAATAGGTTATATTTACACGCAAATCGTTTGAAGATTTATTATCCAGTGATTAAAAAAGAAATTTTATTTGAAACAGCAATTCCTAATGAGTTTAAAAAATTATTAAGTCAAGATAGGTAATTAGTGAAATAGTTTGTTTGACAAAATTATAAATTTATAGTATGATTGTCTTACAATTTTTTAAAATGTTGAAAGAAAGAAGTAACTATTTTAAGCTTTTATTAGAGAGCTTGTGGTTGGTGGAAACGAGTAGGTTGAATAGTGAATAACATTCTTGAGTGCTTAAAGAATTAAGTAGACTAAGCCGGTAGCAGACCGTTACATTTGCTAGATTTGATAGAATCGAAAAAGTGATTATGAAGAAATTAAGAAACTTTATAATAAATTGGGTGGTACCGCGGAATGCTAGTTTTCGTCCCTTTACTATATAGTAATATAGTGGGAGATACTAGCATTTTTTGTTTATTTTTACATAGGATGATATACTAATAAAAGGAGGAATAATTATGGCAATTGATGCAAAAGAGTTATATCAAAGAATTGATGAATTTATGGATAAAGAAGTAGTTATACAGGGATGGATCCGTAATCATCGTAAACAAAAAGAATTTGGTTTTATTGACTTTTCTGATGGAACTTGTTTTCAACATATTCAAATAGTATATGATGATAAGTTAGAAAGTTTTTTTGAAATTCAAAAATTTCATGTTGGTAGTGCTATTGAGGTGGTTGGTCAAGTAGTAGCATCTCCTAAAGAAGGACAAACTTTTGAAATTCAAGCTAAGGAACTTACTTTACTTGGGGATTGTCCAGAAGATTATCCCATTCAACCTAAAAAGCATTCTAGAGAATTTTTAAGAGAACAGGCTTATCTTCGACCACGTACTAACCTTTTTCAAGCAGTGTTTAGAGTAAGAAGTGTAGCTGCTTATGCTATTCATAAATATTTTCAGGAAAGAGGATATGTTTATTTCCATGCACCACTCATTACAGCTAGTGACTGCGAAGGAGCTGGGGAGATGTTTCATGTTACATGTTTTGATTTAGAGAATATTCCAATGGAAGATGGAAAAGTTCTTTATAACCAGGATATGTTTCAAACTGCTGCTTCTTTAACAGTTTCTGGTCAATTAGAAGCTGAGACATTTGCTTTAGCTTATAAAAAAACATATACATTTGGTCCAACTTTTAGAGCAGAGAACTCTAATACTAAAGTTCATGCCAATGAATTTTGGATGATAGAACCAGAAATTGCTTTTTGTGATTTAGAACAAGATATGGAAATTATGGAAGAGATGTTAAAATTTGTTGTTTCTTATGTTTTAGAACATTGTGCAGCAGAAATGAAGTTTTTAGATCAGTTTGTAGAGAAGGGACTAATTTTAAAGTTAGAGAAGTTAATTAGTTCTAAATTTACAAGAGTTACTCATAAAGAAGTTATTGATATTTTACAAAAAGCTAATGTTAAATGGGAATTTGAACCTGTGCAAGGTGAAGATATTGCTAAAGAACATGAAAAATATATTACTGAATATTTTGATGGACCAGTATTTATTACTGATTGGCCAAAAGATATTAAGGCTTTTTATATGAAGCAAAATCCAGATGGTGAAACGGTTGCGGCTGTTGATCTTGAAGTGCCAGGAGCTGGAGAAATTATGGGCGGATCTCAAAGAGAAGAAGATTATGATAAATTAGTTACTCGTATGGATGAGTTAGGTATGGATAAAAAAGAGTTAGATTGGTATTTGAACCTTCGTAGATTTGGAGGTTGTGTTCATTCTGGTTTTGGTATGGGATTTGAAAGATTACTTATTTACCTAACGGGAGTAGAAAATATTCGTGATGTAATTCCTTATCCTAGAACTCCAGGAAATTGTTCTTTTTAAGTTTACAATGAAAGTTGTAAACTTTTTTCTTTTTCTTTTTTTATTTCTATGGTATACTAGCTTTTGCAAAAGAGGGGATATCATGGAACCACTTTATAATTATTTATTGCAAAAAGAAACTCATATTGGCCTTTTAAGGAGTCATCAAGAGGATGCTTTATTGAGTCTTGTACATCCAGAAGATGATAATATTAAACTATTAGGTGTTGCTGATGGAATGGGTGGAAAGCAGTATGGAGATATAGCAGCTAATTTTGTCTTAGAAAAGTTTGGTTATTGGTTTTTAGAAAAGACCAAAGATATGTTTTATGATGTTATGAAATTAAAATGTGAGATGCTTGATTTGATTATGGAATGTAATCATAAATTACTTTCTGATTATGGAAAAAATCAAGTTGGAACGACTTTATCATTAGCTTTGGTATTATTAGATCAAACTATCATTCTTCATTTGGGAGATTCGCGCGTTTATTTTTATAAAAATGAAAATTTATTACAAGTTACTGAAGATGATTCAGATGTTTGGTTATATTATAAATATCAACATATTGATAAGGAATGGTTAAGATATTTTAGTACTAGTAATATTATTCATAATTGTGTTGGAGTTTCTTTAGAAACTTGTAGACCACATATATATATTTACCCTAATGTCGCGTATGAAACTTTGTTAGTTATGACAGATGGGATTACTGATTTGATTACAGATTCTAAAATACAACGAATTTTTAGGGAAGAAAAGACAAAAAACATTGCGAAAAGATTAGTTCATGAGGCAGTATTTGTTAATCAAAATCTTTTTATACCTGGAGAGTTAAAAAAATTAAAATTAGATAATTACACAGTTCCTGTACAAGGAAGGGATAATGCTAGTGTTGTTTTGTTTTCAAAATTTTAACTTTTAGAATAATTTTTTCTTTTTTTGTTCATTCTATTACTAGGAGGGACAAAAATGAAGAATATTGGTAAAGTAGTTTTAGGGTTTGGCTTTCTTTTATTATTTTTAGCTGGCTGTGGTAATATGACTAATACTCCAACACAAAAAGTAGAAGAATTTTTAGGCAAATATCAAACTATGGATGAAGATGTTATCACACAACTTAAGCAAGTGCTTTCTGATGATAAGACAATGAATGATGAGCAAAAGGATAAATATAGAGCACTTATGGAAAAACAGTATCAAAACTTATCTTATAAAATAGAAAATGAAGATATAGATGGTGATAAGGCAACGGTTGATGTTGAAGTTGAAGTTTTAGATTATGCAACGACAATTAATAAGAGTAAAAAATATTATGAAGAACATAAAGATGAAATAGAAAAAGAAAATCAAGAAGATAAAAAAGATAATGATAATGTAATAGAAGATGCCGGAGATGATTTAGAGACTGCTGTTAAAGAAAGTAGTGCATATATTAATTATAAGTTAAAGGAGTTAGAGTCTGTTAGTGATACTACTACTTATACAATTACTTTTTATTTAAATAAAGAAAATGGTGATTGGAAATTACAAGATATTTCTGATTCTGATCGTCAAAAGCTTCATGGGTTATATGAAGGCTAGATATCTATTTACAGATATCTTTTTTGTTGAAAAATAATAAATTGACTTTTTTTTTATGTTAGTTTTTGTTATACTGTTTATTAGAATAGAGGGTGAATGTCATGTTAGGTAAAATTGAAGAGATTATTGATAATAGTGTAATAATAAATTTAAGTATTAATATTAATGAACAACCTAATTTAGTTAATTTACATGTTGTATTTGAAGATGATACACCAAAAAAAGTAGTAGCCGAAATTGCTAATGTTAACCAGACTAAAATGATTGCTAATGTAGTCGGAGAAATTAATAATGGGTATTTTACACCTGGTGCTAGTTCTAAGCCATCATTTAAATCAAAAGTTAGATTGATTACTATGCCTGAATTGGAGTTGTTGTTTGGTAAGCAGGAAACAGAATTTGGTTACACTAATTTTGGAACCAGTAATGTTTATGAAGGATATAAGATTAATGTACCAATTAATGAATTTTTTAATACTCATTTTTCTATTTTGGGAAACTCTGGTGCTGGTAAGAGTTGTACAGTTGCATCGATTTTACAAAAATTATTTACCAGTAGTCCAAAGCCACCCATAAATTCATCTTTATTTTTCTTCGATGCATATGGTGAATATACTCATGCTTTTGGAGAGTTACATAAACAAAATCCAGCACTTAATTACAAAGCGTATACTACTAATGTTGTTGATCCTGATTGTGAAATTTTAAGAATTCCTATTTGGTTATTGGATGTTGATGATTTAGCTTTATTACTTGATGCTAATTCAGCAGCACAGTTACCAATTTTGGAAAAGACTTTGAAATTAGTACCAATATTAACTGGTGATTCAGAGATGGTTATTAAACGTAAAAATGATATTATTGCTAGAGCGTTGCAAGATATTTTACTTTCTGGTAATGATTCTACAAAGATTCGGGATCAGGTAATTGCCGTTCTTACTAAGTTTAATACACCTGAATTAAATCTCGAAAGTACTATTGCTCAACCTGGATATGTTCGTACGTTAAAACAATGTTTATATGTTGATAAATCTGGTAAGATGCAAGAGATGGAACTTGTTGTTGAATTTATTCGTGGATATATTAGTGAAGAACAGGAAGATATCAGTGAAGAAGAGATGAATAAGTTTTATACACTTTCAGATTTGGAACTTGCTATGGAATTTGCTCTTATTAGTGAGGGTATTTTAAAGAGTGATAAAGTTTTTGATGTTGCAAATGTTATGAGTGTTCGTCTTCATACTTTAGCAACAGGGGATAATAGACATTATTTTTCTTATCCAAAGTATGTTACAAGGGATCAATTTGTAGATTCTCTTTTATGGGATCCTAAAACGAATACTAAAGCTCAAATTGTTAACTTTAATATTAACTACATTGATGATCGTTTAGCAAAAGTAATTACAAAAATTTTATCTAGAATGTTTTTTTTGAAAGCTAGCACAACTAAACCTCGTGGTAGTTTGGCCTATCATATTATTATTGAAGAAGCTCACCGTTATGTTCAACATGATAGTGATGTTCAGTTATTGGGATATAATATCTTTGAGCGTATTGCCAAAGAAGGACGTAAATATGGTATGTTTTTGGCTCTTATTACTCAAAGACCTAGTGAATTGTCAGATACTTGTGTTTCTCAATGTATGAACTTTGTCATACTTAGAACTTTGCATCCAACTGATTTGAAATATATTAAAGAGATGGTTCCAAATGTTTCTTCTGAAATAGTTTTACAGCTTAAAAATTTGAAACCTGGAAATTGTATTGCCTTCGGTTCAGCATTTAAAGTGCCAACTTCTATGTATGTAGATTTACCAAATCCTAGGCCACTATCTAATAATGTTGATTTGGAAAATGTATGGTACAAAACACCAAATGTTAATGCTTTAACACATCAACAAAATACAGGGGTTAGTGCTGGTGCTGTTCAGACAATGCCTTTTGTACCAGCGGCACAACCTGCTCCATCAATGGATGGTAAAGTTCATCAGGATATTGTTCCTACTCAAGTTTCCGTAGGACAGCAAGGAGCTCTTGCTAATAATAGGTTTATTCAACCAATCAGTAATACTAATGCCTAATTTTAGGCTTTTACTTTTTATAAATTTGTGTTAGAATAATATATAGTTAAGATAAAGATATGTTAATTGGAGGATACAATATGGCTTTAGACAAATTAAAAACTTTATTTGGTGGGGATGAGGATGCAAATGAGGAAATCGGAACTGATGAAGAATTTTATTCTGTTTCGAGAGAAGAATATCATGAAGAAAATGGAGTAGCTGGTAGTAAAATGATGTTATTAGAACCTCGTGCTTACTCTGAAAGTCAACAGATTGCTGATTATTTAAAGAATCGTTCTGCTGTTGTTGTTAATTTAAAACGTGTTACACCTGATCAAGCAAAGAGAATCGTAGATTTTTTAAGCGGAACTATTTATGCAATAGGTGGAGATTTACAAAAGTTAGGTGGAGGAATTTTCTTATGTACTCCTAATAATGTTAATGTAGAAGGAAAGATTAGTGATGATGCTACAGCTACACCTAAGTCTAAGACTTCTAAAAAAGATAAAGATGATGATTTTGATTTTTAGTTTATAATTTCTGAGGTGATTATATGGAAAAGTTTAGTTATGAAGCTAATGGATATAATCGTCAAGAAGTAAATCAGTTTGTTAGTGATGTCATTACTCAGACAGAAGGTATTATAAAAAAATGTAAGGCTCAAGGTGCGGCTTTGGAAAGTTTGAAAAAAGAAATTGAGCATTATAAGATGATGGAGAGTACTTTAAAGACAGCCATTTTAAAAGCTGAAGAGACAGGCGATAATATTAAGCGTATGGCAAGAGAAGAACATGAAATGATTATAGAGGATGCTAAAAATAATGCTAGTCGTATTGTCAATGAAGCATTACTTAAGGCTGAAAAAATTGAGAGTAATGCAGAAACACTTGAAAAAAATATGAAGATATTTAAGCGAAAACTAAAAATTATTATGGAACAGCAAATGGCTGTTGTTGATGAAATTGAATTGTTAGAGTTAGATCCTAGATAGGGTCTTTTTTTTATTATGAGATATTATCTTTTTGTTATAAAAAGACATCACCTTAATGTATTTATATTTTATAACTTTATTTTTTTATTTGAGTATAGATATCAGAAAATAAACATTTATTTCAAAAGTGAATAATATATTCATGGAGTAAATATACTTATTAAAATGAATAGATTAAATTTAATTAAATGTTAAAAAGTGATTGCAGACATTTTAAAAGTGTGCTATATTAGGTGGGAAAGCATGTGCGAAAGACGGAATATTTTAGCGTAGGTAGAGAGCTTGTGGTTGGTGAAAACAAGTTATAAAGAAATATTTAGATCACTTTCAAGTTGCGATTTATGGATAAGATAAATACGGTAACGCGTTATAGTTTGAGAGATAGATTTTTCTATGAACTAAGGTGGTACCACGAGTAATTCGTCCTTTGGATGAATTACTTTTTTTATTTTTGGAAAGGGGATTTTATGTTTTTACAGATTATATTATTAATTTTGGGTTTTGTTGTTTTGATTAAGGGTGCGGATTTGTTTGTTGATGGTGCTAGTGCTACTGCTCAAAACTTTAAGGTATCCAAGATGTTAATAGGACTTACGATTGTTGCTTTTGGTACTAGTGCTCCAGAGTTTGCTGTTAGTGTTAAGTCATTACTCAGTGGTAATGGAGATATGGTATTGGGGAATGTTATTGGTAGTAATATTTTAAATATTTTATTAATATTGGGTGTTTCTGCGATGTTTCATTCTCTTAGTGTAAAGAATAATACAGTAAAAAAGGAATTACCAATTACATTATTAATTACTACACTTTTTGCAGTACTTTTATCTGATCATCTTTTTGATAAGAGTCTACCTAATAGTTTTACTAGAAGTGATGGTATTATCTTATTATTATTTTTCTTAGTATTTATTTATTATTTGATTTCCATGATGCGAAAGAAAATAGATGTGGATAATAATTTGCCTAATATGTCTTTAAAAAAAGCGATTTTATTTACTATAGTTGGAATTGTAGCCATTGTTATTGGAAGTAATTTAGTTGTAGATAGTGCTTCTTTTATTGCTTCAGCGTTAGGTGTTAGTGAAAGGATGATTTCGTTAACTATCATTGCTCTTGGTACCTCACTTCCTGAGTTAGTTACTAGTGTAGCTGCTACTAGTAAAGGTGAATATGATATTGCGATCGGTAATGTGGTAGGAAGTAATATCTTTAATATAGGAATTGTTATTGGCGTGCCTGTTGTTTTGTTTGGTGGAGTTAGCCAAATTGCATTTAGTTATATTGATTTACTTGTTATGTTGGCATCAACTCTTTTGTTGTTTTTGTTTTCGTTTAGGGATTATAAAATTAGTAAATCAGAAGGTGCTATGTTTTTAACATTATTTATTATTTATTATACTTATGTAATCTTTGGATAAAAAGACATATATGGGAATAGATTTATTATTTGCTTGAAACATATTTGTAATAGAATTTTTATGTCTATTATGTATAGAGAAGATTATGATATTAATTGAGTTATTGTTGTAGTAAGAGATTATAAAAGAAAGTAGGGATAGGTATGGAATTTAAAAAATTGGAAAGTGGTAGTATCCACGAAGTAGAATCTAAATTTGTAAAGGAATGGCAAGAAAAAGATATTTTAGAAAAGACTATAAAACATAGGGAAGGTTGTCCTGATTTTGTTTTTTATGATGGGCCAATTTATGCTAATGCAAAACCTGGAATTCATCATGTGTTTGCTAAGACAATTAAAGATGCTTTTTGTAAGTATAAAACAATGTCTGGATATCGAGTTCTTCGTAAAATTGGTCTTGATACTCATGGTTTACCAATTGAAGTTAATGTTGAAAAGAAGTTAGGATTTAAATCTAAAGCAGATATTGAAAAACTTGGTATTGAAAACTTTTGTAGTGAGTGTAGAGTTGAAACAGATAGTAATATTGATGAGGTAAAAAAAGTAACAGATATGATGGGTCAATTTATTGATTGTGATTATCCTTATGTTACTTGTAGTAATGATTATATTGAATCTGAATGGTGGATTGTTAATGAGCTTAATAAAAAAGGTTTAATCTATCATGGAAATAAGGTTCTTCCATATTGTCCAAGATGTGGTACTGAACTTTCTTCTTTTGAAGTTGCTCAAGGATATAAAGAAGTTAGTGTAAATACTGTGATTGTTCCTTTTAAAGTAGTTGATCGTGATGAATACTTTTTAGTATGGACTACTACTCCTTGGACTTTAATGGCTAATGTTGCTTTATGTGTTAATCCTGATTTAGAATATCTAAAAGTTTCTTCTCGCGGTTATACTTTTATTGTTGGGGCTAGTTTGGCTAAGCAAGTTCTTGGGGATGATTATGAAGTCCTTGAGACTTACAAAGGTAGCGACTTAGTTGGAATTAAGTATGAGCAATTAATGCCTTTTGTCAAGGTGGAAGGAAAAGCTTTTGAAGTTTTAGCTGATCATTATGTTACTGATAGTGATGGTACTGGTATTGTTCATATGGCTCCAGCATTTGGTGCGGATGATGGACGTGTATGTCAACTTTATGGTATTACTTTTGTTAATCCAGTTGGAAAAGATGGGTGTTATATAACTGGCCCATGGAAAGGTACTTTAGTTACTGATTCGGAACTTGAAATTAATATTATTAAGTGGTTGAAAGAAAATGATAAATTATTCAAAAAACAAAAGATAGTACACGATTATCCTCATTGTTGGAGATGTAAGCAACCTTTAATTTATTATGCTAAGCCAGCTTGGTATGTTAATAATACAGCTTATAAAGATCAAATAATAGCAGCTAATAAAAAGATTAATTGGTATCCTGATTATGTTGGGACAAAGCGTTTTGAGAATTGGTTAGAAAATATGGTTGATTGGGGAATTTCTAGAAATCGTTATTGGGGTTGCCCACTTCCAATCTGGACATGCGATTGTGGTCATTTTGAAACCATTGGTTCAAGATGTGAATTAAAGGAAAAAGCTTTTGAAGATATTGATACTGATAATTTAGAGTTACATCGACCTTATGTTGATCATATTCATATTACTTGTCCAAAATGTGGTAAGAAGATGAGTAGAGTTAGTGATGTATTAGATGTTTGGTTTGATTCTGGGGCTATGCCTTATGCACAATTCCATTATCCTTTTGAAAATAAAGAATTATTTGAATCACAATTTCCAGCTGATTTTATTGCTGAAGGAGTTGATCAAACTCGTGGGTGGTTTTATGTATTGCTTGTTTTATCCGTTTTAATTAGTGGAGAGAGTAGTTTTAAAAATGTTGTAGTTAATGATATGATGTTAGATGCTTATGGTAAAAAGATGAGTAAGTCTACTGGTAATATTATTAATCCAACAGAGATTATGAGTCAATATGGAGCTGATACAATTCGTTTTTATATGATGTATGCTTCTCCAGTTTGGACACCATTAAAGTTTGATGAAGAAGGCGTAAAAGAAGTTTATTCTAAATATATTTCAACATTTAGAAATGCTTATTCTTTCTTTGAAATGTATGCTAATGCTGATCATATTGATCCTAGAGAATATAATATTCCTGTGCAAGAACGTGAGTTGATTGATCGATGGATTTTATCTAAATTAAATCGTTTAATTCGTGATGTTCAAGTTGCGTATCGAGAATATGATTTGAATAAGGTGACAAAGCTTATTGTTCCATTTTTAAATGATGATTTATCTAATTGGTATATTAGAAGTAATCGTCGACGTTTTTGGGATAGTGAACTTACAAAATCTAAGAAATGTGTTTATTTAACCACTTATGAAGTATTAGTTGCCTTATGTAAGTTATGTGCTCCAATTACACCTTTTATTACAGAAGAAATTTATCAAAGACTTACCGATGAAGTATCTGTACATTTGGCTGATATGGTAGTTGAAAATACTGATTTAATTGATGAAGTAGTAGAAGAGAGAATGGATTTAGTAAGGGATGTTTGTTCTTTAGGCAGATTTGCAAGAGAAGAAGCTAATATTAAAGTGCGCCAGCCAATTTCTCATTTAATTTTACCTAAGAGTGATGAGGTGGTTATTGGTGATTTATTACCAATTATCAAAGAAGAGTTAAATGTTAAAGATGTTCTTTTCCATGAAGATATGAGTCGTTATTTGGATTATATTATTAAACCTAATTTTAAAGTGTTAGGTAAAACACTTGGACCTAAAGTTAAATTATTAGGTGAAGTTTTAAGTAATCTTACTAATAAAGAAATAGAGCAAATTGAAGAGGATGGTTTATTAGTACAATTAGATGGAGAAGATTTTAAAATTACAAATGAGATGGTAATTATTTCTTTAAAACAAAAAGAAGGTTATGCATCTAGTAGTAATAGTAAAACTTGTGTTGTATTGGAAACGGAACTTACGGAGGAGTTAATTTTAGAAGGACTTGCTCGTGAATTCGTTCGTAAAGTACAAAGTCTTAGAAAAGATCTTGACTTTGTAATTACAGATCATATTAATATTACTTATAATGGTAGTGATAAGATAGGTAAGATGTTAGATGAATATTATGACTATGTTATGGGTGAAGTGTTAGGTAATAAATTAGTAAAAGATGAAAGTTTAGAACTTGATGATTTGTTGAATGATGAAAAAGTTACTATTCAAGTGGAAAGAGCTTAAAGAGAAGAGTTTTGTTGACTATTCTCTTTTTTTCTCGTCTTCTTTCTTAGTTTTTGGTATAATAAGAATAGAAAAGGGGAAACTTTATGGAAAAAAATGAAGAAGTACAAGAAATAAAACAGAAGATAATTATTTGTGTTGTTGTTTTTATATTTATAGTTTGTTTAGGACTTTTACTTGTTTTTAATCGTTTTGGTAATGATGTTGATGCGGTTACACGTGCCCTTAAAAAGAAAGAGAGTTTTGTGGTTTATTTTAGAGATGATGATGAGTTATGTCAAAATTGTCGTATGGTGGAGCAACAGTTAAATACTTATGGTGTTAGTTATTATAATTTTGATATTAATGCTCCTAGTTTTTCTAGTGTATTGAAAAAGTTGAAAATTGATTATGAAGTAAAAGTACCGGCTGTTTATGTAATAGAAGATGGTAAAGTTCTTTATAATATTACAAATATTTCTGATAAAAAAACTATTGATATGTTTATTTCACAAAATAATATTGTTATTTTTTCTAATAGAGAATAAAGGAGGTCTTTATGAGTCAAGCAGTAGCGTTAATTACTGGAGGAAATCGTGGAATTGGTGCAGCCATTGCGAAAGAGTTTGCAAAAGCTGGAGTTAATGTAGTTATTAATTATCATCGTCATGC
This sequence comes from uncultured Mycoplasmatota bacterium, assembly GCA_900548695.1. Taxonomy (GTDB): domain Bacteria; phylum Bacillota_I; class Bacilli_A; order RF39; family UBA660; genus Faecimonas. The sequence continues at coordinate 163,475 of URLC01000002.1, forward strand.
GATGATGGCAGAACAAGTAAAGGATGAAATTTTAAGTAAATATTCTGTAGAAGTATTATGTATTAAAGCTGATATATCTCAAGAAGAAGAAGTTGAAAGCATGATAAATCAGGTGGTGGATACTTTTGGGAAAATAGATATTTTAGTAAATAATGCGGCTATTTGTCATGATAGTTTATTTTTAGATAAAGCAATTTCCAATTTTAAACGAATTTTAGATGTCAATTTGATTGGTACTTATTTATGTAGTAAATATGCTGGTAAAGTTATGTTAGATAGAGGTAGTGGTAAGATTATTAATATTGCATCTACCAATGCTCTTGATACTTATTATCCAGAATCGTGTGATTATGATGCTTCTAAGGCTGGAGTTATTTCTCTCACACATAATTTAGCTCGAGAATTTGCGCCTAAGGTTTTAGTTAATTGTGTTTGTCCGGGCTGGGTAAAAACAGAAATGAACCAGGAATTATCTTTTGAACAGGTTCAAGCAGAAGAAATGAAGATTTTACTTAGAAGATTTGCAGAGCCTGATGAAATAGCTAAAGTAGTTTTATTTTTAGCTAGCTCTAAGGCAAGTTATATTAATGATTCTATTATTAGAGTAGATGGAGGAAAGTTCAATGGTTGATGGAATTATTTTGATTCCTCCAGAGGGAGATATTTATCAAAAAGAAGGATTGTTACCAGGAGAACATGGTCAGGCAATTTTAGAGTATATGCAGAAAAATGATATCACTTTTTTAGGCAGTGATGAAGCAATTGGCTATTAGTTAGCTTGTTATTTGGCTAGTTTAAATTATGTTTTAGATACAGTTGAAAATAAGAAACACTGTTTTTATGTAGGAGATTAGATTTTTTCAAATCAATACCAATGGTTTAAAGAACATAAAAAAGATATTAGGACTTCCGTTTTAGGGGTTGTGTCAGTTGACAAAGAGAAAATAGAACATTATGATGTTTATACAATGGAAGGCGGTAATCCATTTTTGGTATTACGAGAAATCATGAATGAGAGAAAGAGAGAGGATACTTATGTACGAGATGTTAAAAATTAATGAAGATGTTATAAAAATCATTACTGAGGCAGAAAAAGACTGTCAAGAACAATTTATGGAAATTGATAAAGTAGAAGCACTTAATAGTTTGAAAGTTTTGGCTAGTTTTCATAAAAATCAAATTACAGAAGCGCATTTTAATGCTACTACTGGGTATGGTTATAATGATTTAGGAAGGGAAGGAATAGAAAATGTTTTTAAAGATGTACTTGGTGCAGAAAAAGCATTAGTTCGTAGTCAGTTTATTTCTGGTTCCCATGCCCTTAATGTTTGTTTTTTTGCTTTACTTCGTCCTGGGGATTTATTGTTAAGTATTAGCGGGAAACCATATGATACATTAGATGAAGTAATTGGAATTACTGAAAATCCAAGTTCTTTAAAAAGCTTTGGTGTTTCTTATGATCAAATTGATCTTGTTGACGATGATTTTCAATATGATAAGATAGAAGAGTATTTAAAAAATAATAAAGTAAAAGTTGTTGAAATTCAAAGAAGTAAAGGATATTCTACTAGAAGTAGTATTAGCATTGATAAAGTAGAAAAAGTAATTTCTTTAATTAAAAGAGTAGATTCAGAAGTTATTGTGATGATTGATAATTGTTACTGTGAAATGGTTGGCACTAAAGAACCTACTGAAGTTGGGGCAGATATTATTGTGGGTTCTTTAATTAAAAATTTAGGTGGTGGAATTGCTCCTAATGGTGCTTATATTGCAGGGCGTAGTGAGCTTGTTGATTTATGTGCTGAACGACTTACTTTACCTGGTGAAGGTGGTGAAGTAGGACCAACTCTTGGTATTAATAAGCAAATTTTACAAGGTATTTTTATGGCTCCTAGTGTGGTTGCTAGTGCTTTAAAAACTGCGGTTCTTACAAGTAGAGTTTTAGAAAAGTTAGGTTATGATGTAGAGCCTAAGTACCAGGATCAGAGGGTTGATATTGTTCAAAATATTATTTTTCATGATCCTAATAAGTTATTATTATTTACTAGAGGAATTCAAGAGGGTTCACCAATTGATTCTAATGCTTTAGTTGAAGCTTGGGATATGCCTGGGTATTTAGATAAGGTAGTTATGGCTAGTGGTTCTTTTACGCAAGGTTCTTCTATTGAACTTTCTTGTGATGGGCCAATGAGAGCACCATATATTGCTTATATGCAAGGTGGACTTACTTACTCTTATGGTAAGTTGGGTCTTATGAAAGCGGTTACTAATTTATTAGAAAAATAAGGTGAGGTAGGTTATGGTTTATTTATTGTACGAGGATATTTATGCTTCAGGTTATACTAATTCAGGAATTTTTGAAGATGTTTTTTCGAAGATTTTGATTGGTATTTTTGGCTTATTGTTCATTTGTTATATTTTATCAATAATCGGTCAGTGGAAAATATTTAAAAAGGCTGGGAAGAGTGGTTTTGCAGCCCTTATTCCCATCTATAATATTTATACTTTATGTCAAGTTGTAGGAGTTAATCCTTGGTGGATTGTAATTACTTTTATTGCTGGTGTTACTGAAGCATTTATTCCAGCACTTTCTATTTTCACAACATTAGTCACGGTTTATTTTGGAGTATTAATTGCAGTTAGTACAGCTAGAAGCTTTGGAAAAAGTGATGGTTATGCAGTAGGTATTTATTTCTTTGACTTTATATTTTATTTGATACTGGGCTTTGGTAGTAGTGAATATTTGGGACCAAAACCAATGAATGATATTTTATTTAAAGATAAAAATTCTTTCGCAAAATATAATATAGATCATACAAATCTTAACAATAGTGTTACTGAAGTGACAGATCCTGTATTAAGAATTCATTATTGTCCTAGTTGTGGTTATCAATTAGCTATTGATACTAGATATTGTCCAAATTGTGGAAAAGAATTATGAGAATATTTTCATATTCTTTTTTTTTTAACATATAGTTTACTAGAAATGAGGAGGAGTCGTATGATTAATAAACAAAATTTGTGGTTTTTAACGTTGTTTAGTTTGATTTTAGTACTTAGTGTTTATTATATTACTATGCCTAATGATTTACTTACTAAAGCTGCTACTACGGAGGAAAAAGAAGAAAAAGGAAAAAAAGAAGAGAAAGTTAAAGAAACCGTTGAAGAGGTATCATCACTTACTGCTATGCGAGTTAGTTTAGAGGAAGAACGACAAGGAGTTATGGATGATTTACAAGAACAATTGACCAGTGATACTATTAGTAGTGAGGAAAAAAATAATGCTTATGAAAAGCTGAAATATTTAAATACTTTACAAAGTAAAGAGGAGGATTTTGAAAAGCAAATAAAAAAAGAATTTAAACTTGATTCTTTTGTTAAAATCGATAATACTAATGTTACTGTTATTTGTGTTTCTTCTAAACATGATAATAATTTGGCAAATAATATCATGCGTCTAATTCAGTCGGGTTATGAAGAGAAGATGTATATCACGGTAAAATTCCAAAAGAGTTAGGTGTATACATACAACAAAGTATTTTATTTACATAGAATACTTTAGGGTGGTGCTTAGATGGCAAATGGAATTTTAACCGCTAGGGAGAAAGAAATCTTTTCTTTGCTTATTCAAAATATGACAACTAAAGAGATAGCTAAGAAGTTAAATATTAGCGAAAAAACCATTAGAAACCATATTTCTAATACTATGCAAAAATTAGGTGTTAATGGTAGAGCAGCGGCGGTTGTGGAATTATTAAAATTAAATGAGTTATCTTTGTAAATCGTACTATTTTAGTACGATTTTTCATATATTTTTTTAGGTGATTGTATGCTAAAGGCAAAAGCTATTCGTAAAATCTTTATTACTACATTATCTTTGTTTATTTTGTTAATTGTTTATTCTCTTCCAACTGTGGAAGATACTTATACGTTGAAGACTAATTTGGAAATAGAAAACACATCTGGTCTTTATACTGATAATCTGTATTTACTTAATACAGATGGATATTTAGTGAAAAGTAAAATATTACTGGATAGTAGTGATTTAAAAGAAAAGATTAGTAAAGTGTTAGAAGAATTGACGATTAAAGACGATAATCATTTTCCAAAGGGATTATTTCCTTATATTCCTAGAGGAACGAAGGTACTTAATATTTTGTATGGAGAAAAACAAGTGACCATAGATTTTTCAAAAGAATTTTTGGATATGACGGTTGATAAAGAAAGGCAAGTTATCTCGGGGATTGTTTATAGTATTTTGGATCTTGCTGATATTAAAGAAGTTATTTTACTAGTAGAAGGTGAGGTGCTTACAGAGTACCCTAATACTCATGAGAAACTTCCTAGTCCTTTGACTAAAGAAATTGGTATTAATAAGGAATATGAACTTACTTCTAGAAATGATATTTCTAAAGTAGTAGTTTATTATTTGTCAGAAATTAATAAGGAATTATATTATGTTCCTGTTACTAAATATGTTAATGATTCTAGAGATAAAATAAAAATTATTATTGATGAGTTAGCTAGTAGTTATATTTATGAGGATAATTTAATGAGTTTTTTACATAATAATTTGGAGCTTTTAGATTATTATGAACAAGAGAATGTGTTGTTTTTAAATTTTAATGATTATTTGTTTGACAGTAATCATAAAGTCCTTGAGGAGGTCATTTATAGTATTGCTTATTCAGTTTTTGATAATTATGATGTTTCCATGGTTATGTTTGAAGTGAATAATCAATATGTGGAGAAAATTTCACGGGATGAGAAGCAAAGATAGGTTTCTTTTGATAGAAAATTAAAAAAAGGACTTGCAAGTCCTTTCTTTTTATTGTATAATTCTACTTGTCAGTTGGTTATGTCTGCGTAGCTCAGCTGGATAGAGCAATCGCCTTCTAAGCGATCGGTCAGGCGTTCGAGTCGCCTCGCGGACACCATTTGAAATTAAGTCCCATTTGGGACTTTTTTTGTTGCGGAAATTTTATTATTTTTGTTTTTTTCTTGCAATGGTAGAAAAAAGAGATTTTCTTTTTTCTTTTTTTTGTTGTTTTTCGTAGTTAAAGGTTACGATTTTTAAAGTATCTGCTTCTTTTTCAAGAAAACTTATGTAATTAGCTAAATAGTTATTAGTTTTTTTTCGATTAATACTATCTTTTACGTTGCTGTATAAGGTTTCAAATTCTGGAAAGTGGGCTATTATTGTTTGAAGCTCAATCATATTTTCTGATATTTCATCTTCCAATGGAGTGTTTTCTAATTTGGTAATTTGCATTTTAATAATATTTTTTATGTCTTTTTTTATTTCTTCTGTGGTTGTTATTGTGCTGAAGAAGTTTTTTATTGCTCTTTTTATTTCTTCATCAATAGATTGATTATCACGTTTTAAGTTAATTAAAAGTTCTTCAAAGTTTTCTGCTAAAGCTATATGAGCTATGTATTGTTTATTTTCTACTGCATATTCTAAGTTTTTTCTTTCTGATGCAATAAACTTTAATCGTTTTAGAGCTTTTTTATATTCTTCTTCAGTAATTTGTTTTTTCATATCTTTACATCCTTTCCTTTAGTATAGGAAGATTTCATTTTTTTGTCAATTTATTAGGAAAGAGAAAGTTTTTCCTAATAATAAAAGTGGAGGTGGAAGAAATTTGTGAAAGTAGTTTTACAAGATGGAGCGAAAGATTGTGGAGTTGCTTCTTTATTATCTATTATTCGATATTATGGGGGAGAAATATCGAAAGAGTATTTAAGAGAGTTAACTGGTACTAGAAAAAGTGGTGTGTCCCTTTACAAATTATTAGAATCAGCAGAAAAGTTAGGGTTTTCATGTGAGGGAGTAAAGGGGGATATTCTTTCTTTGGATATCAATAAACTTCCTTGTATTGCTCATATTGTTGAACATAAAAAGTACCAACATTTTATTGCTGTTTATAAGATAGATTTTTCTAAAGAGATAATTTTAGTAATGGATCCAGCTAGAGGTAAGAGAAGCCTTTCTTTTTCAGAATTTCGATTGTTATCTAGTAATTATTTTCTTTATTTATTACCAGTCAAAAAATTACCTGTTTTTCAAGAAAGAAAACCACTAGCTCGTTTTGTGAAACATTTTTGTTATTCGTATCGCTTTTTATTTGGTCTAATAGTACTTTTATCTATTATATTTATTTTATGTCAACTTGTTACAGCATTTCACTTTCAATATTTATATGATTTTGCTGTTGTAAACTCTGTTACACAGTTATTATTGTCTTTTAGTTTATGTTTATTGTCTTTTTATTTTTTTCAGATACTCTTTTCTTTTCTGAAAGATTTTCTTCTAACGAAAATAAGCTTATTATTTGAAGAAGAACTGATATATTATGTATATAAACAAATTCTTCTACTTCCATATTTCTTTTTTAAAAATAGAACGTTAGGGGAAATATTAGAACGAATCAAAGATATCATTAAAATTAAAAATTTCTTGATACAGTTTTTTTCTTCTTTATTAACTGAATTTTTATTTTTATTAATGTTTTTTTTCTTGTTGTTTATGATTCATTATTTACTTTTTAGTTTTGTATTGGGATATTTTTTAATTATGTTTATTATTAGTCTTTTATTTTTTAAAAGAAAAGTTAGATATCAAAAGCAAGTCTTAAATAAAAGCGATTATATTCAAACCCTTTTTATTGAGTCTTTTCAAAATGTTGATACGATGAAAGGGCTACATTTAGAGTATGACTTTTTAGAGCAGTTTAAAAATAGCTATCAATTGTATTTAAATAAAATTTATGATTTTCAAAAGTGGATGTTATTAGAAGAGATGATTAAGCAGATTTTTTATTATGGTGTTTTACTTTTATTTTATGGTTTTACAGCATATTTTATTCTAAAGCAAAAACTATCGATTGCTCAAATATTTATTAGTCAGTATATTTTTCATACTTTACTTGGTTATATGATGAGATGGTTAAGTTTTATTTTTGAGGGTTATCAAATACCAGTAGCGATTGCTAGAATTAGAGATCTGTTTAATTTGTTTCGTGAAAATTTTGATGGAGGAAACTATTATCAATTAATGGTGATTACAGGAGATATTTCTTTTTCAAATTTAAATTTTTCTTATGGACTTCAAAAACTTTTTTCTAATTTTAGTTTTACTTTTTTTGCTCATAAAAAGACTTTATTAACAGGCGAATCTGGAGGTGGAAAGAGTAGTTTAGTGAAAATGATTATGCGGTATATTGAAATTCCTTATGGGGTTCTTAAGATTGGTAATGTTGACATTAATCATTATCATTTAGAACTTTTAAGGGGACGAGTTTCTTATCTTACGGGAAGTGAATTATTATTTTCTAATACTCTTTATTATAATATTACTTTGGGTAGAGAAGTTGACTCTTTCTTGGTAGAAAAAGTAGCTAAATTAGTTTTACTTGATAGTTTAGTTTTAAAACACCCTCTTAGATATCAGATGATGGTTGAAGAAAATGGTTTTAATTTTAGCGGAGGGGAAAGACAAAAAATTTTGTTAGCTAGAGCATTACTTAAAAATAGTGATATCTATATTTTTGATGAGGCTTTTCATCAAATTGATACCTCACAAGAAGAGATTATTCTAAAAAATATTTTTGATTATTTAAAAGAAAAAACCATTATTGTAATTAGCCATCGATTGCAACATTTAGAGTTATATGATTATCGTTATAAATTAGAAGGTGGTAAAATTTATGAAATCTAAAAAATATGAATTATTTGGAAGCGTGGAACTTTTAGCAGTTGTTCTTTTTGGTTTATTTTTTACTTTCGTTATAGTTTGTTTTACTTACCCTTTTGTTAAGACTTATAAATCTATTTCTTGTGTATTTATAGGTGATGGTAGTGTATCGCTTATTGTTGGTTCTAAAGAGTTGTCGTGGTTTTATAAAAATCATTCTGTGTTAGTTGATGGAAAAAAGATAAACTTTGGAATAGAAAGTGAAATGCGAAATGTGATGAAAAAAGATAATAAGATATATCATCAGTTGGTTTTAAATTTAAAAGAGGTTTCAAAATATAAGGAAAACGATGTAGTTGATTTAAAAATTTATCAAAAATCTATTTCTTTTTTTCAAGCTTTTTTAGAAATATGGAAAGGAGGTTAAATGCAAAGCGTTAGTTTTAATGAATTAGAAGATGTGAGAGGAGGTGTATCTGGATGGACTATGGTTGGAATTGCAGCTGCTATTGTATTTTTAGCAGGTGTATTTGAAGGTATAACTAGTCCTAATCCTTGTCAAAAATGAAAAAAATCGATAATTTAGAGTTAGATAAAGTAGTAGGTGGAGAAAGTATTTCAGGTAGTGTAATTAGTGCATTTACTAATATTATTAAAGTATTAATGGATGCAGGAAGGAGCGTTGGTAGTGCAATTAGACGAGTAACAGAGGGAAATTTATGTCCATTAGATTAGAAGTTTTTAGCTTTTTTGCATTAATATTTGAGTCTTTTCTAAAAAAATCAGAAAAAATTGTTGAAATATAAGGAAAGGTTTGATATAATCTTTTGTAGTTAAAGCGAAGGGAGGGATAATTGATGGCAACTCAAGTAACAGTAAAAAATGGTAATTTGGATTTAGCACTAAGAAAATTCAAACAAAAAGTAGCTAGAGACGGTGTCCCTTCAGAGTGCAAGAAGCGTGAATCATACATTAAACCAGGAGTGGCAAGAAGAGCAGCTAAAAAAGAAGGAATTAAAAATTCTAAGAAGAGAAATCGTAAAGATAATAGAGACTAAGGTCTCTTTTTTCTTGTCATTAGATAATTATTTGAATAATTTGTTGTTATTAGGTATAATATTTTCAAGGAGATGATAGTATGGTAGAAAAATTAAAACAAGATATGATTCTTGCTATGAAAAATAAGGATAAAGAACGTTTAACGACAATTCGAATGATTAAAGGGGAATTGGATAAAGAACATATTGATAAAAAACGTGAAATTAATGATGAGTTATTGATTGAGGTTGTTAATCGTGGTATTAAACAGAGAAATGATTCTGTTAGTGAATTTGAAAAGGGTGGTAGAACTGATTTAGTTGAAAAGACAAAGCAAGAAATTGAAATTTTAAAGGCTTATTTACCAGAACAATTATCAGAAGAAGAAGTAATTGCTATTATTGATGAAGCATTTGTTACAGTTTGTCCTGAATCTGCTCGTGATATGGGAAAAGTAATGAAAGAAGTAACACCTAAATTAAAAGGTAAGGCCGATATGAAAAAAGTCAGTGAAATCATTAAATCTAGATTACAATAAAAGACTAAAAAGTCTTTTTTTTTCATATCTTTTATTAGGTGATGTCATGTTATCAAAAGTAAAAGATTATATTATAGATAATGAGTTTCGAGTTACATTATTTGAAAATAGATTTTTAGCAGTTAATTTTATTAAAATTTTATCGCTAGAAGAAGAAAGAGTTTCTTTTTCGACTAGTTATGGAAGAGTTGTTATTAAGGGTGAGAATTTTTCATTACAGAAATTGTTAGATAGAGAAGTATTAATTGGTGGAGTAGTTTTAGGTGTTGAGGTTTCCTATGAATAGTCGTTACCAAATTTTAATACGTGGTAAGTCTCCTAAATATTTTTTAGCTTTATTATTACAAAAAAAAGTAGCTATTTATTCTGTTTTGGAAAAAGCAAATGAAATTATTGTGGTTGTGGATTATGAAGGATATCAAGAAATATTAAATACTAAAACAAGTTATTCTATTACTATTTTAAATCGTTTTGGTTTTGCGAAAGTACAGTATTTATTTCGTAAATATTTTATTTTTTTGTTGGGAATTATTTTTTTTATAACGATTGTTTCTTTTTTAAGTCATATTATTTTTAAAGTAGAAGTTATTCATTCTAATGAAGAAATTAGAGATATTTTATATCAAGATTTAGAAGATTTGGGGATTTCCAAATTTAAATTTAAAGTTAGTTATGATGAAAAAGAAAAGATAGTTGAAAAAATATTAAAGAAAGAAACTGAAAGAATTGAATGGCTGGAAATCGAGGAAGTGGGTACTAAATATATTGTTAGAGTGGAAGAAAGAAAGAAAAATAAAAAAGAAGAGATAAAAACACCACAAAATATTGTTGCTAAAAAGGATGCTATGATTTTGGAGATAGTAGCAGAAGAAGGGGAAGTAAAGAAAAAGAAGTTTGATTATGTAACAAAAGGTGATGTTATTATCAGTGGTCTTATTTATAACAAAGAAGATATTGTTAGTAAAAGATGTGCTAGAGGAAAGGTGTTTGGAGAAGTCTGGTATAAAGTTACTGTCGAAATACCTAAACATTATCATGAGGAGAAAATAACTGGCAAAAAGAAGAAAAAATTAGAAATCAAGTTTTTAGACAAAACCATTCATTTATTTTCCCATTTTGATACTTATCAAAAGAAAAGTATTTCACTTTTAAGTTCTAGAATATTACCAATTAAGCTTTTATTTTCAACTTATTTAGAAACAGAAGTCGTTGATTTGAATTATAATTTAGATACTGTAGATAATCAGGCGTATAGTTTAGCCGAAGAAAAATTATTACATAAACTTTCAAAGGAAGATAAAATACTTTCAAAAAAAATTTTGAAAAAGTATGAAAAAGATAGTAAAATAATAGTAGAAGTATTTTTTAAAGTAAAAGAGAATATTACTGATACAGTAAGTATTGAAGATATCGATATTAATAAAGAGAATGAAAAGGAGGAATAACCATGTTTGGACCACTTTCTAATACAATTCAAGGAGTAGTTAGTTTTACGTGGCCAATGGTTTTAATTTCAACTATTATTATTGTTTCTTTTCGAATTGCTTATGTTTTAAAAAACCATATCAAGTTTGTTTTATATCAGGATTTATTAATGCTTTCATTTATTATTTATGTTTTATGTTTATTCCAAGTGGTTACTTTTCAAGATACCGTTAGTTGGTCTAGTAATAATTTTATTCCATTTAGAGAAATTTTTAGATATGATTTTGGAAGTCAATTATTCGTAAAAAATGTTTTAGGAAATATGATTTTGTTTTTACCTTTTGGCTTTTTTGTCAGTTATTATTTAAAGTCTAAAAAAGCCTTGTTACCAGTTATTTTAACTTTAATTGCGTCTTGTTCTATAGAGATAGTACAAATGGTAATTGGTAGAGTTTTCGATATTGATGATATTATTTTAAATTTGCTTGGTGGAGTTATAGGTTTTTTCCTTTATTATTTATTAGTAAAGATTGGAAGAAAGTTGCCTGATGTCTTGAAAAGTGATGCATTTTTAAATATAATATCAGTTGTTTTATTGATGGGATTACTTACATTGTTGTAGAGGTGAAAAATATGAATGGATTAGAAATATTTAATCAAACAGATCAAGATATTAAAGAGTTAGAGGTAGTAAAGGAAGTATTGGAGTATGCAATAAAAAAAGAACAACTGGGTGATGTGTTGTTTAATGTTATTATTGTTGATAATGATTTTATTCATGAGTTAAATAGAGAGTATCGGCATATTGATAGAGAAACGGATGTTATTACTTTTGCACTTGAAGATGAAAAAGATATGGTTACACCCGTTGATACACGAGTATTAGGGGATATTTATATTTCTATTGATAAAGCTTTTGCACAAGCAGAAGAATATGGTCATTCATTAAAGCGAGAATTATGTTTTTTAGCAGTCCACGGTTTTTATCATTTACTAGGTTATGATCATATGAATGAAGAAGAAGAAAAAGTAATGTTTGCAAAACAGGAGGAAGTATTAGATGAGTGTCAAATCCAGAGGTAAAGGAAAAAAAGTAATTTTAGATCATAAAAGATTAATTGATAGTTTTCGTTATGCTTTTTGTGGTATTTTAGAAGCTTATAAGGGCGAGCAAAATTTAAAAATTCATACTGTAATAGCCATTTTAGTTATCATTTGTGGTTTTTTATTTCAAATTAGTTATACTGAATGGTTGGTTTGTTTAGTTTTAATCGGTCTTGTTTTGATGGCAGAATTTTTTAATACTGCTGTTGAATATGTTGTTGATTTAGCTTCTCCTGATATCCATCCATTAGCAAAAGCAGCTAAGGATACGGCTAGTGCAGGTGTTTTAATGATGGCGATTATTTCAGCTATTATTGGTCTTATTATTTTTGTTCCAAAGGTTATACTGTTTTTAGGAGGTTTACTATGATAGAAAAGTTAAAAGAATTACAAAAGAATAGCTATAGTCCTTATTCTAATTTTAAAGTTAGTGCTATTGTTGTCATGAATGATGGTAATGAGTTTTTTGGTGTTAATGTTGAAAATGCTAGTTATGGAGCCACAATTTGTGCCGAAAGAAGTGCTATTGTTAGTGCTATTAGTAGAGGATATACTAAGGGAAGTTTTAAAGAGTTACATATTATGGTTGGAAGTGGAGAAATAGGTATGCCTTGTTTTATTTGTAGACAAGTTATTAGTGAGGTGTTTCCTAAGGATGCACTCGTTTATTGTTATTCAACTAAGGGAGAAGTTTCAAAATATACAGTAGAAGAAATTTGTCCTTATCCTTTTGGAAGTGAGGATTTAGAAGTATGAGATGTGGATTTGTTAGTTTAGTAGGGAGACCAAATGTAGGGAAAAGTACTTTATTAAATAGTTTATTAGGAATGAAATTAGCAATTACTTCTAATGTTAGTGGTACTACCCGTAATATTATTCAAGGTATTTATAATGACTCTGATTCACAAATAGTTTTTATTGATACTCCTGGAATTCATAAGCCAAGTCATAAACTTGGATCTTTAATGAATAAAAAAGCTTATAACAATACAGAAGGTGTAGATGTTATTTTGTTTTTAGTAGATATTTATCATGGATTTGGTCGTGGGGATGAGTTTGTTTTAGATAGAATTAAAGATCATAATGTAGCAGTATTTTTATTGTTAAATAAAGTTGATTTAATTAAAGATAAGACTGTTTTGTTAGAAAAGATCAATGAACTGAAAGAAAAATATGATTTTGCAGAAATTATTCCTATTTCGGCACGTAAGAAGAATAACTTAGATCAGTTAATTGGAACTTTGAAGAAGTATCTACCAGAAATGGATAAGATTTATTCTGAAGAAGATTTAACTAATGTTTCAACAAAATTTGTAATGGCTGAGTTTGTTCGTGAAAAAGTTTTAGAACTTACGCGACAAGAAATACCACATAGTGTTACTTGCTATGTTGAAAATTATGAAGAAGATGAAAAAATAGTCCATATTCAAGTTTTGATTATAGTTGATCGAGATAATTTAAAGAAAATTGTCATTGGTAAAAACGGGGCTATGTTAAAGGAAATAGGTAGTCGAGCTCGTAGTGATATGGAACACTTTTTAGGGAAAAAGGTTTTCTTAGAGACTTATGTTAAGACTTTAAAAAATTGGCGAGATGAAGAAAAATATTTCTTAGAATTAGGTTTTAAGGAAGAAGATGAATAAAATATTTATGAAATCACCACTATAGAAATATAGAGGTGATTTTAATGGAAGATATTTTATGGGAATTATTTAAAAAAACTGGAGAAATTAAATATTATAATTTATATCAAGTAATTACAAAGAAGAAGTGATAGGTTTGAAAATAGAGTGTGTAGAGGGTATTATTTTAAGTGAAACTAATTATAGTGAATCTAGCAAGATATTAAATGTTTTTACAAGAGAATATGGACTTATTGGAATTTTATCTAAGGGTTGTCGTAATATGAAATCGAAGTTAAGAGGAGTTAGTCGAAAACTTTTATATGCTAAATTTCATATTTACTATAAAGAAAATGGCCTTTCTACTTTAACAGCCGTTGATGTTATAAATTCTTTTTCAGGCTTACTTATGGATTTAGAGAAGGTTAGTTATGCTTCTTTTTTATTAGAACTTACTAATCAAGTTGTGAGAGAAAATGATGATCGAGAGATTTTAGATTTATTAAAAGATACTCTGATTAAGATGGAAGAGGGACTTTCACCTATAGTTCTTACAGATATTTTAGAGTTAAAATTATTAGATTATTTGGGTGTTCGTCCTAGTATTGATTGTTGTAGTGTATGTGGTAGTGACAAACAAATCGTGACGATTGATTCCATGCATGGAGGTTATTTATGTCGTAATTGTTATCATAATGAGGTACTGGTTTCTGATAAAGCAATTAAATTAATTAGAATGTTTTACTATGTTGATATAGCAAGTATTTCTAAACTTGAAATCAAAGATTCTGTTGTTTTAGAGATTAATCAGTTTCTAGATGATTATTATGATAGATATACTGGGATTTATTTGAAGAGTAAGGATTTTATTAGGCAGTTAAATAAATTGACAGGTGCTTAAATTTGTGGTATAATATTCGCAATTTTAGGGGGAGTATTATGTTGCAAGAACAGAAAGAAAAGAAATTATTTGTTTTAGATTTCGTAGGATCTATTATAGGATTAGTAGCCATTGGAATTTTGATGTTGGCACTTATTCAAGCATCATCTTATTTTTTTATCATATTTAGTATCTTATTTATTTATGTTTCTTTTCAATTTGTAGAATTTGTTTATAGTTTATTAAAGTCTCGTAAAGTGATTAAGATCAAAAAATATGCAGGTTGTGAAGTTAGAGGTTTCAAAAATAAATTTACAATATTATAATTCTTGACAGTTTTTTAAAACTTAGGTATATTAGTTGTAATATGTGTGATGACCGGTCTTGGAAAACCGCGAGCAGTATAATTTTAAAGCTGATTCTTCTAGAATAAGTAAGGTGGAACCGCGGGGTAACTCGTCCTTACAATTCTAGAAGTTTTTTTGTTTCTATAGGGGTGATTTGTTATGGATTTAAGAATGTTAATTTTTAGACAAGCTGTTACTTACTCGGGAGATTATCGAGGGATTTTGCAGTAGGTGTTAGAATATAAATAGTGATATAGAAAAGGAGAATAAAATTATGGAAAATTTAACAATGGAAAAATTGACAAATTATTGTAAACAATATGGATTTATATTTCAGGGAAGTGAAATTTATGGTGGTTTAGCTAATACATGGGACTTTGGACCACTTGGTACTGAGTTAAAAGAAAATGTTAAAAGAGCTTGGAAAAAGAAATTTATTCAGGAAAGTCCTTATAATGTCGGATTAGATGCTGCAATCTTAATGAATCCAAAGACATGGGAAGCTAGTGGACATATTGAAACTTTTTCTGATCCTTTAATTGATTGTAAGGAATGTCACACAAGACATCGTGCTGATAAATTATTAGAAGAAGCTGGAGTAGTTGAAGAAGCTGGAGGATTCAGTCACGAAGAATTAATGAAGTTAATTACAGAGCATCATGTTGTGTGTCCAAAATGTGGGGCTTTTAATTATACAGATATTCGTGAATTTAATTTGATGTTTAAAACTTTCCAAGGAGTTACTGAAGATAGTAAGAGTGCTATTTATTTAAGGCCAGAAACAGCCCAAGGAATTTTTGTTGATTTTTTAAATGTACAACGTAGTATGCGTTTAAAAGTACCTTTTGGTATTGGACAAGTTGGTAAAAGTTTTAGAAATGAAATTACACCAGGTAACTTTATTTTTAGAGTTCGTGAATTTGAACAAATGGAACTTGAATTTTTCTGTAAACCTGGTACAGAATTAGAGTGGCATAAATATTATAAAGAGGCTTGTAAAAAATTCTTATTGGATTTAGGTGTTAATGAAGAACATTTGCGTTTTAGAGATCATTCTAAAGAAGAGTTGAGTTTTTATAGTAATGCAACTACTGATATCGAATATAAATTTCCATTTGGTTGGGGAGAGTTATGGGGAATTGCTTCACGCACTAATTATGATTTAGGTCAACATCAAAAAGTATCCGGAGTATCTCAAGAATACTTAGATCCAGAAACGAATGAAAAATATATTCCTTATGTTATTGAACCAAGTGTTGGAGTTGAAAGAACGATTCTTACTGTATTATGCGATGCATACCATGAAGAAGAGTTAGAAAATGGAGATACTCGTGAAGTTATGAGATTTCATCCTTATCTTGCTCCTATGAAATTGGCTGTTCTTCCTCTTAATAAAAAATATCATGGAGAAAAGGCTAGAGAAATTTATCAAGATTTAGCAAAATACTTTATGGTAAGTTATGATGAGGCTGGTTCTATTGGTAAACGTTATCGTAGACAAGATGCTATTGGTACACCATTTGCTATTACGATTGATGATGAAACACTTCATAATGGTACAGTCACTTTAAGAAATCGTGATACTATGGAACAAATCGTATTAAAAGTAGAGGAAGTTTCTAAATATATTCAAGAAAGAATTGACTTTTAGTCATTCTTTTTTGTTTTTTTTACAATTTGCGATATAATAAGACTAGGAGAGTGGTATCTTGAATAATTTATTAGAAACCTATGCACAAGTATTATTAAAAAGTTGTTTAAAACTAGAAAAGGGGCAACCTTTATTTATTAGTTTTAATATTGAAAGGTTTGATTTTGCAAGGGTAGTAGAACAGGTTGCGTTAGATATGGGGGTTAAAGATATCTATTTTGATATTGTTGATCCTTATTTAAAGTATGAGGCATTAAAGAAACTTGAAGTAAAAGATTTAAAAAAACTTACTTTTTGGAATAAGGAAATTTGGAATATTTATGCCAAGAAAAATGCAGCTTTTTTGATGTTAACTTCAGAAACACCAGGTTTGATGGTGGGTGTTGATTCTAAAAAGATAAGTATGATGACAAAGTATTCTTATGAAACTAGGAAAGAATTTGATGCGATGAGAGATAAGTCTTTACTTTCTTGGTGTATTGCTGCTGTTCCTACTAAACTTTGGGCTAAGACTTTATTTCCAAATTCTTTAGATGCAGTTAGTGATCTTTGGATGGAAATTTTTAAGATTTGTAATATTGATCAAGAAAATCCAGTAGATATTTGGAATGATAAAATGAAACGGTTAGATAAACGCTGTAAAAAACTTAATTCATATCATTTTAAAACTTTGAGGTATAAAAGTAGTAATGGAACAGATTTTTCTATTGATTTACCAGAAAAACATAAATGGGAGTCTGGCAGTGAAAAGTTAGTTAATGGGAAAGAAGTATTAGTTAATTTTCCAACGGAAGAAGTATTTACTTCTCCAGATTGTCGTAGTGCTAAGGGAGTTGTTTATTCTTCAAGGCCACTTTCGTATCAAGATGTTGTAATTGATGAGTTTAGTTTAACTTTTAATGAGGGAAGATGTATAGAAGCTCATGCTAAAACAGGAGAAGAAACTTTGAAAGCAATGATTGAGATTTGTGAAAATGCTGATATGTTAGGCGAAGTTGCTCTTGTTCCGTATGATTCGCCAATTTCTAATTCTAATAAGGTTTTTTTAGAAACTTTATTTGATGAAAATGCTGCTTGTCATTTGGCTTTGGGGGATTCTTTTCCAAGTTGTTTTGAAAACGGAGTTCATATTGATAAAGAAGAATTGTTTGAAAAGTATCATTTAAATTCTTGTGATTCGCATGTTGATTTTATGATTGGTACCAAAGATTTAAATATTACAGGAATTACAGAGGATGGGTGTGAAGTTTTAATTTTTTCTGATGGAAACTTTACAGAAGAATTTTTTTAGTATTGATGTTAGGAGATGATAGTATGAAGCCAGTTATTGGGGTTCCGCTTCGTTATACACATATGGCGGATGGTAGACCAATTTTATATTTAGGGGAAAAAGTACGTAGAACATTACAAAAAGCAGGAGCAGAGGTTTTTGTAATTAGTCCAGTTCAAGATGTTGATTATATGGATACAAAGGGAAATGAATTTTTAGAGCTTACTTTAGAAGAAAAGGCTTTGATTCATAAAAATCTATCTTGTTGTGATGGGTTATTTTTTCCAGGGGGTGTTAAAATTACACCTTATGATCGTTATTTATTAGAAGTAGCCATTGAAGAAAAAATACCGATTTTGGCAGTTTGTTTAGGAATGCAGATGATGAGCTGTTATTTAGAAGAGGTTAAATTAGAAGCTAATCATAGTGATATTTTACATCATCAAGGTAGTGATAATGACTCCTTAGTCCATGAAGTTGTTATTGATAAAAATAGTAAATTATATCAAATTATTGGTAAAGACAAAATAATGGTTAATAGTTTTCATAACTATCACGCTACAGATAATCAAGTTTATAGGACAGTTGCTAGAAGCTTAGATGGGCAGGTGGAAGCTTTAGAGTATCCAGGGGATACATTTAATATAGGAGTGCAGTGGCATCCAGAAATTAGTTATATGTTTGATGATAATTCTAAAAAAATCATTGATACTTTTATTCAGAATGCTAAGAATAAAAGTGTCGAAAAGGAGGTCCTTGGTACATTGTAACTTGATAAATTTAGAAATTTGTGATATAATCTGCTCACGTTAGTTGAAGGGATTTGTTTATGAGTATGGTTAATTTAAAGTTAGTTGATTCTAGAAATATTTATGGTACTATGAATGGTGGAACTGTTCGATATAGTAATATTACAGATGCTGATAAGAAAATGATTATGAATGTACAAAACTTAAAATCTTTAGATGAGGTAGAAGATGTAGATTTTAGAGGTAATATTTCTCTTAGAAACGAAATATTTAAAAAACATCGTCAAGCATTTGCTGATATTGAAGGGTTTGATTGGCACAAAATGTTTATGGCGGATCAAAAAAATTTGAATGGTTCTGTATTTGAGATTACACGGGAGTATGTTGATGCCAATCCTGATGGTTGGAGTGATATATTTGAGGATATTTTAATGATGAGAAGTAATTTGACAGGTGTTGCTTTAGGACATCCGGTTGCTGATTGTGCTGTTGTTACTGCTGAAGATAGAAAACAAGGTATTACAGCAGTTGCTCATTGTGGTGGTGAAATGATTGATAAAAGAATTCCAATGATGACAATTGAAGCTTTGTATCGTGAAGGAAGTAGATCTGAGGATATTTTTGTAAATGTAGGTGCTCGTGCTGGTAGCAGTTGGACTTATACGGAGAATAAGCCAAAATGGGCGAGTGATGAACAAATTTGGGAAAAAACTGGGGCTATTGTTTCAGGACAAATAATGAAAAATGGTACAATGATTGATTCTTATACTATTTATCAAGATAATGCTTTAGCTTATCAATTTGCAGAGGTTGGAATTCTTGCTGAAAACATTAGTTGGGATAGTCATGATACTATTGTTGATTCTGATTATTATTCTAATAGTGCTTTTTCCAATGGTATATCTCATAAGCTTGGTCGTCAATTTATTGGTGCTATTTATCAAGAGAATGGTAAAGTAAAAACTCGATAATTGCTATTTATTTTAAAAATAGAAATTTATTATATTTACTTTAAGTTAGTTTTGGTGTTATGTAGTAAATTATGATTTGTACAAAAAATATGAAAAAAGAAATAAAAAATGTTGACAAATAAAGACGTTTAGCATATAATTTTACTAGTCGAGAAAAAAGGAAAGAGATTTATATCCACCTGATTGCAACTAGCGATGGGTTCAAAGCCTAGGAAACAAAGTATGTTTTGTTACGTTATGGTTTTAAAGTGGATATAATTTTATATCCGCTTTTCTTTTTCTTGTAAAATATGGAGGTGTTAGGTATCGCAAACAATAAGAATAATTTGTTGATTAACGATCAAATTAAAGCTCGTGAAGTGTTGGTCATTGGTCCTAATGGGGAACAAGTTGGAGTTAAATCTATTCAAGATGCGCTTACTTTAGCAAGTTATGCGGCTTTAGATTTAGTTTTAATTAGTCCTAATGCTAATCCACCTGTTTGTAAAGTAATGGATTATAATAAGTATCGTTATGAAAAACAGAAAAAGGAAAAAGAAGCATTAAAGAAGCAAAAGGCTAATATGTCTGAGTTAAAAGAGTATCGTTTATCACCAGTTATCGATGTTGGGGATTTTGAAACCAAATTAAGAAATGCTACTAAGTATTTAGAGAAAGGTGATAAAATTAAGCTTACTATTCGTTTTAAAGGGCGTCAAATGGCTCATACAGAACTAGGTAAGGAAGTTTTAGAACAATTTGCATCTCGAGTTACAGAAATTGCGGATATAGAACAGAGTCCCAAGTTAGACGGTAGAACCATGACTATGTTATTGGTTCCAAAGAAAAATAAATAGTAGGAGGAATAATTATGCCAAAAATCAAAACACATAAAGGTACTGCAAAAGTTGTAAAAGCACGTAAAAATGATTATAAAATTGGACGTCCAGGTAGTCGTCATAACACTGGAAGTAAACCAACTAGTGCAAATAGAAAGAATAGAAAAGGATCAAATCTAAGTAAAGCTGATCAAAACAGATTAAAGAATGTAATCTAATTAAGTAATGTGATGAAGGAGGAAGAAACATGGCAAGAGTAAAGAATGGAGCAGTTACAAAAGCTCGTCATAAAAAAGTATTAAAACAAGCTAAAGGTTACTTTGGTAGTAAACATAGACTATATAAGACTGCTAAAGAACAATTGATGCATTCAGGACAATATGCATTTAGAGATAGAAAACAAAAGAAGAGAGAATTTAGAAAGTTATGGATTACTAGAATTAATGCTGCATGTCGTCAAAACGATATTAGTTATTCAAGATTTATTGAAGGTTTAACTAAAGCTGGAGTTGAAGTAAACCGTAAAATGTTATCAGAAATCGCAATTAACGATCCTAAAATGTTTAGTGAATTTGTTAAAATCGCTCGTGATGGTAAAGAGGGAAAAGTTATTCCTCAAGAAGAAGTAGTTGGACATGAAGTTACAGTTAGCAGTTCAAAAGAAGTAAAGACTGAAAAGAAAGAAACTACAAAGGAAGTTAAAGAAGAAAAGGCAACAGTTGATTATTCAAAAATGACAGTTGCTGAATTAAAAGAAGCAGCAAAAAATGCTAAAGTAGAAGGATATTCTACAATGAAAAAAGCTGAGTTAGTTGCAGCTTTATCTAAATAATAAAAATAAACATATTAGTGGATTTATTTGTCTAGTGCCTTAGGGTGATAAATATTAGAAACTAATAGAAGAAAAAACGAAGGAGAAAAAATATGGCTATTGTATCAATGAATTATTTATTAGAGGCTGGTGTTCATTTTGGACATCAAAAGAGAAGATGGAATCCAAAGATGAAGGAGTTCATCTATACTACAAGAGATGATATTTATATTATCGATTTACAAAAAACAGTTAAGAAATTAGAAGAAGCTTATGAAGCAATGAAAGCTATTGCTGAAGCTGGTGGAAAAGTTTTATTTGTTGGAACTAAGAAACAAGCACAAGAAGCTGCAGAAGAATCTGCTACTAGAACTAACATGTATTTCGTTAATGAAAGATGGTTAGGTGGAACTTTAACAAACTTCAAAACTATTCGTTCTAGAATTAAAAGAATGGACGATATTGACAAAATGGAAGCTGATGGAACTTTTGATTTATTACCAAAAAAAGAAGTTATCCAAATAAAAAAAGAATATGCTAAGTTAGATAAAAACTTAAGAGGTATTCGTGAAATGAAGAAATTACCTCAAGCATTAGTAATTGTTGATCCTCGTAAGGAAGAAAATGCAATTAAAGAAGCTCGTATTTTAGGTATTCCAGTATTTGGTATCGTAGATACTAACTGTGATCCTGATTTAGTTGATTACGTTATTCCAGGTAATGATGATGCTGTACGTGCTGTTAAATTACTAATTGGTGTTTTAACTAATGCTATTGCTGAAGTTAATGGTAATGAAGTAATCGATTATGTTAATGATGATGATAAAGCAAAAGCTTCTAATAAAGCAGCTAAAAAAGAAACTGAAACAAAAGAAGTAAAAAAAGAAGAAGTAAAAGAAGAAACTGTAGTAGTTGATTATTCAAAAATGACAGTTGCTGAATTAAAAGAAGCAGCAAAGAATGCTAATATCGAAGGATATTCTACAATGAAGAAAGCTCAGTTAATCGAAGTTTTATCAAAATAGTTAAGTTCAACTGGTAGGAGGATGGGTTTCCATCCTTTTTTTGTTATTATTTATAAGTTTTTCTTTTGTAATAGCAAAAAATACGATATAATAAGAGTGGATTTAGGAAATGTTTTATTTCCATAATTATGAAGAGGAGGAATAAATAATGTTTAAAGCAAGTGATGTAAAAGAATTAAGAGAAAAGACTGGAGCTGGAATGCTTGATTGTAAAAAAGCATTAGAAGCTACAGAAGGAGATATGGAAAAAGCTATTGATTGGTTAAGAGAGAAGGGAATTGCCAAAGCTGCTAAGAAGGAAAGTAGAATTGCTGCTGAAGGGTTATGTCAAATTAAAACTGAAGGTAATAATGCTGTTATCTTAGAAGTAAACTCTGAAACTGATTTTGTAGCTAAGAATGAAGAATTTACTAAGTTTGTAGATTATTTAGCTTTAGAAATTTTAAATAATGATGTTAAGACTATGGAAGATGTTTTGGCTATTTCTGATAATGGAGAAACTGTTAATGATAAATTAGTTTCTTTAACTGCTAAGATTGGAGAAAAAATTAGTTTTAGACGTTTTGAAAAAATTACTAAGACTGATGATTGTGTGTTCGGTACATATAAACATATGGGTGGAAAAATTGGTGCCGTTATCGTTTTAAAAGGTGCTAATGAAGAAGTAGCAAAAGATGTTGCTATGCAAGCTGCTGCTATGAATCCTACAGCTTTAAATAGAGAAGGAGTTCCAGCTGACTTAGTTGAAAGAGAATCTCATGTTATTAAAGAGCAAGTTATGGCTGAAGGAAAACCAGAAGATATTGCTGAAAAAATGGTTGTTGGTAGATTAAATAAGTTCTATAAAGAAGTATGTTTAGAAGAACAAGCATTTATTAAAGATTCTGGTCTTTCTGTTAAAGATTACGTTAAAAACAATGGTGGAGAAATTGTTTCTATGGCAAGATTCGCTGTTGGTGAAGGAATTGAGAAAAAAGAAGAAAACTTCGCTGAAGAAGTTATGAGTCAAATTCAAGGAGCATAGTTTTAGGAGTAATCATGAAAAAAGTAGTATGTCTATTGGTAGCTATTAGTTTAATTAGTATGGTAAGTGGTTGTTCTATAAAAAAGACAAAAGATCTTACTGATGCAGAAAAGTTTGCTAATGAGTATTCTATTAGTGAAGAAAATTCATTTTTATATGCTACTATGGATGATGTTTTAGAATTAATAGAACATAAATCGGGAATTTTATTTTTAGGAAATTCTGATTGTGAATGGTCTACTTTCGGGGTAAAGGTTTTGAACCAGGTTTTAAAAGAAAATAATGTAGATGAAGTTTATTATTTTAATCCAGAAGGAATTAAAGATAAAGAGAGCCAGGGCTATCAAAAGTTGGTAGAGGCTTTGAAATTTGATGATAATAGTTCTTTGCCTATTGTCTATGCATTTATTGATGGTAAAATCATTGGTCAAGTAGATTATCCAATTCATGATGATTTAGATGTAAGTAAAAAAAGTGAACAACAGTTAGAAGATATGTATTCCGATTTAGTTTCACAATATTTAGAAGGGTGTACTAGTGAATTCTAGGCATTCTTTTCTTATATAAGGGGGAGTGAACATGAAAAAAATAAATAAATTTGTTTTATATCCAGTGACTACTTGTTTATTAGCAACTTCTCTTACAGCTTGTTCTAATGATAAAGGCAATCATGGAATCATAGTTAGTGATATGAAAGTGCCGACAGATGAGGCGTTAAGTGATTTGTTAAGTAGCGAGTATGATGTTTTTGTTAGTGATGAAGCTGCTGAGTTTTTAGATGAAGAAATTTTTTTGGATCCGATGAGCGAAGTATATGAAAAGCAAGTTTTAGCTAGTGCGTCTAATTATTTAGCTTGTCGAATAAAAGAAGATAATCCAGAATATGCCAAAGATAATGTAAATATTTCTCATGATCGAGATAGTGATTTTGTAATAACTATGGGTGATAATACTTATCAGTTGGATAGTATTTTAGAAGAGTATGTTTCTAATGTATTTTCCTTAGAGGAAGCTATTTCAAGTGATGAAAGTTCAAAAGGTAATATGGAAGCGGTTCGTCATAGTATGATGAATCTTGCGGTTAATGAGATAGAGGTAACATCATCTATTGTTGGTAGTAAAAAAATATATGTAAAGTAAAAGAAATAAAAGTAAAAATTTATTTTATTTCTTTTTTTATTGTGTTAGTCTTATGTTAAGGAGAGTGATAAATATGCAGGATAGCAGTGTTAAAAAAAGTCATACTGGACTAATTGTAGTGGTTATGTTAATGATTGGTTTTTTTATTGGGGGTGCTGGAAGTTATTATTATTTTGAAGTGATGAATAAAAATAATGATAGTGCAGTAGAAAAAGAGAAGGTAGTAGAAAAGGTAGAGAAAAGAGACATTTCTAAAGATAGTGTTTACGTTAAAGAGTTAATTGATAGTTATGATGTGTCATATATTAGTAATGCTGAAGTTTATGATAAATTATATTTAAAGGAAAAAACAACACCTTTAGATTTAGATGAAGAATACTTAAGAGGCTGTGTCATGAAAAAGTCTAATCATAGCTTGAATCAATACCTTGATGTTGATGGGGTAGAATATCAAAATAATGTAAAAAAATTATTTGGTAATCAAGTGACTCTTGATAATAAGTCTTATGAGATTGCTAGTGGATGTACTAAATATAGTTATGAAAATGGTAGATATAGTCTTGTTCCTGTTTTGGGTGGATGTGGCGGAACATCTGCATCTAAAATGGAAAGAGTAATTACTAAAGCGACAAAATATGCTTCTAAATTAGAAGTAGAAGTAGCTGTTGCGATAGTAGATGGTGGAAGTAATAAAGTTTATACGGGTATTAATAAAGATGAGGTAGTAGGAGTTAGTGCAGATACTTTTAATATTCAGGGTAATATTGATAAATTGGCTAAGTATAAATATACATTTAATTATGATGATGAAAATGATGGTTATTATTTCTATTCTATAGAGTTAGTAAAGTAGATATATTTCTACTTTTTCTTTATTTTCAAGATACTTTATATTATAATATTAGTGAGGAGAGATGAATTTAGATGGATAGTAATGAGATTATCAAATTAACAAAAGAAAGCATGGAAGGAACTCTTAAGAATTTAGAAAAGCGTTTTTCAACAGTGCGTGCGGGAAGAGCCAATCCAAGTAGTTTAGATGGAGTTGTTGCTGAATACTATGGTAGTATGACTCCTTTAAAACAATTGGCAACAATTTCTGTTCCGGAAGCAACACAATTATTAATTAAACCGTTTGATCGTAGTTGTTTAGGAGCGATAGAGAAAGCTATACTAGCTGCTAATTTAGGGTATAATCCTAGTAATGATGGAGAAACAATTCGTATTGTTATTCCTGCTTTGACAGAAGATAGACGTAAAGAGTTAACTAAGCAAGTAAAAGCGATTGCAGAAGATGCGAAAGTTTCAGTTCGTAATAATAGACGTGAAGCTTTAGAAATGGTTGAAGCAGAAGAGTTTCCAGAAGATATAGAAAAATCTATGGAAAAAGAAATTCAAGAGCTAGTTAATCTTTATAATAAAAAGATTGAAGAAATGCTAAAAGTAAAAGAAGAAGAATTAATGACAATTTAGTTCTTTTTTTATCATTAAAAAATATTTGTGTTTTTTAATTCTTATGGTATAATAGCAATATCGATGTTGATTAAGAAGTAGTAGTAAATGATTCTTTTTTAGAGAGTCTGTGGTAGGTGAAAACAGATAAAGATAGTTTATGAATTCGTCTTAGGAGTTCTTATTAAAAGTAAGCGTTTACTCGCGTTAAGAGCATAAAGTGTATAGTAATAACTATAAATTAAGGTGGTACCGCGAAGTTTCGTCCTTATGTTTATAGTTCTTTTTTTTTGAAAGGAGAGAGGTTTATGAAGATAGAAGATGTGAAAATTCAAATAGAACAAGATTTAGAAAATGTGCGAGATTTAAAAGTTTTGAATGATTTGAGAGTCAAGTATTTGGGAAAAAAAGGGCTTATTACAGAACTTAATAGTGAAATAAGAAATATTCCTAATGAGGAAAAGAAAGAATTTGGGCAGAGAGTTAATAATCTTCGTACTTTGTTCCAAGAGGGATATGATAAGATTAAAGTAAAGTTTGAAGAAGAGGAATTAAATAAGAAGTTAGATAGTGAGGCTATCGATATTAGTTTACCTAGTACTAAAGTTAATGTGGGTGCTCCTAATATTTTAGAGAAATTGATTGAAGAAGTAGAAGAAGTATTTATGTCTATGGGATATGATGTTGTTGATGGTCCTGAGATTGAAGAAGATAAGTATAATTTTGAAATGCTAAATATTCCAAAAGGTCATCCAGCTCGTGATGCACAAGATACGTTTTATCTTGAGGGTGAAGAGATTTTACTTCGCAGTCAAACATCTCCTGTACAAGTTCGTACAATGTTAAAGGGAAAAGGTAAGGAAGCTATTAGAGTAATTTGTCCTGGTAAAACATATCGTCGTGATGATGATGATGCTACACATTCACATCAATTTATGCAAATTGAAGGGTTACTTGTTGATAAGGATATTTCATTATCTGATTTAAAAGGAACTATCGATATTATTGTTAAAAAATTATTTGGAGAAGATATAGAAACACGTTTTAGACCAAGTTATTATCAATTTACAGAGCCTTCTGTAGAGGTTGATATTAGTTGTTTTAACTGTAAAGGTAAGGGATGTAATATATGTAAAAATACTGGATGGATTACCATTGCCGGAGCTGGAGTTGTTCATCCTAATGTCTTACGTATGAGTGGATATGATCCGGAAGTTTGGAGTGGTTTTGCATTCGGTTTTGGAGCTGAGCGTATGGCTATGTTAAAATATGATATTAATGATTTAAGAGTATTTTATAATACTGATTTAAGAGAAGCTCGTGTATTTGATAGAAAGGAGGTTTTATAAGATGATTAGCTTAGAATGGGTAAAGGAGTATATTGATATTAGTGATCAAGATTTAGAAAAGTTAGCTGTAAAAATAACAGAAGCTGGTATTAATGTTGAAAAGGTTATTACTAATCATATTGATCATTTAGTTATTGGTAAAGTAGTTAGTTGTGCCCTTCATCCTGATAGTGATCATTTACATTTATGTCAAGTTGATGTAGGTAGGGAAGAGTTACAACAAATTGTTTGTGGAGCTTCTAATGTTCGTGAAGGATTAAAGGTAATCGTTGCTTTACCAGGAGCGGTTTTACCTGGAAACTTTCAAATTAAAACTAGTAAGATTCGTGGAGTAGAATCTAATGGAATGATTTGTGCACTATACGAACTTGGTCTTGAAGAGAAAACGGATGAAGCTTATCAACGTGGTATTGAAGAGTTGAATAATGATGCTCCTATTGGTAAAGATCCGCTTGTTTATTTAGGACTTGATGCTACTTTATATGAACTAGATATTCATAAGCATCGTAATAATGATTGTTATTCCCATATTGGATTTGCCTATGAAATTGCAGCTATTTTAAATCGTAAGGTCACATTGCCAGATTGTTCCTATCAAGAGGTGGTTAACGATTCTATAAATAATCATTTTTCATTAGAAGTTCAAACTGATAAGTGTCCTTATTATTTAGCAAAAATGGTTACTGATGTTAAAGTAGGAGAATCTCCTGATTTTATTCAAAGAAGATTAATTGCCGCTGGAATGAGACCTATTAATAATGTGGTTGATATTTCCAATTATGTTATGTTAGAGTTTGGGCAGCCACTTCATTTCTTTGATAAAGATAACTTAGGAGGCCATGTATTAGTAAGAGATGCTATTTGTGGTGAAGAAGTAGTTACTTTGGATGGTAAAAAAAGAGTTTTAACTGGTAGTGATATTGTTATTACTGATGGCAAAAAGCCTGTTTGTGTTGCTGGAATTATGGGTGGAGAAGATACTGAAGTTACAGAAGATACTACAAATATTTTAATTGAGAGTGCTATTTTTGATGCAGTTAGTATTCGTTATACAGCATCGCGTTTGGCTCTTAGGAGTGAAGCAAGTATTCGATATGGTAAAGGACTAAATTATGAATATACGATGATGGCTATCAATCGGGCTTGTCATTTACTTGAAAAATATGCGGGAGCTAAGGTACTTAATGGTATAGTTAGTCATGATGTAGTTGATAAAAGTGAGAAAGTTGTAAAATTTTATCCTGAACAAGTTGATAAGATGTTGGGAATTCGTATTACAGAAGATGACATGAAATATGAACTTGAAAGACTTGATTTTCCATACACTATTCATGAAGGAATGTTTACGGTTACTATTCCTAGGAGAAGACTTGATATTGATCCTAATGTTAATGATATTGCAGAAGAAATTGGTCGACTTTATGGATATCAAAAATTAGTTTCAACATTACCTAAAGTTCCTATTCGCCGTGGACAATATATTGGAGATGTTAAGTATAGAAAAGAAGTGTCTAAACGACTTCGTACATTAGGTTTTAATGAGGTTAAAACATATACTTTAGTATCACCAGAAATGAGTAAAATGTTTGATTATGAACAAAAAGAAAATGCTGTTTTACCAAATCCAATGAGTATTGATAAGAGTATTGTTCGTACAACTTTACTTCCATCATTATTACAAGTTTACCAATATAATAAAGCTCGTAAGGTAGAAAATATTTATCTTTATGAAGTTTCTAAAACTTATAATAAAGAGTATCAAGAAGAAAGTAAAATTGCATTTTTAATGCAAGGAGAATATGTTCTTAATTCTTGGCAAGGCTCTAAGAGGTGTGATTTTTACTTAATGAAAGGCTTTGTGGAAGATGTTTTATGTTATTTTGGTTTTAAAGGTCGCTATCAATTTGTAGTAGGGAAAGTTGAGGATTTACATCCTGGAATTTCTGCACATATTTTATTAGATAATATACCAGTTGGTATTTTAGGACGAGTACATCCAAAAATTTGTAAAGATGAAGTTTATGTTGCTGAAATTTCGTTACAGGCATTAATGCAAAAAGTAAAACCTTTAAAATATAAAGAGGCTTCTAAATATCCAGCTATTACGAAGGATTTGGCTTTTGTAGTACCAAAAATGATGCCTTCTTCAGAGATTGAGGCAACTATAAAAAAAGCTGGAGGTAGGCTATTACAGGCTATTGAAGTTTTTGATGTATATGAAGGAGAACATGTGGAATTAGGTAAGAAGTCTATTGCCTATAATTTAACATTTATGAATCGTGAGAGAACACTTACTGATGATGAAGTTATGCAAGTATTTAATCAAATTATTGATAGGGTAGTTGCAACTCATGATGTACAGTTACGTGATAAGTAACTGAAATTTAAGGAAAATTATTAAATTTTTCCTTTTTACAATAAAAAACTGAATTATGATTCAGTTTTTTTCTTTTCTTGATTGATTATTTTTAATTTAGTATTTATTTTAAGATTTTTTACGGTATTTAATGGTAGAAAGTAGACATTATAAACCTTTCTTTTAGGCCAGATATATTTTTCAGTTTTCATATTTTCATATAAATATAAAATATTGTCTTCTTTATCGGTTAAAACAATATCTATTTTTTGACATAAAAAGTTAGTAGTTACAAATTTTTTTTTAGAAAATTTAAGACCATAGTCGATTGGTTCTAGAATAAATTTTAAGCCTTTAAAACGATTCCAAAAGCCTTTTAATTCAATTATTTTTATTTTTTTTCTGTTTATTTGTAAATACATATTTATCCCTCTTTCTTTTATATTTTATCATTTTTTCCAACATTTACAAAGTATTTTAAATATGATATTATATATAAGGAAATGGAGGTAATTATATGAGTGGACATTCTAAGTGGGCAACGATTCATCGTAAAAAGGGATTAATCGATGCTGCTCGTGGAAAAGTGTTTCAAAAACTAGCTAAAGAAATTATGGTAGCAGCAAAAGGTGGTAGTCCTGATCCTGATCAAAATGCAGCATTAAGATTAGCCGTTGATAAGGCTAAAGCTCAAAATATGCCAAAGGATAATATTATGAAGGCAATTGAGAAGGCAACTGGATCTGGTGATGCTGATAATTATGAAAGCGTTAGATATGAAGGATATGGACATGGTGGAGTTGCTTTTATGGTGGATTGTTTAACTGATAATCGTAATAGAACAGCCTCACAAGTTCGTAGTGCATTTACAAAAGCAGGAGGAAATTTAGGGACAGATGGTTCTGTCAGTTATATGTTTGTTCGTCGTGGTTCTATTGTTATTCCTGCAGACTATGATGAAGATACTATGATGATGGTAGCATTAGATGCTGGCGCAGAAGACTTTCAGAAAGATGCTGATCATTATTTAATTACTACTGATACTGAAAGTTTTGCTGGTGTAAAGAAAGCTTTGGAAGAAGCTGATGTTAAAGAATTTTTAGAGTGTGAATTAACTTATATTCCCAATATGGAAGTGGAGTTAGATGAAGAAGGTCAAGAAAAAGTACATAAGTTAGTGGATACGCTTGAAGATTTAGATGATGTGCAAGATGTTTACTATAATTTAAAAGAAGACTAATTTGGAGAATAGCTATGGATAAAGTGGAACAGTTAAAAAAGATAAATACGGAATTAAAAATATATATTAATGAATCTTCTTTTATTTCTAATTCTTGTCGAAATAAAATTATTCGTCTTTTAGGTAATAAATTTAAGATTAATTTACCAATAGAAAATTTTAAGAATGTTGACTTAACATTGTTAGAAGATGGTAGTATTATCATGAGAGATGAAGTTTATAAACAAGAAGAGAATCTTTCTTATGAAGAAGTTTTAGAAAGATATAGAGAGTTTCAAGAAGAAGCTGATAGTTTATTAAAGAGAAAAAGTAAAAATACTTTTATGGAAAATGATAAAAATAATATTATTAATCTATTTATTGTTTTACTTATTTCTGGTGTTTTTGTTGCGCTCGTTATTTATACAGTCAAATCTTTTTTTAGGGGAGACTTTATTCAATGTATTTGGTTATTTTTCTTTTTAACTACTTGGCTTTTGCCAAGTATAAGAGATCGTTTTAGTCAGGCTTTTCATTATATTAAAAGGAAGCTAAAAAGATAATATACAGTAACTCATTTTAGTTACTGTTTTATTATGTTCGATTGATACTTTTTTACTTTTGTTATATAATTTTTTTGGGAGTTGAAGAAGATGTACGATTATATCAAAGGAAAAATTGCGGAATTAAAGAATAATGCAATTGTTGTAGATAATGGTGGGATAGGTTATTTGATCTATGTTCCTAATCCTTATTCGTTTGAAATTGGAAGGGAATATCAAGTTTTTGTTTATCAACAAATTAAAGAGGATGAACATGCCTTATTTGGCTTTAAAACTAGAGAAGAGAAAGACTTATTTTTGAAATTAATTAGTGTTAAAGGAGTAGGTTGTCGTATGGCACTACCTATATTGGCAGTTGGTTCTATTCCTGGAATTATGGATGCTATTGAAAGAGAAAATATTTTGTATTTGAAAAAATTTCCTAAAATTGGGGAAAAGTTAGCTAAACAAATTGTTTTAGATTTAAAAGGAAAATTAGAGTTTATTGGAACAGGTATTACAGATGATGTTGTTGAGACTCAAGAGGAATTACAGGAAGCATTATTAGCATTAGGATATAAAGACAAAGAAATCAAAAAAGTTATTTCGGCAGTGGATAGTAGTAAGAAGCTTGAAGAGCAAATTAAAGATGCTTTGAAGTTATTATTGCGATAAAGAAATTATATTTTTCAGTGAATAGAGTTCTAACTATTAGTTATTAGTTAGAAGATTTTTATCGCTATAGGATATTTGATTAGTGATAGAAAAAAGATTTTTTAAAGATATTTTAGTGAAAATATAAGTTAAGAAAGGTGGTAATTATCGTGCAAGATGAAAGTGTTATTACGACGTACCATTTAGAAGATGATCAGATTATGGATAATACCATACGACCTGAGAGTATTAATGAATATATTGGTCAAGAGGATGTGAAAGAAAATATCAGGGTGTTTGTGGAAGCTGCTAAGCTTAGGCATGAACCGTTAGATCATGTCTTACTATATGGACCTCCTGGTCTTGGTAAAACCACTCTTGCTTTTATTATTGCTCATGAAATGGGTACGAATATCAAAACGGCTAGTGGTCCTAGTATTGAAAAGTCAGGGGATTTAGCTGCAATTTTATCGTCATTGGAACCAGGTGATGTTTTATTTGTTGATGAAATTCATCGTATGCCTAGATATATTGAAGAAATTTTATATCCGGCAATGGAAGACTTTTCTTTAGATATCATTGTTGGTAGTGAAGGTAATAGTCGTAATATAAAAATAGACTTACCACCATTTACATTGGTTGGAGCAACTACTCGTGCTGGTGATTTATCTGCACCACTTCGTGATAGATTTGGAATTACTTCTAAATTGCAATTTTATACAGTAGAAGAACTTACTGATATTATTAAACGAACAGCTAGAGTTTTAGGGGTAATTATAGAGGATAAGGCAGCAGTTGAACTTGCTAAAAGAAGTAGGGGTACACCACGTATTGCCAATAGGTTGTTTAAACGCGTTAGGGATTTTGCTTTGGTAGATGGTGATGGTGCAGTTGATTTAGCAATTACAGAAAAAGCCTTAGAAAGATTAAAAGTTGATAAGATGGGGCTTGACCATACCGATCATGAATTGTTATTAGCAATTATTGAAAGATTTAATGGTGGACCTGTAGGAGTGGAAGCGCTTAGTAGTTCTATAGGGGAAGAAGTAACTACTATTGAAGATGTTTATGAGCCTTATTTATTGCAAACAGGGTTATTAAAAAGAACGAGTCGAGGACGTATTGCGACGGATAAAGCATATGAAATATTAGGAATCGAAAAGAAGTAGTGTGGTGAAGTACAATGAAAGGACTATTATTTTGTGATGTACAAGATATGAAGGACGTCAAAGAGGTTATTCAAAAGAATTTTTTTATTTTAGAACATCTGCCTTTGGATGATATCATGATTCATTATGAAAATTTGGTAAATTTGCCTTTAAAACTTGAAAATCAGTTTTTAGATTTTGTACATCATGTAGATGAGTCTTTTTCATTTTATGGATATTATGGTTTTTTTACTCAAAAGATTTCTACTATTTTGGTTGGAGCAACTTATTATCAAGAACATTATCAAAAAATTCATGATTTAAGTGTACAGGAGGTTGCTATACTGGCTAAATATTCAGTCGTTGATCCCGTATCAGATTATTCTTTAAATATTCAGAAGTTTTCTAAAGAAATTTTAAGGACTATTTCTGGAAAAACTAATGACTTTATTAGGCGAGATGAATTGATGACTTTTATTGATTTGGTTAGAGAAGAAGGTCAAAGTGAAGAGATACTTTGTCGGAAATTGAAAGAGGAGTCATTACCAGAATTGGTGAAAACCTCTTATCAGTTACAAGAAAAATTATTAGAGGAGCGTGATTTTTATGACAGTAGAAGAATTTAATTATCATTTACCAGAAGAGTTAATAGCTCAGACACCATTAAAAAATAGAGATGAATCTAGGTTGATGGTTTTAGATAAAGAAACAGGAAAGATAGAACACAAACATTTTAAAGATATTATTTCTTATTTAGAACCTGGGGATACTTTAGTATTAAATGATACAAAGGTACTTCCAGCTAGGCTTTATGGTGAGAAGGAAAAAACTGGTGCTGCTATTGAAGTTTTACTTTTAAAAAATATAGAAGGTGATACTTGGGAGTGTTTGGTTAAACCTGCTAGACGCATTAAAGAAGGAACCGTTGTTTCTTTTGGACATGGAAAGTTAAAAGCTGTTTGTGTATTTGAAGGTGATGAGGGTATTAGACACTTTACTTTTGAATATGATGGTATCTTTTTAGAAATTTTAGAAGAATTAGGAACTATGCCACTTCCTCCTTATATTCATGAGCAATTAGAAGATCAATCACGGTATCAAACTGTTTATGCTAAAGAAGTTGGCAGTGCAGCAGCTCCTACTGCAGGATTACATTTTACTAAGGAATTGCTTGCCGAAATTGAAAAGAAAGGTGTTAATATTGCCTATGTTACTTTACATGTTGGTCTTGGAACATTTAGACCAGTTAGTGTAGATACGATTGAAGAACATGAGATGCATAGTGAATATTACCATATGAGTCAGGAAGTAGCAGATCTTTTAACAGAAACCAAAAAATTAGGAAGAAAAGTTATTAGTGTTGGAACAACTAGTACTAGAACACTTGAAACTATTATGCAACTATATGGAGAGTTTAAAGAATGTAGTGGCTTTACTAATATATTTATTTATCCGGGCTATGAATTTAAGGGGATTGATGCTTTAATTACTAATTTCCATTTGCCTAAATCTACTTTAGTAATGTTGGTTTCTGCTTTGGCAGGTAAAGAAAATATTTTAAATGCCTATGAGGTAGCAGTTGAAGAAAAGTATCGTTTCTTTTCATTTGGAGATGCAATGTTTATTAAATAGGTGAAGTTATGAAAGAAAAAATTTTGGATATTTTTTATAATAAAGTTTTACCTCAGGCTAGTTCCGGTAAAGGTGTTGAAGTTGGTGACTTTTGGTTTGATGTTAATATTATTACTGATAAAGAAAAAGAAAAACTTAGTGAATCTGTTGATGCCGTTTTACAAATTAGAGATAAACATTCTTTTGATGAAGCTTTAGTAGATTATACTTTTTCTATGATAGAATTTTTGGGTCAAAATGAAAAATTACAAAAAAGTTATTATGTTTATTTTGATGGTAATATTGATGATATTATTGCTAGTACGACCTTAAATGTTTGGTTTAATGCTACAGAAGAAGATTTTAGAAATCCTGTAAATTTTTTGAAAACAAGGACTGCATTTTTAAAGAATTTTGATTGCATGACAGAGTTGGAAAAGCATCATGAATGTGTTGTTAGGACTGCTAAGCAAGATATTGTGTTTGATTCTTATGTTGATGTGTGGAATCCTTCTGGAAATGAAACGCCGTATGTTTTTCGTAGTAGTGTAGCGTTTTTTAATTCAGAAGATAAATTAAAGTTACCTAATATTGCTTTTGGAATTGCTGGCAAAGATTGTTATGTTTATGCAGTACATGGTGAAAAAAGAAAAGATGATGTAAGTTCTGAGCAGAAAAAATTAAATAGAATTTTGTATCAAGCTAATAAAGATGTAATCGATGATTATGATGATGAAAATATTAAAGATATTTCGGTATCTAGTTTGGTTGCTTTAACTTTGTTTACTTCTTTTATAGAACAGCATGGTTGTACTTCTATTATTGTCAAAGGAAATTATCCAGTTAGAGCTGGTGCTAAAATGAGGAATAGAAGAGTTAGTGATGATGAGTTTAATGGAATCTATTATAATTCTATTAATAAGTATTATCGTAACTTTAGAAGGCTTTCTTATCATTTTCCAGAAATTGAAATTGTTAGTTTTCCCTATGAAATAGATAATTCTATGCATTTAAGAGTTCCTGAGACACTTAATTTGGGGGATGATTTTATTCATCAGGTTTATCAAGGAAATCATATAGATAATAAATCTTTTAAAACACGATAAAAGTATTTGCAATTTTATATTTATCGTGTTATAATTGTAGACGTCTAAGCGATGATCCGCTGTTACTTGTTGATATGATCATTTGTGAATATATATTTAGAGAGGAGAACTTATATGAACGTTATTGACAAAATTAACCAAAAACAAATTAATCCTAACATTCCTGAATTCCGTGTTGGAGATACTGTTAGAGTAGATGTTAAGATTATTGAAGGAAAAAGAGAACGTATCCAAGCTTTTGAAGGTGTTGTTGTTGCTCGTCGTGGAGGAAGTGTTTCTGAAACATTTACAGTTCGTAAGATGAGTAGTGGAGTTGGAGTTGAAAGAACTTTCCCAATGCATTCACCAAAAATTGCAGGTATTACAGTTGTACGTAAAGGTAAAGTAAGACGTGCTAAACTTACATTCCTTAGAGGTATGGTTGGCGGATACCGTATTAAAGAAAGAGGACAAAAATAAAATAAGGCCAGGCCTTATTTTTTTGTTATAGGTGAAAAAAATGGAAACAAAGAAGAATTATTTTAAAGAATTATTACCATATATCATTATTATTCTAGTAGTGGTTTTAATAAAATTATTTATTGTTTCACCAATTCGAGTCAATGGTGAATCTATGGATAGTACTTTACATGATGGTGATATTATGCTTTTAGATGAAGTTAGTTACCGTTTTTCGAACATTGATAGATTTGATATTGTTGTAGTTAAAATAAATGATGAATATTTAATTAAGAGAGTTATTGGTCTTCCAGGTGAAAAAGTAAAATATGAGGATGGTAAGCTTTATATTAATGATAGATTTGTTAAAGAACCTTTTAAACATAAAGAAACCAATAGTTTTTCAACAGTTACTTTAGGTAGTAATCAATATTTTGTTATGGGAGATAATCGTACTAATTCAACAGATAGTAGAATTTTAGGACCAATTTCTCGTGATGAGATTAAGGGTAAAGCTACTTTAACTGTTTTTCCATTTTCAAGGTTTGGAATAAAAGAGTAAAATTATTGACTATTTGTGGCTGAAAGGGTGGTAGTATGATTAATACTAAGTTGACTAGAAAAGCAATGATTATAGCGTATGATGCACATCTAAATCAAGTTGATAAGGCTGGAGTTCCCTATATTTATCATCCTATTCATTTAGCAGAGCAAATGGATAGTGAAACTGAGTGTATTGTGGCATTATTACATGATGTTGTAGAAGATACAAAGGTTACTTTTTTGGATTTGGAAAAAGAATTTTCTAAAGAGGTTATTTTGGCTTTAAAATTATTAACTCGTGATAAAAAAATTGATTATTTTGAGTATATTGAAAATTTAAAAAATAATAACTTGGCTAGAAAAGTTAAGATAGTAGATATTAATCATAATTTGGATGAAACAAGATTAGATGAAATTACAGAAAAGGATGTAAAAAGAAGAGAAAAGTATCAACAAGCTTTAGAAATTTTAAATGATTTATAGCAATCTTTATTGTTTTTTGTTATTAAATTGACATAATAGATAATATGTGTTATAATTAGCGTGCATTGATGAGGAAAAGTAACTTTGATGGTTATACTAGTGAGTCAGGTATAGTGGAAACTGATTATAAACTCATTGTGAAAGAACACCTCTGAGCAAACTACCGAAAAGATAGATTGTTCTTAGTAGACTAGTTCGGATGCAATCCGTTATCATATTGCTAGGTTTGTTTGAACTGAAAAAGAGATTACTGTTATATATTTATCGATATAAAAGATAGGTTAGTAATAAATTAAGGTGGCACCGCGGATACCCGTATTCGTCCTTATTGTAGGATGATACGGGTTTTTATTTTTAAATATAAGGATGTGATTTAGATGATAGAAGAAAATAATAACACTAAAAAAGCATAGAATAGATTAATAATTTCATTTTTAAATCTATTTTATGTAAAAAAATTAAATAAAATAGATATCTCCTACAAGTATCTCAGATTATTTATACGTAAATAAAAAAGAAAGAGGTAATTAAAAATGAAAAAAGAATTAAGTTATTTAGAAATTATAGTGATGATTGATGAGGTTAAAAAGTGTTTTGAACATCAGTTAGAACAAAGATTAGGGCTAATTAAAGTTGGTAGTCCATTATTTGTTAAAAGTTCATCTGGGCTACAAGATGAGTTAACCGGAGTAGAAAAAGCAGTAGATTTTACAAAAGGAAGTGAAAGTTTTGAAATTGTTCACTCTCTTGCTAAATGGAAAAGAGAAGCTTTGGGTAGATATGAATTTCCAGTTCATACAGGTTTATATACTGATATGAAAGCGATAAGAAAAGATGAAAAAGTGGATGATATTCATTCGATGTATGTTGAACAGTGGGATTGGGAAAAAGTAATAGATGAATCTGATAGGCAACTTGAATATTTAAAAGAAACTGTTAGAGCTATTTATAAATCATTAAGACAGACTTCAGTAATAATGAAGAAAAAATATCAGTTTTTGACTATTGATTTACCTAAAACTATTTATTTTATTACTAGTCAAGAATTAGAGGATTTATATCCTGATAAAACACCTAAAGAAAGAGAAGAAATAATTACTCGAGAAAAGAGGGCAGTTTTTATTATAGGAATAGGGGATACTTTAAAGTCTGGTGTTATCCATGATTTAAGAAGTCCTGATTATGATGATTGGTCTTTAGATGGTGATTTATTAGTTTTTGATAAAGTGATAGATAAAGCTATTGAAATATCATCAATGGGAATTCGAGTAGATAAAAAAGCCTTGCTTTCACAATTGGAAAAAACCAAAAGTATGGATAAACTTAAACTACCATATCACCAAAAGATAATGGAAGATAGATTACCGTTTACTATAGGTGGTGGAATTGGTCAATCTAGGGTAGTTATGCTTATTCTAGGAAAGAGGCATATTGCGGAAGTTCAAGCATCTAGTTGGGAAGAAAAGATTTTAGGAGAGTTAAAAAAAGTTCAAGTATTATAGTTATCAATAAAGTACTAAATTTAGTGCTTTATTTTTTTATGATATAATTAAGTAGAGGCTTTTGTGGAAAGAGGGAATTATATGAAATATGAAGATTGGTTATTTGAAATTTACTATAGTGAAGTAGATGAGAAATATATGGATAAGTTAAGAAATACGATTTTGAGTCGAATGCCAGATATACTTCAATTTTTTAAAATTAAATTTGAGAGTAAGATAGTGATTAAATTATATGATGATATAAATAGTTATAAAGAAAACTTGATGGCATCGTTTGAAAAAAATGCAATAGAAGATAGTAAAAAACATGGTAAGAAAGTAGAAGCTAGAAAGTATGAGGACTTTATGATTGCTAATACGGAAGATGGAAATCTTAATATGCAATCTTTAAGTTTAGTTAGAATGCAAGAAGATTATAGAAATTATACCGAAGATGAATTTTGTCTTAATGCTTGTCATGAGTTTGCACATTTGTGTCAAATGCAAGTAGGGTCAGAAAATCCTGGGTGGTTTTGGGAAGTCATTGCAAGTACCATTGGAAATCCAGAATGTCAACATGAAATAAAAGAAAGTTTTACGTATAAAGATTTAAATGAAAACTTTGATAAGATTGATGGTTATGGTGCTGCTTATACCGTTGGTAAATATTTATTTGCTAATTATTCTCAGGACTTTATATTAAATATGATTAAAGATAATGCAGTTTTTAATAAAAATATAGAGGATATAGTAGAAAAATCTCAAAGTACTAAAAATGATATGCATGGTAAATGTTATTAATGTTGAAAATTAAAAGATATTTACTATATGATGGTTAGGAGGCAGAAATAAAATGAGTGTACCAAAACTGAAATTTAGGTCTATGACTTTAGATGAAAATATTGATATTATCAAATGGGCTTATTACGAAGACAATGGTTTATTAAGTGTTCGAGATTTTACTATTCAATATTTTGAGGAGTTAGGACAATTAGATGAAAATGCACCAAAAGAAAGGGTATATCAATTGATAGAAAGGGTAGTGAAAAAAGATTATTATAAGTATGAAGAAAGAATAAAAGAGGAAGTAATTAGATATAATAATTTGTGGCAAAAATACAATGATATTTATTTTGAGGTATTATCTGATTATTTATCTATTAGTTGGCCTAGTAATTTAGAAGTTATTGAAGGAAAAGTAGGGTTAATACCTGTTTTTCCAAGATATTTAGATAGTTTTAGCTTTTCAGTTGCAACAGGAATGGATGAGTTAAAGTTAATAGAAACATGTGCACATGAAACACTACATTTTTTGTGGTTTGAAAAATGGAAAAGTATTCATCCAGAAACTCCAAGAAGAGAATATGATGCGCCATATATTGTTTGGCAGTATAGTGAAATGGTAACGGATCCAATTTTAAATAACAAACCATTTTCAGATATTTTTGAATTTAGAGAACGAGGATATAATAGTTTTTATGAAATTTATGATAATCAAACTTTGGTTATGGATAAATTAAGAAAACTTTTCGCTGAAGATATAGAAATAAATCAAAAAATAAATAATGGTTTTGATTATGTAAGAGAAATATTAGATTGCAACGAAAAGAAGGCTAAATAAAACTAATTCAGTTGTATATTAAGATAATAATATTTGAGATAAACTTATAAAAATAGTAACAATATGTGGTAGTTTTAAATTTAAAAAAGAGATGTTGAGGATATTAGCAGAATTAGAAATTAAAAATAATTATGTGATTTTACAACCGGTATATGGTGGAGACTATGATAACTATACGAAAGCGGAAGTGGAAATATTGGGAAGATTGCATATGAGAAGAATAGAAATTAGCGATGCTATTGATTAGTCAATGTAGGAGGATATATTGGTTCGTCTACAATCCAAGAAATAGAATATGCTAGGTTGATTTATAAAGAAATTTATTTTTTAGAACCAGTTAATAATTAAAATAATGATTAGTGAAAATTATATTTACATAAATTTATTTTTGTACTATTATTTGGTTGAAGATGGTAATTTGAAAGTGAGTTGATATTATGAATTATGGACCAAATAGAAATGAAAAAATTCCAAATCAGATGGTGCCAAGTGTTTGTTTTATAAAAAATGCTATTACAAGACCTAATATAGAAGTGGGAGATTACACCTATTATAATGATATCAATGGAGGAGATACGTTTGAGGAACATGTGACGCATCATTATGAGTTTTTAGGAGATAAACTTGTGATAGGGAAGTTTTGTCAAATAGCTTCTGGAATAGAGATTGTTATGAATGGAGCTAATCATAGAATGTGTAGTGTTACCACATATCCTTTTAATATTATGGGAAATGGTTGGGAAAAAGTGACGCCCGAATTACAAGATTTACCATTTAAAGGAGATACTGTTATTGGCAATGATGTATGGATTGGACAAAATGTAACAATATTACCAGGGGTTCATATAGGTGATGGAGTAATTATAGGAGCAAATTCAGTTGTTACTAAAGATATACCGGCATATCATATTGCTGGTGGAAATCCTTGTAAAATAATAAAGAAAAGATTTTCGGATGAACTTATTAATTATTTAGAAGAAATAAAATGGTGGGATTGGGAAGAAAAGAAAATATTTGATAATTTAGAAATATTATGTAGTAGTGATTTAGAAAAAATTAAGAAGATAAAGTAAATAGTTAACTATAGTTTGTTAATTAGTGGAATGTAAAGATATTTTTACATTACAAATGATTAATGTAAAGAAGTTTTGATAGAAAATGTCATAATAAAATGATATTATTGGCTTGTTAGGAGGAAAGTATGGAAATTAGTAAATGTATTAAAGATTCTAGACAAAAAAATAATATTAGCCAAGAAAGTTTAGCAGAACAATTAAACGTTTCAAGACAAACTATATCCAGCTGGGAAACTGGAAAAAGTTATCCGGATATTGTTAGCGTTATTAAAATGAGTGATATATTTAATATTTCACTTGATAAAATGTTAAAGGAAGATACAAAATTAATTAATAATATGCAAGAGAAAATGGATAGTGTCAACAGCAATCAATTTATCGTTTTTACAATGGTATTTGCTCTTATTCTTTTTGGA
This sequence comes from uncultured Mycoplasmatota bacterium, assembly GCA_900548695.1. Lineage (GTDB taxonomy): Bacteria > Bacillota_I > Bacilli_A > RF39 > UBA660 > Faecimonas. The sequence goes on from URLC01000002.1 coordinate 205,079, forward strand.
GGTATGTACTTAATACATACTTATATAGATATTCCTAAAATTAGTGATTTATTTTCTAATATTATAGTTTTAACTATTTTTGTTGTTGGTACAGTGATATATTTATTGTCAAATATACAGGTTGGAAAATTTTTAAATCAAAAAACATCAAATAAAACTATAATAAAAACTATTATTGTTATATTAGTAGTGTTTGGACTGTTTTTTATCTTTCCGTTGTTAGAAAAAATCATAACCATTGGTTGGCAACTATTTATAGCGCGAATTACTATTATTGCAATATTGATTATTTTTTCTTTCTTTATTTTTAAAAAAATAGATAAATGGTAATTTACTACTTAATGATAAATTGGAAATGGGACTTACTAGTTGGAAAATTTCATTTGATGGTTTAATATATAAAGTAGTTGAAAATTACTTACATGATAAAGAAGTAATTAAATTAAATAATTTCATGAATACATTTTTAGTATCAGTGGAGGCCGAGGCAAAAAAAATTATATCTATATAAGAGTGGATAAGTTCTACTGATGGTTTGTTACAGTCTTGGCGAAAGAAGGGAAATAAAAATGATAATTAGAATAATTATGAGGGGATGTTATGTTTGAAAAATATGCCGATAAAATTAAATTGTTAGAACATTTTCAAAAAGAAAATATTTTAAATGAAAATTTTCAATTATATAGTGATTCTGAAGATAAAATTAAAATATACTATGCACCTCACAATGAAATAATTAATAAAAAAGCAAAAATATTTATTGTTGGTATTACACCTGGTTGGACGCAGACAAGTATCGCATATAAAACTGCAAAAGAAGGATTGGTAAGAGGATTAAATAAAGAAAAAATACAAATTAATTGTAAAATTAATTCTAGATTTGCTGGTAGTATGAGAAAAAATATAATTGAAATGTTAGATGAATTGGATTTGAATAAGTATTTAAGTCTGAATTCGTGTGCCGAATTGTTTGAGGAATTTAATGATTTGTTACATACAACATCCTTAATTCCATATCCAGTGTTTATTAATGGAAAAAATTATACAGGAAGTAATCCTAAAATGTTAGATAATGAAATATTAAGTTCTTATATAAAAAAATATTTTTATAATGAGGTAAATGAATTAAAAGATATTATGATTATTCCACTAGGTGTTGCTGTAGAAGAAGTTTTAAATAATATGGTTCATCAAGGAATAATAAGTACTCAACAATGTCTATTTGGATTTCCTCATCCATCAGGAGCCAATGGACATAGAAAGAAACAATTTGAATCTAATAAAAGAGAATTAAAAGAGAAAATAAATTTATATTTTAAAAGTTAAGAGGAAGTGATATAAATGAACGAAAATAAAACAAATATCAACTGATTGATACCGCCATTGCAACCCTCATATAATTAATAGGAAATAAATGTATAAATAAATATGAAATTATAAGTTATATCATTGAATGATGTCGATTTGATAAACAAAAAATTTATATATTTATAGAGAAAATAATGTATTAGTGAAGCTGTAAATAATATAGAAAAATTTTATAACTTGAGGAGGTAATAGTATGACTAATAACGACAAAATTAAAATGTATATGAATCAAGATATTAATGATCCAATATTTTTATTTCATGGTAGCCCATTATTGTTGCAAAAGTTAATTCCAAAACAATCTTCAGATTCTAGCAATAATTATGCAAATATAGACAACGCAGTTTTTTTATTTCCATCATTTTTAAAATCAACACCATACGCATTTAAAGATTCGTTAAAGCAATATGAAATTGAAGGTCAAAAATGGAATTTCGAGATACCAAATGATAATAGTTTCCCTTTGATGACTTTTGATGGTATAGATCCACCTGAAGATTTAATTGGATATATATATATTATTAAAAAAGACGATGAAATGGTAAAAGACGAAAAATCTTATCAATACAAGTGTCATAAAGAAATTGTTCCATATGATATCATTGAAGTTCACTATAAGGATTTTAAAGATTATTTTGAAAATAGAAATAATAAGAAGAAAAGTAGATATTAAACAGAAAAAAACGATAGAATTATATAAACATAAATAATTGATTACAATGTTTAAACTCTATCTAAATGAAATTTTATATAAATAATAATATTTTATAATTGCAGCAAACAGGGAAAAAATCCTGTTTTTTTATGTTATAATATAGTGCAATGGGTGATATGTAATGAAGTGGAATGTAGCAGTATATTTAAGAGTTTCTAAAGAAGTAGATGATTTGTGTGAGACTAACAGTTTAGATAACCAAAAACTGATAATTGAAAATTTTGTAAATAACAATCGAGATTTAGTTATTAAAGATTATTATATTGATAATGGATATAGTGGCACAAATATGGAAAGACCTGCATTAGAGCAAATGATGGATGATATACATAATAAAAAAATAAATTGTGTAATCGTTAAAGATATGTCTCGATTTGCAAGAAATTATGCATGATGCCAAATATATTTAGGAGAACGTTTTCCCAGTAATAACGTAAGATTTATTTCTATAAATGATAATTTAGATAGTTTAGAAAATCCTAATTATACTGATAAACTGGAATTTGTTTTGCTAAATCTTGTTTATGAACATTATGCTATTGAAGCTTCTGAAAAAGTAACAACAATAAAAAGAATGCAACAAAAAAATGGAGATTATTTAGGAGTATCAGCCCCATATGGATATATTAAAGATCCAAATGATGGTCATAAAGTTTTAATAGATGATTATGCATCAAAGATAGTAAAACGAATTTTTGATATGACTTTAGAATGCAAGAGTAGAAATGAAATAGTAGATATATTAAATGATGAATGTGTATTACCACCTTCTAAATATAAAGCTGAAATTATAAAAGTAACAAGTTTATCCACTAAGATAGCAGAAAAGTGGCAGCCTAACATGATTAGAGAAATATTAAAAAATGAATTCTATATTGGTAACATGGCACAAGGAAAAGTAAGAAAACCTACTAGAAGATTAAATAAACTTGTAAAAGTGTCTAAAGATGATTGGATAGTGGTAGAAAATACACACGAAGCTATTATAGATAAAAATGATTTTGAGACAGTTCAAAGAATATTAGAATTTTCTTCCTCAATTTTAAATTCTAGTGAAATGTTGCTAATGTATTTAAAATGTCCTGATTGCAATGGTATATTTCATAAAAAGAAAACTAAATATAATGAGTACTATTATTGTAATACTTATTATAGAAACAAGGGATGTTCTAAACATTCAGTTATAAAATCAGTTTTAGAAGAAATGGTTTTAGAAGATTTAAAAGAAAATATTGATCAAAATATCAAGTATTTAACAAAAGACATACTTAAAAAGTATATAAAAGATATTTTTATATTTGACAATGGAAAAATAGAAATTGAATACAAAAGTAAGGAGGTGAAATAATGTCTTGGAATGAAATTTTAACTCAAATTGTAATACCATTAATATCAGGATTTATTGGGGGAAGTATTGGGAACGTAGTTATACAAAAATATAGGGATTCAAGAAAATATGTAATGAAGTATAAAGATGTAGAATTTAAAGTTGTTGGAGATGTTGTAAATGGAGAAAAAAAGTAAAAAACATTTTTTGTTAAATTTATTTACTAAATTTTCTGTTAAAGGAGATGTTGTAAATGGTGATAAATATGTTTTTAAAATGCCACCGTCTTTAAAAGAAGATCTCCTAAAAATTATTAATAAAAATGATGAAAACTATTCTGATTTTTATAAAAATTATATTTCAAAATTTGACGAATTAGATAATTATGCTTTTTCTTTATTTTATCCTAATTTAATAAAGGAAGAGTTTTCGGTTAAGAGTAAACCATTGATATTAGGTAAAAAAATTATTAATTGGATTTATGGATTAGAAAAATTTCCTACTAAAGATATTGAAGAATTTTATAAATTAATAAAAGTTGAGTATAAGTTTAGTAATGATACAGCTATTGTTAAGCGATGGAATGCTAATATTGCCTATTTTAATAATGATTTAAAAAGAGCTTCTGATAATTATAGCAAGCTATATGATGATTTAAAAGATGTTGATAGTATACCTAAATGGTATATCGATGATATTTGCATAGATGGAAGAAATATTTTACACCAATATGGAAACACACAAAATACTCATTATTATAATAATAAATATCAAGATAAAATATCATCAAATCCTCATAAATTATCTTATCCAGATGTTGATCGTATAAAAATTAATATTTATGAAAATGTATCAAAACATATATTTAATAATAAAAACAAGGCAAAATATACAATTATTTATGGTGCTGGGCTTGAGGAAATTTTCAAGGAAATACAAAATCTAGTCTATTTAACTATTTTTTATGGTTCTATAACTCATTTAAAACTTATTAGGGAATTAATTTCAGATATAATGTATATGTATGCCGAAACATTTGAAGATGAACAATTTTATAAACTATCTTTGAAAATGTTATTTATTAGTGGAAAGTACAAAGAATTTAGAAATTTATACAATAAATTAAAACTAAATTATTCTTTTGTAAATTCAGAAGAATTTATTAAAGATATATTGAATTCAAGGAAATCATTGTTTGGTTTTGAAATAAATAGAAATAGTATTTTTTTGTTTGATATATATGGAAGATATTTAGATGATAATGTTTTTACAAAATTAGAAAATGAACTTTTTGAAATAGTAACAATTAACTCTAATTTTCAAATAGATTTAATTAGTAATGCTTTTAAAGCAATAGCGGCTAATTTAATACGTTCAACTAATATTGGTTCATTGTTGAAAATAATGAAGAAATATTTCTTCAAGTCTTATTCAAGGTTTTATATTGATTTTGGTGGAATTATAAAAGCGGTAGATGTTAATAATTTATCATCATCTGAATTCTCTAATTTTAAATTTATTATAGATTCGTTGATTAAAGAAAAATCACATTTAAATTATGATCTATCAGATCAAATAATTGCTATAAAAAAACGTAACCCCAAAATAACAAAGTATGATGAATTAATAGGAACTAATGGAACTTTAGAAAATTTTAAATACGAGGCAGAAAAAGATAATAACTATGTCGAAATGGCCAAAAAGGTTATTAAAATTTTTAAGGATGAACATGAAGTAATAGAAAAAAGATGTTCTGGTGTGTATTACGATAAATTCTCGGAATATAGGCTTGGCAATAAAATATTTCAAAAAGATTTATATAGTAAAACAAGAGAGTTTATTATAAATGATTACTTACCTTTGGCGAAAAGTATAATAAAATCTGAGAAAGAAATAATTTATGAAAAGATAAAACATATTAAATATTTAAGTTATTTTTTAATGATAGAAAAAGATTCGGAAATCGTAGACGAAGTAATCAAAGATATACATACTGTTGAATTTACAAAATTTAATGATGTTTCTACATTTGGTGGTGTTAAAGATAGAGATATATATGACTTAAAAATAAATATCATTATGTGTGATGTGATTTGTAATAAAATAAAATATAGTGATGGTTTAATTAAATATTTAGAAATAGCTATAAATAGAAATGAAAATCTTGAAGAAATAGTTAACTGTATTTTAATATTAAATGATTATTGTATTTTGAATAAAGATGATATTCAAAATTTATATTTATTATTTAAAATTTGCTATAATGTTAATGATATTGATGTGAGAAATAAAATTGTAGAAATTAGTAATTGTTTTATTGAGACATTTTACCAAGAGGAAGTACTCGAAATTTTAAATGAAAGATCAAAATATTTAAGTGAAGATGAATGTATAGGGTATATAAAGTTAATCACAAGTGTTAACGATAAAACAATATTTGATGCTAGTATTGAAAACTTAAAAAACAATAGAAACTTTTATATAAAATATATGGTTGATAAATATTTAAAAGATTAATTAAAACATATTTATTGAAGAGAGTAGGTAAAACTACTTTTTTTATGATATAATGTTGTATGTTGGAAAACTTTAAAAAAGGAAGTGAAACAATGGAAAATTTAGAAAAAACGTTCCCAAAAACAAGTATTAACTGGTATCCAGGTCATATGGCTAAAACTAAGAGAGAAATCAAAGAAAAGTTAAATTTAATAGATATTGTTTATGAGGTTATTGATGCTAGAATGCCTCTTTCTTCTAAGATTGCTGATATTGATGATTTGATTAAAAATAAGCCTAAGATTTTGATTATGACTAAGTATGATTTATGTGATAAAGTTGAGACTGATAAGTTTATTCAGTATTATGAAGAAAGGGGATATCAAGTAATTCCAGTTGATTTAATGAGTGGTTTAAATGTTAAAAAAATCATTGATGCTAGTGAAGTTGTTTTAAAAGAAGAAAATGAAAAGAGAAAGTTAAAAGGATTAAAGCCTAGAAATATTAGAGCTTTGATTTTAGGAGTTCCTAATGCTGGTAAAAGCACACTTATTAATCGATTGGTTGGTAGAAAATCAGCTGGTGTTGGTAATAGGCCAGGATTTACTAAAAGTTTAAGTTGGATTCGTATTCATAAGGATATTGATTTATTAGATACTCCTGGTATTTTGTGGCCAAAGTTAGAAAATCAGGAATCAGCTCATATTTTAGCTTGTTTTTCTTCCATTAAAGAGGAAATATTAAATGAGGATCAAATAGCTAGTTTTATTTTAAGAAAATTATATGAACTTTATCCACAAAGTTTAGAAAAAAGATATGGAATCACGGAGTTTGATGATGATTTGATAGAAGTTTATGATACTATAGCAGCAAGACGTGGAGCATTAACTAAGGGCGGAGTTGCTGATTATGAAAAAGTATCTAATTTAATTATTAGAGATTTTAAAAACGGGTATTTTGGACCGATTACTTTTGATCGTTTAAAGTAATTTTGAAAAAAAGAATAATAGTTTGTTTATTCTTTTTTTATATTTGTGGTAAAATGAGAATAGATTTGAGGGAAGTATATGATAAAACTTGAGATTTTTAAAAAGTTGAAAGAACTTAATTTAGATAAAGATAAATATGTGGTAATAGGTGATGCAAGCTTGGTGTGTCATGATATTATTGATGAGGCTGATGATATTACTATTTGGTGTTTAGAGGAAGTTTTTAATTTATTAGATTGGCCCAGTCGTGAAGAAAATAAAACTTTAGTTAAATATAGAGATGTGATTACTATAAGTAAATCTTTATATGATGATTGGTGTATAGATATTATTGATGGCTATTGTTTTTTAAATATTATTTCTTGTTATGAGTTAAAGAAGAGAGTTAATAAAAAGGAAGATAAAAAATTAATTCAAAAGCTAGAACTTATGGTTTGTAGCCAAAATAATTATTATTTTGAAAGTAAGTTAAAAAAGCAAGGTGTAAAGTATATTGCTGGTGTTGATGAAGTTGGACGTGGTCCTTTAGTTGGTCCTGTTGTTGCGGCTTGTGTTGTTTTACCCGATACTTTTTCTTTAGAGGGACTTACGGATTCAAAAAAACTTAGTGAGAAAAAAAGAGATTATTATTATGATGAGATTATGAGGCAAGCACTTGGTGTTGGTGTTGGGATTGTTTCAGAAAAGGTGATTGATGAAATTAATATTTATGAGGCAACAAAAAGAGCTATGAGGGAAGCTATTTTAGATTGTAATATTAAACCAGAACATATTTTAATTGATGCGATGCCTCTTTCTTTGGAGATTCCTACTACTTCTATTATTAAGGGTGATTTAAAAAGTATTACGATTAGTGCGGCGAGTGTTATTGCTAAGGTTACTAGAGATAGAATGCTTGATGAATTAGATAAAAAATATCCTATGTATGATTTTAAAGATAATAAAGGGTATCCTACTAAAAAACATATTGAAGCTATTCATACTTATGGAATTATTGATGAACATCGAAGAAGTTATGGACCTGTCAAGGACTATTTAGAAAAACAATTTTCAACTTTTTAGTAAAAGTAGGGAGTTTTTCATAATATATTAAATGAGGTGGTAATATGGGATTTGTGTCAGATATTGTAGGAGATAGAAAAACAAATAAATATGGAGAACATCTTAATCATTTGGCAGTCTCTAATAGATTTTTTTATCATAAGCACCCTTCTAATTGTATACAGCCTGATGAGTTAGCTTTAGGGGCAAATTCTAAAGAAGAGTTACGTAGAACGGTTTGTGTATCGTTGTATTATCGAGGAAAACCAGATTTTTATGACTTTAGTTTAATTATGGGTTTGTTTTTTGGGACTTTTAATATTTATTCTTATCAGAACTTGACAGAAAATATGAAAAAGGAACTTGTTAGTTTAGATTTGAATTCTGAAATTACTAGAAATTTTTTGAGTGAATATTCGTCGAGTTTGATTGATTATTTTCAGAAAACTTATGATATTCATGCTGATTTTTATCAAAAAGAAGTTGATAGGATGTTTACAGTTGTTGATGATGAATCTTTATATGGAAATGTAGTTTGTAATGATCTTGGGAAAATACTTATTGCTAGTTATTTAACGATGTCATCCTTTGATAATTGTTGGTCTAAGAAAGATATTGCTGATAGAATTAGTAATGGAGAAATGATTGTAGAGTTTTCTAGGTTAAATGGTAAATTTAAAGAGTCAAGTAATATTTTAAAATAGGTATTTTCATTGACAAAAGCATAAATTACTAGTATAAGTATGTGAGTAAGGAGGATTTTCATGGCAAAGAATTTGGTAATCGTCGAAAGTCCTAGTAAGAGTAAGACGATTGAGAAGTATTTGGGAAAAGATTATAAGGTAGTTTCATCTAAGGGACATATTCGTGATTTAGCTACTTCTGGTCCATTGGGACTTGGTGTTGATATTGAGAACGGTTTTTTACCTAATTATGTTCCAATTAAGGGAAAAGGTTCTATTATTAAAGAATTGAAAAAAGATGTTAAAGATAGTGATATGGTATATCTTGCAAGTGACCCGGACCGTGAAGGGGAAGCAATTGCTTGGCATTTAAAAGATGCTTTAAATATTTCTGATAATCATTATAAACGTATTTTGTTTCATGAAATTACTCATGATAAGGTTTTGGAAGCGATTAAAAATCCAACTGTTATTGATGATAATTTGGTGAAGAGTCAAGAAACAAGAAGAATTTTAGATCGTATTATTGGTTTTCGTCTTTCTAAATTATTACAAAGTAAAATCGGGGCGAAGAGTGCGGGACGTGTACAAAGTGTTGCGTTAAAATTGATTGTTGATAGAGAAAGAGAAATTCTTTCTTTTATTCCAGAGGAATATTGGACTATTACCGCTATATTTCCAGAGTATGAGGCAACGTTATTTAAATATAAAGATAAAGATATTGAATTAAAGTGTGAGGCGGATGCTAATAAAGTTTTAGAACAATTAGGTAGTACTTATGTTGTTGAGTCTGTTGAGAAAAAGGAAAGAGCAAAGAAGAGTAAGTTTCCATTTATTACTTCTACTTTACAACAGGAAGCATCTACGAAATTAGGTTTTCCAGCTAAAAAGACAATGAGTATTGCTCAGAAGTTATATGAAGGTATTGACTTAGGTGATGAGACTGTTGGTTTAATTACTTACATGAGAACTGACTCTGTTCGTTTATCTGATGATTTTGTTGGACCTGCTAGAAAATATATTGAAGAAAAATATGGTAAGAAGTATGTTGGCTTTGTAAAGCAAAGTAAGAAAAAAGAAAATGTCCAAGATGCTCATGAAGCAATACGTCCTACTAGTGTTTTAAGAACGCCAGATGCTGTAAAAGCACATTTAAAAGCTGATGAATTTAAATTGTATTCATTAATTTATAAAAGAACCATTGCTTTTTTAATGGCTGATGCAAAAGTTAATCAAACTACTATTATTTTTGATAATTGTGATTATAAGTTTAAGACTACGGGCCAAATACTTATTTTTGATGGTTATTTGAAAGTTTATCAAGATTATGAATCAAGTGAAGATAAAGTGTTGCCAGAGATTCATGATAAAGAAGAAGCTATTTCTACTGATATTTCTTCTGAGCAGCATTTTACTAAACCTCCAGCTCGTTATACAGAGGCTAAGTTAATTAAAGAATTAGAAGAACTTGGTATTGGTAGACCATCTACTTATGCGAAAATCATTGATACTATTAAAGAGCGTAATTATGTTGAAGTAGTAGAGAAAAAATTTAAGCCAACAGAGATGGGAATTGAAACTACGGATAAGTTGCAAGAGTTTTTTAGTGATTTAATAAATGTTGAGTATACTCGCGATATGGAAGAAGATTTAGATAAGGTTGCTGAAGGTAAGGAAGTTTGGAATGAAGTCTTGGCTAATTTTTATCAATTATTTGAACCGCGAGTTAAAAGTGCTTTTTCAGATATGGAGAAGAAAGCACCTGAAGAAACTGGAGAAGTTTGTCCAGAATGTGGTAGTCCATTAGTGGTGCGTAATGGACGATATGGAGAATTTGTAGCTTGTTCTAATTATCCAACTTGTAAATATATAAAAAAGGAAGAAAAAGAAGAAGTTGTTGTTATGGATTGTCCTGATTGTGATGGTAAGATTATCGAAAAAACAACGCGTCGTGGTAAGGTTTTTTATGGCTGTAGCAATTACCCAAAATGTAAATTTGCATCTTGGGATAAACCAATTTCTAGAAAATGTCCAGAATGTGGTAGTTACTTAGTTGAAAAAAATGATAAAATTAAGTGTAGTAGTTGCGCTTATGAAGAAAGTCAATCTTAATCAGATTGATTTTTTTGGTTATTTATGATATAATTTAGCCAAACTAGGGGGGATATTATGGCCGGTATTCATTATTATTTAGTAGGACAAGAAAAATTTAGTCATCAGTTTCAAGTTATAGATTTTTATCCGGATGATTATTTTTATGGTGCTCATCAGAAATTAGAACAATTGGATTTACTTTCTACTATGTTTGAAAATGAAGAAAAATTCGTTCAGTTTTTATGTGATAAAGGAAGACTTCCTAGCTCTAATTATCATCTGATGATTGCCTTTTTTAAAAATAAAGATATTAAATTTTATAATGTTATTTATAATGATCAGTATAATAAACATTTGAATCATTTACGAAAGGGAGCAAGAGAATCCTTATTAGATACGAAGGCTTATATTAAGTCTGCTAGTGATGTTATTAAAGAATTTTATGATAGTGTAAAGACTAATGATAGATTGTATAGTATGATTACTGCTAATGCGACTAATATTTATGGTAAATTTTTAGATTTTTTTAAAACTAAAGATAGAGTGGAGAGTTTTTCAGATTTAAAGAATAGGGATGGTGGTTGGTTTTTACGCTCTTATACGCTACTTCGTAATATTGTAGAGGCAGAATGTCATTACGAGAAGTTGAATCAGCGTTCTGATGATTTTTATCGTTCTATGGTTGAAGAAAGGCGTATGAATGAGAGAAAATTATTGAAAGGGAAGGAAAAATTACGTAAATTATTAGGTGATAGAGATAATCCTATGGTGATTCCAGGGCAATTAAGTTTGTTTGATGTTGGTATATTATCTGATGGTTATACAGTACCTAGAAAATCTCCTACTGGATATATTTTAGAAAAGGATATGAAAGAACCAAAACAGATTGGTCCCGCTTTGCCAAGGAAAAAAAGAATTCAAATCCCTGATTATTCTGCAATTGATCATTCTACTAAAGTTTCGGAGGTTTTTGCTACTTTAAATAGAGTGGGTGTAAATCCACTAAGACTTGGAGATTATGGCCAAGTAGAATTTTCTTCTCGGTATTTTTCTTATCCAATTTCTTCAGAACAGTTGGAAAAGCTTAATAAGTATATGGATAAAAGGACATTAAAAAATTGTTATTATTATATGCGGTATGATACTTTGATTGATATTGAAAATCGTAAAGGTTTTTCTGTTTGTAGAGAGTTATATGAAGATCGTGATTTAGAGGCAAGAAGTCTTAGAAAAAAATTAAAAGATGAAAAAATCTTAAATAGAGCTTATGCTTGGTGTGTTGTTTTTCGAGATTGTTTAGCAGAACAAAAGGAGTATGAAGAGCGTTCTAAGTGTGAAAGTAGTGAAGGGCATGTTTATGTTAAAAAGCGAGACTGATAATGTTATTAATAATTATTTAGACTATTTAAAATATGAGAAAAATTATTCTGATTATACGATATTAAATTATAAAGAAGATATTTATGAGTTTTTTCAGTATTTAGAAAGAGAAGGTTTACATTATAAAACTTTAGTTTATAGTGATTTACGCTTTTTTCTTATGTATTTAAAAGATGAAAAAAAAGATAAAAATTCTTCTATTGATCGAAAACTTAGTTCTTTAAGGGGATTTTATCAATATTTGGCTAATGAACAAGTAGTTTCTAGTAATGTTTTTTCCTTACTGAATGGTCCTAAAAAAGAAAAAAAATTACCTAGATATTTTGAGTATAGCGAGTTAGAAGAGTTGTTTTCTGTTTGCTCTTTAAAAAATCCTTTGGAAGAGAGAAATAGACTTATTTTAGAAATGTTATATGCAACAGGAGTTCGTGTTGGGGAACTCGTATCTATACAAGTTACTTCTATTAATCAAAACAGTAAAACAATTGTCATTTTAGGTAAAGGAAATAAGGAGAGAGTAGTTCATTATGGACAATATTGTGATGAGGCATTAAAGTTATATTTACGTGATGGTTATCAAATATTAAATAGAAAAAATAGTCCTTATTTATTTTTGAATGCTCAAGGGGGAGTTTTGACTGAACGAGGAGTACGTTATATTTTAGAAGAAATTATTAAGAGAACTAGTATTCAAAAACATATATCTCCACATATGATTCGTCATAGTTTTGCAACGCATTTATTAAATCAGGGATGTGATTTGATGTCTGTGCAAAAATTACTTGGTCATGAAAGTATTAAGGCAACTCAAATTTATACTCATGTCACTACTGATAGACTTAAGAGTGTTTATCAAAATAGTTTTCCTAGAGCACATATTGATAATCATAAAAAATGATAGGTAGCAAAAAACTTGCTGCTTTTTTATTTTATGATAAAGATTTTTGGGTAAAATAGTTGTTTTTCTTTTCATTTTATTAGACTTTGCGTTATAATGATATTAGTTTGGTAGGTGATGTTATGGAGTTTGAATTTTCTTCTCAAGAAGAATTGTATAAACGAGTAGAACCTGCTTTAAAAGCAAAACTTGCTGAATTACATCGTTTAGGTTATCCTTATATTCAATTAATAGATATTTGGAATTATTTGATTGAAGTAAAGTGGCGCAAGAGTCATGATTTAACTCTGGCTGATATCGTTCATGATATTTTGCATGTTGATAATCGCAAACTTGATGAACATTTGAAGGGAAATTTGGCCAAAACTAGGCGTAGCCAGGAAATAGAGACAATATGAGAGGTGAAGTTATATGAAAAAGAAGATGAAAGGAAAGAAGAAAGTAATAACTACTACTGTTTTTTTACTTCTTATAGTAGTAGGTATTTGTTTTTCTTTTATTCCGTTATTTAAAAATTTAAAGTTTGGTTTGGATTTACAAGGTGGATTTGAAATTTTATATAAGGTAGAGTCTATTGATGGCTCTAAAATGAATCATGATAAAGTTATGGCTACTTATAAGACCCTTAGTAAAAGAATTGACAGTTTAGGAGTTAGTGAGCCAGAAATTATTATTGAGGGTAATGATAAGATTCGTGTGAAATTAGCTGGAGTTACTGATCCAGAGGAAGCTAGAAAGCAATTATCAACTGTTGCGACTCTTTCCTTTAGGGATACTAGTGATAATTTATTAATGAATAGTGATGTATTAGTTTCTGGTGGCGCTAAGGTAACACAAGATTCTTCTGGTAATCCCGCTGTATTATTATCTGTTAAAGATAAAGATGAATTTTATAAAGTTACTAATAAAGTAAAAGATTATGATGATAACATGATTGTTATTTGGTTAGATTATGATCCAGCTGTTGATAAATATGCTAGCGAAAGTAGTAGTTGTGGTACCAGTGGTTCTAATTGTTTAAGTGCTGCTACAGTATCTCAAGGTTTTGCAAGTGATGTTATTATTCAAGGTAATTTTACAGAAGATGAAGTTAACAATTTAGTCGATTTGATTAATAGTGGTTCTTTGCCAAGTAAACTTACTGAACTTTCATCACAAACTGTAGGTGCATCTTTTGGAGAAGATACACTTCAAACAACATTAATTGCTGGTATTATTGGTATTAGCTTGATTATTGTAATCTTACTTTTAGTATATCGTTTTGCAGGATTTATATCTGCTGTTTCAATGATGCTATATACATTCTTAGTTTTCTTAGTATTTTGGGTTGTTGGTGGTGTGTTAACATTACCTGGAATTGCAGCTTTAGTATTAGGGATTGGTATGGCTGTTGATTCAAATGTTATTATGTTTGCTAGAATTAAAGATGAATTATATAAGGGTAAGAGTTTACCACTTGCTTTTAAAGAAGGAACTAAATCTAGTTTTAGTGCTATTTTAGACTCTAATTTAACTACTTTATTAGTGGCCATTATTATGTTTATCTTTGGAGAGTCTAGTATTAAAGGTTTTGCCACTATGTTAATTATTACAGTAATAGTTACTATGTTAACTATGGTTGCACTTACTAGAATTTTATTAAAAGCTGTTGTTAAAACAGGATATTTTGATAAACGTACCAAAGCATTTATTAATGTTAAAAAAGAAGACATTCCTGATGTAAATAAAAATGAAACAGTAAAAGTTATACCTTTTAGAAATGCTAATTTTTTAAGATATAGTAAATTATTTATTACAATGTCATTTATTATTATGATTCTTGGTGGAATTATGTTTGGTATTCGTGGACTTAATCTTGGTATTGATTATCAGGCTGGTAGTGATATTTCTATTGAAACTAATGAAACATTAACTCAAAAAGAATTGAGTAAAGATTTAAAAACTTTAAAACTTGATAAAGAATCTATTGAAATTAATGATTCTGATATTACTATTCGTGTTAGTGATGTTTTGGATGGTGAAAAAGTAGAAAAAGTTACCAATTATTTTTCTGATAAGTATGATGCTAAAACTAATGTTGGTGTTGTTTCTAATGTTGTAAAACAAGAACTTGTAAAAAATGCTATTTTATCTGTTTTAGTGGCTATTTTAGGAATTATTCTTTATATTTCAATTCGTTTTAGGTTTACTTATGCTGTTAGTGGTGTAGTAGTTTTAATACATGATGTATTAGTAGTATTTAGTTTATTCGCTTTATTCCATTTAGAAATTTCTACAATGTTTATTGCAGCAATTTTAGCAATTATTGGTTATTCTATTAATGCAACTATTGTTACTTTTGATAGAGTACGTGAAAAATTACATGATGTTGATGAGAGAAAATTCAAAAAAGAAGAATTAAAAGAACTAGTTAATGATAGTATAAGGCAAATGTTTACAAGAACTATTTATACATCTATTACTACTTTAGTACCAGTTGTTGCATTAATATTTTTAGGTTCTAAAGAAATATTAACATTTAATTTTGCAATGTTATTTGGATTAATTGCGGGAACTTATTCTTCTGTTTTTATAGCTACTTGGTTATTTGTTCTTTTAGAAACTAAGAATTTAGGTAAACCAAAGAAGAAAAAGATTGTTTATACTGATGAGTATGAGGAAAAGGCTATTAAAGGAATTAATTGCTAATAGATTATAGGGAGGTGATCTTTTGTCACATACAAAAGATGAACTCACTTTTCTGGATGTTTTAGAAAAAGCTAAGACTTATATAGAAGATGAGGAACAATTAAAATTTATAGAAAAAGCTTATTTATTTGCTAAAGAAAAACATAAAGGGCAATATCGTAAATCGGGTGAAGAGTATATTATTCACCCGTTAAATGTTGCTTTGATATTAACTACTATTTATGCTGATTATCAAACGATAGCAGCTGGCTTTTTGCATGATGTTTTAGAAGATTGTGATTGTAGTTTTGAAGAAATGCAAAATGAGTTTGGAGATGAAGTTACTAAATTAGTTCAAGGAGTGACAAAACTTAGTAAGATTCATTTTTCGACTGAGAATGAGTATTTGATTGATTATTATAAAAAGATTATTGTGGGGATGAGTGAAGATGTACGTGTTATTATAATTAAGTTAGCTGATCGTCTTCATAATATGAGAACACTTTGGGCGACTCCACCTGATAGACAAAAAGTTAAAGCTAAAGAGGCTTTGGAAATTCTAGCTCCAATTGCTCATCATTTGGGAATTCACAAAATAAAAAGTGAGTTAGAAGATTTGGCACTTCGTTATTTGAAGCCAGATGTTTTTTATGATATTGCTGAAAAACTTAATAAAACAAAGTTGGAACGTGATAGAACGGTTATTGATATGCAAACAGAAGTTTCTAATTTATTAACTGAGCATCATATTCCACATGAAATCAAAGGACGTGCTAAATGTATTTATAGTATTTATAATAAATTAAATAAAGGTAAAAAATTTAGTGATATTTATGATTTGTTAGCACTACGTATTTTGGTTCATACAGAGCAAGAATGTTATTTAGCACTTGGAATTATTCATTCTAAGTTTAGACCATTACCAAAAAGATTTAAAGATTATATAGCAATGCCAAAACCTAATATGTATCAGTCATTACATACCACTGTTTTTGGTATTGATGGATATTTATTTGAGATACAAATTCGTACTTATGATATGGATGAGGTTGCCGAAAATGGTATTGCGTCACACTGGGCTTATAAAGAAAATAAAGGCTCTAATCAAACGGCTAATTTACAGTCTACTACTGAACAAAAATTACAATTTTTTAAATCAATTATCGATTTAAGTAAAGATAAAATGAGTAGTGAAGAGTTCGTAAATAGTGTAAAAAATGAAGTATTAAATAATAATATTTATTGTTTTACTCCTAAGGGAGATGTTATCGAACTTCCTATAGGTGCAACACCAATTGATTTTGCTTATAAGATTCACACTAAAGTAGGGGAAACAATGACTGGAGCGATTGTTAATAATGTTATTGTTCCTTTGGACCATGAATTACAAAATAATGATATTGTTAGAATTATTACTAATAAAAGTGCAACGCCTTCTAAAGAATGGATTCATATGGTTAAGGCTACTACTACTAGAAATAAGATTAAAAATTTCTTTAGTAAGAATGAAAAAGATATATATATTGAACGTGGTAAATATACTTTAGAGAAAGAGTTAAGAAAGAAGAAGCTAGCTATTTCAGAATTTTTAGCTGATAGTAATGTTAAAGAAATTTGTGAGACATTTAAATTGGATGATATTGAAGATATCTATCTTACTATTGGTAATGGTAAGAATTCTGTTAATTCTATTATTAACTTAATAGTTAAACCGGAAGAAATTCCTACTCCAAAAGTGGTGAAAGTTACAGCTAAGAATATGGATGCAGATATTATTGTAAGTGGTATTGATAAAGTTAAAGTAAATTTGGCTAATTGTTGTTGTCCTGTTTTTGGTGATGATATTGTAGGATATATTACTAAGGGTAATGGAATTACGGTACATCGTACTAATTGTCATAATTTGGAGATGTTAGAAAGTAGAACTTTAGCCGTTCATTGGAATACAAATATTAATAAGAGATATTTGACTAATTTGTTAATTTATTCAAATACACATGATAATCATATGTTGGAGTTAATTCAGAATATTTCTAATATGAACGTTAGTGTGGATGGCATTAAAACTATGAGTAAGACAGATACCATACTTTATGAAGTTAGTATGTATGTAACAGGACTTGAACAGTTAACTAAATTGATTGCAGTATTAGAAAAACAACCATATGTAGATCGATGTGAAAGGATGATGCGATGAGAGTTTTAGTTCAAAGAAGTGGAAAGTCTTCTGTTAGCGTTTGTGACCAGGTAGTTGGTAAAATTGAACAGGGATTGGTTGTTTTGGTTGGTTTTACTGATGGTGATACCGTTGAAAAAATACAGTATTTAGCTAAGAAAATTGTTAATTTACGTATTTTTCCAGATGATAATGGAGTTATGAATAAGAGTATTTTAGATTATGGAGGTCGGATACTTTCTGTATCACAGTTTACTTTGTATGCTAATTGTAATAAAGGAAATCGTCCTAGTTATATAGAAGCTATGAATAATCATGAAGCGATTCATTTTTATGAATTATTTAATGAAGAATTGCGTAAATATGTAGAAGTAGAAACTGGAGAGTTTGGGGCCGATATGAATGTTTCTATTACTAATATTGGTCCTACAACTATTTGGTTGGAAAGGTAGGATATCTTGTTTCGAAAAGAATTTCATTATCCTTTAATTAATTTTACATTTTTAATGATTTTATTTTATTTAGGTTTTTCGAATCTTCATCTTTGGATGAAGATTTTTTTGCATTTTTTGTCGATTTTCTTACCTTTTGTATTAGGCTTTTTGATTGCTTATGCAATATATCCTTTGGTTAGTTTTTTAGAAAAAAAGAAAATACCACATTGGTTAGCTATTTTTTTAGTAATTGTGGGACTGCTGGTATTTATTTTGGGTGTTATATTTACTATTTTTCCACTTTTGTACCAGCAAATAGCGGATTTTACGGTAAAACTTTTACGTATTTTAGAACAGTTTAGTAGCAAGTTTAGTCTTCCGTCAGGAAAGATAGAAGTCGGATTAGTACATTTTTTTAATCAGATTTTACAGAGTGTAGGTAATTTTACGACAACGACAACTATTGAATTTTTTTCTTCTTTTATTCATGGAATTAGTCAATTTATGATTGGGGTAATTAGCTTTATTTATTTTTTAGTTTACATGAAAGAAATTAGACGAACAACAAAGAAATTTTTACAGTTTAAGTATCCTAAACTTTATCGTTATCTTTTAAAACTTGATATGAATTTATTTCGATATTTAAAGTCGTTAGGTTTACTGATGTTAGTGCAGTTTCTAGAATATTCGGGGTTGTTTTTGATGATTGGTCATCCACATTGGTTGATATTAGGTGTTATTTTAGGAGTTTTTACTATTATTCCTTATGCTGGGGGATTTTTAGGAAGTCTTATTGCAATTTTGACTGCTTTTATGATATCTGATCAGTTATTTTATTTGACTTTATTTGTTTGTATCTTTTTTCCTTTTTTGGATGAATATTTAATTTCTCCAAGAATTTATGGAAAGAGTAATGATATTCACCCTGTTGTTTCGGTTTTTTTACTTAGTATCGGGGGAAGTATTGGAGGGGTACTTGGTATAATACTAGCTATTCCAGTCTATTTGTTTTTTAGGACTACAATTTCCTTTTTTTGGAAAGATATGAAAAAAAGTGCTCTTGATCTAAAAGATGTTATATAATACAATGTGTGGAGGAAATTATGCTATTATTTAATACTAATTATGACAGTTTGTATCAACAACTTATAAATATTGAAGATAGTTTTTGGCATGGTATTAATCCAAGGAAAAAGTGTATTTATTATCGAACTTATCAGGCTATTGCAGAATTATTGAAAGAGCTAGATAACCATTCTTCTTTTAAATTTTTAAAGAGTAAAAATTTAGAGAAAGACTCTATGTCATATTATTTAAAAAATATAAAGAAAAATGATACTAATTTTTTGGAGAATAGAAGTTATCATGTTGATATGATGTTAGAAAGTTATTTCTCTGTATCAAAGATTGTTTCTCTTTTTTGTAACTCTGGGTATAGTAGAGAATTAGATAATTCTTATATTCCTACGATTGATATTGGAAAAGATGAAGATCAAGAACTTCTTTTAGAGTTTTTTCAAAATGAAGCTTTCCATCTCTTTCCTTATTATGAAGAACTACTAGAAAATGGAGGGGTATTTTATTTACCTAATAATGAATTTTTCGATAAGCGTGGAGGTGTTGCTGTTTTTAATAGTATAGATAATAAAGTTAATGTATTTATGGGAGATGTTTATGATACTATGGATACTTTAGCTAGTTTACCTCATGAATTAGGGCATGTATCAGACTTTTTTGATTATCGAAAAAGATTTTCCGAAAAGGATCAACAACTGATGCTTTATCGTGGTATTTATGGTGAAGTTATTTCTACTTTGTATGAACAAAAGTTTTTAGAGTATTATTTAGAAAATGGTAGGCATAAGGAAGACTCTTTGTTAGGATTATTTGCTTATTTTGATCAAAGAATCCAATATTTATGGGACGTTGCGGTTTGTTGTATGTTGAATGAAGATGATTGTTATTATGTGATGAAACATACTATTCCTTTACAAAGCTGTCATGAGATTTTATTAGAAGAGGGTACTTTAAGATATGAACCTAATTTAAATGATGAAAATAGATTGTTGTGTTTTGATGATGCTTTAGAATATGGTTATGGTTTTTTACTAGCTAATTATTTTTTAGAAAACCCTCTTAAATATGAAGAATTTTTAAACATTAGAAATGGTTATTTTAGTCCTGAAAAATTAGAAAATATTGGTATTAATTCAAAAGAAATATCTAAAAGTTTAGTGAAAAGAAGTGAAAAAATTTTTGGAAAGTATTTATAAAAAAGATTGTATAAATAATATTCTTGGAGTATAATAGTTATAACTTCTTTGGAAAGAGTATATTTTAAATAATAGATAGAGAGAGTATGGTTGGTGGAAATACTTTAGCGTTTAAGATAGAAGACGTCCAAGTAATAGGAGACGGTTAACCTCGTTATTGGTTATTAAGAGTATAAAATAAGGTGGCACCACAGGGAATCCTGTCCTTAGAGGGGTAGCCATCTTTTTATTTTTAGGAGGGATATTTATGTTACAAAAACCAAAGGGATGTAATGATATTTATGGAAGAGAAGCTAAAATTTGGAAATATGTGGAAAGTGTAATTGATGCAACAATGGAGAAATATAATTATAATTATATTCGTACGCCAATATTTGAAGCAACTGAACTTTTTCATAGAGGAATAGGAGAGTCTACAGATATTGTTACTAAAGAGACATATGATTTTGTTGATCGTGGGGGTAGAAATATGACACTTCGCCCAGAGGGGACTGCTGGAGTTTGTCGTAGCTATATCGAAAATAAAATGTATGGAGATCCTAATCAACCTGTAAAGGTTTATTATAATGGTACTATGTATCGTTATGAAAGACCACAATCTGGAAGAGATCGTGAACTTACACAATTTGGTATGGAAGTTTTAGGTAGTGATGATCCACTTACTGATGCTGAAGTTATTTCACTTGCTGTTAATATTTATAAGATGCTAGGTTTAAAAGAAATAAAGGTTAATATTAATTCTTTAGGTGATAAAGAGTCTCGTGATATGTATCGTGAAGCTTTAGTTAATTATTTTAAACCTCATATAGAAGAACTTTGTGAAGATTGCCAAGTGAGACTTGAAAAGAATCCACTTCGTATTTTAGATTGTAAATTAGATCAAGATAATGAATTATTAAAGAATGCACCAAAAACAATTGATTATTTAAATGAAGATAGTAAAAAGCGTTTTGAAGCTGTCAAAGATTACTTAGATATTATGCAAATTAAGTATGAAGTTAATCCAGCTATTGTTCGAGGTCTTGACTATTATAATCATACTGTTTTTGAAATTGAAGCTAAGGTAGAAGGTTTTGGTTCTAATAATGTACTTGGTGGTGGAGGTCGTTATAATGGGTTATGTAGTGAAATTGGAGGACCTGAAACACCTTGTATTGGCTTTGCATCTGGTATTGGAAGAATTGTGCTTGCTTTAGAAAAAGAAAATATAAAAGTGCCAATTGTTGAAGATATTGATTTATTTTTGATGTATGTTAATGATGATGAGAAAAAATATGTTGCTTATTTACAACAAGAATTGCGTATGGCTGGATTTATTGTAGATACAGATTATGCTGGTCGAGGATTCAAAGGTCAATTTAAGCAGGCAGATCGACTAAAGGCTAAATATATTGCTATTTTAAATAGTGAAGATTTAGATAACAATGAAATTAAAATTAAAAATAATAAGACAAAAGAAGAAGAAATTATTAGTTTAGATGCTTTAATTTATTATTTAGATGAACAGTTAAATGCTGGTTGTGAAGATGACTTATGCGATTGTCAAAGTAGCTGTGATTGCGATGATGATTGTAGTTGTGGTGGTCATTGTCATCATCATGAGTAGAGGGGATGTTTATGAAGAATATTAAAAATAATAGTTTACGTATAGATCATGTGCAGGAAGAAGTTACTTTGTACGGTTGGGTTCAAAAGAAGAGAGACTTGGGTGGAGTTTGCTTTATTGATTTAAGAGATCGTAGTGGTATTGTTCAATTAGTTGCTCGTGAAGGAGAAGTGTATGATATTGCTAGAGGATTAAAGAATGAGTCTGTTTTAAAGGTTAATGGGAAGGTTTGTGAGAGAGAAAGTAAGAATCCTAATCTTCCTACAGGTGATATTGAAGTTGAGCTAACATCACTTGAAATTTTAAATTCTAGTTTGGATTTACCGTTTGAAATTAGTGATGATACTACAGCTTTGGAAGATACTCGATTAAAATATCGTTATTTAGATTTAAGACGTAGTAGTGTTAAAAATAATTTAGTTATTCGTCATAAGATTATGATGGCTATTCGCAATTTCTTAGATCATGAAGATTTTATGGAAGTGGAAACACCAATTCTTTGTAAATCTACGCCTGAAGGAGCAAGAGACTATTTAGTTCCTAGTAGAGTTAGTAAAGGTAAATTTTATGCTTTACCTCAATCTCCACAATTATTTAAACAATTGTTGATGGTAGGGGGAATTGAAAAATACTTTCAAATTGCTAAATGCTTTAGAGATGAGGATTTACGAAGTGATCGGCAACCAGAATTTACTCAGGTAGATATGGAAATGAGTTTTGTCAACGAAGATGACGTTATGAATTTAACAGAAAAATTGATTGCTCATGTATTTCAAGAAGTAAAAGGAATAAGTATTTCATTACCACTTCGTCGTATGAAGTATGATGATGCTATTCGTTATTATGGATCTGATAAACCAGATTTACGTTTTGATATGAAGATTCATGATGTTCATGATATTTTTCAAACAACTGATTTTGGAGTATTCCAAAATGCTTTAAATGAAGATAGTAGTATTATTTGCATTAAAGTTGATGGTAAGAGTGATGAGTTTTCTAGAAAGAAGATTGATGCATTAACTGAATATGTTAAAACATATAAAGCTAAAGGTCTTCCTTATGTAAAATATGAAAGTGGTGAGTTTACTTCTGGTATTAGTAAATTCTTATCTGATGGTGAGAAAGAAGCTTTGGTAGAAGAATTTAAACTTCAGGATAAAGATATATTATTTTTTGGAGCTGATAAGAAAAATGTTGTATATACAGCAATTGGAGCTTTACGCTTGAAGCTTGGTAAAGATTTAGATTTAATTGATAAAGATGATTATCAGTTATTGTGGGTTACCGAGTTTCCAGCTTTTGAGTGGAGTGAGGAAGAACAGCGTTATATGGCTTGTCATCATCCTTTTACTGCTCCTCTTGATAGCGATATCGATAAATTGTTAACTGATAAAGCACATTGTTATTCTAAGGCTTATGATATTGTTATTAATGGTTATGAAGCAGGAGGAGGATCTATTCGTATTCATAGAGAAGATGTACAGGAAAAGATGTTTCAGGCTTTAGAATTATCTAAGGAAGATGTTTCCGAGAAGTTTGGTTTCTTTGTGGAAGCATTAAAATATGGTACTCCTCCCCATGGTGGACTTGCTTTAGGTCTTGATCGTTTGACTATGTTACTTGCTGGTACAGATAATATTCGAGATGTAATTGCATTTCCTAAAACGGCTAGTGCTAGTGATTTGATGAGTGAATGTCCTAATGTTGTATCTTCTGGGCAATTAGAAGATTTAGCTATAGCAGTCAAAGAATAAGGAATTATCTAGGAGATAATTCCTTTCTTTCTTGTTTTCTATTTGGAGTTTTGCTATACTTATTTATATAAAGGATATGAGGATATATGAAAGAAAAAAAAGAAAGAAAGGTTCACAAAAAAAAGCTGATTAAAAAGTTAAAAATATCTGATATTAAACGTAGTGAAGGTGCACATGTTGGGCATTTACTTGCGAAGGTTAAGGCTAAAGAAGTGGAACTTACTTTTTTCTGTGTTTTGATTTGTTTAGTAATTGTTTTGGTTAGTTTATATTTAGTTTTTTCTGCAGTGCGTAAACCAAATGATTATAATGTGATGCAAGTTGGTAATTTATCTGTTACATATAATGATGTTGGAACTACTTTAGGTAATATTGTTGATTTGACTCCTGTAGAACCTATGTCAGATTTGCTTGGAAAAGAAAGTAAAGCGTATACTGTTACTGTTCATAACACATCTAAAAAAAGTCAAGAATTTCAAGTTGTATTAGTGCGAGATTTAGCTATGATTGAAGAAGATAAATGTAGTGATAAACAAGTTCCATATAGGTATTTTCATTATCAAATTGGAAAGGGACAAGTAAAAAAAATTCACTTAGAAGATGTTTCTCCTATATTATTGCAATCTGTTTTGAAACCAAACGAAAAGAAGACATATCAAGTTAGAATTTGGATTAATAATCAGTTGCCTTTAGAGTATTTAGATTATCATTATCATGGAAAACTCACTATAAAAAATATAAAGACAGTTAATTAGTTAGCTGTCTTTTTCATCTAATAAAAATTTTTCTATAATATTGATTGTTAGGTTAGAATATTCTAAGTAAGAGTAGTGAGTAGATTTAGGATAAACTATTAAAGCAGAGTTTTTTATTTTTTTATGCATTAATATACCATCTTTTAAAGGAGTATCTTGATCATGTTCACCCCAGATTAGTAATGTTTCTGAGTCAATGTAGGGAAGGTAATATTTTAAGTCTTCATTGATTACATTTTTGAAGGTTTGCTGCATATTGGGAGAAAGTGCTTTATAGTCGTTGGAGGCAAATATTTTTTGTAATTTTTTATGATATTTTTCTTTTAATTTTTTGGGTAATATTTTTTTTATTTGTTTTAAAATTTTATAAAGTTTTTCTTTTAACCATATTTTTAATTTTTTATGTCTTTTTATACCGGCACTATCAATTAATATCATTTTATCTATTTTTTCTTTATAGTAACCGGTTAAAAGAGTCGCTATTCTGCCACCAAAAGAGTGTGCGATTATTATAGGATTTCTAATGTTTTTTTCTGATAGAAAATCTCTAATTATATTAGTGTAGTCGTAAATTGTTAAATTTTGATTTGGAAATGGGCTATTACCAAATCCTGGATAGTCAATAATATAAATAGTGAAGTTATTTTTTAAACTTTCTATGATAGATTTAAATGTTTTTCTAGTATCTCCCCAACCTGGTAGTATGATGATTGTTTTTTCGTTTTGACCATATTTTTCATAGTAGATAGAAAAGTCATCTTTATTATAGTACATATATCATCACCTGATATAGTTTATTCATATTGTCTAATTGTGTTAAAAGGCTTGTATATTATTTTTTAGATGTGATATAATATAAGTGTCAAGGAAATGCGAGATCTGTTCTCATATAAAACCGACTAAAGTGACGATAAGGGAGTTTTGATCAGTTATTGGTGTTGAAGACCTATTGTTATAGGGATCCTAAAGATAACGTATGAACACCCACCTGTGGAAATGCAGGTTTTATCGTTGGGCAGAACGCTTTCCTTGATCTTTTTTTTGTTTGCATAAAAAGATGTTTTATGATATAATAACCGCACGGGGTGATGGGTATGTTAGTGTTGCCAATTGTTAATCGTAATCGTGTTATGAATGTTAAAGTTAGTTTAAAGGATGCATATCAAACTCATACTGGAGTCATCTTAGAAAACGTTAAAGAAAGTGATGTTATTGTAAATCAGCATAATTTTTTAGACTCTAATTATCGAGATGATGAGAGTGTTATTCATTTTATTAGAAATACGTCTTTGATTAGTAAGAATGATTTTCAAGTTACAACAAGAGAAGGAGCAGAGTCAAACCGGTATAATGTTTATCAGGTTGGACATCCTCCACGATTTGTTAATCCGGCACTTGATAATTTGTATGCTAGTGTTATTACTGACATGAGAAAAGAAATACCTAATGTAAAAAAAGGACGTTATTTGTCTTTTGAAAAATTAGGCATGGGACAATATTTGACAGAAGAAAAAATTGCAGCACTTCAACATATTATCAAAACAGAACATGATAGAGGTAGATGGCCAATGTTATTTGAACAAGCTGGTATTGCTGATTTACCTAGTACTTTAGAATTTTTAAATCATTTTAATTGTACTATTATTAGTGATACTACTTTACCAGAAGCTACTTTACAATCTACTTTGCAGGCTTTAGAGCCTTTAAATACTCAGGATTATCGTAATTTGAAAAAGTATTATGATATGGCATTATCTAATCAAAAAATTTATTCTAGATTATCTTTAGTTAATCATTTACTTTATAATCAACCATATCATTTAATTACAACATCATCAGCAGAAAAGAACCAGAGAAATGGTCAACATGAGGATTTTCTTCAGGCTAAACAAAAAGTAAAATCACCAAAGGAAGTTTATTCAGAGGTAGGAGAATATGGTAAAACAGCATAGTTTTTCTAGATTAGAAGCACTAGTAGGGGTAGATTTTGTTAATTATCTACATGATAGGTCTATTTTTGTTTTAGGTGTTGGTGGTGTAGGCGGATATGTTTGCGAAGCTTTAGCTCGTAGTGGTATTGGAAAAATTATTTTGATGGATCCTGATTTAGTTGATGTTACCAATTTGAATAGACAAATTATTGCGTTAAATTCTACTATTGGGATGAAGAAAGTTCAAGTGATGAAAGACAGAATTTTGGACATTAATCCGAGGTGTGAAGTTGTTACTTTTGATACTTTTTTGACAAAAGATAATATCTCTATTTTAGATGAGATGTCATTTGATTTTTTAGTAGATGCTTGTGACACTGTTTCTACAAAACAAAGTATTATTCAGTATTGTTTAGAAAAACACCTTCCATTTATTACTTGTTTAGGTACAGCTAAAAAAATGAATCCTAGTCTATTAGAAATTACAGAACTAAAAAAGACCTATAATGATCCATTAGCTAGAATTTTAAGAAAGTATGTAAGGGATAATCAGTTAAAAGGTTCTATTCCAGTTTTATTTTCTAGTGAGTTACCTATTCAGTGTCAAGGGCTTGGTTCAACGGCTTTTGTTCCTAGCAGTGCTGGGCTTATGATTGGAAGTTATATAATACAAAAATTTTTAGACCAAAAAAAAGGATAGCTATGCTATCTTTTTTTTAGAACTTTCTATATAAGCCGATTGCTTTTCCTAGTATTGTAACATTTTTCAGGATGATTGGATCCATGGTATCATTTTCTGGTTGTAATCTAAAATATCCATTTTCTTTGTAAAAAGTTTTAACAGTTACTTCATTGTCGTCATTCATAGCTACTACTGTGTCTCCATTATTAGCTGTGTTTTTGCGCTCTACAATTAAGATATCTCCGTCGTAGATACCTACATTTATCATGGATTCACCACTGACTTTTAAGGTGAATATTTCATTTCTAGTTGTGAATAAATTAGTTGGTAAGGCAAAGTATTCATCTGGAGTTTCAATGGCTTCAATTGGACTACCAGCGGTTACTTTTCCCAGTAAGGGTACTTCAACAATGTTTTCATCTTTTTCTAGATATTCATTAGGAACTAGTACCTCGATTGTTCTATTTTTACCATTGCCTTTTTGAATGTAGCCTTTTTCTTCTAGTTTTGTTAAATGAAAATGAATGGTTGCAGGGGAGTTTAGATGGGCTTCCACTCCAATTTCTCTAACTGTTGGAGGGTAACCATATTTTGCAATCCATTTTTTAATAATTTGTAGAATTATTTCTTGCTTAGTAGTTAGTTTTTCCATTGTCTACCTCCTTTTATACAAGTTTAACACTAGGTATGTAAAATGTCAAACAAATGTTTTAAAAATCTGTTGACACGAACAATCGTACGATATATAATTGAGGTGTAATGAAGGGAGAGATGTGTATGAAAATTAAAAAAATGGTAAAAGAGGGGTTCTGGTTATTTCTTCTTTATTCTTTTGTGACTTTATGTTTGTTTTTAGCAACTGATAGAATTGAACGTTTAGAACAAGTAGAGGGGGATTTTCGTAATACGAATAGTAGTGTTTCCTTTAATTTTACTAAGTAAAGTGTAAAGATTTATGTTATACTACTGTTAGGTGATGTTATGAATAAAATAATCTTGGTAGATGGTAATAATCTATTGTTTCGTAGTTTTTATGCGACCGCTTATCAAGGAGTAATTATGAAAAACTCGAAAGGTTTTCCTACTAATGCATTATATGGATTTATTAATATGATGAATAAGATTATTCAGGATGAAAATCCTAGCTATATTATGGTTGCTTTTGATAAAGGGAAAACTTTTCGACACGATAAATATGGTGATTATAAAGCAGGACGTAGTGAGATGCCTGATGAGTTACGTTTACAATTTCCTAAAGCTAAAGAAGTCTTAGAAGCTATGGGAATTAAATATTTTGAGATTGATAATTATGAGGCTGATGATATTATTGGTACTTTGGCCAAAGAAGTTGAAATGCGTGATGATTATATAGCTACTATTGTTAGTAGTGATAAAGATTTGTTGCAGTTGATTAGTGATAAGGTAGATGTAAAACTTTTAAAACAGAGTGGTCATATAATGATGACTAAAGAAGAATTTATTAAGACATATCAAGTTCCACCAATTAGAATGATTGATTTGAAAGCATTAATGGGCGATAGTAGTGATCATATTCCTGGTGTTAAAGGAATTGGTGAAAAAACAGCAATTAATTTACTTTCTAAATTTGATAGTTTAGATAATTTATATGCACATATTGATGAGGTTACTGGTAAAACAAAAGAGAAGTTAGAAAATGATAAAGAAAATGCTTATATGAGTTATGATTTGGCTACTATTTATAGAGATGTTTTACTTGATTTTAGTTTAGATGATTGTCGATATACTAAAGAAAATACGAAACG
Organism: uncultured Mycoplasmatota bacterium; assembly: GCA_900548695.1. GTDB lineage: Bacteria > Bacillota_I > Bacilli_A > RF39 > UBA660 > Faecimonas. The sequence goes on from URLC01000002.1 coordinate 234,132, forward strand.
TTTTACAGAACTATTACAAGAGTTTGAATTTCATTCTTTAATAAAAAAATATCATTTGGATCAAGATATACCAGTAGAAGTTAGGAAAGAAGATATGATTCATATTTTGCCTATTGATCAGTTGGTTGCTAATAGTTTTTCATTTTATGTAGAAACTAGAGGTAGTGTCTATAGTAAGAGTGAGGTTTTGGGAATAGGTATTTATGATGGTATTTCAGGCTACTTTATTTCTGCTTCAGAGTTAGAAAAATATAAAGATTTATTTTCTAGTAATAGTTTTAAATATACTTATGATTTAAAGAAAAATATAGTTGTATTAAATTCTTTAGGAATTTCTATTTCTAATGTGACTTTTGATACTATGATAGCAGCTTATTTATTAGATTATGTTGTTAAAGATGATATTAGTTTTGTTGCTCAAGCTTTTTCTGTTTCCATTCCTTTATATGATGATTTATATGGAACAGAAAAACGTCCTAAAGAAGTTAATTTAGAAACATTACAGGAGGTTTGTTGTCGTAAAGCTAAGTTTATTTATGATACTCGTAATCAATTATTAGAAGAGTTACAAAAAAATAATGAATTAGATTTATTTCAAAAGATAGAGATGCCATTATCTTTAGTACTTGCTGATATGGAACTTACTGGTATTAAAGTAGATGTTTCATATTTAGAGAAAGTTGAAGAAGATTTAGCTGGTCAGATGGCTATTTTAGAAAAAGAAATTTATGATTTGGCAGGAGTAGAGTTTAATATTATGTCGCCAGCGCAGCTTTCAAAAATTTTATTTGAACATTTAGAAATTCCGTATCCTAAAAGAGTAAAAGATGGAAAATATTCTACTAGTAAAGATATCTTGGATAAGATTCGTTTTGTTCATCCAATTGTTGATAAAATATTAGAGTATAGAACTTTGGCTAAACTATATACTAACTATGCAGTTGGTCTTAAAGCAGAAGTGCGTGAAGATGGTAGAATCCATACTATTTTTACTCAGACTTTAACTAGAACAGGCAGACTTTCTAGCATTAGTCCTAATCTACAAAATATACCAGCTAGGGCAGAATTTTCTAGATTAATTCGTAAAGCCTTTGTTCCTGATGTTAATTCTAAGCTTTTATCTAGTGATTATTCACAAGTAGAACTTCGTATTTTTGCTCATATGTCTAAAGCTTTAAATTTAATTCAAGCTTTTAAAGAGGGTAAAGATATTCATACTAAGACAGCTTCTGATATTTTTCATGTTCCAATGGATGAAGTTACTAAGGATATGCGCCGCACAGCCAAGGCTGTTAATTTTGGTATTTTATATGGAATTAGTAGTTTTGGACTTAGCGAGGATTTAGGGATTGATATTAGTACAGCTAAAAAATTTATTGATAATTATTTGGAAACTTATCCTGGTATTTCAGAATACATGGAAGAAGAAAAAAAGAAGGCTTATGAACTTGGTTATGTTACGACACTGATGAATCGACGACGAGTTATTGAAGAGTTAAAAAATAAGAACTATATGATTCGTAGTAGTGGAGAGAGAATGGCGTTAAATACACCAATTCAAGGTACTGCTGCTGATATATTAAAAAAAGCAATGGTTGAGATTTACGATGAGTTTAAACGTCGTGGTTTAAAGAGTAAAATGTTAATTCAAGTACACGATGAGTTGGTGTTTAATGTTTTAGATTCAGAATTGGAAGAAGTTAGTCAAATCGTTAGAAATATTATGGAAAGTACAATAAAACTTAGTGTGCCTTTGAAAGTTGATATTGAATATGGGAATAATTGGTACGAAGCAAAGTAGAAAGTAGGTGTTTTATGCCAGAAAAACCAGAGGTAATTACAGTTGCTAAGAAGTTAGAGAGGCAAGTAATAGGGAAAACTATTACAGATACGATTATTTATTGGGATAATATTATTGCATATCCCGATGTTTCATCTTTTCAAAAAGAAATAGTTGGACAGAAAATACTATCTATTACTACTAGAGGTAAATGGTTAGTGTTTGAACTTAGTAGGGATTTATTATTAGTTCATCTAAGAATGGAAGGCAAGTTTTTCTTTAGAGATAAAAAGGATGCTAGAAATAAACATGAACATGTTTTTTTCACTTTAGATGATAAAGTTAGTTTTCGATTTCATGATGTTAGAAAATTTGGAAAGATGTATTTACTTCCTAAAGATAAAGCATATTCTATGAAGCCACTTTCGGAATTGGGGTTAGAATATAATGATGAACTTTTAACTGCTGATTATTTATATCAAAAGATACATAGTAAGAATTTACCTATTAAGACAGTTTTATTAGATCAAAGGATTATTACAGGAATTGGAAATATTTATGATGATGAAATTTTGTTTTTTAGTCATATTTCACCTCTTAGGAAAGCTAAGGATATTACTTTGGATGAGTGTGGTTTCATTATTGAAAATACTAGAGAAGTTTTAGATGAAGCTATTACTATGGGTGGGACTACAATTAAAAGTTTTACTTCCAGTGAAGGGGTTCATGGCCTTTTTCAAAATAAGTTGGCTATTCATGGAAAAAAGGGAAACTGTCCCGTTTGTGGCACTGCTACTTTAAAAATTAAAGTAGGAGGAAGAGGAACATATTATTGTCCCAATTGTCAAAAGTAGCATAGCTAATGCGCTTTTTTTCTTGGTAAATATTCAAAAAAGTTTAAAAAATTGCTATACAAATAGATTGTTTTGTTGTATAATTATATCTGTTTGAAAAGGAGTAGTGAATATGAAAAAGACAAAAATTATTTGTAGTATCGGACCTTCTTCTAATCAACCAGATGTTATGGAACAAATGGTTTTAGCTGGAATGAACGTTGCTAGAATTAACTTTACACATGCAACAATAGAAGAAAGAGATCAAGCTATTGCATCTGTTCGTGAAGTTAGAAAACGTACTGGAAAGAATGTAGCAATTTTATGGGATACTAAGGGACCTGAATTTCGTAGTGGAATGCTTGAAAATGATTCTATTGAATTAGTTCCTGGTAATACTATTCGTCTTGTTAAGGAAAATGTTTTAGGAAATCAAGAAAGATTTACTGTTAACCATCCTGAAGCTTTAGATAGTTTAAGTGTTGGTGATGTAATTTTACTTGAAAATGCTAAGATGAAACTTGAAGTTATTAGTGTAGAAGATGATGGAGTTACATGTAAGATTGTTAATGGAGGAGTACTTGGTAATCGTAAGAGTATGAGTGTGCCTGGTATTAAATTAAATATTCCTTATGTCAGTGATTTAGATCGTGCTGATTTAGAATATGCATGTCTTCACGGTGGAGAATATTTAGCTATTTCTTTTGTTTCTTCAAAAGAAGATGTATTAGAAATTAAGGAAATTTTAAAGCAATATAATCGTCTTGATTTACAAATTATCTGTAAGATTGAAAGTGATTTAGGAATTCAAAATTTAGAAGAAATTTTAGAAGTATCTGATGGAGTTATGGTAGCTCGTGGAGATTTAGGTACTGAAATTCCTAGTGAAAGATTACCTATTGTTCAAAAAGATATGATTAAAGTATGCCGTCGTATGGGTAAGATTTGTGTTGTTGCAACGGAAATGCTTGAAACTATGATGGAAAATGCTCGTCCAAAGAGAGCAGAAACTAGTGATATTGCTAATGCTGTTTTAGATGGTACTGATGCAGTTATGTTAAGTGGTGAAACTACTATTGGCAAACATCCAGTTGAAACAGTTGCTGCTATGGCTAAGATTTGTGAAGTAACTGAACAATATGCTCATTTTGATTACATTTCTGGTGTTAAGAGTGTTAATGATGTTCAAACTGCTATTGCAGAAAGTGTTGTTTCTAGTGCTAATCGTTTAGATGCTAAGTTAATTTGTGCTGCAACTATTAGTGGTAAAACTGCTAAAATGATTAGTAATTTAAAACCAAGAGCTCTTATTGCTGGACTTTGTCCAGATGAAAAGAGTGGACGTCGTTTAGCATTAAATTGGGGTGTATATCCAATTGTTATGCCTATTTGTAACTCTACTGATGAAGTTTTGACTGAAAGTATTGTTAGAGCTAAACAATTTATGGATTTGGAAAAAGGTGACATTGTAGTTACTACTGGAAGTTTTCCTAATACTGGAGAATCTAGACCAACTAATTTAATGAAAATCGAAGAAATCGAAGGTTAAATCAGCACTCTTATGCTGATTTTTTCTTGTTGTTATTTTGAAATTATGGTATTCTAGTTTTAAGATATTTTGAGGTGCCTTTATGAAATATATTAAGAAGTTTAAGATAATTTTGAAAAAGCCTATATTGCTTTGCATTATTCTTTCTTTTATTTGTTTTTTATTTTTTATTTTTCGTGATAGTGAAGCAGATTATACCCATTTAAAAAAAGATTATAACCAGGAATATATTATTCTTGCTGCATCTATTCCTCAATTTAATTTAGCTTCTTTTGAAATAGATGATTTAAATAAAAAAATAGAAGAGGATTTTTTGTTTTATCGTAATCAAATTGGTGTCACTTATGATATTAAAAGTTATTTGTCATCCTCTATTTTATCTTTAGTTGTTTCTTTTACTTATACAGAAGAGGGGAATACTCTTTATGAAACTACTAAATATTGTACTTATAATTATGATTTAGAAAATCAGGCTGTTTTTTCTAATCAAGATTTATTAGATTTGTATGATCTAACTTCTAAACAAGTAAGTATGTTTTTGGAACAGAAGTTTAAAAATTTTTATTATAATCAACTTTCTGAACATCAAATAGATTCTTCTAGTAGTTATTCTTATTTTTTACAAAGTAAAGGTATTAATGATTATATAGATGAAGTTTCTTTTTCTGTTGAAAATGGTAGCCTTATTTGTTATAGACCATTTTATATTACTCCTGTAAATGATGATTATAAAAATTTTACTATTGAAGATTTTAGATTTGTGGTAGTTAAGTAGGTGATATTTTGTATTTATTAGATTGTGTTTCTGATATTAAAAGTTGTTGTAATGATTATGGACTTGCTAATATATTAGCTAGTATGAAAGAGGTATTAAATATCATTCATATTGTTGTTCCTATTTTGCTTATTTTGTCTTTGGCAATTGGTTTTACTCAATTATTAATTAATCCTGATGATAAGAAAAAGCCAAAGATGATTTTTACTAAAATTTTTTGTATCATTATAGTTTTTCTTCTACCATATTTAGTTGATTTATCTTTATCATTGCTTGAAGATGGAGGTTATCAGTTAGGGGCTTGTTGGAAAAGTTCAGAGGTACTTAAAGAAGAGATGAAAAATAGAGAAAATCTTTTTATACCAACTAGTGATAAACCAAAGCAATCTTTTATATTAAGTCCTGACGATTATTACCAACCAGGTGATAGTACAAATGATTTTAGTGATTTTTCCCATTTAAATCAATATAACCAAACGGGGACTTATGCCAATTATTCTGTTTGTGCTGGTGGTGGGAATTCTGTTGCTGGTACTGCTTGTGGATTATCTACTTATATGGCTGCTAGATACGTTTTGACAGGAAAAGATACTGATTTTATGAGTTTTTGTCATGAGGCTTGTCAAACGGGTCTTTATAATGGAAATGGAAGTAGTTGGAATGTATTGTCGTCTAATAGTTTTTATCCTAATACTTATGGGGTTCTTTCTAATTCGGTTTCTAGCAATTATAATTCTTATGTTTCGACATTACAAAATGGAGGAGTTGTTTCTGTTTTGATTGGTCAAGGTTATGCTAATACAAGTGCTGGTGGATTTAATTCTACTGCCAATCAACATTTTATCTTATTGGCAAATTATAATAGTGTAGATGATAAAATTTATGTTTATAATCCAACTGGTGCTAATACTGGATGGAAGAGTAAAGATATTATTGAACGATATGTTGTCGGATGTGCTAAAGGATCTTGGGCATTAACAAAAAAATAATTACTGTTTTAGTAATTATTTTTTACTGATTAATTTATCATATTGCTTATACATTTCTTGTACATTGTTTTCTAGTAAATAGTAATGTAGAATATATGGAATAAATAAAAATAGAATCGTAATAAAGGCTATTATTAGTCCGATATTTTCTATTAATAAACTAAATAGTAGTAATAATATAGCGATTGTGCCAGTAAAGATGGTAACAATTAGGTGAATTAATCTTTCATGTTGAAACTCTTGGATTTGAACTAAGTGATATTCTAGTCTTTCTTTGGATATTTTGCTTTTGTTTTCTATTAATTTGTCAGTTTCTTGGACATATTTTAAGATTCTTTCTTTCATATTTTGCCTCCTATGATAATATTATAGCATATAAAAAACACTCGTAGAGTGTCTTTAGTCTAATTTTTCTGATAGTTTTTCATTATCAAAATCTTTTTCATTATCCATTAATAATTCGTGAATTTCTTCTTCTTTCGTATCAACAAAGACTTCTTCAATTCTATCAACACGACATTTTTCAGCGGTAATGATTGCTTCGACTTTATCAATTGCATCTTCTAGAATATCGTTTACAACAACGTAGTTATATTTTGTTACTTCATTTATTTCTTTATAAGCAGTGTGGAAACGTTTTATGATTTTTTCTTTAGAGTCGGTTCCTCTTTTTTGCAAACGTTTTACCATAGTCTTTAACGATGGTGGTAAGATAAAAATGAAAATAGCTTCTGGTATTAATTTCTTAATATTAGCAGCACCTTCAATTTCAATTTCTAGAATCACATCAATTCCTTGGTCTAGTTTTTCTTTGATTGTACCTTTTGGAGTACCATAGTAATTACCAACATAATTAGTATATTCTAAGAAGAATCCTTCTTTTATTTTTTCTTTGAATTCTTCTTCCGTTACAAAATTATAGGTAACACCTGGAATATCATTTTCACGGATTTGTCTACTTGTTGTTGAAACTGAAAGCCAAAGATTTTTGTTTCTTTTTAGTAATCCGTTGATAACACTTCCTTTTCCGCAACCACTTGGAGCAGAAATTACAATTAATTGTCCGCTTTTTCTTTCTTTAATCATTTTGATTCTCCTTTATATATAGTATATTTTGATATTCTTTTTTGAACTCTTCTAGTTGATTATTATATGGTATAGTATAAATCTTTGTTGTTGATAATTCTAGTTCTAATAGTTTATCTTTTTCTTTTGCTATTTTACTAATGATTGGTAATTTGATTTCTTTTTTATGTTTATTTAAATAGTTTTTACCTTGATGATTGAAACCTAATAATCTAATGTAGGTAATGGTCTGATTATTTTTAGCTATTTCTTTTTCGTAGTTACAAAGAATTTGTAGTAGAGCTCTTGAAATTTTACTGTAAGTTTGATGTTTGGATTTCACTTTTTGGATTAAGTCTTCATAATTTTTGGCAGTAACAATTTCTTTTTTTAGCTTTATAGCTAAATCGTTTTCTACCAAGTGATATTTTTCTAAGTTGTTTTCAGTTATAATTTTATATTTTAAATAATTAAAGTAATCATCTCTTTGATGGATTGTTTCTGTTTTTAATATTTGATAAGTATTTGCTGGAAGAGCATTTTTTATTTCTTTTAATCTATCGATATTTTTTCTGATGGCTGTTGCACTACTTATTTCACCGGTTAATTCTTCCTTGTGATATTGATTAGTTCTTTTAATAACTTCAGGTTTTATGTTGTAGTTATATTTTTTTATTGTTTTAATATATGTTATTCCTAAGATATCATTAGGAGATGTGATTTCTTTACCTGTTAAATCTTTTAGAGCTAGTGATAAGGCTGTAGGATAATTGTAACCAAATTTAGAATAGATTTTTACTAGTTTATTAAAGTCTTCATTGTTTAGTTGGGCATCAGCAATTTCCATTAAACTGTCGATATCGTTTGATTCACTACCAAAAATTAATTTATCTACTTTTAATTTTTCTAAGAGAGTAATTCCTGCATAGCTAAAGTAGTCAGCGCTTTGTGTTGCGAAAGCATAGGGGATTTCTACAACTAAATCAGCGCCATTTTCAATAGCTAGTTTGGCTCTAGTCCATTTATCAATTATAGCGGGTTCACCACGTTGAGTGAAATTACCACTCATGGCAATAATGATTGTAGCAGTCGGGTCGTTTTCTTTTATTTTTTTTATTTGATATAAATGTCCGTTATGAAATGGATTATATTCAGCAATGATTCCAACACTTGCCATAGTATCCCTCTTTTCTTGTTAAAATAGTTTATCATAGTTTTTATAAATTGACAATTTACAGTTATCGTTATTTACTTATTTTTTATTATGATGTATAATTTTCTTATGATTTCGGGTTATATTTTTTGTATTTTTTTAAATATTTAGAATAAAATTTAGTGATTTAGGATGTGAAAAGATGAGAGTTATAGTAGCAGCAGGAGGTACTGGTGGTCATATATATCCTGCACTGGCAATTATTAATCGAATTAAAGAAAAAGATAAAAATAGTGAAATTTTATATGTGGGTACAACAGATCGTATGGAAAAAGATATTGTTCCAGAAAGAGGAATCGCTTTTGAGGGAATTGAAATTTGTGGTTTAAATAGAAAAAATCCAGTAGCTAATTTTAAAGTTTTATATAAGTTTATGAAAGCTATTCATCGAGCTAAGGAAATTATAAATGAGTTTAAACCAGATATTGTGATTGGGGTTGGTGGCTATATTACAGCACCTGTTTTATATGCTGCTCATAAATTACATATTAAAACGATGATTCATGAACAAAACTCTATACCAGGTCTTTCTAATAAATTTTTGGCTAAGTTTGTGGATACTATTTGTGTTTCTTTACCAGGAAGTATAAAATATTTTCCTAAGAATAAAACTGTTTATACGGGAAATCCCAGAAGTGAAGAAATTCTTAAAATTGATAAAATTTCTAAAGGTGAATTTGGATTTTTAGAAAAGAAAAAATTGGTTTTAGTGGTGATGGGATCTTTAGGTTCTACTACCATGACTACAAAATTAAAAGATGCGATAGCAATGTTTGAAGGTAAAGATTATCAAGTGTTAATTATTACAGGTAAAGCTTATTATGATGCTTATAAGGAAATTCAATTACCTAAAAATGTGAAATTGTTACCTTTTACAGAAAAATTGATACAAATTATGAAGGATACTGATTTGATGGTTTCTAGGGCTGGAGCTTCCACAATTTCGGAAATTACAGGAATTGGTTTGCCGGCTGTTTTGGTGCCGTCTCCTTATGTTACCCATAATCATCAATTTTTAAATGCAAAGGAGTTAGAAGATGCTGGCGCATGTAAAATTTTAGAAGAGAAAGATTTTTCAGGAGAAAATTTGTGTAAAGAAATTGATAAGATTCTTACCAATGATATGTTATATAAAAAGATGAAAAAAGCTAGTGAAGCCTTTGGAATTCATGATTCTCTTACTAAAATTTACCGTGAGATTGAGAAGTTAGTTGGTGAGTAGTATGAAAGAAATAATAGAAGAGTTAGAAGAGATGAATATTGGAAAAATAGAGCGTGATATTTCTTTAGATAGGTTTACAACTTATCGAGTAGGAGGTATTGCAGCAGCTATTGTTTATCCTAAGAATGTTGATAATCTAAAAAAGTTGCTAGAAAAGATAAAGTCTAATAATATTCCTTATAAAATTCTAGGGTTTGGTTCTAATTTATTATTTAGCAGTAAAAGATATGAAGGTATTTTAATTAAATTAGATGAATTTGATGATGTAGAATTTTTTTCGTCTACCAAAGTACGTGTAGGAGCAGGTTACTCTTTAGCAAAACTTTCTATGCAGGCTGCTAAAAAGGGACTTGCAGGCCTTGAGTTTGCTGCTGGAATTCCGGGTACGATAGGCGGGGCAGTATTCATGAATGCTGGTGCTTATAAGAGTGATATGGGTTATATTGTTCAAGATGTGACTGTTTTAACACCGGAACTTAAAATTATTAAATTGGAAAATAGGGAGATGAATTTTCATTATAGGAGTTCATTTTTACAAACACATCCAGGGTATATTTGTTTAGAGGCAGTGTTGCGACTTGATAAGGGTGATAAAACAGCGATTGAAGAAGTGATTAGAGATCGTCGTAAAAGAAGAATGGAGAGTCAGCCTTTAAATTATCCGTCTGCTGGATCGGTTTTTCGTAATCCTGAGGGGATGTTTGCTGGAAAACTTATTGAAGATTTAGGATTAAAAGGCTTTCAGATTGGTGGAGCAATGGTTAGCGAAAAGCATGCTAATTTTATTATTAATTATGATCATGCTAGTAGTGAAGATATTAAAAACTTAATTGATTATGTAAGAGAAAAGGTGAAGAAAGAGTATCAAGTTGAATTAAAAGTAGAACAAGAATTTGTTAATTGGGAGTAGATATGGCAAAAAAAATAGTAAAAAAAAGAAAGATAAAGATTGTACCTTGTTTGATAGTGTTTCTAATATTAGGAGGACTATCTTTTAGTGTTTATTTACTATTGAAAATGCCAATTAAAAATTTAATTGTTACCAATACTAATTATTTAAAGGATGATTATGTTTTAAATTTAGCACAAGTAATTGATTACCCAGGATTTTATCAAATATCTACTCATAAGTGTGAAGATTTGTTGGAAAAATCGCCTTATATTAAAGAGGCGTCTGTTGATAGAAAATTTTTTAATACTTTAGTCATTGATGTTGTTGAAAATGAGCCTTTATTTATTAATAATATCAATCAAGCTGTTGTCTTTTCTTCTAAAGAAGAAGTACCTGTTGATAAAGAAATTGATTTGTTTAGAGTTCCTAGACTTATCAATTATGTTCCAGATAATAAATATAAAAGCTTTATCGAGGGAATGACTAATATCAAAAGAGATGTTTTAGGAAAGATATCAGATATTGAGTATCAACCAAATGAATATGATAAAGACAGATTTTTACTTTATATGGATGATGGTAATATGGTTTATTTGACGTTGACGAAGTTTGATATGATTAATTATTATAATGATGTATTAAGTCAATTAGAAAACCGTAAGGGGATTTTATATTTGGATAATGGAAATCACTTTCAAATTAGGGAGTAGAATATGAGAGAAAATAAAAAGTTAATATTTCAATATGTTTTTTTGTTTTTATTCTTTTTCTTTTCTTTAGTATTCTTTTTTAATGTAAGTAGAGGAGATACTTATGTTAATTTTGGCTTTAGTTATGCTATAGCTAGAGGAGAAGTGCCTTATCTTGATTTTAATATGGTAATTCCACCTTTCTCCCCTTGGTTTTATTCTATCTTTTTATTGTTTTCTAAATCTATTTTGGTTTATTATGCAGGACAAGCGTTGTTGTTAACCATTCTCTTTTCTTTTTTATTTAAATTGTTGGGAAAAAAAGCGTGGATTTATTTAACTTTAATTTTTATGCCTTTTCCAATTTCTATGAATACTATTTTGTTTCCAGGGTATAATTTTTTACTTTTATTTTTATTAGTAATCGTTATTCATTGTGAGAAAGAAAGAAAGTCTGATTATTTGATAGGATTTTTATTAGGACTTTTATTTTTAACAAAACAAACGGTAGGAGGATTGCTTTTTTTGGTATCTTTTTATTATTTATTCCAAGATTATAAAAAGGTATTAAAAAGAATCATTGGATTCTTGATTCCTACTATGTTTACTTTTTTTGTTTTACTGATTGAAGGATGCTTTCAAGAATTTTTAGATTTATGTTTTTTGGGACTTTTTGATTTTGGTAATAGTAATTTTAATTTTGATTTGTTTTATTTAATAGTGTTTGTTTTGGGGCTTATTTTGGTGATTATTAGAATTGTAAAAAAGCCAAAGGATATTTCTAATTATTATGTTTTATTATTTGCAAGTTGTGTTTTTCCAATTATAGATTATTATCATGTATCACTTTTTTTAGGATTACTTTTTTTATTGATATTGTTAGATTTTCCTGATATCAAGCAAAGTATTGCGGTTTATTGTGTTTTATTAGCGAGTACTTTTGCAGTTTTATGGTTTATATTTTCATTTTTAATTTTTAAGGATATTAAATTAGTAAATTATCATAATTTTGAACTTAGTTTAGTGTCTAAAGACTATTACAATTCTGTTAAAAAGTTAGATCAATATTTAGAGTCGTTAGATAAGCCTATTATTTATCTTTTAAAGGGAAATGAAAATTACTTTTTTAAGATTAAGAGTAGTTTAGATATTACTTATTTTGATTTACCTAATTATGGTAATTATGGTTATCACGGTACTGATAAATTAGTTCATAAGTTAAAAGAAATTAAAAATAGTTATATTGTAATTGATAGTAGTGTTTCTTATGATAAAAGTGTTTTTCAACAATATATTAAAGAGGCAGCACAATATGTTATTCAATATGGAAAGTTAGTAAAAAAAATTGGAGTGTATGCAGTATATGAAATATAATATTTGGCAGAAGATTTTAAAGTATGGATTTGTTTTTTCCTTTTCCATGTTTGTTTTAGTTTTTTTTAGTGGTATTAACTCTTATGATTCTATTTGGAATTATAGTTTTAGTTATGCTATTGCGAAAGGACAAATTCCTTTTTTAGAGATTAATATGATTACACCTGGCTTTTATAATTTCTTAATGTCTTTAGGACTTTTAATTTCGCATAATAATATTATCTTTTTAATGGAGCAGGCATTACTTGTGACAGTGACATTTGCTTTTTTAAATAAATTATTTGGCGATAAGGCTTGGCTCTTTTTATTTTTCATGTCCTTTTCTAATTTTTTAGCATTTTGTCCAACTTATAATTATTTGTTATTGACTTTGACTATCCTTGTTATTTATTTGGAAGTTAATAAAAAGAGTGACTATCTTATTGGTGTTGTTTTAGGACTTTTAATTTTAACTAAACATACGGTGGGAATTATATTAGTGATACCTAGTATTATCATTTGTTTTAAAGATAAAAAAAGATTATGGCAGAGATTTTTAGGAGTATTTATTCCTTGTAGCTTTTACCTTATTTTTTTAATTGTAACTGGGAGCTTTTTTAAATTTTTAGACCTTTGTTTTTTTGGACTTTTGGATTTTGCTGGTAATAATACTGATTTTGTAGTTAGTTATTTTGTTTTGAGTTTAATTCTATTAGGTATTAGTATTTTTTATGTTATCAAATATCCTAAAGATATCGTTGGATATTATGTATTAGCATTTTTTGCTGTTATGATTCCGATTTTTACAGCATATCACTTTCATGTTTATTTGGTCATGGTTTCTTTACTTCTTATGCAAAGACTTTTCATATCTAGAAAAGGAGTAGTAGTACTTTCATTAGTTTTATGTTTTATTGTTATAGGATTTAATATTTTTATTAATTACTATGGAAAAAGTTATACTTTTTTAGGATATAATAATTTTAATTATTTATATTTGCCAAAAGTTTCCAAGGAGTATTTTGAAGATTTGAATCAGCTTTATCATAAATATCAAAAGAAGGGGAAAGTTCAGATACTTTCTAGTAAGAATCCTTGGATAAAAATTACTAATGAAGAAAAGCTTAATAATTTCACAGTTTTTTTGAATGGTAATTTTGGCTATCATGGAACAGAAAAAATGATAAAGCAGATTAATAAGAATGGGCAATTTTATTATATTCTTGATAGAGTAGAGTATAATTGGAGTCAGGTAAAAGGGCAATTTCCCATTGATATTGTGGAGTATGTGGTAAAACACAGCCAATTAGTAGAAGAAAAAGAACCATATCAAATTTATTATTTTAGGAGGGGTTAAATGCATAAGTATCTTACTAAGAAAAATATATTTATAGCTTTATCTTTATTTTTTATATTTTTAATATGGAATTTAATTTTAGTACCAGTTAATTTGGATGAAATTTGGAATTATGGGTTTAGTCATAATATGTATTCAGGACTGGTTCCTTATAGAGATTTTAATATGATTATTACACCATTTTATAATTTTTTAATGTCACTTGGATTTCATTTGTTTGGTTCTAGTATGTTAGTCTTTCACATTGAACAAGCGATATTATTAGTAATTCTTTGTTTTATGCTTTTTTATTTATTAAAAGATAAAGGTTGGCTTGTCATAGTGTTTTTTTTCTTTCCACTACCAGCTTCTTTTCCTAATTATAATTTTTTCTTATTCTTTTTGTTAGTTTTACTTTTTATATTAGAAAAAAAGAAATATAACGATTATTTAATAGGTTTTGTCGTAGGAGTTTTCATTTTAACAAAACAGTCTGTAGGTTTTATGATTTTTCTAGTTAGTTTAGTCTACTATATTAAAGATTTTAGGAAAGTTATAAAAAGGTGTTTCGGGGCTCTAATACCAATTTCTATTTTTGGTATTTACTTATTTTTTACCAATAGTTTTTATCCTTTTTTAGATTTATGTTTCTTTGGTCTTTTTGATTTTGCTTCCAAAAATGGTCATGGTTTTACTGTTTATTTTTTCTTATTTTTGTTTTTAATTGGATTAACTATTTATTTTATTATAAAAGATAGAAAAAATATATATAATTATTATGCTTTGGCCTTTTATAGTATTTTAATTCCCTTGATGGATTTTTATCATTTTCAGTTTGCTTTTTTAACGTTTTTAGTTCTATTTTTAATGCGAGTAAAAGGACTTTCTATGAAACCAGTATTATTTTCTTTAGGAGTTATTGTCGGGGTTTTCTTGGTATCTTTTTTTTATCGTTTTGATAAAAAGATAGTTTATCCTAATCAAGTTCATCATTTTGAATATCGACTATTAGATCAAAATAGTTTAGAAATTACAAGAAAAATGAATGAGTTTATTTTAAAACATAAAGATTCAGAAATTATATTTCTGAATTCCAATGCTTATTATTTTAGATTGATTCATGATATGCCTATTAGTTATCTTGATTTAATTAATATGGGTAATTGGGGATATGATGGTAGTAATAAGCTTTTAAAAGAAATAAAAAAACATAAAGATGCTTTCTTTATAGTAGATAAAAGTGAGTTATCACCAATTAAGCAAATTGATAAAAAAGTTATTCGTTATGTTATTAATCACGGTCAAAAAATAGATGAGGTTTTTATGTATGATATTTATACTTTGAATATTAAATAATTTATTAATATTCTTTTACAAAATTTTTCTTTTATAGTATAATTATTTTTAGGATTGGAGATGCTTACATGGGTCAAATATATGCGGGAATTGAATTAGGTACTGATAGTGTAAAAATTGTTGTTTTGGAAAAACTTCATGGTAAGTTTCATGTTTTAGCGTCTGTTCATAGTCCTTCTGATGGAGTTTCTAAAGGACAGGTTGTCGATATTAAAAAATGTGTTTCTAGTGTCAGAGGTGCTTTAAGAAAAATTGATGATATGTTAGGAATTAAGATTATTAAGGTAGTTGCGGCTGTACCGGCTTTTGGTTGTACTATGGATATTGCTGTTGGAGCAGTAGAAGTCATCGACTCAACAGAAATTACAGGAGAAGATGTTAATCGGGTCTTAAAAGATGCGTTAACTGGTAGAATTAGTGAAAATAGTGAATTAGTTACAGCGGTTCCTATTAGTTTTACGGTTGATGAAAAAGAAAATATTAGAGATCCAAAGGGCATGGCTGGAGCAATGTTAGAGACAAAGGTTGTGATTGCTACACTTCCTAAAGAACCACTTTATCGTATTTTAGAGGTATTAAAACTTAGTGGGTTAGAAACTATAGATATTGCTTTTACTTCTACAGGAGATTATTATGCGGTGCGTAATAGTAGATTGCAAAAAGAAGTGGGAGCGATTATTAATATTGGTGAAGAGAGTACGAATGTTTCTATCTTTAATAAAGGTATACAGATTAAAAATGCGGTGTTGCCAGTAGGCAGTAAAAATGTTGATCGAGATATATCTTATATTTTTAAGATAAAAGAAGAGGATTCTAGGCGATTAAAAGAGCAGTTTGCAGTTAGTATGCAAGCTTATGCGGATAGAAATGATATTGCTTCAATTCCTATTGGAAATGATAAAAAAGAAATTTCACAAGTGGGTATTTCTAAGGTTGTAGAAGCTAGAATAGAAGAAATTTTGAATTTAGCAAAAAATGAAATAAAAAACTTAACAAATAGAGAAATACGTTATATAATAGTAACAGGTGGCCTTAGTGAGCTAGCAGGTTTTCAATATTTAGTAGAATCTGTTTTTGGAATTATTGCTAAGGTATGTAATATTAGTACAATGGGCCTAAGACATAATCGATATAGTAGTGTGATTGGCGTAGTACAGTATTTTGATGATAAAATGTCTTTAAGAGGTAAAGATGTTAGTATGATTTCTGAAGTTGATCAGGACATATTGATTTCTCCTGATGATAAGACAATTAATAGTGATAATATTATTAGTAAAGTATTTGGACATTTTTTTGATAACTAAGGAGGATTAGGTATGATAGGCGGATTAGAGTTAGATCAATTGGCAAAAATCAAAGTAATTGGATTAGGTGGTGGCGGTGGTAATGCCGTTAATAGAATGGTAGAATCTGGAGTTAAAGGTGTTGAATTTATTGCTGCTAACACAGATTTACAAGTTTTGAATTCTTCAAAGGCAGATGTTAAGATTCAAATTGGTGCGTCTTTAACTGATGGTCTTGGAGCTGGTGCTAAGCCGGAAATTGGTAAAGAAGCTGCGTTAGAATCTAAGAAAGAAATTGAAGATGCATTAGCAGGTGCTGATATGGTATTTGTTACTTGTGGAATGGGTGGAGGAACTGGTACAGGTGCTGCTCCTATTGTTGCAGAAATTGCTCAAGGATTAGGTGCTTTAACTGTAGCCATTGTTACTAAACCATTTTCTTTTGAAGGAAAGCGTCGTATGGATAATGCGTTAAAGGGTATTGATGAGTTAAAGAAACATGTTGATACTTTAATTGTTATTCCAAATGATAGATTGAGAGAAATTATTGATAAAACGACTCCAATGCTTGAGGCATTTAAGGAAGTTGATAATGTCTTACGTCGTGGTGTTCAATCTATTTCAGATTTGATCGCTGTTGTTGGTCTTGTTAACTTAGATTTTGCTGATGTTAAAGCGGTAATGGAAAAGAGTGGACATGCAATTATTGGTATTGGTATCGGTATGGGTGAAGATCGTGCGATTGAAGCTGCTAAGCAAGCTGTTTCGTCACCACTTTTGGAAACTTCTATTACTGGTGCAACAGATGCAATTATTAATATTACAGGTGGAGTTAACTTAACTTTATTTGAAGCTGAACAAGCAGCGGAAGTTGTTCGTAGTGCTGCTAATACAGATATTAATACGATTTTTGGTTCTGTTATTAATGAAAATTTATCTGATGAAGTTATCGTTACAGTAATTGCTACTGGATTTGATAAAAAAACAGCTCCAACAGAAGTAAAAGAGCCAGTATTTAGTAATGCTGCCCCAACTAGAAGAAGTCCAATGAAGGATGAGTATATAAAGCCGGAAGTATTAGATTCTGGAGATTCGTCTGATGATGGAGACTTTGATTTACCTCCATTCTTAAGAGATAGAAATTATTAAAGAGTTGATATAAATCATCAACTTTTTTTATTTTTGCTGTTTTGTCTTACATCATGTATAATTAGAATGTTAAAGGGTGATTTTTATGGATGTCTTTGTAAAGAAAGAAAATAAACAGTCGTTGGTTCCAATTGTTGGATTACTTATCGCATTTTTAGCTTTTTCTGTTGGAAGTTTTATTTATATTTTTCGTGATAATTTTATTGAAAGATTATTGAATAATTCCAGTCTATTTCTTTTTGCTATTTTCTGTTTTGGATTTTCTATTTATGGTATCGTGCTTTTTTTTAAAAAACCAAAAAAATATTCAGCTAGATTATTATCTAAAGAATTAGAAAACTATCATGGTCGTAAAATTTGGAATATGACTTTTGAAGTTTATAAAAAGGCTAAAAGAGATGATGATGTGGTTCCGACTAAGTATAGTTGTTTTACATATGATGATAATACGTTTCTTATTAACAATAACTATACTGTTTTTTTGAAAGAGCTTAATTGGGTTATTACTAGAGTCGAAGGTGGAGATAATCAAGCCGTTGCGGTTCCTAATAGTACTATTATGCCTGTTTTTATTTTCATTTTGATAATTCTATCGTTTATGGAGCTTACTTGTTTATTTGCACTTTTTAAAGAAAATCATAAAATGATGTGGTTGTTTATGAATGGTTTGTTTTTATATCTTATAGGATATACTTTGAAGTTTTTCAAAGTATATGAGAAAGATAATAAACTATCTAATCATGTTGTTGATATTGGAGATACTGATACAAAATTAAAGCAATTTAATTACGATCATAAAAAAAGATTTAATCTTGTGATTATCGATTTGTTAAAGTATGCATTAGCTATACCTGTTATTTGGATGATTATTTTTATCATAGTATTTGGTAATTTCTCATTTAGTTATTTTGTGTGGGGCCTTGTTTTGTCTTCGATACCAGAGTTTATGATTATTCTTCTTATCATCTATTATATTGGTTATGATAAACGATTGTTGAAAAGAAAAAAAATTAATACATATGAAATAGCCAATTTATCTAATATTTTTAAATTTGATATCATGTGTTCTGGCAGTGATACTTTTTCTAAGTATCTAGTGGTTGATTCTTCTAATAATAATTTAATTTATTTTATTGAGCGTACTGGTTTTTTTAGAAATAAGTATATTGTTTATTCTTTTGATGGTAATATAGTAGCTAGGATAGATAGAAAGATTTCCTCTTTTACTTCGTCTTTTGTTGTGATGATAAACCATGGTATATCTTATCGTGTTAGATTAAAAAATAATTATTTAAAGGGAAATTATGAAATCTTAGGATTAGATGGTTATTTAATAGAGGGAAATTATAATGGAAATGCTGCTATTTTGAATCAAAATAAGCAGATTATGGCATATATTATGAAAAAAAATAATGGCTTGTTTAAGTTGAATAGTAGAGAAGTACAGTTAAATGGTTGTTATAATAATATACATTTTATTTTGTTATCTTTTTGTGTAACTGTAAGCATGGAAAATATTGCTTATTTTTTACACAATAATTAGTAAGGTTTTCGTAGTGTATTTTAAAATTAGGTTTACTAATTTATATTGAAAAAAAAGAATTGTTTATATAAACAATTCTTTTTTTTTATAAAATATGTATAGTTTTAGTATTTTTTTTCAATAATTTTTCCTTTATTTTCTACAGCTCTAATCATTTGGGCTAATAAGTTTACTGCGATTTGTTCTGTTTTTCTATTTTCATCACGTAATGGATTAAACTCTACTAAATCATAAGATAAAATTTTATTTATATGTTTAATTAGATATTCGTTTATTTTCATGGCTTCTTCTTCACTGATTCCATCAAATTCTGGAATAGAAACTCCTGGTGCTACTTCTGGGTCGATGATATCTAAGTCGAAACTAACATGAATTCCTTCAGTCCTCTCACCGGCAATTTTAAAGGCTTCATCTAAGACAACATCAATACCTTTTTCTTTAATATCTTCTGTTGTAAAGACCGTAAGACCAGAATATTTGATGTTATCTTTTTCCCAATCATCAATACTTCTGGCGCCAACTACTACTGCTTTCGCAGGTTGGATTATTTTTCCATCATGATAATACCTAAGTTCGTGTGTTTTATAACCAGTGATAGCTGCTAATGGTAGGCCATGGATATTTCCACTAACTGTTGTTTCAAAAGTATTGTAATCAGTGTGAGCATCAATCCAAACTATTCCAATATTTTCATGAACTTTGGCACTAGCTAGAGCACTTGCTATTGCAATAGAGTGATCTCCACCAATTGTGATTGGGAAATAACCATCTTTTACTTTGGCTAAGATATTTTTATATAATTGAGTATTAAATTTTTCTATTTCATATTCGTTTTTACGTCGGTCTGAAAGGTTTCTACTTTTAATTATATTTTCGTCTTGAATAAGAGAAATACTTTCACCTTTATAAAAATCTTTTAAGTCATTCATTAATTGAATTGGTCCTAAATGAGTTCCATCGATGTGAACTCCTAGGTCGCTTCCTGCGCCTACTACAAATGTTTTCATAAATTTCACCCTATTACATTTTAAAATATATTATTTGATATATCAAGAAAAAGTCTTTTTTTTTATGGGTGTTTACTGTATAATTGTTATGGGTGAATGATATGAAGAAGTTAAGCGAATTATATCCTGGGGTTAGTCAGGATGTTATGATTAAGGCTATTAAAATTAATTCAAAAGAATGTAGTGAAGGAGATTTATTTGTTTGTACCATGGGTGTTACGGCAGATAGACACGATTTTATTGATGATGCAGTTAAACACGGAGCGAGTGCTGTTATTGTTAGTCGTGATGTTTCTGAAAATAGAGTACCAGTCATCAAAGTTCCTGATACTAATCGTGAACTTCCTTACTTATGTCAAAAATTTTATGATTATCCAGATCAAAAATTAAAAGTAATTGGATTAACGGGAACGGATGGTAAAACTTCAACTGCGACTATTGTCCAAACTTTAATTGGTAGTGATTTATGTGGTTATATAGGTACCAATGGTAGAAGTTGTGCTAAATTTACAGGTGATAATCCTAATACTACGCCGGATACTCATTTACTTTACTCATATTTTAGAGAATTTTTAGATTGTGGGTGTAAATATGTAGCCATGGAGGCAAGTAGTGAAGCTTTTTTTCGTAAACGTTTAGAAATTTTGGATTTTGATTTAAGTATTTTTACTAATATTACATCAGAACATTTAAATATTCATGGTAGTTTTGAAAATTATGTGCAATGCAAGTTGCAATTGTTTAGACAAACTAAAAAGGATGGTTTTTGTGTATTAAATATGGATGATCCTTATTATTTAACAGTTAGAGAAGCTTGCCAAGGACAAGTTGTTACTTATGGTAAAGGAGAAGATGCAACTTTACAAATTGTTGATTTTAAACTTTATCCAACACATACGCTTATTCATTTTAAATATAATGGTGAATCTATTGAGGTTGATAGTCCTTTACTTGGGGATTTTAATGTTTATAATTTAGCAGGTGGACTTTTAGGAGCAATTATGATTGGAGTTCCTTTAGAGCAAGCTTTAGCTAGAATTAAAAATATTAAAATTAGTGGGCGGCTTGATTTATTAACGACTAATACCCCTTATTATGTAATGGTTGATTATGCTCATACCCCAAATGGTATTTCAAAACTTCTAAATTTTGTTCATACTCTAGATATTAATCGTAGTATTGTAGTCATTGGGCAAGCGGGCGAAAGAGACTATATCAAGAGATCACAGGTAGGAGAAGTAGTTGTTAAAAATGCAACGCATGCGATTTTTACTTATGAGGATCCTAGAAGTGAGGATCCACAGGCGATTTGTGATGATATTGTTAAAACAATTAAGGATACTTATCATAATTATGAAATTGTTGTTGATAGACGTGAAGCTATTCAAAAAGCTATTGATATGGCTGATGTAAAGGATATGGTTTTAATATTAGGTAAGGGAAATGAGACTTATCAGAAATTAAAGACAGAAACAATTTATTTTAATGATGAAGAAGAAGCATATCAAGCGGTTGCGAACCGAAAAATTAAAGAAGGAGTTACTAATTAGTAGCTTTTTTTTTGTTTTTTTACTATAATAAGTGTCGTTTGAGGTGATGGAGATGGATAAGGTATTGGAAGATAAAAATTTATGTAAAGCATGTGGTGGCCGCTGCTGTAAAAAGAGTGGATGTGATTATAGTGCTTCTGATTTTTTAAATATAAAGCGAGAAGTAATACTTAAGATATTAGAAACAGGCGAAGTATCTGTTGTTGCTACTTTTGATTTTAAAAAGGTAAGACATGGGAAATTAATTGCGACTCCTTTTTTGTATTTAAGAGCTAGGAATAAAGGTCGTGACGTTATTGATTTACTTTCTATCAAAACTGGCTGTTTAATGTTAACAGATGAAGGGTGTAGTTATAATTTTCAGAATCGTCCTACTGGTGGAGTTAATTTAGTTCCTATGGCAAATGGTAAATGCTATCCTGATAAAAATCCTTTAGAGATTGTTGAAACATGGAAACCTTATCAAAAGTTACTTGGGCAAATGGTTAAAAGATTTTCAGGATATAGTGTCGATCAAAAAATTAGACTTGATTTTATGCAGTTATTAGCCGAAATAGATAACGGAAAATTGGACGAAGTGTATGAGTTAGAGAAAAAAGATATGCAAGGATTTTTACCTTTACTGGTTATGGCATATCCAGAAGTTTTGGATCAATATATTCAAAAAAGTACTAGTCATACCATCAAAGCAGTTTCCTATCCTAAAGTCAAGAAAAAGTAAGATATCAAAAATAGCTTTTCTTTTTATTTTGTGATATTATTTATGTAGGTGATTTTTCTGATGAAAAAGATTATTAAGGCAATTTTGGTAATTATTTGTATGATTTCTATCTTTTCTTTTTCAGAAGATACAGGGGTTGAGTCTACCAAAAAAAGCGATACTGTTATATTGGGAGTATCTGAAATTTTTGGTTTTGATCATTTATCTAAAAAAGAGCAGCAATTTATTATAGATATTTTTGTTGTACCAGTGCGGAAAAGTGCTCATTTTATTATTTATTTTGTTTTGGGTTTATTGCTCATTAGTTTTTTTAAAGAATTTTCTTATCCAATTAAAAAATTAGTTTTTTTATCCATATTTTTGGCGTTTTTATATGCAATTAGTGATGAAGTGCATCAATTATTTGTTGTAGGACGTAGTGGTAGAGTAGTGGATGTTTTTATAGATACTTTGGGGGCTAGTACAAGTGTTTTTATTTATACTTTTATATTTAGAAAAAGGTTAAAGGAGAGTTATCATGAGTAAAAAGAAAGAGTTAATGAAAAATACAATTATTATTTTTATGGGTAAGGTATGTACACAATTAATTTCATTTTTACTATTACCACTTTATACTAGCTATTTGTTGACAGAAGAGTATGGTTTTGTTGATCTTGTTACTACCTATGTTACACTTATTGTGCCAATTATTACTATGGAACTTGAAATGAGTGTTTTTAGGTATTTGGTTGACTGTCGAAAAGATGAGAAAGAAAAGAAGAAAATATTTAGTAATAATTTTATTATATTGTTAGTATCATTAGCTTTATTTATTGTTTTATATTTAGTGGTAACTTGTTTTTGGAAGTTTGATTATTGTTATCTTATTTTATTTGATATTATTATTTGTACTTTTTCTGGAAACTTTTTACAAATTACTAGAGGAGTAGGGAGAACACTAGATTATGCAATTAGTTGCATTATTACAGGAGTTACTACGATTCTTCTTAATATTTTGTTGATTGTTGTTTTTAAATTAGGTGCTTTTGGTATGATTACTTCTATGGCTTTAGCTAATGGACTTGGTGCTGTTTATTTATTTATAAGACTTAAAATGTGGCAATATATTGACTTTAAAAAGAAAGATAAAAAACTTATTAAAGAAATGTATAAATATTCTATTCCATTAGTACCTAATGGTATTAGTTGGTGGATTGTAAATGTATCTGATAGATCAATTATCACGGCAGTTTTGGGTACAGCAGCTAATGGTATTTATGCAGTTAGTAATAAATTTCCGACAATCTTATCAAGTTTATTAGGTATTTTTAATTTATCTTGGAGTGAGTCCGCTGCTTTACATGTGAATAGTCCAGATAGAGATCAGTTTTTTTCAGAAGTATCTAATACAGTTACTAAGTTATTTACCTGTTTAGGAGTTGGAATGATTTCATGTATGCCATTTGTTTTTCCAATTTTAATTAATAAAAATTATAATGATGCTTATAATTATATTCCTATATTGGTTTTAGGATCTGTTTTTAATGTTATTATTTGTTTATATAGTGCTTTATATATCGCAAAGAAAATGACAAAGCAGGTCGCTACTACTTCTATTATTGGTGCTATTATTAATATTATTATTAATGTAGTGCTTATTAAATATTTAGGACTTTATGCAGCAGCTTTATCTACTGCTATATCTTATTTCATCATGATGGTTTATCGCCATTTTGATTTAAAAAAATATATGAGGATTACTTATGAAAAAGGTCTTTTAATGAAGACAATTCTTATTTTTACTTTCGCTATGATTCTTTATTATCAACATAATATTTATTTAGATATTTTAAATTTAGTTGTTGTGGTTATCTATTCTATTTTGATGAATAAAGACTTTTTAGTGTCTAGTTATAAGACGGTTGTTTCAAAAGTATTTCGTAAGAGTGTCTAATATTTTGAGAGGAGGTCATTTATGAAGTTAGAAGATGATATCCGTTTATTAAAACTTAAGAAAGAATGTTTATTAGCTGCTAATTCTTATAATGATAAAGTTTTAAATGATTATAGAAGAAAACATGAGGTACTTGAAAATAAAAGGTTAGAGGAAGTTAATCACTTAGGAAAATTAGAAATATTAAGTAAAAGGCAGGATAGCGTTTGTAGGGATACTTGTTCTACCGTTTTAGTTTTTACATCAGGCTTTACTGTTTCTGATTTGGTTATCAATCACAGTTTGACTTCCAATGTTTTTACAACAGCAATAGGAACTATTACTTGTAGTTTATTGATTCTTTTTAGGAATAGCTTTTATTTTAAGTTAAAAAAAGAGATGGAATTTGGTGATTTATTGGATTTTGATACAGAATGTTATGATACAAAAGAACAGTTAAAGGGAAATAGAAGTGGATACCATTCATTGATGATAAGAGGAAACCATATGAAACAAGCCCTTTTTGATATTAATAATAAAATAGCGGTTAAGAGGCGTTAAAAACTTTTATAAAATGACAAAAAGAAACATATAATTACATAGGTGATTATATGTTTTTTCAACTTTTTTCTATGTTAAAAGATATTTTATGTTTTACAGGTTCTTATTCCAATGAGGTGTTTCCAGAACCACTTAGTACTAAAGAGGAAGAAGAATATATTTTGTTAAAAGAACAAGGCGACAAAGTAGCAAGAAATAAACTTATTGAACATAATTTAAGACTTGTTGCACATATTGTAAAGAAGTTTGATAGTCATCCTAATGATACGGATGATTTAATTAGTATTGGAACGATAGGACTTATTAAAGGGGTGGATAGTTTTTCTAGTAGTAAAGGAGTTAAAATTACTACTTATTGTGCTAGATGTATTGAAAATGAAATTTTGATGTATTTTAGGAGTAATAATAAATATAGTAGGGATGTATCTATTAATGAAGCAGTTGGGTTTGATAAAGATGGTAATGAAATTGCGATACAAGATGTATTAAAGTCTCCAAAACCGGATTTTGTTGAGGATATCAATATGAAAAACCATATTGTACTTTTAAAAAAGTATATGAATATTTTATTGCCAAGAGAAAAAGAAATTTTAATAGAACGATATGGTCTTAATAATCAGGAAGAAAAAACACAAAAAGAAATAGCAAAAAAATTACATATTTCTAGGAGTTATGTTTCTAGAATTGAAAAACGGGCACTTACTAAAATTTTACGTGAATTTATTAAAGATAAGCAGTATGATAAGGAGTAATTGTGGTAAAATATAAATAGACAGGTATAATCAAGTGAGATATAATTATATTAATGGGAGTGGTATTATGAATAAAAATAAACATAGGAAAATACGATATGTCGGACGTCATAGCTCTTACAAAGATATGAATCTGTTAGCTAAGAGGAACTTGATTGAAAAAAGGCTAAGAAGAATTACTATTTTTACCCTTTTCTTAGTTGTTTTCTCGTGCCTTTTTATTGGTTATCAGAAGCTTTTCTTACCGGGAATTGAGTTGAAAGGTTCTAGTGTAGTAGAAGTTTCTTATTTAGGTAAGTATAAGGAGGCTGGTTTTTTATCTAACTATAGAAACAAAGATATTAGCTCCTTAGTAAAAGTTAAGGGACATGTGAATTCGGCTAAGCTTGGAGAATATATTATTGAGTATAGTGTTAAATATAAGGGACATACTGTTCATAAAACTAGAACTGTTAGGGTGGTTGATGATGAAAAACCAGAGATTACTTTTTTAAATAATGAAAAGGATACATTGTATATTTGTCCTAATGGTAAATATTTATTTGATGATTATAAGGCAATAGATAATTATGATGGTGATATTACTGATAAAGTTCAAGTCAAACGTATTGGTAACAAATATCGTTATTTTGTTACTGATTCTTTTGGTAATACCAATGTAGTTGAGAGAGTTTCTTTTTATCAGGATATTTCTAAACCAACAGTAACCTTAGATTCTTCTCTTAATATAACACTTACTGTAGGTGAGAAGTTTAATGATTCTAATTATTCTGTTTCAGATAATTGTGATCATAATGTTTCAGTTAAAGTTGATGGTAATGTCGATACTAATATACCTGGTACTTATTACCGAAATTATGTTGCGACTGATAAGGCGGGGAATACCACAAAAGTAACGCAACGAATTGATGTTTTGGAACCTCGAAAGAATGGAGTTATTTATTTAACTTTTGATGATGGTCCAAGAAGTGGAACTACTGATATTATTTTAAATATTTTAAAAGAGGAAGGAGTAAAGGCAACTTTTTTTGTAACGAATAGTGGACCTGATGATTTGATTAAAAGAGCTTATAACGAGGGACATACTATTGGTCTTCATACAGCAAGCCATGATTATTCGGTAGTTTATGCATCCGTTGATTCTTATTTTTCTGATTTGGAAATGGTCTCTTCTAGAGTTGAGAGAATTACGGGAGAAAAATCTAAAATAATTCGCTTTCCAGGAGGTTCTAGTAATACAATTAGTAGACGATATTCTCCAGGTATTATGTCAACACTTACTACTGAAGTTTTGAATCGAGGATATCGATATTATGATTGGAATATTGATTCGAGAGATGCGGAAGGTGGTAGATATAATGCAGATGATATTTATCAATTTGTTACTTCTAGTTTATCTCACGATAAAGTAAATATGGTGTTAATGCATGATATTAAAGTGACAACTAAGGATTGTTTACGTAAAATTATTCAATATGGAAAAGCTAATGGATATACGTTTGAAGCAATAAGCCCATATACTGATATGGTAACGCAACGTGTAAATAATTAGACTATTTTCAATAATTAGTGTATAATGAATTGTAGGTGGTGTTATGGGTATATTTAAACCAACAATGTATCGGAAAGATATTTTCGATATTGATTATCAAAAATTAAAAGATCAGGGCATTCGTTGCCTTGTTTTCGACTTAGATAATACTTTGGGATTATTGGAACATGAGCGTTGTCCTTTAAAAACCAAGAAATTGATTAAAAGTTTACAAAATGATTTTTTGATTTTTATTGCATCTAATAATTATATGGGAAGAATCAAGCCTTATATGGAAGATTTAGGTGTAGGAGGAGTAGCATTTTGTATGAAACCTTCTACACGTGGTCTTCGTAAAATAGCCAAGAACTATCATATTAAGAAAAAAGAAATGGTTATGATAGGAGATCAAATTGTTACTGATGTTTTGGCTGGAAAAAGATTTCATATTAAGACTATTTTAGTTGATCCGTTAGGAGAGAAAGATTTAAAGATTACAGGACTTAATCGTTATTTTGAAGATAAAATTATTCGTAAGTATGAAAAACGAGGCGAATTTAGGAGAGGTAATTATTATGACTAGTGAGAAAAAATGTTTGGGGTGTGGTGTTTTATTACAGGATGAAAACGTTTTACAAGAGGGTTATACTACTAGTTTGGAAAATGATATTTGTCAAAGATGTTTTAGGATGAAAAATTATGGTGAATATCAGATGATTGCAAAGTCTAATGAAGAATATCTATCTATTTTAAAGAGTGTGGGTGAAACAAAAGATTTAGTTTTATATATTACAGACTTATTAAATGTTGATAAAGATATTGAAGAGATAAGAAAAGCAATTCCTAATAAAATGATTTTGGTTTTGAATAAAAAAGATGCTTTACCTAAATCAGTGAAAGAAGAAAAGTTAATTCAGTATTTTAAGGATATGAATTTAAATTTTGAAGAGATTATTGTAGTTAGTGTTAGTAAAAATTATAATATAGATTATTTATTAAAAAGAATTAAGTATTATCAAACCAGTAAAACTGTTTATGCCGTTGGACATACTAATGCAGGAAAGAGTAGTTTAATTAATAAGTTAATCAAAAATTATTCTGATAAGACACAAGAAATTACAATGTCCCCACTTCCTTCGACTACTTTAAATACCATTACGATTGAAATTAATGATTATTTAACATTGATTGATACTCCAGGGCTTGTAGATACTGGTTCTATTTTAAATATTGTTTCTCCTAAATTGGTAAAAAAGATTTCACCAGAAAAAGAGATTAAACCTAGAACTTATCAAATTAGAAAAAATCAATCTATTATTATTGAAGATTTTATAAGAATTGATTATGTTGAAGGGGAAAGAAATAGCTTTACTTTATATGTTGCGAATGGATTAAAAGTAAAAAGATTATTAAATTCTAGTAATAAAGAGGATTTGAAAGATTTGAATAAAGTACATTATACAGTTAAATATGGCGAAGATTTAGTTGTCAGTGGGCTGGGTTTTGTTAAAATGGTTAATAAGTGTGAAATTGATGTTTATGTGGATAAAAATGTGGATACATTCATAAGAAAGAATTTGATTTAAAACTGTTAGGTGATAACAGTTTTTTTGTTGACAAAATATTTATCTTTACTAAAATATATTTTAGGTGGTTGTTTATGTGGAGTAATGTTTCTGATTTAAAAGATGAATACCAAAAATACAATTGTCCCTTAGTAGTTAGTAATTTAGAAAATGCAAAGGGATTATTAATTTGTAATAAAGATGAATTTGAAGACTTTACTAATGAATGTTTTAAAGAAGTAGTAGTTAGTAATTTAGAATATTTAAAAGCGAGGGTTTTAGCTTTTTTTATGGCTTCTGATATTCATCCTTTAGCATTTAAAGCAGATAAAGAAATTTTGGAGGAAGAAGTTAATTATGGTGTGTTATTTCAAAGCTGTCAGGAGAGATTAATTGATATACTTGATTTAAAAAACTATGAAGAGGTTAGCAGATTAAGTGAATTTTGTCGAAGTCAATTTTTTGTTTTAGATAAGATGATGGAAACTAGAAGAGATGCTATTTTTTATAATATTGATTCGGGATTTTATGATCAATATAGTCCAACTATGATTTCTGATATTACTAGTTCTCTTGCCGTTTTTCAAGATTTTTTTGATGAAGAAGTTCATTCTTTGAAAAAGCCTTTCAAAGTCAATGTAAAAAGTAGTAAAAGATAAAATAATGTGATATAATTAGTAATGTTTTATGGGAGTGGTGACAATGAATAATGAACTTGCGAATGAAATACGTAGTAAGTGTGATATTGTTGATGTCATCGGCGAGAGAATACCTTTAGTAGCCAGGGGAAAAAATTTTTTTGGAGTTTGTCCTTTTCATGATGATTCTAATCCATCTATGTGTGTGTCACGGGAAAAGCAAATTTATACTTGCTTTTCGTGTCATGCTACTGGAAATGTGTTTACTTTTTTAATGAATTATGAACATATGGATTTTAGAGAAACATTACGTTATTTGGGAGAAAAAGTTGGGGTAAATGTTTCTAGTATTCATGTTCCGAGAAAAAATACTAAATATGATTCTTTATATGATGCTTATCAATTTTCTTTAAAATATTTTCAAAATAATTTATTATCAAAATTGGGAAAAGATGCTAGGAGTTATTTATTATCAAGAAAGCTAGATGATATAGTAATTAAGGAATTTGAGATAGGACTATCTTTAGATAGTAATGATGATTTAACTAAGTTATTAATTTCTAAAAAGTATGATTTGGCTAGTTTAAATACGATGGGGCTTGCTAGTGATGCAAGGGATGTTTATATTGATAGAATTATGTTTCCTCTTTATGATTTAACTGGAAAAGTAGTTGGTTTTAGTGGAAGAATTTATCGAGATAATGGACTTAATAAATATTTAAACACTAAGGAAACACCAATTTTTAAAAAGGGACAATTATTATATCATTATCATGTGGCACGGGAAGAGTGTCGAATAGAAAAAAGCGTTATTGTAATGGAAGGTTTTATGGATGTTATTAGAGCTAGTACGATTGGGATTCGTAATACAGTTGCTTTAATGGGAACAGCGCTTACACATGAACAGTTACAATTGTTAAAAAGACTTTCATCCAATATTGTTTTATGTTTGGATGGAGATGATCCTGGAGTACATGCAACTATAGGTATCGGAGATATGTTACTTTCAGAAGGGATTGAGGCTAAAGTAGTAGTTTTGCCTAATCCAGATGATCCAGATAGTTTTATTTTAAAAAATGGTAAAGAACGATTTGTTAGTTTAATAGAAAGTGCAGTTACTTTTAATGATTTTAAACTTCGTAAATTAAAAGAGAAAGTGGATTTTAGAAGTGATGAAGAAACCGCGCTTTATATTAATCAAGTCTTAAAAGAGACTACTAAAGTACAAGATCCAATCAGGGTAGAAATAATCTTAAAAAAACTTGCAAAAGAGTTTGATTTGAGTTATAATACACTGGAAATGCGGTTTCATGAATTAGAAATACCAAAACAAGAAAAAAAACAAGTAGTAGTTACATATAAAAAGATAAAAAAAACAAAGTATGAAAAGGCAATGGAACAAATACTTTACTTTATGTTAAATAATGATTGGGTAATTAGTCAGTTTGAGAAAGAACGGTTTATCTTTCCTAATGAAGCAAGTAGATTATTAGCTAGTGAAGTTGTTTATTTCTATACTAAGTATGGTTATATTAATATTCCGGATTTTTATACTTATGTTCAAGATAAAGACGAAGTTGTAAATTTTCTTAATGATATTTTGGCAGCAGATTATTTGGAGTCTACTTCTAAGGATGAGTTGTTTGAATATTTTAGAGTTATTCGAGAGTATAGTCGAACTCAGGAGATTAAAAGACTTACAAACTCATTAAAAAATGAAGTTGATCCTATTGCACAGGCTAATATCGCTGAGAAAATTCGGAAGTTACGGATAGGAGATAAATAAGAATGGTTGGAGAAATTAAAACAATTGAAGAAAGAAAAGAGAAGTTACTAGCGTTAGGTAAAAAACAAGGGTATATCACTTATGAACAATTAGCTGATGAGTTAAAAGGATTAGATATTGATAGTGATACTTTAGATGAACTTTATAATGCTTTAATGGAAGAAGAAATTGATATTGTTTCTGAAGATGGAGCAGATGATGCGACTGGTGAAGAGATTACAGAAGAAGTTCAAGTTGAGGAGTTAACGTTATCAAAGGATGTTAAAATTAATGACCCTGTACGTATGTATTTGAAAGAAATTGGACGTATCAACTTACTTACTTCTGATGAGGAATTTGAATATGCTAAGCGTGCTGAAGAGGGGGACGAAGAGGCTAAAAGAATGCTTGCAGAATCTAATTTACGTTTGGTTGTTAGTATTGCAAAACGTTATGTAGGACGTGGAATGTTATTTTTAGATTTAATTCAAGAAGGAAATATTGGGTTAATGAAAGCTGTTGATAAGTTTGATCCTACAAAGGGATATAAGTTTTCTACCTATGCAACTTGGTGGATCCGTCAAGCAATTACTAGAGCTATCGCTGATCAAGCTAGAACTATTCGTGTTCCTGTACATATGGTAGAAACTATTAATAAGTTGGCTCGTGTACAACGTCAACTAACACAAGATTTGAATCGTGAACCAACAGATGAAGAAATCGCTAAAAAGTTAGGTATTTCTATTGATAAAGTTCGTGAAGTTTATAAGATTTCACAAGATCCTGTTTCTTTAGAGACTCCAATTGGTGAAGAGGATGACTCACATTTAGGAGATTTTATTAAAGATGAAAGAACTATGGGTCCTGAAGAATATGCAACTATCGAAATGCTAAAAGAAGAGCTTCAAGGAGTTTTAGGGACTTTAACTGATCGTGAAGAGAAAGTGTTACGTCTTCGTTTTGGTCTTGATGATGGGCAATGTAGAACCCTTGAAGAAGTTGGACAAATTTTTGGGGTTACTCGTGAAAGAATTCGTCAGATTGAAGCTAAAGCACTTCGTAAGTTAAGACATCCATCACGTTCTAGAAAATTAAAGGATTTTTTAACTGATTAATGAAAATTAATAAAAGGTTAAAGCAAATAGGAGATTTAGTTGAAGCTAACTCTTTTTGTTTAGATGTTGGATGTGATCATGCTTTTTTAGATATTTACTTGGTAAAAAAAGAGTGTGGTATTAGAGCGATTGCTAGTGATATTGCGAAAGGACCATTAGAGTCAGCAAAAAATAATATAGCGAAAGAGAAGTTAGAAGATAAAATAGAAGTAAGACTAGGTAACGGATTAGATACTTATTCTAAAGATATAGATACTGTGATTATTTCGGGTATGGGTGGCAGAAATATGATTGGTATCTTTAAAAGTAAGATTGATGTTTTAAAAAATATAGAAACGATTATTGTTAGTCCCAATAATTATCAAGAAGAAGTTAAAAGATTTTTATGTAAACACGGATTTTATATTAATGATGAAGTTATGGTCAAAGAAGGTAAATTTATTTATCAAATTATTAAATTTAAACGAGGTAAAAAAAGATATAGTAAAAAAGAATTTTTCTTTGGACCGGTATTTTTAGAAAAAAAGGATAGTTTATTTAAAGAATATTTTATGAGAGAATTAAAATCTAGAGAAATACTTTTGAAATTTTTACCTCACAATTATTATGTTAAAAGATTTACTACTAAGAA
Organism: uncultured Mycoplasmatota bacterium; assembly: GCA_900548695.1. GTDB lineage: Bacteria > Bacillota_I > Bacilli_A > RF39 > UBA660 > Faecimonas. The sequence continues at coordinate 266,907 of URLC01000002.1, forward strand.
AGAAATTAAAATGATTCAGGAAATATTATAGTTTAGTTTACACAAAAAATAGAAAAAATTTTAATTTTTCTATTTTTTTTTGTTATAATTGTAAAGGATAGAGAAGAGGTAGTTTATGCATAAAGAGTTTAAAGTATTATTATTTAGTATGTTTAATAACTTTTTAATTTCTATTATTAAAGTGATTGGAGGATTTTATTTTCATTTAGGAAGTTTATTTGCTGATGGTATGCATACTTTTAGTGATTTTGTTACAGATATTGTTTCGTATATTGGAGCAAAGTTATCAAAGAAGAAACCTACTAAATATCATCCTTTTGGTTTTGGTAAAGTGGAGTATTTGACTAATTTGTTTGTAGGCTTTCTTTTAATTTTATTAGCAGTATTTATTATTTTTTATGGCTTTATTGGGAAAATTCATATTCCGCCACTTTCTGTATTGTGGTTACTATTAGTGGTGTTTTTGTTAAAGTTGATAGCTATTTTAGTGTTACATAAAGTTGGTAAAAAATTAAATAGTCAATTATTGATTACGTCTGTAAGGGAATCTTTAGCAGATTTATATTCTACTATAGGAGTTTCTGTTGTAACTATTATATTACAGTTTTCAGATAGTTATCCTATTTTAAAGTATGCAGATGTTGTCGGTTCGATTTTGATTGGAATTATAGTTTTTAAAACAGCATTTACAATTATTGCTGATAATTCTATGAGCTTAATTGGAGAAGTAGAAACAGATCCCGAATTCATAAAGAAGATTAAAGAATTCATTTTACAAATTGAGGGAATAAATGACGTAGAAGTTACTTTGATAAAGTATGGAGATTATTATAAGATACAATTAATGGTTGAGATGGATTCAAAACTTACTTTAGCTCAGGTTTCTAGATTAGAGCGTAAATTAAAACAAGATTTAGTACGTCATAGAACTTTTAAAGTTAAGTATCCAACCATTTATGTCACTAATAAATTAAAATAAAAAAGCATCATTGATGCTTTTTTTAGTCATATAATCTATCTTTATCGTAATTTATCATCTCTCCTGTTTTAGAGATATCAAAGTCATATTCATAAGTTGAGTCTTTCCACTTAATTTCATAGACTATTTTTCCTTCATCGTTTTCTTCTATTGCTTTTACTAATGTTACATTATTTTTATCTAGATTAGCATATTTTAGTGAAATATCTTTGGCTTGATCTATAGATATTTCATTGGTACTAGTTTGTGTATTTTGATTAGAATTAGAAAAGTTATTAAAGTTAGTATAAATTACTTTTCCATCTTTAGCATCCATTTTGGCTTCATATTCATTGTTGTTGTAGTAAAAATCGATTTCATACTGATTTTTTTCTAGTTCTAAATCAATATTTTCAAAATATATATCTTTCGTTTCTAGTTTTAAATGGTTTGCTAAAGTATTTTTTGCTTCCTCTTTACTGATAAATGTAACATTAAGATAAATTAAAAATGCAACGATAACAATGATGATGATTGCTAATAGTCCGATTAAAATTTTGGCCCATTTAGGCATAATATCACCTCGTGTTTATTGTAATATAGTTTTTATTTTTTGTCTATCTTTTCTTTTTTTATTGACGAAGTTTAAAATAGGACATATAATATATTATGCTTTAGTTAACATTGTTAACTAAATAAAGGAGGTTTATTTTTAATGGATTGGAAGCAGTATTGTTTTTATATGCAAGAGATAAGTGTTTTTAATAGATTGTTATTGCACCAAAGATCTTTATTGGAATTATCAACTAATGAAATTGATTGTTTATCAAGAATAGCTCTTTCGAAAGAGTTATTATCTGCTAGTGAAGTTATAGAGCAGATGAGTAGTAATAAGGTTAGTTTATCTAGAATTATAAAGAGATTATTAAAATATGGCTATTTGCTAAAGGTCAATAATCCTAATGATTCTAGGAGTTATTATTTAAAAATAACACCTAAAGGAAAAAAAGTATTAAAAAAGGATTATGAAAAATTGATTTTACCAATAAAAATTTTGAGTGATAGTATGGAAGATAAACAATTTTTAGAATTTATGAATCAAATTAGTCATATGAATCAGATTTTAAAAGATTATTATCATGATAGGGAGGAATGTGAATGAAATTTTATGATTTACTTCAACTTAGTACCAAGGATTTAAAAACTAAAATAAAAAATGCATCTTGTAGAGATAAAAAGCGCTATTGGAAAGCTTTAATTATAAAAGATGTTCTTTGTGTTTTCTTCGCTATTTTTTTTATTGTGTTTTTTAATCATATTTTTGGAGAAAAAAATAGTAGTGTAGCTGTTGTTATTTTCTGTATCTTATTAGGAATAAGATTTGTGGATTTTGATTATAAATTATCAACGTCGATTTTAAATTTATTTATTACATTTTTAATTATTATATTGGGACCATATTTGAATAGTATTTTGAATCCGGCATTTTCTTTTTTTATAAATTTTTTCTTGTTAATGATAATTCTGATTATGACTTGTGAACAGCCTATGTATGGTAACAGTAGTTTGTATGTTTTTGGTTATATATTACTTTTTTCATCACCGGTATATGGTCATGATATGTTTCTTAGAATATTAGAAATGTTGGTTGGCTTTGTTATTTGTGCATTGGTACTTTATAGAAGATGCAAACAAAAGGAATACAAGAAGAGTTTTAAGGATATTTTGAAGTCTTTTTCTATTGATGATGATAAGTGTAAGTGGCAAATTAAATTAGCTTTAGGAATTAGTTTGGGTATTTTTATTGGTTCTTTATTAAAACTTGAACGGATTATGTGGACGGGAATTGCGATTATGTCAGTTTTAACTCCTTATTATGATACACCACATAATAGAATTAAGGATAGAGTTTTAGGAGTTATAGTTGGCTCTTTTGCTTTTTTAGTTATTTATAATATTGTTCCTAATAGTTATATTAGTTTAATTGGTCCATTATCTGGTTTAACACTTGGACTTTGTGCTAGTTATAAGTGGAGTAGTATATTCAATTGTTTTGGAGCTTTACTTGTTGCTTCTAGTATTTATGGAGGATTTCAAGCTACTTTCTTAAGAATTGAAAATAACTTGTTTGGTTGTTTATTTGCATTTATCTTTTATGTTATTTTTAATCAGTTTTATGAAAGAATTTCAGCTTATTTTAGTTAATTCTTTTTATTAATACCAATCATGCCACCCAAAATACTTGTAATTAAGATAATAGCGTCATATAGAATTAAGCGGATTTTAATTTCACTATTTGTTAATAGTATTAGGATAAAAAATAAAGTAATTATAAATATGCCTAGTTTTAGGCCTTCTAGATAACCTTTATTGGAAGCTTTTTTTCCTAGCATTATAGAACTAATTAAAATTGTGAAAAGAAGAATTAGTAATTTTCCTACTTGATATATGTTATTAGATATAATGTTAAAATGATATAAAGTCGTTAGTAAAACAAAAAATATTATAAATATAATCATAGTAAATAGAAAATGAAAAAGATATTTTTTAATTTTATTCATCGTAACACCTCAATTTATATTATGTTTTAGTATAAAAAATATGAAATGATTTAAACTATTATTAGGTGATATGATGAATTATTTTATTGTGTTAGGAAAAACATTGTTCTTTTATTTTTTGATTACTATAATTTATAGAATTATGGGTAAAAGAGAAGTAGGAGAACTTTCTATCATGGACTTGATTGTTTCCATTTTTATAGCTGAATTGGCTGCAATTTCGATTGATAATTATAAAGAAAATATTTTTATTTCTATTGTGCCTATTTTGGCTTTGGTAATAATTCAAATAGTATTATCTAGGATTTCTTTAAAAAGTTCTAAAGTTCGTAGTTTGATTGATGGAGATCCTTCCGTTATTATTGAACGTGGAAAAGTAAATTTTAGAGAAATGCTTAAGCAACGATATAATTTAGATGATTTATTAGTGCAACTTAGAAATAGGGGTATTAAATCCATTGAAGAAGTAGATTATGCTATTTTAGAAACGAGTGGTAAATTATCAGTATTTAAAAAGGATGATGATAAAAATAGAGTTTATCCACTTCCTGTAATTATTGATGGAAAGGTTCAAAAAGATGTATTATATCAGATAGGTAAAGATAATTCTTGGCTTATGGATACTTTAAGAAAAGAAAATTATCAGTTAGAAGATGTTTTTTATGCTTTTTATCAAAAGAAAAAATTATTTTTAATTCGTAAAGAAACAATAAATTGACAAATAACGTTTTTATTATTTGCTACTATGTAGTTGGTGATAAATTTGTGGAAAAAAATATTTGTTGTTTTAATTCTTATTTTTTTGCTTTACCTTTTTTTAGGGGATAATAATGTTAGTATAGAAAAAGAAATTGAAAAAAGGGGAGTTTTTGTCAGCTATATTGAACTGTCACATTATTTAAAGGGAAAGGATAAAGAGCAAGGGGTAGAAGAGATTAATAAAATAGTTAATAATTTAAAAAAGATGAATTTTAATATGATTATTCTTCAGGTAAGAACATTTAGTGATGCTATTTATCCTTCTAATATCTATCCTTGGAGTGAGACGATTAGTGGGCAAGAGGGAGTCTCACCTGGATATGATATTTTACAGACATTTATTGATGTATCACACAAGAATGGTATCGAGCTTCATGCGTGGATTAATCCTTATCGGGTTAGAGGGGATGAAGATACTACTGATTTAGCGGTTACTAATCCAGCATTTTCTTATTTAAATAGTGATGCAGTATATGTAAGTGATGGTGTTTTTTATAATCCTGCCAAGGAAGAAGTAAAACAACTTATCGTGGATGGTGTAGAAGAAATTGTGCAAAAATACCCCGTTGATGGTATTTTGTTCGATGATTATTTTTATCCTAATTTAGAGATTGACTTGAATGATTATAATGATTATAAAAAAGAACATCCAGGTGTTTCTATTTCAGAATATCGGTTGTTTCAAGTTTCTGATTTAGTACAAAGAGTTTATCAAGTCTGTCATCAACATAAAGTATTATTTGGTGTTTCACCTGATGGAAATATTGACAATAATTATCAAAAACATTTTGCTGATGTTAAAAAATGGGGGAGAAAAATAGGATATGTTGATTATCTGATGCCTCAAATTTATTATGGTTTTTATAATGAGGCTAGAGCTTTTTATGATACTTTAAAAGAGTGGGGAGCAGTAGCAACAAAAGTTTCTTTGATGCCAGCTTTAGCTTTTTATAAAGTGGGAACTGTTGATAATTATGCTAAAAGTGGAAAAGAAGAATGGCTTGAGAATGATGATATTATTATGAGAGAAGTGTTACTTTCAAGAAATTTAAATAATTATACAGGTTTTTCTTTGTTTCGCTATGACTATCTCTTTAATTCTACTTTACAGTCACAAACAACGATGCAAGAGGTAAAAAATATGAAAAAGATATTAAAATAAACTTTAATTTTTTTAATTTATGTTATAATGGTTGTAAGGTGATGATATGAGAAAGTTAAATAAAAAAGGTTTTACTTTAATTGAATTATTGGCTGCTATGGTAATTTTGGCGGCTATTATGGTTATTGCAGTTCCAAATGTTATGGGAATTTTAAATAACAGTAAATCCAATGCTTATGTGGAAGATGCTAAAAAGCTTTTATCTTTGGCCGAGTATAGATTTCGAAGCGATAGTAGTATTAAACGTCCTGCTAAGGGTAAATGCATTGTTATGACTCTTAAGTATTTAGATAACTCAGAACTTGATAATGCACCTAATAATGGTGCTTATGATAAGTCTAAATCGTTTGTAGTTGTAAAGAATGCTCCTCAGAATTCAAAAAATCATTATGTATATTCTGTTTCATTAGTTGAAAAATTGGAGAATGGAACCTATCGTGGAATTCCATTAAAAAGTTATGAAGATTTATATAATAATGAATCTAATAAATTGGTAAAGAATGGTGCTAATAATTTTATAGATCCAAAGTCTGCTGGCTGTGGTACTGGTGAGGGCGTTATTTATGAAGAGCCGGTTAGTTAATTGTCAAATGCTTGTCAATTTCATTTTTGGTGATTGCAATTATAAAAAAAGTTTGTTATGATTATTTATGTAAGATAGAAAGAGAGGATTTTATAATGAAAAAATTAAACAAAAATGGGTTTACCCTAATTGAATTGTTGGCGGTTATCGTTATTATGGGTATTTTAATGATGGTAGCAATTCCAGCAATGACTCGTTACATTGAAAATGCCAGAAAGGATACTTTCATGGATACTGCTAAGCAATATGTTAACTCAGTAAGAAACTTATGGGCTTCAGATAGTATTGTTTGTGGTACTGAGAATACTATTGCGACTGCACTTCCAGCTGGAACTTATTATGTACCTATTGATTCATCTACTGATGAGAATGATCAGATTCTTGAATCAGGTGGTAAATCTTCATGGAGTAATGCAGATGTTAAAGGGTATGTTAAGATGGAAGTTTCTACTGATACATCAACAAATAAGAATACCACTAAATATTATGTTAATTTAGCAGATAAAAATGGACATGGAATTAACAACGATACTACAATTGCTGATAAGTTAGTTCGTGCTGATGTTAAGACTAGTGGAGCTACACAAAAAACTGCTCCTACTGGTACACCAACTCCAGTTGAATGTAAGGTAAATTAGACTTGGATGTTGTTTAGACTTCTTCGGAAGTCTTTTTCTTTTTCTTGTTTTTTGATATACTAGTTTCGGAGGTAGATGTATGTTATTAATTGGTAGTCATGTTGGTTTTAAAAAAGATAGTCAACTTCTTGGTAGTTTAAAAGAGGCTTTAAGTTATGGAGCTAATACTTTTATGTTTTATACTGGGGCTCCACAAAATACTAGTCGTTATCCGATTCAGGATGGATTAACTTTAGAGGCTCTTTCTTTAATGAAAGATCAGGAGATTGATTATTCTAAAGTGGTAGTTCATGCTCCTTATATTATCAATTTAGCTAATGATAAAGACCCTGATAAATTTATGTTTTCTGTTCGTTTTTTACAAGAAGAATTAGAACGTTGCGAATTGTTAGGAATTAAGCAAATAGTATTACATCCTGGTAGTCATGTTGGGCTTGGTAAAGATATCGCTATTTCTAATATTGCGAAAGGACTTAATATGATTTTGGGAACGCACCCTGTTACTATTTTACTTGAAACAATGGCTGGAAAAGGAACTGAGGTTGGATCTTCTTTGGAAGAAGTTAAACGTATTATTGATTTAGTTGATGATAAGGAACATATTGGAGTATGTCTTGATACTTGTCATTTAAATGATGCTGGATATGATATGAGTGATTTTGATAAATTTTTAGAGGAATTTGATGCGATTATTGGTCTTGATAAGATCGGTTGTATTCATATTAATGATAGTAAAAATGTTAGGGGATCTCATAAAGATCGTCATGAAAATTTTGGGTTTGGGACACTTGGGTTTGATACTTTAATTTCTATTGTTTATCATGAAAAATTAGAAAATGTACCTAAAATATTAGAAACGCCTTATGTTGATAGAGAGTATGCTCCATATAGATATGAAATAGAAATGATTAAAAATAAAAAATTTGATTCTAATTTACTAGAAAAAATAAGAAAACAAGTATAACTATAAATACTTGTTCTTTTGTTCTTTATATAGATTTATAACTTGATTATATAAAGTTGGATTAATTTCTTTTTGTAATTCTTTAAAACTTGTTTCATTTCCATCTAAAATTTCGCTATAATTTTTCATTATAAATTGATATAATATATTTGCATCGTTAGTTGTTAGAGGGATATTTATGTTTTTTGCATAATCTAGTATTATTTTAGGTGTCAGATTTGGTAACCAGTGTTTTATTAATTGTTTATACATAATTCACCTCTAATAAAATATATGAAATAAGTTTTAAAAAATGTGTTAGAATAGATATTAGAGAAGAGGGATATACTTGAAAAAACTTAATTTAAATCAACCTGAAAAAAAGATTAACTATAGTCAAATTATTCAAAAGAGATTTTTAGTTTTTTTGGTAGTTCTTCTTGTTTTGTTTTCGATATTAGGAATAAAACTTTATTCTGTTATGATTTTTAATAATCGTGAATATAAAAGTCAGTTAAAAGAGTTATCTTATACAAAAGTAGAAGGTACTAGTGCTCCTAGAGGTAGAATTTATGATCGAAATTATAATGTTATTGTTGATAATAAAGCAGTTAAAAGTATTACTTATAAAAAAGATAAGGGTGTTAGTATTAATGATATGATTGAACTTGCTTATTTAGTTTCACCACATTTAGAGCTTAATTATGCTAGTTTGACCGATAGGGCTAAAAGAGAATTTTATTTGGCTAAGTATCCAGATTTATGTAATAAGAAGATTACAAATCGTGAAAAAGAAAAGGTTAAGATTGGTGAACTTAGTACTAAAGATTTAGAAGAATTTAAGATAAAAAGAATTACAGAAGAAGAGTTAAGTAGTCTTAATGATATTGATTTAAAAGCAGCTTATTTATTTTATTTGATGAATAAGGGGTATACATATGATGAAAAGATTATTAAGGAAAATGCTACTGATACCGAATATGCGTATATTGCTGAAAATAATGAAATATTGGAAGGTTTTAATACAAAACTTGATTGGGAAAGAGTCTATCCTTATGGTGATACCTTAAGAAGTATTTTGGGTACAGTTTCAACTACTACACAAGGTGTGCCAGTTGAAGAAAAAGATGAGTATTTGAAAAAGGGTTATGCTTTAAATGATAGGGTTGGACTTAGTTATCTTGAAAAAGAGTATGAAGAATATTTAAAGGGTGAGAAAGTTTCTTATCAAGTTGTTAATTCACACGACTTAAAACTTATTAAAGAAGGAAAAAGAGGTAATGATATTGTTTTATCTATTGATATTAGACTTCAACAGGAAGTAGAACGGATATTAACTGAGGAGGTTTTAAAGACTAAGAAAGAACCTAATACACAGTATTATGATCATTCTAGTGTCATTATTCAAGATCCTAATACAGGTGAAATCTTGGCTATGGCTTCTAAGAAGTTAGTAGGTGATAAAGTAGTTGATAATACAGCTAGTGTCTTTACTTTACCGATTACACCAGGTTCTGTTGTTAAGGGTGCTTCGATGTTAGTTGGATATAATACAGGAGCAGTTAAAATGGGTGAATATATGGTAGATGAGTGTGTTAAGATCGCTGGTGCTCCGGAAAAATGTTCTTCAGTTAATAATCTTGGAACTATTAATGATATTACAGCATTAGCGAAAAGTAGTAATGTTTATCAATTTAAAGCAGCTATTCGGGTTAATGGTCAAGAATATAGAAGAGGAATGAAACTTAATTTTAATCAAAAAGCATTTGATACTTATCGTGAAATGTATCATTCATTTGGATTAGGTGTGAAAACAGGAATAGATTTACCTGGTGAAGATGATGGTTATGGTGCTAAAAAGGATACTAGTTCTGGTAATTTGCTTGATTTTGTCATGGGTCAGTATGAATCGTATACACCTATGCAATTATCTCAATATGTTACAACAATTGCGAATGGTGGTGAGAGATTAGTTCCTCATTTATTAAAAGAAGTTCATGCTTCTACTGAGGATGAGTCGTTAGGCAAAACTATTTTGTCAGTGGATAGGAAAGTTTTAAATACAATTGATACTAAACCAGAATATATGGCTAGGGTTAAAGAGGGATTTTATGCAGTTATGCATGCTCCTGGTGGTTATGGTCGAGGTTATATTGATGATAAGTTTGATGCTGCTGGGAAAACGGGTACTTCTCAAAGTTTTATTGATAAGGATGGAAATGGTATCATTGATACTGAAACTATTACATCTTCATTTGTTGGTTATGCTCCTGCTAATAACCCTAAAATGAGTATTTTGGTTACTTCTCCAAACTCATCTCATCCTAATTCTAATACAGACTATGCTAGTTTAGTTACTTTACATATTACGAAGGCAGTTACTAATAAATTTTTTGAATTATATGGTTATTAAAAAGAAAAGTTGCAATTTTTCTTTTTTTTTGATATAGTATGTCGGGAATTGGAGTGAGGTTATGGAAAATGGAAAATATCAGGAATTAGTACTTGGACTATATACTGCTTGCGCTAATAGTTATCCAGAAAAAGATTCTAATGAGGTTTTTAAAGATCATATTTCATTATTAAAAGCTGCTTCTGATATTAGCGGTGATGTTGATGGCGATTTAGCTTCTGTTTTATCAATGATGACTTTATCAGTCGAAAAAAGACCAGATTTGTCCTTTGTAGATAGAATTTCTTTTGTCTATGGGATGAGTAGAGCTAAGATAGAGTTATCAACTTTTGGATATGACTTTTTTAATCGACAAGGAAGATATGAAGAAGCTTATAAAGAATTTAGAATTATGGATGAAAATCTTATTGATCGCTATAATATTGATCAAGCTTCTTTGGGATATGAACAAGCAATTTTGTGGCAAGTAAAACCGAGGTTTTTGGAAAAGAAGTAAAAAACAAGTAATTATTGTAAAAAATCTTTTGCAATTTATCGTTTTTTTGATATAATACCTATAGACGTGTAAGGAGGGATAGAAAATGGCTAAAGTTGGAAATAGACAAATGAAAACTCTAGTTTGTACAGAGTGTAAATCAGAAAATTACCGAGTATCAAGAAATGTAAAAAATACTACAGAACGTCTTGAAATTAGCAAATATTGTCCAAGATGTAGAAAACATACAACACATAAGGAAAAGAAATAAAATAAGTGATGAGCTTATTTTTTTGTAAGGAGTGAGTCGAATGATTAGTACAAATGATTTAAAGAATGGTATTACTATTGAAGTTGACGGAGCTATTTATGTAGTTATGGAAACTCAACATGTAAAGCCAGGAAAAGGTGCTGCCATTGTTAAAACAAAACTTAAAAATTTAAGAACAGGTTCTATTATCGAAAAAACTTTTAATGCTGGTATTAAGGTACCAACTGCTCATATTGATAAACAGTTAATGCAATATCTTTATACTATGAGTGATGTTTATTATTTTATGAATATGGATACTTATGAGCAATTAGAACTTGCTAAAGAAGTGGTTGGTGACAATGCTAAGTTTTTAAAGGAAAACTTAGAAGTATATATTACTACTTTTGAAGGAGAAGTATTGGGAATTGATTTACCAGATAAAGTTGAATTAACTATTACGCACACTGAAGCAGCTGTTAAAGGAAATACTACTAATAATGCTTTAAAAGATGCAGAAGTAGAAACTGGATTTATTGTACGTGTACCTTTATTTATTGAAGAGGGCGAAAAAATTATCGTATCTACTGCGGATGGTAAATACGTATCAAGAGCGTAAGCTCTTTTTTTTGTCTAGTGATTGTCTTTTATCATATAAACTACTATTTTCTTTTTATAATTTGTTGTATAATTAGATTATAGATGGGAGTAAAGTATATGGCTAAGAAAAAACATAAGAAAAAAACAAAAAAAGGTTTTGAATATAAATTAGAAGTTTATGGTTTATTATTATTATTAGCAGCAATACTTGGTATTGGTAAGTATGGACCAGTCGGAAGAATTATTTCTTCATTTGCTTTATTTTTGGTAGGGTCTATATATATGGTCTTGTTAGTTGTTTTCTTTATTGTTGGAGCTTATTTGTTAATCAAAAGAGAGTGGCCTGATTTCTTTTCCACGAAGTTAATTGGACTTTATGTTTTTGTGATTGGTTTTTTGATTATTATGCATCAAGACTTTGTATTACAAAATGATGGGAACATGATGTTGATATTTAAAGCAACCATAGATCAATTAGTGTCAGCTTTTAATGGTATCATGAATACAGGTATTTTAGAAGATTGGTATGCTGTCGGTGGCGGTATTGTTGGTGGTATTTTTGCTATTTTATTTGATAAATTATTTTCTTATACAGGAATGCAAATTGTTTCTTGGGTATTAATGGGATGTGGTTTCTGTTTATTTACTGGATTTTCTATTTTAGAGTTTGCTAAAGAAAAAATGATGAATCAAAAAGAAAAAATGGCAACTAGAAAAGAGAAGAAGGCCTTAGCAAAAGAAAAGAAGAATGTTATTATTAGTAATGGCAATGAAAATGAAGATTTACCAGAGGAGAAGAGTAATCATATTAAAATTAATGATATTTCAGAGCTTACAAAAGTTTCAGTACAAGAAGATAAACAAGTAGAAGAAGTGCAAAGTTCTCCTAAACCAACGGGTAGTGGGGTTAATCATAGTTATCAATTGCCACCACTTAGTTTATTAGATCAACCTCGGAAAAAACAAAAAGAAACTGATGGCAGTGTTATTGAGAAAAATATCGAAATATTAGAAAAAGTTTTAAAAGATTTTAAAATTGTGGGTAAAGTAGTGGAGGTTCATATTGGTCCTACTGTTGCGCAATATGAGCTTGAAATTGCTAGTGGTACAAGAGTTAATAAGATTACATCTATTAATAGAGAAATTGCTTTAGCACTTGCTAAGAAAGATGTTAGAATTGAAGCGCCTATTCCTGGTAAAAATACCGTTGGTATTGAGTTTGCTAATGATGTTTCTACACCAGTTAGTTTCTATGAGATTATTAGTAGTAAACAAATGATGAATGCGATGGATAAAAAATTAATGGTACCACTTGGAAAAAGTATTATGGGAGATATTGGTGTTTGTGAAATTAATAAAATGCCACATATGTTAGTTGCTGGTACAACGGGTTCTGGTAAGTCTGTTTGTATTAATGGTATTATTTGTTCTATTTTGATGCGGGCAAAACCTGATGAGGTAAAGTTAGTGATGGTTGATCCTAAAGTTGTTGAACTTTCCGTTTATAACGGTGTACCACATTTGATGTGTCCAGTTGTTAGTGATCCAAAGAAAGCGGCTGTTGCATTAGCTAAAATGGTTGCTGAGATGGAAAGACGTTATGAAACATTTAGTGAAACTAAGACCAAAAATATTGAGACATATAATGCGTATATTGATAAGTGGAATGAAGAACATAAAGCGGATGATGTTAAGAAAAGTCGTTTGCCATATATTGTTGTAATCATCGATGAGCTTGCTGATTTGATGATGGTAGCAGCAAAAGAAGTGGAAGATTCTATTCTTCGTATTACACAAAAAGCTCGTGCAGCTGGAATTCATTTAATCGTTGCAACGCAAAGGCCTTCTACTGATGTTATTACTGGTTTAATTAAAGCTAATATTCCATCAAGAATTTCTTTTGCAGTTGGATCTGGAATTGATTCACGTACTATTTTAGATCAAACTGGGGCTGAAAAATTACTTGGTAAAGGTGATATGTTATTTTTACCAATTGGTGTAAATTCACCAACTCGTATTCAAGGTTCCTTTATTACCGATGATGAAATTAAACGGATTATTGATTATACTGTAGAGCAACAAAAAGCACAATATGATGAATCATTACTTAATTTAGAGACAATTGATCATAATGTTAGTTCAGCTAGTGGTCAAGAATTTGGTGATGCTGCGAATGATGAAGATCCATTATATAATGATATTGTTCAGTTTGTTATAGAAACACAAAAAGCTAGTGCATCACTTTTACAACGTAGGTTTAAGTTAGGATATAATCGAGCAGCTAGACTTATTGATTTATTGGAGGAAAGAGGAATTATTGGTCCATCTAATGGATCAAAACCAAGAGAGGTTTTAGTTCAATTAGGAGATACTAATGATAATAATGAGGAGTAATTTACTCCTTGTTTTTTTTAAACTTTAGTGATATTATTTTGATGTCGTGATTACATTGTGATTGCGTATTTATTATGAAAGGAAAAATATAATAGGTGTTATATGAAAAACATTAAGTTTTATTCTAAACTTAAGCCAATATTAATTGGGACAGGAATTTCTTTAATTTTAACTGGATGTAGTGGACAGGAGGTGGATTTTCCCCCAGAGACTGTAGATCCTATTACTCCTTCTTCTTTGGAAAAGAATTTTGATTGCTTTTCTTCTGAGGTGGAGATGGTAGATGATTTTATTTCTAATAGTCAAATCGAGCGAGCTTTTGATGTTGTAAAAGATACGTTTGTTACTGGAATTGATTTTATTTTTTATGATGAGCCAATCGGTAATGTTACTTTTGATGAGTTAACAGTAGAAAGTAAAAAAATTACTATGGATAATCTTAATTCTTTAGGAGTTATGACTGATAAGGTAATTCCTGGTTGGAGAGAAGAATTAGGAGAGAAATATCAAGTTTCTTCTCAGTTTGTAGATGATGTTTATTTATCAGCGGTTGATAAAATAAAAGACTATTTGGGTGATGAAAACTATCATGCTTTAGGAGAAATTAAAAATCAAATTACTCAGGATATTAATGATAAAAAAGACGATGCTAAAGAATATATTAAGTCATGGTATGAAGAATTTAGAAGCAGTAAATAACAGTTTATTGTTTCTTTTTATTTGTTCTTTTTCTTTATTCTTGATATAATGATAAATGTAGAAAGAAGGTATGTTAATGGCTACGCCACATATAGAAAGTAAATTAGAAGATATTGCTCCAGTTGTATTAATGCCAGGTGATCCACTTCGAGCTAAATATATAGCTGAGAAGTTTTTGACAGATTATAAATTGATTAATACTGTACGTAATATGTTTGGATATACTGGTTATTATAAAGGAAAACGTGTTACTGTTTTTGCATCAGGAATGGGAATTCCTAGCATTGGTATTTATTCTTATGAGTTATTTAAATTTTATAATGTAAAAAAAATTATTCGTATTGGGACTTCTGGATCTTTTCATAAAGATGTTAAAATTTTAGATGTTGTTTTATCCACTGGTTCTTATTGCAAAAGTTATTTTGATAAATTGCTTGATAATAATGATATTGATTATATTGAAGCTAGTCAGTCGTTAAATGAAGAGATTAAAAAAGTAGCTAGTAGTAAGAATATTCCATTAAAAGTTGGTAAAACTATTACTAGTGATGTATTTGATTTGTATTGTGATTCGGAAGATGCGTTTAGGGCTAATTTTTTAGGAGATGATTATTTATCTGTTGAGATGGAAGCTTTTGGTTTGTTTTATATAGCTCATAAACTTGGAAGAGATGCTAGTTGTTTGATGACCGTAGTTGATTCTTTTTATGATAAGAGAAGTCTTTCTAGTGAAGAAAGAGAGCGTTCGTTAAATCAAATGATAGAAATAGCATTAGATGCGATTTTACTTTAAAATTTTAGAATGGGGTGAAGTATGGAATACGTAAAAAAAGATTTAGGTGCCTATCGTTTGCATCTAATTAAAACTGATAAATTTAAGACTGTAACTGTTCGTATTGCTTTTCGTAGTCCTGTAGTTAAAGAAGAAATTACGATTCGTAATGTGTTGTGTGATATGTTTTTACAATCTAGTTTAAAATATCCTAGTAAAAGAGATTTGACGATTGAAGCTCAAGAGTTATATGCTGCTGATATTCAGACTTATAATTCTCGGTTGGGTAATTATAATAATTTGGATATCTATCTTTCAGTTTTAAATGATAAATATACTGAGGGTGGTAATTTAAAGAGGGCTTTAGAATTCTTAAATGAGATCGTTTTTCATCCTGATGTACATGGTAGAAAATTTTCACAGGAAAAGTTGGATATTGTTAAAACTACTATGAGAAGTCATTTATCGTCTTTGAAAGAAGATGGTGTAAGTTATAGTTTGTTGCGATTATTTGAAGTTATGGATAAGGGGAGAAGTTCTTCTTACCGAATGGTTGGTTATTTAGAAGATTTAGAGAAAGTAACGGTTGATGCTTTATATAG
This sequence comes from uncultured Mycoplasmatota bacterium, assembly GCA_900548695.1. Taxonomy (GTDB): domain Bacteria; phylum Bacillota_I; class Bacilli_A; order RF39; family UBA660; genus Faecimonas. The sequence goes on from URLC01000002.1 coordinate 282,716, forward strand.
GTATTATGAAAAAATGATTCGTAGTGATTTGGTTGATGTCTTTGTTTGTGGAGATATTGATTTTAAGGAAATGACAGCGATGATTCGAGAGGTTGTTCCGATAAAGACAGTTAAAAGACAAAAAGTACCTTACGTTTTAGAAGATATTAAAGCACGTTCTAGAAGATTATTTTCTAAAGAAGTGGTTGATACATCGCAGTCTAAATTAGCTATTGGATGTCGTGCTTATGGGCTTAGTGATTATGAAAGAAATTATGCGCTTACTTTATATAATATTATTTTAGGTGGTAGTGGAGATTCTAAATTATTTAAAGAAGTTAGGGAAGAATACTCTTTGTGTTATGTAATTAATTCTGTACCTAATAAACTTGATCATTTAATTTTAATTAGAGCAGGTATAGATAAAGAAAATTATGATAAGACTTTAGAATTGGTTGATAAAATTTTATTAGATATGCGAAAAGGAAAATTTCTTGAATCTGACATAGATATTGCGAAAGAGTATTTTTGTACTGCTTTAGATGAAGTCATGGATAGTCCTAGTCGCATTATGGATAATTATTATATGACTGAATTAATTCAAACAGATACTTTAGAAGAAAAAAGACGTAAGATTATGAATGTTACTAAAGAAGATATTATTAAAGTAGCTAAGAAAGTGAAAATGGATACAGTATTTTTTCTAGAGGGTGATAGTCATGAAGAAGATTAATTTAAAGAATTTGGATTTAACAGCTTATACAGAGACTCTTAAAAATGGTTTAGAAGTTATTTTTGTTCCATTTGAAAATAAGACTAATTATTTTGTGAGTTATGTGACTAGATTCGGCTCTGAGATAACAGAGTTTACGCCAAGTGGAAGTAAAAAAGCAGTAAAAGTGCCCGATGGGATTGCTCACTTTTTGGAACATAAAATGTTTGAGCAAGAAAATGGAGAAGATCCTTTTACTTATTTTTCAAGAAGTGGAACGGGTGCTAATGCATCTACTAGTTATAATAGTACACAATATATTTGTTATGGTACTAAAAACTTTTTAGATAATTTACGTTATTTGATTCAATATGTTAACCAGCCTTACTATACAGATGAAAATGTTGAAAAGGAAAAAGGAATTATTGCAGAAGAGTTGAAGATGTATGCAGATTTACCTGATGTACAGTTAGAAACAAGGTTGAGAGAAAATATTTATCATGTTCATCCAAGAAGAGTTGATATTGGAGGAACAGAAGAAGAAATATATAAAATTACTAAAGAAGATTTATATTTATGTTATAACAATTTTTATAGTCCTAATCATATGTTTTTACTTGTAGTTGGTAATTTTTTAATGGATGATGCTATGCAAGTTATTCATGAAGAGTTAGATAAAAAAGATAATGTACCTAACGCTAAAGTTAGTCCAATAAAGGAGAAAAATACAGTTAGAAAGAAACATGATAGTTTTACTTCTAGTATTCAAGTACCAAAGATTGGGCTAGGGTTAAAGATTGCAGTTAGTGAATTAGGGGAGTTTGATGATTTAGAACTCGACTTATATTTAACGATGTTTAGTACAATGTTGTTTGGTTCTTCATCTCTTTTTAGAGAAAGAGTTCGTAATCAAAAACTGTTAAATAATTTTTTTATTGACTGGGATAATATAGATGAGTATAAAACATTGATAATTTTGGCTTCTACTAATGAACCAGATCAGCTTTTACAAGAGATACGTTTGGAACTTTCTAAACATGAACTCGATTATGATATGTTTCATAGAATGAAGAAAGTATGGATTGCAAATGAAGTTAAAATGGCCGATTATATTGACTCTACAGTTAATAATATCTATGATGATTTAATTCGTTATCATAAAGTTGTTCCTAATAAAGTAGATGTTATTCGCAAAATGAATATTAAGACATTGGAAAAGATAGTTCATTTGGTTGATTTTGATAATATTGCAGAAGTTATTATGTTACCACAAGCCAAAGAGAAATAGGATTTATTATTTAGATAATAAATCTTTTTATTTGACACTTTGTAATGTACTGTTGTACATTTTTTTAAAAAATAATATACAAATTATTGGCTTTATGATATAATTAAAAGGTAAGAAGCGCTGGTATAGGCTTTGGTCTTTCTAGCGCTTTTTGTTGTCGATAGGTGGTAATTATGAAAAAAAGATGTAGTTTTTGTAAAAAAGAAATAGGTTTTTTTGTTAAAGAATGCCCTTATTGTTATGAAACACAAGGAATTCCTAAATTAGTATGGAGTTTTATTATTTCTCTTTTGTTGATAGGATTAATTGTGGGCATTTTTATAGGAATTAATAGTTAATAATCGCTAATAGCGATTTTTTGTTTGTTGATTTTTAGGGGAAGTTTTGGTATAATACGCTACACATAGGTGGGGGTTATTATGGGACAGAAATTAAAGATTAATAAAAAGAAAGTATCTTTATTATTAGCTGGTTTTATATTAACTGGTAGTATTGGTGGTACAGTATACCACTTTATGAAAGAAGATAAAGATGAAGTTAAAGTAGAAAATGAGATTGGCCATGAAAATATTTTTCCAGGATTAAATCTTAGTGTAGATGATCAAGATTTTGTAGTGTTAGATATTGGAAATCATGAAGATATAGGTACTTATTTTCAAGATATGAAGATGAAATATTGTAATAAAAATGATATTTCTTTAGGTGTTGTTGTTACAACTGATGCTAAAACAGAATCTGCTATTTATGATGATGTTGAATATGTCAAAGGGATTTTATCTAAATATCAAGTGGATTTTCCAGTTTATTTGGATATTAATTCTCTAATGGAAGAAGATAGTTTGAATACTGAAATGAAGACAAAGATTGCGAAAGATTTCTTGGAAAAATGTGCTTCTAACGATATTTATGTTGGAGTTTATGGAACAGATACTAATTTATGTAGATTTAAAAAATATTGTAATATTTCTTCTTATGATGCTTTTTTGGTCATGGATAGCGATAAAATAAAGTATGATGGCACATATTATGTAGTTAAAGATTTAAAAGGAAATATTAGGGCTAGTGAAGATTTAGCTAAAATTATTAAGATGAATGGTAATAATAATAGTGATAACTTTGTTCAAGATGGATCTTATGTTGTTAAGAAGGGGGATCAACTAATTGATATTGCTTTACAAAGTGGTATGAGTGAAAATGAATTATTACGTTTTAATGATTTACGTAAAAAGGATATTTCTGAGGGAACAGTCATTCGTTTTCCAAGTTTAGTAGCACCAACTATTCCTAGTGGAGAGTTTAAAACATTAAATGAACCGTTAGTTGGGGCCGACTTATCTTATGCTCAAGGTAGTAATGTTGATTGGAATAAGATGAAAGAAAATTTTCAATTTCTTATTTTAAAGTGTTCTCAAGGAATGGAGTTAGATACTCATTTTGAAAATAATGTTAAAAACAGTAATTTATACGGTATTCCTATCGGAGCTTATTGCTATAACGCATATAATCTTACTAATACTATTTCCATTGATGATTTTAGAGTGCGTGAAGAAAAGCAAGCGGATTTTGTTTTAAATGCATTAAAAAATAAAAAGATTGATTATCCTGTTTATTTAGATGTTGAGTTACCTAGTGGAGGAAATTGGTCAGAATTTTATAATTCGGAGTATATTGAAGTAATGTTAAATACTTGGGAGATGAAGATGAAGCAGTCTGGTTATCTTCCTGGACTTTATTTTAATCAATCAGGACTTGAGTTCTTGCAATCTCAGGTAAATTATGATTTGTCTGAACGATTTGAATTATGGGTTGCTGGAGGTGATCAATATACTGGTGAAAGTAAAGATATTGAGTTTGATGATGTTGTTGTATCTTCTGTTTTAAGTGAGCGTCCTAATGTTGCGATAGCTCAAGCAACAGATAGTGCAGTTAATGCTGGTGCTGGTAATGGTAGAGGACATTTGGATATTAATTTTTCAAAGAAGGATTATACAGCGGAGATACCATTAGAAATACCAGAAGATGAAAAATTTGCTATCAAAGAGTTTGAACGTTATCCTATGACAGAAATTGGTGTTATGTCATTAGCAACACTAGGTATTGTTGGGGTAGGAATCGTACGTCATAAAGTAAAATCAAAAAAATAAGCTTGATAATTCAAGCTTTTTATTTGTTTACTTTTTGTGATATGATAGTAATAGGGGATAGAATGATTAATATCGTTGAAATCATTATAACTAATGGCGTTTTAGAAAAAAATAAGGCTATGAATACTATTTGAAGCTATAGAAAATAATAGTTTTAATAAGATTGATGTAAGTAATGGGGTGATCTTTTGAAAAAAGTAGCAGTTATTGGAGCAGGTCCTGCGGGTGTTATGTGTGCAATTCATGCAGTTAGTGATAATGTCCAGGTAGTGTTATTTGATAAAAATTTAAAGTTTGGTAAGAAGCTTTTAGCAACAGGAAATGGGAGATGTAATTATTGGAATAGTGATCAAAGTTTAGAACATTATCATAGTAGTAATTCTGAACTTTTATCTAATATCATTACTTCGAATATTCAAAAAGAAGTTTTAAATTTTTTTGATAGATTGGGTATTGTTCCTAATATTAAGGATGGATATTATTATCCTTATTCTAATCAATCTAGTAGTGTTAGAGATTTACTAGAAAGTTATGCCAAAAAGGTGGGTGTTGAATTTTCATTTGATACAGAAGTTTTGGATGTTTATAAGGAAGATTTAAAGTTTGCTGTTGTAACAAATGATGGCCGTGAGTATTTTGATTATTTAGTTATTGCTACTGGTTCTAAAGCTAGTCCTAAAACAGGCTCTACTGGTGATGGTTATTTTTTTGCTAAAAGGTTTGGTCATACTCTTGTGCCTATTTATCCAGCATTAGTACAAGTGATTACGAATGGTAATTTTTTAAAAGATTGGAAAGGGGTACGTGCTTTTTGCAGTGTTTCTTTGTATCAAGATGGAGAATTTATCAAAAAAGAATTTGGTGAAGTTCAATTAACTGATTATGGAGTCAGTGGTATTTGTGTGTTTAATTTAAGTCGATATATTTCTCGTGGTCTTCATGAAAATAAAAATTGTGTGTTGTCTTTTAACTTTTTACCATTCTTAGATGATAATGAAATTACTTCTTGGTTTTCTTTGAGAGAAAAAACATTGGGAGATTATTCTTTAGTGGAATTTTTAGAAGGAGTTCTACCATACAAATTATTATTAGTTATTTTAAAAAGATGTGGTATTTCTTTTCATAGTAGTTGGTATGATATAGATGAAAATCAGAAGAAAAATCTTATTGATATGCTTACAAAGTTTTCTGTTGTTGCTTTAGATACTAAGGATTTTAATTTTGCACAAGTGTGTAGTGGAGGAGTTTCTCTTGATGATGTGAGTTCTTCTTTGGAATCCAAGAAGGTTAGTGGTTTATACTTTGTTGGTGAAGTGTTAGATGTTGATGGAGATTGTGGAGGATATAATTTAGGTTTTGCTTGGATGAGTGGTATTTTAGTAGGAAAGACGATTAGAGGTGATAGTTGTGATTCGAGTTCGACAAATTAAAGTTTTAATAGAAGATGATAATAGACTTAATGAAAAATTAGCAAAACTACTACATATTTCACCTTTTGACATTTTAGATAAAAAGATTCAAAAAAAATCCATAGATGCTAGAAAAAAGCCTAATCTTTATTACGTTTATGAAGTTGATGTTTCTTTAAAGAATGAAGACAAAGTGTTAAAAAGATGTAGGTCTAAAGATGTGTTTAAAGCGCCAGATGAAAAATATTACTTTCCTAAAAGTGGTAGCTTAAAACTTTCCAGTCGACCAATTATCGTTGGGAGTGGTCCAGCTGGATTATTTTGTGCCTATTTTTTAGCAGAAAAGGGATTTAGGCCACTGATTATTGAACGTGGTGATATGATTGATGAAAGAGTAGAGAAAGTTCATAATTTTTTAGAAAAGGGTATTTTAGATTGTAATTCTAATATTCAGTTTGGTGAAGGAGGTGCCGGTACTTTTTCGGATGGTAAGCTTAATACTTTAATCAAAGATAAAGTGTTTAGACAGAAAAAGATATTTGAAATATTTGTTGAAAATGGGGCACCTTGTGAAATTTTATATGATAGTAAGCCACATATTGGAACAGATTTGTTACGCAATGTTGTTAAGAATATGCGTAATAAGATAATTAGTATGGGTGGAGAGTTTAGATTTAGAACTTGTCTTACCGATATTTTTTATCAGAAAAATAAATTAGTTGGAATAGAAGTTAATGAAAAAGAAAAGATAAAAACTGATATTTTGATATTAGCAATTGGTCATAGTGCAAGAGATACTTTTTCGATGCTTTATGATAAAAATATAGGTATGCAAGCTAAACCTTTTGCGGTAGGAGTTAGAATTATTCATCCTCAGGAATTGATTAATAGGAGTCAATATGGCGAATATTATTCTGAAAAATTAGGAGCGGCTAGTTATAAACTTACTTATACAACAAGAAATAGACGAGGTGTGTATACTTTTTGCATGTGTCCTGGAGGTTATGTTGTTAATGCTTCTAGTGAAAAGGGAGGTACTGTTATTAATGGAATGAGTGATTATAAAAGAGATAGTAATTCAGCTAATAGTGCAATTATTGTTACTGTTGGACCAAGAGATTTTGGAGATGGAGTATTTGCAGGAGTCTTGTTTCAACAAAATTTAGAAAGAATGACTTATGCTAAGGAAGATGGTCTTATTCCAGTCCAATTATATCAAGATTTTAAAAACAACAAGTTAACTAAAGAATTTGGGAGTTTTATGCCGGCTATTCAAGGTAAGTGGCAATTTGCTAATTTGAGAGAAGTGTTACCTTGTTACATTGTTGATTCATTGATTGAGGGAATTGATCATTTTGATTATAAAATCAATGGCTTTGGAGGAAAAGATGCTGTTTTAGCTGGGGTTGAGACTAGGACATCATCGCCAATTAAGATTTTAAGGGATGAAACTTTACAAAGTAATATTTTAGGTTTATATCCCTGCGGTGAAGGTGCTGGTTATGCAGGAGGAATTACATCAGCTGCTGTTGATGGAGTAAAAGTTGCGGAAGAAATCATTAAAACTTATAAAGTTTAGGATGCTGATAAATTAGATTTTCTGGGAATTGAGAGGTATGAAAGATGTTTAATTAATCATCAGAAATTAGATGTTATTATGGGAGTATTACCTATTTTAAGAAATAAAGTTTTATATTTTTCTTGCAGCAGACAATTATATGATCAAAAGATAGTAGAACTTCTTACTTATTTTTATAAAAAGGCTTTTAAATAAAATTTTTTATTTACGTAAACTAAGATTTTTTTTACTTTATCTTTTTACTTTTCATGTATAATAAGAATAGATAATAAGGAGGATGAGTATGTACGTTCCTGATGATGATAATTATATTGTAGATGGTGAGAACTATGCTCCACCTAAACCAGTAGAAGATAGTAAAAGTAAGAAAAATCATAATCCTTTCGTAAAGATGGTTATCATTATTCTTATTGCTTTAGCTTTAGGTATTTTGGTATATTTTATTAGTGATTTTATTTTTAATGGTAATAAGAAAGAAAAAAGTTTAGAAAATCATATCTCTACAACCCTTAGCGTTGATGATCCAGTGGTTAAAGAGGTTTATGAGAAAGTTACTTATGGTAGAAGTAGCGTTTCTTTAAATAAGTATTTAAAAGAACAATTTGTTTCTTTAAAGGATTTTAGTAATTATGAAAAGTTTTATTATGCTTTTTTTGGTTTAAAAGATAAGAATTTAAAAACTGATAAAGATAAGAAATATTTTATTTTAGATAGCGATGTTTCTGATTTGATGAGGGAATATTTTGGAGATGAAGTAACCTATTTAAAACAAGGAGTTTTAAATATTTCTTTGATGAAACCATTGACTGCTGGTAATTATTTGACTATTTCTTATAATAATAACAAGGAAAATTATGATGTTACAGTTAGTAGTTTTTCTCCTGATAAGCAACTTATTCCGGTTTATATGTCTACTTTAGAAAGTGCGGTTAAAGATAGCGATGGCACAATGACATTACAAGAGAGAGTTATTTACATTGTTAGTAGTCAAGCTAATGGAATGGTTAGTTATAAAATCTATCGAGATTATAATCATACCATGCTTATTGATAGTAAAGATAATATTTCGCTTGAAGAATATCAAAAAGAACCTATTTCTATTGATAAATATATGATGCAAGCTAATGTTGTTACATATAAGATGAAAGAGAATAAAGGAAAGTATTATTTTTATCAGAGTAAAATAGAAGAGTAGCTACAGGTTTGTAGCTTTTTTCTATTTATAAAACGTGGTAAAAAGAAATTTTTTTTGATATAATAAAAGAACTGGAGGCAAGTTTATGAAACAGGAGAATATTAGAAATTTTTGTATTATAGCACATATTGATCATGGTAAGAGTACACTTGCCGATCGGATTTTAGAAAAAACTGGGGCTATTGAAAAAAGAGAGTTAAAAAGCCAGATGCTTGATTCTATGGATATTGAAAGAGAACGTGGTATTACTATTAAGCTTAATGCGGTTCAACTTACTTATCAGCATGATGGGGAAGAGTATTATTTTCATTTGATTGATACACCGGGACATGTAGACTTTTCTTATGAAGTGAGTCGTAGTTTGGCAGCTTGTGAGGGGGCACTATTAGTAGTGGATGCGGCTCAAGGAGTTGAAGCTCAAACTTTGGCTAATTTGTATTTAGCACTTGATAATAATTTAACAGTTATTCCAGTTGTTAATAAGATAGATTTACCTAGTGCTGATGTTGATAAAGTAATAGGTGAACTTGAAAATATTGGGTTTGATAAAGAGGAGATAATTTTAACTAGTGCGAAGACTGGAGTCGGAATTGATTCTTTGTTAGAAGCAATTATTAAAAAGATTCCAGCACCTAAGGGACATCTTGACCAACCGTTAAGAGCATTGATTTTTGATAGTTTATTTGATGCTTATCGTGGTGTTATTATCAGTATTCGAGTTGTTGAAGGGGAAGTTAAAGTAGGCGATATGATTCGGATGATGGAAACGGGCGCTTTGTATGATGTTGTGGGTTTATCGATTAATACGCCAAAAGAAGTGAAAGTAAAATCTTTAAAAGCGGGTGAAGTTGGTTATTTATATGCATCGATTAAAAGTATTAGTGATGTTTCTGTCGGGGATACTATTACTTTGGATTTTCATCCGGCTAAAGAAGCATTGCCTGGTTATAAGCCGATGAAACCTATGGTATATTGTGGACTTTATCCAATTGAGTCTAGTAAGTTTGAGGACTTAAGAGAGGCTCTAGATAAATTAAAATTAAATGATGCGGCTTTGAGTTTTGAGCCAGAAACTTCTAAAGCTTTAGGTTTTGGGTTTAGATGTGGTTTTTTAGGTCTTTTACATATGGAAATCATTGAGGAAAGAATTGAAAGAGAGTTTGGCATTGATTTGATTGCAACGTCTCCTTCGGTTGTCTATGAGGTATTACTTTCAGATGGAACGAAGATGATGGTGGATTCTCCTACAAAGATGCCAAAAAGAGAAGTTATTTCTAAGACTTTAGAGCCATATGTAAAGACTAGTATTTTTACACCAAGTGATTATATTGGGCCTATTATGGAATTATGTCAGGACAAAAGAGGAACTTTTATTAATATGGAGTATCTGGATGAGACTAGAGTTACTATTCATTATGAATTACCACTTTCAGAAATTGTATATGACTTTTTTGATAAACTAAAATCTTATACCAAGGGATATGCTTCTTTTGATTATGATTTAGTAGGTTATAAGGAAAGTAATTTGGTAAAGATGGATATTTTATTAAATGGTGATGTAGTTGATGCGTTATCGGTAATTGTTCATAAGGATTTTGCTTACAACCGTGGTAAGGTTGTCGTTGAAAAACTTAAGGAAATTATCCCAAGACAGATGTTTGAGGTGCCTATTCAGGCTGCTATTGGAACTCATGTCATTGCACGTACTGATATCAAAGCGATGAGAAAGAATGTACTTGCGAAATGTTACGGTGGGGATGTTACTCGTAAGAAAAAGCTGTTAGAAAAACAAAAAGAAGGTAAAAAACGAATGAAACAAATAGGAAGTGTAGAAGTGCCACAAGAAGCATTCCTTTCTATTTTATCTACTAAAGAATAGGAGTTTTGGTTGTGAAAGATGATGTTATTGTAAAAGAAAAGTTGGTTGTTGAATATTTTAAAGAGAATCCCGATGCTTTTATTGGTGAAGTTTCTGAAAATACTGGAATATCTAAGTCTTCGGTGCAAAGATATTTACAAAAATATGGTTCTACTTTAATTCCAGGGACAGGAACTACTATCGGTGAGCAATTGCAAATTAACCGTCTAAAGGGACAGAGAAATGGTGGAATACAATCTTTTAAAAGTAATGATTATATTAAGGATAAAAAAGGTCGTTTCATCGGTTGCGAAAGTACGGTTAGTGCAGTTGATAAAGAAGAAAAAAAGTGTAATGATATCAAACAAATTTGTATTTATTATTTAGCAAATAATACTATATCTTTAACTGATTTAGCTCATACTTTTTCAGAGTTATTTGGATATAGCAGAGATTATGTATATGATTGTTTACTTGATAGTAGGGTAAGTGAGTTGTTAGGTGTAGAGAAAGCTTTGGAAATATCAAAATCGCTTCATAACAATAGAATGAACTTTTATAGAAAAATGAAAGATATTCCATTTGATATTAATTCTGTTGTTAATAATTCAGAATTTACACTTATGGAAAAACGAGTGTTTTTCCAACTTGCTAGTGATCCTGAAAAAAGTTTGCAGAGTGTTGGAGAAGAACTAGGTGTATCTAAGACGACTGTTATGAAGTATGAAAATAGAGCAATTACTAAGATTAATGAAATGATTTCTAGAGGTAAATAAGTGATAAAACATTGTTATATACATATTCCTTTTTGTAAGAATATTTGTAGTTATTGTGATTTTTGTAAATTGTTTTATGATACTGGTTATGTTATGGCTTATTTAGATTGTTTGGAAGAAGAAATTATTCAATATTATCGAAATGATGAGTTAGAAACAATTTATATTGGTGGTGGGACACCTAGTTGTTTGTCTGATTCGGAGTTAGAAAAATTATTTTTAATTTTAAATAAGTTAAAGAGAAAAGATAATTGTGAAGTAACGTTGGAAGCTAATTTTGATAGTATTACTTTTTCAAAATTAGATTTATGTAAAAAGTATGGAGTGAATAGAATAAGTTTTGGATTACAGACTACTCATGAATGGATTTTGGAAAAGATGGGAAGAACATTAGATTTAAATTATGTAAAAGATGTTATTTCTTACTGTAAAAAGATTGGTATTTCTAATATTAATGTTGACTTGATGTATGCTTTTCCTGGAGAAGTAATAGATGAGGTCAAAGCAGATATTTTCTTTATTAAAGAATTAGATATTCCTCATATTTCTACTTATTCTTTAATTTTAGAAGAACATACTAAACTTTATATTGAAAAGGTTAAAAGTATTCCAGAAGAACTAGATGCTAGTATGTATCAAGAAATTGTTTCGTCTTTTAAAGAGTTTTGTCATTATGAGATTAGTAACTTTGCGAAAGAAGGGTATCAGTCTAGACATAATTTATGTTATTGGCATAATTTATGCTATTATGGTTTTGGACTTGGAGCTAGTGGCTATATAGATGATTATCGTTATACAAATACAAGAAGTATTTTACATTATTTGAAAAAAAATTTTCGAAGTAGTTTTGAGAAAGTTGATTTATATGATAAAATTGAGTACGAAGTTATTTTAAATTTAAGAACAAAAAAAGGAATTTCGAAACGGGAGTTTTTTAAGAAATATCAAAAAGAACTTGATTATTACTTTCACTATCAGGAGTTAGTAAAAAAGGGTTATTTAATAGAAGATAAAAATTATTTGGCAATTCGAGAAGAGTATTTTTATCTTAGTAATGAGATATTAGTGCAGTTATTGGAGGTATATAATTATGGATAAAGTGAAAGCGTTTGCAGTTGAATTAGGGTATATACGTAGTGATCGTATAAAAAATAGTTGTATCGAGATGATAAAATTACTTCCAGATTATTTTTTTGAGGTGGCGGCTTCTTCTACAGGAAAGTATCATCCTAGTTATGCTTTAGGAGAAGGAGGACTTTTACGTCATACTAAAGCGGCTGTTAGAATTGGGTATGAATTACTTCAAGATTCTTGTATTGGTAATAAATACACTAGTGACGAAAAAGATTTGATGTTAATGGGGATTTTATTACATGATGGTTTAAAGCATGGTATGCCAAAGGAACAATATACACGTTTTGATCATCCTCTTTTAATGGCTGATTATATTATGGATAATGAGGAAGTTTTAGGACTTGAAGTTGAAGAAATTGAGTTTTTAATCGATGTTATTAAAACACATATGGGACCTTTTACAAGAGATTATAAGGGTAATGAAGTATTGGAAATGCCAAAAACTAAATATCAAAATTTTGTGCATATGTGTGATAATTTGGCAAGTAAGAAATTTTTAGTGGTCCCATTTGATGAAAATAATAATATAAGTGTCTAATTGGACACTTATTTTTTATTGATAGTTTTTTGTTTTTTTGATATGATGTTTTTAGGGTTAGAAAAGAGGGATATGATGCAAGGTAAGATTATTGTTATTGAGGGAACAGACTGTTCTGGTAAAGAAACACAATCGTTACTTTTAGAAGAAAGATTAAAAGGTTTAGGTAAGAAATGTGTCCATTTTGGTTTTCCGATGTATGATACACCAACTGGAAAAATTGTTGGGGGGCCTTATTTAGGAAATGTAGAAATTTCTAAGGGTTTTTTTGAAGAAGGTGCTGATAAAGTTGACCCTCATATTGCTTCTTTATATTATGCAGCTGATAGAAAATATAATATGAATCGTATTCTTCCTTATTTAGAAGATGGTTATTATGTTATTTTAGATCGTTATACAACGTCTAATTTAGCTCACCAAGGTAGTAAAATTTTAGATAAAGATGAAAGATTTTTAATGTATCAATGGGTAGATAAATTAGAGTATTGGTTATTGCAGTTGCCAAAGCCAGATGAAACAATTTTTTTACATATGCCTTATAAATATTCCTTAGAACTTAAAAAGAATAGAAAAGTATTAGATGAACATGAGCGTTCTCCGGAACACTTAAAGAATGCAGAAGAGGCATATATTGAACTTTCTGAGATGTATAATTGGAAGAGAATTGAATGTGTGAAAGACGGAGAGATTAGGACAGTTTCTGATATAAATGATGAAATATTAGATTATTTAATTACACGATAAAAGCCAGGTTATCCTGGCTTTTCTTTATTTCTTTCTTTCTTTCTTTATTTATTTATTTATGGTTGGAACTTGAAGTTGTTGATTTGGTATTGTTGTCTGTTGTGGTGTTATGGCTGTCTTTGTTTGTTGAATTATTGGCGTTGTTTGATTTATTGTTGGTTGATTCGGTTGTTCTATAGGTTTTATCGTAGCTGTTTCTTGTTTTGGTTTTGTTACTACTGGTATTGGAATGATGGATGGTGTATTTACAGTATTAAGTGTAGGGGCTTTATTTTTTTCAATAGATTCAATTTTTTCTATGGTATTTACAGGTTTATTGGAACTAGTAGTTTTAACAATTGGTGTTTCTTTTTCGGTTACAGTTGTCGGAATTATTCTTGGTGTTGCTTGATTGATTGGTGCAGAAGGCTTTTCTTTTTGATCTGTATTTAGCGAAACAACCTCTAATTTTTGTTCTTTTTCTTTTTCTTGATGTTCTTGTTTTTCTTCTTGAATTTCTAATTCTTGTTTGATTTTTTCCTCTTTTTCTTTTTCTAGTTCTTTTAATTTTTCGTGTTCGTCACTTTCAAAGAAATCTTCAGCATCTTCAATTTCAATGACACGTAATACTTCTTCAAAGGAAGTAGTTCCATCTAATACCTTACCTAAGGCATCTTGCAACATTGTTATAACATTTTCATTATAAACTAAATCTCGTAATTCATCTTTGCTTAGGTTTTCATTATTTAAAGCATTTCTAATTTCATCATCTAATTCTAGAACTTCCTGAATGGCAACACGTCCTTTATAACCTTTACGGCAGGCATCACAACCGTTATGATTAACATCCCATATTTTATCGACATCTTTTTTTAAGTATTTTTTAAAGACTTTTTTTTCGAATTTAGTAGTATCACGTTCTACACGACATTTTGTACATATTTTTTTAGCAAGTCTTTGGGAAATGATGCCGGTTAGGGCAGTTGATAATAAGTAACGTTCTACATTCATATCTAGTAAACGTTCTACCGTTGCTAAAGTATTATTGGTATGGATAGTTGATAAAACTAAGTGACCAGTAATAGCGGAACGAACTGCGATTTGTGCAGTTTCACTATCACGAATTTCTCCAATTAGAATAACATTAGGGTCTTGACGTAAAATAGAACGAAGGGCAGCAGCGAAAGTCATGCCAATTTCGGAATTTACTTGTACTTGATTCATTCCCTCGATGTTCATTTCAATTGGGTCTTCTACAGTGATGATGTTTGTTTCTTCTTTATTTAAAGCTTGTAAGACAGAATAAACAGTTGTAGATTTACCAGACCCAGTTGCTCCTGTAATTAAGATGATTCCATTCGGTACTTGGATCATTCGTTTTAATCTAGCTAAATTGGAAGGGTTAAATCCTAAATAATCTAGACCTTGCAAACTTCTAGAATAATCTAAAATACGAATAACAATCTTTTCACCTTCGTTTAAGGGTAAGGCAGAAACACGCATATCTAAATAAGTACCCCCAAAGTTTCCTTTGATAGCACCATCTTGTGGAAGTCTTGATTCTGTGATGTTCATATTAGCTAATAATTTTAATCTGGTTGTAAGATTTCTTTCATATGCTTTTGGAATATATGTAAAATTTTGTAAGTCACCATCTACACGAAATCTGATCATCATACCGTCTTCTCTTGGATCAAAATGAATATCAGAAGCATTTGATTTAGCGGCAGATATAATAACATAGTCAGCAATTTGTGTAATTGGTGTTTTTGTAAAATCGAATTTAATCATAGTATTAGCCCCTTTTTATTTTTCCCTATGGTATTTTATCTTAATTTATTATATAATAATTTTAGTATAATAGCAAGAAAGTAGATGGGAAAATATGAAAAAAAATAATAAGGGTTTTGTCTTAATAGAAACTTTAGTTGTTACTGTTTTTGTAATGGCTGTTTTTTCAGTTATTTATATTAATTTTTATCCCTTGGCTGGTGAGTATGAGCGGAGAGAATTTTATGATGATGTCGATAGTAAATATGGTACTTATTGGATAAAGAGATTTGTTCAAAGTAATAGTTATGATTTTTTTAAAGCGAATGGAGCTGATTCCACAATCAATAGTTCTAAATTTTATGATTTTACTTGTAATACGCTTAGTGGCAGTGATAAAACTTTATGTTTAGAAATGTGGAATCGTTTAGGAGTTACTAAGGCAGTTGTTACTAGTTATAAAATATCAGATTTTAAGACTAAAATAGCGCAAAATTCCTCTGGATTTAGTGATGGTTTTGTGTCTTATATCGAGTACTTGCCAGATTATACTGTACCATCTTTGAATGGGGCTAATTATAGAGTTTTAGTTGAGTTTAAGAAAAAAACAGATGATGTAGATGATGCTAGTAGTGAGACTTATTATACTTATGGTAATATGGAGGTGGTGCGACATGCGTCTTAAAAAACTCAATAATAAGGGTATGACAGCGATTGAAATATTGGTTACATTTGTTATTGTTGCTATTATTGTAGTGTCTATGTATGATGGGATTTTAGATTTAAAAAATAAAGAGACGGTTGCATCTTACAAGCTTAGTTTAGTTACTTATAAAAATTTGTTAACTAAAGATATTCAAGATGATTTAATAAAAATTGGTCTTTCTTCTGTTAGTACAACTCCATTAACAAGGATTAAAGATGAAAAAGAAGATGTTATAGGATATCAGATTCGTTTTGTATTGAAAGATGGTAGTGTTCGAGTTTTAGAAATTGTTCAAGTTTTGGGATGTGATGCGGTGGATGAAATTGAAGTGTTTGAGATGTGTGATCAAGCTAAAATTCCTCAAAATCAGAGTGATGAGTTTTCTATTAGTTATGGACCAGAGGGGAATTTAACAGAGTATCCTTTACCTGATTTGGGACATAATGATATTAAATATAGTGGAAGTTCTACTACTCATAGAATATATAGTCTTAAAATTAATTCTGTAGATATTTCCACTGCTAATAATGTGTTTTCTCTTCATATTTCCTTGTATCACCCAGATTTAGGTTCTAAACATTCTATTGATATTGTGACACCTATTAATTATAAAGGAGGAATTTAAAAACAAAGTATTAGTAGAGAAAAGATAGTGATTGCTAATATTGTTTGATAAATTCTTCCTAGCAAAAAGTTTTTATAGTGAATTTTAGTATCAGAAATGATACTTTTTGTTTGCATGTGTATAGAAATACTACCGAAAGAAATAAATAGAATAATTAAGATAGCTTTTAAATTTTGGTTTGATATTAAACTGGTAGAAAAGATACCATTCGTTAAATCAAATATGCCATTAATTATAATATAGCCCAATGGTTTTAATTTTAAGTAGTGGTTAATCATGATACTTATTAAATAGAAAAAGAGGGATGTTCCGTAAATAATAGTAATTGTCTTTAAAGAAGACAGAATTGATAATGGCAATATTTTGGCGAATGGTTTTATTTCTTTATTTGTGATTGGCAAGAGACTTTTTTCTTGTGGTTTATTGATGAGGGCAATTAAAAAATTGGATAATATAATACTAGCTAGAATTATGATACCGTATTTTCTTTTAGGGAATAATAAGGAAACAGGTCCTAAAATAAAGATTGGATTAGGGAAGTGAGTAAATTTAATTAGATAATTAGCTGTTGTTTTAGTAATTAAATTTTTTTCCAATAATTCTTTTATGTATTTGCTTCCGCTGGGAAAACCACTAATTAAACTCATAATTACAATATAGAGTGAAGCACTGTCTTTTTTTAATAATTTATTTAATTTTTCTACCACATGAAATTCAATTAATAAAGTTGACAAGGTGAAAAATAAAAAGCTAGAAGGAAAAAGTTTTTCAATGAATAATTTTGTGTAGATTAAAATTTGTTTGGTAATTAGGGATGAATTTAGTAAATATAGGATTGTTAGACAGATTAATACAGTGATAATGAAATTACTTTGATTATTTTTTTTCATAATTCCTCATTTCTTTGTTATAATGTATCATGGAGGTAGTTACATGCTTAAGAAATTTTATGAAAAAGTAAAAGCTTTTATTAAAAGTGAATATAAATTTATTTTATTTTTGGTTATATTTTATGTTGTTTGTGCTTGGCCAGTAAATTATTATGTTATTGTTGGTGGCGGTATTAGTGATATTTCAGAACGTGTTGTTGTAGAAGATGGCCATAGTAGTGATGGTAGTTTTAATTTATCTTATGTTTCTGAATTGAAGGGGACAACGGTTAGTTATTTACTAAGTTATGTTATGCCACATTGGAAACGGGTTAGCATGGATGATTATAAATATACCACTGATGAAGATTATGATGATATTGAATTTCGCAGTAGTTTGGATTTAAAGTATTCTAATAGTAATGCTATATATTATGCTTATACTTTAGCTGGGAAGCCTTGTGAACTTAAAAAGACAGATATTTATGTAATTGTTAATTTTCCAGGATATGAAAATCCATTAGAAGTCGGGGATCTTTTATTAGCGGTTGATGGAAAACATTTTGAGACATTAAAGGAATATCAAGAGTATATTCAAAATTTTGATGCCAATAATATTTTAGTTAAGGTTAAAAGAGATGGTAAGGAACAAGAGGTTTCTTGCAAATTGTATGAAGAGGATGGAAAAAAACTTTTGGGTGTTGGTTTACAAGCTGATAATACCTATGAAACTTTTCCAGAAGTTCAGTTTAAGTTTAAATCTAACGAATCTGGTCCTTCTGCAGGTCTTGTGACAACATTATCTATTTATGATCAACTTACAAAGGGAGATTTAACGAAGAATAAGAAAATCGCTGGTACAGGAACTATTGAAGCGGATGGTTCTATTGGGGAAATTGGAGAGGTTGAGTATAAGTTACTTGGTGCTGTTGATGGTGGGGCTGATATCTTTTTAGTTCCAGCAGGAGATAATTATAAGACGTGCAAGAAAGTTAAGAAAGAAGAAAAATTAGATATTAAATTAATTCCTGTTAAGACCATATATGATGCGGTTGAAAAGTTACAGAAAATATAGTTAGGGTGATTATATGTCGGATAAAGAAATATTAGCCTTAGGGCATAAAACAATGGAAAAAGTTGGAGGCTTTATAAAAAATAATCATTATCAATTGGTTGATTTAAAGAAAGATTATTGTGTGATGGAAGCTTTTATAGAAGAAGATAGTTTAAATCCTTATGGAATGGCGCATGGAGGATTTATATTTGGTCTTGCTGATACAGCAGCAGGTGCAGTAGCAGCTACATCTTTAAGAAAAGCAGTCACATTAAGTTCTCATATTGAATATTTACATGCGGCTACTGGAAAAAAATTAAAAGCTATAGTAAATGTGGTTAAAACAGGAAAGAATGTATCAGTTTATGAAGTTAGTATATATGATGAAAAAGAAGTTATGGTTGCAAAAGTTATGATTGATTATTTTTATATTGACTAGTTTATGTATATTGATTGTGAAGGATATATTGAAATATCTTTCTTTTTTTTGCTTTGATATGATTACTATGAGAGAGGCAAAAGTTCAAAAAGTGAATAAAAATTTGTTTAGGGAAGTTTTTTTGTTTCTTTTCTTTTGGTTATTTATATTAATGAGATTATATTTTGAGCCTTTCTAATAAAGAAAAGATTATAATTGTTTTTTTTTCGTGATAAAGGATTAGTTTCTTTTAGAAGTATTTATTTTAAGGATTGGAAGTTGTTTTTTCTTTACCCATAATTTTTCATTTTTTTGTCAAATAGATTTCATAATCGTTTTGTATATTAGAAATATGAAAGGAGATGATTTTATCAATTATGTACTTTGAATTGAATTCCCATAATTTCCCATAATTATTTAATAATTTTTACACATTTGTTTGTTATATTGATATTGTCGAAAGGAGGAAGATAGTAAAAAGAAAACTAGAAAGACTTGTTTTAAATGCAAAATGTTAAATTTTAAATATAGATAGAAAGGTAGGCGGTAGTTATACCTAGAGAAAAGAATTCTATAATGAAGGAGGGGATGCCCATAAGACTATAGGTAAAATTAGATAATAGTGTTATACTATTGGTAGGTGGTAGAAAATGTATACAATTTGTTTTGTTGAAGATGAAATTGACTTATCAAACCTTATTCAAACTTATTTAGAACGTTCTGGTTATCAAGTGGTTGCTTTTACGAAGGGACAAGAAGCAATTGATTATATTGGCAATAAGGTGGATCTTTGGATACTGGATATTATGTTAGGAGATGATGTCAATGGCTATGATGCAATCAAAGCTATCCGGGAGCAGGATGAAAACGTACCCGTTATCTTTACTTCCGCAAGAGATCAAGATTTGGATAAAATTTTGGGATTAGAATTAGGTAGCGATGATTACATTACCAAACCATATTCTAGTAAAGAGTTAGTCTTACGCGTAGATAAGATTATAAAAAGAGTATATAAAAATATATCTAAACAACTTATTACTTATGAAGATTATACGATTGATATTGATCGTAGGGTTGTCTTAGGAAAAGACAAGAAAGAAATTAAATTAACTACATTAGAGTTTGATTTATTACTTTTATTTGTTCAAAATAGAAATAAATGTTTTTCGAGGGAAGAAATTTTAAATGCAGTTTGGGGGAAAGATTATTTTGGCACTGACCGAGTGGTTGATGATTTAGTTCGTAGACTTCGTAAAAAAGTTTCTGGTTTGAATGTTAATGCGGTTTATGGATATGGATACCGTTTATCATGAAATCTAGAAAAACAAAGTTAAGTCGTCAATTAATATTTTTGATAGGTGTAGCCTTTGTAATTTTATTTATTTCCTTAGGTGTTATTCTTCCTAAAATGTTGATTCCAGTAGCTGAAAAAAATATTTATACCTACTTAAGTGAACCGTTAAAATTTGTAGGAGATAATCGAATTGATAAATCTTTACTTAATACGGAAGTTGCTTATATTTATATTGTTGATGATGCAGTGATAGCCAGTGAAAATATTCGACAAGTAATAAATATTAAAGATACTAAAAAGTTATTATCCTATATAAAAGATGATTATGGTAAATTTAACTATAATCACAATACTTACTACTACTATACAATTACTAAAGATGAAATTATAAAAGTTGCTATCTCAAATGATAGTTATATAAACAAAACAAAAGAATCAATTTTGAAAGCTATCTTTCCAATAGTTTTAAGTACTTGTTTATTGATTGGTTTAATGTTAGTTATTTGGTCTTCGTTTATTGTTAAAAAGATTGAAAAACTAAAAGATAAGATAGATCATATCGATAATACAGATTATAATCATAATATTAATTTTGAGATTGATGATGAAATAAAGTCTCTCGCATTAGCAATCGAAGATATGCGACTTTCTCTAATTAACCAAGAAGAATATCGTAATCAAATGTATCAAAATATATCACATGATTTTAAGACACCTCTCACCGTTATAAAATCATATATTGAAGCTGTTGAAGATAAGGTTGAAGATAGTGATACAGCACTTCAAGTTATCAAAGAACAGACGAATAAATTAGAACAAAAAGTACACTCACTTCTTTACTTAAATAAACTAGATTATCTCAAAAATTCTAAAAATATAGAAAATAAATTGGTTGATATGAACGAAATTATTAATAGCGAAGTTGAAAAGTTTAAATTCCATAGAAAAGAAATTAATTTTATTACGGAAATTGATAAAAAATCAAAATATTATGGTACTATGGAACATTGGGAAACCGTTTTTGACAATTTATTAGGGAATTTTATGAGATATGCGAACACTACTATAAAAATTACTGCAAAACAAAACAAACTTATCTTGTACAATGATGGAGAACACATTGCAGATGATTTCCTTGAAGGAATCTTTACTCCGTTCCGTAAGGGAATCAAAGGAGAGTTTGGTTTAGGACTATCGATTGTTAAAAAGACATTAAATATTATGGATTATGATGTAACGATTAAAAATGAGAAAAAAGGTGTATCCTTTACCATTAGAAGAAATTCTTAAAATAGAATTTCTTTTTTTGGTTATATTATGATTAGGTGATGGTAATGAGAATACTAATTACTGGAGCTAGTTCAGGAATAGGTTATAAGTTAGGGGTAGAGCTTGCTAAAAGAGGACACTTAGTTTATATGACTTGTCGAACAGTAAAAGAAGTGTTTTGGTTAAGAAAAAAATTAAAAATGGAAGAGGTCTTGGCTTTTTGTTTTAAGCTTGATTTATTAACGGATGATATTTATTTGGTGAGAAAATTAGAGATTGATTGTTTGATTAATCAAGCTGGAATAGGGGTAAGTGGTAGTCTTTTAACAATGAATCATCAAGGGTTAAGAGAAGTTTATGAAACAAATATCTTTCAATCGTTTTTGCTTTTGAAAGAAGTTTATTGGCAAATGAAAAAGAGAAATATTGCTGGAAAGATTTTTGTTACATCTTCACTTATTTCTTTGTTTCCCATTCCATTTTTGGGAAGTTATTCTTCTAGTAAAGCAGCTATTTCTATGTTGGTTAAAACTTTACAAAAAGAAGAGAAATTATTGGGTGATACTATTCAGTTTTGTTTAATTGAACCAGGAGCTTATCACACGGGATTTAATCAGGTTATGGTCGATTCATTTTATAATTATAGTTCATTACCTACAACTATTCCTATTTATCAGAGAAAATTATTTGCATTATTAGAATCTAAAAATATTAATCGATTGGTTTTTAAAATTATTAAAGAAATAGAACATAAAAAAACGAAGAAAATTCTTCGCGTTCCTTGGTTACAAGGTATATTTTTAAAAATTTATGAGTTGTTCTTTTGTTAACGACTTTTTCTTGATTTTTTCATTTGCTTTTTTAGAGTTTTTATTTCAGTTTTGCTCATATTTAGTGGTACTATAGTTGCTTCGTCTAGATAGGGTATTTTACAACCTATAGCTTTTTGACCATTTTCTTTTATCAGATGGTAGAAGTAATCTTCTGCTTCTTCATAAGTTGTTGTAGGATCTCCATTTTCTACTCTGATATATCTTGATAGTTGGTTTCTTCTATAGAAAATAACATTTTCTGTTAATTTTTGTGATTTAAAAATTGGTGTTTTACCATCTTTACTATTTGTTAAGATTAGTGTATTTATTGTTCCTTTGTAATATTCTGCCATTATAATCTCTCCTTCGTAATGTATATTATAACTATTTTCTTAAATTTTGTATAGAAAAATAATAAAAAAGGTATTGAAATATTATTTTTAATTTGCTATAATCATTTTGTTGCAAGAAATGGCGATGTAGCTCAGCTGGCTAGAGCGCCTGGTTCATACCCAGGAGGTCGGGGGTTCGATTCCCTCCGTCGCTACCATTTGTATATTACTCAGGTTAGCCTGAGTTTTTTTATTATTAAATATAAAAAATTGGGGAAGTTGTTGGCGACGGAGGTGTTTTTGTCTCTCTGATAGGTTGTTTTATTTCATCATCTTTCATAGCACCAGCTATTTTAAAGATAGCTTTTGCATTGGAAAAGATCGGTTTTATTTGATAGACAACAGGGATTGCTTGATTAATTACACCTAAAGTTTTTTGGGTTCCTTCTAACAAACTACTCCATTTAACTGTTTTTAAAGCAGATAAAGAACGAGAGAATAAGCCAGCTTTTGGAATAGAACTCATCATATATGGATTAGGATACATGTCTTCACCTCTTACTTTTAATATATGTCAATTTGTATAAAATGTTCATTTCTTTATTTTCAAAAAAAAGTTGATATGATATACTTATAAAAGAATAAGGAGTGATGCAATGTGGGAGTACTAGAAAAACCTTTTATCGCAGTTTACCATGGAGTTAAGAAGATTGGTGAGTTACCTAAGAGATTATTTTCTAAGACAGAAAATGCAGCTTTAAAAATGCAAGATGCTCAGGCTTTAAAGCAGGCGGAAATAGAGAGTGCTGTTCCAACAGAAAAGAAAAAGAGAACCCCTTTTTTTTCTAAACGCCAGAAAAAAGAAGAGTCAGTAGAAACTTTAGAATCAAAAACGGATACTCCTATGAATACTCCTAGTAATGTGGATTCTTCTTCCAAAGGAGAACAAAAAGAAGAAAGACCACTTATTAAGTATCGGTATGTTGTTATTAACGCTATGGGAAAAAAAGAAAATGGGACATTTGAAGCAGAAACCGAAGATGAGGTTAGAAACTTTTTATTGTCTCAGGATTATGAAATTGTTTCTATTAAAGTACGTCCTGCTTACGATATTGATCTTAATGATCATGCTAAGATGAAGATAGGGGATTTATCATTTGCTTTGACGCAGTTATCTACTTATATTCGTTCTGGTATTCCATTAGTTGATGCAGTTAAAATTTTAGCCAAACAATCTACTAAACCGGCTAGTAAAAAGTCTTTTCAAAGATTGGTTTATGAACTTTTAAAAGGTGAAAGTTTGTCTAATGCGATGATGAAACAAGAAAAAGTTTTTCCTAAGTTATTGATAAACATGGTCAAGACAGCTGAAATGACAGGAGATTTGCCTTCTATTTTAGATGATATGGCTGATTACTATACAACTATGGAAAGAACTAGAAAGCAAATGAAGAGTGCAATGACTTATCCGGTTGTTGTTTTGACAATTGCTTTTGGTGTTTTGATTTTTATGCTTACTTATTTAGTTCCACAATTTGCAAGTATGTTTGAAAGTAATGATGCAGAATTACCAGCTATCACTTTAGCTGTTTTGGGGGCTAGTGATTTTATTAAAGCAAACTGGCTTATTTTATTGATAGCTGTTGTTGGAATTGTAATTTGTTTTATGATTGCCTATAAGAAAGTTTTAAGCTTTCGTACAGGAGTTCAAACTTTTCTTATGCATGTTCCTGTACTTAAAAGCATTATTATTTATAACGAAGTTGCTAATTTTACAAAGACATTTGCTTCTTTACTTAATCATGGGGTATTTATTACAGATAGTATGGAAATTTTATCAAAAATTACAAACAATGAAGTTTATAAGCGAATTATTAACAAAACGTTACATAATCTTGGAAAAGGAGATTCTATTTCAGAATCATTTAGAGGTGAGTGGGCATTTCCAGTTGTTGCTTATGAAATGCTAGTTACTGGAGAATCTACTGGTCAGTTAGGATTGATGATGGAAAAAGTTGCTGATCACTTCCAAGCTTTACATAAATCAGTAATTGATCAGTTGAAAAGTTTAATGGAACCACTTATGATTTGTGCTTTGGCTGTCATTGTTGGTATTATTTTATTGTCTATTGTTGAACCGATGTTTAGTATTTATGGACAAATGCAATAAGGAGGGTAATTATGGATATTTTATATTTAATTATCTTTTTTATTTTAGGGTGTTTTTTAGGTGGATTTTATACGGTATTAGGAGAAAGACTTGCTACTGAAGATTATCATATATTTCCTTATCGTTGTAATCTATGTCAGCAGTCTCTTTCCTTCTTAGAATCCTTGCCCATTTTTTCTTACTTGTTTTTAAGAGGAAAATGTCGCTATTGCCATAAAAAAATTGATATTTTAGAACTTTTAATGGAACTTTTTACAGGTGTTTTGTTTGCTGTCTCTTTTTATAGTTTTGGGTTTTCTTGGGAACTTCTCATAGCGCTAGGAATTGTTTCTTTGCTTATTATTGTGACAGTTAGTGATTTAAATTATTTAATTATTCCTGATGAAGTGTTGATTTTTTTTGTTCTTTATTTTGTTATTGTACAATTTTTAATTGGAGGACCAATTCTTGTTTTAAAGAGATTACTTACTGGGGCATTTTTATTTTTATTAATGTATTTTATTATGTGGTTAGGAGAGAAGGTTTTAAAAAAAGAAAGTCTTGGTGGTGGGGATGTTAAAATGATGTTTTTGTTTGGACTGGTTTTAGATCCTTTACTTGGTACTATTACAATTTTCTTAGGAAGTTTATTTGCCTTACCAATGTCTTTATTTTTACTTTATAAGAATGATGAGAAGATGATTCCTTTTGGACCGTTTTTGTTGATGGCGTTTGCTTTTATTTATTTTACAAAGTTGACACCAGATATGATTGTTGCATGGCTTGGTATTTAGGGGAAGTTTTACTTTCTTTTTTTTTTATTATGTTGTACGATAGTTTGTAGGTGATTAGATGAAGACGAGAACAATTTTACCAGCAGATACTTATCTTGTGATTAATAAGACGGTATTAAATGATTCTGATAGGAAACTTATTAGTATGTTATATCAACCTATTATTGGTTATACAGCAGTTGCTTTATATTTTAGTTTACTTGATGATTTGGATCGATTACAAATTATGAGTCATGATTTGACACATCATCATTTAATGGCTACTATGCAGTTAAAACTGGAAGATATAGTTATTGCTAGAGAAAAATTAGAGGCTTGTGGACTTTTAAAGACTTATTATAAGGCAGGAAGTATTAATCAGTATGTTTATTTAATATATTCACCGATGAACGCACATGAGTTTTTTAATCATCCAATTTTAAATGTGGTTTTATATAATAATCTAGGCAAAAAAGAGTATGATAGAATTGTTAATTATTTTAAGATTCCTAATATAAATATGAAAGAGTATGAAGATGTTACCGCTTGTTTTGATGAGGTATTTACTTCAGTTAGAGGTACGGTTTTAGAAATATCGCAAGATGTTACTAGGCGAGAAACTAATAATGTATTACTTAATAGAGGGATAGATTTTAATTTACTTATTTCTAGTATTCCTTCTAGCATGGTTTCGGAGCGGTGCTTTACAAAAGAAGTAAAAGAATTTATCAATGCACTTAGTTTTACATATCAACTTGATACTTTGGCTATGCAGGGACTTGTTAGGGATAGTTTAAATGAAAGAGGACTTATTGATAAGCCATTGCTTAGAAAAAGTTGTAGAGAGTATTATCAGTTTGAAAATAGTGGCGATTTACCAACTTTAATTTATAATAAGCAACCAGAGTATTTAAAGAAACCAATGGGAGATAATTCTAAGTGGGCCAAGATGGTTTATGCTTTTGAAAATTTAACACCTTATCAGTTTTTAAAAGCAAAGTATAAGGGAGCAGAGCCAACTGATCGGGATAAACGATTGATTGAGAGTTTACTTATTGATCAAAAGTTGAATCCAGGAGTTGTCAATGTGTTAATTGCTTATGTTTTAAAAATAAATCATGAACAATTAAAGAAAAGTTATGTTGAAACGATTGCTGGTCAGTGGAAGAGATTAAATATTGAAACTGTAGAAGAAGCTATGAAAATTGCGGAAAAAGAGCACAAAAAGATTAAAAGAGTTCTCGTAAAAGACAAAACTAGTAAAAATACTACACAAAAGAAAGAGGCTACGTTACCTGCTTGGTTTAATAAAGAATTAGAAAACAAAGAGACAACCCAAGAGGAGGAAGAGGAGTTAAATCGTATTTTAAGTGAATTAGTGTGATTTGCATTAATTCTTTTTTTATGCTATAATGTCGTTTGTGTGCAATACTAATGTCTGTTTGTCAATTGACATGGTATTGTAATTCGAACTTTGTGTAAATATTGCTAGTTATTTGGTTCTATGGTATCATTATAGAGTAAGAATTTGCATAAAATATATAGGAAATAGGAAAAGGATGTTTATATGAATCATTATATAGATGAAGAGTTTGAACGTATTGTTAGTCCAATTCTTGAAATAGATGAGTTTAATCAAACTAAGTTTATTACACATCATGGAATTACTAGATATGATCACTCTATGAGAGTTGCTTATTTATCTTATAAAGTTAGTAAAGCATTGCGACTTAATTATAAAGAAGTGACTGAGGCGGCGTTATTACATGATTTCTTTTTAAATGAGGTCGATCATGAAAATAGAACGGAACGTCTTAGACGTCATCCAGAGTATGCTGTTAATAATGCTTCTAAATATTTAGATTTAACAGAGATGCAAAAGGATATTATTAAGACACATATGTTTCCAGTTACTTTTACTCCACCTAAATATTTAGAAAGTTGGATTGTCGATTTTATGGATGATGTCGCAGCTCTTTATGAGGGCGGTTATCGTATACATAAGGAACTTAGAGCAATTTCCATGTTATTTGTGTTTTTTGTAGTTAATTTTGTAAAAATGAGGTAATAAGGGATTTTTTCCCTTTTTTTTATTTATTTTTTATGATATACTTTTGCAAGAAAGAAGTGATGATATGGAAAAAACATTTATTTTTGGACATAAGAAACCTGATTCTGATTCTGTCATGTCTGCTATTGGTCTTTCTTATTTGAAAAATCAGTTAGGAGAATGTACGGAACCAAGAATTTTAGGTACGGTGAATAAGGAAACGAAATATGCACTTAATTATTTTGGTTTAAAAGAACCAGAATATTTAAATGATGTTAAACTACAATTAAAAGATGTTAATTATCATAAAGGTTTTTATATTCGCGATACAGATTCTGTTTATGATGGATATCAAAAAATGTTAAAAGAAGGATTAACAGGTATTCCAGTTGTAAAAGATAATAAACAATTTTTAGGATTAATTACGATTAAAGATTTGTCTCATATTGTAGTTAATGCGAATTTTGAAGAATTATATACTTCTTATCAGAATATTATAAAAGTATTAAAGGGTGAAGAAATATTAAAATTTGATTCTGAAATTAGTGGTAAAATTATGGTTGCCGCTTATCGTAGTACTACTTTTATTAATACCGTTCCTTTAACTAAAGAAGATATTTTGATTGTTGGAGATCGTCATAGTGTTATTGAATACGCTGTAGAATCTGGAGTTAAACTAGTTGTCTTATCAGGAGATTCTGAGATTAAAGATGAACATATTGAAATAGCTAGAAAGAATAAAGTTAATATTATTCGTACACCATATGATTCTTATCATATTACTAGAATGATTCCTTTAACTAATTATATTAGAACTATGATACGTAGTTATAATCCTATCAAGTTTGAGGAAACTGAATTTGTTGATACTGTTTTAGATATTAATAATAAGTTAAAACATACTAATTATCCAGTTGTTAATAAGAAAAACCAATGTTTAGGATTATTAAAAATTATTGATTTAAATGAAAAACGTCCTAAAAACGTTATTTTGGTTGATCATAATGAAAAATTACAAAGTGTGGAAGGACTTGAAGAAGCTAATATTTTGGAGATTTTTGATCACCATAATTTGGGTAGTATTACAACATCTGCACCTATTAATTTCCGCAATATGGCAGTTGGTTCTACTTGTACCATTGTTTATACTTTATACAAAGAAAGAAATGTTAATTTACCTAAAGAGGTTGCTGGGGCATTACTTTCTGGAATATTGTCTGATACCTTAATTCTTAAGAGCCCTACAGCGACACCTCGTGATGTGGAGGCAGTGGAAGAATTAGCTCGTATTGCTGGAGTTGATTATCAAGTATATGGTATGGATATGTTAAAGGCAGGTACATCTTTAGAAGGCATGAGTAAAGAAGATGTATTATATAATGACTTTAAATTATATACTATTAATGAAAAGACTTTTGCTATTGGGCAATTCTTTACCATGAATTTTGATGAGATGAAAAAAGAGTTAGATGAGTATGTTGCTACTTTGGATGAAGTAGCAGAAGCTAATAATTATGATTTTGTGGCTTTGTATGTTACAGATATCATTAAAAATGGTAGTTATGTTATCTTTAATACCAAAGGTCAAGAAGTGGTTGACGTTTGTTATGAAAAAGAAAACATACCTGAAGGATATTTTGTAGAAAATTGTGTTTCTCGTAAAAAACACGTAGTACCTTTAATTATGGAAATATTTGAAAATTAAGGAGAATAAAATGAAAAATGCACTTATATTGACAATCAAGGGGTTCATTATGGGGCTTGCTAATATTATTCCAGGAGTAAGTGGTGGAACACTTGCTCTTACTTTAGGAATTTATGAAAATTTTATTCAAGCAATTAGCCATTTTTTTTCTAAAATCAAAGAAAATATTAAATTTTTACTTCCTATAGGAATCGGTATTTTATTAGCTATTCTTTCTATGAGTAGAGTGATTGATTATTCTTATGCTCATTTTCCAATACCTACAACCATGTTTTTTATGGGACTGGTACTTGGGGGAATTCCTTTGCTATTAAAGAAAGTTAAAGGGAAAAATGAAGTAAAAAAAGTATCAAGTTATGTTATTTTTCTTATTACTTTTACTTTAGTATTAGTACTTGCATTTTCTGAACAACTATTTGATATTTCTTTAAAAGCTAATTTATCAAATGTTACTGTGGCAGGATATATTGTGTTATTCTTAGTTGGAATGGTTGCGGCTGCTACTATGGTTATTCCAGGAGTAAGTGGTTCTTTAGTTTTAATGCTTTTAGGTTATTATTATCCAATTTTAAAAGTAATTAAAGAATTAACTAAGTTTCAAGATTTAGGACATAATTTACTTGTTGCTTCGGTATTTGGTATTGGAGTTTTACTAGGAATTGTAGCTATTTCTAA
Source organism: uncultured Mycoplasmatota bacterium (assembly GCA_900548695.1). GTDB lineage: Bacteria > Bacillota_I > Bacilli_A > RF39 > UBA660 > Faecimonas. The sequence continues at coordinate 312,552 of URLC01000002.1, forward strand.
ACTGATTGAATTTTTATTTAAAAAGTTTGAGACAAAAACATATTTTGGGGTTTTAGGTTTTATATTTGCGTCTGTTTTAGCAATTCCAATTGCGACTATGAATAGTGTTGATCATTTAGTGTTTAATTTAGCACAAATTTTCATCGGAATTGTGGTTTTAGCAGTTGGGGTTATTGCTGGTTATAAGTTAGGAGATACAAAATGAGTTTTATAGAAATATTGATTTTAGGATTTATTCAGGGAGTTGCGGAATTTTTACCGATTTCATCTTCAGCACATTTAATTATTTTTAGAGATTTATTTGGTATTGGAGCTGGAATGAATGCTAATATGGAACTTACTTTTGATATTGCACTGCATTTTGGTACTTTGCTTGCTATTGGAGTATTTTTCTTTCAAGATTTTATTACGATGATTCGTAAAGGTTTTACTAAGGGTGTTAAAGATAATGATGGTAAAATCTTATGGTATTTGGTAGCTGCAACAATTCCAGCTGCTATTGTAGGGGTTCTTTTTGAAGAGGCAATTGAAAATATAATACGATCTAATTATATTGTAATAGCTTTAGCATTGGCTATTATGGGTATTATTATTTATCTTGCTGATAAATATAGTAAAGAATCGAAGGATATTAAGAAAATGACTTTAAAAGATGCTGTTATTATTGGATGTAGTCAAGTGTTTGCTTTAATACCTGGATTTTCTCGTAGTGGTACTACAATTGCTGCCGGTAGAGTGTTGGGACTTGAAAGAGAAAGTGCTGCAAAATTTTCTTTCTTTTTAAGTGCGCCAGTAGTACTAGGAGCCGTATTATTACAGTTATTAAAGGGAAGCGTTTGGTCTGTTATTTTTGCTAATGTTGGTACTTTTATATTTGGAATATTGGTATCTTTTATTGTAGGGATTTTATGTATTAAATTTTTACTTAAATATTTACAAAAACATAATTTTAAAATATTTATGATATATCGCATTGTTTTAGCTTTAGTTGTATTAGTTTATGTTATGGTTGGGTGATTGTATGCGTATTGAAGTAGTTGGATTAATTGTTACTTTTTTATTAGGAATTTTTATTTTTATTGGAGCTTTAATTGCTTTTCTTGTAAATAAAAAGGAACAAATTACTGATTTTTCTTTAGGTCTTGCTTTTAGTGTTATTATTATGTTGGTACTTGTTGATTTGATTCCTGAAGCGATTGAACATTTTGGACTTAAGTATATTTGGTTATTTTTGATATTTGTAGTTTTAGGTTATCTATTACTACGAGTTTTAGATCACTTCGTACCAGATCATCATGAACATAGTCGTATGACTAAAAAACAAGCTAATAGTAATTTGGCTCATATTGGAGTAATTTCATCTATTGCTTTGGTGATTCATAATGTAGTAGAAGGTATGGCAGTTTATTCTACCGTTCTTAGTAGTGTATCTGCTGGTCTTATGTTGACAATTGGAATAGGATTTCATAATTTGCCACTTGGTATGGTTATTGCGACAACATTTTATCAGGGAAATCAAAAACCTAAAAAGATATGGCTTATGATAAGTGGGGTTTCTCTATCTACTTTTCTTGGAGGATTTTTAGCTTTTCTATTAAATAATAGAATGCTTCCAGAATGGGTATTAGGCAGTTTATTATCTCTTACACTTGGAATGTTAGTCTTTATTTTGTTTTCTGAGTTATTACCAAGAATTAAAGAGAGTAAGTTTAAACTTTATCGTAATTTGGGACTTATTGTTGGTGTTATGATTATGATTATTTCTGTTTTAATATAGGAGAAAGTTATGTTGTATATTATATGTAGTTGGTTTTTATTATTTCTTTTGTATTCTATTATTGGATATATTGCTGAAATCATTTGTGTTAGTCTTACTTGTAAAAGGTTAGTATTTAATAGAGGATTTTTGATTGGTCCTTATTTACCTATTTATGGTTTTGGGGCTTTAATTATGGTTCTTTTTTTAAAAAGATATGAAAGTGATTTAGTGGCTTTATTTGTTATGGGGGCTTTTTTCTGTACCGTACTTGAATATTTTACAAGTTTAATCATGGAAAAGATATTTAAACTTCGTTGGTGGGATTATTCTGATAAGAAGTTTAATATTAATGGAAGAGTTTGCTTGGATAATGCTATTTTATTTGGTATTGGTGGTGTTTTGGTTGTAAAAGTTGTACAACCAGTTCTTGCAGAGTTTATTTATTTGCTTCCTAGTTGGTTAACTATTTGTTTGGCGATATTTTTATTTATTATCTTTATCAGTGATATTGTTGAATCTTGTTATATTACGGCTCGTTTAAAAATAAATGTTAGTAATTATATTCATAAAGATGCTACTAGAGAAATAAAAAAAGAAGTTATTAAGGCAATACGTAAGCATACTACCTTGACAGCTAGATTGTTAAAGGCCTTTCCTAATGTTAGCTATGGAAGAAATAAGGGATTTATGGAGTTTTTGAAGTTGTTTGAAAATACGAAAAGAGATATGAAAATTCAAAAATTAAAAAGTAAAATAAAAGAAGAAAAAGGGAAATAATTCTTCTTTTTTGTTTGATTATTATTTATGTTCTTTATTTTGTCGAATTTTTTTATTGTATAGTTTGGAAATCCGTTGTATAATCTTATTTATAGTAGATTAAGATATGGTGATGTTATATGGAATTTAAGGAAAATAAATCTGGTTTTACATTGATTGAATTAGTGGTGGTTATTGCAATTATGGGTGTAATTCTAATTTTGGCTTTACCACAAGTATCTAAACTTCAACAGGCTAATAAGGATAAGAAGTATGATGCTTATT
>URLC01000003.1 GCA_900548695.1 uncultured Mycoplasmatota bacterium
ATTATGGCTCTTTTCTTATATGTAGTGGCTAAAAGTTTGTGTGTAACATGCCCCATATTTGGGTATAAACAAACCACCCAGTAAATTAGTGGCACGTTTCATTATAGAAAAGCTTAGTAGACCTTGTGTTTACTAGGCTTTTTTGATTATATAAGGGAGCGTGATGATATGCTAGACATCATTAGGAGGAATTATTATGATTGATTTATGTACTCACTTTATAAGTAATGCTTTTGATAATAAACTTGGAACTTATGAAAAATACCTTGATATAGTTAATAATACAGGAGGAGCCAAACTTAATGGAGCTAAGTTTGAAGTATACGACGAAGAAGACGCTATCCAAAATTTTAAATCATTAATACAACCAAGAAATGACTACACTAACCAAGAAAATATTGAGTTTATTTTAATATGTTATTATCTATATTCATGTGGCTATTCTATTGTTGAATTTCCTAACTTTTTAGCTCGCCCTACCGATTTAGAAAGCTTTTCAAATAATGATATTAGACTTAAGGCTAAACAAATTTATGGAACTAATGAATTAGGCTATGTTTCATGGGAGAGCAGAAGAAATTTAATAGACAACCTTCAATTTAAAAAAGAAAATAGTAGTATAGTAAAAGCTAACCTAGATTTAGAAAACATATTTAAAACAATATCGCCAAGGAATGCTACTTTTGAAAGTATGGAAAGCGATGAAAAATTACAAACGATATGTAATGCTATAGAAAACATGCTTAAAGTTAATGGCAAATTCATAACACTTGATTATAGTTCATATTCTTTAGGCTATATTACTGATGAAATAGTAAAAAACTTTAGAAAAAGAACACAATGTTTTAGACATGCTGATGAACAAAGTATTAAAGAAAGAGAAGCCTTTACTGACATAGAAAAAGACTTCTGTATAAACTTTGGACTAACTATATGCACCCTTATTTATAGAATATTATCTGACACTAAAGAAAGCTAAATATAACTTATATTATTAGTAGACATCTCATACATCAACTCATCTTCTAAAGTATCATAAGTATTAATTATTTTGCCACTAAGGACAATATTATTTATTTTATAGTAATCTTTTAACATAGTATCTTGATACTCATAGTTATCAATGATACTTTTTTGTTGTTCTAAATCGTATATGGTATTAAAAATATCATATCTAAACATATAACTAACATCAGCAAGCTTGTTCTCCTTAATATTTATCTTATCAATACTTATTTCTTTTTTATTTGTAGAGTTTATAACTATGTTATCAATATACTTACTTACAATCTTTTGCTTTTGACTATTGGTAAGTTGTTTCCATAAATGATTATGTCTTACATAATGAGATACTTTTAAATAATAATTAGAATTATAACGAAAAATATTACACGCATTATCAATAGTTAATAAGTTCCTAGACTGATATTCTATGTCTGTTAATCTTGTCTCTAACTCCTTTTTATCAAAAGAAAGTTTATCTAAAGTATCTCTTAATTCTTCGCTACTTATAATCCCCTCTAAAAGCACATTTTTAGCCTTTTCTTGCTTACTTTCTATGTAGTTCAGTTCTTTCCTTATATTATCTATTTCTTGCTTATAATCAATGGTTGTAGTAGTAATAAATGTATTGTCTAAAAGACTATAAAAATCAAATATATCATCTATCTTCTCTAAAAAAGCTTTCTCTACTCTCTTCTCGTTGAAACTAGCTATCTTTTTACAATTATTACATTTATAGTATAGTTGTATATTACCATTTCTACCAGTAGCACTTAGACAATTTAAAATACTACCACAATGATTGCAAACTAATTTTTGTCTAAATATATAATCATATTTTATATAATGATTATGGCTATTTTTCTCTCTTTGCCTTTCTGTTTCTAACCAAACATCTCTATCTATTATTGGAGGAGCAAAGTCTTTGATTAATATAGGCTCTTGTGTTTTAGAATATTTCCTAGCCTCATATTCTCCTATATAAATTCTATTACTTAATATTTTATCAATATAGGTGCTATTCCATTTCCTATTATCAACATTTTCAAGAGTAAAGTCTTTAGCTATTCTACAAGCTGATTTTCCCTCTAAATATTCTTGAAATATACGCCTAATAGTAGGTGCCGTTACCTCATCTATTACTAAACATTTATTCTCTTTTTTAAATCCATAAGGACATATAGGGGTATGTTTTGCTTTTAAAGCTCCATCTATACCTACAATTGTTCTTTCGCTACATCTTTCTATTTCTAACTGACTTAAAACAGTCAACATTCTTACAAAGAAACGCCCATTAGCATTACTTGTATTAATTTCTTCTACGGCACACTCTAAACTACAATTATAGGTTTCTAAAAACTGTACTAACTCTTCTAGGTCTTTAATACTTCTAGTAACTCTATCAAGCTTATATGCTACAATTCTGTTAATGCGTCCATTCTTAACGTCATTTAACATACGTTGAAAATGTGGTCTATTAGTATCTTTAGCACTAATCCCCTCATCAATATAAACATCTACTATGTCATATTCCTTATAATCACATAGTTTTCTTAGTCTTTCTTCTTGTTCGCTTAGACTAAAACCCTCTCTAACTTGGTCTTGTGTACTAACTCTACAATATATTCCTACACGTTCATTAGTTATATAACTATTAACTATTTCTTGTTTTATACGTTCTTTTTCTCTAATACTCATTTTTATGCTCCTTTTCAAGTGCATAAATGATGTTACTAGGCTAATTATTATTTAACATATATTCCCATTTACTAATTGTAAAAGTCTTGTAATACTACACTTATTAATAGCTCCTATCTCATTAACAAATATAGTTAAATCACTACCTAACTCTTTATCAAATATTAAAGCTACTAAATACTTGGTAGGGTCATCACTTTTACTTTTAAATATTACCTTGTATGGCTCTATAAATCTAATATTAGTATTTTCTGCCTCAATAAAAGCTCCGTCTAAAAACTGTATATCTAGTTGACGTTTCTTTACACCACTAAGAATTTTATCTTGTAGTGTTTTCGGAAAAGTTTTCTTTGTAATAAGCATATCATCACGCTCCCTTATATAATCAAAAAAGCCTAGTAAACACAAGGTCTACTAAGCTTTTCTATAATGAAACGTGCCACTAATTTACTGGGTGGTTTGTTTATACCCAAATATGGGGCGTCGTAAGGGAATCGAACCCTTGCATACTGGTGCCACAAACCAGCGTGTTAACCACTTCACCAACGACGCCATTTCAAAAATACATATTTATTTTATCAAGACTTTTTTATTTTGGCAAGTATTTTTTGTGTATTTGTCATTTTTTTATAGGCTTTAGTCTATACTCTTTTCTTTTTTTAGAATACATTAAATCGAAAGGAGATATTATGTTTAACCAAAATTTTGTTTACCCATATTTAAATAATTATAGGAATTCTAATGGTGATACTAGTTTAATTAATCAACAAGAATTATATAGACATGCTAGTATGCCATCTTTGTTTACTCCTACTGTTGGTTTTGATAACGGGAATTTATTTTCTAATCTATATAATCAATATAAGGATTTTAAACCGGCCTCAGTTACAGCTAACAATGAAAGAGAAGCATTAATGCGAGAACTTGGTCGTATATCTTTTGCCGCTCATGAATTAAATCTTTACTTAGATTTGCATCCTGAAGATAATAGTATGATTTCTTTATTTAATGATTATCGTGAGAAAGCTAATCAATTAATGAGAGAATATGACCAAAAATTTGGTCCTTTGATGATTAATAGTAATAGTTTAAATCAAACCCCTTTTATGTGGGAGAAAGATATTTTTCCATGGGAGGTAAAACCTAATGTTTAAGTATGTTAAAAGATTACAGTATCCTATTAATATTAAAAGAAAAGATTTAAATATGGCCAAATATCTAATTACTCAATATGGTGGAGGATATTGCTAGAGGGACATTAAAGAAACAAAGGAGCTGATTTAATGTCTTTTTGTATTTATTTAAAACAAAAAATGAACAGAACTTTATACTGTAAAAAGCAAAACAAACAAATAGCATTCAAGGACTGTACTAATTGTCCTTATAAAGAATACAAGATGCAGCAATGCAACTTAAAAAACAATAAAAAGCAAAGCTACTCTAGTTTGCGTGTTAAAAGTATAAAAAAGAAGTCACACAAGCTTGCTAAGAAAGAAAAAGAAAGATTTAGTATAGTTTATACTGGCTTAACTAAATGTTGTCATTGTGGTTCTAACTTAGCTGTGGCGAAGAACGAGGTATACGAAGGAGCATACCGACAACGTTCAATGAAAATGGGAATGATTGCTCCGTTTTGTACTAAATGTCATGATCGATTTCATAATGATATTATGTTTAATTTGCATTATAAAGTTTTATTTGAAAAAGAGTTTTTAAAGACTCATACACGAGATGAATTTATAAAAATCTTCGGTCAAGATTACATCTTTAAATTAGAGCAAAAAAAATCCAGGATTTAACCCTGGACTCGTCATATGACTTATGGATAGACTTATAAGTTCTTCGAATAATCTTCACTATGCTATCCGCATTAATATTTTATACATTATTATCTTTTTTATGTCTATTTTAAAATATTTTTTAAAATTTTGTTAAAGGCCTTTAAGATTTTAGTTTTTTCTTGTTCTGATAATATTACCTTTTGTTTAGAAATAGGATTTTTATATTGTGATTCCAATCTATTAATTGATATAGTTCTAAATTGTTCCATTAAAATCATAGAATCTGTTTCTTTTATATAATATAAATGTGGGTATTTTAAATCAGAAATATCACGATTGCTGTAACCTTCGAATGTTTTAAAATGCTTTTCTTTAGGGCTGGTTAAAGGCAAACAAAACAACATATTATTAGTAGAAGGAATTTTAAAAATTATTCCTAAGTGTTTACTTTTTAATTCTGGATGAAATGTTCTACCAAAATTAATATGATATACGCACCCATTAACAATCGTCTTTTTTCTCATAAGTACCTCCATAAAAAGTCTTAAATAAAGAAAGAAGCGGAAGCTTCTTTCTCACTTGAACAGACTTACGCATTCATCGCATTACGCTTCTTACTGCTGTTCGCTCAATGTACACAGTTTGGTCGACTTACAAGTTCTTCGATTTTTTCTTCTCAATGCAACCAACATTGTATTATATCTGAAGAAAACTTCTTCAAGATACGGCATATTATACCATATATCATATAAAAAGTCAACAAATATAAGGTGATAATCACATTACAGACGTGACCTTTTACACCTTTATTGTAACATAATAACATAAATTGTAAATATCATTTTTAACTTTTTTACAATTTTTAACGTTTTTAATTTTATTTTATATTTTTATCTTGTTTATTATTTAGTAGTAAATAAAAGATAAAAAAAGCTCAAAAGAGCTTCACAAAATACTATAATAAATCTATTGAAATGTTTATTGGAATTTTGGTAGAAGTTGGTTTTAATATTAAATTAATTACCATGATCATATAGTTTACCTTCCCAATCAATAAAAAATACATAAAATATAGTGTTTTTTATCATCCCTATAACTCTAGGATTAGCAGTACTTTTCGGAGTACCAGCAGGATATATCCTAAATATTGCAAATTTTTCATTAGTAGTAGGTGGATAAAAATCCCTAAAATCTTTTGGTATCTCTTTATGTGTAGTCCACTTTATTTCTTTAACTGGTATTTCTTCAATAAAAGTTTTTTTATTGCCTTGATATTTAAAAATCATAATATCATACATTTCAGAAGATAAAAACTGTATTCTTTTCCATAATTGTAAAGCATCATTAATAGCTGGCTCTCCAACTTCTTTAGCAAAACTAAAATTAAATTTTAGATACTTCTTCGGGTTACAACCAGTACACTCTAGTTTATGTGTTTTTCTTTTTTGCGGATCTATTGTGGGAATAGCTTTTCGTTTAGGCACTTCTTAAAATATTTTCCTTAAAATAGTCCTTCATTAAATCTTTAGAAATTTCTTTGTCCATTCCCTTTTCACTAACAGTTCTTTCCCATGGACCATTTTCAATGTGTGTCATTTCTCTTAGTTGCCAAGCTGTATATCCACCAAAATTTTCATACACTAAATTTAAAATCATTGATGCATCTTCATCTTCTTCTATCTCTTTTATTTTATCTAAATCTTCTTTAGCAAAATCTTCAATGATATCATCACGGCCATACTTTTTAAACTCTTTATAAACTTCACGTACTACTGGACCGTGCGTCCAAGCTTCTATCTTGTCATTAAAAAGTGGCGCATTTGCATATGCTAAAAAACTACCTTGAGCATAATATAATAACTTTTGCAATTTTAAATGAGTAAGATTTTCATAGACTTCATAATCATCATATTCTGTTACATTTTCTAATTGTTCTACTTTATTCTTCCACAAAAACCATTTTGCTATATCCATAGCTGAATATTTTCCTCTTTTCATAAGCAACACCCTAACACTACCTATTCTAGATATAGAATAGCACATATTTGCTAGATATGCTACAACTTTTTTGTACAATTTGTCAAGTGTTTTCACTAAAGATTCACCTTCTTTTCTACTTATATTATTAGTAAAAAGCAACAGATTTACTCTGGTATAATATATGTTTGTTTCCAGAAAGAGATATTTATTTTATATAAACAATTTAGCTATATTTTTATTTAGCCTGAAGTAATTAGAATCATTAATTTTAGCATAGTACCTACTACCAACCTTTTTAATAAATACAATTTCTGATTTAATTTCATAGATCTTATTAAACATAGTTATTTCTTCGTCATTTAAAATCTTTGTAATCATACAATTTCTCCTTTCCTAGAGACATTTAAACATAAAAAAAGAGACTCCTCAAATCACTAATTTAGTGAAATGAGAGTCTCTTTTGGTTTGTTTTTACTATTTTATTATGCAAATTTTTAAAATTGCAATTAATTAATCTATGAATTAGCAACTTCATACAATGGACCACAATCACATCTGAATCTAATTCCATCAGCTTCAAGGATTGCTACTCCGTTTGGTAAATATTTTGTAGGTAATTCTACTGCCTTAACAGTAAATTCTTTATCACATTTCCAGTAATCACCTTTATTAAGAATAGCATTATAATTTGCATTACTGCCATCATAATTACATTTTGCAATTGGTCCACTTGGAATGTAATCATCAATACCGCAAGGAGAACCATAGCAAGTGTCATAACAACCAATAGCACCATTTTTATATTTATTATTAGGTAATATGATTTCATTTACTTTGAACACACCATTAAACTTTACTTTAGATCCAACTGTTAATATTTGATCTCCAGCAGAACTAGATGTTCCATTTAATTTAGATTGTACCTTTGATACAAATGTGTTCCAATCATAAGGTTTGCCTCTTCTAATATCATAAGGGCAATCTTTACCGGTCCAATGATTATGTTGGAATAAATAAGCACTTGCATTAGTCACTCCATATCTTCTTAGAATTTGTGCTGCTAATTCTGCAGCATTGTCAGTAGCTTTTCTAATGTCACCATCCGAATTGTCACAGATTTCTATTGAAATGGTCTTCATGTTTCCATCACCATTTCCATCCCCTTGACACCAAGCAACTTCATTTTCTGGAACACATCTAATAGCTCTATCTTGGTCTACCACATAATTCCAAGATGTAGTAACATTCTTCCATGAACCTCTTAAAAGATTTGCGTGTGCAATAGCATTTGCACCTTTGTTCCAATTCGAAGTATTATGAATCGTTATTCCTCTGAACCCAGTACGAGAAATTCCAGGTCTACACTTATAACCTAGTGGAGCTAACATTTCAATAATTTCCATTAATTATCACTTCCTTTACCATCTTCAACAATACCTTCTTTAACGTTTTCTACTGAAGCTTCTTCTTTAGATAATTCTTCATGTTCTTTTTCAAATGTAGCCATTATTCTTCCTCCTCTCTAGTAATTCCCTTAATAGCCCAAAACTGTGCTTCTTCTAATTTAGTAATAGCTAATGAAGTTTCTCTACTAATTTCACAAAGATTATCAATAGCATCATACATTTTAGAAAACGCAACTCTTAATTCTTTTATTCTCTCTTCTTGTTCTTTATTGGTTTTTAAATAACTAGCTTTTTTATTTAACATAATTATTCACTATCCTTTACTTATTTTTGATATTAATTAAATCAACAATACCACCAGCTCCCATTGTAGCTATTAGACATAAGACTATAGCTTGTAATAATTTTTCTTCAATACCAGTAAAATAGCAAATTAATGCGCTTATAACACCTACTATTACATTCTGAATTGGTATGTACTTGTTAGGTATTGCATCAATAAAAATTTTTGTTATTGCTCCCAAAATATAAGCTACTATTGCTATTATTACTACATAAGTTATTTCCATTTTAAAATCACTTCCTTCCATTGTTTAATAATTTATCTAATTTTTCATCATGTCTGTCCATACTTTTTTGCAATAAATCTAGACTTTTGGATATGTTTATTGAAGTATCTTTTATAACTTCAATTGTGCCTTTCATGTCTTTCTTATTAGTAAACCAATCCCAAATAAAAAGAGTTACTATAATTATAGAAACTCCATAATTGGCTACTAATTTTGCTATTTCTTCCAATTACAACACCTCTCTATCTCTTCTATTCTCTCTTCAACTTGCTTCCATCTACTGTTTCCACTTTCAATTCTATCTTGAAACTCTAGGTATTCATATAAAGCAAATATAAAATTAAATATTAGCATAAATAGTACAACAAACAGCATGATTGGTATTATTTTCTTTTGATTCATATTAACTCCTTTATTTCCATCTTCCGATAGCAATATAATAACAGGAAACCGTGGCCACATTTGTAATGTCTTTCCCTTTTAGTGCGGTAAATCCAAAATTATTTGGACTTACTGAATTTAAAATATTCGCAACACTGTAAGTATCGTATGTAGGCTGTAATACCACATACGGATTACTTATAAAAGTTGCTGGAAAATTTACTTTTATATCTTCTTCACTACGCATATACTGTGTAAAAAAAGCAGATAGCTTGGAATTTCCAGTATATTTGCCAGCGCAAATCATTGTTCCATTGGCGTATTTTATCGCTATCGCATTATCGTTATTTATTATTTCGCATTCCAAATGAGGGATTGCAATATCTAATATTTTATTATCTTTATCTGTTAAACAGTCCATAGCATGGCTATTTGATTATCTCTACTTCTTCATTTAAATTTTAACAATTGACAAAAATGTGTTGTCACTTGAGTTCCTTATACTTGGATTACCACCTGTCGTGGCGTAGTCTACTGACATATCTACGATATCACCTTTGTTTAATTTTTTTATAACTACAGGAACTGAGCATTGAACATAATCTCTGTTAATAATTCTAGTTAAGTTAGATGTAATGTCTTTTGAATTTATCCTGATATGTGACCACACATATCCATCACCGCCACTTCCATCAACAAAAATATTACCACTTAACAAGCCTGTACAATTTTTTAATACTTCTATTTTATTTGTTTCTACATCTAGTTTAAAAAATCCATTTTCTTCTTCTGCTGTATCAAATTTTACTAATTGTATACTATTATTAAGTAATTGTTTTTTTGCTAAAGTTGCAACTATATAGGAAGATTCATAGCGTGGAATCTTAGGATTGAATATATCATTGTTTTGGTTTTTTAAACATGCATTCATAATATTTCATAAGCTTTAATTATAAGTAAATGTAAGTATTAAAAAGGCATCAAACCTAGAACTATCATTTGTTGTTGTTAGTACAAAATTATTACCACTTATATAATAGTTTATATATGCTGTTGATGAGGCCATTCTCGGTGCGGGAATCATCTCTCCTAAATCACTAGTTCCCCAAACTGCTAATGGCATTGTAGGTGTTATTGATGAAAAGTCGATAGGAAGAGGTATATTTTTTGAATCCTTATTCGGCATTTTACCAATACTCATCCTTAATTCATATTCATCCTTACCTAAGACTTGTCTTCCTGTCTTTGATATTTCTTCTTTTATATTTATTTCATATCTAGGAATTTTGGGGTTTAATATATTCCCATCCTTATCCTTTAACACTTCATTACTCATAGTCCACCTCATTAAATAAAGAAGAGAGAGAATTAAATGTTAGCCTCTCCCTCCTTTCAAATGAGAGAATAAGCTTATAAAGCTCTCCCCCCCATGTACATTTTAGGTTTACTTATTTTCATTTATATTTCTCCCTCCTTAATCCGAAGCTGCAATTGCAGCCTCTAATTCTTCATCAGTACAAGTTCCTATATATACTGAAGTATTGGGCGCAATTAAGGTCATATTAATACCATCCCAATAATATATAGCACCATCTTTTATATTTATATAAAACACATTCTTTTTAGGGCTTTCGGAAAAATCACTCCAGTGTGATTCGTCTATGGCAGTAAATATTAATTTACTAGACGTATTATAATATCTGTCATTTAGTGATATTTCTTTCGGTGGAGTATCACTCATATCTGATAGCAGAATATATTTTTCTATTCTATTTATATTCAAATCTTCTATATCATCTTCTGTAAAATAGTCTATTCCTTTTGTTGGTTTTTCTCCTGTTGCTCCTTGTGGACCTGGATCTCCTTTTGGTAGTACTAAATTTAATTTTTGATTAGGACTAGTTCCTGTAATACTTGCTGAAGCTTCATCACCTTTAGTTACTCTTCCTATTGTTAGAGTGTTGGTAGGTCCTGGTGGCCCTACTGGCCCTATTTCTCCTTGCGGACCCGAATCTCCTTTTGGTAGTACTAAATTTAATTCTTGGTTAGGACTGGTTCCTGTAATACTTGCTGAAGCTTCATCACCTTTAGTTACGTTTCCTATTGTTAGAGTGTTAGTAGGTCCTGGTGGCCCTACTGGCCCAATTTCTCCTTGTGGACCTCTTTCCCCTCGTTGATCTAAATCTGTTTCTAAAACAATACTATCATCTTCTATAATAGCTTCTATTTCTACATTATTATCTTCAATCATTCATCATTACTCCCTTCCGGATATAATTGAAAAATTTTAGGACCTTTCTCATCATAGCCTAAAATAGTGAGGTCGTTATTTATGGACACTTCATATTGATATTTAACAGGGCTTGCAATTAAATCACCAATCGTGGTATCTTCTTTTGATAATGGAATCTTTATAGTATTACAATCTTCTTCTACTTTTATTTCTTTACGAAGTACGGCTTCACTATCACCAAAATTGTTTTTTACAGTAAATATAACTATATCATCTTTATAAAATGGTTCTATGCTGCCATCAGATTTCTTCTTTTTTGTTATAAATATATTTCCTTTATCTCCTCGGGTACATTTTATTGTAGTTTTATCAGAATCATCAATCTTAAACATCTTATCCCTCCTTTGGATTAATATATCCTAAAATATTTACAATTGCTCTTGCCATTCCAGTTTGTTTTGTTACGTCTGTATCATTGCTTGGAATGTTATCACTGCTTCTAATAATCAATTTTGTTTTACCAACTTCGTTTAAATATGATTTCAGATTAATAGTATCCTTTCTTACAATACTTGTTCCACTTTGATTAGTTGGTGTGTATGATGTACTTTTAAATGCATTTACTATTTCTTCCATATCAGACTTATTAAACTCATAACGATATTCATTAGCAAAGGCCATAAATAACTTAAAGTTATTTTCATTTTTTATCTTATATAGTTTTAAATTTCTCGAATATCCCCAATTTTCTCCTGTGGCTTGAGAACTTTCATTGTAATAGCTCCAATAAACTGGCGTATGATATAAAGATAAATAAGCTGATATAACCTTAAAATTATCAGGTAAGTCTATATCAATAGCAATATCCGAATAATTTTTTACTGTTCCTGTTACTGTGAAATATTTATTAAAGCCTAACAAAGAATAGCCATTATACAATCCTGTAGATGTATACTGTAAATTTGCTAATAGATTATCACCAGAGACTTGAATTCCCGCTGAAGAATAAATATTTCCCTTTAAAGATAATTCGTTTGTAATCTTTTCCCAATCAGTTTCTGTAAATAGTTGATTTTTTTTTGTAGCTTTAAAAAAGTCGCCAAGTTCTGCATCTTTTAATAATGCTACATCATCAACATTATTTACTCTCCAAATATCGCTTTCTTCATACTCTGAGGGACGTTTTAAAAATATGTTCTTATGTGTTGTACTGGCATTAAAGATTATCGTTGTTACCTTAACTTCTTCCCATTTATATTCACTATTTTTTAATACATATTTATAAGTTTTAAAATCTTGTGAATTTTGATAGTAATCTCCCAGATGATTATTTTTTTCTTCTGTAGTACTCCAATTTTCTGAAGGCTCATCTTCCATATAAAATGTTTCTATTTTATTATCTGGACTTTCTAGCAACTCGACCGAACTCAAGAATTGTAAACTATTAGAAATAGCTGTATTAGTCTCTTTATCATATACAACAACCCAATCATCAATTGAAAAAGAGCCCATTTTTCGAGCTCTTATACAATTGTATACTTTAGTTGATGTTGTCCATGTATCACCAATATTATACGGGGGAATTGGCGTAGAACCGTAGTTCTTACAAAATTGAATATCATCGTTTTTTGTATTTGCAGCTTTAATGTTGTCTTCTCCTAATACTTTTTTTAAATATCCGAATGTGACTTGATCTGTATCATACTTAGGATCATAATTTACTCCCATACTATTTCACCACCTAATATATTGCATCCCATATTTCTTGTTTTTCTATTGCTGATAAATTTAGATTATTAATATAATCATACATACTAGCTTTGCCCGTTGATGTTGTATAACCGGCTTGCTTAAATAAAATTATTTTTTGTCTTGCAGAAATTTTCAAATTATTTATATACTGATATATCATATTTTTTCTCAATCTAGATTGTTTTTCTCCAGAATACTCATTTTTTATTTTTTCTGCATATTTCATCACATTAAAATAATCGCTTGTCTTTATACTAAAAGTATTCTTTAATAATTCTAATGACTCACTTCCGTAATCTTTATTATATAAATACCATTTTGTATTTTCATTTAAATTAGAGTTCTGTATATAATCCACCATTTTTGACTTAGCAAAACCAGAAACGTATTCATTATTATACTTTTTCCTTGTTAAATAATAGTCGCATAATTTATCTGCTGAAATATCTAAATTATTTAATTCTTTATTAAATTCTTTTCTTGCATCATTATTCATTGAATAATAGAATTTATATATTTTTTTATCATTTGGTAACTTTTCCAAATCACTTACCTTAGGATATTTATCTGATGTTGTTAACTTCGATAGCATATAGTTTTTTTCCTTCTTGGAAAAATTACTATTCATTATTAGATAAGCCTTCTTTGCTGAAGCACTGCCAGAAACCGGTTTTCCATCTGATTTATCTGATTTTATATCATTAATTTTTTTACCTGATTTGGTCTTTAAGGAAGAATAATTATCTTCATATCTTCTATATTCATCAACGCTTAAATTTTGCTTTTGTAATTTCTTCATTGTTTTTGAATCTATTGGTGCATATCTTTTAGCAAAATATTCTCGAGCCGATTTGCTTGAATATTGTCCGAACAATAAATTTTGAGCGACTGATAAAGGATCTTTTTTTGCTTCAAACCTTAAATCCCCTTTGCTTGTATAACTTCCCTTTATCTCTTTTTTATTAGTGTACATCGAAGCACCTTCTACGGTTTTCTTCAATTGTCCTCCACCAAAAGGTAATATTGTATAGTAACCTAATTTCTTTAATTCATCTTTGACCGTACTTTCGCCTTTTATGACATTTAATGGATTAGCAACGCTAGAAATTGGTAATCTACCACCACCAACCAGTCCTCCAACAAAAGGAATATCCTGTGTTAAATTTTCTAACATATCAGCTGATTTATCCGTTATTTTTAAATTATCATTAGTAGCTGTATCATAAATTTCTTTTATAGTATCAATTGGAGAGAATGAAGATTTTCTTCCTACTACCTTTTCTGTAAGTTGATTATACATCCACGCACCTACAAACATCTTTATAAATGCACCTATTAATTTCTTTTTAGTTTCATCTCCCAAATCTCGTGGTAAATCTTTTAACATATATCCAAATTGATTATTAACTTCTAATTGAAATGAAGTAAACATTTTTACTAAAGGATTTTTAGAATTAAACGCGGTTGGCATTTCTCCTTTTGTTCTACCGGCCATCAAATCTCGAGCAAATTCATCGGCATTGCGCATTGCATTAAATTCACTCATTCCTTTTGCTTTATTTTCATAGTATTTTGCTCTAACAATCGTATTAGAAGTAATAGAATCAATGCCGTTAAACATGAAGTTCATTTTTTCACTTACTTTTTCTAGTTTAGTTTTGTAAAGTCTATCAGCTTCATTTAACCTTGATGTTAGAAAAACAGATTTATTATCAAATCCATCAGTAGAATATTGATTTTTGATTGCTTCTTTTAATCCTTTTAAAAGATATTTTGATTTCACTTGAGAAGCGGCTTGTGTGATAGGAATAAAGTTTGTTATTGCACTTCCTAAGTTCATTCCTACCATGTTAGCTGATAACCTACTACTAACATTTTCCATTACATTATAAAATTTTCTATTAGATAGTGCTTCAACAGTTCTATCTAGTCCGCTCTTTTTGTTTGCAATTCCATTTGTATAGTCTCTTAATTCTGTAACAAAATTGTTAAGTGGAGTAATATATGTAGCATATATTTTTTCTATTTTATCCTGTCTATCTTCGAATGATAAAGAAGTATCATCATATATTTCATCAATTTTTGATTGTACACCTTTATCAGAGTGCTGATATCTAATTTCATTTTCAAGCGCTCTTAGTTTTTGAATATCTTCTGTGAAATAGATATCTTGCATAGCCCCTCTAATATAATTGTCGAAGCCTTTTAAAGCATTATAATCCGTTATTTTTCCTTTTCTTTGTTGTGAGAAGGAAGTCCAAACCTTTCCTGGTTTAAATTGATCTGTGATACCAGCTATAGAAGTTGGTAAATCATTGTTCTTAAATTTCCACCCCAACTTTTCTGCTAATTTTCCAACAATGCTTGTAGGTTTATCATCAATAAAATGTGGAAAATAACCTTTTCTGTAATCTACCTCTTTATAACCTTGTGATTTTAATACAGCATTTACTCTATCATACAACTCATCATATAATCCTCTAAATTCCTCTACTGCATTTGAAATCTTGTCGTAATCTAATTTATTTTTACTAATAAATTCGTCAATTTGCGAACCAGTTAAAAGAGTTTCTGGATTGTATTTGTATTCACCTAGCATTTGTACTGCAGTTGATTCTTTGTCATTTAATTTTAGTTTTTCTATTCTTTTATTATAAGTTTCAATATCCTTTTGCATAGCAGCATTATGATTAAATATAGGTTCAACATAGTTTGTATACAATCTTTCTGCATCTTTTTTAGGCATAATATCATAGAAATTTCTTTTCATTGTATTAATTTTGTAAGCTAGTCCAGATTTTTTGTCTTTCCAATTAAATGAATCTTTTACAAAATTCTCTGCTTCTTCTCGATACTGATTTGTTTTTTCTCTTCGAATTTCTTTAGGTGATATATTAATACTGTTAATAATATCATCTATATTTACATTATCTTTTAAAGAATCATAAATATATTTAGTTGCTTCATCTATTGCTTTATCATCTAATTTGTATTTTTCAACCAATGTATTATCCTCATTCATAAATTCAGAAAGTCTATGAAGTTGGTCTACTTCATTTGTGATATCTTTACTGAATATTGATGGATACATATCAGATAATTCTGTATAAAATGAATCGATTGATTGTCCTTCATTCTTTAACTTTAATTTATTAAAATTACTTTTGCGAAAAAAAGAATAATCTGTTAAATTCTTTTTGACATGGTCGTCAACTTTTAAGTCTGTACTTCTGATATTTCTTTTTATCTCATTTAATTCATCATTAATATATTCTATTTTTTGTTCGCTAAAATTTTCCAAAATATCTTGCCTTATTTTATTATAATCTGGATTATCATAGTATTCAGATATTAAATTTTGAAATTTTTGTTTGGTTTGATAGTCAGAAAACTGCAATATTTTTTCAGCCTCTTTTGTCATGATTTTTTGTTTTGATTTCTTTAACTTATCATTCTTGTTTTGGATTTTTTTGATTTCTTTGTTTCGTAAATCTTGCTCAATATTTTTACTTTCTTTTAATTTCATGTCTTTAAAATAAGATTTACTACCTTTTGATTTAAAGTTTTTTTCTACAAAATCTTGCCATTTTCCATCTTCTTTAGAATATCTTATATTATCTTTTGACCATTCATCATTAACTGTTGATTCTACTATCTTCTTTAATTCTTCTTTGTTTTCAGTAATCTTTTCACTACTGTAACTATTATTAATCTTATTTATCTCTTCGTCGGTTAGTTTTACCTTGTTTTTATCAAAAGAAAAAGAACTATTATCTAGTTCCTTATTTACATCATTTTGTCGTCCGTTCCCCAATCCGTCCCGAGTTTTTCTTCCGTCTGATCTAATATCTTTTTTGCTAGTTTGTACAACTTGGTTAACAATTTGTTCTTCATAACTTTCAATATTTTCATAAATGTCATCACCATATTTATTATAAAACTTATCAATTACATTATCAATAATATCATCGGATTTTGTATTTTTAGTTTCTAATATATTATATAACTTTTCTGCAATTTTTTCTTTTATATTTCTTTTATGATTTAATATAGCCTCTCTATTGGGATGAATTGGATTTTTTTTAGAACTTTCTGGAGAAGTTCTTTTTCTTTCTTCAACAGTCATATTTCTTCTATTTTTTGTATCTGCTGCTTCTATTTCTCCTTTACTGTTAGCATATCTTTCGTTACCAAATAAAATCGTAGTCCCAGTAGGAAGTCCTTCCGCATTCTGTATATAATGTTGTATTTCATGTAGAATTGTACCTCTTACTGACTCTGAATTATTTAGTAATTTATTATTTAACATTATTTTATTTGATTGACTGTTAAAACTCCCATTACTTTTCATGTTCTTAGTTTGTAATTCTACAGTTTTTAATTCAGGATATAAATCATATAATGTTTTTGCTTCAAATATTTCTGATAGTTTATATGAAGTGTTTGGAGAAAGTTTTTCCAAAATTTTTGTGTTTTTATCAGATATTTCAAACTCCCAATTTCCTTCTTTATCTTTGAACCAACCAGTTATTTTTCTTATTTCTTCATTTGTATACTTTTTACTTGTACTTTTGTTAGTTTTATTTTCCAACCATAAAGCAGCATCATATCTATCTTTTATCTCTTGATACTTTTCCGATGCTTTAACACTTTGTTCCATTCCCTTTAAACTGGTCATCATATATTCTGTCTTGCTAAATTTGTTATTATTATCTCTATATGCTTTTTCCCATTTAGCTCTTAAATCTCTAATAAATAAAGATTCTTTAGAATTACCAGTTATTTTATTTGCCAGTGAAACAATCTTATTATATATTCTTTTAAATATATTAGGCTTTTGTACGGATAAAGAATTAATAAATTCTTCATTGCCAAATAATTGACCAGATATATCCGCAAGAACTTCGCTAGATACTTCATTAGTTCCATAAGTTTCTTTTAAAGATTCTAGTGCACTATTAAATTCTTGGTTTTTACTTGCATAATCTGTAACTAAATCAACCATATCTCTAGTTTCTATCGCATGCGTTATTTCATGTGTTAGTAGAAATTCTCCTGCTCTATCAGAATTAGGATTAATTCTTATTTCTGTTTCTCCATTTTCAAGTGTTTTAATTTGTGCATTAACCATATTTCCATTAGATGCTACTAAATTATTATCTAAGATAATGTTATACCCTTTATCATTAATTACTTTTTCCGCAGTTTCTATAAATGATTTTGATGTATTACTATTATTTAAATATTGATTGGCACTTTTTCGTAAATTATCAATCTTTGTATTAGAATCTGGAACATACTCATAAGCAACATTATCATCATTAACAATTGAAGGATTAATATTTGAAATTTCCTCACTATTTTGACTATTTAGTTCATTTTTACCAACAGGTAGTGTGTTTGTATTGGTGCTTATATTTTCATTCTCTAATGATTGATTAAATGCGTTATTTTGGTTATTTAATCTATTAACTGTATTTGAATCTAGTGGTATTGATACTCTATTATTGTTTATTAAAGGATTTCCATTAAATTCATGAGAATTATTATTTAAGTTTTGATTTAGACCTGTTGGTAACGTTGCTTTAGTTTTTGATTCGTTTTTAGAGGCATTTCTTATTTCTGATACATTATTTCTAAAATCAGATACTGTTGCAGGTGCATTTAATATTCCTCCGGTAATTCCACCTACGATGACACTATTGAATACATCATTCCAATTTACTTTTTCATTTTCTGAATAAGTTGCATTTTTTAATAAAGGACTAACTATCTCAGATATTCCTTCTTCTAGACCTTCTCCTACAGCTTCATATCCAGCATTTAGTACAGTTTTTGTTATTTCTTTTGCTAGCTTATTGCTAATTTTGCCGGTTGCCTTATTAATCAATCTATTAGCTGCTTTATCTAAAAATCCCGTGCTTTCAATTCCAGGTATTCCACCTGTAACCCATTCTGTAGCTAATTCTGTTGCGCTAGATCCTAATGCATAATTTCTAGCTTCTTCATCTGTCGCACCATTTTGATAAGCTTCTTGCAAAGCTTGTCCATAACTACTCGTTGCTAAAGCCGTATTGGCTGGTGCATTTTTTATTGCAGCTTTTCCAAGGTTTTTACCAGTAGTAACAAGTTTTTTACCAAGGGAAAGCCCCTTCGTTGACGTAGATGCTAAAGAACTTGTTCCTCCTAATGCTTTACCTCCCAAATTGCCAATAATTAAAGATGGCACCATACCACCGATTCCTTGTGCAATTTGTCCACCTAAATTATTTCTTTTAACTAACGAATCTTTTTCAAAATCATCAACAACATCATTCCATCCTGTAAAATCTTGGAACTCATTTGTTAAATCTCTTGCCACAAATTCTTTAGTTGACTTTTTTTGCTCTTTTTCTCTTTGTTTTCTATGTTTTTTTGCTTCCTTTTCTGTTGATTTTCCGGTAATTACTTCTGCTTTTTCTAATAGAGGATTATTTATGGAATCTGCTGCAGAATTTAAAAGACTATATCCAGTATCCACTGCTCCTTCTAAAGATTTCAAAGTTCCTGTTGCAGCATTAGTGGCTATATTCCCTCCGGTTTTTAAAACACTTATTCCAAAATCTCCAGCTTTCTCTAAGAAGTTTTTTTCCTCTTCTTCTTTTTTCTTTTTCTTCTTTTTTACTGTATTATTTGCAATTCTATTTTCTATTACATTACCATCATCTTGTAAAATGTAATTCTTTCCTTTTCCTTGTTTTCTAACTGATGTGGTTCCGTTATCATTTAAATAGTAGTTGGCCATAAAAATTCACCTCTATACTGGTTTTCCTTTTTTGGTACATTGAATATATCGATTATATCTTCCATCCCAATAATAATATTTTCCTCCTGCTTTCCAAATATTTTGAGTAACGGTTTGCCTTTGACCTGATAAAGTTTGAGTATTAAAAGTTATCGTATTTCCTGTTTTACTTAATTTTTGACCATTAACATTATTAGGTTGATAATCGTTATTGAAAGTACCATATTGTGCGTCTGGATTTAAATTTCCTTGATAATAAGCTGTACTAACTTGATAGCTTGGACTGCTATTACTAAAACTATAACTAGATGCTTGTTGTGCCCTTAATTGAGCCCAGGCTAATCTATTTGCTTCTTCTTGTTGCTGTCTTTGAAATTCTAGTTCTGCAGCTGCTTGTTGTTGTGAAATATAATTGTTATACGCATCTTGCCCAATTTGTAATGCTGCTGACTGAATTTCAGATTGTTTATTTGCATACATTTGTGCATATTGAGCAGCTAAATTTGCTTTATTAGTTTCATATTGTAAATTAGTATCATTAATTTGATTATTTATGTCTCTAATACCACTTGCTTTATCTTTTAAAATTGTGTTGAGATTTGTTCCATAATTATTGTTAATTGAGTTTACTTGTGATCCTACTACTCCTTGTGTACCTAAACCTGCTCTGTTCATAGCACTTCTATTATCTTTTAAAGCAAGCAGTCTATTTATGTTTGCCTGCTTTGCATTATCTAATGCTGTTTTATTCACTTCTTCTTTATTTTGATTTAGTGCATTTATAGCTGAAGTGTTAGAATTAGCTAACCCTTGCAATTCTGCATCCTTTTGACTATTAATGCTATCTAATACATATTGATTTGAATTTATATAATCATTCTTTTTTTGATTTGATATTTGATCTGCAGCTGCTCTCCAATCGTCAATTGCCGCCATACTATTACCTCCTTAATTTCCTCTATATTTACCAGCTAAAATATATTCAACTAATAACCTTTCAAAAGTCATTCTATATTGCGTTTTATTTTTGAAATAAAATTTAATAAACATAAACTTTTTTATTTTTTCTTTTTCTTGTATCGTTTTTGGAAAATCGTCTGTTAAATCGTGATACTGCTTTTTGATAATTTCTACTGTCCCATCATCTAACTCATATCCAAATTCAATATCACATCCTTCTTTAGGATTTAAAATTAATGTAACCATTTTAATTGTTTTAGCAAAAAAGCTAGAGTTTAATTCTAAAAACGGAGTCTCCCAATATGCTTCTATTGGATTTTGATTATCACGATAACTACTATTGAATTTGCATATTTCTCCAGACTCGGTACCAAAATATAAAATATTATTCCAAGAAAAAAATACCCTTACAGGTATATTGTCCCAATACCACCACTCATACTGATATTGTTCTGTTCTAGCATGCTTTGGATAACTTAAATATCTACTATCAGCAACATAAATATGATTATTTACCGCAAGATAGTATTTTCCTAATAAACTAATTGCCACGCTATTTTCTAAATTGGATTCTTTTAATAATTTACCATTCACATAAAAACTTCTTTGTTGTGCGAATTTTTCTCCAGCATCTCCTATGACTGCAAACACTCCTTGCTCTGACAAAAACAAAGGGTCATTTAACAGGTTACAATTTGCATATTTGCTTATACATCCAATATTTTTTACTCCATCCTTTAAAGGAAAGACTTCCAAATTATCTAGTAAATTTGTCTTTCGATAATATATAGTACAATCTGTATCACTTTGTTTTTTATGGACAGCCAGTGTTCCATCGGATAATCTAGAATAACTTATAATAGGCTCTGTACCAATCTTTGTAAAATTTTCATCTGGCCAATATGTAGGATCTTCTTGTTCACAATAAAAATCATAATTAGCAAATTCTGGATTTCCACTTGCAAAAATTCTATTATTGTTTCCTTCGTATCCAAATAATGTTGCAATAGTACATTTGTTAATTTTGTCATAGTTTTCTTGTACAGTTTTTTTATATTTTATAGATACATTATCACGACCTAACACAGGTGATTCTCCTGGTGCACTAGATAAAGTCACTTGTCCTGCTACTGTATCCACTTCATATCCAGAAGATTCAATTACGTCCCAAGAACCACTATCAGATAAGACTTCTACTAATTCTACGCTGTCTATATTACTATCATCTAATTTAAATACTGTTTGTTGCTTTTTTTCTACTTCTCCATTTACTGTTTCTTCTATTTCTTCTGTAAGAAAAGTATTAATTCGATATGGTGATAATAAGTTTATTTTCTCGTAGTCAGTTCCTCCTCCTGAACTATCTCTACCTATTGAGGTTGTTGGTATATATCCAGATTCATCTAAAAAAGAAACCTTGTATCCGTCTACTGTATTAGAATAAATGATTGCTCTATTACCATCAAATATGGTTAAATATTCTCCTAAATACAGTCCAACAGACCTATTATTAGACATATTGTCTAATATCTTTGTACAAACAGTAAAGTCTGTTGAACATTCATATAATTTTGTTCCTGCATGTACAAGAAATTTTTCACTATTTTCTAAATCAACATTCCAAATACCATTAATTGGGTCTGTAAAATTGTGTACGATTTCATATCCATTTCTTGTTTCATTATATCCATTATTATTAATAATATTTTTAGCATCAGGACTTCTTCTTTTGTCTACTTCTAAAGGACTAGTAGTAAAATCAACACCTAAAAAACTTTCGATATTATAATAATTTTTACTTTGACTTGTGGGTACTGAATACATAACTACCACTCCATTCCAAATACTGATTCAATATGTGTAGGATTAGGATTAAAATCTTTACCAGATATATTAGAAACATTCGTTACAAATTCATTCATATACATAGTAGCTAATTGAACATCATCATCTTTATATAATTCTGCTGCTATATACAATGGAATTAATACTATCATTTGATTATCTAAATCTAATGAAAAAGAAGAAGCTGTATTAGAAGTGATTAAGTCGTGGTAAGCTTCATAATAAATAGTTATATCTCCATCTTTCCAATTGTTTATTACAAGTATATTATTACCTTCAATATACCAATCCGGTCTATTACTTCCATCATAAACAATTTGATACAATCTTTTAAAGTTAGGAACTTGTTGTGGAAGATTATATTTATTTTTGTCTTTTTTCTTGAGTTTGTACTCCTTTACTAAGGGTTTCCCATTTTCAGTAATATAATTGATAGCCTCATTACATGCTTGTGGCATTGCATATAAATAAGTTTTATATTTTTTATCAGTTTTATATTCATTTAATTTGTCAGCTACTAACTCATCATTATTTAAAAACATTTTCTTTAATGATTCTATCTGAATTTGTCCCCAATTCATATTTCATCCTCCTAACTCGTGGTCAAGTCTACAAGAGTTGCACTTGCTTTCACTACTAACTTGAAAAAAAGAAACTAAAGATATTTAGCTTCTTTCAAAATATTAAATACTGTCATAGGTACTTCTACGCTTTCTCCTCGTTTGATATTATATGTCCAACCATTAACAGTAACAGGCACATTCATCTCATGAGGGTTTAATTCACTTTTTGGTATTGTAATAGTAATTTTCTTTTCTTTTTTTAATTCTGCTCCAGTTTGAACGGAATCATTACGTAAAGTAACCTCATCAACTTCCTTAAGTTTTGAAAAAGAGGTTGCTTCCTCGTTTGCAGTATTTAAATCATTTTGTAACTTTTCTAATTCTGCTTTTTTCACATCCATTAATTTAAGAGTCTCATTTAGAGACTCTCTTTCTTCTTGAATTAATTTTAAAGTTTCATCAAGATTCTCTTGTGTTTTATCTTTAGAAATATTTTCTTTTTCTAAACTATCTTTCGCCATCTTTTTCCTACCTTTCTAATCCTAATCAGCAGTTGGTGCTAATGTAGCAGCAGTTGGTGCTAATGTAGCAGCAGTTTCAATTCTACAAATTGCTAGTTCATTCAATCTAACTGCAGTAAAGAATGATTTCCAACCAATTGTTGAACGTTGATTCAATGGGTCTGCAGTACCAGATGAACCTAACGGTTTAACAATAATAGAAGCCTTTGCTGCACCTTTTTCAATATTTGGGACACCATATGCATGGCGTCCATAAATTACTGATTTGAAGACATTTACCTTTCCTGTATTTGCTACACTTTCAATATTTGAAGAACTTCTGATTCTTGTACCAAAATAATTTCCAATTTCTCCTTTTAATAATGGTGTATTATTAGTGTATTTATGTACTTCGACAAATCCTTTATTAGAAGTATCATTCATAAAATCATATTCTTGAAGTGGATTAATTATTGCATGATATGTCCCATCAGCAAAGGGTTTAATATTATTATTTTTTAGTCTTGTATGAGCTTTTAAGATTTCATCTCCTGTTAAAACATCGCTAGCAGTAAGCGCATCTCTATTAGCTTTACCCCCTGCATATTGAACAGTAGTACCAGCAGTAACAACATCTCTAATTCTAGTATCTACAGTCAATGCAGATTGTTCTCCAAACACCTCAGACGCTTCTGTAATTATTGGATCTTTAGCTTGCATATCTAAAACATCAGTAACAGTTGCAAAATCTCCTTCTTGTTTACAAGTTGCTTTTAAACTTGTAATATCTAAAGAATTTCCTGATGGTGTTACACCTTCTGTTAAAGAGTTTGCTGGAACTTTTAAAGAATTAAATTTTCTAAATTCAATATTGGTTCCTTTTCCTTTTGGGATTGTCTTTTTATCTCCATCTTCATAAAATTCTAACTCTGGTAATTCACGTTCAAGTAACGTTCTATCGTAAAATGTTTGATTTTCAACACTTAGTGTTTCTATTGTATTTATAGTTTCAGCCATATTTTTTCTCCTTCTAGCTCGCCACTATTATCCTTCTTTTACTTTTTCAACCTCTTTTAAGAACTCCTCTCTTGACATATTTTCATAATCAATAAAGTTGTCCGAACTGTTTCCAAGACTACCTGGCGAACTTATATTATTTGCAATAGCCTTTTTAGCAGTTTTTATTCCCTGATTTCTGAAACTGTTTTTCAACTTATTAAAAGACTCATAGACATCAATTAACGATTTATTTTTTCCATCTGCATAATCCATAAACACTTCATCTTTAAACAAAGATGATATATTTACATCTGGATATTTTTTACTAAAGTCTTCTATTTCTTGCTGGGCTTTAGTTTCTCTTTCTTGACGTTCTTGTTTTAGTCTTGTCTCTTCTCGTCTTTTATCTGCAGCATAAGAAGCATAGTCCTTTAAAGGATCTTTTCCTTCTTCAGAAAGCTTATACATATCCTCATAAACTTCTACATCTGTTATATCTTTAATTTCTGTATTAGTATAAGGATTAATTTTCCCTTTATAGGCATCAAGCCTGCCTCTCTTATAGGCCTCATCTTCTCTGCTTTTTACTTTACTTTCAAATTCCTCTTCTGCTTTTCTTCTTGCGGCAGCATACTTGGAATTATCTTCACTACTTTGTCTTTTAGATGATGGCTTCTCTTTCTCCTCACTATTTTCAGATTCTTGATTACCTTCTGAATCATCAAATGTTACATCATTTTCATCATCATTTTCAGTAGTTGTATCAGTAGTCTCTTCCTCTACTTCGGTTGGTTCAGCGACGTCCAACTCTTTTTCGCTTTCTAATTCTTCGTTCATATTTCCTCCTGGATTTTTGCGCTATTCCATGCGAATTACAAAATAAAAGAACACATAATTAATTGTGTTCATTGTGCCTTTATAAGCACTGCGACAATAATATTCCTAAGATACTCTCCATAGTGTAAAACAGTCATATGCATGACCTTCTTTTGGCGTCTGCTTAAGCTTTCATATTATTGTCGCATTACCTAGAAAGGTAATGTTTTTTCAGACTGGTTGCATAGTTGAATTAGTTGTTTGTAACTGTGGTATTGATGACTCAATTGAAGAGGCTTCACTACCACCTATCATTTGCTGTTGCAACAAAGCTTGTTCTTGCATCATAGCTTGCTCTTCTAATCTCTTTTGTCTCATTTTTTTCAACTGTGCCTTAAATGGCATAATTGATTCAGGGTATAATTCAATCCACTCATCAAAATCAATATCCCCGCTAGCTTTCATATTATCTAATAAACTAACAGTTAATGATTCACTAAATATACCACTAGTTCCTACATCAATATTTGTTGAAAATTCTATATTTTGATAATTTTCTCCGTTCATGGAACTGACTATAGTTTGATTATCTTCTTCATAACTAAACATCCTATCATCTGTATAATAATATTTAAAAAACTGTTCAAAAATTTTTCCTATTTCGACATGCGCACTATAAAATCTTTTTTGGTAAATTTCGATTGGTTTTTTAGCCTGATTTTGTAATGCAATGATTGCTGATGCTGCCATATTAGCTCCCATGACTTCACCCGTAACTACTTCACTAGATCCTGTAGTGGTTCTTGTTAAACTAATAAGAGAATCTGTTAATGTTAAAGCTTGCGAACTAAAGCCTGATGGTTCCATATATTTAAAACCCCAGTTAGCACCATGAGTATTATCAGTTAATACTTCTCCTGGTGCATTTGTAATCACTTGTCTTGCAAGTGCACCAGCTTTTTGAATAATTTTAGGCCACGCAGTCTGTTGTACTGATAACAACATCATCGCTAAGTTAAAATTAACTGCTTTATTATTAGGAATTGCTTGAGCAACTTCTCCTATTCCATAAATACAATCTTTTCTTTGCTTATGACTTCTAAAAACGATGGGGTATAATTGATTCTTTAGTAAAAAATTATCGTCAACTTTATCAGGCTCGGATAATTCTGTTCCTTCATCAGATACCTCTTCGTCTTCTAATTTTATTTTACTACTATCTGGTTCCCAATAAGTTGTATCTTGAATCATTACATTCTTAGTTGATTTACTCCACACAACCTTACCATTTTTTCTACTATATTTTGTAAGTACTGTACAAACCTCTAATTCTCTTGTTGCTTCATCATCTATTTCATGGTCGGCCACTATTTCATCGACATTTGGAACTTTATTCAATTTAGCTAGAGCTTTCACACTGGATAAAGATTCAATTGAAGCAATTATTATATATTTTTGTTTTTGTATATCTTTTTCTCTTGCGTTTGAAACGATAACATTTTTAGGGTGCAGAATTTCGCCTCTTAATCCACCAACATATGGAGTTTCCATTCCTCCTATAACATTATTATCCCAAAAGAAATGATAGATATATGCCCCTAATTTTGTGGAATTATCAATTGCTTCTTCATCAAGATCTTCTAATTTCATTTCTTTTGAAATATTGTCAGCAAATTTTGTAAATATATTAGCACCTTGTGTAGCAATTTCTAATTTTTCTCCAAAAAGTTCAGAAGGGCTATATATTAATTTTATCTTTTCACTTAATATTCCCGATTTTTTATTTTCAGCAATCATAGAGCAAATATTTATAACTGGTCGTGGTAAGTTTTTTGTCTTTTTAGTAATTTTTCCCCACTGATTACCTTCGACAAATTTCTCACATTCGTCCCATTCTTTTGACAAACCAGACCTATCCATGTAGTTCAAACCATTTTGATACTGGTTCCAAATGATACTAGCCTGATTACTCATTATTACCACCACCATTCAACCATTCATCTAGAATCTTATTACTGCTTAAATCTGGTATGTAGTTTTCTTGATTCAACAATTTTTCTAGATCTTCTTTGATATCCTTTAATTCTTCACTTTGATTAACTATATTTTTATCAAAATCGACTATAGAATTGAATATGTTTGAATATTTTTCAAATAAGAAATTCTTGAATTTTATAATATTTTTAAAGGCGAAGTATAGCATAAAAAAATTACATATATTTAGTATCATAATTATAATTAACAAAATAATCATATTACCACTCCAATCCTATATCATTTTCATCATCATCTAAATTATCTGATGTTGTACCATCTTGTAATGCAAAAGGAAGAGTCATATTCGATTCTTCCTTTACTATTTCTTTTGTGTAACTTTGTTGTTCTCTTGCCGCATGTGTTATAGCTAAAGACATAATTCTATCGTCATGATAGCCATCATCTGCAGCTTGTTTTCCATCTTCTCTTTTTATAAAAGTTAATGCTTGTAATAATGTCTTTTTACAGTTAATTAAATCAATGCATTCTGAGAAAAATTTCACTAACTCAGATATTATTACTGGCCTTGTTGCTTTATTTGTATTAAATCCTAATTTATCTTGAATTTTAACATCTATAATATCATCAATAGTTCTTAAATATTGCTTAGTATACCCTAGCCTAAATAATTCTTTAGTAGGATATGTTGAATAATTTGTTTCAATACAACATAAAGCTTCATTATAAAACATACCTAAACAATACATCTGCCTTGTAAATTCAGTCTCATCTAGTTCAACTTCTAAAGTTGCCACTTGTTTGCCAGTAGTATTATCTATGACATCTCCAGCAAAAGAATCTGTACCTATACCAGCAGGATCACCACCTAAAACATAAGGATATCCAGATTTTGGCATTTCATATATTTCGATAAGTGGTTTAGACTCAGACTCTACAAATTTTATATTAGTTATTTTTTGAGAATTATAGTTATATTTGAAATATCCTGTTTTTAAAGGGGCTTTCAACTTTTGTATTCTATTGATCACTTGTTCTTTATTAAATAGACATTTTCCTGTTGATAAAAAAGCTTCTTCTGGATTTGACGGATATTCTTGTTTAAACATATCAATGTCGTTGCTACAGTTGTTTTTTATACACCATCTTCTCCAACTAAGTTGTTCATTATCTAGATCATATATTCTTTTTAGCTCCTCTTCCTCCTCCGTTAGAGAAAAACCATCATATTGCATTCTATACTCTGGCATTTTGAACCAAGGAAAAAACACTGGAATGAAATCACTATTTCCCGCAACTGCGTCGTCCCATAATTCTTTAAAATGTTCAAACCCATTAGCTGTACTTTCTATTATAACTATGGAATTAGGAGTGTTAGGAACTGCTTGTAGCAAACCATTTAAAGTTGCTTTTTTATCTCCAGGCCAGAATGCATATTCGGATAAATGTAGCTGTTTATATGTGTCTGAACGCCCAACGCCCGAAGAACCTGCTGTCATACATTTTAATTCACTATTTAAACCTGTATTATCTGTATTATTAAATACAAGTTCATTCTGATTATCTTTTAAAACTTGAGGTTTTATTTTACTAGGTAATGATTGATACATTATTTTACTCATTTTAAATAGGTTTGCAGTTGCACTTGACTGATGAGTTATAATACCTGTTTTCATATTAAAATTAAGCATAGTATTAGTATTTAATATAGCTTCTACACATGTTGAAATTCCCATCTGTCGTGCTTTTAAAATGATTATTCGTACTGGCTTATTTTCTTTTGTTTGTTTTTTAATTACATCATATAATTTATTTTGTGCATAATTAAACCTTAATGAAACAAGCTCTCCATCTTTATTTACAATTTTTATAAACTTTTCAATATAAAGTTTTCTATTAATAGATTTCATCAGAAGATACCTCTTTTAGATATTCTTCAAAAGGAATATCTACATTTTCATTAATATTATGAGTTTTCTGTTCAGCATTATACCCAAAGTTATTTTTTAATATAAACTGCGCACCAGAATTATTTTTACTATATAATATTTGTTCATTATATGCTTCTATTTCCGTTTTTGCTCTTTGTACTACATCAGCGTAATCTTCTAATTCTGTATTTTTTTCATAGTTTAATAAAGTTTTTCTTGTTATTCCTAAATATGAAGCTAACCCACATATTCCTGGAACAAGTCTTTCATGTTGACATTTCTTAAAATAATTAGAAATATGATTTTCCAACTCTTGTGCACTTTTATATTTTAACTTTCTTCCTAACTTTATTTTGGTTCTCTTTTGTGTCATTATGTTTCTCCTCTAACTCATCACACATACGACTTCTTTTACAACCATAGCAATTATGAGTCATAAAATAAGAATAAGAACATAAATTATTTATTTTATGCTCTTTATTCTGTATCTTCTGCAATTGCTTTGTCGATTTCATCATAGAAAAACCTGATAGGAAATGCTGATAAAATTCTAATATCTTTATTGTTTTTATGCACTAATTTCTCATCATATGTCTTTTTATAATAATCTAATTTATTATCCAGACTATCAATTCCGTTAATAATTAATTCCGGATCTTTTTGATTTGGTAGTTTGATAGCCACGCAAATTGGCAATTCTAATTCTTTGCATTCTTTAAATGCATTTTTTAATTCTGCAAATGTAAAATTTTTTATTTTCATTCAATCCCTCTTTTCTTAATAAAAAAAGAAAGTTTCTCAACTCTCTTCAATCTCCCCATGATAATACTTTAACATATCCAAAACGAACAAAATGAACAAATATTTATCTATTATTTAAAAATCTATCATGTTCCATTCTTACACTGTTTTCTGTACTATTTCCACCAATTTTCCAAGCAACCTGTTGCCAAGAACACTGTTCTATATACCTAAATTCAAAAATCATTCGTAATCTCGGTGTTGGAAGTTCATCTATAAACTTTTCTATTTCTAGTTTTAAAATTGATAGTTTTTCATATCGACTTTTTAATAATGATTCATAATATAAATATGTCTTGTATTTACTAGGATTAGTATGGCAAATAGTAATCACATGTTTTTGAAACGGTGGATGTTTAGCTGATTCTTCCACAACACTAAATAAATTTACTCTACTACGAATCTTATTTAGTTTATTCTTTAAATACTTTATTTCTGTAACTGCATCACTATATTGTTTTAATTTTTCTTTTACATTCATTTTTCCTCCTCATTATTTAGTTATTTAATCTATTAAATAGAGCTCTTTTTTTAATTCTGCTTTTAAATACTCAACTTCTTTTTTTATTAGTTCATTTGATTTATTTGAAACTTCAACTTGTTTTTGAGCAACTCTTACTTTTAGTTCTTGTTCTGATATAATATTCTTTTCGATTAAAACATCTAGAAGTACTGTAAATAATAAATCATTCATTTTTTTATTTCCTCTCTACTAAGGGACATAAACATCTTGATATTCAGCTACAATTTGAATATATAAATTTCTCGTTTGTTTGCAAAATTCGTTTATTCCCTTTTCTTTTATTACGTTTAAAAAATATTCAATTAAATCTTGTGTTTCTTTATGAAATATTCTTTCATTTTTGCATTTATTATAATATTTTAAGGGTTCATCATATCCTTTATCATAGTTAGGTCTTTGCTTTGAATAGACAATTCCTGCTCCTAACCAATCACATATCATTTCAACTACATATTGATAAGGTATTTTACAAGGTGTATTCTTATGTGTTCCTAAACTGTCTATCCAATATTCCCAATGATGAGGATTATGACCTTTATGATGTTGCCATGCGATGCTATATCCATTTTCTTTTTTTTCTGCATCTATTGGACTGCTTGTTCCTTGAAAATATTTAGCACTAGCAAAAAACTCCGTCAAACCATACTTACTCAAATCATGCAATATACCTCTTCTATAAAGACCACATTTAAAGCAAAACCTCATTACATACCATTTGTGTTTTGTTATAGTTATAAAATGCTTTATGTATTTATTATCTTTAATCTTTAGCATTTGTTACCTCCTATTGTTTC
Source organism: uncultured Mycoplasmatota bacterium (assembly GCA_900548695.1). Classification (GTDB taxonomy): domain Bacteria; phylum Bacillota_I; class Bacilli_A; order RF39; family UBA660; genus Faecimonas. The sequence goes on from URLC01000003.1 coordinate 31,314, forward strand.
TTTATATTTTGATAAAATTTTTCCATAAATATCAAATATTCTTTCATCAATTATTGACAAATAATATTCTATATCCGTTTCTTTACCTTGTTTAACCAATTCGTTATATTTGTTTAATTTATTTTCTATTATTTTTGTTTCTTTTTCTAACCACTCTATAAACTCTTTTTGTTTAATAATTAATTCATCATATTCGTTAGACTTTCCTTCCGTTTCAGCAAGATAAAAATCTTCGAAATCAGGCTCTACCCCTTCAGCCAATTGATTATTCAAACGATTTTTATATTTATTTTTATAATTATCAAGTTGCTTCTTTAATTCTTGATTTTCTTCCATTAGCCCATTGTATTATCATATTCTGCTTGGCATAAACCAGCTTTATAGCTATCTTTTATCATTTCTAATATGATTGGTATTAACTCGTCATTTTCTACTAAACCAGTTTTTTCTCGTATGTATTTAACATTTAAATCCTCTTCACTCATCTAACCACCCCAATTCTTTACATTGCTGGTTTATAGCCTTTAATAGTTCAATGTTAATAAATATCGGATATGTTGCTATTATGCATTTACTCACTAAATTAAATTGGATAATATATTTTGCCGAATCTCCTTTTAGCAATACTGTCTTTCCGAAGTCTTGATATTGAATAACATCTTCACTACAATCACCTTCAATATATCTGTAATAATATCCTAATTTTTCAAACATCTCTCTTGCACTTTTATTCACTTTGATAACCACTTCCCAATTTTTATTATTATATAAATAGTCAGTCTAACTATTGGAATCATAGCAATTTTTACTCCTGTACTATTTAGTCCATATCTTGTTTCTTTGGTAAGTAGTATAAAAAAGATGGTTGTAGATACAAGATAATACACGGTTCCTAAAATAATATATCCTACCATCTGTCCACCTCATACTTCATACTTTCAAATTGTTCTTTTGTTACTATTGATTTAATCTCTTCATTGGAAAATGATATATCATCATCTCCATACGTGGTTAGATTCCAAACAAGCCTAACATCATGATTTTCATCAACTTCTGTAATACTGTTTATTCTCAGACCATTAACATAATCTCCTACTTCTATTAGATCTATTATTTTATGTCTTGCTTTAATAACATCACTTCGCAATATAACTTGACCATTATCAATCTTTATTAATTCATTATCTGAACAGTCTACTGTTCTAGCTATTCTAGGTGGTACATATCCGTTAATTGCTCCCCTTGTATATTTAACAAACATTCCTACTTCTAATTTCATTTAATCACCTCAAATCCAATACAATTGTCTTTTTAATTTCGGTATGTTGTAACAAATCCAACAGCACCCTTTGTTAAAACTTGTTTTCTTTCCTAAAAATTTAATTCTTTTTTTGAAAATAATAATTGATAACTTATCTATATATTTTTCGTACATTTCAGCCCTTGTCGGTGTCTCTAATGTTGAAAGTGGTAATAATAAACAAAACGATTTTATTAGGCCTTTATCTATTAGTTCAACTGTTCTTTTGATGATATCATTTTGCTGGCCAAATGGTGGATTACTGATTAGTAAATCACAATTTTCAGGTGGTAACGTCTTGAAAAAGTCGTTCCCACAGTCGTCAAAAATATGCGTAGCTTTGTATTTCAGCTTCAATTCATCAGCCCTTAATTTAAAGTGCGAATCGTAATTGTTAAAGGGAAACCATATCATCTTAAAGCTACTAATATCTATCAAGTCGTAAATGTCTTCCACAACATATCTTGGTGTGGCAACATGATCTGGATTATTTTTTTTATCCATCTCATAAAAAATATTTTTCTGTATCATTTCCTATACACTTCACAAAAATCATTTTGGTAAAATTCGTTTGGCGGAAGATTGTAGCAACTTATTTTTCTCACTGTTTCATAAGTTAATGTAAATATAAGTATTAAAAAAACAATGATAATAACAGAAATTACTATATATATACACTTTTTCATACTCTATACCTCTATTTCCACTCCGAAAGTATAATATTTACCATCTTTTTTTTCGATAAGTGTTTTATTATGAGCTAATATCCTTTCATATGTCTCATAACTAATTCTCAATTTATCAGGCATTTTTCCTTCCGATCTTGTGTAAGATTCTATATTTTTTACAATAATATCTAAGATTTTTTCAATAGGTAAATCATCATATTTTAAAACATAAATTGTATTTCCTTTAAATTTTCTCTCTTCATTATTTCTTCTAAAATTAAACATATATTTATTACTCCTTTTCTAAAATATTTTCATTATCTTTTAATTGCTTATATTTATATACAATATATTTATCTTTATTTCTTAAAACAGTACTACTCGCTAATTTTAGCTCAAATGCGCTAAATAAATGTGCATCACTCAAAAATAAACTTCTGTTTCTTAATGATTTATAATAGCCATCTGTTAAATACATATCAGATGCTTTATGTTTAACTACATATTTTTCTTTTTTCATGTTTTTCCTTTCTGGGGGATGTGTAAAAATTAAGGTAAAATAACCTAATAATTATATTACCTGTGGATAAAATGTTTTTTTCATTTATAATTCAATACTCTAAGAACTTTTTTTTATTAGATTACTTTTTGAAATTTTAAGAATGTTTTTTTGGAAAAAAACGGGATAATTAAGGATGTATTTTAGATATTAATTTTTGTTTTTCCTCTGTTGTTAATCTTGTATATATCCTCGTAGTTTCTAAGGAACTATGGCCCATTAAATCTGCTAAAAACATAAAGTTCTCTGGATATTTTTCTAAAAAAGAAATTGCAAAATAGTCGCGAAATGCATGAGCATGAGCTAGTTTCAATGAAACTCTTCCAGCACCAGCAATTTTCTTTAAATGTATATTAATTGTTTTTTCTGTTATCATTTTTCCAGCAATTTTAGGAGAAGGAAACACGGTTCCAGATTTAATCTTTTGATCTCTACAATATTTTCTTAAATCCCTAGCCAAAGAATTAGGAATTATAACATCCCTTTCTTTTCCTTTATTTTTAATTTTAATAATGTTCTTATTCTTTTTTGTTAGATTTTCTACTGTAAAATACTTTAGCTCACTTATTCTTATACCTGTCATTCCTAAAATTTTGATAATATAATAGTCTTGGGACATATTTAGTTCTTTTGCTTTTCTTAAAAATCTTTTAAAATCAGCATGAGTCATAGCATTAATGCTAAAGTATTTTTTTTGATATTTGAATTGTCGTAGGCATAAATCTTTATAACCAAGCCACTTTAAATATTTATTTAATGATATTATCCACAAATTTTTACTATTTATTGATTTACTAACCTCATCTAAATAATTTTTATACTTAATCATGACATCTTTATCGATATCAGAAATTTCTTTGTTATTTAAATAATTAATAAACTTATTTATTGATTGTTTATATACATTCCTTGTGTTTTCTGATAGTTCAGATAAAAATTGTTCTTTTAGCCATTCATCTAATTTATTAATTAATAATTCTCTTTTCATATAATTTCATTCTGAACTGAGCTTAGTAAATTCTTTATTTTTTCTTTTTCTGCCGTTAATTCTTTAATTTTCTTTTTTATTCTATTATTTTCTATTTTTTCTTCTGATAATTGATTTAATAATTCATTTATTATATTTAAAAATTCATTTTTATCACATGATTTTAAATAGTCTGACACTTCAATTAAATCATTTGTTCTTTCCAAATCTTTTATTACATCTTTTAAAACTTTTCTGTACATTTTCTTTCTCCTTTTTCTATATATAACTTCAATGTTTTGTTTTCTTTGTTTAAGTTAATAATTTGATTTTGTAATGTAATTACTTTATCTTGTAAATCGATTATTTTATCCGCTTTTATAATGTTTTGCTCTAATGCAGTTTGATATTTTAAGTCTCTTGTGTTTTTCTTCCTTCGTTGTTCTTTCTTTTTCTTTTTTATTATTTCTGAAAACATAGTAATCTCCTATATACCTACTTGTGAAATTAGCATTAATAAAAAGTTATACTGTTTCACAGTCATATCAATTAAACTTTCGATATTACATATTTCTAATATCCATTTGTTTTGCAAACCATATTTTTCTATAATGGCAAGTAATTTATTTAGTTGTTGTTTATCAATTTTTTCCATCTTATCATCCCCTAATACTTAGTTATTTCTTCGAATCTTTGATTCTCTCTGTTATACTTCAACTTTGTTTTTCCTGTCTTTCCATCTCTGTTTTTTGCAATAATAATACTTAGTTCAATTTCTTTTAAAGATTGTGTATTTTCAAAATTTTCATTATGTAAAAAAATTACTTCAGTAGCAGACTGTTCTAGTTCACCAGTTTCTTTTAATTCAGAAAGTTTTGGCTCTTTTTTATCATCAGCATTTCTATTTAATTGAGCTGCAAGAAAAATAGTGCAATCAAAATCTAAAGTTACCCTTCTCAACTCTTTTAAAACAGATGTCAAATGTTCATATATAGATTGATTAGAATTTTTTCCACCAATTAACCCAGCATAATCGATAAATGCTATAACATGACCATTTTTACTTTCATTCGCAATTGTTCTCTTTAAATTTCTAATTGTTTGGCCACCAAAGTAAACTTTTAAATTATTATTTGAAATGTTTTTACAACCTGATTCAATTGCTTCTCTTTGATAGTCTGTTTCTATCATATTTAAGCATTTAATAGGAATTGCAGTATTTATTGATACTAATCTTCTGTATATTTGAATCTCACTCATTTCCATAGAGAAAAAAATACAATTATATTTTTTTGACAAATCTTCAAATAAATTAAGCATAAAGGCAGTCTTTCCAACAGATGGTCGTGCTCCTATAACCACCAAGTCTTGTTCTTTTACGTCAACATAATCGGATAATTTTTTGAGGCGAAATTTTATTGATTTATTTTTACTATTAATTAATTTAAAAATTTCTTCCGCACTTTTCTTTCCAGCTTCTGTTTTTATTGACATACTTTCAAACTTATGAATCTGATCTAACATCTCTTCTGTAGATATTTTTTCGTTTTTATATAAATCTACTACATGAAGAATCTTATTTTGAATATATCTAGCTAATAATGTCTCCTGATAATAGCTAAAATTGTTTACAGGTATAACTTCACTCATTAATTCTGATAATTTTGAAATTATTTCATTAATTTTAAAATTATCATTAAATACGTGCTTATAATTCTCTGCCAAACCGACAATACTAATCGTCTTTGAATCTGAATATTGTTGTTTAAAAAGATTGAAAATAAATTTATTTGTTCCATTTAGAAATAATTCATCACTTATGACACATTGCTTCATAAAATCAGGATTCAGCAATAATAAACCGAGTATTTCATCTTCTAAATCATTCATCAAAATGTTTCATAAGAAGAAGTAGCATCTTCTTTTCCTCTTTTATTTCTTTTTTTCAGATAATTGACTATTGATTGTTCATTCTTTAATCCTTGTTGCGCCCAATCATAAAGAATCTTATCAATATACTTTAAACTTCTAGCTTGATTAAGAACGGCCTCTTTAATTGCTAGTTCTATAATTTCTGGCTTTAATTGCTTTTTTTCCCAATCTTTAATTATTTCTATTTCAATAGAGCTTAACGGTCTACCAAAGAATTCTTCTAATTTTCTATAAGTATTATTATAATTATATATATTATTATTTTTATTATTGTAATTATACCGATACCCTATGCATAGGGTATCTATAGGGTATACATAGGGTATGCATACCGTATCTAAATACTTTCTAAATTTTTCTGATTTTACCTTTTCAAGTTCTTTTAAAACATATTGTTGGACCTTGGGTGACTTGGTCCAGTTATATCTATACCAATTTTTAATTAAAATTTCTTTTGTATCATAATCATAATCAGCAAATCCTAAATTTTTAATTAATCTATTAAGAATTTTATCTACTTCAGGCTCCTTATATCCTAAATCAAAAGCCATTTGCTCAATAGTTAATTCATAACAGCCAAGTTGATTAGTTTTGGGATTAGTTAATAAATAGATCATAAAATATCTATCTTCTGGACTAGATTCATTATGAACTTTTGAATCAGTCCAGAAATCAGTTTGCATGTAGCGAGTTGCCATTATTCTATCCTCCTTGAAAAAATTGGACATTTGTTGTATAATGATGTTGTCATTTTGACAAAGGGACTTTTTGGGGTTATTGAGTCCTTTTCTTTTTGCGAATTTTTCATAATCTCCTCCTATTTATTCTTAAAATCTCAAACTTTCAATCATTGCAATAAATGTCATAATTCCTATCATGAAGATTGAGCTTGCTAAAAACATTATCACAGTGTCTATAATCACTTGTCTTTTTTGTTTTTTTGCTCTTTCTTTATTGAATTCTCTTACTCTTTTATTATTTTGATGAATTATAGTAAACATTTCTCGTGTTTCTGCTGACATTTTCTCATCCCCTTTCTACGAATAATAATTAATTTGAATCCATTCTTTTATTTCATTAATGAGTTCTGCCTGTTTATCCTCATTTGGAGGATTTTTAACAATCAGTTTTAATTCCATAAGATACCTCCTATTTCATCTTATGTTTTGGTCGGTAAATTTCGACTTTTTTAGCTGGTAGCTAAGTTTAATTATTTGATGTACGTTTTTCGTACATTGACGGTAAAAAAATTTCGTCTATATTTCTATGAAATATTTTTGATATTTTAAACATTTCAGAACTCTTAAAATCAGTAGTTCCTTTTAATTTTAATCCAAGTTGTTTTTCAGAAATGCCTAATTTACTTGCTAATTCTTTATTTGTTATATTTTTCTCTTTCATCAATAGTATCAATTTTCCTTGCATATTTTCATCTCCTTTCTGTATTATTGATGATTCTATTTTAGTACCATTTTCGTACACTGTCAATACTTTTTTTACCATTATTTAACTTTTTGTTCCATTTTCGTAATTTTATGTTATAATAATTTCGAAAGGAGTATATACATATGGATGAAAAAAACATATCTAAATATGTTGGAGAAAGAATAAAAAATTTTAGATTAGCTAGAAATATTACACAACAAGAACTTGCAGAATATTTAAACACAACGTCTCAAACCGTCTCAAGGTATGAAAATGGAATATTGGAAACTAATAATAATATTTTATTTTCACTGGCTGATTATTTTGGGGTTTCTATAAATGATTTCTTTCCACCAGTTAATGTAAAGTTTGGGGTTGAAGTCGAAAAAATTCTTCAGAAAATCAGTCAAGAGTTAAACATTACTCCTATTATTACAAAAAATATATTTTTAGATTTGAAACTGCAAAATTCAACTAATCTAACATATGACAATATTAAAACCGCAATAGAAAAATGGCTACAAGAAAAAAATTATGAAATAGATAAATATAATGAAAACTTGGATCGAATTCTGTTTTCCAAAGTAAAAGAGCTATCTGAAGATGACAAAAAAGCAGTTTTAGGGATTATTAACGCAATACACAAAGATGTTGATAAAGAATTAGATAATCAATAAGTACAAGCGGTATCGTACTTTCAATTTATAAACAAGGAGTGTGATATTGTGTTAATAGATTTACTTAATGGAGAGTTAGAACAACAAGAATACTTGATAATAAATAATGTGAAAATTATATATAAAAAATTACCAAAAAAAATCTATGGGTTCATTCATAGATACAGAAATATTAATTTAATTATCGTTAATTGGAATATTTCTAAAGAAAAGAAACAAAAAACTATTCTTCACGAGCTTGCTCACTTAGAATTACATCATATGGATAAAAACAGAGAACTATTTGCATTTTCAATTGAAGATGTAGAAGATGAAGCTGATAGGTATGTAAAATATTTGCTAGATAGCATTGAAAATGAAAATTAAATAGGACTAAGAGGTGATAAATTTGCTTGCTGCTTTTATGTATCTAATTGATGTCATAGTAATTTTCTGGACCATCATATTAGTCATATCGTCCTTAATAGGAACACAAAATTATAATATTTTTTATTTAATAACATTTCTAATTTTTGCTATACTTAATTTCATATCGTTGAAAAAGATAAACAAAGAAAATGGAAAAACAGAATTTTATTATTTTAATTTAATAAAAGAATGTTCAAAATTTGTTAAAGAAGATAAATTTGAAGAATTATACTATTATTTAAGAAAATTGAGGAAGACAAAATGGTATAAAAATATTGATAAAGAAACTTCCATAAGTCCACATAAAAATTTAAATGAATTTTATGATATTGATGAATTTAAAATTGATTATTTCGAAAAATAAAAAAGACCTCGTACCGCAAATACGAAGTCAAAAATGAAAAACTACTAGCTACCAACTAAAACTATTAACAATGTAATAGGAGTTTTTCTATTACATTGTAACATATAATTTAATAAAAAGGAAGTGTTGCAATGAAAACTGCTGCAGTATATACAAGAGTATCTACAGATGAACAAGCTCGTGAAGGATACTCATTAGAAGCTCAATTAAAAGCAATTAAAAAATATGCACAAAATAACGATATATTAATCGATTCTAAATATATATTTTCAGATGAAGGAATATCTGGAAGAAAAGCTGAGAAAAGGCCTGCTTTTATGGAAATGATAAAACAAGCTAAATCAAAGCCAAGAAAATTTGATGTGATACTTGTCCATAAGTTTGACAGATTTTCTAGAAATCGAGAGGATTCCGTAGTTTATAAATCCTTATTAAAAAAAGAATACGGAATTCCAGTTATTTCCATCTCTGAGCCACTAGATCCTGATGATAAAATGTCAGTAATTATGGAAGCCTTTCTCGAAGCTATGGCTGAATACTACTCTCTTAATCTTTCAGGGGAAGTAAAAAAAGGACAGTTGGAAAAGCATTCTAAAGGCGAATTACAGACTAATCCTAGCTTTGGGTATAATGTATCAGATAATAAGCTAATCGTTAACGATAGCGAGGCTAATATGGTAAAAATGATATTTGAGCAGTATGCAATAGATAATTTACCGATGATGCAAATAGCAAGAAATGTAAATGCTTTGAATGTTAAAACTAAACGTGGGCGTCACTTTGAAAATAGGACTATCTACTATATATTAAACAATCCTGTTTATATTGGAAAATTGAGATATACTCCTGGGCGAAGAAATCAATATGATTTTGATGACCCAAACACTATATTAGTTGACGGAAAACATGAACCTATCATTTCTATGGATTTATGGAATTCTGTTCAAATGAAACTGACTAAAAATAGTATATGGAAAAAGCCTAAACAACATATTGATGTTAACCCTAAGCACTGGACTAAAGGATTAATAAGATGTAAAGACTGTGGATGTACTATGGTAACTTGTGGAAAAACCAAACTAAGATGTAACGGTTACAATAAAGGAAAATGTTCTAACTCTTCTACTCTACTGATTGCTGATGTATGTGATTTAATAATAGATAATATTAAGCAAGTAATGAAAAACGGTAGAATTGAGCATATCGTCCAAAGTAAGAAAGAAAAAAAAGAAAGTAATCAGTATTTAATTTTACAACATCAATTAGAACAATTATCTGATAAAGAACAACGAATAAAAGAAGCGTATCGTGAAGGTGTAGATACTATTGATGAATATAAAGAAAACAAAAATATTATTTTGCGAGAAAAAAACAGATTACTAAAAGAAATTGATAAAGTTGAAAAACCAAAAACTGAAAATAAGAAAAAAGAAATTATTGAGAATGGAAAGAAAGTATATGAGATACTGACCGATGATAAAATATCACTAAAAGAAAAAAATGAAGTTGCTCATATCTTAATAAACAAGGTCGAGTATGACCCAACCTCTAACACTTTAGAGTTATATTATAACTAATGTCCCTTTTGTGATACGGTGGTTCTAATGGAGAGTTAGCAGCTGCTCTTCGTTATTTAAATCAAAGATATACTATGCCTGATAATCGGGGAAAAGCTTTACTTACTGATATTGGGACAGAAGAACTTGCTCATGTAGAGATGATTGCGACTATGGTTTATCAGCTAACAAAAGATGCAACACCTGAAGAGATGAAGCAAGCAGGACTTGGTGGAAATTATGCTGAACATGCTAAAGCATTATACCCAACAGATGCGAATGGTGTTCCATTTACTGTTACTTACTTTGCGACCACTGGTGATCCTTTAGCTGATATTTCTGAAGATATGGCAGCGGAACAAAAAGCACGTGCTGTTTATGAAAACTTAATTGATTTAACAAATGATCCAGATGTTATTGGCCCTCTACTTTGGTTACGTCAAAGAGAAATTGTTCATTATGCTAGATTTAAAGAATTATTTGAAATGTATGAAAAAGAATTTAAGAATGGGCAAAATAGATAAAAAAATAAGGCCTTGTTTATCATGAGGTCTTATTTTTTATTTACTTTTGATGCTTGTTTTACCATTTGATAATGGAACTCAGTTTCCCCGCTTGGTTCAAATCCTAATCTATGGTATAAGTTTCCTACTGGATTTTGTTTAAAGTATTGGATATGGATATCTTCGCTTTTGTGTAATTCTATCATATCTTTTAAAATTCCTGTTCCTATTCCTCTACCCTGATATTCTGGAATAATACAAATATTTCCTATTTCATAACTTCCGTCTTCTAGAGTTTCTCCATTAAAGAAACCAATATCTTTTCCGTTTAATTGAATAATATAGGCATTTTCTTTTACTTGGTCTATAAATTTTTTAAAATAGTTTCTTTGATCTTCTTCTATCCAATTACCCCAACATTCTTCTACATACTTTTTATAAGCATTTTTCTTTACTTCATAGACAAACTCATAGTCATTATGGTATTGATTATCCATATATGGTCTCATATTATATTGTTTCTTCATTGTTATTCTCCCTTCTAATTTTAATTTTTTCTAAAATATTGTGGTTTTTTTCATTTACCCCTTTTCTTGCATCTTCCTTTTTGTATCTTCTGATTTGATGCATTTTTCGCTAACTTTTTTGATGTTACTTTATACGATTATCTATTATATTTTAATTCTTTTACTATTTTTTTACTTTCTTCTAACATTTCTTCTTTATGAGTATTTTTATATACTTGTAATAAATCAATGATATCGTATACAGATAACCTTTCTTTTAAAAATCTTATTTCTTTTAGTTCATTATCATTTTCTATTATTATTGGCATTAAGTCTTGATAATCTTCTTCTGTTGTTAACATATCTGTTTTAGAAGATGCCCAACGCCATGGAACTTTTTTATATCTATTTAAATATTCTAAAATCATAATCAATTGGGGCTGCCATAGAGTATTCAAAATCTAACAATATAAGTTTTCTGTCTTGGTAAATAATATTATCAAAGTGTAAGTCACCATGAATTAGTCCAAATTTATTTTCTTTAAAATAGATATCACATAGTAATAATAATTCATCAAATAAACTATCTTTGATATTGCATTCTTTTATAAGGGTTTTTATTTTATCTTTAATAAATTTATTAAAATCATATTTTTCTACTTTCTTACTATGAAGTGGTTGTAATAAGTTAATTAAGTTTAAAATAATTTCTTTTCTTTCTTCTTCTGTTAATTTGTACCATACTTCGTATAGTGTTGGTTCTTCTATTTTTTCTAGTACTTCATACTCATAGGAAATTAATTTTTTTGTTTTATCTGCAATATATAATTTCGGAATATTATTACTTTTATTATTTTGATAAAATTCTATTTCGTTTTCAAATCTTTTTTCATTTTCTTTCTTTGTACAAATTCTTATTATATAATCTTCTACTTGATATATGGTGTTGGTAAATCCTGCGGTTATTTTGTTATAGTTTTTCCCTTTTAAAAAAGGTGTGTTTTCTATAATCTTTTCTATTTCTTTATCGAAAGATTGCTCTTCTGGTGTGATTAATTCACCAATAATATCATCCATAGTTCCAATTAATTCTAAATATCTAGAAATTTCTTGTATTGTCTTTGATACTTCTTGTTCTCCTAAAGATTTTTCTTCTTCCTCATTCGTAATTATTCCTAAACTTCGTTCTAAGTTATAGTTTAACCATTCAAATCTTCCAACTAAGTTTCCACAGATAACATCATACCAATCAATATTTTTAATATCTCTTAGTTTTTGATATTCTAAAAACATGACTTTAAATTTTTCTTTGCTAAAGTTATTGGTTAAAAATCCTGACCAAGAAAGAGCTGTTTCTAATAATTCTTGATAAGGATTTGATAGTGTTGCGGATTCCCAATCAATAATTATAGGGTTATCTTGATTCCACATTACATTTTTAGGATCCATGTCTCTATGACAAATTGTTGATACTGCATTTGTGTCATTCAATCTTTCATTTACTCTTTTTAAGATAGAATTATATTTTTTATAGTTTTTTAAATATTCTTCTCTATAAGACATTTTATTAAAATTTACTTCTAACGCATACCCTTCCCAGTCATATAATCTTTTATATTCTACTCTCTCTTCTGTTAAACCTAATTTTTGATAATCTAGATTATGAATCTTAGCAAGTACTGTTCCAATCTTTTTACAATGTTCTACTGTAATCTCTTCATCCGATAATGTTTTTCCTTCTACATAATCAAATACCATGTAGTAAGTATTTTCAAATTCTGTTAAATAGTTTCCATCTATAGAGATAGCACAGGATACTGGGATATTATTTTCTTTTACTAGGTTAGATATCTTTTCTGATACTATAAAGTTATGGTAGGCTTCTTCTCTATTCATTACTTCTTTATTTAGTACTTTTATAGCATAAGTTGCTGTTGTAGTTTTTACTTTAAACATTCTATGCATTAGGCCACCAGATAATTTTTCTATATCTATTACTGTTCCTAATTGGTATTTTGTACAGAAAGCTTCTATGTTCATATTATCACGTCCTTTTATTCTATAAACTTTCCTTTATTTCTTACTTTGCTTTTGGGACATCATATAGTCCTTCTTCTTTACAAATTGCATTAATTTTACCTTTTGCCTCTTTGATTGGAGTTCCTCCACTGTTATTATCCAAAGCTAATTCAATTTCATAGGAGCCCTTTTCATCTATCTCTTGTAGTCGGTCGACTACCCCCATTAATGTGTTATACTGATAATCATTCATACCTGATGGTAGCCAAACTGGAATAGTGTACTTATCACATAACTGAACAATTATATTTCCCTTTTCTAATGCTTCATATTGCCAAGCTGGACCATCCCATTCTGATTCTTTAGAATCTTTATCATATAAATAATTGTAAATATTTAAAACTGACCTACTATGGTCTATCCAAGAGTAAACACTTATCATTTTATCTTTTGTAATTACTACTGCCGCTCCATCTAAAGATTTACTATAGAACTCTTCTAAATCAAAAATACTATTTTCATATTCTATCTCTTGTTTTAGTAGTTCTTTATCTGTAATAACTTCTACTGGGTATTTCACTTCTTTTACTCCGTCTAGCATTATAGTATCATAATCAACTCCTGCTAAAATAAAAGCTACACTAGTGTCTCTTACAGTAACGGCTATATTCTTATCAATTTTAGCACCAACCCAGTTTTCTTTCAAATATTCTAAGTCGCTTATCGTTGGTACAAATTTTAAAACTTTTCTTAAAGCTATGTCATCTTCTTCAGTAATTTCATTTGTAGTTTTTATATATAGTTTTGGTTCTTCCATTCTGCACCTACTTTTTTCATTCTACAATTATTTTACCATCGATATTACATATATAACAATCCGGTAATTTTTCTTTTATATGTTTTAGAGAGTCTTTATTTTGTTCTAGTTTTCTTCCTACTAATACTCCTTCAATTAAAGAAGAAGGCAGTCCAAACATAATAGCAGATTCTCTATCTGTTGTTGTTGCATCTTTATTAAATCTTAATTCTAAAAATTTTGGATAATAGCGATAATCTAAGAATTCTTTTAATGTTTCTTCGTCTAACTCTGTATTCCAAACATCTGCTTTTATCATTTCTTTTGCATAATCGCTTTCCATATTTAAAATAAAAGCAATCTGTCTTTTATCTGATACTAGACTTGGTAAAAATGTTACTTCTTTTGTCTTTTCTGCCCAGTAGGTCCAAATATTTTCATCATTATTTATCTTTTCCGTTTCTTCATCAAATTTATGATATGGAATCATTTTAGATACTTCTTTTGAACCTGGCCCTCTACCAATGGTATAAGTAATTGTTACTCCACTGTAATTAATAATATAATCTTTTAGTAAGATATCTTCTTGTATGTTCCACATACCAATACTATTTTTTATTTTATTTTTACCTTCACTATTTCCTGTAAAATCTATTGCAACAAAGCCATGTTTTACTATCCAATCAAAGTTATCTAATAGTCCTGGTATCCCATGCATATAAGTTCCTTTTTTTAGTTTTACTTCTTCTCCTACATGATATTTATTTTTCTTTATTTCTTCCTTTTTATAAAATAAATCAATATTATTTAACACTAATTCTAATGCTTTTCCTTGAAATGTCTTTTTTGCATATTCTATGTATCTTTCTTTATTCATATTATCACCTCTTTTATAAATCTATTTTTACAATTACTCCTTCTACTTCTTTATTAAACTTTTTCCAAGTAGTTTTTTCTATTACTTTAAATCCTACACTTTCAAATACTTTTAATGTATTTTCTCTATCTATTTCAAAATTATCATATAGACTTTTAATGCCTTGTTTTTTTGCAAAATTACATAGTAGTTTTAAGCCCTCTTTGGCATAACCATTTCTTCTTTTTGATGCTTCTATTAAAATGCCACATTCATACCTATTATCATTTTCGTTATATTGATAGTTTACATATCCTACAAATTCATTTTTTACATCATCTTTTAAATAAGCAAAGAAGATGTTTTTGTCTTTTCTTTTATTATATTTTTCTTGCCATTTTTCTTCTTTAAAATCAATGCATCCTGTTTCATAATAATATCCAGAATAATTTACATCATACCCTGCATTATAATTCATAGTATCTTTATCGCTTAATAATTTTTCTTCATACCAATAATCTTTTAACTTTGGAATATATAACTTTAACATAATTTACCTTTTAAAACTAAATATTCCATCTTTAAAATCATTGTTTTTATTGGTATATCCATCTATTACATTTTTCCAAAATTTATAAGCTATCTCATTTCCTTTTGATGGTGATACTTCCCAGGAATCTTGATATAAATCAAAACACATAAAAGCTACTTTCTTTCCTATCTTATTTCTTCTATATTTAGGAATTATCATAAATTCTGCAATACTGTGTCCTTCTTTGGTGTGCTGCATATAAGTATTAATCATGACAAAACCTAATAATTTATTTGATTCTTGTTCTCTAATAAAAAAGGCATCTCTATTATTATCTGTAAAATAGTTATCAAAATATTTATATTCAAATATAGCCTCATCATTCATTTCATTACCATCAGTTAGACTTTCTTCAAATAAAGAATATTCTAATAATCTATATAATGTAGCTTTTTTATCTATTCCTACTCTTTCTAATTTTATATTCATATGTCCTCCTATAAACAAAAAGACTCTCTAAATAGAGAGCCTAATCACATTAAAAATTATTTTTATACGATTAAAAGAAGTGTGATTTCTCCACTATTTATTTTGTTGATATAATTTTTCTTGATTGATTTTACCATGTTCATCACACTCCTTTCTTTTGGCAATATTATACCTTATTTTTATTATTTGTCAATTATTCCACGGTAACACTTTTCGCAAGGTTCTTTGGTTTATCGATATCACAACCTCTTAATTTTGCAGTTTCATAGGCAATTAGTTGTAGAGTTGGTACAATTAATATTGGTTGGAAATATGGACTTATTTTGGGTACTACAATTTGGATTTTTTGATTTTCCCAAGGTTCATTACTAATGATAATCGCTTTAGCTCCACGGGATTTTACTTCTTCAATATTTGATATAGTTTTTTCTTTGATGGAATCATCTGTTATGATAGAAAAAACTGGCATTCCTTCTTCGATTAAGGAAATTGTTCCATGTTTTAATTCTCCTGCTTGATAAGCTTCACTATGGATATAGGATACTTCTTTTAGTTTTAGACTTCCTTCTTGTGACGTTGCATAATCTATTTTTCTTCCTATAAAGAAAATATCTTCTTTATTATAAATTTCTTTAGCAACCTTTTTATACTCATCTCGTCTATCTAATACTTCTTTAATTAGTCTTGGTAGTTTTTCTGCTTCTTCTAATACTTTATCATTTTCTTTTACTAATCCTTTAGTTAAGGCAGTTTTATAAGCAAGTAATGCCATAATACCAACTTGTAAGATGTATGCTTTTGTAGTTGCGACTGCAATTTCTGGTCCTGCTTCTATAAATATTTGGTCATCACTTTCTCTAGCAATTGTTGATGTTTTGACATTGACGATTGCTAAAGTTTTAACATTATTTTCTTTTGCCTTTCTCATAGCAGCGATAGTGTCTGCTGTTTCTCCTGATTGAGAAATTAATATTACTAGTGTCTTTCTATCATAAATAACATTTTTATAACGATATTCGCTAGCAACATCTATTTCTACTTTAGTATTAGCATATTCTTCTAATAATGTTTTTCCAATCATTCCTGCATACATAGCAGAACCACATGCTACTATATGTATTCCTTCATATTTTGTTAAATCTGGTAATTTATCTAAATCTTCTAAATATGGTTTAAATGTTTTTTCTAAGACTACTGGTTCTTCCATTATTTCTTTTAACATGTAATGGTCATAACCACATTTATCTTTGGCATCTTTCTCCATATTAGTTGTTTGTATTTGTTTTTCTACTTCTTTTTTATCTTTTGTTATTTCTACTTTATCTTTTGAAATTTTAGCAATTTCATTTTCTTCTAATAAGAAATATTTATTAGTATAATCTATGATTGCTGCTATGTCGCTAGCAATAAAGTTTTCATCTTCTCCTAATCCTACAATTAATGGTGAATCTTTTCTTACTGCATATAGACAATCACTACCTTGGAAAAGTATTCCTAAAGCATAGGATCCTTTTATTTCTTTTAGAGCTTTATCAATAGCTTCTATTTGGTTATTTTCATAATACTTATTAATTAGAGCCGCTACTACTTCTGTATCTGTTTCACTATTAAAAGATATTCCTTCTTTTTTTAATTTTTCTCTTAACTCTTCCGCATTTTCAATAATACCATTATGTACTAAAGTAACTTTTTTTACAATATGAGGATGAGCATTATTTTCTGTTGGTTTCCCATGTGTTGCCCATCTCGTATGAGCAATTCCTAAATGACTTGATATTAACTCTTTACATTTTAATTTTTCTTCTAAGTTTACTATTTTTCCAACACTCTTAATAACTTCTATTTCATCTTTGTTTTTTAAAGCGATTCCTGCTGAATCGTATCCTCTATATTCAAGACTTTTTAGTCCATTTATTAAAATTTCTATTGGACTTTCTTTTCCAATATATCCAATAATTCCACACATAATTATTTTCCTCCATGTTAAAAACTATTGTGGTGATATATATATTGTTGTAAGATTGATTTTACTTTTTGCTATATATCTAACGAAGCACATCTCCGCAGTAGCATCCGCCGAATCTTTCGATTACTACTGTCCTCGTCAACTTTAAAAGTCCTGGCGCTCAAATGAACTTACTCCTTCCTACTATCCATTCTATTTTTATTATAACAAAAGTAATTTTTATTTTCAAACAACAAAAAAAGACACCTTATTCTCCTAAGGTATCTAGTGAATCATAAATATTTTTTGAACTTTGACATGCTGATATTTCGTCTTTAAATATTTTATCAAACTCAGGAAGAGATTTATTAATGACATCTTGATAAATATTTTTACTATTTACAATAGCTTTTCTAAAGTCTAAAACATTTACTTCACTTCTATTATCAAATAAAGCGTTAGAAAAAGCTTGTTGAACAATAGTTAGAGAAACGTCTGGATAACGTGATCCAATTTCATAGATTCTTTTATATTCACTGGTAATATCTGTAATAAACTCCATCATCTTTCTTTGGACAAACGGTGTATATAACATTTTAGCACCAGTTCTTTTTTCTATTTTAGGTAGTGTTCCAATTAGTATTTGAATATTTTCTTCTCTTGTTGGTTCATTAATTTCTACTTTTTGGAAACGTCTCACAAAAGCTTTATCTCTTAAAATGTAACGTTCATATTCTTCTGTTGTTGTTGCACCTATAACTTTAATATCACCACGGTCTAAAGCGGGTTTAAACATATTGGCAAAGTCTAAGGCTTCCCCTTTGGTTCCCATTAACGTATGAATTTCATCTATAAATAATATTAGTTTTGTTTTACTTTTTAATTCATCTATTAAAGTTTGAATTTTTGCTTCACCAGTTACTGGATCTACTCCTAATAGGGCTGATGTATTTACTTTGATTACTTGATATCCTTTTAAAACATCAGGTACAAGTTCTTTTTGTATTCTATAAGCCAAACCTTCTACTGTTGCAGTTTTACCAACACCAGGCTTACCAATTAAGACCGCTGATTTATCAGGGGTTAATAATATTAAAATTAATTGTTTAATTTGCTCATCACGACCGATAGCAGGATTGGTTATATAATCTTTATTTTGAAAATTTTCTCCATAGTTTTCTAAGATACTAATACGTTTCTTTTTTATATCAAAAGGCTCACTATTTGTTATGTTTTCGTTCATTATGATCACTCCTAACAGTATTATTATAACATTAATAGTTCATCGTTACTATTATTTTTAATTTATGGTATCAAAATTCAATAGTAATGAACAATCCTCAAAAATATCTATTATCACTACTTTATTATTTCGTTTGGTACTGATTTCTCATTTTTTATGTAATTAATATCCTCAATAGCTTTATCTATATTAAAGATACCATTTCCTACTGGATAATATACTGAGTAGTAAATAAAGCTATCTTTTTTAAATTGTTTTTTGCGAACTTCTGAGACTTTTATTTTTTCATTTAACACAATTGAAGAAACTTGGTTACCAAAAAGAATTATTTTTTCTGGTTTTACTATTTCCATTTCTTTTTTAAATAGTTTTAAATAGCTTTTATAGACTTCATCTTTTAGTGGTCTAGCATCTAGTTGCGTACACTTGGCTAGATTAGTTATATAACAATTTTCATCAGCTATAGCTTGATAAACTTTTTCACTAAATTCTTTGGTCCAATCTTGCTTTTTTTTACTTTGAATTTCTTCGTAGAGATCTTTTTTAATAATATTTAATTGATAAAATAATTTCCAAACATTTTTAGTACCTAGCCATGGGTATCTAGGTCCATTCCACTCTTTAGTAGCAGCAATATTACCAGCTGTTGGATTCATAAACACAAAACATAGTTTAGGATTTTTAGTTTTTCCACCAAAGTAGATGGAATTTAAACTCTTATCTCCATATTTTTTTTGGAGTTTATCATATTTTTCATATAATTCTTCAAGCATATTGTCACTACTTTCTTTTTTCTTTCTTCTTGTCACATATTTCTTTATATGTTTTCTTCATGTATTCTTTATTTAATATATAGTTTTCACCGTATCTAGATAAATCTGTGAATACTTGTTCATAAAACTTGGCTGTTTTTTCATGAACCGGTGAAAAATCAATGTGGTCATACCAATATTGTAAGGGCATGGTTTGATTAAATTTTTCTTTGTTGTAGGTTTTTCCAGCAGCAATTCTATCACAAATACTTTCTACCACATATTTATAAGGCATCATGATTGGGACTTCGTCCACCCAATATTCTGGATGATGGGGATTACGACCTTTATGATGAAGCCAAGCTTCACTTTTTCCAGTTTTTCTTTTACATTCAGAAATAGGGGAATATTTGCCGACATAGTACTTAGCGCCTTCCAAAAATTCAGTTTTGGAATATTTGGATAAGTCGTGTGTTAATCCTCGCCAATACAAACCACATTTAAAACACATACTCATTACTTTTAAACGATGAGAAGTTATGGTTATAAAGTGTTTTATAACATGCATTTTTTACACCCCACTTTCATTTCTTTATTATACCATAAAAAAACATGACTTTCATCATGCTTTTCTTAGTTATACTCTTTATAAACATCATAATGATCTACTTTTAAGTACTCATCTTTAATTGCTTTTTTTATAGGTTCTTTCATTGTTTCATCAAAACCTGTGAATACTTGATCACCAATAATTAAACAAGGAATTCCAGTTACTTCTTTTCCTAATTTTTCAACTAAATCTGTCATTAGATTATTATTTTTTTGGTTATACCATACTTCAAAAGTATATAAGTCAAAATATTCATCATATTTTTCTGGAAGTGAATCTAAATATTTGATTAATTGTTCACAGTGAGGACAACCATCTCCCCAGAATAAATAAACATTAATTTTTTTGTTGTCATATTTGATTTCACTTGGTGCTTGCTTTTGTAAAGTCCTTCTTACTTTATTTGATGCTGCTGTACCAAATATCAATAAAACAGCTACTACTGCAATTATTAGACAACCAAGTCCAATTATAATAGTTCTTTCTTTTGCTTTATTTTTAGCTTTTTCTTTTTTAGAAATCTTTTTATCTTTTTTTTCTTTTGTCACTTATATCACCTTTACTACCCTTCTATATATTTTCCTGTCTTGTATATTGTATCATTAATTTGAATAAAAATGGAATACTTTCCTGATAAATTTTCTTTATTTATATATTTAGTGACGGTGATTCCCTTTTTATTTTCTTCTTCAGTAAAAATATCAACGCACATTGCGGTATAAGGTTTTTTACTGATTGGAACGTTATATTCTTTTATCTTTCCATTTTGGTATAAAATTACTCTAAAATCAGTACCCCGAGTAAATTGTCCTTTTACTTCTAAACGATCTTCTTCATTTTTAATACTAATTTTATGCTGATTATAATTTTTATCTATTTTTTTCGCTTTTGGTAAAAAGCCGAATCTAGTTTTATCAACTTTAGTTTTTCCTAAAGTTCCTTTTGATTTTGCTTTTTCTAATTTGAAATCATCTTTTCCATATAGAGGCATTTTTTCTACTCTATAATTATTGGTTGGAAGTTTGATTTCAAAAATTATTTCATCATTTAATAATTCAACTGTATCACTTACTAGTTTATCAGCTCCACCTAAGCCAGCGGGTTGATTGGAATTTTTTCCATCAATATAGACAATGCCTCCAGAATGAACAATGTAATGATTTTTTTCTAAGTAATCAACATCTGAGATATATGGTGAATAAAATTCGCTACCTCTTTCTTTTCCATATTCCCAAATTTGCTCTATTGTCATATTTGTAGTGTCTATTTTGTACATGACTCCTCTTGAATAACTATCTTCGGCTTTTACATATTCATCTTTATTTTTAGATTTATTATTTCCATTATCAAATATAAATACATAACCTTCTGGCGTAATCATCGCAGCATGTTGACTCCATTGCCATTCAAAGTTATCGCCTATTGGTTTAAAAAAATATTTTTGATATTTTTTGCTCCAGTTTGTTTTATCACCAATGATCCAATTTAAAGTTTCATTATCATAATCAATATTTATGACAGCATCTTGGTGTCTACCTGATAATGTGATGGAGTTAGTTTTTTGATCATACCAAATAGAGTTATTATGAAACCAATCATAGTCTATCCAATTTTCGCTTTTGCCATCTTCTTCATTTAAAATATTTTTTAAATCTATTTCTTTAACTATTTTTCCTGTTTTTCGATCTAGTTCAACAATATAGTCTTCCACTGTTCCACGACCCGATTCAAAGTCATCTGTTCCTACTAATAAATTACCATTGGGCATTTCAAAGTAGTCATGATGATAACCACCTGGGAGGCTATATTCTGTATAAATTTTTCCTAACATATCCATTTCATATAGTCCTGTTAAATAATATGGACTGTTTATTAGACGTTCTGTACTCACTAAAAGATGCCCATTTTTTAGTCTATCTATTTTCCAAGTTGCTTTCGTTTTTAAATACCATCTTACATCACCATTTGTGTCATAAGCACAAGTATAACCATTACTAGATGGTGTGAAGAAATATAAATCATTTGTTAGTTTCGTTTCTTCTTTAATTACTTCTGTTGGTAAAATAAAATCTTTTGGTAAATTATCAGTTGTTACTTTTAGTTTTTTAGTCTTATTACCACAAGTAATAATGATTGTATTTTCCTCTCCTGGGTATAAACCATATATTGGTAAATAATGTTTTTTTGCTTTTTTAAATTTATGAGTGTAAGTAGTTAACTCATCTTTTCCTTTAATAGTTATACTTGGAGTTTCCGCTTCTTTTGTTTCAAAAATTACTAAAGCTGTTAGTGGTGAAATTTCATAAGGATTAACGATTACCTTAGGATTATTTAAGGTGTGACTTTTTATTTCAAATTGTTCCTCTATTTTTATTTGTTTTGTTTTTAAGCTAGCTTGTTCTTCTAATAATTCTTTCGCTTTCGTATTATTATCTAAAACTAATAATAAAGAGATTACAGCTATGATTAAAATAGCGATCATTGATAAAATGATTGTTTTTAATGTTTCTTTTTTTTCTTTCATATTATTTACTCCTTTTATTTGAGTATAACTTATTTTGGTTATAAAAAAAATAAACGTACCGTTTAATTTGGGTAAACGATGCGTTTAGTTACAGTTTCCTGTTAGTTGTAAGGGAATTTTATATTTAGTTATTTTTTTATTGGTATCTAAGACGTTAATACTGATATAGAGTTGGCTTTTTTTGATATTTTTGTTAGTACAAGAAAAATTTTCAACTTTAAATTCTGCTTCTTTTAGTAATTCTGATAAAGTTTTTGGGTCTTTCATTTTTTTTGTTAATGAGCCATATTGAGAAACTTTTTCCTCTAGATTATGGTGGCTTTCATATAATATACATTCCATAGCTATGTATTTTTTATTTTCATCACCATCTAAGTATTCTATGTCAGATATATAAATTGAGTTTTTAGCTGATGAATAAGCTGCTACTCCTTTGATATTAAACTTGGTATTTTTAGATTCAATATCGCTAAAACTATAATCACTAGGATTTAAAAAAGTATAGATGGTAGTGATTAATAAAATTAAAAAAATACAAAAGATTATAATAAATTTTTTATATGACTTTTTTCTTGGCTTTTCACCACTTAAAATACTATCAATATTCACATTAAATTCTTTACTTATTTTTTGAAGAAATTCAATATCGGGAAGTCCTCTACCGTTTTCCCACTTAGACACTGCTTGAGCAGTAACATTTAATCTAGCAGCAAATTCTTTTTGTGTTAAGTTATTTTGTTTTCGTAACTTTAAAATAAATTTTCCAACTTTTTCTTGATTCATACTGCTCAAACTCCTTTAAAAACATTATAACTTTTTTTGAGTATAATTTATAGTTTTATTTTCAATTTCATGAAAAAGATTATTTAATCTTTTTTCTTTATTGTAACTGGATCCACATGAATGACTGTTAAAAATACTTCTGGTATTTTTTTAGTGATTTCTTTTTCTAAGTGATTAGCTATTTTATGACTGTCAAATGTTTTTAAATTTCCATCTACTTGGATGGTAAAGAAAATTTGGTATTTATATCCTACTGGTGCTGAATGAAAGTTTGTTATTCCTTCTACGTTGTCGTGTTGTTTCACAATTTCACAAACTTTATCTCTTATTTTACTATCGATTGATGTATCCATTAATACATCGTAACTTTCCTTAAAAATTTTTAATCCTGTTATAATAATCCAGATGGAAATAACACAACCAACTATGCCATCTACAAAATATATTCCATAATGTCCTAGTAAAATAGCTAGTAAATTTACCGTGGTGATAATACAATCATTTTTATGATCTTCACAATTGGCTTTCATTAATAAATTGTGGTGTTTCACAGCTATCGATTTGGTGTATAAGTATAAGAATAGTTTTATTATAATAGTAATGATACAGATAATCACTAACCAAATAGAAAAAGAAAATGTTTGGTGTTCTATTATTGATTTGATAGAATCTAACATTACTGTTAACCCCATAACTATCATAGTAATACTAATTAACAGCGAATAAATATATTCTGCTTTACCATGTCCTAAATTATGATCCTCGTCTGATGGAATAGCTGCTATTTTGTTACCAATAAAAGTCATTACTGACGAAAAGATATCACTGGCACTATTAGTAGCATCAGCTATCATTGCTTGACTTTGTGTTACTACTCCAATGATTCCTTTTAGTACTAATAATATAATATTTCCTATAATACCCAAAATACTAGCAGTTTGTGTTTTTTGAAATCTTTCCATTTTATATTCGCCTCTTTACATCTTGTTACATTATACTATAATTTAGAGCTTTTGACTATTTTTTGTGAGTCTTTTGAACTTAGATTGTGTTTTTATAAATATTATAATTTTTATTAGTTGATACTTCTTCTATTATTTTCATATTCAAAGTAATATCTACTTTTTTTCTGCCTTTTATTTCTTTCTTTTTCTATAAACTTTCTTATAAAAGCAAGCTCCACAAAGGGGTACATATTCAACATTTGAACTTGCTCCATCAATTTCTATTTCAGCACCTTCCATAGTGAATATACCATTTACTTTTCTAGCATTAAATTTTGCTGGTGCACCACAGGTACATAGTGAGTTGGTTTCTAGCTCTGTTCTTTCATCTGCAAGTTCAATTAAGCGTTTTGCTCCAGGAAACAAATCTCCTCGAAAGTTAGTTAATAAACCAAAACAAGTGATTGGAATATTGGCCTTTTTATTGATTTTCCACAACTCATCTATTTGAGATGGTGCTAAAAACTGAGCTTCATCTACAATAATGTGATCACAGTCATAGATCTTATCTATGTTTTCTTCTGATAAAACTTTCGCAGTTGGAGATAACAGGATATCTACTGTTCTGGTTTGGTTTAGTCTATTAACTATTTGTGTTTCTCCTTTGGTATCTTGTGATGGTTTTATTAATAATACTTGTTGATCATTTTCTTCTAAATCATGTATCTTTTGAAAAATTCTTGTTGTTTTTCCACCTTTCATTGCACTGTAATAAAAACATAATTTTTCTTGCATACTCTCTCTTCTTTCTTTTATTTGAACTTATAAATTTTGGCTTTTTTCTTTCCTTCAAAGGTCTTTTCTTCTTCTGTTCCTATAATAATATTGGTATTTAATATTTTTTTTCTAAAGTTTCTTCTATCTAGTTTTTTATTTAAGATATTTTCATATATTTTTTGTAATTCTGGCAATGTGAAACCGGTTGGGAAGAAGACTTTTAGTAAATCGGTTTTTAAAATTTCTTCTTTTAGAGTTTTTATTGCTTCTGTTATTATTTCATTATGATCATAAGCAAGCTCTGGCACTTCATCAATTTTAAACCATGAGGCATTACTAGTTTTTAAAGTATCTTTGGCAATTTCTACTTTACTAGCATCAATCATTCCGATATAAGTAATTGCAATCATACGCATGACTGGTGAGCGATCCTTCTTACCAAAAACATGAGAGAACTTTACTTCTAAGTCTTTTAAACCAGTTTTTTCATAAATTTCTCTAGATAAACCTTCTTCTAAATCCTCATCATTATATAAAGCTCCTCCTGTCAGCGCCCATTTATCTTTGTATGGTTCATTTTTTCTTTTAATGAGTAATACTTGCAAAATACCTTTATCAATGGTAAAAATAGAAGCGATTACATGAATTCCCTGATTAAGATATTTAGGATTTTTTACTTCCACTTTTTCACATCCTTTCTATGTTTTATTATATGTGTACGTTTATACGCTTGTCAATTTAATAAAAGAAAAAAAGAAAGATTTTCTCTTTCTTGACATGACTTTACTATAAAACTTGCTCACTATATTCAGGATGTTTTTTTATCCAACTTGCTGCATAACTACAACTACAAATTGCCTTTTTATTTTCTTGTTTTAACATTTTAAATAACTCTTCTGTTAAAATCGAGGCGATATGTTCTCCACGATATTTTTGATCTACATAAGTATGAATTATTTCAATTGTTTTATTATCGATTAATTGATATTCAATCCTTCCTACCTCTTTACCATCTTTTTCATATACTAATTTATTTTCATATTTTTGCATAATAGTCCTCTCTTTTTTTCTTTATTTTATCACATTTTACTAAATAAAAAAAGAAAAGAGGTTAGTCTTTTCTTGATAGTATGAGTTTTCTATTTTTATGCTCTAACTTTCATTTTTTCATATACATTTTCATAATTTTGTTTTGTGGAAGTAGAGGTTATAAATTCTACCCCATTTTCTTTAGCCTTAATATAATACTTCGCTATCGTTAAAGCTTGCTTCCGATAATCCATTGCGTTATCATCTAGACCAATAGTATGTTTTAAATACGTATTTTCTTCTTTTTTATTTCTGTTAAGAAAAGAGGCTATTACACAACTATGGAATGTTTTAACTCCAATATCATGATCATTTCTTGAAAGATTAAAATAAAATTGAGAAAATGAGTTATCCATTTCTTGCTCTAAAGCTTGCTCAGCTTCTTTGTTTGTGGCTTCTAATAACTCCTTACTCGCTTCTAAAATAATATTTTTATAAAAATAGGTTCCTGTTTCATTCATTGGAAATCCTAACTGTTCTAGAATGTGTAAAATTTCTAATTGTGCAGTTTGTTTTCCAGTTAAATGCTCAGCTGTGTTAGAGTCTTTGTTTCTATATATACTACACATTTCATCATAAAAAATTGGCCTATTATTAATTGTAATACTCATACTATTATCACTCACTTGTGAATTTTTCATTTTTCTCTCCTTCTATTTTACTCTATGCTTTACCAATAAAAAAAGCACACAGTCTTTTTATTTGCTTGGCGACTCCGTACTTCTATTCGTGTAGGCTAAAAAAGGCCCGAGATAATAGCTCGCAATGTTATTGCTTATATCTCCTCGCTTGCTCTCACATTATAACATGAAATATAAAAAAAAGCAACTCTTAATATTTTTAGAGTTATATTATTTTTTCTATTAATTCTTGCATTACTTTACCAATACTCTCGTGGATTATTAAATTACAAATACTATCATATGGGGTTTTTTCTTTATTAATTAAAACTATTGTCTTTCCTCTAAAATACTGAATAAGACCTGCGGCTGGATAAACATTTAACGATGTACCGCCTATTATTAATAAATCAGCAGTAGATATTTCTTTGATAGCCTTTGTTAGTATATCTTGATTTAATGGCTCTTCATATAAAACTACATCTGGTTTGATAATACCTCCACACGAACATTTTGGCACTAAATCTTTACTATTAAATATTTCTATGGCTGAGTAGAACTTACCACATATAGCACAATAATTTCGTAAGACTGAACCATGTAATTCTAGTACATTTTTACTTCCTGCCATTTGATGAAAACCATCAATATTTTGAGTTATTACGGAACTTAATAATTTTTTTGATTCTAGTTTGTATAAAACTTCATGTGTTTTATTAGGTTTATAATTTAAACTATTTAATTTATCTTTATAAAATTTATAAAATTCTTCTGGTTTTTCTTCAAAAAAGTGATGTGATAAAATTTCTTCTGGTGGATAATCGTATTTTTCATTATAAAGACCGTCTTTACTTCTAAAATCTTTTAAGCCACTTTCAGTTGATACTCCTGCCCCTCCAAAGAAAACAGTTTTTTTCGAATTTTTGATTAATTTTACCAATTCATCTATTTGATTCATTTCATTACCTTCTTACGTAAAATTAAAGCTTAGCTTAGTTTAGTTTAATTTATTTATTTTGTTTTTTTGATCGTTGTGTTTTTGTTTTGATAAACACTTTTTTATTGTTTATTTTGTTTTGAGTTGTTAGTTCTGTGACTTCAGTAATTGATATTTTAGCCATATTTCTTAAAGCTTGCATTAAAACATCATCGTCAGAATAGTCAACCAGTTCTTCTGATTTGAGCCTTAAAACTATTTTTCCTCGCTCTACTATTTCTCCAGTATAATCAAAAAAAATACCGTTGATGGCAGGATCTACTATGACATCTTTATTTTTAGCATAAGCATGATAATGGCCAAGATTAAACGTGGTACTACCAAATATATTAGGTAAATACGTAACAATTAATTCATAATCTGGCATTTGCTGAACAAATTCAGTTGTTCTTTTATAACACTGACCCGATAATTCTTGTTGAAAAATCCATGATGCTTCTGTTTTTTTGAAGAATTCTTGCGCCTTAGCTAATTTAATAATTCCTTCTGATGTGTCCATGATATATTTGTTCTCTTGAAAAGCCACTTTTTTAATTAAATTATTACCTATTATATTTTTAATATCTTGATCTTTTAAAAAGAGATATAAAAGTTCATGAATGGCACTTTTTTCACTTAAATCATAATTTTCTAATAGATTTTTTACATATACTTGGTCAATTTTAGATAATAGAACATAATTATTCAGAAATTCGTCTATGGGTTCTTCACAGTCCATAAATGGTAATTTTTTGTCTTTAGCATATTGTTTTAATTCAGAGATTACCATGTTCATCAATTCTAGGGTTTGGTATTCAGCAAATTCTTCTGTATTTAAATATAGTAATTCTTCTTTTGTCATTTTACTCCCCCTATAAATGCTTGGATAGGATATCAAAGTTTTTTTATTTTGTCAATTTTTTAGGAAACCAATTGGTTGATATTTTGTTCTAAGAATCCAATTATTTCTTGTTGCTCTGTTAGATTTAATTTATCTTCTTCGTCTTTATTCAACTCTGATTTATATTTATTTAAACTTTCTACCCATTGAATGGCTGCTAAAGGATAACCTTCTGTGATATTAGAACTAGCCTTGCTACTAAAACATCTTGGTGCTTTAACTTCAAATGTCTCTACGTGCTCATCTGTTACGATAGCAATTCCTTTTAAAAAATAGCCATATAATTTACCATCTCTACCATATTTATCAACCAATTTAGTGTAATGGTCAATCATTTCTGTATCAGTCAATCTTTTGCCATTTACGCGTCTCACCTTAGTTTTTGGTTGTAATTCTTCTGGGACATTATCTAAATATAGAGCATCATCTAAAGCAATTGTTGGTAGCTTACTTATTTCATGATAAAAATTAGCTTTGATTTGAGCATTTTCTTTTGGGGTTTTACCGGTTTCTTCGATATCTTTAGTAATATTTAAATCTTTTAATGTAACTATTTCATATCCTTTTTCTTTTAGCTTCATAGCATAATTTTTTATTTTAGCTTGATTAGTTGTTGCGAATAAAATTTGCATATAACACCTCTTTTTATTTTTGATTACTTTTATAATTCGTTAGAATTTCTTCTTTAGAATAAAATTTACACACACCTTTTTCTTGAGATACAAAGCCGACTAAATATTCAGGTTTTAGTGTCCACATATTATCTACTTTTTCATATATATCTTGTCCGTGTTCGGCTTTTAAACTATAAGAAGTTGTTACATATTCTTTAGGAATTTTTGTTATGACTCCACCAGTTGAGTCTTTATATGATGATTTACAATACATTACTGCTTCAATAATATTATTGAGTGGTGATATATTTTTGTTGGGATTAACCATTTGACCGTGATGATCTACCCCTGTTGATAAATCACCTGTCATGTAAAGGCCTTTAGAAAATATGCTATGTAACATATCAGACCTGTAAATATCTTCTACATCTATCATTCCATAACCACCTGTTCTATGAATTCCTATAACATAATTTTCATCTTGAATTAATTCTTCTAACAAGTCACCTATTTCTTGTGGCATGTCTCCATATTCATCCCATTGTTTTATTATTTTATATGTATAGTCTATAGAAAAAGAATTTTTCTTATCTATAGAATTTTGAGTAGCCTTGGCAAGGGAATCTTTAACAAACTTAGTATTTATTAATCTAAAAGAAGCAGCGGTTTTAGATTTTTCCTCCAGTTCTTGAATTCTTTTTAATATTTCTTTAATTTTTTTCAATTCTTTTCTTTTTTTTAAAAATTCTATAGTCATTACTCCTCCTTTTTCAGCTATTATTTACTTATTATAAATATTAAATCTATAGTCTTGGTATTTGGTACTATTCCAGTGACAATATTATTTTTTTACCTTTTCTAATATTTTTACTCTCGTTTCTAATTCTTTACTATAGCGTTTGTAAGTAGTGGGATTTTGAGCTAATGATGTTATCACTGTTTCTCCATTTGCAAATATTACATTTCCTTTTGGACGGAGAATAATATATTCGTCTTTATACTCCCTATTTAAAGTTTCAGCAATCTGCTTCATGCCTTCATCTATCGGTTGATGAAGATAGAAATTTCTTTCCTCACCAGTATAGGATTGATTAAAACCTTTGTAAAACTTACTATAATCAATAGGTTTTAATATATTAACTACTACTTTGTTTGGAAATTTAGAATAGCTATCCAGTGTTTCTTTATTTTTTTTCACATCTATCGCAACCGGAACTAGATTAGCTTCTATTCCCTTTATTCGTGCTGTATATAAAATACGTGTTGCTCCCGTTCTTCCTTTATATACTGTATTTTCTTCTACGTAAGCTCCCTCTGGAAAAATACTAACACTATGTCCTGATTGTAATAATTCACTAGCAGCACGTAAACATATATCACTATAAATTTTGCCTCCATGTGCTTCAATTGGCATTGCTTTCAAATATTTTTCGACCATTTCCTGTCTTGGATGTTCTTTTTTATAGATTAATCTCGCACTTATTAGACTTATTACTTCTTCAGGTAGTGACATTGGTAAACAAAAAATATCCATTAAACAATTATGGTTGGCAATAATAATATTTGGTTTAGTGATGTCGTAATTTTCTAGACCTTTTACTTCTAGATTTATTTGTTCTCTTAATTTTTTTAATTCTTCTAATTTACTACTACTCTTCATTATAAAAACCTTTCTACTAATGTTGCCATTTGTTCGTGTCCTTTATAATTTAAATGAATACCATCATCAAATAATTCTAAATCGTTGGCACTTATTATTTTTATAGTTTTTAGTTTTTTAAATTCCTTAATAATTTGTTGGCGTTTTGTTTCTGACTCTTTATCAAAAACTATATTTGCTTTATCTTGATAATCAAAGTTAATTGGTAGAATGTAGATTATTTCTGGTAATTTTTTATCATTAAAATATTTTTGTTGATCTTCTAAATCGTTATAACTTTCTTCTATTTGTTTTTTATACCAAAGTAAATCATTTACTATTTTATCTTTTGATTTTTGATATTTTAATTGTAGATCATTGGTTCCTAAAGCAATAATTACTTTATCTACTGGAGCATTGGTTCTGAAAGTTGAAATAAAAGTACTTTTACCATTTTTATAAGTCTTTATTTTTTCCTCATCTCCGGCAATTCGTCCGGGTAAACCTTCTTGAAAAAATTGATATTTATTTATATATTTTTTTCTTAAGATATTTACCCACTGTTTTTCTTCTGGGATTCTGGTTTTCGTTATGAAGTTATCTCCCCATGTGTTTGAATCTCCATAAACTAATACTTTCTGCATATACTCACCTCTATAAATTTCATTGTATCATTTAATTTAATGTTGTTCTAGTAAATAAATAAAAAAGTATTTTTTTTAAAATACTTTTTGCTATTAAAGTGATATATCTTTTAAATAATCAAATAAATAGATTTTATCTTCTTTGTAAACTATCTCTTCTGGTTTATTCATTATTAATTTTATTATTTCATCAATATCAAACCATTTTACTGCTGATAATTCTTCTTTTTGGATAATGAAGTCTGTTGCTAGTTTATTATTCACGATATAAAAATAATATGTATTATGGTGATTTTCTCTTTTGACTGTAAATTTTCCATTAGCAAAAGGATATAGTTCAGACTTATTTATATTTAAGCCTATTTCCTCTTGTAATTCTCTTATGGCAGCTTCTTCGATTGTTTCTCTTTCTTCTACATGCCCAGTTAATAATGCCCATCTATTAGGATAATATTTTTTATTAACACTTCTTTTTTGGAGCAATACTTGTTTTTTGTTATTTATGACAAATACACAAATTTCATTTTTTTCTTGTCCTAAGTTTTTCTCTTTGCTTTTATTTATTTTTAATGATTTTTCTATATCCTCGTGATAGTAAATATTTTCCATAAATCCCTCTCCTAATAAATCTATATGAATATAATTATAAGTAGTTTGATTGTTAATGACTAAAATGTATAATCATTTTATTTTTTTATTGATATTATTATAACCTTTTTAGTATTTTTATACGTACTATTATCTATAGTGTCACTGTGTCATCATAAACTTCAACTATTTCTATTGTTCTTCTAAATCTAATTCAATATTTTTGATTTCATATTTATCTTTGCATTCATTCAATTCTAATTGTTCAATAAATAATGTAGCTTTAAAATCTCTTACAGATAATTCAATTGATTCTTTTAATTCTTCATTTAGTTCTATCGTTAAATTTTTAATAGGTGTTTTAAGAGATACATTATTATTTGTTTTTTCTCCTCTAGCAGAACTAATTATTTCTATTATTAAATCTCCATTTTTTATTTCATTTTCAAAGTCAAATTGTAAAGGTTTGATTTCAGTTAAATGAATTGATGTAGTATTATGATATATTTCTTGATAAATTTCTTCTGTAATAAATGGAAAATAAATACTGAAATCTTGTAACAATTTATATAACAATGTATAAATTGTTTTTTGTCCTGAATATCTAGCTTTTGTGCCAAATTCTTCTGGTCTATATAACCTATGTTTAACAATTTCTATATAATTATCACAGAAGTTCCAAAAGAATTTTTCTAATGTATTAAGTGCAAGTCCTACTTCAAACGCATCTAAATAACCTATGAAAATTTTTTCCATTTCTTGATATTTTCCTAATATCCACTTATCAATATATTCATATTCGTTAAACTCTTTATCCTCATAATCAGATAAATGCATTTCAATAAATTTTGAAACATTCCATATTTTATTAACTAGTTTTTTTCCTCTTATTAAAGTTTCGTCACTAAAGATAATGTCTGTTCCAAGTCTTCCTGTTCCTGACCAATATCTTAAAATATCTGCCGAATACTCATTTATTAAATCAATCGGCTCAACTTTACTATTTCCTTTTGATTTACTAATTTTTTCCCCTTTATTTGCCATAACAAATCCAGATATCATTACATTATCCCATGGTCTAGTTCCAAAATGATAGAATGATTTAACTATTGTATAAAAGTCCCATGTTCTAATAATTTCAGAAGCATTTGTTCTTAAACTCATAGGTTTTAATATATCTTCTCTATTATTATCTTCGCCATATTGCATATTTATCATTGGTGTTGATGATGAAGTTGCCCATGTATCCATAACATCTGTTTCAGGTATAAATTCATTACAACCACATTTACAAGATTTATTAGGCTTATCAACCAATGGATTAACTGGTAATTGTTCTTTAGTTGCAAAAATAGATTTACCACAATCTTTACAATACCAAACTGGAAATGGAACTCCAAAATATCTTTGTCTTGATATACACCAATCCCACATAATATTTTCTACCCATTCATTATATCTATTATGCATATGTGATGGACTCCATTTTATTTCATTACCTATTTTAATGAAATCATCTTTATGATTCATAACATCAATGAACCATTGTTTCATTACAGTATATTCTACTTCTTTGCCACATCTTTCATGTGTTTGAACTTCATGTTCTAATTCTTCAATTTTTACAACATAACCACCATTTTGTAAATCTTCAATAATTTGTTTCCTTGCTTCTTTTATTTTTAAACCACCATAATTGGGTATTTCATCTTTTATTTTCCCATCTTTAGTAAAGATATATTTAAGTGGTAAATTATATTTTTTCCACCATTCAATATCAGTTTGATCACCAAACGTACAACACATAACTATACCTGTACCTTTATCTATAGCAACTTTTTTATCTCCCATAATAGGAACTTCTGTATTGATAATTGGAATAGTTGCTGTTTTACCAATTAAATGTTTATGTTTTTCATCATTTGGATTAACAAATACTGATACAATTGCTGGTAATAGTTCAGGTCGAGTTGTTGCGATTGTAAATTTTTCATTATCTTCTTTAGTCTTAAAATTAATATAATTAAATGTTGTTTTTATTGTTTTTGTTTCAAGTTCTGCTTGTGCTATTGAAGTTAAACATTCATTACACCATAATGCTGGACTTTCTTTATGATAACAATGGCCTTTATCAATTAAATCTAAAAATGATAATTGACTTATTTTTATAGTAGATGGACTAACTGTTTTATAATGAATATTCCAGTCTGTACTTACTCCCATTTTACTAAATAATTCTTGAAACTCTTTTTCATATTTATCGGTAGTTTTATAACATAATTTAGAGAATTCCTCTCTACCAATTTCATGTGCTTTCTTACCTTGTTCTTTTTCAACCAATCTTTCACTAGGTAATCCATTATCATCAAATCCAAATGGATAAAATATATTATATCCTCTTAATCTTTTATATCTAGCAATCATTTCTGTTTGAGAATATGAAAATATATGTCCTATATGAATTTTACCATTAACTGTTGGTGGAGGTGTATCAATAGAAAATATTTCCCTATTATCTCTTTTAAACTCATATATATTATTTTCTTTCCAATATTTTAACCATTTATTTTCTTTTTCTTGTGCATTATATTTTTTATCTAACATTTTATTCTCCTTCTTTCTTTATAATGATTTAAAAAACTAAAATTATTAGACTCGTACATAATCACCCTTAAATATACATTTCATTTTCTTTCCTCCAATCAATAAAAAAGCAATTCTTCCTATAAAGGACGAATTGCTCGTGGTACCACCTTAATTTAACAGTATTTCTACTGTTCTCAAAGTCTTAATGCGACTAACAATATATTTTACTACTATTTCGAATATATAACTCCCAAGCTACCTTCAGATACTCTTCACTAATGAATGCTTTCAGTCGGTGACATTCAATTCCTAATAGCTACTAACTATTTTACTCCTCTTGTTCCTCGTTTTTAATATATGCTGATTATAGCAGTATTTTTTTAGTTTGTCAAAACAGTATAAGACTTTATAATCAAAATTGTATACTTATTTTTCTTTTATGCTATTTATCATCTACATGAGTACTATATTTTTAAACAAAAAAAGTGGAGCCTCGCGGCTCCTTCAGGGGGTTCGGTTGAATATACTCTCACATTTAAACACCGTGAGAGATATCGGCGTGATATATATCACGCATCTTAATCATAATGTATAATTAGTAAAATGTCAATTCCTATTGTTAAAATATTTCTTGGTTGACATTATTTGTTTTAGAAACTTTTATTTCATATTGAGCTGATACTGTTTTTAAACCAAATGATTCAAAAAATTTTTTGGCTTCTGGGGTAAAATTATAAATTTCTACTTCTAGTCGATCACATTTTTGTTTAAAACTTTTTTTCCATATTTCTTGGTATAGTCTTGTACCTATTTTTTGTCTTCTTTTTAGTTCTTTGACATAAAGTTTGTTAATTTTCATAATTCGTTTATCTACCATAGTACGAATATTATCTGTTTTTACAACTTCCGCTTCAATAAAACCATGGATCTCATTATCCTCTTCATACACAAGTATCGTTTTTAATTGATGAGGATTGCAAAGTTCACGAAATTCTGATTTACCATAAGAAATACTGCTGTTAAAAATGTCTTTTCGATGACTTTGATATAGTTTTGAAAATTCTTTTTCTAAGTGAACATATTTAGAATATTCTTTTTCCTCTGGTGGGCGAATTTGCCAAGTCTTTTTTAGTTCTTTTTGTTCCCAAATTATAAATGGTACTTCTTCTTCAGCTATTCCAAGAATCATTAATAGAGTGTCTTTCAAATTATTCGTTAAAAATGTAAATTTTTCTTCCAGTTCTGATAGTTCAGTTTCTTCTTCTAACTCTATATTAGCGTAAATATATTTTTCTTCCTCAATCGTTGTTTGTCGTAATATTTGAGATAATAATTCATCTTGATTTTCGTAGTGTCCTAAGCCTGTTGGTAAGAAAGAATAAGCTTTTAAAACTTCTTGTTTGTCATTTACTTTTCTTATTATTTTTTGTTGATTTTTTTCAATATCACAATTATCTACTATAACATTTTTGACTAAATTTTTTTTCAAAAAACCATTTTCTGTTATTTTACTAGGTGTAAGATTTTTGATTGTAATGAAAATTATATTTTTATAACCATAATTTAAAATTGGAATTTTTTTTAAATTGACACTACTTGTAGAGATACACAATTTTTCAGAAATAGCCCTATCTACCTCTCCCATTGTTTTTATGTTAACTTCCACTTTACTCATCACCTGATTATATTATACCAAAAAATACAAAAACACGAAATAGTTCGTGTTTAACCTTTAGTAATTGATTCTATTAATTTTATTTTTAGTGGATCATTATCTCTTTCCTTATTCAATAAGTATTCTTTTGAATCTTTTTTAGCTTGTAGTAAGATTTTGTAATCAGATTTAATACTAGCTATTTTAAAACTCATATCTCCACTTTGTTTCGTTCCAAATAAATCTCCATGACCTCTTAATTTAAAATCTTCTTCACTTATTTTGAAACCATCATCCACTTGTTCCATAATTTTTAAGCGTTCAGCATCACTATCACTAATTAAAATACATTGTGACTTAGAACTTCCTCTTCCTACGCGTCCACGTAATTGATGAAGGGTTGATAAACCAAACCGGTCTGCATCAAAAATCACTATAGTCGTAGCATTAGGGACATCTACGCCTACTTCTATTACTGTTGTTGAAATCAATATTTGAATTTCATTACTCGAAAATTGTTGCATAATCATATCTTTAGCAGCACTTGCCATTTTACCATGTACAATATCTATTTTATAATGTTCTCCAAAAGCAAGTTTCATTTGGTCTTTTAATTTACAAACAGTAGTTAAATCGGAGTTTTCACTTTCTTCAATTAATGGAGCAATGACATATACTTGATGATTTTGTTTTAGCTCTTTATACATCATTTCTAAAACTTCTTTAATCTCGCTATTCTTTTTTACTACTGTATCAATTTTTTGACGACCTTTTGGTCTTTCTTTAATTGTTGAAACATCCATATCACCGAAGATAGTTAATGCATAGGTTCTTGGAATTGGAGTTGCACTCATATATAAAACATCTGGTTTTTTTCCTTTATTTTGGAGATTTGCTCTTTGATGAACTCCAAAACGATGTTGTTCATCTGTTATTACTAGACCTAGATTATGATATTCTACTTCATCTTGAATTAAAGCATGAGTACCTACTACCATATTAATACTACCATCTTTTAGTCCTTCATAAATTTGTTGTTTATCTTTTTTAGTGGTAGAACCAGTTAATAAAGCAACTTTAATATTTTGATTTTTTAAAAAATTTTCTAAATTGTGATAGTGTTGCGTTGCTAGGATTTCTGTAGGTGCCATTAAAGCACTTTGATAACCGCTTAAATAATTTGCTACCATAGCTAGGAAAGAAACAATTGTTTTACCACTGCCAACATCTCCTTGTAGCAGGCGATTCATTCTATGGTTAGCTTCTAAATCTCCAATAATTTCTTCTGTTGCTTGTCTTTGATCGCTTGTTAATTCAAATGGTAAACTCTTAATAAATTCAGCTAATTTTTCTTTATCTATTTGTCTTTCTAATCCTTGTTTTTTCTTTTTGTTTTCCACTTTTAGATAATTTATTTTAAACATGAAAGCAAATAATTCTTCATATTTTAAGCGAATCGTTGCTTCTTTTAATTTTTCTTTGGTAGATGGATTGTGAATTAAATTTAAAGATGTCTTTTTGTTTGAAAAATTATATTTTTCTAAATACTCTTCTGGAATATAATCTGGTATTTCTTTACCATACATTAATAAAGCCATATTTATGTATGTTGCGATATTTTTATTGGTAAGACCACTTGTTGCATGGTAAACTGGTTCTATTTTCATTTTGTTGGATAATGTTTCTAATTTTATGTCAGCTGCTGTTATAATATTTTTCTTTTTGTCCAATTTACCTATTACTGTTACTCCAGTTCCAACGGTTAGTTGACTTTTTAGAAATGCTCTATTAAATATTGATACACCAACAACACCAGATGGTGTAACTAATCGAAAATTCATTTTATTTAATCCTGCTTTAAAACGCATTAAAATGGGAATACTTTCTACTCTTCCATCGATTACAATTTTTTCACCATCTTCTACTTCTTGTAGACTATTTCGTTCTAATATTTCATATCTAAAAGGATAATGAGTAACTAAATCTTCTACTGTATTAATATTTATTTTATTTAATAAAGTAAGGGCTTTGGGACCTATTCCTTTGACATCTTTTAATTCCGCCACACTATCACTTCCTCTTGGCATATTATATCATATTTTCGATATCTTCCGCTAATGTTTTTGATATTTTTATTCTTTTTTTACTTTTTTTCATTTTCTTATTGACAAATTTTTCTGTTTCGGTTAGTATAGGAACTACCAATTCGGAATTAGGCGAATTGGTCGCTAGTATCACACTAGCCAACCCCTTTTTATTCTTTTTAGAGGTTGCCCTCAGGGGGTGCAACCTCTTGGATGAAATGTAAAAGAAGACATTTGCCGATGTCTTCTTTTTATTTTTATTCTTGATTATTTTTATTAGTTAATGATTCATAATATTGGTAGCGTTTTTCGGCTTCCATTTTATTTTGACTTAATAGTTGTTTATGGTCTTTAGATAATTTTTCTAAAGAACGATATCTATCTTCACCTAAAATGAATTCTTCATATCTTGAAAAGTCACTTTTACTATCCATCTTAAACTCTTCTGTTTCTGGGTTGTAGTGGAAGATTGGGAAATAACCAGATCTTGTTGCTTCTTTTTCCTCTTCAATAGCATTTTGCATACCTTTTATAATTCCTTGTGCAATACATGGTGCATAAGCAATTATAATTGATGGCCCTTGATAACTTTCTGCTTCTTGTAATACTTTTATGGCTTGTTGAGGATTTGCTCCCATAGAAATAGCTCCTACATAAACGTGTGGATAAGTTAAAGCGATTTTAGCTAGATCTTTTTTTGCTGTTTCTTTACCATGAGATGCAAATTTAGCTACTGCTCCTATTCTGGTTGATTTGGAAGCTTGACCACCAGTATTAGAATAAACTTCAGTATCTAAAACTAAAATATTGACATTTTCTTTATTAGCTAAGACATGGTCAATTCCGTTGTAACCGATATCATAGGCCCAACCATCTCCACCAATCATCCAAACTGATCTTGGCTTGATAAAATTCTTTAATGCTAATAAGCCATCTATTTTAGTTTCATCAATTACTTTTAATAGTTCATTTGCTGTTTCTGGAGTAACATTTTCAACATAATTTTTATATGTTTCTTGTTGACTCTTTTTCACATTTTTTATATTTTCGGTAATTAATTTTTTAATTCTTCCTTTAATTACTTCATCAGCAATTTTCATTCCATATCCATATTCTGCATTATCTTCAAATAAAGAGTTAGCCCATGGTACATTATATGGCATTGATGGAGCTGAAGCTCCAAAGATAGATGTACAACCTGTTGCGTTAGCAATCACAAGTCTATCTCCAAATAATTGCGTGATTAATTTTAAATATGGTGTTTCTCCACAACCAGCACATGCTCCTGAAAACTCAAATTTTGGAGTTTTAAATTGGCTACCTTTAACAGTGGTTGTAGGCATTACGTTCTTTTCTGTTACTTCGTTAAATAAATAGTTATATTCTGCTTGGTTTTTCTCCTCTTCTAAATCTTCCTTTATTTTCATTACTAAGGCTTTTGCACCTTTTTTACCAGGACAGATTTTCTCACATAATCCACAACCAGTACAATCTGGGGTGCTGATTCCTATCGTATATTTTAAGTTTTGATCTTTAATATTAGCGGGAAGTAGTTTTTCGCGTAAACTATCCGGAGCGTCCATCTCTTCTTTTTCGTCTAACAAGAATGGTCTAATTACTGCATGTGGACAGACTAGGGAACATAAATTACATGAAATACAGTTCTCACTTACAAAACATGGAACAACATCAGAAATGTTTCTTTTTTCTCTTTTTGTTGTAGCTGGTTCAAAAGTTCCATCAGGATTTTTTAAGAAACTACTTACTGGAAGAGTATCTCCTTCCATACTACTAATGATTTCAAACATGTCTTTTTTCTTAGGAAACTCTTCAACATAGTCTACTACTGGCAATTTTACTTGAACTAAACTATTGATACAACAATCCATAGCTTTGATATTTTTTTCAACAATATCTCCACTCTTGTTAGCAAATTTTAAAGCTATACTTTCTTTAATTTTTTGTACAGTAAAGTCAAAATCCATAATCTTTCCTAATTTAAAGATTAATGTTTCCATTATGGCACTAATTTTACCAGATAATCCGTTATCAGCAGCGATTCTTCCTGCATCGACAATATAAAACTTAATATTTCTTGTTTGCAGGATTTTTTTGTCATGAGGAGTCATTTCTTTTAAAATTTCATCTTTATTTTTATTAGTGTTTAATAAAAATATTCCATTCTTTTTAATCTTATCTAACATTTTCATCTTCTGTAAGTAAGATTCTTTTGTACAAACTACCACAGTTGGATTTTCTACATAATAAGTTGATCTGATTGGTTTATTACCCATTCTCAAATGTGATAAAGTAATACCACCTGATTTTTTAGAATCATATTGAAAGTATCCCTGAACGTAGGCTCTAGTATATGTTCCAGTTAACTTCATAATATCTTTACATGCACTAACCATTCCATCACTACCATAACCATATACTAAAAATTCGACATTTTTAGATGGTAAACGAAAGTCTTTATCATAGGGAATAGAAAGGTTTGTTACATCATCTTCAATACCAACTGTAAAATTAGTTTGAGCATCCTTTTTGTCCATGTAATCATAGATTCCTTTAATCATGGCTGGAGTTGTATTTTTACTTGAAAGACCATATCTTCCTCCAATAACTCGTACTTTTCCTTCTACTTCTTTAATTGTTTTAACAACATCTAAGTATAATGGTTCTCCAGCTGATCCTGGTTCTTTAGTACGGTCTAAAACAACTATTTTCTTTACTGATTTTGGTAAGGCTTTTAAAAAGTATTTAGCGCTGAATGGACGATATAAGTGAACTTCTAGTAAACCTAAGTCATTTCTTTTTGATCCTAAATAGTCTAATGTTTCTTTGATGGTTTCACAAACAGAGCCCATAGCAACAATTACTTTTGTTGCTGTTTCACTTCCATAATAATTAAATGGGGCATAATTACCACCTGTTAGTTTATTTATTTCTTGCATATATTCATTGACGATATCAGGTACTTTATCGTAGTAACTGTTTCTTACTTCAGTTGCCTGGAAATAAATATCTTCATTTTGAGATGTTCCTCTAATTACTGGTTCTTTAGGGTTTAAAGCTCTATTTCGAAATTCTTCTAGAGCTTTAGTATCTATTAATTCTTTTAATTTATCAGTATCAATTACTTCCACTTTTTGTAATTCATGACTAGTTCTAAATCCATCGAAAAAGTTAATAAATGGAACTCTTCCTTTGATAGCTGACAAATGGGCTACTCCTGTTAAGTCCATTACTTGTTGTACTGAAGAAGAAGCAAGCATTGCAAAACCAGTTGTCCTTGCAGCATAAATATCTTGGTGATCTCCGAAGATAGATAAAGCGTGAGTGGCGATTGATCTTGCAGCAACATTAATTACACATGGTAAAAGTTCACCAGATATTTTATACATATTTGGTAACATTAATAGTAGCCCTTGACTAGCTGTGTAAGTTGTAGTTAAACAGCCGGCTTGTAAGGACCCGTGAACCATTCCAGCTGCGCCAGCTTCTGACTCCATTTCAACTACTTTAACAGGCATATCAAAGTAATTTTTCTTTCCTTCTTTACTCCACTTATCGGTTAGTTCAGCCATTGGTGAGGCTGGTGTAATTGGATATATTCCTGCTACATCTGTAAAATTATAAGATACAAAGCTACATGCTTCATTTCCATCCATTATTTTCTTCATCGTGTTTCCTCCCTTACTATTTTATTATATCGCAATTTTATTATAAATTCTTTAAAAAACTGTATTACTTAGTCAATACAGTCTATAAGTTTGATTTTATATAATTATATATTTTATTGTATGTATCCGTTGTGTAATGCAGTCCATCTGTTGTACTAAAACCGTTCGACTTTAAATATGAGTTGCAGTCTATATATTTAATATTGGAGGTTAAATTTGATCTCATTTTTTGATTAAAAGAATCTATATCATCATTTAAATTAGAATAACTTCCTTCTGTAGGATTAACAGATACAAAATAAACTTGTGCTCCTTTTTCTTTCCACTTTGATGAGTTTTCATTTAAATAGCTAATATATTGATCTATTTTGTATAAGTCGTTTACTCCCATTAATATTACTACGGCAGAGCCACTTTTAATTTCACTTTCAATATTGGGTATACCCGTTGACTTCATCCAACTTAGTCCCATAGAACCTTTCGAGCTCCATACGTCACTAGAATCATCAGCAACAGATAATTCCATACCTACTGTTCTTGAGTCACCTACAAACACTGTTTTCGTTATCTGCTGATTATTTTGTGAGCTGGTGTCATTTTTAGCATTTTCTGTATTGTATCCTCCCATATCAATGTTATTTTTTGGTTTATCTGATGTTTCCACATAATCACTATCTTCTCCTAGAGTAGACACTTTTTCTGCATTATTCCAACAAGTCGCTAAATCGAAAGAACCATCAGCCAAAGACATTGTTAAATTAATTATGAATGGTACCATGAATAAGACAACCAACGCTATTAAACTGTTTTTTAAACCAGCTTTAAACTTTTTCTCCTCTGGATTGGTCATTAATTTAGTAAAATTAATAGCTAAAGCTACTATACATAAGATGGGACCCATAATTTGAATTATATCTAAAAAAGATTTAATGATACTTAAAATATTGGCAATTCCAATATTGCCACAGGCATCAATAATATTTTCGCTGACTTTTTCATACTCTAATATATATATCATACAGTTATTCCTTTCCTATTTCTTTTTCATATACTAGGTAATATGTACTGTCCATAGGGATTGTTTGATATTCTGTACCAAAGACATGTTCTATTCCTTTTTTGGAAGGAATGTTACTATAATCACAGGAAATTACTATTTTATCAACTTGTAAATCTTTTAGAATTCCTAATAATATTCTTAATGTCTCTTGGTAATATCCTTTATTTCTTTCACTTGGCCTAACGTCAACACCAATGTGACCATA
Source organism: uncultured Mycoplasmatota bacterium (assembly GCA_900548695.1). Classification (GTDB taxonomy): domain Bacteria; phylum Bacillota_I; class Bacilli_A; order RF39; family UBA660; genus Faecimonas. The sequence continues at coordinate 74,795 of URLC01000003.1, forward strand.
GATATTGCCATGTATAAATTCTAAGGAGCGTCTGATATCAGCTAAAGCAATTAACCTATCATCTTCTTTAGTTAGAATTAAGTAAGTACTACATCCTACTTGACCTTCTTTTAAGTTTTCTTCTAGATTTAATCTTTCTTCTTCCTTATACCAGTCATAAAAGTTATCATATTCACAATAATTTTTATTTAAAATGATGGAACAGTCTCCTGCTAGATATTTTTCACCGTTAGCGTAGTGCTCTTTGGCAAAATCATCTAATAGTTTTTCATCAAAAATTGTAACAGCTCTAGCATACAGTTCCATTTTCTCCCCCTCTTTTTTATTATACCATATTTTATTATTTTACTACCCAAAAAGTAGACATGTCTCGTAGCCCATCTTTTCCTCCGGCTACTGGCGTATTAATAATTTTGTTGTTAATTACTAATTCTGATGAACTTCCACCATCTAAATTAGCAGCATTATAAGCTCCATAGTTTTCCATTATTTCAGTTAAGTCTCCCATATCCGCTCCGATACTATTAGGAAGGCGACCATTAATTACTAAGAATAGAACTATTCCATCTTTTCTTTGACCAATCGCAGTTCTTGGTGCAATTCCCCAACCACCATTTCCTTTAATAAATGAACTTTTGCCATTGACAATTAAGTATGGCCCAAATTCAACAGCATCACGATATCCTTTAGCTATGGCTTCTTCTTTACTCATTTTTCCTAAAAGCAGTTTATCATCTTTTGTAAAGCCAATAAAACCACCACCCATATTGGCATCTTGGAAATCACTAACTATATTGCCATTTTGAATCACAGTTCCATGGGGAATGGCCCCATTAGAATTCCAATCTGGATCATAAAAACCACCAGCGTTCATAGCAATAATTGCATTTTCTCTTTTTGCAACATCTGTAATTGCTTCTCCTTTTTTGCCTAAATATTTGGTTGTCGCTATAGATATTCTAGATGGATCGTAAATAGCAACTAAAAATCCTTGATAAGTTTTTCCATTTACATTTATTACTTTGTATAAATCGTTGCCAGGATCTTTGGTTAAAATTTCTTTTTCGTATTTATTTTTAAATATCATCATATTACCATTATATTTTCTAAATTTAATTAAATCTGGATCACTCACTTCGCCTACTTCAATAATTTTATTAGCTTCTAAGACTTTCTGAATAGTTTCATCACTATAAAACCAAGTAGCTAAATACTGATGAGTCATAGTTGTCATAGCACTAGTAATCCAAAAATTACGAAAGCCTGGCCATGGTCCATAGAATAAGAATAAAAAGCAAGATAAGCCTACAACGAAACTACTTCCACCAATAATTACTAACTTTTTCTTTATAGTCCATTTTTTCTTTTTTTCTTTAATTTTAGTAGGCTTCACTTGTTTTGCTTTTTTATTTTGGGGTGGAATACTATATAGTGGTTCTATTTTTACTTCTTTATTATTTTTCATACACTAAAAATCTTCCTTCCCGGCATATTTTTTATCTTCATTAAAATCAATATATTTTTTGGTTGTATTATATTTTTGTAAGGGAGCTATTCCCGTTTGATTTGTTTGTTGGTATTTATTATACTCTTCAATATTGTTATTTACTTGGATTACGTCGTTTACAAAATAATTAACCATTTCTTCATACGAATTTGCATAAGTTTGACATTTTGTGTTAATCGTTGAATCTGGGAAATATAAATTCGCACAATTTTTCTTTAAGTTACTGGCAATTGGTTCAATTACATCTAAAGTCGCCTCATATTTTTGTAATTCTTGTAGGCAGGTTGTGATGTTTTGGTTTAAAGTTTCAAAATATAACTCTGAGAAAACATTATCATAGATATAATCTCGTGTGTTGCTGAATGTTTCAGTATCTTTTCTAAATTGTTCGTAAGTAGTATTTATTTTATTCATTCTTTCGTTTACTTCTTTTTTGTCTTGTTTTAGGCCTACTCCAAAGTTTAGAACTAATCCAACTATGATTAACACTGTTCCTAGTGTTGATAATATTATGATTTGTTTTTTCATGTTACCGCCTACCTTATAGTTAATATCTTATCATTTTTTCAATTTCTTGTATAGTAATTGCTATTTAGATTTACAATTTTGGGCAAAAAAAAAGCTTAAGCCTTTTCTTTTTTAAAAATAAATATTTTACTAAATACATAGTTAGCAACAATTACTATTACGTTCATTAGGATTTTAGAGACCATTTTCTTCATGTTTAAAATACTTAAACAAATATACATTCCAGCCATATCGATGCCTAAGGACACAATTCTAAAGAAGAAAAAGGAAGCAATTTCTTTTAAAAATACTTTTTTATCAAAAGATTTAGAATCAAAAACAAACAATTTATTTGTAATAAAGGCAAATAAGACGGATAAGAACCATGCAATAAAGTTATTTACATAAACATTCATACCAGTTTTATCTAATAAATAAAAACTAATAATATTAACTAAAGTAGTCAAGATTCCAAAGAAGCCATACCATAGTATTTCTTTTGTTTTATTATACCAAGACACATGCTCTTTAGTATCTATTAATTCTTCTATTGTTTGTATCATTTCTTTAGTGTGGGATTTAAATTTTTTAGGTTTAAAGGCTTTGGCTTTTTGGATTACTTTTCCTAATTGATTAAAATCTTTTAATTCAAGAATATAACCTTCTTTAGCAAATTCTTTTACTATTTGAATTTGATGATCATTGGTGTGTTCTTTATATTTTTTTAATCTAGCAGCCCCTATTACTTTTTTACCTTTTTTGACCGCAGAAAGAATTGAACCAACACCACCATGAGTAATTAATAAGTCGCATTCACTAACTAATTTATCAAATTCTTCTGGCCCTATTAAATCGAAGATTTCCATGTTTTTTGATTCATATTTTGTATAGCCAGCTTGCACAATTACTTTTTCTTTTATTGTTCCTTTGTCAATTTCTTTATCAATTGCTTTTAATAATCTATCAAAACTTTTATCTTGTGTTCCTAGTGTTACAAATATCATTAGTAAATCCACCCTCCATCTATTGCTTTTGGATATAACTTTTTCATAGACGGCCATTGTACAATGAAATGATCAGCTATTTTATAAAGTAATTTTCCAGTTACTGTTTTTGTATTGATATTAGCAAACGTTTCAATATAAATAATTTTGCTTCCTAATATTTTACCAATACAACACATTGGCCCAGCTGTGTGCGTTCCTGTTGTAACAATATAGTCTGGATGAAATTTAAGGTAGAAATAGATACTTTTTATACAGTTATATAGTAATTTAAAGGGATATGATAACATATGATCTTTTGTTCCATATACTAAATAACCGATTTTTTCTTGATACTTCTCTTTTAATTTTAGGTTAGATTTTGTTTTTTCAGTGATGATGTGATAATCATATTTTTCAAACATAGGACTTAATTGCATTAGTTCATGAAGATGTCCACCAGTAGACGCTATAAATAATACATTTTTTTTCATCTATTTACCTTCTTTTCTAATAGTTTTAACCATTTTTCTGCCACGACTTCTTTAGTATATGGCTTAATACTTTTTCTAGCTTCTTTTCCTATTTCTTTTCTTACATCAGCTTTTTTCATTAAATCTTCTATCTTTTTAATCATGGCAGCAGTATTTCTATTTTTAATTAAATAACCATTTTTACCACTAGTAATTATTTCTCTTGCTCCTTCTGCTGATGAAAAGGCGATACAAGGAATTCCATGTGACATTGCCTCTAAGAGAACTATACCAAATGACTCTGTAAACGAAGTCATTAAATATAAAGATGATTTATGTAATAGTTTATCTATATATTCTTTTCGTTGGAAACCATGAAGTGTGATGTTATCTTCTAACTTATGCTTTTTGATATAATCTTCTAAAGATTTCTTTTCAGTGCCGTCTCCAACAATGTCTAAGTGCCAGTCTGGATGTTTTTTGGATAAAAGATTAAAGATACGAACCAAATCTTGTGGCCCTTTTTCTGGTGAAAGTCTTCCCACCGATATTAATCTTTTTCCCTCTAGTGGAGCAAGCCTTTTTGGAATATCATCTAATACGTTAGGAATATATATACATTTGCAGTTTGATTTTTGCATTTCTCGTTTATAAAATTTTGTTAAGTCTTTAGAAACTAATACTAAATAATCTAGATTCCATGAAGAACGTATGATATTTATTGCATAACGTTTATTTTTATGATAGTGGTTATGTTCCCAACCGATTTTTACAACATTATTTTTTCCATAATCACTAAGCCAACGATTAAAAATATCCTTAGTTGAAATAATATAATCAGCATCACTTTTCTTAATAAAATCAATCATAGTTTTGCGTCGCAAATACAAAATCTTACAAGACTTCATTCCTTCTAAAAGAGCTGAAATAAATTTTTTATTTGACAGGCTTTCCTTGAACTGTTTTTTATTTGGAATATATTTATCTACTAAGTAAGTAACTTTTACTCGTTCATCTATTTTGAATGCTGGTTCTTCATATAATTTATAAGTACAAGCGATTTCTACTTCATATTTTTCACATAAAATGTTTGCTAAGGCAACGACAGATTTTTCTATTCCACCAAAACCTAAATGTAAAGATAATATTGCTACTTTTTTCATTCTACCACCCATGCTCATTATATCATTATTTCCTTGATAAATAAAGAAAAGACCATAATTTTTAAAACTTATTATGGTCTTTTTCTTAATGGTAATGTAAAGTTTATTAAAAAGTAGATAAATAGTAAAATTGCAGGTGTTAAAGTGATGGTCCAAAATCCTCTTTTAGTTAATAGATAATCAATGATAGTGCCAAGATACGGTATTAGAGACTTATATTTGCCAATAATACAACTACTATCTATGTTTTCGATTGTTCCGTCGCTTCTTTTTAAAGAATATATCTTTTTATTATTACTAGTAGTCATAGCTGCTACCTCATTTGTTTGGATAGAGGTTTTATCATTTATTAAAGTCATATAGGATATTATATCTTTTTCTTTGATGTTTTTTTCTTTAGTGTCTACTAGCACTAAATCACCAGTTACTATTTTGGGCTCTAATATATTGGTTTCTACTTTTACTAGTGCAGTGTTTCCAAACTGAATTAAGCCTTGGCTATTTTTACTATTTGATAAGATTAAAACACTACAAGCTATTCCAATAATGATAATGTAAGTTGTGAAGATTATTTTTTTTAGCATCTTTTAAAGAAAAAAAGCTTAACGCTTTTTATTGTCCTATATTAATTTGATCATTTGCTGTTGGTGTTACTTGTGGTGTAATCATCGTTGGTTCAGGTGTAGGTGTTTGTACTACTTGTTGTTGTCCTACTAGATTAGAAATTGGAATAGATTGTGTATTTTCCAACGGATTTGCTCCACCATAAATTTGGTGTTGTTGTTCATTGATATTAATTCCAGGTGTTGCAGGATTTGCTCCACCATAGATTACTGGTTCAGGTGTTGCTTGCACTGTGGCAATTGGCTCTACTGTTGGTATTACTGCCACTTGTGCTGGAGCCATTGGCTCTACTGTTGGCATTACTGTCTCTTGTGTTGGTGCAATTGGCTCTACTGTTGGCATTACTGTCTCTTGCGCTGGTGCAATTGGCTCTACTGTTGGTATTACTGTCTCTTGTGTTGGTGCAATTGGCTCTACTGTTGGTGTAGGCATTCCTTGCATTGGAGAAATTGGTTCTACCGCTGGTGTAGACATTCCTTGCATTGGAGGAACTGGTTCTACTGTTGGTGTAGGCATTCCTTGCATTGGAGAAACTGGTTCTACTGTTGGTGTAGGCATTCCTTGCATTGGAGGAACTGAATCTACTCCTGGTCTAGGCATTCCCATATTATTATTTATATTGATGTCAGTTGGTTGTTGAACTGCTGGAGCCGGAATATCCATAATAGTTCCGCCTGTCATTGCTGGAGAATTCATTTCTGGAACTCCCCCATTTACTGTCGTATTGGCAGCAGGTACGGCTTGAGCGGCTCCATCTATTGGGGCTGGTGCTGATTGTGTTGTGTCTTGAGATGCCATAGCTATTTCTTTCTTTTTCTTTCCAGATGTTGCAACTAAAATAATTAGTGCGATAACTAATAATAAAATTCCTCCTGATATTAATAATCCTGGTATAGATGTCAACCATTCTAAACTAAATTCCATATATATATCGACTCCCTCTACTTTTATTCTAATATTATGATAACAAAAAATATTTGCAATTGCAAACATTTTAGTTATTATACATATTTTGACACTGTAAATGTTGTCCAATGATCAATTTTTGGTGGAATTAGATTGAAACTTAAGAGTTTTTTTGTCGTTGGATGGATAAACTCTAAATGATAAGCATATAAGGCAATTTGTGTTTTATCTTGTTTTCCATAGCGTTGATCACCACATAATGGATGATTATGATATGCAAATTGCACTCTTATTTGGTGATGTCTTCCTGTTTTTAAATCTATTTTTACTAATGTGGTATTTTTTTCTTTATTTCTTTTTAAAACATGATAATTTAATATGGCTTCTTTACCATCTTTATTTACCATACTGTTACCGTTAGCTAAGCGTTTAATTTTATCAATATATGTTCCTTCTGCTTCTTCCATTATGCCATTTACAACAGCTAGGTATTCTTTTTTTAACTGATGATTTTTGATTTGAACTGATAGCCGTGATGCTGCTTTTGATGTTTTAGCAAAAACCATAATACCACCAACTGGGCGATCTAATCTATGGACTAATCCAACATAAACATTACCTGGTTTTTGGTATTTTTCTTTTATATATTCTTTTACTAAAGTCAATAGATCTATATCTTTCGTATTATCACTTTGACTTAACATATTCATAGGTTTTTCGACTACCAATATATGATTATCTTCATAAAGAATATTAATTTTCATCTTCTTTTTCCCATCTTCCATAGATTCCACATGGTAAAATTAAATTACTTTCAGTTTCTGGCAAGCCAATTTCTCCACAACTTATTTTTCCATGTTTTTTCTTATCAACAGTTAATGTTAAAATATTTTTTAAAACTGTTGACGATAAGCCGGTAGTATAAGAATTAATTAGAAAAAATAATGGATCATCACTTAATATTTGCGTACAAATTTCCACTAGATAGTTTAGATTCTTTTCAATGTCCCAAACTTCTTTATTAGCTCCTCGTCCATAACTAGGTGGATCCATGATGATAGCATCGTATGTATTGCCACGTCTAATTTCCCGTTTTACAAATTTGATTACATCATCCACAAGATAACGAATTTCGGCATTTTCATAACCACTGGCTTTTACGTTTTCTTTACACCAATCTACCATACCACGAGATGCATCAACATGTGTTACAGCAGCACCTGCTGAAAGACAAGCAACTGTTGCGCCTCCAGTATAAGCAAAAAGATTTAAGACTTTAACTTTGCGCTTTTCTTTTTTTATCTTATCCATCATAAAATCCCAATTAATTGCTTGTTCTGGGAATAATCCTGTGTGTTTAAAGCCCATTTGTTTGATATTAAAAGTTAAATTTTTATAATTTATTTGCCAAGATGTTGGCATTGGTTTTAAGTTTTCCCAATTGCCTCCACCTTTATTACTTCTATGATAAACAGCATGAATTAAATTATGATATTTTTCATATAAGTCACCTTTATCCCAAATTACTTGAGGATCTGGTCGTAGTAAATAAATATCCTTCCAGCGTTCTAATTTTTGTCCACGTGATGTAGCGATTAACTCATAGTCTTCCCAAGATGTTGTTGTGTTCATAAAATCACCTCTTCTGTTGCTATTATAACAAATTTTTTTCAAATAATAAAAGACATTCTGTAGTTAGAGTGCCTTTTTTTACTTTAATTTATAGTAAATTCTTTACCATAAGTTGTAATTAATAAGTTTGGTCCATAATATAAAATTTTATTTTGATAATATTTCGTCAAAGTTTCGTCTTTTTTCATTTTATATTGGCATTTAATATCAGCATACATATTACATTCTTTCGCATTTGTTGCTTGCATACGATATATGGCTGTTTTTGTTTTTATATAAGTACTACTACTTTCACCGGCATAATTAAAGTCTATTATTTCGCCGTATTTTTTACCATAAACTGGTGTTTTGGAAGCCAAAGTATATGGGGTATTATAATCTTGTCTTGTGACTTTATATTCATAAACTATACCATCATCTTCTAATACATAATAACTTCCCGCATTAGCATCTACTGTTATTACTTTTTTTACTTTTTCATTTCCTAGTAATATAGTGTATAGTTGGTAACTACTATCGTTTGCGGTTACTTCAGTTAACGCTGTTGAATTATTATTTCCTGGGGCGTAATAAAATTTGTTATCTTCACCTTTTAAAATTTTGTCATCCATATAAGCAGTTATTTTTATTGAAAAATCTATTTTCTTACAATTTTCTTCACTTGCATATGGTTGAGATAATGAAAGTTCATATAAAGAACCATTTTCAGTAATAGCAAAACTACTATTAGTGAATAAAATTTTATCAGGAGAATCTATCTTATCACTCACTGGCATTAAAGCATTACAGGTAAATTCATTAGAAGATAGATTAAATCCTGCATGTCTTATGTCTCTTGTTACGTTGCCATCACATCCAGTTAATAATAAAGTTACTAGAGCTATTCCTGCTAAAAGAAAAAACTTTTTTTTCATATGTTCACATCCTTATATTATGAATATATCATATCTATCATATTTTCCAAAATAATTTTTATATTTGTTTTTGTTCTTGACACTTCTTGGTCTTTTTTATTTTATCTTTTTATGATAGAATCAGTTATATAAGGTAGGTGTCTTTAATGACTAGAAAGAAAGATTTACGATTTATTATCTTTTTTGTAGTAATTGCTAGTTTTTGTTTGCTTTATTTGTTTCAGTCTTCCTATGCGAAGTATCGAAAACAAATCAATGGACAAGTTCAATCTAGTATTGCGAATTGGAATATTAAAGTCAATGGTGAAGATATAGCTAATAAAAAAACTTTAGAGGGACAAATAATTCCGGTTTTTGCAGGTGGAGAAAATAGTGCTTCTGGAGTTATTGCTCCCGGAGTTGAAGGATATTATACTATTACTATTGATGCTAGTGATGTTGATGTTTCTTTTCGATTGACTGTTCATTCTGATGTTTCATCAGAATCTAGTATCACTGATTTAAAAACTCTAACTTATTCTATAAATCCAACTAGTACTACTGAAGAGAAGTTGACTTACTCTCCAGATACTGGAATAGTTCAAGATATTCCTAGAAACAGTAAAAAATTTGTGATTAGAGTTTATCTAAAGTGGGATGATGATACTGGTAGTATGGATAATAGTGCCGATACTGATGTGGCTTTAGATGATAATAGTCAAGCTTTGATGAATGTTAAGATACACTTTAGTCAATTAAATTCATAAAAAATAAAACCTCCAGCAATACTTAAAGGTTTTATTTTTTTTGACTAACTTCTAATTTTATTTTCATAGAAACACAGCTTTTTTTATTTATACTTGTGTATTCCCCACAAGCCTGACCAAAGAAACTATCAGCATCATCTTTTTCCACATAAATACCAGTATTAATCTTATCATTAAAATTATCTTCAGTTACTGTGTTATCCACTTGATAACTAGTACCATTATAGGTATAGTAATATACGCTAGGATCATATCTATATAACGAATTTACTTGATAATATTTATTTTGGGCTTCATATTCCCAATTAGCATCGATATCGAAGTTAGCTGATTGATCAATGTCAATGTCTTTTTTATCTGTAGTGATAGTTATTTGAAAAGGAAAGTCATTTTTTAACTTTTCTTCGATTTCTTCAGTTGATAGTTCTGTATAAATTGGTTGTCCTAATACTTCAACTTGATTAATTTCATAGTTAAACTCAGCATCTACATCACTAGAATTCATAATTTTTAAATTTTTATTAAATGGAAGCATACCTGGTCTCATATCATTTATATCTACACTGATATCTTTAACAATGCTATTTTGATCTAAGAATTTTACTTCCCAAGAAACAACACTTCCCTTTAAAGATACGTCAGCTTTGGTAATATATACAAACCAAGCAAATGTATTAATACTTAGAAGTATCCCTAATAGTAATATACTTCTAATAATTACGATTTTTCTTTTTTTCTTGCTTACTACTTGTTCTTCTGAAGAGTTATATGATTTCCTCTTTTTCTTCATGGCCCTCTACCTTCTTTTTTTCTTGTTTTATTTCAGTTACAGTATCTGCAATTTCTAAGAATATTACGATTACTAATGGAAGAAAAATAAGAAAGAAAAATCCATATTGATTTTTTACTATGTGGTTTATTAGAGTAATCACCGGTATTTTTCCTATTACTTTTCCGTAAATTTGATTTTTTTCAATACTAGGGTCTTCGGTAGTGGCATTAATTCCTTTGGTGATGTATTTCTTTTTACCATTTTCCGTTTTTATATCAATAATCCTATGGGTTACTATTTTTCCATTAACATCATACCTATTACCTAAGTATGTAATGTCATCACCCACCTTTAACTCGTCGATATTAACTTCTTTGACTGCCAATACATCATTAATATTATATTTAGGAATCATACTGCCTGTTGCAACACTGAAAATACGATAACCGAAAATACTATTATTCCCTGATAATCTCTGTGCAATAATAAACACTATATAAATTGTTAGAACTGTAAATATTAAAAACTTTATCATTTTATATGGGACTTGAAAATATTTACTATCTAGTATTTTTCTTAACATTATTTTGTCTCCTCCAATAAATTCCATATTTTTTCGTAATTTTTTTGTTCTAACTCTAACTTTTCTAATAATAATTTTCTGATTTTCTTTTTCTTTTCTTCATTAGTTCTTTTGATTAACTTTAATTGTTTATCAAACAATTCTTTAATACTTGCTTCCGTAATTTCGTAGTTACTATCTAAAATATTTTCAATAATTCTATTAAGCATTTGTGATAATAGTTTTTTTTCTGTTACTTCTTTACTTTTTTGGTCTAAAGTTTTATTAGCTAAATATAAACTTAGAAAAGCTTTCGTATATTCTTTTTTTAGGGTACTTTCATCATAGTAGTCTTTATGCTCTTTTTCATTTATATTTTTATTTTCATAAGTCTGAATATAGTTCCATAAAGCTTCTGCTTCTTGAAAGTTTGGGTTTTTTAAGATAACATTTGTTTTTCTAATTGGAGAACGAACGGGTGGCACGTGCAGTTTAGCTAGCGTTTGCATAAGTTCTGTTCCGGTAAATCCATCTAGTTGCATTTTTATTCTTTTTAATCTATCCGCAACGGATTCTTTATTATCTTTGGCTTTATTATCTAGCTTGGCTTCATTTCTTGAGGTTATTTCTAAAGATATTTCTACTTCTTCTGTTCCTACTATTGTATTGGCTTCATATTTTAAGTCTTTTTTATCTCTAAAGTATGAATAATCTCCAGTTTCACTGCTTCGCTTTTCAAAGAAATTTCTAGTGTTATTAATTAGCGTAAATACAAATCTATTTTCATAGGTATCTAAACTTTCTTCTTTATTTATATTTAAAATCTTTGATGGCTTTACATCACCATTATCTTCTATTTTTTGAATGTAGTTTGTGTGTTGAGTCAAGTGAATAATACTTTCAACAGTTACTTTTTTTGATTTTTCTACTTGAACTACTTCTTCTTCGTTGACAATAAATCGTTTAGGGTTTCTTAAAATATTATCTAAGTAAGGAAGAGTTTCATCAATCATATCTATCCATTCATAGTCATATTCTTTTTTCTCGTAGTCTTTTTTGACAGATAAAATGGCATTGGTGTTATTTATGAAGATATCACTACTGATAGTTTCTTCTAAAAGTTCTATTTCATCTTTATCCATAGATTCTCCTCCTTATCTTTTTCCTATACTAATTTCTTTAAGCGTAATAAGTAGTCTTTACATTCATTAAAATGTTCTTTTCCAAAGGATTTATTTAAATAATCAATGAAACCGTCAATTTCATCTCTAATATAAGCTAAATTTAATTGTTCAAATTTTCTTAAGATTTTTCTTGCGATATAATAGTCGACTCCATCCACTTCTGTACCACCACATTCTACATAGGTTGCGACAAAGTCACGCATTTGTTTTACGATACGGTTACCAAAGGCAATACGGAAATGTTTTATTACATAGTCATCCATATCATTGATTTTTCGTTCCATGTCTTCTGATAGTGGATGTTTTTGTTTTGCTTCAGCAAATAGGCCTTCTAAGTAAGAACTATTGATGTTCATAGCCTCGGTATCTATTGGTGTAAATACTTGTCCTTTATCGTTAATATCAATTGGCATAGCACGGTCATATACTTTATCTGTTACAGCAAAAGTAGAATCGTCGTTATTGATTGTACCAATATACCACATGTTACCAGGAATTTGTAATTTACCATTTCTTAATTTTTTAGGATCATTATCCCAACTACTTGGTACTAATTCGATGACCCATTCATCTCGACTTGGCATTTCTAGAATAGACAACATCTCGGCAAAGTAATATTCGACACGAGCAATATTCATTTCATCTAGTACAGTTACATAAACATCATCGGTGTAACCAGCTATATACATTCCTTTTAAGACATCTGTTTCATTGAATTTTTTAGTAAACTCATTAAAGTAACCAAATAATTCAGTACGATCTCTCCAGGATGGCTGAACTGATGCAATGATTGCATCGCGTTTAATAAATTTTCCCCATGCATAAGCAAGAGATGTTTTTCCGGTACCAGAAATACCTTGTAAAATTACTAATTTCGTAGCTGATAAGGAAGAAATAAATAAACGAATCATATTGGTTGTATAATATAGTTTTAATTTGGATGCAGCAAAGTTTCTAAAATGTTCTACTAACTCTTCTAGAGTAAAAGTGTTATTGTAGTTTTGCACTTTGTAGTCCATATATTGTAAATCAATAGCATGCAATTTAGAAAAACGATAATTACCGTCATCATCTAATTTTTCTACATCGTCTTGTTTGTCTTTATTTTCTTCTTCACTTAAAATTTCTGCTTCTTCATTTGGCTTTAAGCCTAATTGAGAAACTTTCATAGCTAAAATTTCTTCTTTTTCTTTTACTAAGCTAGCAACTTTTTTATTTAATTCTCCAATTTCAGATAACATAGATTCTTGCTCTACTAAAGTTTTTCTAAAGCGAATATATTTTCTAATAATTAACCAACCTAATGCAAGAATTAAACCCAATAGAAGGAGTAAGACAATGATTGCAATTACTACTAATATCCACTCTGCTACCTTGAAGTCATTTTTATAAAATTGAATAATATATAAGTATTCACTAACATTAAACATTTGGGCAAAGCCAGATACTATTCCCTTGCCAATTGTGAATAATCCATTAAAAAATACTGACATAAATTCGTATAGAAATCTTACAAATGTACTCATATTTATCCTTCCTTACTAAATAATATTTCTTTCATATTGGTTGGTTCTTGTTTTACTAATTCTTGATAGTTTTTAGGCTTATATTTCGTTATCATTAAATAGTCAAATAAATTAGAATTATCAATACTATCTATCTTTGTAGCAACATCATTTATATAAGTAAAATCTTGATAGCAAACAAAATGATAACCCTCTTTTTTTTTGGCTTGGTTTTTCTTACTAGAAATTAATTCATTGTGAGTAATACCTAACATGACCGTTTCTTTTAAAATTTTATCATTTAAAAGCTCATAAAGTGATTCTATTTCTTTTGGTTCTTTCCAGATATTTTCTTCTATATTAACTATATAAGTACCAATTGATTTTTTAGTTATTATTTTTTCTAAAATCACTTGATTTAATATCATTAATAATAATTTTTTCTTTTCAAAGTTTATTTTTTCTTCTTGATTTACGCGTTCAACTAAATTTCTTTTATAAATATCTAATTGTTTTAGTCCTTCGGTAAGTTCTACTTCACATAAATCTTTTCCATAATATTTTTCTTCTAGACTAAAGCTTTTGTTTGGTTCCAGTAGTAAAGTGATTGTTTTTTTTGTTTCCTGCCACTCTTTTATTAAAAGATTTTTGGCACTTTCTCTGATTTCAACGGTTTGGGATAATAATTTTAATTCTTTAGTAATCGTTTGGTCTAATTCTTCTTCTAGTATAGTCATTTGATCAAGCTTGATGATTGATGCTGCTACCACTTTAGTCTCATTAATTATACGTTGTTTTCTTATGTATCCTTCATTGGTTTCAACGATTTCTTTTACTGATAGATCATCTAATAGTTCTAGTCTCATGCCTTCTTGTTCTATTTCAATTAACTCTTTCGTTATCTTTTCTACTTTATCCATTGTCTCTAATTCATGATGATAAACTACTTCTACATAATTATTAAAATATTTTTTAAAACACTCTGTTATGAAGGGACGGTAATCGATATTTGAAAAAATTGCTAAGCCATAAGTAGTTAGACGCTTCTTTTTATATTCTAAATATTTACTTATCAAATTGACTGACATACTAATCCCTCCTTATTTTATGCTAGGTAAATTATATCATATATTTTGAGGCTTTCAAATACTATTGTGCAGTTTCTACCGTTACTGTTATAATTGGAGTTTCATTTATCACTGGATAAGTGTAGTCTTTTTCTGGAGATTGTTTATAAAATAAAATTTTTTCACTAGAACTAGCATCCATTTTAAAGCTAAAACCACTTACATAATTAAAACCATTTATTTTTTCTATTTTTTCACTGTTGGATAATCTCCTTAAATAATTCTTGTTAGTCATATCTAAATGTAGTTCTTTCGGTGGAAAAGCAATCGTTACTTTGGCTGAAAAACACTTTTCTTTATCAGAATCACTTAACTTGCGATAGTCTTCACGAGAAACTTTATCACCTACTTGATAAGATCCAAAGGCTTTTTCGACTTTATAATAAGTTACTGAATTGGTTAAATTTAAGTTTAATAATTTTTCATTTTTACCATCTTCAATGTTGTAGCTGAAATTACTTTTTTCGATTCCTATCGTGTATGTTGCTGATAATTCTTTTACATAAGGAGAAGTTGATATTGCCTTCGTATTGATTGTTATTTCATCTCCTTCATGAAATTTTTGCTTTGGAATAATTGTGATTTGATAACTATCTGTTTTTGATGTTTTATAGATTACTCCATCTGTTTTACTTAATTGGCATTCTACTGTATTGGGACAATTTATCTCTGTTTTATATTTGATGTCCATATTCGTCGATTTTAACGAGTTTTTCTTACTAGTTACATCAATTGTTAAAGTGTAGTTATTAACACCATCCCAGTTATTTATTTTATATTGTTTATTATTCATGTCTAAAACCGTACTATAAAAGTAAAATTCTTTACTTTCTAAAATATGATTATGTACAGTATTGTAAATATATCTTGCAAAAGTTGTTCCAAAAAGTAATAGTAAAATAGCAATAATCAAAATGGTAATACTAATTTTTTTATGTTCTCTGATAAAGTCCATATCGCACCTCTATTCTATTACTTGGTATGAATTTAATTTTATCTCAATATTTTCTGGTACATCGGCATATTCTATGGTATTTTTTAATTCTTCTTTAAAATATATTACTAATGTATATATATCCGTTTTATCTTCTGTATATTTAAACAAATATTTATCTTTACTTGTATAGGTATTATACCAAGCCCCATCTTTGTCCTGAACAGATTTCATTTCCTCTAACAAATTAGTAGCATTAGGATTGTCATAGTTTTCATTTCTGTATAATTCATAGACTAATGGTAAATTAGTAGTAGTGCTTATTCCTAACTGATATTCAACATCAACATCACTATGTTTATTACCATCGAAGTTAGATATACTAAACTTATATATGTATGGTTTTGATGAAGGTTCTATTTTATTTAAATCAATATTAAATTTTAAGCCATCTTCTTTTAAAATATACAATGCTTTATCAATATTAGCATTTAATTTAGCACTTGATTGATAAGCTGCATAGGCTAATTGAAATAGTTTTAAAGATACAAAAAGAGTCAAAAACATTACTAATACAACAATTAGAAACCGCTTTTTTTCTTCAAAATAGGAAATCTTTATTTTTTTTAATTTCCAATCTTTTGTAGTCATGCTTTCCCTCCTTATTTTTTTTGCAATGCACTAAAATTTATTTCAATAAAATCATCTTTTGTGGGCTCTTCTCCAGGATCAACCACGGTATCTTGACCATTATCTTCCCATTTAGCAAATATTTTTATGATATCCTTTTTTTCATTTTCAATGTCACTTAGTAGCATGGTTCCTTTATATTTATTAGCATCTTTTGTTAATGGATGCAAACTACTTTCCACTTTTGTAACTGTTAAAATCTTACTTTCGTCTACTGTTTTGTCAATAATTTCTAGTTCATAATCAAACGATACATTGGTTGTCGTTGGATCAATTGTGATGGTTATTACTCCGGAGGTACCAGGTGATGCTGCTCCTTCTCTTGTGTGATCCGTTTCCCATTCTATTGTATCAATATCGATTCCTTCTTCATTTGCTCCATTGATGAGAGTATCATTGATTTTTATATTCCAATCAGCAATTTCACTTTTCACTTCACTACCTACTTCTGATTCATAAGAGGTGTAAGTACTATTGGACTCTAAATATAAAAAACAAACCAAAAGAATTATGCTTAAACCAATTATTTTTCCTTTATTCATATACATCTCTTACCCTTCTAATAGTATTATAACACATTTAACTTTACCCACAAAAAGAAAAAGATTAATTGCTTAATCTTTATAATAATTCTATTTCTTGTTCTCTTTTTTTGTTAGTTGACTTTTTATGTTGTTTTTTTTCTTCTTCCACAATGTCTTCATCACCATATTTAATTACTATAATTAAGGCATATACTTGATACATAAATATTAATAAAATTGGTAAAATTACTAGTAGCAAAAAGCCAATTTTAGACTCTAGTATATCTAATATGCTACCAATATTTTCATAAACTGTTGAATATTTACCAAGAACTCTGTTCGTCGCAATAGTAGATCCTTTAAGATCATCTAATTTATATAAAGAAACATTTCCATCTGATGTAACTATTTCTTTAATGTGGGCAGTTTTAATCACATACTCATTATTGGCTGTTGAGTAATAGTAGATTTTATCTCCTACTTTCATATCTAGATTAGTTTCCTTCACTAATAATAAATCACCTTTTTTAGTTTCTGGTAAATATGTTTGTAATTCTTTATTAATTGTGATTAAGGTCATATCACCAATTTGGGTAAACCCGTATTTATTTTTACATAGTAGACATGCTGTAATACAAATTACATAAACTATTATAATTATTTGTACTAGTCCCCATAAACCTCTTAAAAATCTTTTCATATGTACACCTACTTCTATCTTCTACTTTATATTAGAGTACCATAGTTTTTTTTATTTTTCAATCAAAAAAAGAGCAATTATGCTCTTCATTTTTAATAAGAAATTGGTTTTTTTACTATAAAATATTCATAATCATCATCAATTAGTTGATTATTATCGTATAGTTTAAATTTCACTTTATAAGTTCCACTTAAAAGGGCTTCATTATAGTTTAGCTCAATAGTTGTTTTTTCTAAGACTGTTTCACTAATCATCATTTCGTACTCACTACCTGCTTTTAAGCCTATGCTTTCTGGTGTTTTTAAATTATTTGAGAAGATATTTTCTAAAGGTATTTCTATATAACTAAGACTGTCTTTGTTATCAATATTTCTTTTGTATAATGAAATACGAATATTGGGTTTTGTTAAAGTTTCTAAAGCTGTAATTTTAAATATACTGCTATTAGTTTCTTTTTCATTCATTAGAGTATCTCCATTAATAATTTTCATTTCATCTTCAGTTGTTGCATTAATAGCATTATCGGCTGGTACGACTGTTACGTTCACTTCTTTTTCGGTATAACCTAAATCATCTGAATTATGAAGTCCATCAGAAGATGCAAATAAAGTAAATACCATTTTATAATTTCCTGGCGGTAAATTACTATCTGTTAAAAAATACAAATTTTTCTTTAAATTGGAAACCTTACCGGCCAGTTTAACTCTAAATACTCCTTCACTATCAGCAAAATAATCTTTATTGTCCATATGAACGGATGTACCTGTTAATAAACTGGAGCTGACCTTGTTTCCTGTTTGATCGTATAAAGTTATGTTTAAACCCATATTCGTGGATTCATAGTTAGTATTAATAATAGATTCACGATTCGCAGTCTGATCATAGGTTACGGATGTTTCATATTCTATGTTTCTCTTAGTACCAGAATAGATATAGTTACTATCAAGTGTTACGTTTTGATTTAAAACGATGTTACTACTTTCATACAAATTATAATACATCAAATTTTGTCTGATTCCTAGAACGGTAACTAGTGATCTATCCTCTTCATTACGAAGCTCAAAGCGCATGTATTTATTTAAGTGGTCACCAGTTGTTGTTGTTTCTTTAAAGTCGAAAATAAAGATAAATTCTTCTATCGTTCGCTTCTTTTCTTCATCATAATATGTTTTATTAGCAACTTTATCATCGTAGGTATTATCAGAACTTGTACTACCCATTTTTATAAAGTTATTTAGCTTATAAGTTACTTCATTCTCTTGTTCTAGTTGTTTTAAGGCATCGTTATAGTCTTTCTCAGTAATCGTATAATAATAATATTCTGGTATTCCGGTTTGGGCTCCATAGTCTAACATTGTAATTTGTGTTCCTACTGGTAGAGCGTAATCGGTTACTAAAGCATGATAATTAGAATTATTTCGACCATAAAAATCTTCAAAGGTATCACTTTCAGCAAATAGATCATAATAAGCGGTAAATTGACTTTGGTTGGTGATATTGACGGTTGTTGCTGCTGGCATTTCATATTTCTTGTCATAAGTAATACTAGCATCATATGAATTACCATCATCATAGTTTTTAGCTATTAAATCAATGGTTATCGTGATTAGTTGAACATCATATTCAATTTCATTAATTGGCGTTTTTGCTTGCAGTGTTACTACGACCGTACCTAGTTCCTGATTTAATGTAATGTTTTTTGCGTGATATAGATAAAACATTAAAGACGGAGCTAGAGCTTGACTGTCAGTTTTATAAGTCGTATCTCCTGTATAGCTACCATTTTTATCACTTAATAGTTTCGTGGTTCCATAAGATGTCCACTCACTAGTTTCTGTTTTCATAGAAAGTCCCAAGACACTATTGGCATCTTCTTCTGTATCTCCTACTTTTGGAACTTCGTTAGAGTCAATTAATTCAACTCCAGATGTTAACCCTTCTGAGTTAAAGCCAATAACATCAAAGATAGTATCTCCATTAGAAAACTCTCTCATTGATAGTTCATACGTACCAAGAGATGAATATTTTGATGCGGTCATAGCAAAAGAATAGTTTATAGCATTTAGACCTATTGACCACATATAGTAGTTAGAATCTGGTGGTGTTGGTTCGATATATGATGTTGATATTTCAGTGTAAGCATCATCTATAAAGTTACTATAGAATCCATCGACTGTAATATCATGATTTAGGCTATGTAGACCCAAAACATAAGATCCTCCAATGATAATATCACCAGCATCTCCTGGATCTCCATAATTTACAGAATCTTCATATAATCCATATTGGAAAGAACCATTGGAGAAACTATTATACATTCCAAAGAAAGTCATACCAGTTATTTCTCCATAAGCGGTTGCTGATTCATTCGTTGTAACATTTAAATTTTGATTTGCTAGCATATATAATCTATTATCGACATTTTTAGTTACTGTTTTTGTATCATCATCAATAATTACAGCTGCTTTTTCTTCTTTACCATTTATATCTACTGTACTTTTTATACTTTTTAATAAATTAGCATTTTTTTGGAGTAATAGCATTGTATTGTTTTTGATATTTAATTCGTCAATACGATTTAATGAATATTTAATATCTGAATATTCATTTGTTCTATCCGTTGTTCCTTTTAATTCCATCGTCGTGTTATCTAAAACTACATTATTAGCTCTTTGAATAGAAATATTTTTACTTGGATTTTTTCTAGTTCCCAAGTTTCCAATGTAAATATTACTTGTTCCACTGGAAGATGAGGCATTTCCTGAACCAAAGATAGATCCTGATATTTCAAAGGCATGACCATTATTTAAATAATTTTTACCATCTATATCAATATCTATTGCTCCTGTTACAGAAATGAAGGAATAATCATAATTTTCGTCTCCTTCAGCATTGGCTTCTCCTCCACCAAAGACAGTTCCACCAATCGTGATAGATTCTTCTTGGAGACCTTTTTTATCGATGGCATTGGTACCTATGTTAGTATCTGTTTTTCCAAATACAACCGAGGTATTGGCTCCTCCATAAACATTACCATAAATCTTAGCACCAGCTAGATTTACCGTAGCGTAAGAGTTGTTAGCCGATTCTGTTCCCGTTGCAGCAGCATTTCCACTTCCAAACAAACATCCACTGTGAGGAGCTTTAGACTCTTCTGTACCTATCACTGTTTTTCCTTCTACAGTAATTGTTGTATTTTTATGAACAATGGCTGTTGCTCCATTCCCACCTGCATAAACGCTTCCTAGAACGTTTGTTGATGTTAATAAGACATCTGTATTTCCAGCTACTTCGCCTTCATTTCCACCTCCATAAATATTGGTATTTACAGTTGTATTTGCTACTGTTACTTTAGTATTACCACTTATTTTAGCTTTATTTCCTCCACCAAAAATATTAGTTACTGTTGAGTTAGTGATATTTACTAATGATTCATTTACTTCGGCTTCATTTCCACCTCCATAAATAGTACCAATGGTTCCACTACCAATATCTACATTTGTATGAGAAGTAATACCACCCATATTATTCCCACCAAAAATATTATCAATTGTTAGAGTGTTGGATTCACTTTTACCAATCTCTAAATTTGATGTGGTAATATTTCCAGATTGATTGGAACCTCCATAGATATTACCGATAGTTCCATTATTAATGTTTAGATTTGATGTATTTAGTCCTGCTTCATTTCCGCCACCAAAGATATTAGTAATTTGACCATTATTTACTGTAATGTTAGAGAATGTTGAACTAGCTTTATTTCCTCCACCGTAAACGCTACCAATGGTTCCATTATTTATAGTCATGGTGGTAGTAGACGTTGTTCCTCCTTGGTTATTTCCACCGTAAAAATTAGTAATTGTTCCAGAATTTATAGTTGTAGTTGTGGTATTTACAGTTCCACTTATATTAGAGCCACCAAAATAGTTGGCAATTTTCGTATCAGAAATACTCGCTTTGGTTGTAGTGGCACTAGCTTCTTCGCCACCACCATAAACATTATTAATAGTTGCATTGCCTAAAGTTATATTCGTATCCGTTGTATCTGCTTTGCTTCCTCCACCGTAAACATCGCCAGTTATCGTTCCACCGGTAATAGAAAGATTAGTAGTCGCCGTTTTTCCACCAATATTATTACCACCATAGACATTGATAGCGGTTCCATTAGTTACTGTGACGTTTGCGATTTCGACTGTTCCTTTTTCATTTGAACCACCATATAATTTATTTACATTAGCACCTTGTAATAATATATTGGTTCTCGTTTGCCCTGTTTGATTTCCGCCACCAAAGGCATTCCCAATGGTTCCAGAGTTTAAGTAAACAGTATCTGTACCACTCGGGCTACCTGATAGATTATTTCCGCCAAAGACATTGGCTATATTTCCACCATTTATGTTTGTCGTAACATTTCCATAAACTTTTGGAGTATAGGTACTACTTCCTTTTCCACCACCATAAACGGCATTTTTAACAATTCCTTGATTTACAGTTACTTCTGTAGTTTTATTGTTAGCATTTCCAGTATTGCTAGTTCCGTTTACAGTTCCATAGGCACTGCCACCATAGACAGAGCCAGTGATGGTTGGTCCTATCTCTTTGGTACCAATTGTTACATTTACGTCATCTCTTACAAAGGTTCCGCTATTAGAACTACTTTGATAACCACCTTCGCCACCGCCATAAACGTCAGTATTGATAGTTCCATTTTGAACATTGATATTGGTGCTTCCATAAACAATACCTTCTTGGCGGGATCCACCGTAGATAGAACCTTCGACTGTTCCACCAGTCATGTTGATATTAATGGTAGCATCTATATTTGAAGTTCCTGAACCATTGTTATTTCCTCCACCGTAGACAGATCCTTTGATTGTTCCGCCTAATATCTTAATATCAGATTGTGTTGTTCTACTGGTACCAACATATCCGTAATTTCCACCACCATATACATTACGATTTACTGTAGCATTAGCATCAACAATTACAGTAGAACCAGAAGCTGAACCAATACTTGTGTAATTACTTTTACCATTTCCGATACCAAAGATAGATCCAGCTTCTGCTCCCCAGGTAGTCCTATCATTAGATACATAATCTGGCTTTCCAATAACAGCATGACCTCCAACGTAGATGAACCCTTCACCAGAGAGTACTCCGTCACCATTTCTACCTTCATAACCATTACTACCACCGAAAACACTATAGTTTACCGTTCCTCCAGTTACACCAATAATTCTATTACCGTAAGTTTCAGAAGTTCCTGCTCCACCAAAGATGAAATCAGCTTCGCCACCTTTCATATAAGTATAGGTTTCATTATTTTGACTCCTACTACTTGCAGTTAATGGTCCACCGTTGACATTATATATCCAGCCACCTTCAATGATAGCTCGTTTTGTGGCATAATGGGTTCCATAAGCACGTCCTCCAACATACAAACCAGTACTAACATCATCTTTGGAGGTACCAAATTCACCACTTTTGACTGTCAGATCAATGGCTAAAGCATCAGGTTCTGAAGAGGTACGAATATTTCCTCCCCAACTACCAACAGCACTAAAATATACTTCTAAATTTGAATTGTTTTTGGTTACTCGGTCATAGTCATTTCCATAAACTGATTGGGCTTTAATATAGTCATTTCTACTACTTGTTGTTGCTCCATTAACAATTCCAGTAGTATTGTAAATGCCTGATTCAATTATCAATTTATATTTTGTAATATTATCGCTACTACCAGTAGAATTATTATTACCTCCAATGACAGAGCTTGCTACTACATAATTATTTCCTCTTGATTTTATACCACGTCCCAGTTTTAAATTATGCCAATTACCATAAATATAGTTAGTAGAACTGGCACTACTTGTTGGATTACTGGTTGAGTATCTAGTAGTTGAATAGATAGTTAAGTATTCCACTCTAGTATCAGCTTGGGCAGAAATTTCATTTCTGTTAATGTAGTACATATTATCAGAATAATCTTTATCGTTATAAATGCCTGTTAAAGTGAATGGTTTATCGCTATTCCAAGTAGATTCTGTATCAGTTTGTAATACAACCATGTTCATATCTCTTGTAACTAAATAGTAATAACTACCATCTTCTGTGATTAGGTTTATGCTGCCGTCTGGGTTATAGTATTGTTGTAATTCATAATATTCACAAGATGTACTATTACAAGTTCCTCCAGTTTGATAATTTCCTTGATAATCATAATAACCGGTAATATCCATTCCTCGATTTAACTTAATCTTTTTATAAGTTCCAGCAGCAAGACTACCGACTGGTAGTAATTCTGTTTTATCCCCTTCAACCATATGAGGAGTATATTCTTCTAAGCGTTGGCCGTTATATTTATAGTATGTTTGTGATGAATCATAATCTGGTCCCGATTTGATGTAGTATGTACATCCTCCAAAACTAGAACAGCGATTGCCACTAATATCATTTAATCTTTCATCATATGCTCCATCAGGATGTCTTCCAAACCAGCCTGTTTCACCTTTAATGTAGTAGTTACTCATATCTTCCCAGTGATTAGAAATAGCATAAACTGCTTCCATGCCGATGTCTTTTAATGCAGAAAAAGCTTGATTCCAGCCACTAGAGTTTGTTAGGTTGCCAATATTTCCGTCTAGCCAACTGCTATTAAAAGTGATATTAATCGTATCTGGTATCCCGTTTGTATAAGTTACAGGAATTTGAACATATCTAGTATAAGTATCAGAATCATAAATGATTTTGGCATTTGGATAATCTGTTATCCACCCATTGAAACCTTTATCATTAGGATGATCAGCAAATGGATTATCTATTAATTCAATAGTTACATAACCGTTTTCTACCACATAATATTTATAATAAATAAATTCACTTTGTTGTTCAGTTAAACTCACATGTCCTACTAAATTACTGTCGTTTGCATCTACTCCACTATATTTAATGTATGATTTCACAAGATTATTATCGGTATAAAATTTCTGATTTTCTCCACTAGGGATAGTTCCTGTTTTTGATTCAGTATAATTTAAGCCTATATAATAATCATAGTCACTTTCTAAATCATTAACATAGACAGTTGTATCAGTGATACCTGTTTCATGTAATGTGATGGATGCACTTTTTCCAAAATTAAAATACTGTGGGGTATTAGTTTCTGGTTTCTTTAGCATGCTTGTTTCTTTGACTGCTATTTTTAGACTAAGAGATGATTTTATCCATTGATAACTATCATCAATATTTTTATTAAATTTATATAAAATATCATCCAGTGTTAAATCTTTCGTATTAGATACATATAAATCATTATTATTAGTCACTAGCTGATAACTATTTTCTAAAGTTGCTGTGTTAGAAATGGTACTCGCTTCTTTTACATTCACGGATAAAAAGTTAGTGTATGTAACTTGCGTTATCATATTATTCGCTTTACCATTAAGTGTTCCAAAGATGTTTCCAAAAGAATTGGAGTTAATATCTTTTATTTCGGCTTGATTATATACATTTTCTATTAGAACATTTTCTTCAGTTTCAGCAAACATTCCACCTATTTTATTATCATAGTTTGGTAAAGTTTTAGATAAATCTATGTTAGAATCACTAACAGCAACATTAGTTATCTTCGTGTTATTTAAGACTGTGCCAACAATCAATGCAGCTTTCAGACTATTATTTGATATATTCGTTACTAACGTTTCATTGTTAAAGTTAATATTTTTTATTTCAGCATCTTTTACGATATTAAAGAAACTATAATACTCAATATCATTAATGATAGTCGGTGTTGAAATTTTGAAGTTTTTTATAGTATAACCTTTCCCATCTAAATGACCAGAGAAAGGATTTTTCATTGTGGTAGAAATTCCTTGCCAATTTTGTCCACCAAGATCAATATCACTTTCTAAAACAAAGTATTGATCTTTTAAATTAGGAAAAAGATTTTCTTCTACTACTTTTTTTAAGTAAGCTAATTCTTGGCCATTTCTTATCTGATAGGGATTTTCTTTACTTCCATTACCACCAGAAAAAGAAGTAGCAACTTCTACTCCATCCCATACTTCATCTAAACTACTTAAGGTTGTTGTTGCAGTTAAAAGATTAATAATTGTAAAACAAAATACTAATACTAGTAAAGCCAAAAGTATTTTTATAGTTGCTTTTAACTTTATATTTGACCTTATCACTGCAATTACCTCCCTTTAATGATTTACATAATTTTTTAATTTTACATATCGTTCAATACGCTCTAATTCGAAAACTTTTTTATTGTCAAATTTTATGGAAATTTTTTGCATGAACGTTATTAAAGATTTAATTTGTTTTTTGGCATAATTATCGTTTTTCTTTATTTCTTTAAACTGATTCTTAGAATCTATTTGTACTTTATATTTTAAAATCTTATAGACTCCATCAAAAAAAGTTGGATCATTGTAAAGTATTGCAAAGGTTAAGATTCGTAAGAATACGTAGATTGGCATTTCATATATTTTATTTCTTAAATTTTCATAAAGTCCTGCTTTTTCTAAGTCATAATCATATATTTCTTTAAATGTTGGGTGCATGATTGTTTCCATTAATTCTGTTGTATCATTTACAGTTAAAATCTGAGCTAATTTGTAAACATATTGATATTTTGTTAACCATTTTTTATTCATTTTGGTAATTGTTAAAGTATCGTTTTTAATTCTTAGAAGATTTAGTACTTGTTCTAATAATTCTTTTTCACGTTCTTTCGCACTGTTTCTTTCTTTTCTAACAATACTATTGTCATCAATATCAATAACATCTTCTACTTCTAATACTTCTATTTCTTCCTCTTCTACTTCTGCTAGCTCTTGGTCTTTTTGGATTTGTAAGACTTCACTGATTGGAATATTTACTGTATTTCCTGTTGATTTTTCTTCCTTTTTGTGAGGAGTCGTTGAAAATAATTCTTCTGGCACTGTACCCTTGACTGCTTTTTTGGTACTTTTTTCTTCTCCTACAACGAATTTTTTAAATATTTTATCAAAGTTTAAGAAAGCTAGGAGAATAAATACAATTAATAATACAGCAATTAGTTTTAAAACAAAACTTGGAGAAATAACTAATTTAACAGTTCCAACTACATCACTTTTGGTTATTGGGTCATCTTCAGTATTATTCACATCACCTTGTGTAATAATTTGATTGCCAATCTTTTTTACTACTCGATGGGTAATGAATTCATTATCGTCCCCTTTATAGGTTATGATATCATTCACTTTTACATCGTCTTGCAACTTGACAATGACTACATCGTTTACTTCAATAGTACCTGACATGCTTCCGGTTGCGACTACAAAATAAGTATAGCCAAAAATATTAGCATAGTCTTTTTTCAAAATATCTGTCATGACAAAGGTATATACACATAGTGCAACTAGCATACCAACAAATAAATAGCCAATTGATTTTAATACATTTTTTGCTATTTTCATATTTCACACCACGCCATCTTTATTCTTTTATAATTAATTATAACATATTACTTTTAAAAAGGCCATTTTTTCATATAAAAAGAAATAGATTTTACTTTTATCTATTTCTTTTTATAATATTTCTTCTTCTAGTTTGTAATCTAGTTTTTTGATATCACAAATTAACTTAATTTCATCGATTGATATAGCTGATTTTTTTATATTATTGACTAGTGAAACATTATTTACAGTTTCTATTTGTGTATCAATTGTATCCTTAGATATTTCGTCCTTATTAACACTTATTCCTAATAAAGCATATTTTTCAGAAATTATTTCAGAGATATCATAGTCTAATAAGACTGTTACTTTATGAAGAAAATCAGTGTTAGGATTATATATAAAAGAAATATACTCTTTCATATACTTATTTAAATCAAAAGATGGATCTATATCTTTAAATTTTTCTATCATCACTTTTTGCATATAAGAATAAGAACTTAAACTGGTAATAAAGGCATCATATATACTGCTTCCTTCATTTAAGTTTTCTGCTATCTTAAGATCTATTTCTAAATCCTCTAATTCGTGATATGTAGTGTCTAATTTATTTATTTGTTCTTTCATTTTTACTTTAATTTGATTTGCTTTTTCTGGAGATTTTTTAGCAAATAAACCTATTCCCATCGCTTTATTATAGGCCTTATATAGTTTTTCTCGATCTTTTTCTAAATTTGCTATTTCTTTTTGTTTTTCACTATATTTAACTTTAGACTCATCTTTTTTCTTATATCTTTTTATCATATCTTTGATGATATCTTCGTAGCGATAGTACTCTTTTAAAGTTTTTAATTCCCTGTTTAAAGCAACCGTTTCTTCATCAAAATCTTTTTGTTCTTCTTCGGTTAAACCTTGATAGGTTTCTTTCATTGTTAATTGATTAAAACTTTTATTTCTTAAAGGAGCACCTTCAATATAGTCATCAATATTTTTCACTTTGTTTAAAAATTTTTGAAGATTGAAAAATTCATCTGTTTCCATACGGTTTTCTAAGCCTTTAGCTTGATTTTTATATGTAGTTTCAACGTTGGTTTTTTCTAGCTGATAAGTGTTTAATTTTTCTTTACATATTTTTGTTTCCCAAAGTTTTAATTTTTCTTCTTTTTTTTTCACTAAAATCATTAAATTTCTTTTAAGATGCATAATTATTTCTGGACACTCCCAATATATTTCTTTAAACTTTTCTTGCATTACATCATCAAAGTTTTCTGCTTCTTCATATTGAAAGAATGCATTCATATAAGAGATAGTAAAGGGACTATAATTAAAATGTTCTACAGTTAAACTAATACCGGCAGCAGTCATTTTATTTAAAAAATCTAATATACAATGATTAATTGTATTTAGTGATGATTCTGCTTCCTCTCGTAGCTTATAGAAAATATCAGCAAAACCCAACTTTAATTCTAGTGATATTTTATCGTTAACATAAGGAATTATTTCTAATATATTAGTTAATTTATTGGCCTCTTGCCTATATTCTTCACTTTTATCTTGAGGAAGTGATCTTTCAACATAACGATCTAATTGTTGATAAACTTGTCTTTGGTATTCTTTAAATTTAGGTATTTCTTTTTCAATATAAGCATTTCGTTCTATAACAGCATTCTTATGAAATTTTTCTTTCAATCTTTTAGTCCCTGTTTTAGTTTCTAAAGGAAAACTATTAATATGATTTTCATTAATTTCTATTTCATTTAAAATTTGTTCTGCAAAATTATTTGGCATTTTCATCTTCCTCGCTTATTATATTACTTTCTAAAAAACGAATGTGCTTTTCTATTTGATGAAACAATTCTAATAGTTCCTTTGTTGATTCCATAAAACCCTCCTATATTATAATAAAAGACCTTCATAGAAGGTCTTTTTGTGTTTTCCTTTTTATCTTATGCAGATTCAGTTAGTGCACTGAATTGTAAGTTAAATGATAAATCTCCACCAGATGCGTTGTTTTCACAGTCAACATCTTGTCCTTCTACCCACATATAAACTCTTATTTTAGTTATACCAGGTTTTAATGTAAATACATTTAAGTATTCAGTTGTTGGAATTCCTGCTTTTGGTGATGAAGTAATAAATCCACTAGCTTCCATATCAGTAAAATATGTTGGATCTTGAGAATTAACATCTACTCCTTTAGCAATGTCTGCTTTTACACCGTAATATTTCAATAGGCTACCACCAGTTTGTGTTGTGGTGATACCATAACTATTCTTTGCGTTTTGTACTGCTGCAGCTGTATGAACATCGAAGTTTGGTTCCCAAATTTTTAAACCTGTTGAATCAGATGCTTTTAATGGCTGAATTTCTGTATCTGGGTCAGCTCCTGCTGCGGCATTACCTTGTGGTAAGAAAGCAACACGTCCAGCATTTTCAATAGCAGTATCTGTATTTCCAGCTATAACATTTGAATTTGAAGTTAATTGAACTGGCATATCTTCATTTGTTTGGAAGAATAAATCAAATGCAATAAAATCTCCATTTGCTCCATTTTCTTCTGTTACTTGTTCTGCTGTTAACTGTAACTTTTCAGAACTACCAGCAGCTAATGTTCCTCTAAACATTTTCATAAATCCTGTTTTTGGATCTACTTCACCAGCAGATGAAACTGGTGTTGTTGCACCTGATGGAATTTGGTTTGTAGCAGTCGCATATGTTGTAGATGCATTTAAAATGTCATCTTTTGTAATCACTGTCTTCCAATCTTTAGCATCTACTGACACTTGTAAACCTGTTGAAGTAGATACATTTACATCCAATTGATTTACAGTAACTGTTTTATTGGCTGTAAACCATGTATAAGTTGATGCGGTTAAGATAACTCCAATAAATAATACTAAAATTAATGATAGTAGTATTTTTCTGCTTTTCTTTTTATTTTGTTTTTTCATCTTTTTCACTCCTTATTCTTTTGCAATGTGTTCCTCGGTGATATCCATATGCATTTTGATTTCTCCACCAAGCAAATCATTTTTACATTCTGGATCATCACCTTCTATCCATATTACTATGGTATAGCGGTCTTTGCTGTTTGGCTTCATCGCTTTTCTCTGTTCCAAAACAGCAATGTTTTTTGATACAAATTTTTGGGTACCAGGTTCACTTTTCTTGGTATCCTTATTCTTTTTTGCATAGACTGTAGGCTTTCCATTTCGATAAACCATAATACGAATAGCTTCATCGACATTCTTTATTGTATCGTCAATATCTATTTCATACCAATAGTTTACCTTTTCTTTACCGGCATTAACTACATAAAAAGTATAAGCAATATAGTTATCACCGTTATGTGAACCCGTCGCTTCGGTAGCTATGTCTTCCGGTAGCCATTTAATCGAAATGTTGTCCATATAGTCTATCGTATCAGCTGACAATTGTCGGGTTTTAGATTTCATTTTCCCATCCTCTGATAAAAATATGTTTTTTCTGTTTGACATATTTTTATCTAAGGACACGGTAAACCTTCCACCATCGTAGACGATATACAAAAATAAATAAACAATGGATAAAAATATTATTAGTAATAAGAAGGCTATTTTAACTAATTTGGAAAAAACCTTTTTCTTATATATTTTTTCTGCTTCAATATTAACTGTACTAATTGCCATATTTTCTCCCCACTTGTTTTCTATTTCTTAGTATATTTCTTTACTTCCTCTCCTACTATGTCTATATTAATTGTAACAAATTTTTTTGATTTTTCAAGTTATTTTTGATAGGTTTACATTCTTTTATAACAAATTTCAAATAAAAGTCATTTTGCAATAAATGACTTTTTATGGTTTATCTTTCTTTTTGTTCTTTTTTTATTTGAGAGATAAATTCTTCTACTTTAAGGGAAATAGTCTCATCACTTCCATATCTGCGATAACTTACTAAATTATTATCACGTTCACTATCTCCAATTATTAGTGTATATGGATTTTTCATGATATTACTTTGTCTTAATTTCTTATTCATAGATTCTTTGCTATTATCATATTCTACTCTAATTTCTTCCTCTTCTAAGAGATTTTTTAGTTTTTGACAATATTTATCATGATATTTCATATTTACAGGAATGATATTAACTTGAACTGGACTTAACCATAATGGTAGTACTCCTTTAAATTGTTCTAGTAATAGCACTAAAAATCTTTCATAAGATCCTAAGACTGCACGATGAACCATTACAGGTGATACTTTTTCACCATTTTCATCTACATAAAATAAATTAAATCTTTTAGGAGTTGAAAAATCTAGTTGAACTGTTGGTATTTGGATTTCTCTTCCTAAGGCATCTTTAAACATGAAATCTAATTTAGGCCCATAAAGAGCTGCTTCTCCTTCACAACGCTTTGCATTTAAACCTAATTCATCTGATATTTCTTGAAGAATTTGTTCACATAAATCCCAATCTTCTTTATTGCCAATATATTTTTCAGGATGTGATTTATCTCTTACTGATAAGGATACCCAATTATTTTCCCATAGACCCATTCTAGAATAAAAATCTTTAATTAAATTACACATATTGATAACTTCAGATTTTACTTGATCTACTCTGCAAAATGAATGTCCATCTTCTACAGTAATAGCATAAACTCTAGATAGTCCACTGACTGCTCCTTGCAATTCAGCTCGATATTGTTTGTCTGATTCCATATATCTAATTGGTAAGTCCTTATAGCTTCTTAATTTTGAAGCGTAAATCTGAGTATGATGTGGACACTGAACTGGTTTTAAAACAAATTCATGACCCTTTGGTGATGAAACCCGAAACAACTCTTCATTAAATTTATTGGCATGTCCTGAAGTTTCAAATAATGATATATCTGCTAAAGCAGGACAACTAACTTTTTGAAATCCATATTTTCTACAAACTCGTTCTATTTCTTTTTGCAGTTCATCTTTTACAATAGTTCCTCTTGGTGTATATAGTGGTAAACCTGGACCTATATAATCTGAAAAACAAAATAAGTCTAGGTCTTTTCCAATCTTACGATGATCTCTTTTCTTAGCTTCTTCTAAAAACGCATTATAAACAGTTAAATCTTCTAAACTTCTAAACGCTTTACCAGATATTCTAGTAACCATTTCCCTTTTTACATCACCATTATAATAAACACCACTAATTCTAATTAACTTTACATAAATATTTTTGTTTAATTTGTGAATTTTATTTTCTAAATCTGAGAAGTCATTTTCACTTACTACATCATCTATTTTAAATTCATAATAAAATTCATCATCATTACTAGATAAACTATCTAGTCTAATATTTTGATATTGTTCTTGAATTACTCTTTTTAATAATTCACTTGCTTCTTGATTCATATTGATAACCTTCTTTCTATTATTACTTTTTGGGGGATAATATAGTTGTCGTGTTGCCGTCTGTCATTTTTACCATCTCCTTTCATAAAAAAAGAATGATACCTTAAAGGAGTGCATAATGCACGGTACCATCCTTACTTTTTCTTCATTGTATAACCGAATATTCGGGCTATTCCTTTCGGGAGCAACTAATAGGTAGTAACTATTAAAAATATTTATTATCTTCCACCAACTGATAACTCTCTTTAAAATATATTTTAATAATCTTGTCCTATATTATTGTTTTTTTACTATTCATAGTATATCACTCATTTGTAAATAAAATAAGTCTATTACGCATTATTGTAATAGACTTAACACTTTATATATTTTTAGTTAGTTATAACTATATATTAAAGTACGCTAAAACAATCAATAACGTTCATTGATTTTGTTGTTTTTTGTAAAATTGTCGTTAATTGATTGTTTAACATAATTTCATCTCCTTCAAAAAGTATTTTCATTATAGCATATTTAGTGTTATTTGTCAAAATAGCATACTTTATTTTAAATTGTAACTAATATCTATATATTTAAATAACTCTTCATCTTTTATGGTGTTATCTAAACAAATTGTAATCCAGTGCTTTTTATTCATGTGATAACCCGGAAATATTTTTTTATTATCTACTAGTTTTACAATTTCTTCAGGTGGCATTTTTAAATCAATTATTTCAACTAAATCATTAGATTTTAAGCCTAATTTTTCTCTAGGGATTGTTAATAGAGCCAAGTACCATTTTTTCGTATCATGGTGTCTAATAATGGCATTGTTAGATTTTTCCCAAAGAAATTCTAAGTTGCCAGCATATTTTTCTTTTACATATTTAATAACAGATTGAGCTTGTTTGCTTTTAAAAACGTTACGTTCTGTACAGATTGAAATTACATCTTTTAATATATTTTCATATTCTTCTTTTATTTTACCAATAAAACTTCCTGTAGTATTTTTAATATCTACTGGTAAATATTCTTCCTTGTTTTCTATATCCATGATTTTAGAAGTTATTTTAGCAAAATCCGTAATTTCTATATGCACTAAGAAATTATCATTAGATAATCTTTTAGTATAAATATATTTATTATTATTTTTTTTAAAGCCATAGTCTATTAATTTATTTAACTCTAATTTTTTATTTTCTAATTCTTTTTCTAAACTCCTCACTATTATTCACTCCCAGTAAGTTTATATTTTATAATAATATTATATATTATAAAGTAATTAAAACAATAAAAAAACTAACATTTCTGTTAGTGGTTATTCCTATGGTGCCGAAACCAGGACTTGAACCCGGAACCTACTGATTACAAGTCAGTTGCTCTACCAATTGAGCTATTTCGGCAGTGGTGCCTGTATCCGGACTTGAACCGGAACTCTATTGCTAGAAGCAGATTTTGAGTCTGCCGCGTCTACCAATTCCGCCATACAGGCATTACATATTAGATTATATCATACTTAGTTCTTTTTTTTCTAGAACTTTTTTACTTTTTTTATAGTTTTTGATATAATTTTTTTGGTGATATAGATGAAAAAGGTAATTAATCCCTTTACTCCAGGGGCTGTTATTATGCCAAATGGAGAAATTATTACAATGAATAACAAAAATCATGCTCCTTTTTTTCAAGATATATTAAAACGAGAATTTGAAAAAATTGGAGTTAATGCTATAGAAATACAAAATGAAGATAATTTAGCAAGATTAAGTAGGTTATTATTAAAACAATTTCAAATTCTACCTTATCAGGGTTGTTCTTCAGGTGATAGAAAATATCATGGTGGTATGCTATTTATCAATTCTGTTGATCAATTAACTGATGAACAATTATCTACCATTATAGATTTCTATAGTCATGTTAGTGCTAAATATCAGATGGATATTTGGCAAACTTCGTTTGATGATTGTAATGATAAGATTATTAGTTTAGGTGAACTTTATGAAGAAATATTAAATAGATCTACTAAAAATAAGTAGGTCTATTTTAATTTTCCTTATATTTAGAAGTATATAAGTCACTTTCTTCTTCTAGTTCTTCTTCACTTTTCTCAATATATTTTTCCATATCTGGCAACTCTTCGATACTACTTAAACCAAAATAATCTAAAAAGTCGTTTGTTGTCTCATATAGAATAGGCCTTCCTGGTAAATCACTTCGTCCTGATTCTTTTATTAAGCCTTTAGCAACTAGTTTTCTAATCATTTGACTACTGCTTACCCCTCTAACCTTATCTACTTCTACTCTAGTCATAGGTTCATTATAAGCAATAATTGCAAGTGTTTCTAAAGCAGCCTGACTTAATACATTCGTCTCTGGGTTTTCCAATAATTTTTGGTAATATTCTCTATGCTCAAACTTAGTAGTTAATTTAAATCTATTACCTAAAAAGTCAATTCTTAATCCCCTATCTTCTTTTTCATAAGAATGTTTTAAGTCTTTTACTAAGTCTTTTGATTCTTCTTCTGATATTTCTAAAACTTCTTCTATTTGATCTAGAGTCAATCCATCTTCTCCTACTACAAATAATAATCCTTCTAATACTGCTTTATTTTTCATTTGGCACCTCACATATTATATCATCAAAATTATTTTTTTGAGTAATCATTAATTCTTTATTTTTAGCCATTTCTAAAATTGCTAAGAAAGTTGCGACAATATATTCTTTATTAACTATAGGAAATAACTTAAAAAAGGAAACTTTTTTCTTGTCTTTTAAAATACTTTTTATTTCTAATCTTCTAGATGAAACACTAATTTCATTAGTAGTTACTTTAGTTTTTAGGGGCTTATTATCTTTTTTTCTTTCCAGGTATTTTTTAAAAGCTTCTACTAAATCATCTAAAGTAATATCCGATGATAATTTTGTTTCTTCCTCAACGTAATTTTTGATATTTTCAGGAGACTTAGTATAAATTTCTTTACGAAGTTCTTCTTTTTCTTTTAAAACTTTTGTTATTTCTTTATAGGCTTGATATTCTAATAATCTATTAATAAGATCTTCTCTTGGATCTATTTCTTCTCCTTCTTCAGCTTCAACTTTAGGATTTGGAAGTAGTAATTTAGATTTTAATTCGATTAATTCGGAAGCCATGATGAGATATTCACTAGCAATTTCTAAATTCATTTTTTCTTGTTCTTTTAAATAATCCATATATTGTTTCGTAATTTCTTCAATCTCAATATTCATAATATCCATCTTACTTTCTTTAATAAGATGTAATAACAAATCTAATGGACCTTCAAATTCATTAATTTTAAATTCTATATTCATATTACCACTTCCCACTTTATGTCTTTTTAATTATAACATAAAAGGTTATTGTATGCTATAATGTTATAGATATAAAAAAGTTGTTGACTCTCCCCTTAAGGGTAGTGATAGATTAAAGCCAAGAAAGGAGAATTTGTATGTATCAAATTGGAGAATTTTCATATCTATGTGAGGTAACAATTAAAACTTTAAGATATTATGATAAAATTAATCTTTTAAAGCCTGTCAAGATTGATAATTTTACTGGATATCGATATTATGATGAAAATCAAATCCCTGTATTACAGAAAATAAAAGATTTACAGTTAGCAGGTTTTTCATTAAAAGAGATTAAAATGTTATTGAATCACGAAGATCAAAGTAAATTAAATGAACAAATAAAAAAAATTGAAAGTGAAAGTTCTAAAAAAATTGAGATACTACAAAAAATAAAGAAAAATATGAAAAATAAAGATATTGAATTAATCACTAGCCCTAATTTTGTAATGGTAGGAATACTTACTACAATAAAATCTAGAAAGGATATTCCTAAAGTACTACAAAAAGTGGATAAAATGGTAAAAAAAGAGCACTTTGAAAATTATGATTTTTGTTTTGAAAATTACGAAAAAGGTTATCAAGAAGATAGTATTAAATGTTTTATTGGTAGAATGTTGCCAGAACATATTTTTAAAAATATTAACCATTTGGCATCATATAAATTAATGACTTATAAAAATAAAAAATTGAAAATTTTTGACCATAGTAAAATTAAAACTGTTTTACATGCTACTGTTAAAGATAATATTTTAGATACCTATAAAAGTATGGTCGAATTTGCCAATAAAAATAATATTCAAATACGTGGGTCTTTTCAAGAAGTTTATCATGAAGATAAAGTAGATATTTATGTAGAGGCATATGATTTAAATAAAGAAAATGAAGAGGAAATACGTCATCGAAAAGAATTGGAAAGCAAAATTAAAAATGTTTATCCAAAAGAGTATATCGGTAAATGGCAACTGGTTGGTGAAATTATTGAACCACCTTGCTTATTTAATCCTAAGAAAAAACATTATGACTTGGGTATAAAGTATAATTATATAGAACTTTATCGTGATGGTTCTACTAATTTAGAAAATGTTACTTGGAAAGATCGTTATCTAATCATTCAAGAGGATGGTATTACTTTTTATTCTTATTTATATCAACCTTATAGAAAAGGTCTCACAACTTATATGGATATTTTAGTCAATCATAAAGAAACAAATGCTAGACCATATCAATACTATTATAAAAAAATTAAGTAAGGAGTAACAAATGAAAAGGTTTACGATGCGTGATGAAAATTTTATTTGTGATCATTGTCATAAGGAAGTGTTACCTTTAGGCTATACAGCTAGGGATCACTGCCCTTTTTGTCTTTGTTCTAAACATGTTGATATTATGCCTGGTGATAGACAGAATACTTGTATGGGTTTACTAAAGCCAATCGGAATTGAAAAATTTAAAGATACTTATAAAATTATTTATCGTTGTGAAAAATGTGGTGAATTCCATAAAAATATTATGGCTAAAGATGATGATATGAATATGATTATTGAACTTTCTAGACAAATAAATTAAAACTACACTTGGTGTAGTTTTTTTAGTTATATTTATTTTTAATATTTATGATTATCTTTTCTAAATTTTCTTTTAGTTCTTCTAGAGAAGTATTGGTATTTAAAAAATAATCATAAATGGTGTCTTCTAAATCATAAACTTTAGTTTTTTTAATTCTATTATATTCTTCTTTTGTTACTACACCACTCGTTGTTTCTTGATGTCCATAATGGGGAATTTTATTATTTCTCTTATAGGAACGTTCTTCTACTCTTTTTATATTTTCTAAATCACTAGAAAGTAGTCTAATAAAAATGATTGGTAAGTTACGTTTATTCTTAATATAACTTAAATCTTTATAGTTAGATACACTTCTATCTAAAATAATAGAATAATTATTTTTTTCACAATAAGACATTTCATTGAGACAAACTTCATTTATTACTTTTCTAACTTCTGGAGTGGCAATTTCTATATTAGGATCTAACCTTTTAACTATATTTCTGACGTAGTCTCCATTTATAAGATACAAATTTAAAGCTTGGGATAAAAGTTCTGCTACTAAACTCTTACCACTGCCTACTTCTCCAGTTAATAAAACTAGAAATGGTTTATTATACTTCTTTTTTGGATTAAGTCGCTCTTTTTCAATTATTTTTAGTATTTCTTCTTTCATGAAATCACCAAAATTATTATATCATGGATTATTAATTTCTAGGTTTAAAAATTAGTGCAAAGATAAATGAAAAGATAATAGCAGCAGTTATACCAGTAGCTGTTAAGTCAAACATTCCCATCAATATTCCTAAAATACCATATTCATTAGCCTTATTTAGGGCTCCATGAATTAGAGAGTGACCAAAACTAGTGATTGGTATTAAAGCTCCACCACCTACTGTTTTGATGATTTTATCATAGAAACTAAATGAATCTAAAAAGGCTC
The DNA here is from genome assembly GCA_900548695.1 of uncultured Mycoplasmatota bacterium. Classification (GTDB taxonomy): domain Bacteria; phylum Bacillota_I; class Bacilli_A; order RF39; family UBA660; genus Faecimonas. The sequence goes on from URLC01000003.1 coordinate 112,901, forward strand.
CAAAAACTACAAATAAACTAGTAATATGGCCCGGTGTTAATTTAGTATTATCTAAAATGATTTGAGCTATCATACAAATGAAACCACAAAATAGAAAAGAATTAATAAGTAACATTAGACCACCTCCAGACTTATTGCATTCGCAATTGAATAAATATTTTCTTTTTGATAAACCATAGTTGGAGAAAACAAAGCTCCAGTTGCTACTATTAAAACTTTTTTTAAATTTTTCTTTTTCATTTCATGATAAATATAACCAAAAGCTACTAAGGCACTACATACTGGACCACTTCCTCCAGCTAAACATTCTTCTTGTTTTTTTAAGTCATATAACATAACACCACAATCATTGTAATTTTTAGATAAATCTAGATTATATTCTTCTAGCATATAATCTTTTAAAATTTCTTTACCATATAACCCTAAATCTCCTGTAACAATTAAATCATAATACTCTGGTTTTCTTTTTAAATCACTTAAGTGCCTTTTGATGGTATCTATCGCAGCGGGTGCCATCACTTTTCCCATATCATTAGGATCATTTTGACCAAAATCAATTATATCTCCAATCGTTGAACTTTCTACTTTTATATCTGTTTTTTTATGAGTAAGTAAAACTGATGCGCTCCCAGTTGCTGTAAAAGTGGCACTATTAGGTTTTGGAGCACCATATTCTGTTGGATTACGGAATTGTTTTTCAGCGGCCATGTTATGTGAAGAAATAGTTACTACAGCATTTTTCACTTTAGAAGAATCAATTAAAGTGCTACCTAAAATCATCCCTTCTACTGAAGTACTACAAGCACCGTATAATCCTAAAAAGCTTTTAGCAAAGCCATATGCTCCATAAGTAGTTGCTGCTATTTGGTTAAGTAAATCTCCTCCTAAGATGACATCTACTTCTTTTCTTTTTAAACCGGACTTTTTGTATAGTAATTTTAAACTTTCTTTTACTGATTTAATTTCAGCTTTTTCCCATGATGTTTCGTTAAAATATAAATCATCAAACGTTTTATCATAGTATTTTTTTAATGGACCTTTTTTTTCATAAGGACCTGCTACCGTGGCGGTGTTTTCTATATATACATTATTATATTTAAACGTCATATTTTACCTCCTATGAAGAATCTAATCATTCCAAAAAACCAAGCAGCAATAATTCCATATAAAATGACAGAGCCTGCTAATTTAAAGATATTAGCTCCTAATCCATAAATAGGACCTTCTTTACGATAATCTAAAGCTGCGCTTGTCATAGAATGTGCAAAGCCAGTAATAGGTATTAGCAGTCCACATTTAAATTTTGTTACTAATTTATCAAAAAAACCTAAAGCAGTCGAAAGAGATGCTACAAAAATTAGTATTACAATCATAATAGTTCCGGCACTACTTCTGGAAATATGGGTACTATAACATATTAATTCAATAATACCTTCGCCTATTATTCCGACAACACCACCAACAATAAAGGCAATAAGAGCATTTTTAATTCTATGATTAGGGGCTTGATGGTCTTTTGCAATTTGTTCATATTTTTCATTTTTCATAACTATCACCATTTATAGTATTTACTAGTTTTTTTATTTCATACAAAAACGACTCTATAGAGTCGTCTTTAATTTTTCTAATATTTTTGTTTCTTTTCTTGATACTTGCACTTGACTCATTCCTAATGTCTGACTAGTTTCTCTTTGCGTCATATCGCGATAGTATCTGGCAATTATTAATTTCTGTTCTTCTTCAGATAAATTAGAAATAGCTGTTTTTAAATCAAGAATTGTTTCATCCATACCCATTTCTTTTGTACCAACATTATTGTAAAGTGTAGCATTTTCTTCATCATAAGCAAAATCTAGGCTTTCTAATTTAGCTGTTGCGATAGTTGCTTCTTCTATTTTTTCTTCTTCAACATCTAAAAATAAAGATAGTTCCAAAGTAGTTGGTTCTCTTTTTAATCTTTGACGCATTACGTCTTTCGCATTTTCTAAACTTTGTTTTAATCTTAGTAAATCTTTACTTACTTTCATTGGATTACTAGTTGTAATATAGTTTTTTATCTCTCCTAAAATATAGTAATAGGCATACGTTGAAAACTTGGTATTTTCTTCTTGTTTATAATTTTTTTTGGCTTTTATTAAACCTACCATTCCCACTTGATATAGATCTTCTTGATCAAAATTTTTATAAGGACTAATCATGCTATAAATTAAGTTCTCATATTCCAATATGTTGTCCATAATCGCTCCTTTACATACTAATATATTGAAATACTTCTTTTTCTTCTGTTATATAAAATAATTCACTGGCTCTTTTTCCTATTTTCTTTTGTAAATTTTTTGATACTCCACATAATGCAACAGATCCACAACTTAAAAATATTTCTGTTAATTTATTTTGTAAAATTGAAATTAAATAATGATCTAGTATGTTTATATTTTCTAAATTTAAAACATAAGCTATGACTCCTTGATCATATAGTAGGTAGTTTATGGTTTCTGTTAACTTATAGAAATTATTTTTGTTTAAGTCTCCCTCCAATCTAATAAATATAATTCCTTTATTAATTTCTTTTGCTACATGTAACATAAACTCACCTCATGTTAAAAATATACCTTATTTTCTACTTGGTTTCTACCTTTTCGACAATCTATGATATTTTTTTCGGTCGACAATTTTCGACAAAAAAAATAACCTTTCGGTTATTCTTCTTTGAATTTTTTCATTACGGGTAAAAATCTTTCAATAAACTGGTATTCATCACGATCTTTAATATATAAAAATCCTAATACGGAGAATACTAAGGCTCCAATAAAGTTAACAATTAAATCTTTCATAGTATCAATAATACCAATGTCTAGATAACCACCTTCGATAGTAGTTATTTCTTTGTTGTTGTTACTATAGATTTCTGTTTTATTTATATCCTTGATTTTTACTGGATCATTTTTTCCTTCTTTATTTAATTTAACAGATGAGATGTCTTGAACTATACGATCTTTTTGCATGTCTAGTCTAGCATATTGATCCATAGCAAATTCTCCAAACTCCCACAAAACTCCAATTGTCATAGAAAAACAAAACGCAACTAATGCTACAAATATTGGAGTCATTTTAATATGAAATCTTTCTGTACGATTTAAAATATCAATTAGAGAAAATCCTACAGCTGCTGCTAAAAATCCATTTAATGTATGTAATATTGTATCCCAGTGTTTGAAAATTCCATAAAAATTTTGAATTTCTCCTAATATTTCGGCACCAAAGATAAATAGATAGACAATTATTTCTAGTGTTGTTGGTAGTTTTACGTTAAAGTTTTTAGATACTATGGTTGGAACCGTAAATAAAGCTAAAGTTAAAAAACATAAAGCGACACTATGCCAGTTACCTTTTAGAGCTTGTTCTACCATACAAAGAATGACTAAGAAACGTAATACTAAATAGACAGTAATATTAATAGTTCTTTCTTTTTTATTTAGATCTTTTTTATTATTTTTTCTTTTTTTCATATTTTCTCCTTATTATTAAATAACTTATTGGCATTAGTTTTTGGTATTAACATTTTTACTTTTTGATTAACAGAGAAATGGAAAGTGTTATTTGGAGACTGGTATTCTTCTCCATCTATGCACCATGATGTTTTTGGTCTATCTAGAAATTCTATTTCAAAATCGTTAGTTTGATAATAAGTAATTCCTGGAACATCTTTCACATCTTTCATCGTTACTTGAACTAACATTCTTAAGATATCTGGCTTAGTTTTAGGATTAGCTAAAGCAACTTCAAACATATTATCGTCCATTTTGACATCGTAATAAATGTCATCTACGCCTGCCACACGAGAAGAGTTTGTAATAAAGAAAAAAGAATATTCTCCTTTGTGTTCTTTACCATCTACTTTATATTTTACTTGGTAACGATGAATCTTATTACGTAATTGTCGTAAGCCATAAAGTACATAAGCTGTTTTTCCATATTTTTTCTTTAAATCCCGTGGTGTGTTATATGCCATATCAATGTAGTCTCCTAAACAAGCTACATAGACAAATGGTGTATTATCTACATAGCAAACATCTACTTTTTTTCTAACGCCATTTAATAACAACTCTAGATTTTTCTGATAATTTTTAGTGTATCCATACATATTAGCAACATCGTTTGTAGTTCCCATTGGCAAATTGGCTAAGGTTAACTTTTTGGCTCTGTTTAAATCTCCTGTTACAACTTCATTTAGTGTTCCATCTCCACCAGCACTAATGACTAAATCAGTATTATCATCTAGCTCCTCAACAATTCTAGTTGCATCTTTAGGTCCTTTTGTATATCTAATTTCAACATCATAGCCATGTTTTCTTAAAATGTCGTAAAATTCTTTTTTACTATTAAGACTTTTTACTTTTCCACTTTCCGGATTCATAATAATGACACACTTTTTCATTGACATCGCTCCTTGATAGCCTTATTATAGCATACTCTTTGTTTAGTATATTCTTTTTTTCTAAAAAAACTTAATGTTTTAGAACTTGGATAATTTTTATTTTGATAAATTACCATCTTAGAATATCATATTTTTATTATTCTATAAAGTTATCATTCCCTATAATATATGGTAGTAGTACTTGACTAATTTTAGCATACCCTAAACTACTTGGATGTAATCCATCATATGTATATTGCTTATCAAAATTACCATCACTATCTAGTAGTTTATTATACATATCAATATAGATTACATTTAACTCTTTACATAGATTTTTTAATTTTTTATTTGCTTCTGTTATAGTTTTATTATCTCTATCACCAACCATATCTTCGTCCATATTCCTATTTACTGGATAGATAGATTCAACGTATATTTTAGCTTTCTTTCTATTTTGTCTTATATTATTGACTATTTTTTCTATATTTGATACTAGTTTTTCTGTTGTTTTATTATTACTACCGTTTAAATAATCATTTGTGCCAATTAATAAAAATATTTTAGTTGGATTATATTGATAAACCATGCTATCCATTCTTTTTAAAATATCGGTTGTCTTATAACCAGATACTCCACTTTTTACAATTGGGAGAGTACCGTATATCTCTTTAATTGGATAGATTTCAGTAATTGAATCACCTAAAAACAAAATATTTTCTTGCTTTTTGAAGTTATCTAAATTATTATTTCCTTTTTTGATTGATTGATATGCTTGGGGATTATTTTTATTATCATTTGCGATTTTTTTTCCAACAAAAATACCCAATAAAAATATCAGTACTAATATTAATACTGCTATTGTTTTTATTATTACTTTTTTCATTATTACACCAACTCCGCTTCTATCTTCTTGATACATTGATTATTATATCATACTCTCTATTTAGTTCATTAATTTTCAATAAAAAATTCAATGACTTGTCATTGAATCCTTCTTATAAAGCTGTAATTCATTAGTTAGATACCTTTCAATATTACCAGTTTATGTTTATTCCTAATTCTTTTATATAATTCCTATACCAGACTCTATTTTTTTCAGCTATTTTACAATTGTATATTAATTTAAATATCCATTGTCTTAGCATTTCTATAATTGTACATATTGCAAATATTATTAATGTTATAATAAGCAATTTTAATACAATACTTAAGCTAATTACAGTTACTTGTGTAATTCCCAATTTATCATATAATATCTCTCTTATATATACATTTTCACTTATTAAATAAACCGCCAAACTGCAACCTGCTACTTTATTTATAAATTTATTTTTAAAATCAAGAGTATTAAAGAATAAGGCATAGGCAATAGATTGTAATATGACTATGGGACTGGCGTAACTTATATGGGCAAACCCTAATATAGAACCTATTTCTCCAGCAATATTACCTAATGGAACTAAGTGATTATATCCAAGCCAACAGAAAGTAGAAAAAGTTGCACAAAACATAAAAATCAAAAAATATATTAAACGTTTGGCTTTTTTGGTAAATGGTTGCATAAAATAAGAAAAATCAATTGGATACTTTCTAATGTATGCTCCTATAAAATATAATAAAATAAAGGTTTGTAGTGTTCTGCCTGTTTGAGTATTAATAAATATATCCATACTGAAGGTGGAGCTTATACTGATTATTATAAATAATATGATAATGATTTTAGTTAAATCTTTTTTATTTGAATTATGAATCACTTTGTTTAAAATCGGACTAATTAAGTATAAAATCAAATAGCTTCCCATAAACCAATATATGCCATAATCGATAGGAAAATATGTATGTATTCTAGTAATTAAATCTGGTGTTGCAATCAATCCTAACCATATTAATACTAGCATAATTACTACTTTGTAAAACCAAACCATATTATTTAGTTTTAAAAACTTACCCATTTTAAAATTACTTTCACTTTGAAAATATCCTGATACTAAAATAAAGGAATTTACATGAACTAATAATATAGATTCTATAAATATTAGCAATACTTCAATGGAACCATCTGCATGTTCTAATATTTTTCCATGAACTAAGATATGATATAAGACAATAAATAGCATCGATATTATTCTCATTAATTCAAAATTAGATTTTCTATCTTTTGTTTTCATACATATTCACCTTACCCTTAATAACATTATAATAAAATTGCAATATTTTTGCAATTAAATTGATCTTTTATATATCTTTTTAAAATTTTTTTCTTTTCAACTATTTTTTCTAAAGTAAAAACTCTAACTAAGAATTCACTTAATTAGAGTTTAAATAAAATCACTAATATTTATATTTCTTTTGATAATCTTACAATAATGTTGTCATCATTCACTTTAACAATTGAATTTTCATTTGGAAATGATTTTAAATTGTTTTTTTTGACATATTTTTTGGCTTCTTCAAATTCTTTTTCACTTGGTTCTTTATAATTATATCCTAATGTTTTCATAAAGGCATTGGCTCTTTGACTCGGTCCATAAATGTATTGATAGTCAAATTCAAAGAATGAATGACCTATAACTTCGCCTTTTTCATAAAAATTAATTGCATTGCATGGTTTATTTCCTAGAATGATTAGCGTATATTTTTTATCATCTTCATACCACTCTTTTTCTTCTATTTGAGTCTGAATTTTATTAGCTAATACTGTATCAGATTGAAATCTTACATTATCAGAATAGAATAGTTTTGCGGTTATTATAGATTGTTTATATGCAATACCAAATGATAATAATATTATTAAGTAACCTAATACTTTTCTATTGGTTTTATTTACTAACATAATACAGAATACTAATATTATAAATCCTATTACAAATGAATAATTAAACTGTGTTCTTTTTAACTGATCTACTCCCGTAATTATCATAATGTAGAATGGTGCTAATAAAAGACCAATAGAGCTTAATATGATACCAAAATTTATGTTTTTTTTAACTATTAAGTAAATATTTATACCAATCATCATGATTATAGCTATTAAATAACTTACATTATAAAAAATCGTATTACATTTTAAAACATCTACAATAACATAGTATATATATCTAAAGCAGTTCATTCCATCTGTTGACCAACCAGATTGAAGATAAGAATTTTCCCCACCTATCATCTTGGAAATTATCATATATAAAGTACATATTATGATGAATTCTACGATTCTTTTTCCCAAAAATTTCCAACAACTACTTTTTTTATTTATACACTCTAAGAAGTAAGTACAGGCAATTATCAATATAAATAATGGTACTATAGATTGATAAATTCCAAATGCAAAAGTTGTAATTAAAATAGAACTAATATTTAATAAATTCCTTTTCCATCCCTCTTCTTTATCACCATAATATAGCATGATAGCGGATATAGCAGAAAGAAGAATTCCTAATGAAACACCTACATTTTGATTAATAAAATTATATTGTTCGGCAAATATAGGATTAGTAATAAAAATAATAGGAAAAATAAATTGTACTTTTAAGTAATTTTTTTCCCATTTTTTAGGTATATATAAGTAGAATAAATACATAAATAAAACACTATATATACTAATAAAAAATAATGTTAAAAAATTAGATTGAAAGATTAATAATGGACCTACTGATAATAATTTATTTATAGCTACTAGGCCCCATCTATTTAAATTAATCCACCAATCAAAATCTTTGATCCAATGATTTATATAAAACTCTGTATCTATAGAAAAACTATTACTAATTAGTCTTTCTCCAAAGGCAAATAATAAGAAAAAAATTATGATTGCTATGGGTATTTTAGATTTTTTTATATAGTCTTTGAAATTTAATTTATTGTCTTTCATTTTATTTCTCCAGTCTTTACTTTAATATCATCCCTTAATTTTTGCTCATCTTGAATTTTAATTTCATCGATTTTTCCATTTTGACTATGTTCTAAAATAATTTTTGCTAACTGTTCTGAACAATCAACTTCATGAAACCATTCTCTCTCTTTTATCTCCTTTGGAACATAAGTTAAATTTGTAGTATATAATCTATCAAACAAGCCATTAGCATAGGCATTATCAAATTTATCTATACCTGCTGTAAATAGCGCAAAAGTTGCAATTAAAATTACTTTTTTGGCACCACGTTGTTTTAATTCAGTTGCAACATCAATCATAGAACCTCCAGATGCAATCATATCATCAATTACTAAAACTGTAATATCTTTAGGATTCTTTCCTAAATATACATGTTCAACAACTGGATTCTTCCCATCTATTAGTTTACTTAAATCTCTTCTTTTATAAAACAAACCTACATCACAGCTTAATATTTCAGCATAATATCTAGCTCTTTCCATAGCTCCCATATCCGGACTAATAGTTAATAAATGCTTTTTATCAATCTCTTCTTTTCTAAACATCTCTTTCAAAATTGTTTCTGTTGCGAAAATGTTTTCAAAAGGTAGATTTGGGATAGCATTAGATACATTAGGATCATGACAGTCAAAAGTAATAATATTATTTACACCTAGTGTTTCTAATTCTTGTAGTGCTAAAGCACAATCTAAGGATTCACGCTCTTTTCTTCTGTGCTGTCTTGATTGATATAACAGTGGCATAATAACTGTCATCTTAGAAAATCTTCCATTAGTTGCAGAAATTACTCTCTTGATATCTTGATAATGTTCATCTGGTGCCATGTTATGTTTATTGCCATAAAAATCATATGAAATACTATAATTTCCAACATCAGATAAAATATATAAGTCTTTTTCTCTAATAGACTCACTTATATATAACTTTCCTTCTCCATTATTAAACCTGCTACATACAACATTTGTAATATAAGAAGTTTTACTATTAGTAAATTTTTTTAGGTGCTTATCAATTTTTTCCCCTAACTCTTTACAATTTTCAAAAGCTATTATTTTTAGATTACTCATATTTTCTTTTTCCTTTTTTATTTTTATATTTTTCTAATTTTTCATGTAAAATTTTATTTTCCATACATACTTCTTCATATTTTTCTAAAATATAATTTAGCTCATCTTTATATGTTTTTACTCTTTCCGGATTGCTTTCTTCTAATAAAATGTGCCATTCTTTTTCCCAATAGCTTTTCTCATATGATAGCTTTGTATAGTTTCTACTATCAATATACATTCTATCAGTTGCTACTTTGTATAAATAATCTATATTCTTCTTAGGTTCTATATATAGTTGTTGATAATGTTTAATATCAGGTAATTCTTCGGCTTTTAGCCTAATACTTTTCTCAGCTTCTTTTATTAATTTATTAACTTTATCTATTACATTTTCTCTAATTTTTAAGTATTCTTTAGGATTTGTAGTGTTGCTATTTATTTTTTCTATACCTGAGTTTAGAAATTCTTTTGTTGACATACTATTTACCATTTTAGCATAGTCTGATAATCGATCCTTTGTGTACATTTTATCTTCATCATACAATAATAGCACTGGTGTTTCTAGGGCTAAACATGGTAGAGCACAGTGTAGTCTACTTGTAATTACAAGTTTGGCTTTTTGGTAAATATCTAGCAATTCTTTTACATTTTTAAATCTTTGTTCCCATGGCAATAGTTTGTTTTCGGAAGCATTTAATTGATGCGTTTTTTTGATAATTTTGGTAGATGATGAAATATTATTTTTTAAATATTCTTCGGCCTCTTTGTCAATATCAACAATGCAAATATAATCCTCTTTTTTTAACTTCTTATCTTTTTCTATAGTTAATGTTAAACATCCAGAAAAATAGCTATTTATGGAATTTTTTTCTAATAATTTTATTGTTCCGGTATCACGACATCCAATAGGACCATATTCATTTAATTTTTCTCGTGTATAACTATTTAAATATTCATCTTTTATTCCTCCAGAGTTATATGCAGAAAAATGGGTTGAAATGTAAATTGGATAAATATATGGTGAAATTGGAAAATTTATTTTAGAGTGTAGAAACCAACCATTCGTAATTGTTAAAACTTTTTCTTTCTTTTCTGGAATAAATAAGTCCAATTTTTCTCTTTCAATATAATAATCAATTTTAGGCAAGAATCTAATGGCTGCATAACTTTGAATATCATCACCTATATTCTCAGTATTTTGAAATGTTATTAATCCATATTTCATAATATTTCATCACTTTCTAATTATTTTTCTGTATATTTTATATATACGAGGATGTTTGTTACGTAGTCTTTTACCAATAAACTTTTTTATAGATGTATCGTCTTTGTTTTCATATTTTACGTAAATATCAAAGAAGAATTTAGACTTCTTTTCTAATACTTTTTGAGAAATTGAATCCATTTTATTTAACTTTTTAACTACATTGTAGAAGTTTAATGATGATTCTTCCCAAGATACCCATTTATCAGCTGTTTTTATTGCAGCTTTCTTTAGCTTATCTAAGTATTCTGAATCATTTTTTAACTTATTTATGTACTCTATCACTTTTTCATCATCGTCTGTTTTGGCTACCAAACCATTTTTTTCATGAATAATATATTCATCATGGCCAGTGACATCATAAACGATTGAAGTTCCTCCACAGTGAAACATCTCCAGTGGTGGTCCAAACATGCCCTCTACATAGCTTAGTTTTACAATAACATCACATGAGCGGTATATTTTTGCACAGTCTTTTGGTGGCACACGAGAAAATACTCTATCAACGTTTGGATATTGTTTTATGTTAGAAGACGTTAATAACCATACTTCATCAGCTTCACTTTTATTGACTAATTCCACTGTTTTAGGCACATTTTTAAAATCAACATCGACTGGTCCTTCAATTAACACTCTAAGTCCATCTTTCTTTTTAAACTTATCTCCTTTTAGAGTGAAGATATCTTTTCTAATTCCATTATGAACTAAATAAGCATCTACTCCATAATTTTCTAAATAATTCTTAATCCAAGTTGCTTCTGTAATTACTTTCATATCTAGCATATATGTCATTTCAGCTAACATTTTTAAGCCCACTTCATTTTCTGGGTAAAATCTAGATTCAATAGATTGAACAAAATAAGCATAATGTTTTGCTTTAATACGATAAGTTTCATATACTGTTCTCCACCATGTAGCGATAGCTATATCAAACTCAATGTCTGTTATCTCATCATAAGTTACCCACTTTAAAAGATGAGCAAAACTATGCCAAGCATATTCTTCTGGTTTAACTTTATTTTCTGTAACAATATATACATCTTCGCCTTCTTTGGCCATTCTTGTAGCATGTTCAAAGATGACATTGGTTCCACCGCCTATTGCTGGTGATCCTAAAGTAAAAATACATTTCATTTTTAAATTACTCCTTTTTTCTTTAGTTTTCTTCTTTTACCATGAATATATAAAGCTTTTTGTAAATATAATTTTTCATTTGATAGTTTCAAAACTGGCCAAAAAGCATCGTAGAAGAAAGCCTTATGTTTTAGAAAATACTTTAAATTTTCTTTTAAATAATATTTGAAATTCCATTTATTTTTAAGTTTAAACTCTGTAAATTCAAATACTCCAAAATTTTCGTAATGATAAATTTTATTGAAAAAGTTCAATTGTTCCTTAGTTGGATAAAAGACCATTTTAAAATGTTCTAAATTTATTTCTTTTTCTAATTTCTTATTATCATAGTAACCATTAGCAAACATTTTTGCCATTTCTTTGAAGATATCCATCATCTTATTTTGAATCTTTGATATTACATTTACATATATATTTCTTTCTTCTTCTTTTTCGAAAGTTAAAACTTCTACTTTCCCATTCTTTTCTACATACTTATTTGCACTTCCATGTGATGCACCTAATAGCACCTCGAAAACAGTTCTATTCTCTACGAAAAGTTCAAAATTATTACTGAAAGTTGGCACATTGGTAAAAATTAGACCATGTTTATTATTTTCTTTGGCTATTTTTTCAGGATCTTTTCTAGTTACTAACCCAAATAAATATCCTGTAACTTCATAATCTTTTCCTAAGATATTAGCTATGTTATCTTGTATTGATCCATTCCAGCCAATATCAACTACACAAATTCTTTTTTCCTTTGTCATAGATTTAATATATTTCTTAAACAGCTTATTTTGCTCTACGCGGTTATTTTCATATATTTCTTTAAATTTATTATTTTTTTTCAAATACTTTAAAATTTTTGATTCGTATAAATAAATTATTTTTTGATCATAATTTTTATCTATCAATGCTTTCATTTCTTTTGTTTCATTATTATTTAATTTCACTGATTTCACTAATTTTTTACAATCTTCACTGTAACTATCTAAAATAGCTTTGATATCTTTTTGTGCAAAATTTAGACTTCCTAAAAACTCCTTTAGGTTAATATAAACATATTGTTGAAGCAGACTTGCAAAATCCTCTTCTTCTAATGGTTTTAATGATGGTAAATACGTGGCCTTTCTGGAAACTAAAATATAATTAGTCTTAATTTTTTTTCCATAAATATTATTTTGATATTCGTCAAATAATTTTTTTAAATATTCACCTTCTCTGGACAAAAAGAAAACTTCATCTAAATTATCTTTTAATAGGTTATAATATAGTTTTTCAGTAAATGCATATAATGAAAAGATTGTATGTTCGAAATTATCAGTACTAGTTTTTAATAAGTCTTTAAACTTTGATGACACTATTTCTGGATTATTCTCTTGTTCAAATTTTTCGTATTTTTTATAATTTTTTTGTCTATCTAAATGGATTGCTTCCATACCTTTTTCCTTTGGCATATTATAATCTGAATGTTCATTATCACCAATCATAATACATTCGTTTGGTTTTGCTTTTAAATGATTTAAAACTAATGTATATAGCTCTCCACTTTTTTTATTTTTGATATATTCACAGGATACAAAGATATCATCAAAATAGTCTTGTATTCCCAAATTTTTAAATATTTTAGTTATCATTTGTTTTGATAAGTACATATCTGAAATACAATATATTTTTTTATGTTCTTTTTTTGCCTTTTTTATTTCAGATATCACTTCATCATCTACTTTTTGTACATTACTTTCAACATCAATTTCTATATCTGTTGCAATTTTTATAAATTCTTCTTTGGCTAATTTCATATCAACTTCTTTATAAAGTTCTGTTAATAAATCAATATATTTAAATTCCCAATCATGTCCTTTTTTTGCATTTTCTTCTCCAAGCCTTGCTTCTATATGATTTCTTTTGGTGTATAATTCGATTATACTTATGTTTAATTGGCATCTTTTCACCACATGATTAGCCCAAATTTTTTTGGTGTACTCTGGCTGAACAGTTCTTGATACTATTGTATCAAAAATATCAAAAAAAATATTTTTATACTTTTTATCATGAATTTTTTTTATATCTATCATTTCCCATTCCTACTTTCCCATTTGTTTTTTATAGTATTCATCACAAATTTTCTTCGTTTCTCCAATTTTAACTACTTCTCCATGTTCTAGCCATACCACTCTACTACATAATTCTTTAATTGATTCTAATGAGTGTGATACATATAATACTGTTGTTCCACCACGAATTAACTCTAACATTTTATTTTTACTTTTTTCCTGAAACTTAATATCTCCTACTGATAGTATCTCATCCACTATTAGTATTTCCGGACTTACTATTGTTGCGATAGAAAAAGCTAATTTTGCAACCATTCCTGAAGAGAAGTTTTTTACTGGAGCATCTAAAAAGTCTCTTAATTCTGAAAATTCTACAATCTCATCAAATTTATCATCAATAAATTGTTTAGAATAACCTAAAATAGAACCATTTAAATATATATTTTCTCTAGCTGTTAGTTCTGGATCAAATCCTGCTCCTAACTCAATCATAGGGGAAATTACACCATTTACTGTAATTTTTCCTTTTGTTGGCTTCATTACACCACTTACTACTTTTAATAATGTGGATTTACCTGCACCATTACTTCCTATAAGACCAATTACTTCACCTTTTTTTATATTAAAAGATACATCTTTTAAAGCCCAAAATTCTGTTGTCTTTGGTCTTCTTTTTCGGTCAAAGAAAGAAATAAATGCTTCTTTGATAGAAAAGTTTTTTTCTATTCCTAAATTAAATTTCATAGATACGTTTTCTAACTTTATCATCATTTTCCTCCTTAAATATAATAGATAAATTTATCCTGTTTCTTCTTAAATATAATTCCACCAATTAAAAGTGTTCCTAAAGCCATTATTCCCATAACAATCATGGTTGTAGCTGAAGGGCATTGACCATATAGGACAATTTGTCTTGCCGCTGTTATAAATTGGTATAAAGGATTAAATTTAAATAAACTTTGTAATGTAGCTGGTAAAATTTCTATACTATAAAATACTGGTGTGAAATATTGCCAAATAGTTAATATTATTCCGTAAATGTAAAACACATCTCTTAAAAATACAGAAACACATGACAATAACAGCCCCATACCTACAGTAAATACAAATAGGCATAAGAAAATGTATGGTAATAATAAATAATACCAGTTAATTGATGCTGGATATTCTCCTAGGCCAAATTGAGTTAATAATATTAATATTAACCATGGTATTAGTGTTAAAACAAAATTTATTCCTACAAATAAACATTTTGCTAAAGGAAAAATATATTTTGGAATATAAACTTTATTTAATAATCCAAAATTTCCTACAACAGATGTCATAGCTGTATTAGATGCTTCACTGAAATATTGAAACATAACAATACCTGTCATTAAATAAACTAAGTAGTTTATTCCTTCTACTTTAAATTTAAACATTTGTGAGAAAACCATGGCCATTACTGCCATCATTAAAACTGGATATAGCAAGCTCCAAACTACTCCCAAAACAGATCTCTTATATTTTACTTTAAAATCTCTAGATATTAATTGTGACATTAAAAATTGATATCTTTTAAAATTATTCCATATATTCTTTATTTGTGTCATTTTCTACTCCTTCTTCTATTTAATTACATAATTATTTTAACAAAAATATATTAAAAGTTCAATTCATTTATTATTTTGCTAAGGTAAAACAATAAAAAAACAATAAAGTTATTTATTGTTTTTATCTTTTATCATGTAAGGACATAAGAGTAATAGTGGTAAAGTGGTAAATAGAGAATAAATATATCTAACTTCATTATATACTGGGCTTGCAATTAAAAGTGTTAACCAGGTACCTATCACTGGTACATAAATATATAAATAATTATATTTCTTATTTTTTATGATAATATAAATTGATAAAAATACTAACCACATCATTAATCCAATACTAACTAATAATGATACTACCGGTATATCCCTTCTCCCCATGAATGCAACATATTTTTGTATAGTTTGAGGTGCTTTTGGTTTCATTTTTATTCCATAGTTATTTTCCACAATTGAATTTTCGTATGCTCTATCTACAATGTTTGGATACCAATAACCTAATGTACTGATTGAATAAGCTTCAAGTGCTACTTTTGGATACTTCACTACAAGTTCTAGCCATAGTTTCAAATAGTCACCTTTGTTTTCATTAAACGGTCTTATATTAAAATCTTTATTGAATTTAATACCATCAGACCATCTAGGATTGTAAGCATCTTTCATTATATCTACATCTAAAACTTTACTAATCATTTTTTCTTCTTTCTTAGTTAAATCTACGCCTTTATATACCATACGACCGATTTGTTGCATTGGCATAGCTAAGTATTCTGCCGAACCACTTTTATATATATTAAAATAATCAAATACTGGACCTTTTACTACAAAATATGTACCAATAATCAAAATAAATATTAATATAAATTGTTTGTAGTATTTTCTAAAAAATATAAATGTTATTACAGCTAAAATAAAGTACATATATATAGCATTATTTCTGAAAAATATGACTAAAAATGATGAAAGAATAAAAGAAATATAATCTTTCTTAGTGAGTTTATCTCTATGTTCTATCATATTGTAACAACTAATAGTGAGCAAAACAATGAAGCAACTAAATAAAACATCTTTCCACATAACTACACTATAATATCCAAACAGTGGATTAATAGCAAAATATATCATTACTCCTATTATTACTTTTTTATTTATATTTTTTTTATATAAAAATGTAATAAGTGATGCAAAGATTGTTGCCATTAAAAATAATTGAATAAACGTACAAGTAGCTAATACTCCATCAGTACTGTTGAACAAAAACTCTCCAATAATACAACATACTCTTAAAAATATAGCATAAGCAAATGTATGGTTATCCATCATTACCAAATGGCTTTGTGACTTATAAAAAATTCCCATTCCATCTGGAGATATAGTAGCAGGAAAAAATGATAAAAAATATGGTAACCAACAAATTATTAAAATTATTAAGGAAATTAGAAAAACTTTTTTAGATCTTAGTTTTTTGGGTTTTTCAGTTGTGATACTTAATTTTAATAATTTGGGTATTAAAAAAGTTAAAATTGTATATATAAATCCAAAATTCCCAATCAAAGTGATGATTGACTTTATTGTTAATAATTGATTAAAAACACTTATATTTCTACTATCAATCAGTTCTAAACATAGTGAACCAAATACCAATAAAAATGACAGAAAAAGTGATATCAATATCAAATCTTTATTTTTTCTTGATAATTTGAAATATTTTAAGAAAATAATGCATATAAAACAGAATATGATTAATGATATGAAATCATAACTTTTTATGTTTCCAGTATAGATTAGCGAAATGTATGATACTATCGCAAAAATAACACTAATAATTGTACTTATATTTTTCTTTTTCATACTAATTCTCCCCTAATATAAATTTTAACTTGGATTTTCTAATTAAATTACTTAATAGTAATGCTATACCACCAAAGACCATAAAGTTAATTACAACTACTATTATTGGATTTGCGTTTGTTAAATATGTATAAGTAATATAAACAAGTGGTGAATGTATTAGATATATTCCATAACTATTATCACTGATTATTTTCATTAACTTTATATCTTTACCATTTATAGTTTGATAAATTAAAATTATAAGTGAGGTAACAAAAGCAAACTCTAATAGCCTAATATTTTTAAACCATAACATAATTAAAAATGAAAGAAACGTTATGAAAATTAATAAATGTAAATTTATCTTTTTGTTTTGATGTTTATTTATTAACATTCCAATATAAAAATAATAAAAATAACATAGTGCTTGATTTAAGTAAGGATAAATGTTTATATATATTGATAAGTAGGAAATTGCTAACAATAGTAAAGTTATCAGAAGTTCATAGCGTTTATTAAATACTTTTTTCATAAAATACGCTATCATAAATATTATAAATAAAGTTGGCAAATACCAAAGATGGCCAGAATCCGTTCCCAAAAATAATTTACTAATTATTTGAAATAAAGTTAAATTTTGATATCCACTATAACCTATTAATAATTTGATTGGAATCATCCAAAATATCCCTATCATTAAAAATGGAATTAATAATCTTTTAAACTTTTTCTTAAAGAAATTTTTAAAATCACTTTTTTTATTTATGGAATAATAAAATAAAAAGCCCGAAAGCGAAAAAAATAATGGCATTTGAATAATATTGATAAATGATTTGAGGTAATCCAAAATCGGTACATCATATATACTCTCAAAAAATCCCCAACTTTTAGAATATAAAATTATACTATGACCTAGTACTACAATTATAATTGCTAGTGCCCTAATATTAACTATTTTACTATTTCTCATCATTTCTCACCAACTTTTTTCTATATAAACTTATCGGATAATTTATTATTTAAACCACACACTCATATCCACATTCCCCTTAATACCAGGTACTTTTTCAGTTGATGAATATTGCCATCCATAATAATTACCTTGATATGTACAATAATGGTTATATTGTGCTATCCATGTTATTTTATCTTTTATATATGGTGAATTTAGTGCTGTTTCTGCCCAACTTTTATTTGTATAAATTTGCCAATCTGAGTACCCATTTTGTCTCATTATATTATCAAACCTTTTTATTAATGGTTCGTAATTTGAGTAATTCCATTGAGAATTCTTACCATTTTCCCAAATTTCTAAATCATAAAATATAGGATAAGATAAGTGTGCCTCTGTTTCTTTAATGCTTTTAATTACTCTCAACGCCTCTAATTCAGCTTCATGCATAGTTCCTAAATCTGGTACTGTACTTACCATATCTTCAGCATAACTATAGATATATATACCATACGGCATTTCTAATCTGTTTAATTCTGAAATATTTCTTTTAAATTGTGAGTCAATGCTTGCACTTCCTGCAGCTACCCTTAATATGACCCCATCTACATCTCCTTGTGATTTCACTAAATCCCAATCAATTTTACCCTGGTGTGAAGAAACATCTATTACTTTTTTTACATTTTTACCAATCATTACTCCTAAAGAGTTAAAGAAATACTTGGTACCAGCAATTGTACACCAATCCGTTGCGTATGTTCCATCTGGAAAATAATATCTAATATTACCATAAATATCAGTGGTAAAACCATCTTTTAGAGTTCCATCTTCGTTAAAAAGATAATTTACTCCATCAATTTGATGATTACCAATAAACATTTCTCCTGTTTCTAAGTCAAAATAGTACATAGGCCCATCAATGTTTACCCATCCTATTCGCATTTTTCCATCTACTCTACTAAAAAATCTAGTTTTATTATCCACTTTTTGGAAACCTGTTTGCATTACCCCATTGCTTTCAAAATAATAGTAATAGCCATCTATTGCAAAAAATCCTGTTCGCATGTAATTATCATCACTTCGACTAAAAAAATATGTTTTTCCATTTTGAATTTGAAAGCCTGAAACTCTAATTCCATTATCATTAAAGAAATATGTTTTCTCTCCTATTTTAGTAATACCTATAGCCATTTGACCATTACTCTTAAAATATCTAGTACCATCATCCATAGTAACTAACCCTGTAATCATTTTACCATCTTGATTAAAATTATAATAGTGTCCATCTATCATAAAAAATCCTATTCTCATGTATGGGTCGTCGCTTCGATTAAAAAAATACATTTCATTATCTATTTCTTTAAAGCCTTTTATTACTCTTCCTTTTTCATAATAGTATCTTTTTCCATCTCTATCTTCCCAGCCATTTTTTGCGGTTCCATCATCATTAAATGAATATTCTATATAATCAATCTGAAAAGTTCCTGTTCGCATGTATGGGTCGTCTCCTCGACTAAAGAAATACAGTTTTCCATCTATTTCTTTAAATCCTTTTACAGTTTGACCTTTTTCATAGTAATACCTTTTCCCTTCTCTTTCATCCCAGCCATTTTTTGCGGTTCCATCATCATTAAATGAATATTCTATATAATCAATCTGAAAAGTTCCTGTTCGCATGTATGGGTCGTCTCCTCGACTAAAGAAATACAGTTTTCCATCTATTTCTTTAAATCCTTTTACAGTTTGACCTTTTTCATAGTAATACCTTTTCCCTTCTCTTTCATCCCAGCCATTTTTTGCGGTTCCATCATCATTAAATGAATATTCTATATAATCAATCTGAAAAGTTCCTGTTCGCATGTATGGGTCGTCTCCTCGACTAAAGAAATACAGTTTTCCATCTATTTCTTTAAATCCTTTTACAGTTTGACCTTTTTCATAGTAATACCTTTTCCCTTCTCTTTCATCCCAGCCATTTTTTGCGGTTCCATCATCATTAAATGAATATTCTATATAATCAATTTGGAAGGTTCCTGTTCGCATGTATGGGTCGTCCCCTCGACTAAAGAAATATAAGCTATCATCTATTTCTTTAAATCCTTTTATTACTTTTCCTTTTTCATAATAGTATCTTTTTCCATTTCTATCTTCCCAGCCATTTTTTGCGGTTCCATCATCATTAAATGAATATTCTATATAATCAATTTGGAAGGTTCCTGTTCGCATGTATGGGTCGTCCCCTCGACTAAAGAAATATAAGCTATCATCTATTTCTTTAAATCCTTTTATTACTTTTCCTTTTTCATAATAGTATCTTTTTCCATTTCTATCTTCCCAGCCATTTTTTGCGGTTCCATCATCATTAAATGAATATTCTATATAATCAATTTGGAAGGTTCCTGTTCGCATGTATGGATCGTCCCCTCGGCTAAAGAAATACAGTTTTCCATCTATTTCTTTGAACCCTTTTACAGCTTGACCTTTTTCGTAATAATATATTTTCCCATTTTGTTCTTTCCAGCCATCATTTAATGCTTTTGCATTAGTAGGAGTTACTAATAATAGCGTTACAAATAACAGTAAGCATAACTTGAGTGTTTTTTTCATTAAACTATCCTCCTATTTTCCTAAGTTATATAAATACACATAAATTTTTGTTAATATCTTATTTTTTTCGATTGTTCTTTTTAATATTCCTCTACTTTGGTAATATTTATTGTTCTTATAGTCCGATACTTCTTGGTTTAAATACTTAAAACTTTCTTCTATGAATTGCATGCCTATTTTCTTATCTTTTTGGACTCTTTGTTGAATCGTATAGTTAGTAATCATTCTTACTGTTAATTTATCTAAAGATTCTTTTATATAATCTTTACCCTTAAAATATTTTCTTATTTTATCGACTATTTTTAAGATATCAAAAACTCTTTTATCTCTCACTGTTGTTTCACTATTACCGTGAATTACATAATAATTTAAACATTTATTGACTTTCCCTATTCTATTGGCTTTATCTAAGGTCTCTATTACAAATGGGGCATCTTCATATTTTAAGTCTTCCACAAATCTTATATTGTTGTCTTTTACTAGTGATGTCTTATAAATCTTGTTCCATGGTGAAAGATTTATATCATATAAAAGATTAGGACTATTTTTTAATGTTGTTGGTTTAAAAGATGGTAATTTCTCTTCTATATTTTCATTATTTATGACTTTATAATAGTCACAGACTACCATATCTAAACTATTAGAAAAAGCTTTATCAAACATTAATTTAGCCATGTTTTTATCAATATAATCATCACTATCAACAAACATGAGATATTTTCCTTTTGCTTTTTCTATACCAAAATTTCTAGTCTTTCCTATTCCCTGATTTTCATTTTTAAAATATTTGATTCGTTTATCTTTATAGCTTTTTATTATTTTCTCAGAGTTATCTGTTGAACCATCATTTATTAAAATTATCTCAATTTCTTTTTTGGTTTGATTTAGTAGTGATTCAATACATTTATCTAAATAATTTTCTGCATTATAAATTGGAACTATAATACTAATATCTGGCATCTTATTTATCCTTTTCTGTTTCTGAAGTTATATAAATTGGTCTTTTCTTTACTTCTAAATACAGTTTAGATAAATACATTCCAATTACTCCTAAAAAGAATAATTGTACTCCACTCACAAACATAATCATGCAGGCAAGGCTTGGCCAACCACCTACTGGATCACCAAAAGCTAAGGTTTTAACTATAATTATAATTATGGCAATAAAAGCTATTAAACAAAAGATTAACCCTACTACTGCTGATATTACTAGTGGCATTGTAGAAAAAGCTAAAATTCCTTCCAAAGCGTATTTAAATAATTTCCAAAAATTAAATTTTGAAGTTCCAGCTGCTCTTTCTGGAGTTTCATATTCAATCCATTTCGTATTGAAACCTACAAAACTAAAAATTCCTTTTGAATAGCGATTGTACTCTTTCATATCTACAATGGCATCTACCATTTTTCTTTTCATTAAGCGAAAATCTCTTGCTCCTGGAACTTGTGGTGTTGATGATATCTTACCAATTAATTTATACCAACAATTAGTAAAGAACTTTCTTACTAAGCCATAATCTTTATGACTTGGACTACATAAAGCAACACAATCATAATCTTTTTCTTTTATATCTTTATACATTTCTTTAATCATACTAGGTGGATCTTGCATATCAGCATCCATAATAGCTACATAATCTCCTGTTGCGTTTTCTAATCCAGCATACATCCCTCCTTCTTTACCGAAGTTTCTAGAAAATGAGATGTACCTAACACGTTCATCCTTTTTAGCTAACTCTCTTAATATCTTTAAAGTATTATCCTTACTACCATCATTAATAAATAAAAATTCAAAATCTAATTTTTTCATTTCAGATGCTATTTTAGTGATTTCTGGATAAAAAATAGGTAATGATTCTTCTTCATTATAACATGGCACTATAATTGAAATTTTTTCTTTTTTCATTTTACTCTACCTCTACTTCTTTTAGTTCTATTTTATCGTAATTTTATAATATAGTCTAGGACTTATTCGGATAATAAACTTCTTTATTTTTCTTGGGATAGTATTTGCAATTAACTGATCAAATACTTTTTCCTGTTTCAATTTTTTCTTATACGATTTATAATCTTTAGTTTTTAACTCTGTTATTTTTAGAATTAAACTATTAGCTATAAAGCTTTTAAAGTATTTTTTTTCTAGATTTGTTTTATCTATCTCTTCAATTAAGTATTGATAATGATTGTAAAAATCTTTGACTTTTTTCTTTGTTTTCTCATAATTTTCTGTATTCATAATACTACCTTTTCTTTGACGATAGTTATAACCTATATATGATATTGAAGTTACTGATTTAGCTTTTATTATAACTAATGGTATTAATCCAAAATCTTCATGAATCGTTCCTTTTTTGAAAGAAAATTTCTCTTTTTCATAATACTTTCTTTTTATAGCATAACACCAAGCATTTTCAACAAAATGATATTTTGTTAGAAACTTAAATGCCTCTTCTCCTGATTTATTTCTAAATGGTTCTTCAGGGTATTGTTTTTCTTCTTGATTATCAAAAACTTCTTTTATTTGGAATCTAACAACATCTGGATTATTTGTTAGTGCTTGATTAATCTTCTTTAAAGTATCTTTTTCTAAATAATCGTCACTATCAACAAAAAGTAAATAATCTCCCGTTGCTTGTTTTGCTCCTGTATTTCTAGCAGCACTTAACCCTTGATTTTCTTGATTAATAATAGTAACTGGATATTTTTTTACAATATTCATGCTATTATCTTTAGTTCCATCATTTACAACAATTACTTCATAGTCTTTTAGAGATTGATTTTTTATACTATCTAAACAGTCTTTTATATAATCTTCTACATTGTAAACAGGTATTATGATACTAAACTTAGGCATTATATCACCTCATCAAATAATTTTTCTAAATTTTTCATTCTTCTTGCCTCTATTTTTTCTAAATCTATTGCTTTAACTCTCTTAGGACTTTCTAATATTTTAGCAACTTCTTTTTTCATTTTGCCTTCTTCTTTAGAAATTATATTAGCGTAATCTTTTCCTATGTTAATTTCATCATCACTCACATCAATTGTTGTGATCATTGGTACTTTTAGTGCGATGGCTTCTAGATACGTTACAGGGAAACCTTCATAATCAGAAGTTAATATTATATAATCAGCTAATTTCATATATGGATAGGGATTTACTTTACTACCCATAAATTTCACTCTAGTACTAACTTTATTCTTTTCTGCTTTTTCTTCATACATTTTTCTATCAGGCCCATCTCCTATTATCCATAGTTCTATTTCTTTTAACTCTTTTACTAAGTTAATTGCTCTTGAAACTTTTTTTGATGTATCATCTAATCTTCCTACAAAGACAAATAGTTTTTTATCTTTTGGTTTTTTTTCTGTTATTTTTTCATTACTTTTTGCAATAATTTCTTTTTGATCAATAAAATTGTTAAATACTAAGCTTTTGTCTATTAAATCTGGATAAAAAGCTAGAAAATCTTTTTTAGCTTCATTAGATACAAAAATTAAATGTTTAAAATTTATAATTTTTCGGCTATCAAAAAAATTTTTGAAGTCTTTTTCTTGTGGATAAATATATTTATAGTTACTGTGAATATAAATACTATTATTTCTAGATGCTATTTTTGATAATTTATTACCACTTAAACTATATGTTGCATAGCAACAACTAAAATCGTAAGTATTGTAATTTAAAATACAAAAGAAAATTCTTTTAGTTAAATTAATAACTTTTCTAATCATTTTATTTTGATTATTATTCACCTTAAATTCTTTCACTAGTATTTCTTCTTTTATCTTATCTAGTAGTATTCCCTTTTTATTTTCTAAAACAATTTCAACAGCGTATTTATCTAGATTAATTTTGTTTACTAAATTTATTAAAGCTTTTTCTATTCCCCCTATATTTAAGTCATAGGCAGTAAACAGTAGTGTAGGCTTTTTCTTTTCTAATTTTAATAGTAAAACCGCAACTAATATACTCACTGCTGGTGCCGTTATAATATGACCTGTAAAGAAACTTAAGAAAATACTTAACAATATACTTACATATAACATGTATTGTTCAAAGTCTAATTTTTTTCTCTGTTTCATAATTAAGTAAAAAATAGAGCCATAAATAGCAAAGTATAAAATAAAACCTATGATACCTTGTGAATAATAAATATCGAAGTAGTCCATTTCAATTGCTTTAGCTTCTTTTGTTCCATTTAAGTAACCAATTCCAAATAACTTTTGGTAAACACTAGCATCTGTGTAGTCTCTTTGCCTATTTTTTAGAAATGTTAATCTTTGACTAAAGATAAAATGATCAATTAATTCTTTTTCTTCTAGAACTTCGCCTATATTATCTACTTTTAAATAATTTAGATGAGTTTTTATATTTTTATAAAAGTTTGTTCTTGGTAAAATCATCATTAAAGAACTTACTGCTACTACTAAAGCTATTAATGATATCGTTATTGCTTTATATTGTTTATTTTTTATTTTTTTATAAATAAACCATAAATAAGCAAAACCTACAGTAATTCCTAATGATAATAATGGAGATTTAGTTCCTATTGTTAGAATTACTGCTAAATATAATATACTAATTAATATGGTTGGAAGTATTTTTTTACTGGTTACCAATATTATAATCATAATTGGAGTTAGTAAAGAAATAATCCCGCTTATTTCATTTGCTGAATTAAAAAAACCTAGTGTTCCTTTTTTTGTTATTTCGTAACTTTCAAATCCCATATTTAGACAATTTGGTACTAGTATACAGACTAAATATGTGATTAAAACTACTATTAAAGTCATATTACTAACTTTAATTTCATCCTTAACCCCATATAAAGCGAGTAGTAAAACTGGAAAATAAAATACTCTACATAATCCTTGAATTTCTGAAAAAAGGCCTGCTCCATCTTTATAAAAGACTATTCCTAATATATAAAAAATTCCATAAATAATTAATAGCCCATAGTATTTCCAAAGTACTTTTTTCTTGTACACAAATAATACAGAATATAGAATAAATCCTAAAAATAACATTCTGATCATAATTCCTAATGTAATATTTACATGCCAGATATGGATTCCTAAACCTGTAATTAAGTCTAATATTGGTTGTAGTAGTATAAAAATAATTAATAATATATTAAAATTTTTTTTAATCCAATTGTTCATAAGTACTCCTTGATTTAAATATGATATTTCTTTGTATAATATAATTTACTATAAATATTATTATATCGATAAAAAATTTTACAACTGTTACATTCAATGATATAAATAATTTGTTTATTATATATACTGATATGGCAGATATCATCATTTGTATTATTACTAATATATAGTACTGAATGATACTATTTTTTGAATAATGTTTAAATACAAACCTAGAATTTATTAAATAATTGTAAAGAGATGATAGAATTCTCGCAAAAATTGTTGCTAAAATTATTGTTTCTATATGAAATATATTTTTTAATAGATGGTTAAATATTGTAAATAAAAGTAAATCTATTACAAAGGAAGTTCCTGAAGAAAATATATATTTAATTATTTTTTTCGTTTCTTTTTTGCTTAGTTTCATGTTTTTCTCCTTCGCTTTTTAACAGCGCTAACTCTTGTGTTAAACTTATAATTTTTTTATTTTGAACTGACAGTGTTTTTGTAATGTTGAAACAAACAAAAATTAAGAATAAAAAACCTACAAAAAATGACAAATTAGATAAATTTTGTATTCCTAAAATTTGGGCCATTTTTTCGAAGAAGTTTGATCCTAAAGCTAGTATTACTATACCAATAGCTAATACCATCCAGATGATTGCATTTTGAACCGTTAGTTTTTTGTTTTTGATATTTCTTAAAACATATATAAAAAAAACGAGTGCTGATATTATAATTAAAATTTCTAATTTTTTAGGCATCTTTTTCATCCCCTTTTGAAAAATTATTTATAAAGAGTAATAGAATTACGTTAATCATATAATATATTGATTTTATATTACTGATGGATGATTTTCCAAACTTTCTCTCCTTCATTTTTACTGGTACTTCTTTTATCACCAGTTTCTTTTTTATTAGTGATAGATTAGTTACTGGTTCTGGATATTCTAATGGATAATCTTCACAAAATATCTTAATCACCTTTTTATCTATAGCTCTAAAACCAGATGTCATATCTTTTACTTCTTTTTTTACTAGAAGATTTAATATTTTGGATAATATGCTAATTCCTATTCTTCTCATTTTTGTAGATTTGAATTGACTTTCATTGCCGATAAATCTAGAACCAATCACCATGTTGGCTTGTCCATTGATTATTGGATTAATAATATTATTTATATATTTTTCATCATGTTGGCCATCACCATCAAATTGAACCGCAATATCATAGCCATTCTTATATGCATATTTATAACCAGTTTGCATAGCTCCACCTATGCCTATATTATTATTTAAATCTATATAGTTAAAATTATGATCTTGTAAAACTTTTAGCGAGTTATCTTTAGAACCATCATTTATAACTACATAATCATACTTCTTTTTCACTCTATTTACTGTATCTACAATGTTTTTTTCTTCATTAAAACATGGAATAATTACTAATACTTTCATAACACCTCTCCTAGTTTTATTGTAACATATTATCAATAAAACTTAAACCTTGATTTAGTCTTTAATTTTGATATTATTCACTGTATACTTTACAGTCTAATCTTTGTAATTTGTTTCTATTTTTTCTTGTCTATTATATAATTATATATATAAGAATAGTGAGGTGATAGTATGGTTCAACAACCAAAGTACCGCTCAAATTATAAAGAAAAAAATAGTCATAAGGATAAACATCCTATTGTAAATTTATTTTTAATTTTAATGCTTGTTAGTAGTTTAGGCTATTTTGGAGTTACTCTATTTTGCAATAATAATAGTAATTTAATGATTTCTTTGATAAGTAGTCTTATTTTAATTTTATTTTCTATTTTATTTTTTGTTATTTGTATTACTAATCCTAATCGAAAGAAAGGAACAATCATACTTGGTAGTTTTTTATTAATATTATTTAATGTTTTTGGTAGTCTTACAACCGCTTCCGTTATTAAGATTCCTTCTTTTGGGCAGGTTGAAGATTTTACAGGTAAAAGTTTAACTGAGGTTGTTGCTTGGGCTACTAAAAATAAGGTTTTATTAGTTCAGGATTATGAATATAGTGATATGATTCCTACTTATAGTATTATTTCTCAGGATATTAAGAGTGGAACAAGATTAAAAGATGTTAAAGAGTTAAAGGTTGCAGTTAGCGAAGGGGCTAATCCAGATAAGGAAATTATTATTCCTGATATGCTTGGTTGGGATAGTAATCGTTTTTTAGAATATGTAAAAGATAATCATTTAAATAATGTGGAAGTTGAGTTTGTTCAGTCTGACAAAGCTAAGGATACGGTTATAGAACAAAGTAATACGGGTAGTAGAAAAAGAAGTGATGAGTTGAAAGTTAAATTTTCTTTAGGTGAAGAAGTTACTGATAATGATGTTAAATTAATTGATTTAATAAATAAGAGTGAATTTGAGGCAACTTTTTATTTAAAACAGAATCGTATCGCTTATGAAGTTAAACGGGATTTTTCAAAAAAGATTGAGCGTGGTAAAGTTTCTTCTCAAAGTGTTAAAGCAGGAGATATGACTAAAGTGAACGATAATGATAATAAGTTGGTTATTACTGTTAGTAAGGGAAAAGAGATTAAAGTTCCTGATTTAAAAAAGATGTCAATGGTAGAAATTACAGATTGGATAATCACTAATAAATTAAAGTTAGAGTTTACTGATCGTTATGATGATTCTGTTAAAGAAAATAGTGTTATTGAAGCTAATTATTCTAAGGGCGATAGTGTTGAACAAGGTTCTACTATTAAGGTAGTTATTTCTAAAGGTAATCTAGTTATGAGAGATTTTAAGAGTCTTGATGAATTTAAAGAATGGGCGAATAAATACGGAATATCTTATAGAGAAGAACATGAGTTTAATGATGATGTTTCTCAAGGGGATGTGATTTCTTACTCTTATAAAAAAGGAGATACCATTAAGAATGGTGATACTATTGTTGTTAAAATTTCAGATGGGAAAGAATGTAAAGTTCCCAATTTAATTGGAATGAGTAAAAAAGAAGTTATTTCTAAATTAGAAAGTTTAAATTTAAATTATAATTTCGTATATCAAAGTAGTAATAAATATAGTAAAGATAAAGTAATTAAACAGTCCATTAGTGCTGGCAGTAAGGTAAGTAGTGGTACTACTATTACTGTTACTTTAAGTAATGGTAAAAAGGAAGAATCTAATTCTAATAGTTCAAAACCTACTAAACCTGATAATTCTGGAGAAGATTCTGATAGTGGTAATTCCAGTGTTCCTTCTCCTCCACCAGAACCTGTTTGTAATAGTTGTTATATTAGACCTGGTGAATTAAAAAGTATTATTCTTAATAATTCTGGTAGCTTTAATGGGGCTGCCAACGCTGTAAGAAATTTTATTATTGGTAGATGTTCTGGTGTTAATGTAATTATTAATGATGATGGTGGAACATCTGGTTTTAATCCCGGTAGCTATGTTAGTGGTTGGGAAGGTGGAAATTTTAATTCTTGTGATACTATTACAATTACTCTTGCAAAATAAAACTAGAGATGTTTCTCTAGTTTTTTTTTGCTATTTTGTTTATAAAATTATTCTTTTTTATTAAGGACTTTTTTATTATTTGTATACATCTTAAATTTTATGAATAAATGTTATTGTTGTAATTATATAATGTTTTTTGTAACAAGTAATGTATCCCCTGTTTTCTTCCTTTTAATCATTATTCCATATAAAAATAGAGTATCACTCTACTATAAGTTCTACTCTATTTTCTCTATTTTTATTTATTTTTATTCTATATGTTTTATCACCCATATTCATTTCTTGAGTTTTAAAGCTACCAAATGAATCAGTTATTTCTCCATAATCCTCGGCATCTTTTGTCTTAGTATAAACTTGGAATGTATAGGTGCCCTTTTCTAGTTTATCTAAAGCTATTTCTTTTTCATACCAAACATAAGTTTTTGATTTTTTATCTTGTACTGTTATATCAAAAGGTCCTTTTACACTTCCTAAATTTATATATTCTTGCTGATAAGTTTCCTGATTTTCTAGAATTAACGTTCTCTTTATATCATCTTGCCTATCATATGTTCCATCATAGTTATATGAATATGCTAAAATATATAGTTTATTATTTTTAAATTGAATAGTATCAAAATCGTTAATCATATTTCTGTATGTTGGAGCTTCAGAAGTTGTATATAACTCATCTCTAATATTTATTTCTATGCCTTTTGTTTTATATTTCTGTAATACTTTGAAATTATAACCGTGTTTTTTATCTTCTCCTCTTTTATCAATATCAGTATTAAAAGCATTATCAAATAATTGTTCTGTATAATATTTATCCGTACTTGCTTTCATGTATAATTCATAATCTCCGTTTGGAATATCTTGCATGTTAATGATTCCTTTGAACCATGATTCGGTATAACTATTACCATTTTCTTCTCCCAAATCATATGGAGTATCTTTTGTCCAAGCAGTTATACTTGTCGTGTATTCTTTATCAGAATTTTTGTCTTTAAATATCATTTCATATTCTTTGTTTTCATTATTAATATCATAGATAATTAAATAACCACTTACTGAAAATTCCTTACTTTTATTATCCCATCTTAGGGAATTTAAGTAAAATTCTCCATCTTTTTCTTCTTGTTTCCTTTCAATTACAGTAACTGTTATTTCTTTAGTTACTACGTTTCCAAAAGAATCTTTTACTTGATAAATTACTTTGTAAGACCCAAGTTCTTTTTCATTTACTTCATTTTCAATTACTTCAATATCTTTGATTGGTCCATCTTCTGGATCTGTTGCTGTTACATCTTTTAGTTCATCAAACTTTTCATTTAAATATATTGTTTTATCTTCTGCATTTATTACTGGCTTTTGATTTTCTACTACTGTTACTGTAATTGTTTTTTGTGTTTCATTTTTATAGCTATCGACAGCTTTATAAGTAACTTCATATTTGCCAATTTCTTGTTCTTTTACATCATTTTTAACAACTTCTATCTTTTCTATTTTTCCTTCTTCTTTATCTACAGCTGTTACATCTTTTAAAGGATTAAATTTTGTTCCTTGTGTTATTGTTTTATCTTCTGCATTTATTACTGGTGCTTCATCTTTTATTACGGTTACTTTGATTGTTTTTGTTGTTGTTTGATGATAAGTATCTGTTGCTTCATAAGTAATTTCATAAAGTCCTGGTTCATTTATTTTTACACTACTAGTCTTTACTTTTACTTCTAATTTACCATCTTCTTCATCAGTTGCAGTTACACCATCTAACTCATCTAATTTTCTATATTGGATTATTTCTTTATCTTCTGCATTTATTACTGGTTTTTTATTTTCAGTTACGGTTACTTTGATTGTTTTTGTTGTTGTTGAATTGTTTTTATCGGTTACTTTATAAGTCACTTGATATGTTCCTACAACATCAATATTTACAGTTTCTTGTTCGATTGTTATTTTATCAGTTAAATTACCATCTTCATTATCCATTGCCGTTACATCTTTTCGATAATCAAATTTTGTTCCTTGTACAATTGTTTTATCACTAGCGGTAATTATCGGTGCAGTATTTTCTACAGTGCTATGAGATTTGGTAACTTTAACATTTGGAGCTTCAGCTAAGGTCCATCCAAACTCTTGTTTTGTACCATTTAAATCTACTGGAACTTTATACCATTTAGCACCATTTACTATTTGTTCACCTAATATCGGTGTATAGGAGTTGTGATATTGACCACTAATTAGAGTAGCTTTCGTATCTTCTGGTACACTATTTACCCAAGTGTATTGATTTCCACTTGCTGTTACTGAAAATTTACCATAATCGCTGTCAACAAAAGTTATTGTATCTGCTGGCACCCATTCTTTTTGATCATACCAATAATCTGAGGTTACTAAGTAAGATACAGCACTACCGTTTTTATCATAAGTGGCAGTATAGACCATTACATACCTATTATTTAATAATTTTTGATCTTTTTTGTTTGTTAGTGCTGAATCATAATAGTAATTTGTATCTTTAATACTTTTAGCAACTTTTGGTTTTAGAGTAGCATTTTCAACGTATAAATCGTATTCATAATCCCTATCTTGGTAATTTGTTACATCATTAGGTGAGATATAACCATTTTTTCCTTTGTTTATTTTTTTGACATAGGCAGCTGGGACATAGACATAGCTATTCCAGTTATAGTCTCCCGATGTTATTTCATTGTAATTACTGTCTATGTTTAAGTCACTCACTACTTTGTACCAAGTGGTATTTCCATTTACACTTTCTCCTGTTTTTTCTCCAACGATAACTAAGGCATCTTCTGCTTCTGGGTAAGAATAAATAAATTTTGATGAATTATTAGCATCACTCATGGCATTTACTTGTCTTGTTACAACGCCTAATTGATAATAGTTATAGTCTTGTAAACCTTTAGCCTTATCAAATGCATAATAGTGAGTGGCCATCTTCTCACTCCAATACGTGTCTGATGCATACTTTACGTTCATCCCAATCCATTTATCACCGAATTGAGGTCCAAAGTAACGCCAATCTCTTGGATGCGCATAGCCATAGGTAATCCATTTAGATGCATAACCTAAAATGCTGCTAGCAAATGAGGCATACCAATTCGCAGCTTCTCCTGGATTACTGTCTACAGCATTTAATCCAAAACCATTATTTTTATTAATAGCTAAATTACTGGTACCATTTCCTGTTTCATTTCTACTTAGACTTAAAGCTAGTAGGGCATTAACACCATATTTTTCTTGAGCATAATAGTAAAAAGTTCCTTTACCATATAGTCTAGAAGAACCAGTGGCACTAGCGTTTCCAAATGCATCTCTATAAAAGCCCATGTTATTTCTGATATACTCATCAATATTTTGACTAGAATAGCTTGTTCTAGTATGATTTGATAAATACATATAATAATTATAATATTCATTGTTTTTATTTACTGCATTATTATAGTTTCCATTTTTATAATCAATTAGCATTTTCTTTCTATCTTGGTAAAAATATTTACCATCGTAACTATAATATGTCCCTGTTGGTAGCATTTCTGGTTTAGGTCCAATTACACTCCCTCTATTTCCATTATAGGTTTCTTGAATTTTATTTACATAATTATGTTTTATTGAGTCTGTTGTGACTGTGTAACTACTAGATGATTTTACCCAAGTTAGTGGTACTAGTTCATAGGCTTGTGATTCTATCCAACCTGTAAAATTACCTATTTTAACTTTCGCCATAAATTTACCTTTAAAGGAAGAATATTGGGCTTCTATAAAAGCTCCATCTACCCCACCGTATAAAGAACCAGTATCCATATAAGTATATGATGAATTAGTGTTAGTACTTGTGTAAAAATATGTTAAAGCTGTCGGATTCACACTTAAATCAGCTAATGCTAAATTTGCATTTAAAATTTTTGTTTTGCCATCTACTCTACCAAAAACTACTAAATCATCAGCTCCGTTATTTTTCATAAAACTTGTTGCTTCTTCAAATGTTGAAAAGCAAGCCACTGGATCAATTACTCCGTCTGAATGCATTCCGGCTACTTCATAGTTCCCACATAAAGATTTATTTTGATAATTTGAAGAAGAAAAGGCATATGTTTCTTTAGGATATAACAAAATACCTATCACAATTAAACTTAAAAATAATAAGTTTTTTTTCATATTACCCCTCCTTATATACTTTCTCAATTATATTATAACAAGAAGGTAATCTATTTTCTTTCTAAATATGACAAAATAGAATATTTTTTACATTATTTTACATACTTTAATTTTTCTAATTTTATTCTAGTCTTTGGGTTGATAAAATAGCTATTTTTAGATATAATAAAGAAAGCTAGAAGACAAGTTTTATTGGGAGGTATTTATGGCTAGACGTGAAAATGAAACTGATACTGAAATGAAAGAGAAAAAACCAAAAATTAAGATTGTTTTACTAATTTTTTTAATTTTAGCATTACTTACTAGTGCTTTTGCTATTTATGAAATATTCTTACTGAGTTCCATTGAAACACTGATTCGCTATATTATAATTGGTATTTTACTATTTACTGATTTCATACTGTTTATTAAAGTGCGTAAGGCCTCTAAAAAGCGAAAGAAAAAAAGAAGTAAACGAATCGGTCTTATCATTTTTATGATTTGTTATTCTATTATTTGTTTCGCAATTGGTCTTGTAATTGCTTATCTTTACGGACAGCTTAACAGTATTAATAAAAAGTATGTCACTTATACTTCTAATTTAGTAGTTATGAGTAAAAATGAGGCCAATGATATTAAAGATATTCATGATTATACGATTGGAATACTAAAAGATAAAAAGTCGCCAGAAGGTTATATTATTCCACAAGAGATTATTAAAGATAATAAGTTGGAAGATAATAATGAAATAAAAAACTATGATGATTATTCTACTATGTTAGTTGATTTATATGCTGGTGAAATTGATGGAATGTTTGTTTCTGATCATTATGTATCCATGTTTTCTGGAATTACGGGATATGAAAATATTGGAACAGATACAAAAGTTATTATCTCTAAAGATAAAAGAATGAAAAAAGCAGATACTTCTGTTACTGAAACAGCGTCTAGTGGTAAATCTATTACGGAACCATTTACTATGTTGCTTATGGGTATTGATTCGACTGATGAAGTGTTAAGTAAAAATGCTATTGCTAATGGTGATACTTTAATCTTAGTTACCTTTAACCCTAAGACTTTAAATGCTACTATGATTTCTATTCCACGTGATAGTTATGTTCCTATTGCTTGTTGGAGTGATAAAGCAGAAAATAAAATTACGCATGCTGCAGGATATGGAACAGATTGTATGATGAATACAATTGAAAATTATTTTGATGTTAATATTGATTATTATGCAAAGATTAACTTTAAAGGTTTAGTTAAATTAGTTGATGCTGTTGGCGGTGTTGATGTTAATGTTGATGCCCCTCGTACATTATGTACTGATGATTCTTCTCGTGGTGGAGAGGTTTGCATCAATCCTGGACCACAAACTTTAAATGGAGAACAAGCTTTGGTTTATGCAAGAAATAGAAAGCAATTGGCTAATGGAGACTTTGGCCGTGGACAACATCAACAAGAAATTGTCATGGCTTTAATTAATAAAATGAAGACGATTACAGAGGTTTCAAAATTTATGGACATTTTGAATACCATTTCTAATAGTTTAGATACTAACTTGACAACAAAACAGATTTTATCCTTCTATAATGTTGGCAAAGATATTGTAAAACGTAGTTTAACATCTGATGATGCTGATTTAGTTAATATTCAACAACTATATCTACAAGGTAATGGACAAATGATTTATGATGAAAGAATGAGAATGGTTTTATATAATTATGTACCTAATAAAGATAGTAAAAAAGATGTTATTCGTGCTATGAAAGAAAACCTAGAATTACAAGAACATACGGTTATTAAAGAATTCAGTTTTTCTATCAATGAACCTTATGAAAAGGAAGTCATTGGATATGGTCCTTACAAGACTAGTTATACTTATGATCTATTACCAGACTTTACTGGCGATAGTGAAGCGCAAGCTCGAGCTGCTGCTAGTCGTTTAGGCATTTCTGTTAGATTCGTTGGAAGTGGTGGTTATGTTGTATCACAAAACTATCCATCTGGTAAACGTTTAGATAAAATTAATGGTAGTGTTACCTTAACACTTTCTGGTTCTCATAAAGAAGAGACAAAACCAATTAAGCCGGAAGTTCCTGACAAACCTACCCCTCCAGATTCTGGTGATGGTGATAACGAAGATAATACTGGTGGCGATACTGGTGATAGTGATAATGGTGGTAATACTGGTGGCGATACCGGCGATGGTGATGGTGAGACTACTCCTCCTGATACTGGTGATAAACCAACACAATAAAAAAGTAAGCAATATTATGCTTACTTTTTTATTTTATAATTCAATAAATTTATCTTTACCTACTCCACATCTTGGGCATTTCCAATCACTTGGTAAATCTTCAAATTTTATTTTTTCTTTCGCATCATCATATATATAACCGCAGACAGTACAACGATATCTTTTTTCGATAGATTTATTTTCTTCTAAAGCAATATAAGTAGGTGCTTTTTCAGGAGATTTTCCCTTTAATACTTCGTGATAATATCTATATGTCATTGGTTCTTTATCTGATAGTTTTTGCCGTCTTTTTATACTTATTAAAAATATATCGTGAGTATTGGTTTCGATAGTATTTATTACTTCACCGATTAAATAACCACAAATATTATTTTTTATAATTGGCAAGTTATCTAACATTTGATAATCTATGTTTTCAAATTTATCGGTTGAATCTGATGAAAAATAACCAAATTTAGATATTACTTCTATCGGAGTTTCTGTAGATAAGATGGAAATTGCACAGTTTTTAGTCTCTTTTAACGCTTGATTGGTGTAATTTAATTTATTTAAACTAATTGCGATGATTGGATTTTTTGAAGTAATTTGCATTACAGTATTGATTGTACAGCCAA
Organism: uncultured Mycoplasmatota bacterium; assembly: GCA_900548695.1. GTDB lineage: Bacteria > Bacillota_I > Bacilli_A > RF39 > UBA660 > Faecimonas. The sequence continues at coordinate 149,340 of URLC01000003.1, forward strand.
CTTTTTTATCTTTATATAAAGTTGTGACTATATACATCCCGTAAGATATGTCATGTAATATTTCTTTGTTCATTACTCCACCACTGTTTGCCATAAACCATGTTTATTACAATAAGCATAAATTAAGGCACCTTTTTCATATGGTACTACTAATTCTGGTATATCATTTGGTTTTAAAATCACTTCTTTATTTTCTTTTTCTGTTTTTACTAATATCCACTCAATATAATGATCTTCTTCCATTACGTGGTTTACTTTGATGTGAATATTATTTCCTTCAACTTCATATGTTGGCACATGTTTTTCAAAGCTCGCATCTACGCTATTAGCTTTTAGCTCTACCATTGGTTCTCCACAACACATTATGCCACAATCTTCACAATTACAGTCTTCTAATACCTTTATTAAAGCATTACACTTTCTACATTTTTTTAATTTTAATTCTTTCATTTTATTCCTCCTCAATTAATTTTTTCCATTCTTTTTCTTTAAAGCCAATTAATATTTTATTATCAGTTATTAATAATGGCCTTTTTATTAACATACCATCCGATGATAATAATTTTATCTGTTCTTCTTTAGATAATGTTAATCTTTTTTCTTTTAAATTTTGTTCTCTATATTTTATACCGCTAGTATTATATAGTTTTCCAAGATCTATATTGTATTTTTCTATCCATTCTTGTAATTCTTTTATAGTCGGAGTTTCAGTTACAATATTTCTATCTTGAAAATTCATTTGATGTTCTTCTAAAAAACGTTTGGCTTTTTGACATGTAGAACATTTTGGATATTCAATAAATAGCATATTTCCTCCTTTTCTTTACTAGGAAGGAATAAATAGTTAATTCCTTCCTCTTTTATTATATCAAAAAAATAGAAGAATTACTTCTATTTTAACTCAGCTAATGATAATTTTATATCTTCATGGATAAAAGTTAGAGTAGCTTCATTTTGATAATCACCAAAATCTTCGCCAACATAAGTCCATGACACTTTGACTTCATAGGCTTTATCGTCTGTTTCTTCACCATAAGCAAATTCTGTTTGTTCGATGCTTTCTATGGTTATTTTATCAACTTCTGGTAACTTTTGCTTACGTTGATCATAAATATCACTTTCAACGTATTTATAGTAAGTGTCTTGAGCATTTTGTAAGAAGTTAGTTAAAGAGGCCGTGTATACGAAGTCTGTACCACCAACATCAGTTTTTGCCACTTTATTTTCTAAGGTATAGAAGTCGTAAATAAACATTTCTGTTATTTTCTTAGCATATTCTTCTTCATTTGGTGATGATTTTGATAGAATTTTATCTAGTTCAGCAAACATATCTTGATATCTTTTGTTTTTGTTATCTTTTAAGGTGTATCCATATTTTTTGATAGTTTTTAGAACCTTAGCTTCTTTTACTTCTTGCGTTTTAAAGAAAATATTATATCCTACTAAGGCAATAGCCCCTAATGCAACTATTGTAAGAATTATTATTAAAATCTTTCTTGGCTTTTTCTTTAATTTCATATTTTAATTCCCTTCTTCTTGATTTTTTATTACTCTATTTTCATCTGTTTGATCTTTCTTTAATAAATCAAAAACAATAATGTCATTGGATACATCCAATAGTTTATTTGCATATTCACTATTTTTCTTTATTTCTTCTTCACTGATTGCTTCATCTGTTAATGATAGATATTCTTCTTTTTGACTGTTGTAGTAAACTTTATTGGTTAACCAGTTTCCATTAGGGAAGACAACGACATTTTTGTCTTTAATATCAAATATATCGTGTCCCAAAGCATACTCATTAGAATAGCCAAACATATTAGCCATAGTTGGTTCTACATCATACATACTCATTGCATCTGTATATTCTTTATTTAAGTCTGTTCCAGCCATATCTTTTGACCATATAATAAGCGGTACTTTTCGACCTAATTCATATTGGTATGAATCATATTCTTTATAATTAGGATCATCTTTATCTAATGTGTCATCATTTTCTTTATCATAGTTATATAATCTATCATAGTCTTTTCTTGGAAGTCTAGCATCATGATCACCATATATAATTACTACCGTATCTTCTAATAAACCGTTTTCATCTAGTTGTTTCATTAGCTCTCCAATCGCTCCATCAGCATAGTGAGCAGATTTTATGTAATTTCCTAATTTAGTCCCTTCCATATACGGATAGGTTACTTCTTCGGTTGTTCCATCTTCATTTGTTTTTGTTTCTTTCATATCTACAGGAAATTCACCATATTTATCTAATTCAGCAAATGGTGTATGGTTTGAAAGCATAATTAATAGTCCATACCATTTATCGTACTTTTCATCTATTTTTTTAATTTTTTCAACAGATTGATCAAAGAAAGCATAGTCATTAATACCTAAACCTAAAGTGTTTTCTTTTGTGACATCATATTCTTCTTTACTATAGAATTTTTTATATCCTAAGCTTTCATGCATCGAACGTCTATTCCAGAAATCACCATTATTTCCATGCATACTAAATGTATAATAACCTTGCTCTGCTAATAATTTTGGAGTTGCATTATAAGTTCTATTGGAATAAGAAACAAAAGCAGTTCCATTCTTAGTTGGCATTAAAGAAGTATTAAACATTAATTCTGAATCACTACTTGTACCAACACTTACTGGTGAATAAAAATTAGAGAAAAACATTCCTTCATCGGCTAGACGATTCAAAGTTGGAGTCACGTCTTGACCATTAAAAGACATTTCCATTAAATTTTCCTGTAAACTTTCACCGTGAATTACGATTACGTTTTTATCTTTAAAGATATTGGTATATTCGTTTTCTTTATGTTCTTCGCGATCATTAAAGTAATCTTTAAAGTTTTTCTTTGCCTTATCATACCCAAATAATGAATTTATTTGTGGTTGAATAGAAGCAATTACATCATTTGCTTGGTAAATATAAATACCATATTTCATAACTATATATTCTCTATTCCATTGTTTTACTAAACGAGACATATCCGTTGGAGTTAAAGTTAAAACAAATATGATTGCGATAACTGCTCCTACTCCGATAGTTTTTAATGTTTTCTTTTTTCTTTCTGATTTTATTTCAACTTTTTTATAGTAGTTTTTCTTTTTTAATTTAGAGTTGACACAAATTAAGATAACTGGTCCTAAAATGTATAAAAAATCTTTAAAGTTAATTACTTGTTCAACTACAGCATCTCCTACATCACCAACATATTGAGTTAATGAAAGCATAGATACTGAAGCAAAGGATGTGTAGTATGTATAATAGATAGAATTAATTAAACATATGGCAGTAAAAAATATACTAAATCCTAAGTAATAACCAAAGCGATTTTTAGATTTTACTAAGTATCCTAATCCTCCGACGATAATTATAATTGCTAAGTCAGCTAGAATTGGAGCAATCGCAAGATAATTTTCGACTGTATTGATACAGAAAATTCTTAACATTGTGGAGTTTACTACACAGGTAATTACAAATGTTAAAAACAAAATGTTATTTTTTATATATTCACGAATTAAGTGCTCTTCTTTTACTTTTTTTAAATTCTTTTTTATTGTTCTAACGAATCTATTAAAACTGTTTTTTATATTTTTCATTCTTCTACCTCGCTTTGTCTTTTCTATCTCGAACTTTGCTTATTACATTATAGCATTATTAGTTTGTTTTTTCAATTATTTCACAAAAAAAGAAATGCTTATTTAGTCAATAGCATTCCTGTTCTTTCGATATCTTCTTCTTTGGTATTACCGGCATTAATAGCCATACCGAAGACAAAAATATATGATAAAATATATATCCAAAGTAGTAAAATAATAATATTAGAGATATTTCCATAGAATAAATCATATTTGGAAAAACTACCAATATAAAAAGTATATATTTCCGTTGCTATAATCCAACTTATTGTTGTGAATAAAGCTCCTTTCGTAGTTGTTTTACTTCTTATTTTTTTATCTGGCGCAACAACATAAAGTAGTTTTATATTAAAATATACTACTAAAATTGATAATGGATATTTGATAATTTGATAAATATGATATAAAAAGTCTATAAAACTCTGATTTTTAGATGTTTCTCTTAAGAGTCCAAAAATAGTATCTCCACATACTGGTACTAATATTAAAAATAAGAAAATGCCAACCAAGATAAAGGTCATTCCTACTGCTTTTAATCTTCTTTTTATCACGTTGTCTGATTTTATTTTATATATTTCGTTGGAAGTAATAATCATAGAATGTGGACCATTTGATGCCAAAACGAAAGCTGAAAAAAAGAAGACAAAAATATTAAAATTTAATGCCTGATTAGCAACTGTATTGAGTAATAGTTCCGAAACAGAACCAGGCAGTGCAGATAATAAATATTCATCTAGTGCCTCTATTGGTATAGAAAATTTAGAGAAAATAGCACCAATCAAAGCTATTATAGGAATAATTGAAAGGACAAAGAAAAAAGCAAGTTGTCCAGGCAACACTCTCATTTCAGGTTTCGTAATGATTGAAAGTACTTTTTTAAATGCACCTGTTACTCGCTCCATTTTCTTCATCCCTTTTACTTCATTTCTTCTTTTGCTGTTATCATTTCTAATGTTGCTTCATTAATTGCATCATCTAATGTTTTAATTTCATCAGTAATCATGCTATAACCTATCGCAGCACCAAACTCGTGTGGTAAGTTTTTCATTTCTTTATTTAGTTTTTTAACATAGGTTGAAACTTGTCTTTCACTATAACCAACTAGATAGATTAAGAATTCATTACCGTCAGTACGAATTACTTCACTGTTTTCTAATTGGGTATTTACTAAGATTCCAGCTGCTTTGATGATTAAATCATCGCCCTCTTCGTGACCATAGTTATCATTAATGTATTTAACATTATTTAAATCAACCATAACAATGGCTTGTGGAAATACTTTTGATTCTTCCCATTCTGGCATTTTAGCATTTAAATAATTTCTATTTTTTAATGATGTTAACATATCAGTATACTTGTGTCTATCACTAGCTTTTACTTTTTTAATTTGGTTTTTCTTCTTAATAATTATATAAGCTACTAATAAGACAATTAATGGTATAAAGATAATTGTTAAAACAATTGTATATACTTGTTCAAAAGTTGAGTCTTCTAAGATAGAAGCATGTAGATTGGTAATACCACTATTTCTATAATTGTAGTAAGAATTTGTATTTATAATGTAATTGAATAAATCATAAAAAGCTTCATTATTATCTTTTACCATAAACTTATAATCATTCATCATTGTATCAGTATATAATAATTTTAACTTTTTAAACTCTTTATTTTGATAGTGAGTATAAATTTCTTGATCTATAACAATTAATCTATCTTCACTATTTTTTACTAATTCTTCAATTGTTTTATAAGTTTTTATTTTTGCTTTAGAATTATTAGAAAAATAATTATATAACGAATCGTTTTCTAGCATAGCTATTTCTTCATTTTTCATACTTTCGAATGAAGTTACGATATGGTTATCCTCTTCTTTTCCTAAAACAACATATCGTTCAATAAAAGTTGATAGCGTTGATTTATATTTTTCATTATTATAGTTATAGTAATCAAAATATAAATCTATTTCACCTTTATCGATGGCCTTTTCCAAATCTTTTACTGTTTTATATTCTTTGTATTTAAAGTTAATTCCAGATAATCTTGCTACCCTATCGACATACTCTCCAGCAATACCAGCTACTTTTCCATTTACTTGTTGTTCGTATGGAGGATTTTCTACATATCCATACGTATAGTTTTTAGAAATTAATTCTGCTTTTGTTTTCGCATCTAACGTATTTGCTTCTAAGTAGTAATTTAGGTAAGCATCATTATATTCTTTTACGTATTTAGTTTGTTTCCACTTATTATAATATTTGGTTACAATCTTATTTAATTTATCATTATCTTTACTTAGCGTTAAAACTATTTGTTTTTGCATTTCAGTAAAGAAGTAGTTTATTGAATATTTGTCTTTTTCGATTGTATAATTTAGATACATGATGTTAGGTACGATAATCATATCTACTTCATCTTTATCTAAAGCGCTATATAAAGATTCAATACTATCATAATTTTTATATGATAAGTTATTTCCACTTTTTAAATAGTAACTAATTTCTTTAGAGTCATCTTTAAACACTCCAAATGTTATATTCTTAAAGTCTTTAATACTATTAAATCTTTGATAAGTCTTACCAATAGCAACATAATTATCATTAAATAATGGTAAGTCTTTATCACTTAATTTTTTATCATTATCTAAAATTCTAATTTGAAAACTATCCGTTGAAGGTTTTGATTCTTTTAAATAAGGAATTTTATTAAACTCTAAGCCAACATTTTCTTCAAAGTCATCTAAAAAGTTAAAGATTACCCCTTCACCATTTAAACCATATAAAGGATAATCATTTACCACTTCAAAATCATAGGTTTGATCAGCATTATCTTGTACCCAACGTTTTTCACTTACCGTTAGTGTTGTTGTTTTATCTTCTTTATTATAATATCTATAAACAAAAACAAAGGTTAATGCTGCAATTAAAATAGGAACTATAATTAATAATTTCTTTTTCATTATTCTGCTCCTCTATCTTTTGTCCAGGAAAATTCATCTTTTGCATGATGCTTATATCCTATAATTGGAAAATTTTTTGCATCCGTTTCCTTTTTTATGAAGACTTGAACGTCATAGAATTTTTTTTCGTCGCTTTTTAGAGTCTCTGAGATTTTAGTGGTTAGGTTTTTAGCAGTATCTACTGAAGTGTCATCTTGAACAGTAATAATTACTTCAATTATTTTACCACTAACATTAACTGAAACTGATTTTGTTGCTGCATCTTCTTTTACAGCATTTTCAATACTTTCTTTTCTAGCTTTCGTTATTTCTACTTCTTCAATGCCATCTAGACGGTTTCCATAAATTGCTTTTCCTTCTGCTGGAAAGAAAATCATTTTCACTTGAAAAGCTAAGAACACTAATATTAAGAATATTCCTATTGCTATAATTATAAATTTATTTTTTCTTATAAAACTCATTTTATTATCACATCCTAGTATTATTATTATACACTATGTATTTTGCTTTTTCAATTACTTGTTTAACTCTTCTATTAAAATATCCATGGCCATCTTTGGATTTAATGTTCCCTTACTTTCTTTCATTACTTGCCCCATTAAATACTTAACGGCTCTATCTTTTCCAGCTTTGTAATCTGAAACACTCTCTGGATTACTAGAGATAATTTTTTGAATCATTTCAGCTATTTTTTTATCATCAGTTATATTTTTTATACCTACTTCATCAATGATTTCAGCGATGCTTTTTTCTTCTTCCATTACTTTATCTAAGATATCTTTTAGATTTTTACTGGTTAAGCTACCCTCACTTATATTCTTTACTAATTCTTGGAATTTTTCTTGAGATAAGTTGGTTTTAGTAATTTCTGTTTCATTTTTATTTAAATAAGCAGAAATATCACCTAATAGTAAGTTGCTTGCTGTTTTAAAATCCATATCTTGTTCTAAAAATTCATTGAAGTAATCACTCAAACTACGATTTTGAACTAGTTTCTTGGCATTTATCTCACTAATTCCAAGTTCTTGATATTTTTCTCTTCTTTCATCTGGTAACATAGGAATTGTTTTTCTAACACTTTCGATTTGATCTTCAGTTAGATAAATATATGGAATATCTGGTTCTGGAAAGTAGCGATAATCATTCCCGGTTTCTTTCACACGCATTAAAACTGTATCATTTAATTTATCATCAAAACGTCTTGTTTGTGGTAAGAAAGTTTCTCCATTATCATATAGTTTACTTTGACGCTCTATTTCTTTTTCAATACCTAATTTTACATTTGATATTGAACCGATATTTTTTATTTCAGTTTTTGTTCCAAAGGCATCTTTTACATTTTTTCTAATTGAAACATTGGCATCGGCTCTCATCGAACCTTCCTCCATTTTACAATCTGAAATATCACTATAAAATAATAATTCTTTTAATTTTTCTAGGTATAATTTTGCTTCTTCTCCACTTTCCATACATGGTTTTGTAACAATTTCTATTAGTGGTACACCGGCACGATTAAAGTCTAGTAAAGTTTTTGTTCCGCGATGAGTACTTTTACAAGTGTCTTCTTCAATATGCATTTCTTCTATACCAATTTTTTTCTTTTGGCCATTTACTTCAATTTCAACATAGCCGTCATAGCCAATTGGTGTTTCAGCCTGAGTAATTTGATAATTTTTTGGATTATCTGGGTAGAAGTAATTTTTACGATCGAAGTGCATTTTAGTTCTTATTTTACAGTTTAAGATTAAAGCTGCTTTGATTGCTAAATTGATTACTTCTTTATTGATTGTTGGTAGAGTTCCTGGATAACCTAAATCAACGACATTGGTTAAAGAGTTAGCCATTTGTCCATAACCATTTTTACTATTTGAAAATATCTTGGTATTTGTTTTTAATTCACAGTGAACTTCAATCCCAATCGTTGGTATGTAGTTAGACATTTTCATCATCCTTTCTTGGAACTAAGTCCAAATTTAATTTTTTTTCAATAAAGCTTGCTAATTGATAGATGGTTTTTTCATTAAAGCTATTAGCAATTATATGCAGCCCAATTGGCATATTATCAGAACCAAAACCAATTGGAAGAGAAAGACCTGGAAGACCTGCCATATTTACAGGAATCACTAAAACATCATCCATAAAACTCTTGGATGGATCATCCATTGAATCAGTTAAGTTATAAGCAGTTGTAGTAGTGGTTGGTCCGATAATTAAATCATAGTCTTTGAATACTCTATCAAATTCTTTTTTCATGGCATCTCGAATAGATAAGGCTTTATTATAATAGATCTTAGCATTATCACCACTCAATAGATAAGAACCAATCATTATTCTTCTTTTTACTTCTTTACCAAAACCTTCTTTTCTAGTTTCTAGATACAAATTTTCAATATCTTTAGGATTTTTTATAGTAAATCCATAGCGTATTCCATCAAATCTAGCTAAGTTAGAACTGGCTTCACCCATTGCAATTATTTGATATAAAGTCACAGCTTTATCTAAGTATTTCATATCAATGTAGTCTACTTTAGCACCAGCATCCTCTAGCAATTTTATAACTTTTTTAACTTCTTTTCGAATTTCTTCTGTTACTATTTCACTCATAAAGTAATTAGGAATCGCTACTTTCATATTGGTAATATCTTGACCAATTAATCTAGTAAAGTCTTCACTTTCTTGGCTTGCCGATGTTAAATCTTTTTCATCTTCACCGACGATAGCGTTTAGTAAAAGGGCATTTTCGTAAACGTTTTTAGTCATTGGGCCAATTTGGTCTAAGCTAGATGCGAAAGCTACTAGACCATAGCGTGATACTCTACCATAAGTCGGCTTCATCCCTACAATTCCTGTGTAACTAGCAGGTTGACGAATACTTCCGCCGGTATCGGTTCCTAAAGCAAATAAGACATCTCTTGCTGCGATAGTGGTAGCACTTCCACCAGATGAACCTCCAGATATTTTTTCTTTATTCCAAGGGTTTTTAGGCGCACCAAAATAACTAGTTCTACTACTAGAACCCATAGCAAACTCATCCATATTGGTTTTTCCAATCACAATCATATCTTTGGCTTTTAGTTTTTCTACTACAGTAGCATCATAAATCGGAGTAAAATTTTCCAAAATATGAGATGCACAAGTTGTTAATAAGTCTTTAGTTACTATATTATCTTTTATAGCAATAGGCAGTCCAAATAGTAAATTATCTCCTATTTCTTTTTCTTCTAAAGCTTTGGCTTTTCTTAAAGCATCTTCTTTATTTAAAGTAATGTAAGCATTTAATTCCTGATTTTTTTCGATATTTTCAAAAGCTTCTCTAACTAAATCCACTGGCTTAATTTCTTTATTTTTTAGTGCTTCATGAATTTCTGTGATACTTTTATCTAAATAGCGCATACTAAGCCTCCTCACTAATTACAATTGGTACTTCTACATAGTTTCCACTATGTCTTGGAACATTTTTTAAAATTTCTTTAGGATTTAACATCTCTCCTGGTTCATCTTCTCTTAATATAGAGCTTTTACTCCATGGTGCTATCATTTGTTCTTCATCACAATCAGTTACTTCTTTTATTTTATCAACATCATTTAAAAGTTTTTTTAATTCTATTTGATATTTTTCTATTTCTTCCTCATCTACTTTGATTCTAGCAAGATGAGCAACACGTAATACTTCTTCTTTTGTTAGTCTTTCTTCCACTGGGATTTCCTCCTTTAACTTTAGTTATTATATCATGTATCACTTTAGATGTAAATTAATCAGTCTAGCAAATAAAAAAGAATCTTTTTGATTCTTTTTTAGCTTATTTTATAAAGCAATTAATCATATTTACCGTATTAGGGGTAGTGTTTGTTTTTAAAGTAAAGTCTTTGATAGTACCAAGAATAGTTATTTCCATTTTCTCTTTTAACTGATTAAAGTCATATTTTTCATCCATAGGGCAATTTACTGTTAAAGTATAATCTCCAGCTTCATCTTTATATTCCAAAACTATGGTGTTATCTTTAATACTACTAATTTTACCAGTTATTTTTACAAATTCTTTTGCAAATTTTTCGGCAGTTTTTTCTGGGTTGTTGCGAAATTCAATAGCTAAATCTAAAACTGATATTGCGGTTGGTTCCACGGAATATGGCATAGTCCAAGGACCTATTTTCGTATCTTTTCTACCTTGTTCTTCATGATATTTTATTACTTTATAACCTAAACCATAGTAAATTTCTGTTCCACCATCGTGCAGAGTTTGAGTACGAATGGCAAAGTATGGACCTTTTTCATATTTTGAAACCATAACAACATCAATTGCGATGATAATAAATACAGCAATGATAATTACAAATAAACAATTTAATATTATTTTTATTTTAGATTCTTTTTTTATTGCTGGTTCTCCTAGGTCAATTTCATTTATACCATACTTATCATAATCCGTGTATAAATCATATTCTCCGTGTTTTTTTCTCATATTTTCCCCCTCATTTTTCAAGGCATATTATAACACTATTTCGTTATTTTGTAAAGAAAAAACAGTAGTTCTAGCTACTGTAACTTATCTTTAAATTCTTCTTCTGTCCAAATAGGAATTCCTAAAGCTTTAGCTTTTTCATATTTACTACCTGGTTTTTCTCCTACTATTACTACTGACGTTTTTTTCGATACAGAATCTACTGTTTTACCGCCAAGAGATTCTATTTTTTCTTTAGCTTCTTCTCTAGTAAAGATAGTTAGGCTTCCTGTTAAGACAAAACTTTTACCACTGAACTCCACGTTTTCTTCTACTTCTTGACCTAGGTACTCTGTATTTATGCCTAAGTCAATGAGTTCTAACACAATTGCTTTATGATGATCATCGTTAAAATAGTCAATAATGCTTTTAGCAATAATTTCACCAATGTCAGGTATTTCATTTAATTCTTCTTCAGTCGTTTCTAATAAATTAGTTAAGTTTTTGTATGTTTTAGCCAAAAGTTTCGCTGTTTTTGCTCCTACATGAGGTATTCCTAATCCAAAAATTAGTTTTTCTAAGGAATTCTTTTTACTATTTTCGATAGCATTTAATAAGTTCGCAACCGACTTTTCTCCATAGCCTTCTAATCTTATTAAATCTTTTTCATGATCTTTTAAAGAATAAATATCAGCAATAGTAGCAATAAAGTGGAAGTTATAGAAATCCTCCATTATTCTATCTCCTAATCCATCAATGTTCATAGCATCACGAGATACAAAGTGGATTAAACTTTCAATATTTCTCGCAGGACATTTTCTATTTGGACAGTAGTAGTCTACTTGACCTTCTTTTTTTACTAATTGACTATTACACATAGGACAATTCGTAATCATTTGAAATGCTTCTTCTTCTCCTGTTCGACGTTCTTTCTTGACTTCTACTACTTCTGGAATCACATCTCCTGCCTTACGAATGGCGACAATGTCACCTATTTTTAAATCTTTTTCTTTTACATAATCTTCATTATGAAGAGTTGCTCTAGAGATGGTTGATCCTTGCACAATAACAGGTTCCAATACGGCATTAGGTGTAATTTGACCCGTTCGTCCAACAGTAAAAATAATATCAGTTAATTTTGTTAAAACTTCTTGTGCTGGAAATTTATAGGCTGTTGCCCATTTAGGATATTTTGCTGTTGAACCTAAAAGTTTTTGATCATCAATATTATTTACTTTTATAACAATTCCATCAATATCATAGGGTAAACTATCTCTTTCGCTTGATTTTTGTTCAATAAAGTCTAATACTTCGTTGATATTCTTCACTAAGCGATTATTGGGATTAATTTTAAAACCTAGTTTCTGCATATAGTCTAAAGCTTCACTATGAGTATGAATTCCATAATCTAATGGATTTGGTAAATGATAAATAAAATTGTCAAGTTTTCTTTTGGCTGCTACTTTAGAATCTAATTGTCGAATAGAACCGGCAGCGGCATTACGACAGTTTTGAAGCAAAGGTTCTCCTCTTTGTTTTCGTTCTTCATTTATTTTTTGTAAAGTTTCTTTATTCATGAATATTTCACCACGAACTTCTATATCCACTTCTTCTTTTAATTTTAAAGGAATCACCTTAATAGTTTTAGCGTTATGGGTAATATCTTCACCAATTGTTCCATCTCCTCTTGTAGCAGCACGAACTAATTTACCTTTTTCATATAATAAAGAAACAGAAAGACCATCAATTTTTAATTCACACATATATTCTGGCGTGATTTTTTCTTTTTTGATTCTTTCATCAAATGCTATTACTTCACTTTCAGAAAAGACATCACTTAATGACATCATCGGTATTTTATGAGTTACTTTCTCAAAACCTTCAATTACTTTACCACCAGCATGTTGAGTAGGAGAATCTTCTTTTATCCACTCAGGATGTTCTTCTTCTATTTCAATTAATTCTCGTAAATATTTATCATATTCTTGATCAGTAATTGTTGGGTTATCTAATGTATGATAATTATAATCAGCTTCATTTATGATTTGGATTAATTCTTCCATTCTTTCTTTCATGTTATCACCATTATTAGTATATCATTTTTAAAATATAAAAAAAAGAAAGTTTGAACTTTCTTTAGACTTTTAAAAATAGTTAATTTGTAACTTAGAAATAATCGTTTAGCTCTTTTCTTCTTCTAAAGAATGAGAATTTTTATTGGCACTCATAACCATGGGGATAGCTTCTTTAATTAATACTTTACCACGATCATAAGTTCTGGTCATTGTTTGCGTCCAAAAGACTTCATTATTAGTCGCTTTTTTTATAGCAATTATTCCTTGATTTTCTTTTAATTTATAGCTAGCAACAATAAATTCTTCATCTTCATAGGTTTCTTCTTTTAAATCTGTTATTATCTGGTTTGTATCTTGTAGTTGTTTAAAACTTTTTAAGACATTATTATAACTATCTTGATATAGTTGAATTCCTATCGATTCATTGGATTCAAAGTAGTCTGCTTTAATGTTTAAAACATCATTTTCAATATTCGTTTTATAGATTGCTGGTACTTTTAGATTATAGCCAGCATAAGATATCGTATTAATTTTAGTGGCTGCTAGCTTTTTAGGTATTTCTCTTCCAACATATAAAATAGCAACTAATAACAATAAGCCAATAATTATAAGAAAAGGTTTTTTAGTTTTAGATTTTTCTAAATTATTATTATAATTTTGTTTTTCAGTAGTTAATTTCGTTCCACAACTTTTACAGAATTTATCATTTAAATCATTTTTAGTACCACAGTTTCTACAATACATAATAACTTCTCCCTTTTATCTTAGAATACCATCTATTTTAGAAAAGGAGCTAGTTTTTTCTTTTATTTTACGTCTTTTTACAAAAAAAGAACCCAAAGGTTCTAGTTCTCTCTTTTTCCAAATAGCTCTAATAGTCTGATGAATAAGTTGATGAAGTCCAAGTATAATTGGAAAGCTCCATAAACGGCCGCTTTTTCTTCACCAACATAACTACCTAAGTCTTTTAATTTATTGACATCATACGCAATATATCCAACAAAGACTAATACTCCAATAATTGATAGCCCCATATCTACGCTTGCACTTTTAAAGATAAACATATTTAGTAAACTACCTATGATAATACCAAGCAAACCAATAAAAGCTATTGTTCCAATATTGGTTAAATCTCTTTTCGTTGTGTAACCATATAAAGCTAATAGACCAAATATAATAGCAGCTATTATAAAGATACTAATTAAAGATGACATTTCAAAGACCACGAATATTGTTGAAAATGTTATTCCTGTTAAAACAGAATAAACAATATATAATATTTTAGCAGTCATTGGATTCATCTTAGGAAGTCTAATGCTTAAAAATAAAGCGATTCCAATTTCTATAATGGCTATTGGTAAAGCTCCAAAGCTTACTAGCTTTAGCATCATGTTTGTATTCATTGATAAGGCATATCCACTGGCAAAAGTAATTAATAAGCCAACAAATAACCAAGTAAACATTTTAGGATATAATTCATTTCTTTCGTTCATTTCTTCTCCTTTTTATAGGTTAACCTATTTTTTATAATTTTGTAGCTTTCCTACTTTTATATTATATCATATTTTTTAATTTTTCCATAGATTTATAGGGTATTTCTTAGTATCTACTAGTTTTTTAATAGCTTCTCTTACACTTTCTTTATCTTCTTTATAAGTTACTCCATACCATTTTGCTGTTGTTTCTAAAACATCAATTTCTTTTTGATTCGTTTTAATACAATAATCTAAAACACTAGGTATTTGGTATTCTTTATGCATTAAATCATTTTGATTACTAGTTAAGAAGTCTATAAATCTTTCAGATAAAATATTAAAAATATCTGGTGTGAATAATAATAAGTTCATGGAAACTATGGTATCTTCTGGGATAAATTTTTTTTCATTGCTGTCTTCTGGTGTTGCAATTATTTGATTATTTACTTGTTCTACACTACATTCTACGACTTCTTGAAGTTTATTATTCTCTATTTGACAGACCCCTCGTTTGGCAGAACCATTAGGACTTAAGGTATTCACAACATGGTATCCTACCATAGCATAATGATCTTTTTTTATTTGTTCTAAATATTTACTAGCTTTTTTGT
Organism: uncultured Mycoplasmatota bacterium; assembly: GCA_900548695.1. Classification (GTDB taxonomy): domain Bacteria; phylum Bacillota_I; class Bacilli_A; order RF39; family UBA660; genus Faecimonas. Next base: position 164,550 of record URLC01000003.1, read on the forward strand.
AAGCATCAACCCCATAAAAGTCATCAGCGTTGATTACTGCAAATGGCTCATTTATTTTGTCTTTGGCACAAAGGATAGCATGTGCTGTCCCCAATGGTTTTACACGACTTTTTAATAATTCTTGATAATTTTTTGGTGTTTGGTTGATATTTTGAAAAACATATTCAGTTTTCATATGTGGTTCTACTCTTTTACCAATCGTTTCTTTAAAGATATCATAGTTTTCTTCCTTTATGATGAAGACAACTTTATTGAAACCGGCTTTTTTAGCATCATAGATTGAGTAATCAATGATAAATTCTTTGTTCGGCCCCATTGGTTCTATTTGTTTCAAGTCTCCGAAACGACTACCCATTCCAGCTGCCATAATAAGTAATGTTTTATCTTTCATGATATTCCTCACTTTTATTTCCATAAATTATTTGGGTAAACTCCAGTGTTGACAAGGTTTAAAATAGCATTTACAACCATGTCTTTGTCTTCTTTATAAGTTACTCCATACCATTTTGCTGTTGTTTCTAAAACATCTACAATTTTAGATTTTTCCTCCACTAGTTCATTTAAAACGATAGGAATTAAAAATTCACAACTTTCTAGGTTATTTTTATTATTATCTAAGAAAGTTTTCATTCTACTTTCCAATATATCAAATAAGTCTGGAGTAAATAATAAGAAGTTCATAGAGGCAATTGTATCTTTACTAGTAGTAAATTTATCTGGTTTTTCTAGTGGTTCTACTTCTACTACATCTCCCTTTAAAGTCACTTTACTTTCTGTTAGTGTTATTAACTCCTTATTTTCAGTTACTTCACATACGCCACGCTTCGCAGAACCATTTGGCGTTAGAGTATTTCCCAAGCGATAAGCAACTAGACCATAATGATTTTTAGAAACCTTGTCTAAATAGTTAGCTGCTTTTTCATAGGCATCATAACCATAGAAATCATCGGCATTAATGATAGCAAAGGGTTCATTTATTTTATTTTTTGCACAAAGGATAGCATGAGCTGTTCCCAGTGGTTTAATACGATTTTTTAATAGTTCTTGGTATTCTAGTGGTAAATTATCATTTTTTTGGAAAACATATTCTGTTTCAATATGTGGTTCTACTCGTTTTCCAATTGTTTCTTTAAAGATATCATAATTTTCTTCCTTTATAATGAAGACAACTTTGTTGAAACCAGCTTTTTTAGCATCATAGATTGAGTAATCAATGATGAATTCACCATTTGGTCCCATTCCTTCAATTTGTTTTAAACCTCCGAAACGACTACCCATTCCAGCTGCTAAAATTAATAATGTTTTTTTCATTTTCATATTCCTCCTAAATTATTTGTTTTAAACTTTAGATAATTTTTTATGATTTTTCATTAGTTTTTTAATTCCATGTGGATGTTTGAAAGCAACACTTACTAGAGTATTGGTTACTTCAACAACTCTACCAGTTCCAAATGTTTCATGATAAACATAATCTCCTACTTGATAGTCTACTTCTTCTTGTCTAAACATTTCCTCTACTTCAATTTTTTCTTCTTTTACAGATTGTTCTTCTTTGATATTTGTTTCCATTAAATCTGGACTTATTTCACCTATAAATCTACTAACTGGATTAATTTGTTCTTTTCCAAATAGTGTTCTACGTCTAGCATTTATTAGATGCAAGTCATCCTTTGCTCTAGTAATTGCTACATAACAAAGTCTACGTTCTTCTTCTAGTTCGCTTGTTTCCATCAAAGAGTTCATATGAGGAAAAATTCCTTCTTCCATTCCTACAACAAATACGTGATTAAATTCTAATCCCTTTACAGAGTGAACAGTCATTAAACTGATTCTATTAGGATCGTCTTTATATTCTTCGACATCACTAATTAGACTAATCTCAAGTAAAAAGTCTTCTAAAGAAATTAACCCTTCTCTTTCCTCAAATGATTTAGTAATCGATTTAAATTCTTCTAAGTTTTCTAAACGGACTTCTGATTCTAAGGTTTTTTCACTTTCTAAGTCTTGTCTCATACCAGAAGCATCTAGTACTTTATCAATTAATTCTGTTAGGGTTAATTCCTCTGCTAAAGATTTTAATTGTTCAATTGTCTTTTTAAATTCTAATTCTTTACCAGAAGATATCGCTTCATAAATACTTGTATTTTCACTGTCTGCTTTCGTAGTTAGATTTTCAATTGTCTTTAAACCTATTCCTCGCTTTGGAGTATTAATAACCCTTAGTAGGCTTACATTATCTTTAGAGTTATGAATTAATCTCAAGTAAGCAATTAAGTCTTTAATTTCTTTTCTCGAATAAAAGTAGAAACTTCCAATTACACGGTATGGCATATTTTCTTTTAACATTTCTTCTTCTAAAACACGAGATTGCGCATTGGTTCTATACAAAACAGCAATATCTTTATATTCAACATCTTTGTTTCTTAATTCTTTTACTTTTCTAATAATATACTGGGCTTCATCTTTCTCATTATAAGCTCGATAGTATTTAATTTTTTCTCCTTTACCCCGAGAAGTCCAAAGATTTTTATCTTTTCGTTGCTTATTATTTTTAATTACTTGGTTAGCAGCATCTAGAATCGTACTAGTAGAACGATAATTTTCTTCTAAAAGAATAGTTTTGGCATCTTGATAGTCTTTTTCAAAGTTTAAAATATTTTTATAGTTTGCTCCTCGGAAACTATAGATACTTTGTGAGTCATCACCTACACAAGTAATTTTTCTATTTTTAGCACTAATCATTTTTGATAAGATATATTGAGCTTCATTAGTATCTTGGTACTCATCAATTAAAATATATGTATATAGTTCTTGATAATCTTGTAATACACTTGGATTTTCTTTAAATAATTTTATTGGTAATAATAATAAGTCATCAAAATCTACGGAGTTGTTCTTTTTTAATTTATCTTCGTATTTTTCGTATACTTGATGCATAACCTTTTCATAGTCACTGACTGCATACCGTTCATACATTTCAGGAGTCATCATTTCATTTTTACAACTACTTATTTTATTACGAATAGCACGAGGATTATATATTTTAGGATCATATCCTAAGTCTTTAACTATTTTTTTTACGACAGTTAAAGAGTCATCACTATCCATAATTACAAAGTTTGCCTCATACCCTAGTTTTTGATAATTTTCTCTTAATAATTTTAAACCAAAGCTGTGAAATGTGGATACTTGAACTTTTTTAGCCAAATCACCAATTAGGGCATATAGTCTATCCTTCATTTCTTTAGCGGCTTTATTAGTAAAGGTGATTGCTAAAACATTGTAGGGTTTAGCTAATCCTTCTTCAATTAAATAAGCTATTTTAGTAGTTAAAGTTTTAGTTTTGCCAGCACCAGCTCCTGCAATGATTAGTAGTGGTCCATCATTATATAAAACAGCTTCTTTTTGTCTATCATTTAATCCTTCAATCATTTTATACCTACTTTCTAAAGCTATTATATCGTATTTTTGATGTTTAGAAAAGAAAAATCACTAAGTGACTAACTTAGTGATTTGTTATTATTATTTCGTTTTATATAAATCTCTAAAATCCTCTAATTTTATCGGCTCTTTATCTTTCGTGGTACTTTCTTTTACTTCTGCTTTTTTCTGATATGTTTTTAAAATTGATAAGACTCTTTTATAATCATCTAATGTTAATAGTCCATCAAAAATATCCAATTCTTTTTTTTCTTTTGTAACTTCTTTTGATGGCTTTTCTAAGACTTTTGGTCTTTCTTTTTGACGTTTCATGATTTGTTCATTATTAAGCATAACATCTAAAGCTTGATTTTCTATTTTTGAAAATGGATTCGGAATATCAGTTAAATAAGTATCTTCTTGATAAATTTTTTGAAGTTCGTTTATTGGTTCTAGTTTTGGTTTTATTTTACCTTCTATAATACTTGGTGCGGTAGTTTTTATAATGTTATCAGGTAATTTTCTTTTTATGATTGTCTCAGTTTTTATGGTAGGTTCTAGAGGTGGACTACTCACTGATGTTTTTTCTTGGATGTTTTCTTGGCTATAATTGTTTGATTCTTCCCTTTTTTGATATATTCTAATTAATTTATAAGTAACTAAAAATAAAATCCAAATAATAAAAATAATACTGGATAATTCAATTAAAGCTTGAGCATCTTTATTTTGATAAATGGATGATTGTTTAAAAATATCTAAATTATTTTTTGTAACAACATTCATAACTAGAATTAATAAATAATTTATAATACAAAATATCATCGTATTAATACTTCTTATCCATTTTGTAATATTTCTATTAAAAACACTAATTAAAAGAATAATATTGGTTACTATTATAGCTGCGAAATAGATAGCTAAATTAGGAAAATAAAGCGCTACAAAGAAATTATTCATCATATAGTCAAATAATCCAAATAATTTTTGGTGATAAAATAATATTAAGATGATAGTAATTGAACCATAAATTACTATACAACTATTTTTCACTGTTTTTTTTGTTCTTGTATTAGTTACGATTAATAAATAAGCTACTATTATAAGAAATACAATAGCTAATACAAATAAGCCTGAAGATGATGTGACATCACTCAAGACTTTTAGTTTATCTAATAGTGATAACTTCGACATCATCTTCACCCCCCTACTTCACTCTTTTTATGCTGCTACTACATTTTGTAGTTCAGCAATATATACTGTCTGAGTTGCATCATCATAGTTGGTACAAGTTACTAGTGTTAATGTTGTCTTATCATAATTACGATAAATTGCTATTTTACCAGTCTTTTGTTGTTTATATATATTTGTTATTTTATATGTATATTTTTTACCTTTATAAGTTACATAAGCTATATCTTCTGTTGTTAATTTATATAGGTCATTAAAGAAAGCTTTCCAACCAGTTCCTGAGTGACCAGCAATAATGAAATTACCTTTATCAGTATCTGGATAATTAGAACCTTCCACTACCATAATATTTTTTTCTACATCATTTTCTTTCGATCTTTTATCAACGAAACCTTTATGTAAATTAATTTTAGGAATGGTTAAATACCCAATATATTCATCTGTATAAGTAGAACTTTCTGTTTCTTCTATCGGTTGTTTTTCCTCTGTTTCTTCAGAAATTTGTTTAGCTATATCCTCATTATTCTTTTCTTTGTCTTCAAAGAAGACACTGGCCATGTAATCATAGGCGACTACTTTTTTTGATTGAATGTAGTTATATGAAACAAAGAATCCCCCTGTTAGTGTCAGGATGGCCCCTATTATGGCTACCACACTTGGAGAGATTCTTTTTGCGTTACATTCTTGCTTTCTTGGCATTTTTTTGGACAAATTTAATTCCGCCACCAATAATTCCTAGGCCTAGAATAACTAATAATATAGAACTTGCTGCACTTGTATTTGGCACATCTACTTCTGGGTAGTTTTTAATAGTAATTTGGTGAGATACATGTTCTGGATCTAATGTAAAAGTAATCTTTTCATCACTCTTTTTATATCCTGCAGGTGCTGAAATTTCTTCTGCTGTGTATGTTCCATCTTTTAATCCTGTAATTACATAAGGATCAGTTGAAGAGGTAAACTTTGCTACTTCATTTCCTTCTGAATCTCTTACAACGATTACTGCTCCTGCTAAAGGTTGACCTGTAGACTCATCTATTTTGATGATATTTACCACTCTTTCTTGAGCTTCATTATAAAACTCGACTTTTTGATCTCTATTGTTATCATCAATTGTAAATTTTACAACTTCCTTATTTAATTTATATCCTTTTGGAGCACTTTTTTCTTCAATGGTATAGGTACCATTTGGTAAGTTTTTTATCACGTGTCCTGATGTTGTAGATGTCCAACTTGTAATTACTTTTCCATTAGAATCTTTTAAAACTAATTCTGCTCCAGCAATAGGATTACCAGTTTGTTTATCGACTTTTATAATTATTATTTTTGATGTAGAAATGGTTAAGTCAATAGAAGTACTTACATTTTCTTCTATTGGGACGATATCAGGTGGAGTAACATTTTGTTGACTTTGTACCTCTGGTTGATATTCGTATGCTTTATAAATTTTACCGGTTCCAGATATTGTTACTTTAATATTCATTTTGCTATCTTTTACCTGATTTTCTGGTACTCTAACTCTGAATTTTTCTGAAGCACTGAATGTTGTTTTGGCTTTACCATTTTTATCAATAGCAACTGACCCAGTTGGTGCACCGCTTAAAGATACTTTATAAGTATCTAAGTTAGTAGAAGTTACTGTGATTTCATCAGAAACATAGTATTTTCCGTCGTCTGTGATAGTCATTACTTTATCTGAAATACTAGCACTGATAGTTGTTTTTTGATATCCTTTATTTCTAGCTTCTTTTGCTTTGGCTACTAAACTTTTTATTTGTGGTCTTAAATTATGTGGATCTGATCCGTTTGTTTTAAATGAGTTGCTTAAATTTGAGCTACCTGTTGTATCATCTAGATACCACCATAAAGCTGTTTGAGTTATGTAGTAATCTTTTAATCTCTCACCTGTAAAGCTTTTATGTGGGTAACCATTTAGCATAATATACGCTACACCAGCATCTCTTTCACCTACTAGATAGGCTGTAGAATTTTGAGCTGTATATTTATGCATATTTAAACAATACACGTATTTTCCATCAACAGTTGTCTTGGTTGTGAAATATGTACCAGCAACATAAGCAGGAATAGATTCTGGACTTCCTAGTCTAATACTTTGCGGTACAGCATTTACTGTCGTTGTTAGAGTGCAGTAACTAACAACAGCAATTAAAAATGCAGTTAAGATTTTGGTTAATTTCTTTTTCATAATATTCCCCCTCCAATTTGGCTATATTATACCACATTGATTATAATATTTCAAGAGAAAGTTTTATTGCATAACTTCTCTTTCTAATAAATATTATATTCTCTTTTTTTTAGGTTGGAAAGGGATTTGATAAACTTTTATCTTATTCTTAATTGAGCATTCATATTTTTGTTATTTCCTAAAGAATTTCCACGTTCATTTACAGTTGTTTGATAATTTTCATTAGTATTATATTTTTCTAAAAATATGTTAGTTGGTATTACAATTACTAAAGTTAAAATTATAGTTAGCAAAATAGTTTCTAAGATGAAAAAAATACTTTTTTCTTCATTTTCTAGGATTTTCTCGGGCTTAATTTTGCCACCATGCGTGTAAGCAATATAGACAATAGATGCTATTAGACCAAAGCCTAAAATAATAATTACTAGTATTTGAAAGAAACTTAAGGATGGATTCACACTAATTGCCTGTGTAATACCATAGTTTTGATAAATGACTTCACCATTATGTGTAAAAGCATAATAAAGTGTGTAACTAATTCCAATTACGGCAATTGCAATAATTAATATACAAATTCTTAAGTATTCATTTATTTTCAATTTCAAATTATCATCTCCTCATAAATAAAATACACGCCTTTTGTGAAAAAAACGTGTATTTTAGATAGTTTTATAATCTTTTTTTAAAGCTTTTTCGATATATGATAAATAAACGGGCAAAATATTAATCTCTTCTTTTGTTAAGTCTTTTAAGAGAATGGATTTCATTTTACAATCTTCAAACTTTAAAGAAGTTGTCTTTACCTCACAGTGAAAGTAGTAGTCAATTCCTTCTATCGTTTTCGTTTGACCTAGGTAACCAATTACTTTAATATCGAGATTTAACTTTTCATTTAAAAATTTTTTTAAGTTTTTTTCTAAAGAAAGGTTATTTTTTATGGTTATGCTAGGTATTTCATAATAGTATATATTTTTTGTTCTTATTTTCTTAATGCTATAGAAAAGATAGACGGCTTGATTGTTGTCAGTTAAAATAATTACTCGTAGTTTATCTTTTTTCATTTAAGATATTCTTCCATAATGACATTATCCTCGATATCATAAATTGTTGCTTTTTCTTCATCTAAGATTAAATAACTTGGTAAGTAACCATTTTTAGGTAAAGATATGGAACCTGGATTTAGATAGTAGTTAGTTTCTACTTTTTTTATCATTGGGACATGAAAATGTCCATAGACTAAAATTGAATGGTCTTTATACCAATTTGTATCATTATAAATATGACCGTGGGTAATATATATATCATGATTTTCAGTCATAATTAAACTTAATTCTCTCACAATCGGAAAATTTGAAACCATAGTATCAACTTCAGAGTCACAGTTTCCTTTTACACAGACTAGTTTATCTTTCATAGATTCTAAAAATTCGAAAACAGCTTTGATATCATAACCGTCTATCATTTTATTTCTTGGTCCAATATAATATAAATCCCCTAATACAACTAATTTATCACAATTTAAACTATTAAACTTTTCCTGGACTTTTCTTAAATTTGTTTTTATTCCATGGATATCAGATATAAACATTAATTTCATAGGTAATTCCTTTCTTAGTCTTGCTTTTCATATTTATTATAGCAAATCTTCATATTCTTTCCTATAAAAAAAGAAGTTTCATTAACCTCTTTTTTTCTTAATAAGTTTTTCCAAACAATCAATTACAAAATACATAATATAAGAAATCACTCCTAATATTACGACTCCTGTAATAACTAAATTTATGTTAAAAACTTGTGAACCATACATAATTAAATAACCTAAACCACTTTTTGAAACTAATAATTCACCCATAATTACACCAATTAATGACATAGAAATATTTATTTTTAAAGCACTTATTAAACTTGGAATATTACTTGGTAAAACTGCTTTGGTAAATATTTGCATTTTTGTTGCTTTAAAAGATTTTAATAAAGTAATATAGCTTTCACTTGTTTCTTTGAAGCCTTGATAGATAGTGATTATAGTTACAAAGATACTAATTAATAAGGCCATAAATATAATTGAATTAGTACTTGCTCCTACCCAAATAATTATTAATGGTCCTAATGCTACTTTAGGAAGAGAATTTAATATTGTTAAGTAAGGATCAATTATTTTAGCAATTACTTTATTACTCCACAAGATAAGGGCAACAATAAAACCTATTATTGTTGCGACTATGAAACTAATTAATACTTCATATAAGGTAACTCCAACATGAACAAATAAAGTACTATCTTTTGCTAATTCATAAATTGTTACTGCTACTTTAGATGGTGATGATGATAAAAAAGTATTAATTAGTTCTAGTCTAGATAAAAGTTCCCAAATAATTAAAAAGCAAATAATAATCAAAACTCGAAAGAAGCAAATTATTCTTTTTTCTTTTCTTTGCTTTTTTAAATATAAGAGATGTTCATTACTATATGTGGACATCTAAATCCCTCCAAATAGAATCATAGTATTTGGAAAATTCCGGACATTTTCGATTGTGGATTGGATTTTTTTTGTTACTTAATTTTATTTCGTAAACTTTTTTTACAGTGGCTGGGCGCTTTGATAAGACGATTATTCTATCAGACATACTAATAGCTTCGGCTATATCATGAGTCACCATAATGGCTGTTTTTCCTTCTTTTTTTATAATTTTATAAATATCATCACTAATAGCCAAACGAGATTGATAATCTAAGGCTGACATAGCTTCATCTAGTAATAAAATATCGGGTTTAGTGGCAAGAGTTCTAATTAAAGCTACTCTTTGACGCATGCCCCCAGATAACCGGCTAGGATATTCATTCATAAATTCTTCTAATCCATAAGTTTTTAACAAGTTAATTACATAGCTTTTATTTTCTTCTGTTAATTTTTTAGTAACTTCTAAACCTAATAAACAATTTTCTAAAACTGTTCTCCATTCAAATAAAGAATCATTTTGAAGCATATAGCCAATGGTGAAGTTTCCTGTAAAAGAAATTTTACCTTTTGACTTTTCTTCTAGACCAGCAAGGATTGATAAAATTGTTGATTTACCACAACCACTGGGACCAACGATAGAAACAAATTCTTTTTCATAAACATCTAAAGATACTGATTCTACAGCTTTCATTTCACCTTCATTAGTATGAAATGATTTCTCTAAATTAGAAATGGTTAAAATTTTATTTTTCATTATAAACTAAATCTTCGTATGGAACCTTTTTATCTAGAACTTTATTTCCTATCATAATATCTTGTAAATGATTGAAAGATTTCTCACTTAATTCCGTTGTTTTTGGCCATGCATTGATATCACGATATCTTTTTACTACTTTGGTGATGTCTTCTAGTGAAGTGTCTGGAAATTGATTTATAATAGCCTTAGCTACTTCTTCATCATTATGGTTATGAACATAGTCAAGTCCTTTTTGGATTGCTTTAGTGAAATTAGTTATTAGTTTTTTGTTTTCATTAATATAACTTTTTCTAGCAGCATAAGAAGTATATGGAACTATTCCTCCTAATTCACCGACACTGGCAACAACGTGGCCATAACCTTGTTTTTCTATTTCTAATGCATTAGGTTCAAATAAAGTAACAAAATCACCTGTACCACCGATAAATGCACTACTCATAGAGGCGAAATCTATTGATGTATCAATATTAATACCACTTTCTTTTCCTACACCATTTTCTTGTAAAGCATATTCTAAAATCATAGCGGGCATACCAGCTTTTCTGCCTCCAATGATTGTTTTTCCTTTTAGATTTTCTAATGTAAAGTTTTTATAATCTTTTCTAGCAACTAGAAATGAACCATCTTTTTGAGTTAATTGAGCAAAGGACTTTAAATAGTCTTTTTCTCCACCATTATAAACATAAATGGTTCCTTCGCTACCACAAAAGCCAATATCCGCATCTTTGGATAAAACTGCCGCCGTTACTTTATCTGCACCTGGAGTTAAAATTAATTCAACATTTATCCCATATTCTTCAAAATAGCCTTTTTCAATAGCAACATATTGAGGAGCATAAAAAATCGAATGAGTTACTTCGGCTAATGTTATTTTGGTTGTTTGTTTGTTTTTATCCTCCTTTTTATTTAAGTCAAATAATACTAAGGCAGCTAATAAAAATACGATTAATCCCCCTAGTATTGAAACCACAATTTTCTTTTTCATATTTCTCCTTTCCTAACTACGGTATTATATGAATAATATAAAAATGTGTTCAGTCTTTCAAAAAAAAAGAAGCTTAGGCTTCTTTAAAACTTTTCATAATGAATCTTTTCTTCATAATAATTATTATTGGCTTCTTTTTCTCTTAGTGGATAACCTAATGAGATAGTTGCGAACACTTGATAATCCTTAGGAATATTTAAAATTGCTTTTACTTGATTACTTTTTTCAATATTAGGATATTCTCCTATCCAACAGGAACCAATCCCTAAGTTTGTTGCTTCTAATAAAATATTTTCTACTACAGCACCACAATCTGCTTGCCAGTATGGAGTTTTTATAGAATCTGCACTTGAACAAACAACAATAGCAGCATTAGCTTGTTTTAACATATGGCAATATAAACCGGTTTCACTTAAATTTGCTAATGTTTCTTTCTTTTTTATTATGATAAAATCATAAGGTTTTAAGTTATGCGCTGATGGTGCCTGCATCCCTGCTTTTACTAGCTTTTCTAGTATCTTTATGGGAATCTCTTTATCTTGATATTTTCTAATACTTCTTCTTTGATATATTGTATTCATAAATTCTCCTTTAGTTGGGTTTTTTAGAATCTTCTACAATACTTCCACAGTAACTACATCTAATTTTACCTCCTCTATTTACCTCATTTGGTGCACCACAGTTTTGGCAATTTACAGTGATTTTATCTTTCATATTTTTATTTTGACGATAATTGTAATATGTAATCATCCCATCTACTCTATTTAATAAAATACCGTCAATTAAGCCTTTATCATCTAAATAGATTAAATCATTTAAAATTTGTTTTTCGACTTCTTGTCTATTTTTATTCGTTGTTTTCGGGAGTTTGGCAGCAATTTCTGGAATTTGTAGCTGACTTCTATAAATGTATGGTCGATATTTCTGTAATAGTTTTTGGTCTTCCTGGCTACATTTATTTATTAGTCCATTGACTTCATCAATATAGTAATCTTCTTTAATTTTACGGATTTGTTTTAAATATTTTATTTTTAAAATGCACTCAGGATAAGTACAATGAGCTAGTTCGGCTATTACTTTAATATCAGTTTCTTTTTTATTTACAATTTGAGAATAAATTATTTTTATTTTTTTAACGAAATCTGGATCGTTTAGCACATCTGTTTTATAAAATTTAGTATAGTCCTTATACAAATTTTCATCAACTTTCTCCAGTTTTATCTCCTGATTTATATTTGTAAATACATCTGTTATTTTCCACTCTTTTAATCTGTTATAAATATTTATCACTATTGTAACTACTATGATTACTATTGTTATTATATCTATATAATCCATCATACTTCCTACTTTCTAGTTTTATTATATAGTATAAAAGATAATTTTGTAAAATAATTTCAATACTACTTTCATTTATTTATAAAAAATCTACATTTTAATTTATGTAGATTATGGTATTACTTATTTTACTTATCAATATCTATTAATTCATATTTTCTACTGCCTAAGCCAATACTTTCAGCGTATGGTAAAATATGACGACCTTCACGACTATCAATACGTTCTTTTAAAAGTTTCGCTCCAGCCTCTTGAGATTGCCAAATCATATCAATAAAAGCTTGGTCATTAGCAACAGGGTCCAGTGATGCTACAATTCCTAAATCAGTCATGACTGGATTTGTTTGATTCTTATCACAATCACAGTCTACTGATAAAAAATTCATTATAGTTATATAACAAATTGGTTTATTGTTTTCTCGGAAATAATCAGTAACCGATTTTGCAGATTCAGCCATTGACTCGATGAAATCTTTTTGTTTTGGTAGATTAGCCCAAGCTTCTTTAGGGTTAGTTGTAAAGCCTGCAGAATGAATATAGGCTTTACCATTTCTAGAAGCTACACCTATGGATTGGTTTTTTAAATTAGCTCCAAAGCCTCCCATAGCATGACCTTTTCCATGAGCTAAGTTTACCATGGCATCATAGTTTGATAAATGAGTCCCAACTAAATTATATTTTAAATGTTTTCCATTATTTACAGGTATCTTCATTTCTCCTTCACTATCCATAATGTCTACCTCAGCAAAATCCATAAATCCGTGTTCTTTCGCTACTTTTAAATGTTCTTCTGTATTTTCTCTTTTGCCATTATAAGCCGTATTACATTCTATAATAGTTCCATTTAACATTTTGACTAATGGCGCTATAATGTCTGATTTTAAATATCCTTTTGAACCAGCTTCTCCTGTTGAAACTTTTATACCAATTTTTCCGGTAAGTTTTACCCCTAATGATTCATAAATTTTTATTAAACTCTCACTAGTAATATTTTTTGTATAATATACTTTTGCTTTTTCCATGTTATTCTCCTTTTATTGCTAGTTTACTCCATATTTTTAGTTTAAACACTTTCCTTAATCGTATTAATTAAATTAGTTAAATCTTCTTTATTAGGATGCGTTTTAGCATCTTCAAAATTATCTAAACTAACCTTTAAATTTTGATCTTCTGGATTTTCTTTTATTAATTTGATATATCTTTCTTTGACAGTATTTGGCATTTTCCCTTGGCAGAAGAAAGTACCAATTGCAGTGTTACTTTTTGGAATATTTGCTAGAATTCTTAATTTTAATTTATCATAGTATTCTTCACTTCCGCCATAACCAGCAGTTACAAATAAAAAGATTTTTTTATTTTCTAGTGTTTCTAAAAAGTTTTTAATTTTTTCAGTACATGTTCCTTTAATTACTGGAGTACCAACATAATAGATATCAGCATCAAGTGGATTGATATCTGTTACTTTTTGGTAATAAGTACTATTTATTTCTTTTTTTATAGCCTTAGCTAATTGTTCCGTATTACCTGTTAATGAGTCATATATTATTGCACTTTTCATTTTATCACCTTCTTTATTATATTATATCACAAAAAAAGAAGATAACTTCTTCTATTTAAAATGGGTATCGATAATCACTACTTCAGCTTTTGTTCCAACACGCATATTAGGTCCAAATAAACCTACTCCACTAGTTACTATATTATGCATATTCCCTTTTTTTAAATAGCCGTATGAATTTTCCCACATTAAAGATGTTGTGATGTTACCTGGAAACATTTGCCCATCATGAGTATGCCCACATAGATCCATATCTACTCCGGCATTTGCTAGCTCTTCTAATTCATTTGGTTCATGATCAACTACGATTATAGGTTTTTTCTTTTTTAATTCACTGACTATTTCTTTTGGTGTTTTTCTAATTTGGATTCCTCTTCCTGGTTTTTTGTAATCTGGTCTTCCATAAAGATAAAAACTATTGTCAATAAGAACATATTCATCTCTTAATAACGTAATATTAGCACTTTCTAGTAATTGGTCCATACGAATATCACTTTCTTTTTTTTCACCCTTTTTATTAAAAGTGAATCCTGCTAAAATCTTTTCTTTTATATCATGGTTTCCGTAAGTAGCATAAACGCCATACTTACTTTTTATTTTTTTGAAGGTATTTATTAACTTTTTAGGATTATCTAAAGCTTCATACTCATTATCAAAAATGTCACCTGCGATTACAACGATATCTGGATGTTCATTATTTATTTTGTCAACCATTTTTATCATCTGTGGTGTTCCAATATTATATCCCAGATGTAAATCAGCCACTAAAGCTATTCTTAATTTTTTTAGTTTTTCTACTTTTTTATTAATGGTTACTTCATACTTAGTTGTATGAATAATTCTTGCATTAATCACTCCCCAAATACTAAGGGTAGCAATTATCGTAATACAAACAGTTCCAGCAATTACGAATACTTTTTTAGAATGTAAGTATTCATTTGGAACTTTTTTACTTTTTACTGCAACTAAACGAATACCATCAGCAATTAATACTGTTAATATAACGTAAAGTAATACTCCTAACCAGTAATTACCAATTAATTTCATGATTCTTTCTAATAGACTGGTTGGTAGTAAAAAGCCAATGATTAGAGCACTTGCAAAAAATGTATATAAAGTGATAACTAAGACTCTAATCCATCTTTTTTTGAAATGCTTACTGCAAGCTTGCATCCAACTTAGTAACCATCTAGCAATATAAAAATTAATTAATATATAAAATGGTGATAATAAAATTGCTATCATGTTTTATTCCTTTCTTTGTTGAGTTAACTATGTCATATCTAATGATGTTAGTGTTTCTTTTTTACCTATTTGATAATCTGTAATTCCTGTACCTGTATTTGGAGAATTACTAGAGTATAAATTGTCTACAATAAATATTGTTATTAGAATACAACATATTACAATTAATTTTTGATGATTTATTTTTTGTATTATATTATCTAACAGTGGTGCTAGTATATAAACGACACTTATACCACCTATTCCAAAAACTAATAGACCTTCTGCACATATTCTTCCATTTAGATTCAGAAAATATCCACTATAATCCCACCATTTTTGACCATTAAAAGCTAATTCTAGATAAAGAGATGTAAAATATTCTATTGTTCCACATAAAATAATAATGGTTAAAAATTGCCATAGGGGCTTTGATCGGAAACGATTTAATACGGTTAGTATTAATATACTACCGTAACCATAAATTGGTAACCAAGGTCCTTGTAATACCCCTCTATTGACAAAGTTACCATCCACTATAATATGTAGCATAACTTCCCAAAGCCAACCGACAAAAGCAAAAATGAAAAACATAGCAATTAAAGACCAAATAGAATACCTACGCATGTAATTAATAGTATCCAATTTCTTTCTTTGGTGTCGTTCAGGAATGGTAAATAGCCTAGCTGGGTATTCTTTTCCATTAATTGCATTTTTAAAAATCTCTAGTCTTTGAATTTTTCTTTCTTCTTGCTCTATCTTTTCTGCTTCTTTAGTATCGATTAGAGAAATGCCTAGATAATAGGCTAATATTTTTTTTAAGCCTTTCGGCTTAGTTATCTTTTCGCGTGAATTATTTAATTTTTCAATAATGTCGGCATATTCTTTGTCTAGAACTTCTTTTGGAGCTTTTTCATATAAATAGGTATCATTTAAATTTTCTACTCCTAAAAGTTTCTTTTCTTTTGCCAGTTTTCTGATATTTACATAATATTCACTTAGTGCAGCTATTTTATATGGGTTTGAATATAAAATTTCACTCAGTCCTAGAGTGGCGATTCCTAAAAAAGTCCATCCTAAGTAAGATAATTCTAATTGAAAGCACTCCCATTTATGACCATCCATCATTCTTCTAGATAAAGTAATAGCATCTATTGTTTTGATATCAGGATTTTCCGCAACTATGTAGGGTACTAACATATAAGAATAACGCTTTATAATAATTCCTACTCCTGTAAAACACCATAAACTATAAAATGTTGTTGTTACAAACATAGTCCAGGAAGTTTTACACCATCTTTTTGTTCTTAATAAAAACAAGAAACGTTGCATCGGTACTTTTTGATAAATTCTACCTTCTAAGAAAATTCTTCTAGAAATAACTTTATACATATTACCTAGAAGCATCCAGAAGAAGAAGGATAATAATAAGCTTGCAATAATTAAAATTATTGATGTAATATTGGGATTGCCAATGATTGAGTTCATACCGGCTATAAAAGTAACATAGATAGAACCTGTCGTAATTCCATTAACAATCATCGCAAATACGCCTCTACTTCTACCTAAGATTTTATCTTGATTTTCTTTATCTTTGGCAATTATTTCTTTTTTTAGATTACTGGTAATCTGTTTTCCTTCTTTTTCATTTCCCTTTAAAGCGTCCTCTACCGCTTTATCAACATTAATAGAATCAGTCATGACAGTTTCTGGAAATGATTTTAATTTTGTTATTGTTAGAGAACCAAGAAACTCAGTGCCAATGAAAGCAGCAATTAAACAGGCTACCATAAAGATAGCGTAGTGTTTTTTTAAGGTTTTTCGAGCTTTTCTTTTTAATTCACTTCTTGTTTGCATAAGTACTCCTTCAGAATAATTTTCTTCTATTTTATTATACACTATATTATACTAATGGAAAAGTTTTTACCAAAATAAAATCACCATTAAGGTGATTTTTCTTTTATTTAAATGCATTTTTTAAAACAATTGTTTTAATTCTTGACATTTCTTCTAGTGTTGTTGCGATTCCTTCATTACCAATTCCTGAGTGTTTCCAACCTCCGAATGGCATTTCTGCAGATCTGAAGAAACTTGCGCCATTAATAATAGCACCGCCTACTTCTAATTGTTCAGCTACTTTCAAAGCTTTATTAATATCTTTCGTAATAATATTACCACATAAGCCAAAACTTGATTGATTGGCTATTGCTATTGCTTCTTTTATATCATCAAAGCCACAGATTGGAATAACTGGTCCAAAGACTTCCATATCTTTCATAATGTCCATTTCTTTCGTAACATTAGTTAATACGGCTGGTTCGTAAAAAGCACCATTCCTGCGTCCACCAAAGGCAAGATTCGCCCCTTGAGCAATAGTAATATTTACTTGTTCTTCTACTCTTTGAGCCGCTTTTTCATTGATTAAGCAACCAATTTCAGTATCTTCATCCATTGGGTTACCGATACGCATGGTACTTATCTTTTGAATTACACGGCGCGTAAACTCTTCCTTTATGGAGTTATGAACAAGAAATCTTTTGCTGGCACAACATACTTGACCAGTATTATAAAGTCTACCCCAAACCATTTCTTCTATAGCTAAATCTAAGTCTCCATCTTTATCTAAAATAAAAGCATCATTACCACCTAGTTCTAGCATAACATGAGTTAAATTTTTACTGGCTGTTGCCATTGTTTCCATTCCAACAGCAGTAGAGCCTGTGACACTGACTAGGTGAACTCCTTTATGTCTTGCTAAGGCTTGGCCAACTACTGGACCGTCACCAGATAAGCAAGTGATTACTCCATCTGGTATTCCAGCTTCTTTTAATAATAAGCAATACTTATGAAGAGTTAATGGATTATACGTTGATGGTTTTACAATGACAGCATTTCCCATAATTAGAGCACTTGGGACTTTTTGACCAAATAAATCACATGGGAAGTTGAATGGTATAATGCAGGCTACTACTCCTAAAGGTTGTCTAATTGTAAATTGAACATCGTTTTCGTGTCCTGGTTCATTGCCTCTCGGAATATTAATACCGTATAAATGCTTGGCTTTTTCAACATAGGCAGAAACAAAAATTTTTGTATTTGCAATTTCACCTCTAGCCTCTTTTATTGGTTTTCCGGTTTCTTTGCAAAGAGTTATGGCTAAAGATTCTTTATCTCTTTCTACTAAATCAATAAACTTTTCCAAAATACGTCCACGTTCATATAAAGGAACTTGAGCCCATTCTTTTTGTGCTTCAACGGCTTTTGTTACTGCGATATCCACATCTTCTTCTGTAGAGTTTGGGACAGTATCAAGAAATTCGTTGGTTGCTGGATTCGTAACTTCAATTACTTGATGATTACTAGCATCCATTTCTAGACCTTTGACTAAATTTTTCATAGTACCTCCTAATTTTTACCAAATGCAGTAAATGATAACATTAATCCACCACAGATATTAGCAGAATGTTCATCATAACCATATTCCCCAAAAGTAAAGATTGTAATAAATGGTACATCTTTCGCTTCTTTTAGTAATTGTTTATGTACTTCGCCTAGACGATCTCCTATTCCTAATTTTCTTCCTCCGCAGTGTACTAAGAAGTATGCTGCTGGTTCTGTATATAATTGTTTTTTTACATCTTTCATTGTTGCTCCAGTGGAATCAATTAATTCATCTACAGTTGCTTCTAATTGAATAATAGCTGTTCCAGGTACGGCTTTGTTTCCTAAAGTAATTGTGTCATCTGATGTTGTTCTCGTTCCCATATCGTTACCAAACATTGGGTGACGAATTACGGTTAGATTTCCTAACGGATCTTTTACTCCTAATGGTCTAGTGATTGATGCAACTAAAAGATTTTGACCTTTTAATTGAGCTGGAGTTGTGTTAATCCAGTTTGCATATTTTTTAAGGGCTGACACTCCATCAATTGAGACTAATGTACGATTATCTTTTACTTCTGTAATTAAACCAACATTATTTGTCTCTCTGTAAGCTCCAGTATAGGATGTTACTATTTCATTATCCGTATAAAAGAAAGCAACAGCCACTCCATCATTAAATACTTTATCATTGCAGATAATTTGCCATTTTCCTTCTACAGTATCGTCAGCGGCACTTCCACCAAACATAGGAACTCTTCCAATAACATCTTGAATTCCCATTAGGTAGTCTTCTTCTTCTTTTGGACTGGCAACCATATAGAAATAAGCAGGAGCTCTGGTTGTCTTCGCATTTTCTACAGCTTCAATTGCAACTTTTCTACCAATTGCACGGGCATCTTTTCCAGCTTCGTGGCAAGCTACACCTACCGTCATATCTTTGTCATCTAGCATCATCATGCCTGAGAAACCATGATCTGATGATACAATACCTTCTGGAACAATGATTGCTCCACTACTTGTACAACCGATGATTGGAGCATCCGTTACACTTCTAACACCTTTTACTACCTCTTTTGTGTTGGATAATACAGATGTATATAACATACCCAACTTAGCGTGTCTCATATCATGAGATGCTACTTTAGCAGTTTCTTCTCCTGATTTAAAACTATCTACATCAATACTAAATCCTACTTTTGATTTTAACATTTTGGTACCTCTTTTCTTTTTATTCGTATGCTTCTTTATATAAAGATAAAATGTCTTCTTTTGTTACTTCTCTTGGATTTCCACCAGTGCAAACATCATTTAGTGCTTGATCAGCTAATGTTGGCAACATTTCTTTTGGAATACCAATTTCTTTTAATGTTTGAGGAATGTGTAGTTTGATTGATAATTCTTTAACAGCTGCTACTACTTTATCTACAGCTTCTTCATCTGTTGTGTCTTTCATATCAAGACCAAAAGCATTACCCATATTTCTAAATAGTTCTGGACATACTTTACCATTGAATTTTAATACATATGGTAAAAGTAGAGCATTAGCTACACCGTGTGGTGTATCAAAATAAGCACCTAATGAATGAGCCATTGAGTGGACAATTCCAAGTCCAACATTTGAGAATCCCATTCCAGCTATATATTGTGCATAACCAATTTTTTCTACTGCCTTTTTATCTTTATCGTTTGCTGCTTTTTCTAGATTTTTGTAAATTAATGACATAGCATTAATATGAAACATATCTGGAATTAACCATGCTGCCTTTGTTATATAACCTTCCATAGCATGTGTTAAGGCATCCATTCCAGTAGATGCTGCTATTGTTTGTGGCATTCCTTGCATTAAATCTGGATCTATAATAGCTACTACAGGAATATCATGTACATCTACACAAACCATTTTCTTAGTTCTTACTTCATCTGTAATAACATAATTGATTGTTACTTCTGCCGCTGTTCCAGCAGTTGTTGGTAATGCTATTAATGGTAATGCTTTATTTTTAGTATCAGCAACACCATCTAGGCTTACCACATCACTGAAATCTGGATTTGTACAAATAACAGCAATGGCTTTCGCGGTATCAATTGAACTTCCTCCACCTACTGCGATAATACAGTCTACATTATTATCCTTGGCAATTTGTAGTCCTGCTTTTACATTTTGAACTGTTGGATTTGGTTTTACACCATCATACATTACATAATTTATATGATTTTTATCCAATACTTCTGTTACCATTGTAACTGTTCCTGTCTCTAGTAGTGCTTTATCTGTCACTACTAACACCTTTTGGAAATGTCTTCCATTAATTTCTTCTACAACTTTTTCTCTGGCTCCACGACCAAAGTATGAAGTTTCATTTAATATAATTCTATTTATCATTTAACTAGCCTCCCTATCATATCAATTATAGCATACTTAGAAAGTTTGGGGAATTTTTTTTGATTTGTTCACAAAAAAAACACCTTTATTGGTGTCTTTTATGTCAAATATTATTTTAATGTAGCACTTGATGTACTATTTAATGTTAAATCAGCTCTTCTGCCATCTAGGTAGGCATAATATCCTGCTGCTGCTATCATTGTCGCATTATCTGTACAATATTTCATTGGTGGAATAGAGATTTGAACATGTAATTCTTTGCCTAATTTTTCTATTTCACTTCTTAATCCTTGATTGGCTGCTACTCCTCCAGCGACAATTAAGGATTTTATATTCTTATCTTTAATTGCTTTTCTAGTTTTATTAATGACTGATTCTACTGCTACAGTTTGAAAAGATGTAGCTAAGTTTTCCTTATTCAGTGGATTATTTCTTTGTTCTTCATTATGGGCTAAATTTATGACAGCACTTTTTAAACCACTGAACGAAAAATTATAACTATCATCATGTAGAGGGATTGGTAATTTGTAGGTACATTTTCCTTCTTTTGCTAATTGATCTAGTTTTGGCCCTCCCGGATATTCTAACCCAATGACTCTAGCTACCTTGTCATAGCACTCTCCAATAGCATCATCTAGTGTTCCACCCAATTTTTCAAACTTATAATGACTAGTCATTTCAATTAATTCTGTATGTCCTCCACTAACAACTAAAGCTAATAAAGGGAATTCTAAAGGTCTTACTAAACTATTAGCATAGATGTGTCCGGCAATATGGTGAACTGGTATTAAAGGTTTATTATGAATAAAGGCTAAGGTTTTAGCAGCTTCTAAACCAATTAATAATGAACCTATTAATCCTGGGCCATAAGTAATTGCAATGGCATCTATATCGTTCATAGTCATATTAGCTTGTTTTAGACACTCTTCTAAAACGATTGTAATATTTTTAACATGATGACGGCTAGCTATTTCTGGTACAACTCCACCATAATCTTTATGAATATCAATTTGAGAAGAGATTACAGTAGAAATTTCTTCTGTACCGTTTTTGACAATTGATGCACTTGTTTCATCGCAACTTGACTCTATTCCTAAAATATACATATCTTTTTTTTCCCTCATTTTACCACTCTTTTCATTTCTTCCTTATTTTAACATATATTTTAAAATTTTTCTAGTTGTATTTCATAGTTAAGCAAGCTTTACTTTAGGTTGGTATTGATATTTATACTGATAAGTATCTGTCTTATCTTTTAAAGTTCTTTTTTCATCATCATCGGCATAATTAGCTCCATCTTTAGGAAATAGAATAATTCCTGAATGTAATGGTTTCCACATATGTAGGCGATAGTCCCCTTCTGTTTCTGTTACATCTACCCATTCAGCAATAATATCGTTATTATATTTACAAATTTCCATGCCTGCTTTAGCCATCAACCACTCGGAATTAGAATTAACTAAATCCGTTCTGGCATAGACTAAATCGAAATTATTATATTTAGCAAAGTCTATTGCATATTCTATCAAATGACGGCAAGCTCCTTTTCCTCTATATTCTGGAATTGTCGACAATCCATAAAAATATAAATTCGTTGGTTTTTTATTAATACTTAAGAACTCCACCGTTTCATTATCATAATTATAGATACAACCATTCATAGATACAGGTTTTAGATTTTCATCAAAATAGATAAATAATTTGCCCTGGTTTTGATATAGCATTAACTCTTCTTTAGCGGCTTCATAATCAATTTTTTCACCATATTGTTCTTCAAATGACTTTAATAAAGTTAAGAGTTTATAAATATTTTCTTCACTATAACCCATTGTACCTATATAGCAACCGTTATCTAACTGTTCCCAAATAGTTAGTCCACTGCTATCATTAAAAATTGAAATAAACTTTTGTTCTTTTGTGAATTCTTGACTCATAGATATTGTATTTTTTTTCATGTTAGTTATCCTCCTTTAATACTTTTTCCCATATTTGATATAAGGTATATAAGCTTTCTTTTTCAATATATTCTTCTGGTGAATGAGCAAAGTCACCAGTTGGATTGGTTAATATAGTAGGAATATTTTTATCAGAGAAGTATATAGCATCACTAGTTGCTTCACTTGAGGTAATTTCTACTTTATGATGTAATATTTCTTCGGCTATTTGTATATATTTTTTTATATTTTTATCTTTCATATTGGTTTGAAATAAACTACCGGCATGGATTATTTTTATTTCTACATTGTTATTTAGCTTTTTGATATCTGATAATATTTGTTCTTTCGTATCTTTTGAAGTATGACGAATATCTAGATACATACTGGCAGTTGCTGCAACACTGTTTAACGCTTCTCCACCTTCTAACATAGATAGATTAATTGAAGTTTTGTAGTCTTTACTTGAGGTTGGAAGTGGATACTTTTTAAGTAACTCTTCATATATTTTGTATAAACCCGTGATAGCATTTTCCCCATTGTATGGTTGAGAGGCATGTGCTGATTTTGTTTTTATAGATAATTTTACCTGTAATTGTCCTTTTTCTTCTTTTACAATTTGTAAATTTTTTCCACCATCTGGAACGATTGCAAATTTAGGATTATATATCGTTAGTAATTGTTCAGCACAATAACCTGTAATTTCTTCATCCGATGTAATAAAAAGAGCTACTTTCTTTTTAGTATTTAGGTTTTTAAAAAGTTCTAGGCAGACAGCAACACTTCCTTTCATATCAAAACAACCACGACCTTTAATTTCTGTTTTAGTTTCAATACATTCGTATTTAGTAGCTGGAACAACGTCAATGTGTGTACAAAACACAATATCCAAATCTTTATCTAGAGTATTACTTATTACTAATGATTTTTTATCATTAAAACTATATTCTTTTATAGTTAACTCTTTAGGCATTATTTCTTTTATGTAAGTAAATAATTTTTGAAACTCTTGACTATTTTCAGCGGTTGTTTTAAAAGACATTAATTTTTTTAATATTAAAATTATATTTTCCACTTTTTGATTCATATTTTCACTCCTTATTTTTATCATTTTAATCACAAAAAGACCTATGCTTGTATATGCATAGGTCTTATATAAAAATACTCTTATAGTTTTTTTATGACTTTAGCAGATACAAGCACAACAATAACACTTGCATCTGCGAATTTTTTATCGCGTCCTCAAGTGTCTTCGGTATCTACGTCTACGGATGTTAGTCATAAATAAACTCATATTTGTATTTCCTTTCTATAGCGTTTTCACATTATTTCTCGTGATGGGTCTAATTATACCTTATTTTTAGTCTTTTGTCAATTTTATTATTAACCATAATTTAATGATAATTAATATGAAATATTATTAGTTTTCAAATTATAATAAAAAAAGAAAAGTTAGTTACTTTTCTTTTTGATGCTTTTATTCTATTAATCACTTATAACATATATTATTTTTTTACTTTTCTTTCCATTAGAATTCCGTCTATTCCTTGATAATATCCTTTTCTAATAGCTTGTGCTTCAAAATTATATTTATGATACAAGTGAAGAGCTGGGATATTTGTCTTCTTTACTTCTAGTGTAATATTTTTATCCACAAGTTTAATCATTTTTTCTAATAGAAGAGATGCTTTTCCACAGTTTCTGTTGGAAATTGCTACTTCAATTTGATTAATTTCAGCTCGATCATAGATATCACTATAATATAAATAACCGATTATCTGATTATTTTCTACTTCTAACAGATATTTTCCAAAAGGATTTACTTGTAATTCTTCGATTATTTTAGATTTTGTTAATAAATATTGAGTATCACTTATATTTTTTAAATCGCTTGGTTGATTAATTAAGATTATCATGATATTTTGCTTTCTTCTGCTTCTGTTAATTTTAAATATTCAGGATTAACTGCATGAGGATTTATTGCCTCTTTATCTTGATATTTTTCTACAATTTTTGCGATGTTAGGTTCATATTGTTCCACTGTTAGTGCAGTTATTTGCATTTTATCTTCTTCATTTGTGATTATTCTATATTTAGAAATAGCTGCTAATTTTTCTTGTAAATCGGTATATGTTAGATAACTTGGTTTTAAGATTTCACTATCTTCTTCTTTAAATATGGCCGCATAACAATATCCTCTTCTGGCATCAATTACAGGTACTTTTACTTCGTTACCTTCACTAGATACAGCCATAGCTTCTAATGAAGTAATTGTTGTAATTGGGATATTTAAACTCCAAGCATATACTTTTGCGATAGTTATACCAATTCTAATTCCTGTGAAAGAACCTGGTCCATCTACCACAATAATTTTTTTTATATCATTTGGTGTTATTTTAGTTTCTTCAAACATTGAGACAATTTCTGGCAATGCTACCTCTGATAACTTATGTCCATATTCTTTTTTAATTTCTTTTTTTATTACTCCATTTTCTACTATTCCTGTATATAAATAGCTTGATGAAGTATCTATATATAATATCATACAATCGCCTCACAAACTTCTTCATATTTTTGACCATGAGGTATTAATGTAATCGTACGTTTATCTTCAACCTCTGAAGAGTTTTTCATTTTTATATCTAATCTTTCTTCTGGTAAATAATCAGGAATCATATCTGCCCATTCAATGATAGTTACACCACCTCTAGTGTAGTATTCTTCTATTCCTAAATCATCAACTTTACCATCTAAGCGGTATACATCCATATGGTATAAAGGTAATTCACCTGATGTATATTCTTTGATAATATTGAATGTTGGAGATGTGATTTCTTCTTCTACTTCCATAGCCTTGGCAAAACCTTTAGTAAACATTGTCTTTCCACTACCTAAATCACCTTGTAGGCAGATTACCATGTTTGGAAATTTCTCTGATTCTATGTTTTGTGCTAATTCGATTGTTTCCTCTTCTGAGTATGTTGTAACTTTATAATCCATATTTCTTCACCCAATTTTTATTATACCAAAAAAAAAGAGTTATACAACTCTTAATCTTTAATTTTACTTTGCTTGTCACTCTTTTTCACTACTTGCTATAGAAATATTTTTTACCAAGATGCATGGGGATGCTACACTTTGTTTTAGAAAAGTTACCTTGTTTTCAATTTCTTCTATGTTAGATAACAATTCAAAAATTGTTGTAGTCATAATACTGGGCTCAAAACCACATTTAATGTTTCCGTCCTCAATAATAAAGCCAAAAATTTGTAGAGAAATATTTCCAGTATTTCGATTTATTGCTGTATTCATAGATCCCATACAATCTGTAATATAAATTCCACTGTCTAGTTTTTTGATTATTTCATTTAAAGATTTATTACCTGGTTTGATATACATATTTCGAGTTGAAATATCACCATAACCATTTGCTGTAGTTTTTTTATTTTGTTCTTTTGCCTCTTTGATATTATATAAATATGTCTTTAAAATTCCATCTTTTATAATTTCTTTTTTATAAGTTTTTGTTCCTTCATCGTCAAAAATTGTTTCTCCTGGATATGCTTTATTTTGTGGGTCTTCTATAATAGTTAGTTTTTCAGAAAATATTTTTTTGTTTAGTTTTCCTTCTAGACAAGACAGTTTTTGTCTAATGTTACTAGCAGATAACATATCTATAAAGTTGGTTAAGATATTTTTCATAACAGCAGAATCTACTATAATATTATATTTTTTAGTTTGCAATTTTTCTTTTTTTGCTTGCTTTAATGCCATTTTTATATCTTGTATTAAGTTTTCTTTCATATTTAAATCAGTTTTATTCGTTTTTAGATATACTCTATCATAACTTGTAATATTATCTTTTTCTTTTATGATGATTTCTGGTATAAATTCATATAAATGACAAGCTGTTTCTATATTTACACCATTACTATTTACTATACGCTTTTTTTCATACATTTCTGAATAAGAAAGAGACAAACTATTTATTTCAGAATATTCCTTTCTTAGATCATCTAGTTGTTTTAGAGTCTTTAATTCCTTGCTGATATCAATTTGCTGGCTATCCATAATTTTATTATTATTTGTTTTATCCATTAAATAGTCGTCCTGATATTTACTGTCGGTATAAGTTGCTTTCATAATAAGAGTATCTAATATATTTTCATCTAAGTAGTCAGATGTTGCTTTTACAGTTTTACCATTATATTCAGCTTTCAGCTGATATTCTGTGTGATTTGATATCTCAAATGTATCCAATTCTTTATTTATCAATTCAATTTGACCAATATTTGTAGTTGTTTCCACTATTTGAATATTTGTTATTCCTTTGGCTTTAGCTTTTTGAAAAAATACTTTACTTGTCATTATTCTTTTCCTCCTACTAAAATCTTAGACACTTTAATGGTAGGTTGTCCTATGGTAACATAAATCATTCCACTTTTACTTCCACAGTATCCAGTGCTTAATTCTAAATCGGAAGATATCATCTCTACATTTTGCAATATATCTTTACTGTTTCCAATTAAAGTAATTCCTTTAATTCGTTTAGTTAATTTACCATTTTCTATTAATCTAGCTGTCTCGACAGCAAAGTTGAAATCTCCTGTTGATGGATTTACTGTACCACCAGACATTCTTTCGCAATATACTCCTAATTTTATGCTTTTGAGCATATCTTCAAATGTATCTGTTCCTGGTTTTAAATAAGTATTACTCATTCTAGACGTAGGAGCATAGTTATAGCTTTCTCTTCTTCCACAACCATTAGCTGTTATATTCATGCTATCTTCATGGAGTTTATCTACTAAGTAGGTTTTCAAAATACCATCTTCTATCAGAATATTTTTTTGAGTAGTAGTTCCTTCATCATCTATTAGGTTACTTCCCCAAGCATTAGAAATTGTTCCGTCATCTATTAGCGTAACTTTGCTTGAAGCCACTTTTTTACCTAAGTCTTCTGAAAATACAGATAATTTCGGTGCTACACTTGTTGCTTCTAGACCATGGCCACAGGCTTCGTGAAAGATAACGGCTCCAAATCCTGGTGCTATAATTACCGGTAATTCCCCACCTTTAAAGTCTTCAGCAGTTAATTTTTCAATTGCTACTTTAGCGGCATTAATAGATTTAGTTTCTAAATCTTTTTTTAGAATTTCATATCCTTTTGCTTGACCAAAATCAGTAAATTCAACTTCTTTTTTATCTTTATCTTCTGCAAACACTGAACATGTATAGCGCGTCACACTTTTTCTTGATTTTATATATTTTCCATTAGAATTCGCTATTAAATATTCTTTATCATCTTCTAATATGCCTAATGAAACTTGAGAGATTTGATTTGATACTTTTCTTATTTTTTTATCCATATCTAATAAAAATTCTTTTTTCTTTTCGATTGGATAGCTATCATGAGGTATTTCTATGTCTGGATACTTTTCTTCTAAATTATTTAATATTATATTTGGATTATCATTTTTTTCATTAATATTTTTTATTAGATTTTTAATCATCTTTATTAGATTCGTTTTTCGAATGTCATTTGTAGAAGTGTAGTAATAATTATTACCTTTTATTAATCTGACACCAACTCCTTTAGTGGTATTACTCGAAATTGTATCTAACATAGAATTTAGTACTCTGTAATTGGTCGTTTTTCCATCTTCCTCATAAATTTCGGCAAAATCGGCACCTGTTGACATCGCTAAAGATAATAGTTTTTCATAATCTTTCTTTTCCATATCATCACCTGTTACTAGTATAACACAAAATATTTATTTATTAAGAATAAAAGATATACCATACTGTATATCTTTTCTTAAACAAAAAAAAAAATTCTTGGCAACTTCCTATTTTCGC
>URLC01000004.1 GCA_900548695.1 uncultured Mycoplasmatota bacterium
TAAACAAGCCATATTAGAATGGAAAAGACTACATCCTGATAAAAAATATTTAGAAATTCCTGCCAAAGAAATAATAGAGTTAGAAGGAATAGGACCAGTTAATATTGGGATAAAAATACACAGCTTAAGAACTATATATAAAGCCCAACAAGAAGGAAAATTAAATAATAAATATAACCCATTAACGGAAGAAGAAATCACTTGGTATAATGAACAACATATGATATGGGATTATAATGAATATCAAAACCAACGATTAAAAAGTGAAACTAAAAGGAAATCAACCATAGAAAAGTACACAGAACTCTTTAACGGTAATCAAGAAAAAGCAGAGCACGTTGTTCAAATATTACAAGATTTAAGAGAAAAAAGAAAAACGGTAAAAAAAGAACAATATAGTATAGATAATATGCTTCAAGACTTTGATGTGAAAGAAGAAGAATTACTAAAACAATTAAACAAAGCAAGAAAAAAGACATCAAACAAAGAAAATAAGCCGGTATTAATGAAAGAAGGGGAAAGCCTTCGAAAATTTTGTATAGAAAATGGCTATAATTATGAAGTGATATCAAGAGCGGTAAGACTTCATAGTATATTACCAAATGAAGATTTAGAATCTACTATCAATAGAGTAATTATTGACTATAATTACCATGGTCAAAATAAACCTTCTACTTGGATATATGAAAAATATGGAAATTTAGTAAAACATATATTAACAAATCTAAATCTAGATTCACAAGCAATTTTAAAAAATATGACTGAAAATGTAGTATCCCTTGAGGAGGCTATCAGACACGATGCTTTTTTACGTTGCAGAGAAAATTCATCTAATGCATGGTTAGAAGAACCATATAATTATTTAACAGATGAGTTAAAGAGTACCGAAGCTAACCGTCAAATAGAAGCAAATATAATAGAAAAAGCCAAAGTGTTAAGAGAAGACTATCATCTAACAAGAGAAGAGTTCAGTATCATAACTAATGCATTTCAAAAATATACTGAAGCTATTAGAGAATATCAAATGTATGATGTAGGATTAGAAACAAATTTTGAAAAAAAACAAGAAAAGATAAAAGATTATCAAATGAGTGATGAAGATATTGAAGAAAGCTTTTTCGTTCCCTTACAATTCGAAAATGGAGTTTTATTAGGTAGACAAAGTGAACTATATAAAAGGAGAAATTTATTACGACAATATATTATAGATTGGAATGAATATAATAAGGCTGAAAAAGAATCTATTTCTAAAAGTAATAAATTCACTAGAGAAGAAGTAAAATATATAGAAACTACTAGAGAAGAAATAGACAGTCTAGTAGCTCATAACAAGAAATAAAATCCATTAAAAAAATAGCAGGAAGTGTAATAAAAAATCTACGTAGAAAACAGGTAAATAAAAGAAAATTTACTTGTTTTTCTTTTTTATTTTAATAGCATAAAAGCCTAAAACAACAATGAAAAAAATGAAAGATGATAAAGAGTAATTTAAAGAAGAAAAATAAGAGAAAAATTAAAAATAACAACATATGAATAGATATTAAAAAGTTTTATAATGAAAGCCTTGGAAGAACTTATCTATGGGATAAAAGGGCTAGACATTTAAAAAAGTTAGAAATAATAAAACTATATTTAGCAGATTATCTACAATACACATCTTTATTCTATAAAATACTAAATCAATCTGACTACATATGTGAGAAAATATTATAACTACTATAGTTTACTTAGAACAATTAAATAATCTGGATAATAATAAAATGTTTATTAGTAAGCTCGGCAATTAAAGATATTAACTATAGTGAAGAAGGACAAGTTACCATATATAGCAAAAAATATAGAACAATAGCTTTTATCTTAGAACATATCTATTTTAAAGTAAAAAAAGTACCATTAGAAAATCATTTCTTTGTTTATGTAGATTTTTTATCTAAAAGAACACCTCAAAGCTATTCTAAAGTAGCAAAATACAAAGTATTCTTCAAAAAAACATTATCATGCATATACTAAAATAACACCAAACCACCAAGAAAATACTGAAACTGGAATCGTTTCCTAAAAAAAGAAAAATATCACCAAAGTACCTTAAAAGGTACTTTTTATTTGTCAAAAAGCTGTAAATTACTAAAAAATATTTTCACCTGTATTTACAAACAATAATATTTTGGTTAATATATAATTAATCAGTGGTAACTGGTGGGGAAAAGTGGGGGATTTTTATGTTTATGGGAGAATATCATCATGCAATTGATGATAAAGGCAGATTAATTATTCCTGCAAAATTTAGAACAGAACTAAAAGATAAATTTGTGATTACAAGAGGTATCGAACATTGCTTATTTGCATATCCTCTAGAACGTTGGGAAGAAATCGTCCATAAACTAGAATCTTTACCATTTACAAAGAAAGATGCAAGAAATTTCACAAGATTTTTCTTATCCGGTGCTACTGTAGCAGAATTTGACAAGCAAGGCCGTATTAATATTACCTCCCCCCTAATTAACTATGCAGGTATCGAAAAGGATTGTGTGATTATCGGTACTGGTGATAGATTGGAAATATGGGCCGAAAAAGCTTGGAATGACTTTTTCAATTCTGCTTCTATCAACATGTCTGATATAGCCGAAAATTTATTTAACGAAAGCGTGGATTTATAGTGGAGAAACATATAAGTGTATTATTAGAAGAATCAATTTCTGCTTTGAATTTAAAAGAGGACAGTATCGTGGTTGACTGTACATTAGGCTATGGGGGACACAGTAGTTACATCTTGCAACGAATAAAAAGAGGGAAACTATTCGCCTTTGACCAAGATAGTGAAGCAATTCGGCATAGTACCAGTCGTCTAAGTTCGATTGGTACTAACTTCACTATTATTAAAAGTAATTTTGTCAATTTACAAGAAAAATTAGCAGAGCTTGGTATAACTAAAGTAGATAGTATCTTATTTGATCTTGGGGTATCATCTCCTCAATTAGATGAAAAAGAGCGTGGCTTTTCTTACCATGAAGATGCAAGATTAGATATGCGTATGAATAGAGAAAACAAACTATCTGCCTATGAAGTAGTAAATAACTATTCTAAGGAAGAACTTGCTGATATTTTCTATAAATATGGCGAAGATAAATTTTCAAGAAATATTGCTAAAAAGATTGTAGAATATCGTGAACAAAAACCAATTGAAACGACACTGGAACTAGTTGAAATAATCAAAAGTGCAGTGTCAATGAAGTTTAGGAAGGATAAACATCCGGCCCGTCAAATCTTTCAAGCAATAAGAATTGAGGTTAATCATGAATTGGATGTATTAGAACCTGCCTTAGAACAAGCCTTATCACTAATTAAAGTTGGTGGTAGAGTAGCAGTAATAACATTCCATTCATTAGAAGATAGAATCGTTAAAAAATATTTTAATGAAAAATGTAAAATAGATGATAGAGTAAAGGGCTTACCAGAAATACCAGAAGAATTCCAAAAAGAATTTAAGCTGGTAATAAACAAAGCCATTCTTCCAAGTAAAGAAGAATTAATAAATAATCCAAGAGCAAGAAGCGCTAAACTTCGTGTAATAGAAAGAGTAAAAGAAAGGGAGAAATAATATGAGAAAAGTAAAGAAAAGATTAAAGATGTCTAAATTTGAAAAACTGATTTACACATTAGCTTTATTTCTACTTGTAATTTCTCCAGTATCAATTGTTTTTTCCAAAGCAACATTAGCAAATATCAATTATGAAGTAGAAAAACAAAAGCAAGAAATAGAAGAACAACAAAAAACAAATGAGAGTTTAGCTATGACAATTGATGAATTAGCATCACTTACTAAGATTCAACAAGTTGCAGAAGAACAAGGATTAAGTTATAATAATAATAACATTAAGACTGTAACAGAAGATAAATAGGATGTGAGTACATGAAAAAGAAGAAAAAGAGAATTAAAAATAATATCAAGTATTCCAAGATAGTAATTTTTACTTCTCTTTTTTTGTTTGCTTGTATGATTTTAAGAGTAGTTCAACTAGGCTTATCTTCTGAAGTGGATAACGTCAATTTAAAAGAACTAGCTAGTAAAAGAACTACGAAGAAAGAGATTCTAACCGCCAAACGAGGTAGTATCTATTCTAATAATGGTGATACACTAGCCCAAAATGTTTCTTCATATAAATTGATTGCTTACTTAGATCCCAAAAGAACAACAGACAAGAAAAAACCTCAGCATGTAGTTGATAAAGAAAAAACAGCTAAAGAATTAGCTCCAATTCTTGGGATGGAAGAAGCTGAAATATTAAAATACTTATCTAAAGAAAATGCTTATCAAACTGAGTTTGGAGCCAAAGGTAAAGGACTAACAGAACTTACCAAAAATAAAATAGAAGCATTAGGCCTTCCTGGTTTAGATTTCATTGAAAGTTATAAAAGATACTATCCTAAAGGAAGATTTGCATCATATACTGTAGGGTATGCCAAAACAGAAACAGATGACCAATCTGGAAAAGAAACTATTACTGGTGAAATGGGTATCGAAAAATACTATGATAAAATTTTAAAAGGAGAAGACGGTTACGTTGAGTATCAAAAAGACTTGAGAGGTTATAAAATAGCTGATACCAAAGAAAGGCGCAAAGAAGCTAGTCAAGGAAAAGATATTTATTTAACCATTGATAGTAATATTCAATTTTTTGTTGAGCAAGCCCTAAACAATGCTGATGTTAACTATGACTGGGAATGGTTTCAAATTACGATAGCAGATGCCAAGACGGGAGCGATTTTAGCAACCGCAACATCACCATCATTTGACCCAAACGTTAGAGATATGACTAATTATTTAGATTATATGGTTTCATCTCCTTATGAACCAGGGTCGACTATGAAAACTTTCACTTATATGGCCGCTATGGAAAATGGAGTTTATAATGGGCAAGAAACATATGAATCTGGAGTTTATAAAACAACAGATGGAACAGAAATAGGTGACTGGGACCGTAATGGTTGGGGAACAATTACTTTCGATAAAGGTTATGCCATGAGTAGTAATGTCGGAGTCATTAACTTAATTAATCGTCATATGAGTAGTATGATGTTACGTCAATATTTTAAAAAATTAGGTTTTGGTCGCAAAACGGGAATTAGCCTACCAAATGAAGAGGCTGGTAAATTAGATTTTAAATATGAAACAGAGATTTATAATGCTGGTTTTGGTCAAGGAATTACGACAACGCCAATTCAAAATATTAAAGCTATGACCTCACTAACCAATGATGGGATGCTATTAGAACCATATATAGTCACTAAGATAGTTGATCCTTCAACTGAGGAAAATATCTTAAAAAATAAACGTACTGAAATAGAAAGAGTAGCATCAACGGAAACTGTTCAAAAAATGATACAATTAATGGATGATTGTGTCAATGGAATTGGTAACACTGGTAGCGGTTTTAGAATACCAAGTGGGCAGTTAATCGGAAAAACTGGAACCGCTCAAATAGCTTCAGAAAATGGTAAAGGATATTTAAATGGAAAAGAAGACATAATTTCATCCTTTGCTGGAATTTATCCAAAAAGTAATCCAGAATTAATTATTTATGCTTCAGTAAAAAGGCCATCACGTGGAAGTCAAACACCGTTATCTAATGCTATTAAAGAAATTGTTAATAACACGTCAAAATACTATGGTAATGATGATAGTACAGCTCCAGTAGTACCAGTAATAGAATATAAAGTACCAAGTTTTATTAATAAGAAATTGGAATCCGTAAAAACAACGCTAACATCAAAACAAGTACCATATGTAGTTTTAGGAAATGGTAGTAAGATAGTAAAACAATATCCTGAAAGAAATGATAAGATTACTAATAAAGATACTGTTTATTTAATCACAGATGATCAAAATATTACAGTACCAAATGTGGTTGGTCTATCTTCTAAAGTAGCAAGTAATTTGTTAAACCTTCTAGGTATAAAAGTAAAACTAGATGGTGTGGGTTATGTAACAGGGCAAAGTGTTGCTCCAAAAACAGCTATTACAGATGGTATGGAAATATCTTTAACACTTAGTCCTAAATTTAGTTAAGGTGAATTATGAAAAGAAAAACAAAGATAATTTTATATGCTTTAGAAGTAGTAGCTATTATAGTAGCAGTCTTATTGTTGGCAATATTTAAATTTTGGCCAGAATATCAACAATCTCTTGGTAGTAGTGAAAAACTTTTTTCCAAAGAAAATTATAAAACATCCATAGAAATAAAAATTTCTGCTGGAGCAGAATTCTTTGTAATCTTTGATGATCAAAATAAAATTTCTTATATATTTTTTGAAAACCAAAAAGCAGCTATTTTAGCAAATCAAAATATTGAAACCAAAAGTTTAGAAGATGGTATCACTGACATAATCAATAAACTGGTGGATAGCAATCAAATAACTACGAATCCAATTACCATTATAAATTATGGTGAACAAGAAACTTTTTCTAAAGCACTATCAACTATAAAAAATACTTTAATAGCCAAAAATATTCAATCCGAAGTCTTAGCACAAGAATCATCTTTAAGCCAAAAAAAGGAAGAATTAAATATATCTGGAGAAACAGAAATTGATGTTTTATGGGCATTATACATAACATCAATGGATATCATTGATCAAATGCCCGAAGAAGAAACTAGTGAGAAAACGATAGAAGAAGAAAAAATCATTTCTAAAGAGATAGCTCTCTCTTATGCTGATACTATTTATCAAAAATTAAATACATATATGTTAAATACGAACATTAAAAATCAAAGCATCAATGATATGAATATGCCAATTCAATATATACCTGGCAATCCAGAAAATAATTTATTTCCAACAACAGATAGTTGGTATTATATTAAAGAATATAAAATATATGCGGAAATATCTATCCCATCAGGATCTAGTAAATATACTTTTTGTTATCAAGGAACAAAAGAAAGTAGAAAGGAAGGTACTTGTAAATGAAAAAATTAGTTAGAAACAAAAATTTAATCATAGTTATATTATGTTGTACGATAGTTTTACTAAGTATTGGCTTTTCTTTACTAGCTATGAAGTTAAAAGAAAGAGAGAAAAACAATAAAATTTATGATGTTTCTATAGTAAAAATACAAGAGGGAACCGCAATTAAAGGAGGAGATATCCTCCCAACCGGAAAGAGTAATATTGAAGACAATGGTAAAACTGCAAATTTTAATTTTACTCTAAATAATCCTAAAGATAATTTAACATATATAGTTACCATTAAAAATAATGGTGATTTAAAAGCTGAAATAAGTGGTTTGGCTGAAAGCCCTAATTATTTGACAGATAATAATCAAGCTAATGCTATTTTACCAGTAATTATTAGTCATAATGATATAAAAAATCAAGAATTAGATCCAGGAGAAGAAATCAAGTTAACCATAACGGCAGAATTTAGTCCTACTTCCCAGTCAATGAAAAAAACAGTTCCATATAAAATTAGCATATTATCAACATGCCTAGAATAAAAGCCGATAAGGCTTTTTTTGTTTAAAAACACCTGACAAAAAACGACATTTATATCGACAAGTAAACATATCCTTGATATAATAAATATAATAGGAGTGAGAGTAGAATGGGAGAAAAAAACAGATTCAAAAACAAAAAGTTCCTAGTATTATTAATACTTGGACTATTATTCTTAATAGGAGGATTATTAATTACTTATTTCTCATCAGCAAAACAGGTAACAACAAGAGTAGTGAATACTCTGAGTAAAAACCTCGTAAACTTAATCGATGATACCACAAAACAAACTGGTTTAGAGGAAAACTTTAAAACAGTACAAACTTTGAAAATAAATTTACAAAGTGATTATTTTAGTGCTCTAGCCAATATGAATCCAACCTATACAACCATTAGCAAATTATTAACAAATTTAAGTAATACTGAAAATACTATTACTATTATCCAAGATAAAACCAACAAAAAAAGATTTATAAGTTATGATAGTAAGTTAGCTGGAAAACCATTAATAACATCCAAGCAATTAATTGAAAACGCAACAGAATACTATTATGTAAGCGGGGTAACCCCAAACTATATAAATAATGGAAATAATAATTACTTTGAATCACTAGATTCCACTACTACTAATATAGAAAATGAAAAATATATTATTAAAAAAGTAACAGAATCTATTACTAAAAATTTAAAAGACGAATACTTAGAAGAAAGTTATGAAGGTAATAATAAAAAAATAACTTTCACTTTAGATGAAAAAAACCTAATAGAATTAACAAATAACATTCTAAAAGATTTAAAAAATGACAGTAAAGCAAATACTATCATGACAGGCTATAATAAAAATTTTTCCAAAACAAAAATTACAAAAGAAGACGTAAAAGGTTTAAAAACCACAAAATTGAATATTTATTTAGATAAATTCACTTTAAAAGTAAATGAATATGAATTATCTCTTGCTGATGCTAAAGTTATTTACTATGAAGAAAAAGATAAAGCTTGGATAGAGTTTTATACTAAAGATATGTTAAATCAAAAATTAGAAATTATGAAAAAAGCAGACAAAACAGAAATAAATATCCTAGATTCTTCTAATAAGTCGTTAGGAACAATTTCTATCAGCAAAACAAGAACCAACTTTGATATTGTTGCCAATATAGCAAGTGAAGGTACTAATATTGATATTAGTTATAACGGACAAATTACTAATTTAAAAAAAGGTAAATCATATGACAGTAGCACTACGATAAAGATGAATATTTCATCTAATAATATGACCTTGATAAATGGAACAATCTCCTTAACAGGGAAAACTTCAAATGATACAACAATGAATGAAGATTTATCAAACTCTATTTTAGCAAGTAGTCTACCAGAAACAGAAGCTTTATTAAATCAAAAGATAACCAATATTTTAATAACATTAATGAGTTAGGAGTTATATCATGGAATTTATGAAAGAAGCAATAAAAGAAGCAGAAATAGGAATGAACAAACAAGATGGAGGTCCTTTTGGGGCCGTCATCGTAGATAAAGAGGGTAATATAGTAGCAAAAGGTCACAATCAAGTATTATCGACAAATGATCCAACAGCCCATGCTGAAATAAGCGCAATCAGAACAGCTTGTCAAAAATTAAACACTAAAGATCTTAGTAACTATATAATTTATAGTACTTGTGAACCTTGTCCCATGTGCTTATCTGCAATTATTTGGGCAAATATAAAAACACTTTATTATGGAAGTACTAGGCAAGATGCTGCTAAAATAGGTTTTAAGGATGAAGATATTTATGACTTCTTAGCCGGCAAAAATGAACTGTTAATAAAAAAAGATATCCAAGACGAAAACTGTAAACATCTATTTGAAAAGTATAATGGCAAAATATATTAGGAGGCAATATCATGAGTAGAAAAAGCAGCAAAAAGAAAGTAAATAAAAATCAAAAAGTAAATAAAAACTTAGAACTAAAAAAAGAGCCAATCAATAAAATACTATTAGTAATCTTTTTAATATTATGTGTTATTGTCTTTGTTCTAGCTACTATTATGATTACAAAAAATGCCGAACATAAACATGATAAATATGATATGAAAGTTCCATTAACTAAAGAAGAATTAAAGGATGGAGTAAATATAAAAATAAACGTTGATGATGTTAGTAAAAATCAAAGTAAAGAATATCGTGTCAAAGTTACTAATTATCTAGATAAAAAAGTAAATGACGAAGTTTTAAAATATCAAATAAAAACTAGCTTACCAGATAAAAAAAGTAAAATTGATATAGAAATTTATAGTAGTGAAAATAATTATGAACTACTAGACGGGAAAAAGAAGATAACTAATTTAAGATTACCTAAAGATAAAAAAGTAGAAATTATTTATACGATAAAACTAACCCAACGACAAAATCCAACAAAAAACGAATATGTTGATATTCAAATGGTAGAAAATAATTAAAAGTGTGATATAATGATAAAGATAGGGAGGACAATATGGAACAAGTTGATGATTTAGGAAAAATAGTAATTGAAAAAGATGGTAAAGAAGTAGAGTATGAAGTATTATTTACTTTTGATAATGATGAATTGAAAAAGGCCTATGTAGGTTATACTGATCACAGCATAGCACCAAACGGCCGCAAAAATATTTATGTAAGTGCCTATGATCCAACACTAGGGTTTGATAAATTAGAAGATATTACAAGTCAAGAAGAATTACAAATGGTGCAAGATGTCTTAAACCAAATAGCAGACAGCGAATAAAATTAGGTGGTGAGAGAAATGAATATTGAGGAAATGAATAACCAAATAAATGAATATGATAAAAAAATAGCTGATTTAAATTCCTTGATTAGTGGTTTAGAAAATATGGATGATGTGGCCGCTGATAATATGGGAACAGCTAATAGTGACTTAGTTGAACATCGTAATCAGTTAGCAGAAATCACAAGATCAAAAACTGAGCTTCAAGCTAGAATTGCTAGTGAAAATAAAATCACAGAAATAGTTAATCTTCGTGCTCAACTAAAAAATATAAGTGAAGAAAAGAATAGATTAGCAAAAGAACTGGAAGTTTTAGATGAAAGCTTAGAAACGACTGATAGTAAGTTATCAAAATTAATGAGTTCATTAACAGAAGAAGAAAAGAAATCTTTAGAACAGTTAAATAAGCAAGAAACCTCTTTAAAAAAGATAGAAAACCAAATTAAGCCCGAAGCTAGTCACGAGCAATCTACTAGTAGTGAAAATAAAGAAGCAAAAAGCTTACTAAACCCAAACTTTAATCCTAGCAGTCTAACTGTGGATGAAATTAAAAAGATGTATAAAAAAGAAATGGTAGAAAATCAAAATGATGAGCAAAAGGTAGTAGAACTAAATAATCGATACAACAAGTTAAAAGAAAAATGGAAAAATGAAAGAAATAATCCTAACTTTTTAAAGGATTCGGATGGTAAAGTTATTTATTATCCCAACACATCTATTCCTTATCCAAGAGGTCAGAAAACTAATGAAACAGCAGAAGATTATAATAAATTTCTAAATGGTGAATTTGCTAAACAACTAGAAAATGGCAACTATTTTAATAAAGAGAAAGGAAAGAATTCAAGTGTTGAGCCTGAAGATAAAGAAAAAATACCAAGAATCGAAGCAAAACCGGATGCTCCAAGAACAGAAGCAACATCAGATGTTCCAAGAATCGAAGCAAAACCGGATGTTCCAAGAATAGAGGAAAAACCAAAGGACCCTCAAAAAGAACAACCAAAGCATAAAAGAACATTAGATAATATTCTTTACAGTTCATTATTAGTGGATGAAAATAATGAATCATTATATATCAATAAGAAAACTGGTAAGAGATTACAAGCATCAAACGTTCAGGTAAGAAAGTCTTTTAAAAATGAATTACATTCTGGAAATTGGTTATATAATGTTACTCACGTTGCCAATAACACATTGAAGTTAGCTATCAATTTTGGAAGAAAAAGTCTTGCTAAATTTAATTTATGGAGAACTAAGCAAAAAGAAATAGGAACTATTTTAGATGAAAATGTAGCCAATTTATCAAAAGAAGATTGGGAAACAGTTAGAAGTGAATATATTGGTGGTAAGATAAACGAAAAAGCAAACATCCCATCAGCTTTGAATTATGCAATTGAAAAAAGAGTTAGAAAAGAAGCTCAAGAACAAGTGGGCGATATAAATCAAAAAATTGCTGTCAATTATCAAACACTTTTTAGCACTTTCGATGAAATTAACAACATTAATGAAAAATTGAATAGTAATTCATTAACCGAATCAGAAAAAGATTATTTAAAAGCTGAAAAACAAGCGTTATTAGCTGGTAAAGGTGAAATGATTAAACAAACTAGAGATTTATATAATTATGGAAATAGCCTACTTTCTAGTGGCTCTCACGGTTTTAGTGAAGACATCAAAGCCGCAGAAAGTGGCATGAATAAAAAAGGTTTCAGATTTTCGAAAAGATATGATTATGATGAAGTATCTCAAGAAGTCCAAAAACAACAGGCTATTCTTTCTCAAAAAGAAAGTGACGCTATTGTAGATGGTAATGATGAAATGGCACTAAATGCTTTTGTAAATTTAGAAATGTTAAAGAGTAAAGAAACAGCAATAGAAAATAGCATTGCTGGAAAGCGCTCTACGGGAAGAATGTACTATTCACCATTAGTGGAAGAATTAGACTATAGGGATGATCCATTTATAAGAGATTTATTCTCAACAATAGCAGTAGTAGGAGCAGCAGTTAGCGTTGCCAATGCTGTTCACACACATGTAACTGAAGCAAATAAGGTCTTAGATGCAGAACAGGCTAAAGCAACTCAAGTGAATGGAGCCAATGAACAAACAATGAATCAAGTTCATCAGACTGGACAAGACATTGTCAATCATAGAGAAATATTCCAAAAAGGAGCAGAATATCAAGCAAAAAGTGATTCTATCAACACTTTAAATATTGGTGAACGCGCTGCCAGTGATCAATCAGTAAATGCAGGTTACGGTTGGTCATCAGGACCAGTATATGTTGATGCTGATAATATTGCTCATGCAACAGCAAAGCAAATGTATGATTCGGCTCAGGCACAAATTCAAGATGTTGCAGGTAAGTATGCGCAAGGTATATTAAGTCAAGCTGAAGTAACACAATCTTTAGCAGATATTGCTAAACAAGCAAACCACACGTTAACAGAAACTGTTCAAAATGCCTTACCACATTTCCAAACATATATGCAAAATCATCCACAGTTTGATTTAGCAGAAGTAGGAGAGGCTATGAATTACCTAGTTCAAAATCCTGAGGCTATTTCAAAAATGTATCAAGGAATGACAGATGTAACCAACATGGGTGAAAGTTTAACTGGCTTAACAATGAGTCAAGTAGAAGCATTACAAAGTTTACCAAGTGACATGCAAACAACTTTGCTTGGTGCAGCAAGTACAGCTGCTTTGGCATATAATACCGCAAGAACTGCATCAAATGCTTCTAAAAAGGATTATGGAAACGAAATTACAGACATGGTTAACGAATATATAACAACGAAAGAAGCAGTTGCTGAAGAAACCAACTCTAAAGCAGTTTAAAAGAACAGATTTCTGTTCTTTTTTTCTTATGACTTATGTTATAATAAAACAAAGAAAAGAGGAACTTATGAAAATAGTAACAAAAATAGAAGAAGCAGATTATATTACTCACAGTGGTACAATGCATACCGATGACGTATTTGCCACTGCCTTTTTAGACTTATATAAAAAAGATATTAAATTAATAAGAGTAAAAGAAATAACGGATACTGTAAAAAAAGGAGCCTTAATTTATGATATAGGAAGAGGTGAGTATGACCACCATCAAGAAGATGCCAAAATTCGTGAAAATGGAATTAAATATTCCTCCTTCGGCCTTTTGTTTAACGAGTTTGGTAGAGAGTATCTAAAAGAACAAGAAATAGAAGAAGTAGAAACAGTTTTTAATACGATGGATAAGGAATTAATTGAAGGAATAGATGCTGTTGACAACGGCGTTTTTCCAGAAATTAATGCAATCTACAAGGTAAAAACATTAGATGATATTATAAAGTCTTGTAACCCAAGTTATGGTAGTAGTCAAAATGAAAATGATCAATTCATCAAAGCTGTTGAGTTAGCTAAAATAATTTTTCAAGAAACTCTTTCAAATATCATTGGTAAAACAAAAGCTAGAAAAATCATTTTAGAAAAAATAGCCACCACCACTGAACCATATCTAGAACTAGATGAATATATACCATATGAAGAAACCATTCTAAAAAGTGAAAATGCCAGTCATATTTTATTTGCTTTATATCCTTCTAATCGCGGAGGATATGGTATAAAAACAATCAAAAAGTCTTCAGAAGATAAAACCGATAGATTATCATTTCCAGAAGAATGGGCTGGTTTAGAAAAAGAACAATTGGAAAATGTATCTGGAATTAAAGATATTGAATTCTGTCATAGTGGCCGCTTCTTAGTTATTTGTAAAACTAAACAAGCTGCTTATAAAGTATTAGATAAAGTATTACATCAAACAGAATAAAAATATAGACACTTATTTGTCTATATTTTTATTTCTACTTTTATATATAAAAAATTCATGATAAAATAAAATAAAGGTAGTGAGAAAAGATGTTTGAGTTATGTTTTGGAATATTTTGGTGTTTAATTACTTTGTTATGTACAATCCCTATTTTTAAATCATCAGAAGGAATTGATTTGTTTATAATTCTATTTATAGGAATATTCTGGGTCGTTGGTATTTTTTTATTAGTAAAAGGTTTAAAAAAAGTAATAACCAACCATAATACGGAAACACTAGGAGAAGAATGTTACGCAATGATAAGCAATATTTATCCAAATGGAAACAGAGTAAATGGAGCTCCAGAATTTAATGCTGACTTTTTAGTTTATGTTTCTTCAAAAAATACAATAGAGCAAGTGAGTGAGAGTATTGGTTTTAAGGCTTTTAAATATCAACTTAATACCTTCATAAAAGGAAAATATTATAATGGTGATATTAATATAAAGGAAACAATAGATTATAATTCAATCCCCTTAAATATAAGACCTAATTTTGATCATTTAATATCAAACAATACTAATCAAATAGCTGAGGACATAATAACGATAAATGGTGTAAAATATAAGAAAATAGATGAATAAATAAAAAAGGACGAATAAAAAACGTTCTTTTTTTTAACCTTTATCATAAAAACTACTAGAGGTGACTTTATGTTTTTAAAAAAGATTGATGAACGAATTAAAATAATATTTTTAATTTTATTATTATTATTTATATTTATAATTTTAAGAGTATTTTATGTGCAAATGTTTGACTATAAAAAGCTAAATAAATATGCAAAAGACTTATGGAGTCGTGATCTACCTTTAGAAGCTGATAGAGGTCTTATTCTAGATAGAAACGGAGTAGTTTTAGCTGATAACTTAACAACAACTTCTTTAGTTTTAATTCCCAATCAAATAAAAGATAAAGAAAAAACTACTAAACAATTAGCCGAAATATTAAATGTAAGCTATGAAGATATGAAAAAACATGTTTACAAACAAACTTCCATTGAAAGAGTTCATCCAGAAGGAAGAAGATTACCATATGACGTTGCTGAAAAAATATCAGCTTTAAATATGAGTGGTGTATATCTAGTAAAAGAAGCCAAACGATATTATCCTTA
Source organism: uncultured Mycoplasmatota bacterium (assembly GCA_900548695.1). Lineage (GTDB taxonomy): Bacteria > Bacillota_I > Bacilli_A > RF39 > UBA660 > Faecimonas. The sequence continues at coordinate 15,213 of URLC01000004.1, forward strand.
TGGCAATATGCTGTCACACAGTTTAGGTTATGTAGGAATAGATAATCAAGGCTTATCAGGATTAGAATTACAATATGATAAATATTTAACGGGAAAAAGTGGAGCCATTAAATATTTCTCTGATGCAAAAGGTAATAAATTAAATTTATCTGATGTTTACGTGGAACCACAAGACGGGATGAATCTTTCGTTAACTGTTGATATAAATATTCAAAAGTCTCTAGAAAGAGAATTAGACAATATAGTTGATATGTTTTCGCCAGACATGGCTCTAGCTATCGTCATGAATCCCAATAACGGCGAAATTTTAGGAATGGCATCAAGACCAGATTATAATCCTAATAACTATAAAGACTACTCACAAGAAATATTAAGTAGAAACCTACCAATTTGGGCATCATATGAGCCAGGGTCTACTTTTAAAATCATTACTACATCTGCTGCCGTAGAAGAAGGAGTTGTAGATTTAGAAAAAGATCATTTTTATGATCCAGGTAGTGTCAATGTAGATGGGGCAACACTTAGATGCTGGAAAGCTGGTGGACATGGTGAACAAACATTTCTTCAAGTGCTACAAAATTCCTGTAATCCGGGTTTTGTAAAAATGGGACAATTATTAGGCAAGGAAACGTTATTTAAATATATTGATAAATTTGGTTTTGGAGAAAAAACGGGTATAGATTTAAACGGAGAAGGACAAGGTATTATTTTTAATTTAGATAAAGTTGGTAATGTAGAACTAGCAACTACAGCTTTTGGACAAGGAGTAAGTGTAACACCTATACAACAAGTAGCAGCAGTATCAGCTGTAGTAAATGGAGGAACATTATATGAGCCATATATTGTAAAAAGTATTTCCGAAAAAGAAACGAATAGTATTATTGAAGAAACCAAAAAAAAGAAAATTAGACAAGTAATTAGTGAAAAAACTTCTAGAATTATGCGACATGCATTAGAAAGTGTAGTTGCGAAAGGTGGAGGAAAAAGTGCTTATATCGAAGGTTATAGAATTGGTGGTAAAACTGGAACCGCACAAAAAGTAAAAGATGGCAAATACATGGTCGGAAACTATATCATGTCATTTATGTCAGTAGTTCCAGCAAACAACCCAGAAGCAGTTCTTTATTTAGCAATCGATAACCCTAAAAACACAGCTTTACTTTCTAGTTATACAACAACCCCAATTGCTAGACGTATACTTTTAGACATTATTGAAGCCTTAGATATCAAAAAACAAGCAGGAGAAATGGAAAAAGATTTAGAATGGACCGATATACCAACCCATAAAATTCCAAATGTCGTAGGAAAAACAGTAGATGAAGCAAAGAAAAAGTTAACTAAGTTTAATATAGAATATTCTGGTAATGGTAAAAAAGTAGTGGAACAATCACCCAAAGCAGGTGAAAAATTAGAAGAAGGAGGAACAATACGTCTATTATTAGAATAAATAATTACTACTAATGAAAAAAAGTACAATAATTAGTATAAAAGCTAAATAATTTATGATAAACTTATCATGGTGAATGATATGAATGAAACAATAGGAGTAAAAGGTGGTAAAAGAGATTTCAAAAGAACGATTATTATTACTAAAAACAAAAAAAAGAAACTTCAAGAATACTATCATAAAAAACAAAACTTAAATTTAAAAAAACTAGAACAAGAAGTAAAACAGCTTCAAATTTCTTCATTCTTAGTAGCTGTCCCAATTGCAATAGCAGGAAATACTTTGGAAACCATCCTACACTTAAGGGATAATAACAAAACAGAAAGAGAAGAAGCCAAAGGTCTTTCCATAGAAGAACTTCATCAGCAAAATAAACTAGAATTAAAAGAAACTGCTCTTTATATTGAAGATTATCAAACAAATGATAGAAAGTTTACAGATTATGGTTATCCTAAAACTACGGATGGCAAAGAAATTGTAAAATATCGAAGTTCTAAAGTCTTAGATAATATAACAAAAGTCTCATACCCAACAGAAGCAACTGCTAGAATACCCTTAGAACAAGACATAAAAGAAAAGAAAACTCTAAAACAAGAAGACTCCAAAAGAAAAGTTGAAATAAAAACAGTAAATCAAACGGAAATTGCACTACAAAAAACAGCTATAGAAGAACTTCCTGATACTTTATTAAAACTAACGGATAAGAAAATAGTGTCACAATATGAAGAAAGTCTAAAAGAAATTAAAGGTGAATTAAAAAATATTATCTATGAATTTACTATTTTAGAAAATACTACCAGTGAAATATACAATTCTAAAAAGGCAGAACAAGTTTTAGATCAATTGATAATTATTATTAAAAAATTAGAAGAATTAAAAGAAAAAATAAAATTAGAATTAACCACATTAGAAGATGATACATATTTAACATACTTAGTAGATAATTATATAGAAGATTTTAAAAATAATAAGACGGTTGATGGCGTAAAAGATTCTGGACTTTATATTATGTTATCGGACAAAATAGAAGAAGCCAAGACAACCGCTCAAAACTTAAATAATCACATACTAGAAGAAAAAGAAAAATTGGAATTAGATGAGGCACGATTTAGTTTATTAAAGGAAAGCTATTATGACTTTGAAAACTTTAATAACCAACTACTACTATTTCAAAATGAGCAAGACCAAATTTTAAAAGACCTAGAACAAAAAGTTAAAGAATCAACTACCATTACTGAACAAGTAGAATACAAAATGAAAACTATGTCTCGTCAAAGTAAAAGACTCTTAAAAATGTTGACATTACCAATGTTAATACCAGGAAATAGAAGTGCCAAGGCTATGGCAACAGGAACAGCAGCATATTTATATTTTTTGCATAATCTTTTAAATCCGAAACTTGAAAGAAAAAAATATCGAATCATTAAAGTTACTGACTATAGCAAAGACATAGAAAATAACATTGCAAAAATTGAAGAAACTACAAACTTGTTAACCAAAACTTCTACTAAACTAAAAGATATGATAGAAAAAATTGAAATAGATTTTAAAGACTACATTAAGGAAATACCAGAATATAAAGAATTATTAAATAACTTAAATAGTTTATTAAACAACTTAAAAGAAAAAGAAGAAGAATTAGCAAGAATTAAAAAGAACCAAGAAAAAGTTCTAGAAGAAAATAATCAAAAAGTAAAAACTTTAGAGCAACGAGAAGAAGTGTAAAGTTTTGTCTAAAATATTTATTTTTGCATAATAATTAAGGAACTATGATATAATATTGCAAGAGAAACGGAGTGAACATAATGTTATTATTAACCAAGGCTATTTTTGCAGTAATGATTGGTTTTTTATCATCTGCAATATTAGGGTTAATTTTAATCCCAATATTAAAGAAACTAAAATCAGGTCAAAGAATCAGTGTGTTCGTTGGAGAAAATCATCGTAAAAAAGAAGGTACTCCAACAATAGGTGGTCTAATCTTTATTATTCCAACTATCGCAGCAACGATTGCTTTAGCAGTAACAGATAAAATTTCTTATACATCGAATTTAGGGATAGTTTTACTGGTATTCCTAGGATATGCTTGTATCGGTTTCTTGGATGATTTCTTATCAATTAGAAGAAGTCAAAATGAAGGATTAACCACTTATCAAAAATTAATAATGCAAGTATTGATTGCTATTGGTTTTTTCTATATCTATATGAGAAATGGAGGTCAAACTTCCTGGGTAGTTGGTACACTACATATTGATTTAGAAATGGGTTGGTTATATGGCTTGTTCATTCTATTCGTCTTAGTAGGAGCAAGTAATGCAGTTAATTTAACCGATGGACTGGATGGACTGGCTGGTGGACTTTCGGCTATTGCCTTTATCGCTTTCAGTTTAATTTCTTTAGTGGTAGGCTTTGAAGATATAGGAATATTTAGTTTAGTATTAGTAGGAAGCTTACTTGGTTACTTGATATATAATACACATCCAGCTAAAGTCTTTATGGGAGATACGGGATCTCTTGCTTTAGGAGCGACCATGGGAGCGATTGCTATTTTAACTCATAGGGAATTAACTTTATTAGTAGTTGCAGGCGTATTTGTGATAGAAACACTAAGTGTAATTATTCAAACCTTCTGGGTCCAAGTATTCCATAAAAAATTATTTTTAATGACTCCAATACATCACCATTTTGAAAAATTAGGATGGCAAGAAACAGATATTGTTAAACTATTTTGGGTAATAGGTTTATTACTAGCAATGGCTGGAATAATATTTGGAGTATGGTTGTAAAAAAGATGTCAAAAATAAAGCATCTTTTTTTGTTTTTAGATAAATAATGATAAAATATAGTTATAAAATAATAACTATATGAAAAGGTGAGCATATGAATTATTATGATAAGGTAGAATTATTAGTGAATAGAATGTATAGCGAAATAGAAGATAACCTCGACGAAATTAAAAGTCACATAAGTAAAAAAAGAAACTTTTTCAAATTAGAAGAAGAATCTAAAGAAATAGAAGAAATTATAAACATGGAAGTTGATTCACTAAAATGTGAATTAACAGATAATGGAATAAAATTTCTATTCTTTAATGAAAATGTATATAAATTAATAAAAGATTTTATTCCTAAATCAATTACTAAATTAGCAATACCTCTTTCTAGATTACCATCTTTACAAGAGTTAAGTAACTTTCCAATGCTAAAGGAGTTAACAAGAAATGATTTTCAAGGATATACAAAGCAAGAACTAGATTATATCAAAAAATTGGGAATTAATAATTGTCACTGTCAAAACGCTTATATGATGGTGGATAGCCAAACACTATCAGACTCTTCCACAATTGCGATAACAGGAGATGAAAAAATTGCTTCATATAATAAAGTGATAGTAACACCAACGGATAATTATCCATCCCATAAAGAAATATCATATCTACAAATATCTTTAGCAGATATAAATAATATGGAGAATTTAAAAAAGCTAATGGAAAAAGATATAATTAGAAGGCTTACACCACATGCTCATTTAACAATTGAAAATCCTAATAATAATTCAATGATAAAAGTAGAACTTTCTGATAAAAAAGAAATTGCCTCTTTAAAAATAAATAATAAAGATTATACTGAAATAGAAAAAATATTATCTTTCATAGAAAAGAATAATTATCAAGTAAATGAAATTACTGTTTTTTTAGATAATAAAACTGATAGAAATTTGCAAATTTTAGAAAAGTTTTCTAAAAAACTACCAATAAAAATAAATTATGGTGATGTTGTAGAAACGGATTATGAAGGATTTGCTAGTATGCGAGCAACTATGGATTGGTATAAAGAAATTATCAATGAAAATGATTTAAGCCCAGCAGAGAAGGTGTTATTTGCTTATGACATAATAAAATCTTTTCAATATAATGAAAGTAAAGAGGATAAGAATAATTCTAGATATATTCCCGAAATAATAAAAACTGGAAATATTGTCTGTGTTGGTTATTCATCGTTTTTAAAAGAGTTATTAAACGAGTTAGGAGTAAGGGCATCAACTTTTAGCGTGATGACTCCTAATGCTAACAATCAGGGAGAACTAACCGGTCATAGGAGAAATATCATTGCCTTGGATGATGATAAATATAATATACACGGTATATTTACACTAGATGCTACTTGGGATTCAAAAAGAAAAAACTTATCTTTAGTGCGAGATGAAAAGAATGAACGACAAGTAAGATTTAATCCTCTAGAAAATGATACTCTAGAAAAGTCATATGAAGATTTATCATTGTATCGCCATTTTTTAACACCATATTCTGATTATGAAACATTATATCCAAGAGATACTAAACCAGGAATATATAATGACATTATAACTGGCAAATTTGATACTTCCCAAAAAGAAACTTTACTTGGTAAAAATATTTCTGATGAAGATGCTCAAAATATAATTAGAAATACTAAAAGACCGAATTTAGAGACTTTTACTAAACTGCTTAGAAATGTAAGAGAAAAAGAAGGGTATGGAACTGAGACAATATCTAAAACAGAAGAATCTATTGAAGTGAATCAAATGATAGATGAATTATACAAAACTGAAAAAACATTTTTTCAACCATCTAAAAAGAACTAACCACAGTTCTTTTTTTTATGTCTAAAAATATAATTAAATAGGGTGATACTATGAAACCTAAATTTGATCATATTCTTTTTTTGGCAGTAATTATTTTATCACTATTTGGTATCATTATGATTTTTTCAGCCTCTAGTATTTGGTCAGAATATAAATTTCAAGACAGTTTTCATTATCTAAAATATCAAAGTATCTTTTTTATAATTGGTGTATTTATTATGCTATTAGTATCAAAAATTGATTATAAAATTTACTATCAAAAATCTAATACTATTTTACTAGTTTGCATCATTTTATTAATCCTTGTGCTAATACCTGGTATAGGTAGTGTTAGAAACGGTAGTAGATCATGGTTTGGAATAGGTCCTTTAGGAATTCAACCTAGTGAATTTGCTAAACTAGGTATGATTATTTTCACTAGTAAATATTTAACAAATAGTAATAAATTTTTAAAAAGTTACAAAAAGGGTGTATTTCCTATATTAGGTGTTTTGTTTTTCTTATTTGGCCTAATTATGCTACAACCAGATATGGGAACTGGCACTATTTTAGTCATTTCAATTATTGCTTTATTATTTATTGCTGGCGTAAATATGAAATTCTTTTTAGGAATGGGATTTATTGGGATAATAGGTGTAGTTATTTTAATTATTATTGCTCCATACCGAATGGATAGAATTACTTCCTTTATAGACCCTTGGAGTGATGCATTAGGAACTGGTTTTCAAATTATTCAAAGTCTCTATGCTATAGGTCCAGGAGGTCTATTAGGAACAGGATTTTTAAACTCTATTCAAAAACACTTTTATCTACCAGAGCCTCAAACAGATTTTATTTTTTCTATTATAGCTGAAGAATTTGGAGTAGTAGGGGCCTTTATTGTGGTGGGTTTATTTGCTATTATTTTATGGAGAGGTATAAAAATCGCTTTAAATAGTAAAGATCAATTTGCTAAATACCTTTCTATAGGTATGATTTTTCAAATTATTTTTCAATCAATTATGAATTTAATGGTTGTAATAGGCATGATTCCAGTTACGGGCGTAACTTTACCATTTCTCTCATATGGAGGAAGTAGTTTGTTAATTAGTATGATTAGCATGGGTATTCTTTTAAATATTTCAAGAAATAATAAAGAAACATCAAATATTTAAAATGGATAACAAGATATTGATATCAAGAAAAATAAGTCATACTAAAACAAACATTGAGAGTTGTAATAAATCACTAACTTTTACTAGTCTAATTAAAAAATGAGTGATATAATAAAAGAGACTAGTAGGTAGGTGAAATATGAAATATATATCTTTTGTTGTGCCCTGTTACAACTCTGAAGAATATATGGAAAAATGCATCGATTCTTTACTGATAGGTAAAGATGATGTAGAAATCATTATCATTGATGATGGTTCAAAAGATAAAACAGGAAAAATAGCTGATAGGTATCAGAAAAAATATCCAAATATTGTGAAAGCTATCCACCAAGAAAATGGTGGTCATGGTGCGGGAATCAATACCGGTTTAAAGCATGCAACCGGAAAATATTTCAAAGTAGTAGATAGTGATGACTGGTTAGACGAAAAAGCATATAAAAAACTGTTAAAAGAAATCAAAAAAATTGATACGGATTTAATAGTTTGTAACTATGTTTATACATATACAGATGGCAGAAGTGACCATACAATTTCTTTTGCGAATGTTTTTGCTGAGAATAAAATTTTAACTTGGAACGATATAAAGCGTTTTAAACTAACTCAATATCCATCTCTTCATTCAATGATGTATAAAAAAAGCGTTTTAGACCAAAGTAATATTGATTTACCAAAACATGTTTTCTATGAAGACAACTTGTTTATCTATTTACCACTGGTAAATACTAAGACAATTTATTACTTAAATTTAGATCTTTATCGTTACTATATTGGTAGAGCAGACCAATCTGTTCAAGCAAGTCAAATGATAAAACGTAGTCATCATCAAACGTTAGTAACAGAAAAAGTATGTACAGCCTATGATTTAAGTAAAGTAGAAAATAAAAAATTAAGAAAACTAATGCGCAGAGAATGTATTTTTCTAATGACAATTGGAGTGGTGTTCTCAAGACTTGCTTATTCTAAAGAAGGAGAAAAACAATATAAAGATCTTTGGAAACAAGTAAAAGAAAAAAATCCTAAACTATACCATAGTATTAGATACTGTACCATGGCAACTTGGGTATCATTTCCAACAAGAGTAGGTAGATGGGTTTCTCTATTTGGTTATCGTTTAGCCCATCATTTAGTTAATTTTAATTAAAAAATAAGAAGTAGTGTAGACTACTCTTTTTTTTCTAAAAAGTTGACAAAATTTATAAAATAGATATACTTTAAGTTGAAAACTTTTAAATTATTATCGTAGTAATTATGATATTTAAATATATAGTTAAGTTAATCCTAGAGATAGTAATTAAATTACTAATTAGTTAGGATAGAAAGGAGAAATATGTTAGAACTAATAGATATATGTTTTGAAAGAAACAACAAAAAAATATTGGATAATGTGAATCTAAAATTAGATACTGATAAATTTTATGTTATTACTGGACCTAATGGAAGTGGAAAATCTACTTTAGCTAAAATCATTATGGGTATTGAAAAACCAGATTCTGGAACAATTCTTTTAAACGGTAAAGATATTACCGATAAAAAAATTGATGAAAGAGCCAAATTAGGTATAGGCTTTGCCTTTCAACAACCAGTTCAGTTTAAGGGAATAACTGTTTATGATTTATTAAAACTAGCTACTAAAAAAGATATAACTAAACAAGAGGCATGTAACATTTTATCAAAAGTTGGTCTTTGCGCTTTAGAGTATGTGGATAGAGAAGTAAATAAATCTTTATCTGGTGGAGAGTTAAAAAGAATAGAAATAGCAACAGTAATGGCCAGAAAACCTTACTTGGCAATCTTTGATGAACCGGAAGCAGGAATTGATTTATGGAGTTTTCAAAATTTAACTGAAGTATTTAAAGAAATTCAGACATCTTCTGAAGGAACGACTTTAGTAATTTCTCATCAAGAACGAATTTTAAACATTGCTGACCAAATAATTTTAATGGGTGGCGGAACTATCCAAAAGATAGGTGAGAAAGAAGCAATTTTTGGTCATATCTTTACACCTAAAAAATGTTGTAAGGAGGTGGCTAATTGTGAATAAGATGGATGAAGACTTATTAAATGAAATAGTTGACAAAAATCCGAAAGAAGCAACTAGTTATAACATTAGAAAAAATGGCAAAGGAATTGAAAGAAAAGTAAATCCTAATATCAATATAATTCCAAAAGAAAATAATAGCGGAATTGATATTTATGTCAAAGATGATACTTTGTTTGGAACTGTTAATATTCCAGTGATTATAACTGAGTCTGGTTTAAAAGATGTCGTGTATAATGATTTTTACATTGGTAAAAATGCTAATGTTATCATTGTTGCCGGATGTGGTATTCATAATGATGGACACCAAGATGCAAGGCATGATGGGATTCATAGATTTTATCTAGAAGAAAATGCTAAAGTAAAATATATTGAAAAGCATTGTGGAGTAGGTATAGGAGATGGAAAGAAAGTGTTAAATCCTGTAACCGAAATCCACATGAAAAAAGGTTCATACATGGTTATGGATACTAGTCAGATTAAAGGTGTGGATGATACCATTAGAACAACCAAAGCAGAATTAGATGATAACACTACTTTAATAATTACTGAAAAAGTTTTCACAAGTAAAGATCAGATTGCTAAAACAAATTTTGAAGTTACTTTAAATGGGGAAAATGCTAGTACTCATGTAACTTCTCGGTCTGTAGCAACTGATAAATCATACCAAGAATTCAAATCGAATGTGATAGGTAATAAGAAAAGCTATGCTCATGTTGAATGTGATGCCATTATAAAAGGTGACGGAAAAGTGAAAGCTATTCCTGAAATATATGCTAAAAACGTTGATGCTAATTTAATTCATGAAGCGACAATAGGAAAAATCGCTGGTGAGCAATTGATGAAATTAATGTCCTTGGGGCTATCTGAAAAAGAAGCAGAAGACGTAATAATTCAAGGATTTTTAAAGTAATAACATTAAATAAATATCAATATAAAGAAAAAGCTTATTGACTAAGCTTTTTTATTTATGAAATATTTAGAAAGTGATATAATAAATATAGGAGGCTAATAATATGAAACAAGAAAATATTTGGAAAAAATATAAAAAAGAAGACTTAGAAGACTTAAATAATTTATGTGAAGATTATAAACAATTTTTAACTATAGCTAAAACAGAACGTGAATGTACAAAAGAAATCATCCAAAGAGCAAAAAGTAAGGGGTATAAAGATTTAGAAGAATATATAAAAGAGAATAAAAGCATAAAACCAGGTGATAAAATATATGTAAATAATAAAAATAAAGCAGTGGCCCTATTTAATATAGGCCAAGAAAAAATAACAAATGGTATGAATATTTTAGGTGCTCATATTGATTCTCCAAGAATCGATTTAAAAGCCAACCCTATCTATGAAAATGAAGAATTCACCTATTTTGATACTCACTATTATGGAGGAATAAAAAAATATCAATGGGTAACTTTACCCCTAGCTATTCACGGAGTAATAATCAAAAAAGATGCTACAAAAATAGAAATCTGTATTGGTGAAGAAGAAAGTGATCCGGTAGTAGGAATTACAGACTTACTTCCTCATCTAGCTAAAGACCAAATGAAAAAAGAAGGTTCTAAATTAATAGAAGGAGAAGACTTAGATATTTTAATTGGTAATAAGCCATTAGAAAGTATTGCTGATAAAAATGAAAAAGACCAAGTGAAAAGTAACGTCTTAAAATTATTAAAAGAAAAATATGACATTGAAGAACAAGATTTTTTATCAGCAGAACTGGAAGTAGTACCTGCTGGAAAAGCCAGAGACTTTGGACTTGATCGAAGTATGATTATGGCATACGGACAAGATGATAGAGTTTGTGCTTATACATCATTAGAAGCTTTTTTAAAGGTTGAAAATCCAAACAAAACAACAAGTTGTATTTTAGTGGATAAAGAAGAAATTGGTAGTGTTGGAGCAACAGGTATGGCATCTCACTTTTATGATAATGCAATTGCTGAAATTTGTCTTTTAATGGGTGAAGTTAGTCCGGTAGCAGTAAGACGTGTATTAAAAAATTCTAAAATGCTATCAAGTGATGTAAATGCAGCTTTTGATCCACTATATGCATCGGTTATGAATAAAAATAACTCCTCTAAATTCGCTCACGGCATAGTTTTTTGCAAATATACTGGAGCTGGAGGTAAAAGCGACAGTAATGACGCTAATGCGGAATATATTGCTGAACTTCGTAAAATTATGGATGAGGATAATGTTGCATTCCAAATTTCAGAACTTGGTAAAGTAGATGCTGGTGGAGGCGGAACTATTGCTTATATTTTAGCGAACCAAAATGTTGAAGTAATTGACTGCGGTGTAGGTGTTTTAAGCATGCATGCTCCATGGGAAATCACAAGTAAAGCAGATGTTTACGAAGCATATCGTGGTTACATTGCGTTCTTAATAAACGCTTAAAACTAAAATTTATTCCATAAAAATAAAAAAGGCTTTGTACTAAATATACATGTCTTTTTATTTGAAAAAATATTAGGAAAACAAAAAGAAAAGTGCTAGAATATAAATAGAGAGGAGTAAATTATGTTACAAGTTAAAAATATTGTCAAATACTATGGTGATTATAAAGCGGTAGACAATTTATCATTCGAAGTAAAAAATGGTGAAATTTTTGGACTTCTTGGTGAAAATGGCGCTGGAAAAACCACAACATTTAGAATTATTATGGGCTTATTAGAAGCAACCAAAGGAACAGTGTTATTAGATGATAAAAATATTGATTATTCTCTTACTGATAACATTGGATTTGTTACAGAAGAAAGAAGTCTTCTTACGAAAATGACAGTAAAAGAGCAAATTATCTTTTACGGGGTTTTAAAAGGAATGAAAGAAAAAGAAATAGAAAAAGAATTACAATTTTGGTTAAAAGAGTTTCAAATAGAAAGTTATGAAAATCGTAAAATTAAAGAGTTATCCAAAGGTAATCAACAAAAAATTCAGTTTATTTCTGCTGTCATTCATCATCCTAAATTGTTAATACTAGATGAACCATTTACAGGATTAGATCCTATTAATGTGGAACTAATGAAAAAAGCTATTTATAAACTACAAAAAGAGGGCTGCTCAATTATTTTTTCATCACATCAAATGGAACACATTGAAAACTTCTGCGAAAAACTAATTATCTTAGTAAAAGGAAAGCCAATTGTAGATGGATATGTGAAAGATATTAAAAAAGCATATAAAAAGAAAAATGTTCTAATAAGAGGTGAAAATTTACCAATAGAAGAAATAAGAAAAATAAAAGGTGTACTTTCAGTGACCAAAGTAAAAGATGAGTATGAAGTAAAAATAGAAGAAGAAAGCATTGCGTCAAAAGTATTTGCTAAAATAAAAAATGAAAATATCACCAAATATGATTTAACAGAGCCAACTTTAAATGAGATTTTTATTGCGAAAGTGGGTGGTATTCATGAATAGTAAATTTTGGTTTTTAACAAAACAAAGTCTAAAGAAAAAGTTTGGTTCAAAATGGTTTATTTGGGTAAACATTTTATTAGCTATTGTGATTATCGCTTTAATTAATATTAATTCTATTATTTCTTTCTTTGGAGGAGATTTTAGTAAGGATACTAATGTGTTAGTAATAGATAAAACAGAAAAATCTTATCCTATTTTTAAAGCATCGCTAGAAAATGTCATTGCCGATGAAGAAGAAAAAGGTACAATAAACGTCAAAGAAACAAAAAAATCTGAAAAAGAATTGAAAAAAGAGTTAAAAAACAATGAAGTAGTAGTGGTTTTTGATAATAATGAAGAAAAGTTTGTAACTACTAAAGTCATCAGTAAAGAAAAAATAGATAATACAACCTATCAATATCTTCAACAATCTCTTAATGCGACAAAAACGAATATTGCCTTAATAAAAACTAATACAGATCCTAATTTACTTGCTAAAATATCTTCTCCGATGGAAATAAATCGAGTTGTTCTAAATGATAATAAAAGTGTAGATGAAAATATGGAAATGATTATGGGTACAGTATTTCCAACTATTATCCTCCCATTTTTCATGTTAATAATATTTTTAGTTCAAATGATTGGTGGAGAAATATGTGAAGAAAAAACCACTAAGAGTATGGAAATCATCATATCAAATGTCAGTCCTAAAACGCATCTGTTATCCAAGGTGGTAGCAAGCAATATCTTTATTATTAGTCAAGGGTTATTAGTGCTACTATATGCAGTGATTGGTTTATTAATCAATACCAAAGGTCAAGGCTTAAACATGATGCCAGAACTTGGAACAATTCTTTCAACCATGAATGAATCAGGTTTTACTACCAAATTAATTACATTAATACCTTTTGCTTTAGTTATAATGATTTTATCATTCTTAGCATATTCTCTAATTGCTGGTATTTTAGCTTCTATGACTACTAATATGGAAGATTTCCAACAAATTCAAACTCCAATTATGTTAGTTTTATTAGCAGGATATTATTTAGCAATTATGGCCGGAATGTTTGAAGGGTCAACTTTCATTAAAATATTATCATATGTTCCATTTCTATCTTGTTTAGTAGCACCATCACTATATATGATTGGTCAAGTTGGAATCATTGATCTAATTATTTCCATCGTTATATTAATAGCTTTTATCTTTTTGATGGTAAAATATGGTTTAAAAGTATACAAAGTTGGGATTTTAAATTATTCCAATGAGAAAATTTGGAGCAGATTTGCGAAAGCTTTAAAAAGTAAAGATGTGTAAAAAGAGTTATTTCTAAACTCTTTTTTTTCTGATATAAAAAATTACCATTCTGATTTATTAGGTCTGTGGTATAATTAAAAAGAATAGGAGGAGTAGAATTGATTACATTTGAAAATATCAGCAAGAGCTATAAAAATACCACTGTATTAAAAAATATTTCTTTTACCATGAAAGATGGAGAATTTGTCTGCCTAATAGGTGAGTCAGGTTGTGGTAAAACTACAACTTTAAAAATGATTAACAAACTAATAGAGCCAACTTCAGGGAAAATAACAATAAACAATCAAGATATCAAAAAAACTGATGAAATAAAATTACGTAGAAAGATGGGGTACGTTATTCAACAAACTGGACTTTTTTCTCATATGTCAATTAGAGACAATATTGAAATTATTGCCAAAATAGAGAAGATGCCAGAAAAAAAGCGTAAAGAACGAGTAAAAGAAATGATGCGCATGGTGGACTTGGACGAAAGTTTACTGGATCGCTATCCAAATGAACTTTCCGGTGGTCAACTACAAAGAATTGGTATTGCTAGAGCATTCATGACAGATCCTAAAATCATTTTAATGGATGAGCCATTTAGCGCCCTAGATCCGATGAGTAGAACCGCTTTACAAGACGAACTATTAAAATTACAAAGAAAATTTCATAAAACAATTGTCTTTGTTACCCATGATATGGATGAAGCAATAAAATTAGCGGATAAAATAGCTATCATGGAAAAAGGACACTTAGTTCAGTATGACACTCCAGAAAATATTTTAAAACATCCAGCCAACGATTTTGTCAAACACTTTGTTGGTAACAAACGTATCTGGAATTCCCCAGAATATATCAAAGTTCGAGATATCATGATTACCCATCCCGTAACTTGTAAAGAAGAAGATTCTAAATTCTATTGTATTAACAAAATGCGTATGATGAAAGTCGATAGTCTTATGGTCGTGGATGATTCTAAACGTTTAATAGGAATTCTTTATGCGGAAAGCTTAACTTTAAAACATTACAAAGGAAAAAGTATTAAAGATGTGATTGAAAAAGATTTTGTCTCAGTAAAAGAAGATGACTCTATAATCGATTTAACGAACTTAATAAAAACGACGAAAAGAGCAACTATTCCGGTAATAGACAAGAAAAACTGCCTAACAGGGTTAATTACAAGAAGCAGTTTAATAACAGCTATGAGTCAACAATTTGTAGAGGAGGATAAGAATGAAACTAATTAATTACTTCATCGACAATCATAATCAAATTATATCGCTTTGTATAGAACATATTAAACTAACTTCTTTAGCCTTAATCATTGCTATTTTAATTGGGGTACCGATTGGAATTTTAATTAGTTACAAGAAAAAGCTTAATAAACCAGTTTTAGGTCTTACTAGCATTGCACAAGCAATACCAAGTATGGCTTTACTTGGATTTATGATACCATTTTTAGGAATAGGTACAGCACCAGCAATTGTAGTTGTCGTCTTATATTCTTTACTCCCAATTATTAAAAATACTTATACTGGAATAGTAAATATTCCCAAATCAACAATCGAAGCCGCTGAGGGAATTGGTTTAACTAAGTGGCAAGTATTAACAAAAATTCAAATACCACAAGCTCTACCAGTAATTATGGCTGGAGTTAGAATTTCTTCTGTGAGTGCAGTCGGTCTCATGACTATGGCAGCCTTTATCGGAGGAGGAGGACTTGGTTATTTAATATTCTCAGGAATTCGTACAGTCAATAATTATCAAATTCTAGCTGGAGCAATCCCTGCTTGTATTCTAGCCTTGTTAGTGGATTATTTCTTTGGTGCTATCGAAAAATTAGTAACACCAACTAGCCTACAAAAAGAAACGAGTTCTAAAGAACAATTGAAAAAATATCGTCGTAAAAATAAAATCATTGTTATTTCCACTTTAGTTTTATTAGCCATCTTATTCATCAGTGGAATTGATTGGTCTAAAAAAGCTGAAGATAGTATAGTAGTTGGCAGTAAAGATTTTACAGAACAAGAAATTCTTTGTCATATGACTGCGAAAGCTATTGAAAGTAATACTGATATTGCTGTAGAAAAACAATGTAACTTAGGAGGTGCTCAAGTAGTATTTTCCGCACTAACAAGTAATAACATTGATTTATATATTGATTATGCTGGAACTGATTATACTGATATTTTAAAGCACCCACCAATAAACGATACTAAGAAAGTTTATAATACTATCAAAAAAGAAATGGCTGATAAGTATAATATTGCCGTTTTAGATCAAATGGGATTTAATAATACTTATGCTCTAGCCGTAACTAGAAAAACAGCCAGTCAATACAATCTAAAAACAATCAGTGATTTAGCAAGAGTATCAAACAATTTAAAAATAGCTCCAACACTAGAATTTATTAATAGACAAGACTGTCTACCAGGTTTAGAAGCAAAATATAATATTAAATTTAAAGATGTAGTCGGAATAGATGGTAGTCCAAGATATACTGCTTTAATGAATAATGATGCCCAAGTAATAGATGCTTTTACAACTGATGGCTTATTAAAAAAATTTGATTTGACTATCCTACAAGATGATAAAAATTTCTTCCCACCATACAATGCGATTCCATTAGTAAGAGAAAAAACTCTAGAAAAATATCCAGAGCTAGAAGATATCTTAAATACTCTAGGTAAATATTTAACTGATGACGTAATGCGCGAATTAAATTATAAAGTTGATGCCTTAGGTGAAAACCCAGAAGAAGTTGCTAATAATTTTCTAAGTGAAATAGACTTAAATATAAAATCTAGTTGACGAAACATAAGATAAATATTATCATATTAGAAGAGGTGCAATATGTATTATAGATATAAAAAACAAAAAATAAAAAGTGCCATAATCATTTGCTTTATTTTTGCAATTGCAATATGTGCTACTCACTATATATACTATAAATTTCAAAATGAACGTAATATCGATTACAGCTCAGAATCATTAGATATTACATTTCATGAAGAAGCAGGAGATAAAGTAAGTTTAACGAAAGTAACACCAGTAACAGATGCGGTAGGGTTATCATCACAATCATATACATTTACAATAAAAAATAATATGACAATGCCAGTAAATTATACGGTTAAATTAGTTGATGATTTAGAAACAGTTTTTGAAGATAATTGTAGTGAATATCAAATGCCTAAGGATATTATCAGGGTATCGATCAAAGAAGGTAAAAAAAATCAAATTTATACTTTAAGTGAATTACAAGATGGTATTTTGGAACAAACTAAAATCAAAGCTTTAGAAGAAAAAGATTATACGATACGAGTTTGGACTATAAAAAGTACTCTACAAGCGGGAAGTATTAGACATTACCATGCCAAAATCCAAATTTTAGAAGCTGGAGAAGAAGTTGCTATGGCCAAATAAAGAGGTGAGAAAATGAATATTGATTTAACTCCATTACATGCTAATACCAAAGACAAAATTGATATTACTAACACGTACACATTACCAACTGAATACTTTGGTACTACAGGAGTAAAAAAGGTAGAAAATATTAAAGTAGAAGGTTATGTTTACTTGGCTCCTTCAGAAGATGACCTTGAGGAAGAAGTAGATTGGATAAATTGTAAAATAGAAGGAAAAATGGAATTGGAAGATTCTATTTCTCTAGAACCAGTAGATTACCCATTTTCTATCGAATATGACGAAATTTTGGAAGAAAATTGCAAAAAAAATGAAAATACACTTGATATATTTTCGTTTTTATGGGAAAATATTGTACTAGAGGTCCCTCTACAGTTTACAAAAGTAAAAGACTTTTCTAAATTTCGCGGGGACGGATGGAAATTAGTGAGTGAAAATGAACTAACAACCAATAACAATCCATTTAGTGAGTTATTAGAAAAGATGAAAGAGGAGTGATAATATGATGAAACTAGACATTCAAATGTTTGCGGTTCCTTTTCGTAAAGTTTCAAAGACAAGAAAAAGAATGAGAAGAAGTCACAATGCTATGGAAATTCCTGGTATGGTAAAATGTCCAAGCTGTGGTGAAATGATCAAAGCTCATAGAGTTTGTCCAAAATGTGGAAACTACAAAGGAAAAAAAGTTATTGAAGTAAAAGAAGCTTAAACAAGCTTCTTTTTTCTTTATCAAAAACTTGCTATAATAAAGATGGTGATAAACATGCAACAAATCATAGACTGGGTTAAAAAACATAAATTTATAATATTCTTGTTTTTATTTTCTTTTATACTGAGATTGCTTGTCGTGATAACAATTAATACTCCTGTAATATCAGATTTTAAAACGATGCTAGATGCCTCACTTGAATTAATAAATAATACATCTAACTATAAAAGTATGCCATATTTTATAACTTGGGGATACCAAATGGGACACGTAATCTATCAGGCACTTTTACTTTCTATGATAAATAATGTATTATTTTTAAAAATAATAAATGCTTTAACCACATCATTAACGGTCGTGATGATTTATATAATTAGTAAAAAACTATCTAATGAAAAAGCAGCGAAAACAATCAGTATGATCTATTCAATCTTTTTATTTCCGCTTCTACTAAATACCGTCTTAACCAATCAACTATTACCAATGCTATTAATATTAATCGCGATAAATCTTTGGATAACTTATATTCCAAAAAAAATTTTTATTGCTTTCCCAATAGGCATTTTATTAGCTTTTAGTAATATCTTACGTAGTGAAACAATTGTTATTATGACAGCTATTTTAGTTTATTCTCTTTTTTCAATGTTAGAAAAAAAGGATATCAAAAAAATAAGTCTTTCTGTACTTATTTTAATTATTACATATAGTAGTGTTATGAAGCTAACTTCTTATACCTTAGAAAAGACAAATATTAGTCCCTCTGGCTTAGAAAACAAAAACACTGCTTGGAAATTTTTAACTGGATTAAACATAACAACTAATGGAATGTATAGTGCTAAAGATGCTGAAGTTTATGCCTATGATGAACAAAAGACGAAGAAAGAGTTAACGAAAAGAATAAAAGAAGACTATAAAAATTATCCACTTTTATTCTTAAAAAAGATAAAAATAGTAGGGCTAAACTCAGATTTATCCTGGTCAATCGGTTATAAAGTGCAACCATCAACTAAACTACTCACTTATCTAAATCAACTATTTATCTATTTTTTCTTTACCATGGCTCTTCTTAGTCTAATCCCACTTTTAAAGAAAAAATATAAAAAAGTTCAAGTTTTAATAACTCTAATTATCATCATTTATTTTGGTGTATATTTATTAATTGAAGTAATGCCAAGATATGCTTATTCTATTCAAATCTTTGAGGCTATTTTAACAAGTATTACCTTAGGTTACTTTTTAGAAATAATAAACAATAAAGGACGTGAAAAAAATGTTGAAACTAGAAGATAATATGCTAATAATTTGTCCTAACGAGGAAAAGCTACGTATTTTAGCAACCCTAGAACCAGATCAAAAA
Organism: uncultured Mycoplasmatota bacterium; assembly: GCA_900548695.1. GTDB lineage: Bacteria > Bacillota_I > Bacilli_A > RF39 > UBA660 > Faecimonas. The sequence continues at coordinate 34,671 of URLC01000004.1, forward strand.
CTCTTAAATCTAAAATTTATGACCAAAGAAGAATATTTGAAAAATTATTTTTTCACTTATACAGATGAAGCTATTTTATATCTAATGAAAAAATATCACTATAACGTGGATGTTTGTAAAATTTATTTAAAATATTTATATGTAATAGATGATACTAAAAAATATCAAAATCCTAAACTAAATTTTTTGGCGAATCTAAAAGAAGAATTAGAAAAAGAAAACTTGTTTGAGTATCATCCTAATATTAAAAAATATTTAGCCAATAAGAAAAAAATAGTCTTAAATTATCCAAAATTAGACTTATATGAAGAAAAGGCTTTATCAGTCACTACCACAAATGACATTTCTTATCATCCAATCAAAGTAGTGGAATATCAAACGATGGAAGATGAAGTTAATGGAGTAGCCTTAGAAATTTTAGACTTATTAAAAAGAAAAGTGGATATCAATCATATTTATTTAACTAATGTTACTAAAGACTATCTTTATACTATTAAACGACTATTTTCTTATTACAAGATACCAATTAATTTGCCGATGAACTATTCTATCCTTGGTACGGAAACAGTCAAAAAATATTTGGAAACTAGCAAACTTGATATTACTAAAAATGATAAAATAACTAGAAAATTAGTATCTGTCATTAATTCGCTAAAAACTATCGAAGAAGATAGTCCTGAATTTCGTACGCTGTTACTTTCTAAATTAAAAAATACAAGCATTGATTCAGTATCTTATCAAGATGCTATTTCTGTTAAAAATCTCGAAAAAGAAACATTTACTGCTGATGATTATGTTTTTGTTTTAGGGTTTAACCAAGATAACTTACCTAAGTTAGAAAAAGATATTGATTATATATCTGATAAAGATAAAGAAGAAGTAGATCTGTATCAAACCGCTAACAAGAACAACCAAGCTAAGATTGCTTTAATGAACTGCTTATTATCTATTGATAATTTGTACTTATCCTATAAACTATCAACCCCATTTCAAAGCATGTATCCATCTAGTTTAATCGAAGAATATAAAATGGAAGTATTAACTCCAAAAAAAGATCCATTTTCTAAAAGTAATCTTTATAATGAACTACGTCTAGGCAGTAAATTAGATACTTATAATCGTTATCAAGAAGAATCCATGATGTTAAAAGAGCTATATACTCACTATCAAATACCTTATCAAACCTATCAAAATACCTTTAACGGAATTAATAAAAATACGTATTTGGAGCATTTGCCATACCCTTTAAAGCTATCATATACCAGTATAAATACCTATAATGAATGCAAGTTTAAATATTACCTAAACTATGTTTTGAAACTAAATACTTATAAAGATACTTTTGCTGCCTTTATCGGATCTCTATATCACAAGATTCTGCAACTTTATAAATATCCTAACTTTGACTTTGAAGAAAAATATCAAAGTTATTTAGAAAAAAGAGATTTATCTCTAAAGGAAAAAGTGTTATTAGTCAGACTAAAAAAAGAATTACTAGACTTGTTAGAACAAGAAAAAAAGCAGGATTTAATATTAGGATATCAAGATGAACTGCATGAACAAAAAATTGAAATTCCACTAAATAAAGAAATAGAAGTAATTTTTACTGGAACGATTGATAAGATTATGTATTATAAAAAAATAGAAGATACATATTTCGCGATTGTTGATTATAAAAGTGGAATGGTGGACACTAAGATTGAAAAAATGAAATATGGTTTATCACTACAATTACCTGTTTATCTATATTTAATAGAAACTTCTAAAGTATTTGAAAACCCAATTTTTACAGGAATATATTATCAAAATATTTTATTTAACTATCCGTCTTTTGAGAAAAAAGATATTGATGTCATAAAAAAAGATCGTTTAAAGCTTCAAGGATATTCAACTGATAATATTAACATTTTAGAACGCTTTGATACTACTTATGAAAATAGTGAAGTAATAAAGAGCATGAAATATACTGAAAAAGGTTTTGGTCATTATACTAAAGTTTTAAGTGATGAAGAAGTATATCAAATTACGAAATATACTGAAAATTATATCAAAAAAAATATGCATGATATCTTAGATGGAGACTTTAAAATCAATCCTAAAGTATATGATGGCAAAAATATGTCTTGTGAGTTTTGCGAATTTAAAGATATTTGCTACAAAGAACAAAAAGATATCGTCTATCTAGATAAAGTAGAAGATTTATCATTTTTAGAAAGCGAGGTGAGGTAAGTGCCAAGTTGGACTAAAGAGCAGTTGCAAGCAATTGAAGAAGAAGGAAAAAATATTATTGTATCAGCTGGAGCAGGTAGCGGTAAGACCGCAGTTTTAACTGAAAGAGTAATTAGAAAACTAAAAAGTGGAGTTCATATCAATGAATTATTAGTTTTAACATTCACGAATGCTGCGGCTGCTGAAATGAAAGAACGTATTAGAAAAGCAATTAGAAAAACGGAAGGTCTAGAGGAAGAAATGAATTTGATTGATGGTGCTTATATCACTACTTTCGACTCTTTTGCCTTATCTATCGTAAAAAAATATCATACGGTAATCAACTGCACCAATAACATTCAAATCACGGATGATGTTGTTATAAATATCGAAAAAAACAAACTATTAGAACAAATTTTAGATGAGAAATATCTACTACAAGATAAACGGTTTACGAAGCTAATTCATGACTTTTGTTACAAGGATGACAAAGATTTAAAAAAAGAACTATTAGGAATCTATCAAAAAATAGAACTAAAATATGATAAAGAAGATTTTTTAACTAACTATATCAGAAACTATACAACTTCTTGGGATAATGTGATAGAAGAATATCAATCTAATATTTTAGAAGACTTAAAAAAAATCAAAGAATTAGTTTATGATATGTCTTCCTATTTTGATGGGACTTATATAACTAAAGTAGAAGATACGTTACATGATTTATTAGAAAAAGAAACCTATGAGGAGAAAAAGAAAGCCTTAGATAAAATAGAACGATTTCCAGCTCTTCCTAAAAATAGTCCGGAAGAAGGAAAAAATCTAAAGAAAGAATTAACTGATGTTTTAAGCAACTTAAAAGACAAAATGATTTACGAAACAGTAACTGATATGCGTAAAGAATTAGAAAAAACAGTTTCTAATCAACAAGAAATAATTTCTATTTTAAAAGAACTAGATCAAAGATTATCTATTTATAAAAAAGAAAACGAAATTTATAACTTTACTGATATTTCTAGATTAGCAATAAAAATAGTTGCTGAAAATCAAGATATACGAGAAGAACTAACTGATAGTTTTCATGAAATCATGGTTGATGAATATCAAGATACATCAGATACTCAAGAAAAATTCATTTCTTTAATTTCTAAAAATAATGTTTATATGGTAGGGGATATTAAGCAATCAATCTATCGTTTTCGTAATGCCAATCCTTATCTTTTTAAGCAAAAATATGATACTTATAGTGAAAAAGAAGCCGGCATAAAAATAGACTTAGTAAAAAACTTTCGATCTAGAAGAGAAGTGTTAGAAGACATTAATTTATTATTTAATCAATTTATGGATGATGATATTGGTGGAGCCGATTATAAAACTAGTCATCAAATGGTTTTTGGTAATATGGCCTATGAAGAAGCTGGTAAAAATAAAGAAAACCATCACCTAGACTTAATCACTTATGAGAAAGATAATTTAAAAAATGTTACTAAAGATGAACTGGAAGCTTTTATTATTGCTTCTGATATAAAAGAAAAAATGCATAGTAATTATCTAATATTTGATAAAGACACAAGTATTTTAAGAACTTTAGAATATAAAGATATTGTCATTTTATTAGATAAAAGTAAAAACTTTGAACTATATAAAAAGATTTTTGAATATGAAGGTATTCCACTATCAATTTTAAAAGAAGAATCTCTAAGTAAAGATAATGATATCTTAGTTATTAAAAATCTTTTAAATTTAATTATTCGTATTACTAAAAAAGATGATTTTGATAGTTTAAAATATAGCTTCGTATCAGTAGCTAGAAGTTTCTTATTTTCTTTATCAGATGAAGAAATTTATGATGCTATAGTAAATGATAAAATAAAAGCTACTAAACTATATCAACAACTAGAAGAATTAAGCCAAAAACTATCAGAAACTGCTGCTAGTGAATTCTTTTTATTAGTGATAGACAAAGTAGAGTATGAAAAAAAACTATTAACAATTGGTAATATAACCGCTTTCCAAGTTCGGTTAGAATATATTTATAATTTAATAGCAAGTCTAGAGCAAAATGGTTATACTTTAGAGGATATTGTTAACCATCTAGATGCTATATTCGATAGTGGTCAGGATTTAAAATTTAATATTAATAGCAACAGTAGTAATAGTGCTAAAATCATGACTATTCATAAATCAAAAGGATTAGAGTTTCCAATCTGTTATTTTGCTGGTTTTTCTTCAAAATTTAATATGAGCGAATTAAAAGAAAAAATTATTTTTGATAATCATTATGGCTTGATTTTACCAACAGTAACTGATTTTTATAAAGATACTATCTTAAAGACCTTAGTCAAGGAAAAGACTAAAAAAGAAGAAATATCAGAACGTATAAGATTACTATATGTAGCGGTAACTAGAGCCAAAGAAAAAATGATTATTGTAACAGAACAACAAGAAGAAGGAAGTGAAATAGAATTTGTTCCTCTAGCCATAAGAGAAAAATACAATTCTTTCTCATCTATCATCAAAAGTGTTTATAATAGCCTATTACCATATAATAAGAAGGTTAAGGTATCACCAACAAAAGATTATCTATTATCACAAAAACAAAATACAAAAGACAATTTAAAATTAAAAACGGATTCTTTAAAAGTAGAGGAGTTAGATATTTTATTTAAAGAAAAAGAAAGTAGTAGATACTCAAAAGATATCTTACATATTTCAACTAAAGAAGAACAAGAAAAAATGGCTTTTGGTATCAAAGTTCACGAAGCCCTAGAAGAAGTAGATTTTAAAAATCCTAACTTAGATAACTTTTCTGAAAAGGTAAAATCTAAAATAGTAGCTTTTCTAAAATCTGATATTATAAAAAACAATTTAAAGGCTAATTTTTATAAGGAATATGAATTTGTTGACTTAGAAAAAAACACCCATGGTATTATTGACTTAATTATCGAAAAAGAAGAGAAAATTATTATTATTGATTATAAATTAAAAAATATTGACGATGAAAACTATGATAAGCAATTAAATGGTTACAGAACCTTTTTAGAAAAGAAAACTAAAAAAACAGTAGACTGCTATTTATATTCAATCATAACCGAAAAATTTCGTCTAATAACAAAAGAAAAAGAGTAGTGTTACTCTTTTTTTATTTAGATACTTTTTCTAAAGTCTTATTATTAAATACTTCATCATACATTTCTGGACCTAGTAAATCTTTGAAATATTCATGTCTAACGATTTCCATTGGATCTTCACAATTAATAACAATTGCATCAGACTTTTTTAATTTAGAATGGATAACATAGTATGAGTGTTCAAACATTTCTAAAGTCATATTATAATCATGAAAGACATCTTCTTCCACATAAGTATTTACTTCCTCGTGATAGCACTCTGCAAAGGGCTTGACATGCACTAATTTTATTCCAAGCTTATTGTCTTCTCCCAGTTGATACGCCAACTCATTTGGATATCTAGAGTAATATTCATCGTAATAAATACCATCTTTTTTCTTCAATAACACAACTTTTCCAAAAATCATTGCTTCATTCTGCGATACTTCCTCAAAAGGATCAAATGATACATCCCAAATAACTCTTTTTCTTTCTGGATTATTAAAGTACTGAGGCCCAACAAAAATTAATCCTAAATAATAATCATCAAGATTAAACATAAAATCACCAGCTTTTAATTTACTATCTATTCTACAACAGAACCAATCTTTTCACCAAGTAAAAGTTTTCTTAAGTTTCCAGGCTTATGTATATTAAAAACTAAAATAGGTATTTTTTCCTCCATACATAAACTAATAGCAGTAGAATCCATCACTTTCAAGTTTTTATTTAAAACATCTAAATAACTAACTTTTGGTAAGAATAAAGCATCTTTATCCTGTTTAGGATCTCTATCATAAATACCATCAACATTAGTAGCTTTAATCAAAGCTTCTGCCTTAATTTCGGCAGCTCTTAAAGCTGCTGCTGTATCAGTTGAGAAAAATGGGCTACCCGTACCACAACCAAAAATTGTAATTCGTCCCCTTTCCAAATGCCTAATAGCTCGGTCTTTAATATAAAACTCTGCTACTTGACGCATCTCGATTCCAGTTTGCACCCGTACTTCTTGTCCTATCTGTTTAAAAGCATCTCCTAAAGTTAATGCGTTCATGGTAGTTGCTAGCATCCCAATATAATCACTCGTAGCTCGGTCCATATAATTATTTAATTTACCACGCCAAAAGTTTCCTCCACCAACAACAATAGCAATTTCAACGCCCATATCAGCACATTCTTTTATTTCCTTAGCAAAATTAATTACTTCATCGAAATCAATTCCTTTTCCTTTATCTCCAGCCAAAGCTTCACCACTGAATTTTAATAAAACACGTTTATACTTCAAAATTTCATCTCCTTATCTTATTAATAGTGTAACACAACTATAAAAAATAAAAACAATAAAAATTGAAAAAAAGGAAGACTTATGGTATAATAACCAAACTAGAAAAAGGGAGTAAAAATTATGTTATACTTTAAAGAAATATCTACAGATTTAACAGAAGAAGAATTACTAGAAATATTAATCAAAAACAAAATGACCTATAGCATGTTAGAGCAAGAAATTAACAAATTAAAAAATGCGGAATTATCCTTGCCTAAAGTTTTAGACCAAGAAGAAACTAAACCAATGATTCTTGAAAAAGAGAAGCCACATGAAGTAAATAGTTTTGAAGATGCCGTGGACTATTACTTATCGAATTTAAAAAATATAGAACCGTCCACTTCAGAGGTCGAAATAAATTCTTTACTACCATCTAAAAATAATCATAATTACAGAAATTTACTTCTTAGATTAAAACTGGAATATATTAAAAATATTCGTGAAATAAAAGAAATATTAGAAGAGGAAATCAAAGGATTAACTGTCGAAGATTTAGACTACTTTAAAAAAGAACTACTACAAGAAGAAAAAAAATTAAATTGTATAAATAACTTACTGAAACCAAATACAAAAGAATCTAAAGAAAACCAAGTAGAAAATAAACTGATTTTTGTTCCTACATCAGGTGGCAATATTAGAGCAATCGAAGACTTGAAAAATATCCCTAGAGAATATTATGCTGGTTTCTATGGATTATTTTGTTCAATCAAAGATTCTTCATTTAAAAATGTCAAAAGAATACCTAAATTAAACGCAACTGTTGGGGGATTTAGTGAAGTAAAAGATACCGCCATTAGAGTTATCTTTGATCGTATAGATACAACAACTTATGCTATCATAACCGCTTTTATAAAAAAGACTCAAAATAATAAAGGATATAGAAATCAACTAGAACAAAGAGTTTCAGATTATTGTAATATTAAACCAATACTAATAGCTAGTCTAAATGATGAAAACTTCTTAAAATACCAAGCAGAAAGAGAACAAGAATTATGGGATTTATTAACTGAAAATATGAAAAAGAAAAACGGGGGACAACAAAAATGCAAGAAGAATTAATTAAAAAATTACAACAAATGCAAGAGTCTTTAAAAGAACAATTAGCCCTGAAATCTCCAGAAGAAAACTGGTATCAAGAATTTTTAAAAGATAAAGATTTTGCTAATCCTCTAACTTACGAAAAAGTAAACTTTAAAAAATTTTTAATGGCTTATATCAGAAGTCAAGTCTCCAATTATTCTTTAGAAGAATTAGAAGAAATTACTACTCCTTTAAGTAAATTTATAGTTGAAAATGACTTAGATACTGCTCAAACTGCTATAAATATTATTATGGACTTCGCCGAACCCTATGTTTATCCAGCCATAAAACCTGTTTTAGAAGATGATAATCAAATTAGAAAACAGCATATGTTATATAAAATATTAGAAGGCTATAACTATACAGATTCTACTTTTGATACACTAAAAACAATGGTAATGCAAGAAGGTGGCAAATTAGTAGATTTTATTAAAGAATTTGTAAAATACCCTGAAGTATGGGAATATGGTTTATCAATAATTTTAGCTTTTAAAGAAATATCTGAAAGACAATATATCTTAGAAAAAGAATATGACCTTCGCATGCCAGAAGTAATCCCTAAAAATAAAGACTTAGCCATTAGAGGTATCCTAGAGCAAGAATATCATATCAATATCATTACACCATACTGTCAAAAAATCAGCAAATACTACCAAAAGCTTCAAAAAAAATCAGCAAAAGAAAAAAATCATATAAGAAAAGAAATCAGTGACTATGATAAAATAATTGCTAAAATAAAGTCTTTATCTAAAGGACCAATAGTAAACTTTGCTAATTTTTTAGTAGGAATTTCTAATAAAGATATAAGAGTAGAAATTTTAAAATATATCTATCAACACAATCGACCATACTATCAAGCTCTAGAAGAAAAATATAAACATTATAAAGAAAACTCTATTTTAAATTATCAAAGCTTATGTCAAGAATATCACTTAGCATCAAAAATAACTATGGAAGAATTAACTAAAAAATATAGTTATAACGACTTAGAATGGATGATAAAAACTTTAACTAAACTAGGTATCAGAGATGGTGATGATCTTGCCTATGTTTTAAAAACTAGCACTAAAGCCTACACAGAAAAATTACGTAGCTTAATTACTAAAAATTTATTAACTAAAGAAATGTTTGCTAATAATATTTATTTGCTAGATCCAGAAGAAAATGTTTATGATAAGGTAGCAAAAAATGAAAAGATATTAATAGAAAAAACTATCCGTTCAGAAATTTATAAAGGCGGAAAAGATATGATGTTAATAGAATCCGAAAGGCTAGATTTAAACCTAGAAGTACTAAAAGAATACGACTTATTATCAGCTTTAAAAACATCTGAAGATAAGAAATTTTTGGCCAGTAACAATCTAAGAGATAAAATTGACTTAGCTTTAGAACTAGGACTTGAAAATTTCATAGTTCAAAACTTGGGAATTTTAAACTATGAAATAGTAAAATTTGAACGTTTAAAGCTTCTAAAAGATTTAGACATCAAAGTAGAAACGAAAGAAGATTTAGAAAGAGTTTTAAAAGATGAACATTTTTTTGTTCCTGATAATAAAATACCTCGTTATATAGCAGAACAAGAAGCAAAAATAGAAGTCTTAAAATCTTCTTCACCCAATTTACCAAATTTAAAAGAAACCCCAAGAACTTATATTTTTAATGGTATTATTTTTTCTAAAAATAAATTAAAAAGAAGTATGGAAAAAAATGATTCTTTATTTATTGATAGAAAATTAGCACCAACTGAATATCAAAAAGTTAAGAGCTATTTAACTTTCAAAAAGTAAAAACTTGAAAAATGAGTCAAAATGTGATATAATTAGCCAACAATATGAAGAGGGGGAATGGCTATGAATATATGGAAAGAAGAGTCTTTTGATATTAATTTATATAATCAAGTGGACAGTTTCTTTGAAAATTTACGTGGCAGTAAGAAATTAGAATATCGAGAAGGGCAACATACTATGGCTTTAGATATTATGGATGCCATAAAAAATCGCGAAATATCGTTAATTGAAGCTGGAGTAGGTAGTGGTAAATCTTGGGGATATTTAGTACCATTAATTGTATCTTGTAAAGATAAAGAAAGATTCAAAGGATTTATAATCTCAACTTCTTCCATTGCTTTACAAGATCAACTTCAAGAAGAAATAAAAACATTATCTAATCTATTAGAAATTCCAATAGATGTAGAAATTGCGAAAGGAAAAAACAACTATATTTGTCAAAAAAGGGCAGAACAGTTTTTAGCTTATCAAGATAATGCTAGTAGATACCCAGATTTAAGAGATAAGATTAAAGAAGGGAAAACAGAACGTGGGGAGTATCAAGAAATCCCAACTGTAGTCTGGAAAAGACTAAATGTTGATAGAGTAAAATGTAATGACTGTTTGTACCAAAAAAATTGTCAGTATAAACTAAAAAGAAAAACTTGGCCTACAAGTCGTGCTATAATTTGTAATCATGACCTATTAGCGGAAGCTTTAAAAAGAGAAAAATCTGGTAAAATGTTAAATATTCCATCAGTCTTAGTAATAGATGAAGCCCACCAATTAGAAGAAAAAATTAGAAATTCTTACAAAAATAGTTTAACTAAAACAGGTATTGAAGCTTTAATTTATGCTATCTATTTAGAAACTACGGAAGAAATTGAATCTAGCCTACCAATTTTAACCACATTAAATCAAGTCTTTCGTACTATTAGTAATAATGCTAAAAAAGAATATAAATCAAATAATCCCAATGACATAGAACATTTAGATAGTGAGACCAGTGGTTTCAAATGTACTAAAAAAGCAAAAGAACAAATCAACAAGTTAATTATAGAAATGAATGATTTAATTATTGATGCAGAATTAAATATAGGTAAGAACGTAAATGTGGTATATAGAATTAATGAATTAAAAGAAGTAAAAAAAATCTTGACGGATATTGTTTCTGATCGTCAACAAAATATTTATTGGGCTGCTTTTCAACCCAATACGAAAGAACACGTTGAAATTCAATATGTGCCTAAAAACATTAATAAAATTGCATCAAGATTGTTAAGTAATCCTAGTTATGCCAAAGTCTTTACCTCAGCTACCCTAACACCTAATATTAATGATTATGGTTATTTTAAAAAAGGTTTAGGTCTAGATGAAATTGTAGGTTTACCAATTGTTCAAGAATTTCCACAATCATCACCATACGATTATGACCATAATACAATATTATATTGTGCAAATGATGTTTTATCACCAAAGCAACAAGATCACAACTTATATATAGAATCATTATCTAAGAAAGTAGATGAGTTATTAGAAGTAACAAAGGGGAGAAGCCTAATCTTATTTACTTCAAAAAGTGATATGGAAAAAGTTTATCAAAAACTTACGGAAAAAGATCATGACTTTAATATTATTCTTCAAGAAGATGGAAAAAGTGCTGATCTTATCAAAGAACAATTTAAAAATGATGAAACATCTTGCCTACTAGCAACGGGTGCTTTCTGGGAAGGAATAGATATAAAAGGTCCATCTTTAGAACAAGTGATTATAACAAAATTGCCATTTCCAATAGTAGATCCTATTATGCAAGAAAAAGCATCATACTATAGTGATGGCTTCCAAGAAGTTTATATGCCAGAAATGCTTTTAAAATTAAAACAAGGTACAGGTCGTCTAATTAGAAGTAGAAACGACAGAGGTATCATTTCTATATTAGATTCCAGAATGACGGAGTATGGTGAGACGATATTAGATGCTCTACCATATAAAAATGTTACTGGGTCCATAGATGAAGTTTTAGAATTTGCAAGAGAAAACCTACAAAACCAAAAAAACAACTACCACAAAAGTTGACATAAAACAATAGCTATGTTATACTTTAACTGTTTGACGCCTCATGCTCAAACCGCATTGAAAAGGTAAAAACAAGATTCTTGTACCTTAAGAGCGAGTCTTAAGTTTAAAAAAAAGGAGGTATATGAATGAACGCTGTAATTAAAGTTGGAGGAAAACAATATTACGTAACAGAAGGTTCAGAAATTTTTGTAGAAAAATTAAATGCTAATGCTGGTGATGTTGTTAAATTCGACCAAGTATTAATGCTTGATAGTAAAATAGGAAGTCCTTATCTTACTAATGTTACCGTAGAAGGTAAAGTAATCAAAAACGGTAAGCAAAGAAAAATTACTGTCTTCAAATATAAATCAAAAGACAGATCTAACCGTAAGAAACAAGGACATAGACAACCTTATACAAAAATTGAAATTACAAAAATTAATGGTTAATTAATGATTCAAGTAAAAGTAGAAAAAAAACATGCTAAATACAAAAAAATTTCTATATTGGGTCATGCAATGTATGATGATTATGGAAAAGATATTGTTTGTAGTGCTGCTAGTAGTATTGTTACTACAACAGTGAATGGTATTTTAGCACTAGATAAAGGTAGTCTAAGTTATATGGTTAGTAAAAAAGGAATGACTATCGACATCAAAAATGAAGATAGTACAACCCAATTACTAGTGAACAATATGGTTAGTCTTTTAAAAGAGTTGGAACAAAATTATCCAGCTAATATTGAAGTAAAGTAAGGAGGAGAATTATGGAGTTTTTAAAATTAGATATCCAATTATTTGCTCACCATAAAGGGCAAGGTTCAACATCTAATGGTCGTGATTCTGCAGGACGTAGACTTGGAGCAAAAGCTGCTGATGGTGAATTTATAACAGCAGGTTCTATTATATATCGTCAACGTGGAACTAAAGTATTCCCAGGAACTAATGTACGTCGTGGAAATGATGATAGTTTATATTCAACAGTTGACGGAATCGTTAAATTTGAACGCTTAGGAAGAGACAAAAAACAAGCTTCAGTTTATCCAGTAGGAGAATAAGAGCCGTAAGGTTCTTTTTTTGTAAAATAAAAGAGGTGAATAAATTTGTATTCTAATGATATTTATATAAGAGTAGGTGAATTCTTAAAAGAAAAAGGAATCGTAAATAATCCATTAATTTCATATACAAAAGAAAGAAAAAAGGAAGCCATAAATGCTTTAACTGATGGTTTATTAGAATATAGTTGCCAAAAATTATATGAACAAGGAGATACCAAAGATGTAGTGATGGATTTAAGTGTCTTATTTGATAGACTAGATAGTTATATAGCACCAAACGAACAGGAAAAGTTTTATCAAAACTATGTATTTTGTATGTTAAATACCTACAATTCTTTAGAAAATACAAACTATATGTGGAGTCCAGAAATGGAAAAAACAAAGGATTTAAATTATCCAAGATTTGAAAAAGAAGGAAACTATTTAGAATTTTTTAAAACGGGACCAGAGAGTACCAATAAGGAAACAGCACTATGGCTTTTAGACTATCTTCAAACAAAATATGTCTGTAAAATCTATGAAAAACACTGAGAAAACTTTATTTTATAAAATCGATATGATACACTAAGTAAGAATAGAGGTACAAATATGGATAATAAAATTAAAGTAACAACAGAAAATAATCAGACTTTAGAAGTAGAAGTATTAGATATTTTTAATGTAGTTGGCTATGAAGGAAAAGATTATATTTTATATTCTCTAGGAGAAGAGCTAGACCAAGATCATGAACAAGCCTATGTATCAATATTAGCTCAAACGGAATATGGTTATAATCTATTAGAAATTACAGATCCAAAAGAATGGCAAATAGTCCAAAAAGCTCTAGAAGAAGATATCGCTTTAGCAGGTGATACGGATGAATAACTCCGACCGAGTCTATCAAGAAATGATAGAAAAGAGCATGAGAAATATTTCCACTGAGATTAAGAAATTAGAGCAACAAAATAAAGGATTAAGAGCAGTAACTGATAACTTAACTATAAAAATAGATGGTTTGAAATTGCAGTTACAAGAATTAAATCAAGAATTAAAAAATTATGAAGAAAGAATTACTCTTTCAGAACGTAAAGAAAGTAAGCTAGATAAAACGGATGCTAAAGTTGCTGAAATAATCGCCAAAGAGGAAAGCCATGTTCAAAAAATAAGAGACTTAGAAACTATGAAAAAAAGTCTCCATACCACTAGGGCAGAAAGAAAAGTAAATAAACAAATTGCTCACCAACAAGAAATAATAAAAAAGCTCCAAAAGAAAAATGCTAGAATAGATTTAAGACAAAAAGTAATTATGATGCCTAAATATTATCGTGTAAAAAAAAGAGCCCAATTATTAAATAAACAACAAGCAAAAGTAAATCTTGCAATGGCTAACATTCATGATATGGAAGCGATGAAAAAAATGTTAGATCCAGAAAATAAGCTGATGGATAATTTGAAGTCAGTAATATATGATATAAAAGGGGCCTATTATCAAAAAAAACTTAGTCATTCACAAGACGTCTTAGAGACTATGCAACACTCGAAAAATAATATTGCAATTCGTGGAGCTAACGCTATTACTTTAAGTAAAAAGGCCATAAATAAATTAAGAAAAAATAATAACTTAACAAAAGAAACAGCGATTGATTTAGTAAATGCTAAAAAAGAAGAAAGCCAAACTATGACTACAGCCTTATCAACTGTAGTTCGTTAAAGAAAAGAATATCTTTTCTTTTGTTTTTTTAAATGATATAATATAGCCGAAAAAGGAGGAGAGTATATGTTCGTAGATGAGGTAGAAATTAGAGTAGAAGCCGGTAATGGTGGAGATGGTTGTACAGCTTTCCGTCGTGAAAAATATGTTTCCATGGGAGGACCATATGGGGGAAATGGTGGTCATGGTTCTGATATTATATTCAAAGTAGATGAGGGACTTCATACTCTTCTAGATTTAAGATATCAAAAATTAATTAAAGGTAAAAAAGGAGAAAATGGACGCGGTAAAAATCAGCATGGGAAAGGTGCTGAGCCTATAGTTATTAAAGTTCCTCAAGGAACTGTTGTAACAGATTTAGATACGGGTTTGATTTTAGCTGACTTATCTAAAAAAAATCAAGAAGAAGTAATTGCGAAAGGTGGACGTGGTGGACGTGGTAACACCGCTTTCAAAACACAAACGAATACTGCACCCGATTATTCTGAAAATGGAGAAGAAGGAGAGCAAAAAAACCTAAAAGTAGAAGTAAAAATGTTAGCAGATGTTGGTCTTGTTGGTCTACCAAGTGTTGGTAAAAGTACCATCATATCTATGGTTTCTAAATCTAAACCCAAAATAGCAGCTTACCACTTTACAACCTTAAATCCTAATTTAGGAGTTGTAAAAGCAAGTGATGGTCGAAGTTTTGTGATGGCTGATTTACCAGGTCTAATAGAAGGGGCATCAGAAGGAGAAGGGCTAGGTGATAAATTCTTAAGACATATTGAAAGAACCAAAGTAATTGCGCATGTAATTGATATGAGCGCTAGTGAGTTAAGAGATCCTTATGAAGACTATATTTTAATTAATAAAGAATTAGAAGCATTTAACGAAAAACTAATCAAAAAGCCTCAAATTATTATTGCTAATAAAATGGATCTTCCAAATGCAAAAGAAGAGCTTGAGAAATTCAAGAAGAAATTGGTAAAAGATGTTGAAATCTTTGAAATAAGTGCCGCAACTAATACAGGCTTACAAAAAGTAGTAGACCGTCTAGCTGATTTAGTAGACGAAGTACCAAATAATCCTTTATATGATGATAGCCAAATTGAAAGTCATGTCTTATACAAATTTAAGAAAGAAGAACCATTCACTATTTCTAAAGACGATGATGGTACTTGGGTAATTAGTGGTAAAGAAGTCGAAAAAATCTTTAAGATGACTAAATTTTCATCAGATGAAGCAGCTTACAAATTTGCTAAAAAACTAAGAAGAATGGGAATTGATGATAAATTAGAAGAACTTGGTATCCAAGAAGGAGAACAAGTAAGAATATTAGACTTCTATTTCGATTACCGTAAATAATATAATATACTAAAAAGAAAATTCTAGAAATCTAGAATTTTTTCTTTACAATAAGAAATAGAATGTAGTAGAATAGGGGCATTAAGGCAAAGAAGGAATCTTTATGAAAACTAGCGAACTTTTAGGAGTTAGACAAAAAATAATTAACTTTTTAATGGAACATCAAAATGACTACACCCAAGAAGAGAAAGATTTTATTATTAAAAACTATAGTTGGGGGTTTACCTCCTTTTTAGTACCTGATATCTTAAGGCAAATTTATGATGAACTAAACATTTTACCAATGGATAAAAATATTTATATGACTTTTTTAAAACTATTAAAAGAAAAGTTCGATATTAACCGTGACATAGTTGAATTAGGCGGTGGTAAAATTCCTTGCTTAGGTAAAAAAATAGCTCTTGCTCAAAAGAAAGGAACCATTACTGTCTATGACGATAAATTAATATCATTAACTTCTCCTTACCCGAATTTAACTCTAAAAAAAGAAATATTAAAAGAAAATACAAATTTAAAGCAAGATATGCTAGTTGCTTTTATGCCTTGCGAAGGAACAGAAACGGCTATTCATCTAGCTGGAAAAAATAATTTAGACTTTATGATAGCTCTTTGCGAAGGACCCTGTCATACTGAACTAGAATGGGAATATATTTTTGATAATTGGGAACAAAATATTTTATATGAAGCAAAAAAAACAACGTCTGAAAATAAGTTAGGACACTTAGAAATGATTTATATGAAAGAAAATCCATATCCTATTATTTATAATAAACGCTAATTTCTTGTCAATTAAAAAATGTAAGCCAATAAAAGATTGCAGAAGCTAATAAATTGCGCTATAATCGAATTAACATATGTAAGTAAAAGGATGGGAATATGAAAAGTGTAGATTTTTTAAAAGAAAAAGGTGTAGATGTAGAAAAGAGTTTAGAATTGTTCGGTGATATGGATACCTATAACTCAACTATTGGAGAATTTATTTTAGGGGCAACATCCAAATTGCCAAAATTAGAAGAATATAAAAATGATAAAGATATGAATAACTACGCAATTTATGCGCATTCATTAAAAAGTGATGCTAAATACTTTGGTTTTACTAAATTAGCTGAACTTGCTTATAATCAAGAAATGAAAAGTAAAGAAGGAGACGTTTATTATATTTATGATACATACGATGATTTAGTAAACGAAACAAATCGTTTGATTCACGTTGTAAAACAATATTTGGGTGAAGAACCTAGTGATGAAGAACCAAAATCAATAAGTATTACTCCTATTTTAGAAGAACAACGTGAGGTATATCAAGAACCAACTATTTTGGTGGCAGATGATTCTAATATTGTTAGAAACTTTGTTAGCCGTATTTTTAGCGGTACCTATAAAGTTGGTGTAGCAAAAGATGGAGAAGAAGCTCTAGCTATTATTAAGGCTAATCAAACAAACGATAATTTAAAAGCTATTTTACTTGATTTAAATATGCCAGAAGTAGATGGTTTTGCTGTGTTAGACTATATGAAAAGTCAAAAATTATTTACTCAGTTACCAGTATCTATAATTTCTGGAGACTCATCCAAAGAAACGATTGATAGAGCCTTTACTTATCAAATTGTTGACATGATAAAAAAACCATTTAACGATAAAGATATTAAAATGGTCATTGAAAAAACCATCTATTTTAAAGAAATGAATTAAAAAAGAAAGATTATTGATCTTCCTTTTTTTGTTCTAAAAGCCCTTTTTCAACTCTAGTTTTAATAATATCTACTAACTGATTTTTTAACTCTTGATCAGCACTTTCCCAAATAATTTCTAAAAATACGCCAAGACCAGGTAGAGTAACTTCATCCTGCGAAGCAACAGATTCATCAATCGCTCTTCTTAAAGTATCATAATCGTCCCCCTTAAAGTTATTAATAATATGTTCTCTAATATTTAAATTCATAAGATTCCTCCTCAAAATTAGAATGAACTGAATAAAGAAAAATATACTAAATAGTTCAAAAAAATATTATAATAAAAAGAAAAAAGAATAGAAAAATGCCAAAGCTAGACGGGGAAACTTTCTTTTCTTTTTATTTTATAGTACAATATTCTTGGTGATAGCATGAAGTTAAAAATAAATGATACAATCTATCCTATTGAAATAGAACGAAAAAAAACCAACAAAAATACTTATATTAGAGTAAAAAAAGATATGACTATTCAAGTTACCACTAACTTTTTTACAAGTGATAAACAAATAAGTAAATTAATTACGGATAACACTAGTAAACTTGAAAAAATGATTAGTACACAAGTTATTAAAAATGAAAATAACGATGGTTTCTTTTATTTAGGAAAAAAATATGATATTGTATACGTAGAATACTGTGATATTTCCTTTGGTGATAAGAAGGTATTCATCAATAAAAAATTAGATCTAGATAAATGGTATAAAAAAGAAGCAACTACGCTTTTTAAAGAACGCCTAGATTACATGTATCATTGTTTTTCAAGAAAAATTCCATACCCAGCATTAAGAATTAGAAAGATGACTACTAGGTGGGGAGTGTGTAACGTTAAGACCAAAACCGTTACTTTAAACTTGGAACTAATGAAAAGAGATATTAAATATTTAGATTATGTCATCGTACATGAACTATCACATTTAATTTATGCGAATCATTCCAGTAATTTTTGGAATTTAGTAGAAGAAAATATGCCAGATTATAAAAAATATAGAAAAGAAATGAAGGAGTTTTAATGGTAATTACAAGTTTAGATAATGAAAAAGTAAAAAAATATAAAAAATTGCAGAAAAAGAAATATCGTGACGAATATGGTGAATTCATAGTTGAAGGAATGCACCTAGTTTTAGAAGCTTTTAAAAGTGGTATCATCATTGAGTTAATTATGGAAGAAAATGAAGCGATTCCACTTCCATGTCCCTATGTTTATGTAACAAGAGAAATTATTAATAAAATTTCTACTTTAGATGCCCCTCAGAATATTATGGCTTTATGCAAACGCTTACCAGATAGAGACTTAGTAGGTAAGAAATTTGTTATTTTAGACGAAGTTCAAGATCCTGGTAATTTAGGAACGATTATTAGAAGCGCCAAAGCTTTCGATGTTGATACCATCATCTTATCGGAAAATACAGTAGATGTTTATAACCCTAAAGTGGTACGCGCAACTCAAGGAATGTTATTTCATTTAAATATTATCAGTAGAAAGTTAGATGGTGTTCTTGATATTTTAAAAAATAAAAATATTCCTATCTATGGAAGCTGCGTCGACTATGGAACAGATGTTTCTAGTTTAAGTCCTAAAGATCGAGAGTCATACGCCTTAATTGTTGGAAATGAAGGAAATGGAATTAGATCTACTACCTTTGATAAATGTGATAAAAGACTATACATAAAAATGAACGAAAGAGTAGAAAGCTTAAATGTTGCAGTCGCAACAAGTATTCTACTATATGAGTTGGATAAATAATGGAAAAAATATATTTAGGTAAAATTGTATCAACCCATGGAATCAAAGGTGAATTAAAAATAAAAAGTAGTTTTCCATACAAAAAGAAAGCTTTTAAGGTAGGAAATCACTTACTAATTGATAAAAAAGACTATGAAATAAAAAGTTATCGCGTTCATAAGCAATTTGATATGGTAACTTTAAATGATTATCATGATATAAATGAAGTATTATTTTTACTAAAAAAGAGCGTTTATATAACAAAAGATGAATTATCTTTAAATAAAGAGGAAGTATTAGATGATGACTTACTAAAATACCAAGTCTTGACAACATCAGGAAAAAAAGGAATAATAAAAGAAATATTTTTTGCAAGTCAAACTAACAAAATCATGCGTGTAGAGTTTGAAAAAGAAATATTAGTTCCAATAAACTCTCCACTAGTAAAAATAGATGTAGACAATAAAAAAATTATAATCGATGAAATGCTAGAGATGTAGGTGGTACTATGAAAATTGATATTTTAACATTGTTTCCTAATATGTTTGAAACAATTTTTAAGGAATCAATTATTAGCCGAGCAATTGAGGAAAATAAAGTTGAAATAAATATCCATGATTTTAGAACTTACTCAACAGATTCTCATCATAAAGTAGATGATACTCCCTATGGTGGTGGCAATGGAATGGTTTTAACTTGCCAACCAATTTTTGACTGCGTTGAAGCGTTGAAAACCTCGAACACCAAAGTCATTTTGCTAACACCAGATGGTGCTCCTTATAAACAACAAACGGCTTATAATTTAGCGAAAGAAGACCATATAATTTTAATTTGTGGACACTATGAAGGCTTTGATGATAGAATTCGTACTATCTGTGACTTAGAAATAAGCATTGGAGACTACGTTTTAACAGGAGGAGAACTAGCCAGTATGGTAATAACGGACTCAGTAGTAAGGCTTCTTCCAGGTGTAATAGAAGAAGGATCTCATATCAATGATTCCTTCAACAACAATCTTTTAGATTATCCAACCTATACGAAACCAAGAGTTTTTCGAGGTCTTGAAGTTCCAGAGGTTTTATTATCTGGAGACCATAAAAAAATAGAAGAATATCGAAGACAAGAAAGTCTAAAAAAAACTAGCGAAAGAAGACCCGATTTATTAGAAAAGTAGGTGGTATCATGTATCAAGTAAAAAGGGAAAATAAAAAACTAACCAAAGTAGAATTTAGTGAAAATTTTAGTTTTTTTCCTATGGCTAGTAATAAAAAAGTCTTTGTGATTGAAAAGACTAATATAAAAAATATTATGATTATAAATCATAAACTAGCCCATCCCTTAGTCGCTAAAAAAGTTCAAAAAGAATATGAGAAGCTTGTGATTACTTTAATGGACTTACTAACAAGTGATGATGATACCGGGGAAAGTTTTCGCGAAGCCCTAAATAGAATTGAAAAATTTCGTCAAGAAATAAAAAATAAATATCGAGACTTTTTAAAAAAACAAGAATTAGAAGATATGGCTAAACAATTAAAAGTTTTTCAACAAGAATCGCAAAAAAGATACTATGAACTTCAAACTGCAATTTATGAAATGAGCCTACAGCAAGGTAAAGGAAAATAATGTAAAGAAACTGTTAAAAGATAGTTTCTTTTATTTGTTTTGGTGAAAAAATAAATAAAAGAAGTATAATAAAAAAAAGGAGTAGAGAGTATGAGTGAAAAAAACAAAAATAAAGGATTAATTGTAGTAATTATCATCTTAATAATTGCCTTACTAGGAACTAGTAGTTATATTGTTTATGAGAAAGTCCTAGTACCAAAATCGCAAGAAAAGCTCGAAAAGCCTAAAAAAGAGTCGGAAAAAACCCCTGAAGCTAGAGTCATAAAAAATCAAGAAAAAGAAACACTATTAGCACAAATAACTGCTTATTCCACTTATTTTGCTGATAACTATCCATTAACACAACCCCTACCTAATCAAAAAGCTTTATATTTTGCATTGATGGAACTTAATACTAAAACTAATGATTTTATGGAAAGTGATTTAGAAAAAATACTAGAAAAATATTTTGGTAAAAACCACCCTTACTATCATGAAGACATCAAATGCCCAATAGATAATGAAGCATTATATATTTATAATAGTGCCAAACGAAACTACACTTATCAAGATATTCATTGGCATGGTGGTAGTACAATTTTCCGGCCAACTGTTTTCTTCGTTGATGGAAAAGTGTTAGATGAAAAAACTTACGAAGTAAAAACAAATATTTTATATGCCCCTAACGCTGGGGATACGACGGGACCAAGAGACAGATATTACTCCAAAGTAATGTTTGAAGATACGACAGTCAATATGGTTTTAGGTCCTTATGATAGTGATCATGAAATAACAAATGAAGAGTATCAATCAATACAAAATAATCTACCAATGACAATATTTACTTTTAAAAAAGATGATTTTGGAAACTATGGCTTAAAAAGTGTTACTTTAG
Source organism: uncultured Mycoplasmatota bacterium (assembly GCA_900548695.1). Lineage (GTDB taxonomy): Bacteria > Bacillota_I > Bacilli_A > RF39 > UBA660 > Faecimonas. Next base: position 56,264 of record URLC01000004.1, read on the forward strand.
AGTAATACTTTTTTATAAAACAGTTGAAAAAAACTCTAAAAAGCAGTATAATAAAAACCACATTTGATTAGGGGGAAGAAGTATGAATTTAATACCACAACAAATAGATTTATTAAATAAAGAATTACAAGACATTATAGAAAAAAGAGCCATTTTGGTGGATCAAAAAGATAATATTGTTATTCATACAAATGGAGATGGTGAAACTAACGGCATTACAACAGAAGAAAAAGAAAAAATTCAAGAGTATACTAACAGAGTTCGTGTAATAAACAATTTATTAGCAACAGCTGTAATTACTACACCAATGAGTGATTCTACCATTGAAATAGGTAGTCATTTTAGTGCTAAAATAATGTTTGATGAAGATGATATTGATGTTTTAGAAGGAACATTAGTAGAAGAGTTGATTACAATTGAACCAGTGGGTGAATTTTTTACCACCAAAAGTTATTTAGGAAAAGCCATTATAGGTAAAAATCTAGGTGATAATTTTTCTTGGGAATTACCAAATGGTAAAATGGTAGAAGGAAAGATAACAGAAGTAGAGTACAATAAAGAACCAACTAAAACTTTACGATAAAAGGGGGAAAAAAGATGAAACTAACAGAAAGTCAACAAAAAATCTTATTATTAGAACTAGAAAAAATAAATATTGAAAATAACTTAGAAAAAGAAAAAAGAAGTCATGATAGACCATTATCCTTTGGTTCTATCATAGATGTAGTAGAATATAAAAGTGCTAATGTACTTGTAAATAGAAATGAACGAAAAAAAGAAATAAATAGGCTACTAGCAACAAGTGAAATTATTAAAAATCCTAACACAAGAACTATTGAAACTGGCTCTCAAGCTAGAATTTATCTTAAGTTTTCTGATGGAGACTCAGACTTATTAGATATTGAATTAATCGAGAAAAAAGTTAGTAGTGAATCAAGTATAGCCGCTTTTTTCGGAGAAACATCCTATATTACGGAAGACAGTGCCTTAGGAAAAGCCCTTCTTCATAAAGAAGTAGGAGAAAAATTTCGCTATAAAGAACATAATGGGAAACAAGTAAGAGGCCAAGTAATATCATTAACCTTTGATCGTAAAGAAATTGGAAAAACTTTTGTGAAAGCTACAAACAAAACAAGTAATCTATAAAGAAACTTGTTTTTTTTATTCATATCTTATATAATGGAAAGGACAAAAAGGAGGTACCACTTTATGAAAATAAAATATAGCTTAGAAAAAACAGAAAAACATACGAAAGCTCGATTAGGAACCATTGAAACGAATTATGGTACTTATGAAACCCCAATGTTTATGCCAGTAGGAACGAAAGCTACAGTAAAGTCTGTTTCTAAAGAAGAATTAAAAGACGCAAATGCTGGTATCATACTATCTAACACGTACCATTTATGGTTAAGACCAGGAGAAGATGTTATTGCTAATTGTGGTGGATTACATAACTTTATGAGCTGGGATGGACCAATTTTAACTGATAGTGGTGGTTTTCAAGTCTTTTCTTTAGCCAAAAATAAAGCCAAAGACATTACTGAAGAAGGAGTTCATTTTAAAAGTCACATTGATGGCCAAAAATTATTCCTAACTCCAGAAAAGTCAATTGAAATTCAAAATAAATTAGATAGTGATATTGCGATGAGCTTTGATGAGTGTCCACCATATCCAGTGACTTATGATTACATGAAAAAATCAGTAGAAAGAACGTTGCGTTGGGCAGCACGTGGTAAAAAAGTTCATAATAACCCTAACCAAGCCTTATTTGGGATAGTACAAGGAGGAGAATTTACTGATTTAAGAGAATATAGTTGTAAAGAAACTGTAAAAATGGACTTTGATGGTTACAGTATTGGTGGAACTTCTGTGGGCGAAGAAAAACCAGTAATGTATAAAATGGTGGAAGATGGAATTCGCTATTTACCAGAAGATAAAGTAAGATACTTAATGGGAGTAGGAGATCCTATTGATATTATTGAAGGTGTAATTAGAGGAGTCGATATCTTTGACTGCGTTTTACCAACCAGAATTGCTAGGCATGGTCAAGCCTTTACTAGAACGGGTAAAATAAACTTTAATAATGCAAAATATAAAGAAGATTTATCTCCAGTAGAAGAAGGCTGTGACTGTTACACATGTAAAAACTATTCAAAAGCCTATATCAGACACTTAATCACAACAGATGAAATGTTAGGTGGACGTCTCCTTTCAATTCATAATATTCGTTTCTTAATCAAATTAACAGAAGAATTACGCGAAGCTATTAAAAATGATAATATATTAGAATATAGACAAAACTTCATCAAAAAATATGAGCAAAGCCAAAAACAATAGGATAAATCTTCCTATTGTTTTATGTTATAATAAAAAAGAAGGGGGCACCAAGATGTTATTAGATGAAATAACTGCTAAAATAGAATTTGAAATAGCTAATTGGAAGAAAAGTACCAAAGATATTCTTGGCTGCTCCAAAAAAGAAGCCAAAGAGTTTTTAGAAGAACTAAAAAAAGGAACCTATAATAAAGTTTTATCTAAAGAATATTCTACCTCAACAAGTGCACTAATTTCTTGGTTTTTAGCGATGAAAAAATCAAATCATCATGCTATTACAATTGATAATTACGAAGTCTTTAAAGAAATAAGAAAAATAAGAATCCATATGAAAGAATTACTAACCAGAAAGACTTATACGAAAAGTTATCAAACCCCACCAACTGAAAGTGAAGTCGAAAAAATAAATACTTGTTTTGACTATGTCATGACAACAAATTTTTCTCCACCAGAATGTCAAACCATAAAAAAGAATGTGGCAAAGCTAAGAATTTATGAAGATAGTAACTTTCCTCATAACATAGAAGAAATTATTCTAGCCTTTCAACCAACAAGAGAAAAAATATCTCTTAAGTACCAACAAGACCTTCCTCTAAAAGAAACCAAAACTACGAAATCTCAAGCGATAAGTCTATTAGAAAAAGAAAACTTAGAAAAGATAGAAGAAATATTTAAACATCCTAGCACTACTAAGGAAGAAGAGTATCTTCGTAGAATGATTTTAAGCCAAGTAGATATTCCATCCACTATTTTTCGTAACTATCTAATTTGTTTTCAAGAAGCTCTAGATTATGTAAAAGAAGAACTAAAAATAAGTACCAATTTAAGTGATATATCAAGTGAATTAATTTGGAAAGATAACTACATAAAAAGAAATACTTTAATACCTTTAGTCATAGGCGTATTAAAATCTTTAACTGGCTCAGAAGAAATACTGGATTTAAAAAAAGTTTGTCTAGAGATTCAAAAAGATAATAATTGTTCAGGAAAAACAGTGAGATATAAACACGAAAACCAACTGTTCCTTTCGAATAATACCATAGTATATTCAATAGATCCTGAGGAAGTAGAAAACTTATTTACTAATATAAACCGTAAATATCAAGACGCTTACCAAAACGCACATGATTATGAATTTATTGAATCCTGTATTGAAATCATGGGAGATGTCATGCTAAGCCAAGCCTTTGTACAAGGTAACAAAAGAACAGCCAAATGTTTATTTAATAGAATGCTAATATCACGAGGAATTCTTCCGCCTATAGTTGATTTAAATGAAGATGAAATGTCTCTATGGGATAGTTTTACTAACAGTAGATATAAATACTACCAAACTGCGAAAGAAAACATCCTATCGGAAACCAAAGCAATGAAAAATGCTTGGCAAAATAATATTTTTAACAAACCATTAATTGTTTCTACTAAAGCCATAAACCGAGATGAATTTAATTCTCGATACAGTTATTATAGATAGGAGAGGATAATGTGAGAAAAATTAAAATCCATGGAATTTATAAACATTTTAAAGGAAATTACTATTTAGTAGAAGAACTTGCGAAAAATAGCGAGACTCTAGAAGATATGGTCGTATATAGAAAATTATATGAAGATGGCACTTGTTGGGTACGACCCTTAACTGATTTTTTAGAAGAAGTAGATCATCAAAAATATCCAAACATCACTCAAAAATATCGGTTTGAACTCCAAAAAATAGAAAATAACATGGATAATTTAAAGGAGAATAATATGGTAAGATTAATAAAGTTTAAAAATATCAATAAAGAAGAATTGGATAAAATTATTAATAAGCATTATACACATTGGAAGCAATTCAATAAAGCATTAGACTTTGAAGAGATTGCCGATAATTTTAAAAATCAATTAACAAAAACAGAAGGTCTTCCTATGGGATACGCTTGCTATAATGATGATACTTTGGTGGGTTTTTGTACCTTGAAAAAAGAAAATCTAAAAAAATACCCAGAAATATATCCTTGGATTAGCAGTGTCATGATATTCGATGAATATCGCCATCAAGGATATGGTACCAAGATGCTAGAAGAAGTCGCAAACAAAGCAAAAGAATTAGGCTACGATAAAGTATATCTATGGACAGATCAAGCTTCAGACTTTTATAAGAAAATAGGATATAGCTATCTTCAAAAAGTGGAAAAAAACGAAGGTGGATATGGAGAACTATTTTATAAAGAGGTGAAATGATGACAAGATGTAGTTGGGTAAATTTAAAAAATCCATTATACATAAAATATCATGATAAAGAATGGGGAAAACCTGTATATAGTGACAATCAACTATTTGAATTACTGATATTAGAATCATTTCAAGCTGGCCTATCGTGGGAGTGCATTTTAAATAAAAGAACGGCTTTTCAGGAGGCATTCGATCACTTTGATTATCAAAAGATAAGTTGCTATCAAGAAGAGAAAGTAAACAGTCTACTGCAAAATAAAAATATTGTTAGGAATAAGTTAAAAATAAAGGCCGCAATAGAAAATGCAAAAGTATTTGGTCAAATAACAGAAGAATATCAAACTTTTTCTAACTATATTTGGCACTTTACTGATAACAAAATAATTTATGAATCAGGAAAAACAAAATCATGCCTATCTGATAAAATTTCTAAGGACTTACAAAAAAAAGGTATGAAATTTGTAGGATCTACAATTATCTATTCATATCTCCAAGCAATAGGTGTAATTAATTCACATGAGAAAACCTGTTTTTTATATCAAAGGAGTAACCAATGAATAAGAAAAAAATTGTAATAATTAGTATATCTATCATTATAATGATAATTTTAATTGGACTATATATTTATTTAAATAATTGGCCATATCGCTTTAAAAATGAACTAAATACCTTCTTTGGTAAAGGTAACTGGAAATATATATCCAGTGAAACAAAAGAAAGTAGAATGTATAATGTTAGAGTTAAAAATAGTCGTGATACTTATGAAAACAGACCGGGTAGTTTTAAGAATTGGGATATTTTAGTAAAACGTAATGATAAAGAAGAACTTTGGACTATCACGAACCATACTTTAAAAATAAATCATGATAAATATTATCTATTAAGCCCTAAAAGATATAGTGCCAAAGAAGCTTTTATTTTAGAACTAATGGAAATATCAACCGAAATAGCGGAAGAAGAGGTAACAACAATCTTAAGTGAAGTTCTACCAAATGGAGAAATAGAGGGTTTAAGTATTCACTTAAGTTATCATAATGGAAATCCTAAGCCTAATTTCTATAAGAAACTTTGGCAAGAAGACTGGTTTAAAATGTCTAAAATAAGTGCATCAGAGTTTTTAAAGACCGAACTATATGATTTTTATCTCGATATTAGTCTTTATGATTATAAACTAAATAAAATGACAGAAACTAAAAGAAATCATGTTTTAAATAGTTTGCCTAGTCTAACGAATAAACTATTAGAAACTTACGGTAACTCCGCCTCATTTAAAATCTATTTTGATAAAACAAATCAAATAGAATATAAAAATGGTCAATTAATAGAAAATCAATACAACTAAAACCAAAATGAAAACAAGACAGGAGGTAACTAGATGAAAGGACAACATATGTATTTAGCATTTGGTAGTGAAACAATCTATGATGATTGTGAATTTTTAATTGAAAATCAAGATAAGATAGGTGTTGTTGGTGTAAATGGTGCTGGTAAAACAACCTTATTTAAACTAATTTTAAACCAAGAAAATCTAGATAGCGGAAAAATAACCATTGGTAATAAAAAAATAGGTTATTTACCTCAAGAAATTAGTTTCCATAATCAAAATATGAAAGTCTTAGACTACCTGTATCAAGGAAGACCAATCAAAAAGTTAGAAAAAGAACTAGAAACAACTTATGAAAAAATGACTACTTCTTCTCCAAAAGAACAAAAGGAATTATTAAGAAAAGCATCTCGTCTTCAAAGTGAATTAGAAAGCTTAAATCAATATACGGCAGAAGATGAACTATTAGATTTAATTGATAAAATGCAAATAGAAAGTGATCTTTTGGAAATGGACGTAAAAGATTTATCCGGAGGTCAAAAATCCAAAATAGCTTTCGCCAGACTTTTATTTTCTAACTCTGACATTTTGCTACTAGATGAACCAACCAACCATCTTGACATAAAGACAAAAGGCTTTGTTACTAATTATCTAAAAAATTATCGAGGTACTGTTTTAATAATTAGCCACGATATTGATTTTTTAAATGAAATAATAACAAAAACAATGTTTATTAATAAAGTTACTCATAAGATAAAAATCTATCGTGGAAACTATCATGAATTCAAAAGACAGTACGCTTGTGAGATGCTTCAAAAAGAAGTAAGGATAAGAGAACAAGAACGAGAAATAAAACATTTGGAGGAAGTAGTTTTTAAAATCAATCAAGCCTCTGCCACGAATCATAAATTAAAAAAAATGGGAAAATCACGAAAAAAAACATTAGAAAAAAAATTAGCTGAATTAGAAACCAGAGAAGAAAAATATAAAACTGTAAAAATGGAAGTTGAACCGCTAGAAAAAAGTGGTAAAATTCCTTTAGAAGTAAAATATCTAACTTTTCATTATCCAAGTAAAAATAATCTCTATAATAATCTGTCTTTTCAAATGACTCGTGGAGAAAAATTTTTAATTGTTGGTGAAAATGGAATTGGAAAATCGACACTCTTAAAACTTATCATGGGACAACTGACTCCTATCAAAGGTGAAATCATCTATGGGTATCATGCCAGTATTGCCTACTATGCCCAAGAATTAGAAATATTAGATGAAGAAAAAACGATTTTAGAAAATATTGACAATCCCAATTATAATGATACAGAATTACGAACCTTTTTAGGAAATTTTCTATTTTCCAATGATGACGTTTTTAAAAAGGTAAAAATTCTCTCTCCTGGAGAAAAAGCAAGAGTTGCCTTATGTAAGATTCTCTTAAAAAAGACGAATATAATTATACTTGATGAACCAACCAATCACTTTGATCCTGAAACTCAAAAAATTATTGGTGAAAATTTTAAAAACTATACAGGTACTTTAATTATGGTTAGTCATAACCCTTCGTTTGTAGAACAAATTGGTGTAACTAGAATGCTAGTATTACCAGACGGTAAAATTGTAGACTATAGCAAAGAACTTCTACATTACTATTATTATTTAAATACAGAACTAGTAGGAAATGAGGTGTAAAAATGAAAACAGTAAAGAATATAGTATTAATAATTTTAGGAATTGCAATTACAATAGCTTTTTTTTGGCTAATCTTTTTTGTTGCCTTACCCGTATTAATAATTGTTGGATTAATTTCTTTATTATTCTTAATAATTAAGGGAGTAATTACTTTTAAAAAGATTCCTAAAAAGAAACCATCGAAAGATAATGTTCAAGAAGCGGAAATAATTGAAGAAAAATAATTAGTTTGAACGTAATAGCTTTGATTTTAGCTAATAACTTCTATATTTTGGAGGTCATGCTATGTATAAAACAACAACAAGTTCACCATTAGGAATTCTAACTTTAGTAAGTGATGGAAAATATCTTACCGGGCTATTTATCAAAAATCAAAAATGTTTTTTATCAGGACTTAAAGAACTAGAAGAAAATAATCGTTTAGAAGTATTTCAAGAAGTAAAAACATGGTTAGAAAAATATTTTAATGGAGAAAATCCTAGTATTAAAGAGCAAACATTAATGCTACACGGTACTAATTTTCAAAAAATAGTATGGAATAGCTTACTAGATATCCCTTATGGTAAGACAGTAACTTATAAAAAATTAGCAAATACAGTCGCCAAAGCTCTAGGAAAACCGCGTATGTCAGCACAAGCAATCGGTCAAGCAGTAGGACATAATCCTATCTCCATTATTATCCCGTGTCATAGAGTAATAGGGACAAATGGACGACTGACAGGGTATGCCGGAGGAATAGAAAAGAAAAAATTTTTATTAGAATTAGAACAAAAAAGTTGCGATAGATAAGATTGGAGAAAACATATTAAAAAATGGCATGTAACTACTGATATCACCATACTAAAAGACCAAAATTGAATAACAAAATGAAAGAAGCAATTTGGCAATCTATCATACTATCAATAATATTTTTGAAAAAAATAAGAAATTATCAAAATAGTTTGATAATTTTTTTGTAACCTTTTTCTTAAAATAATCGTCTATATAATGAATCGATTCAATGAAAGGAATAGTCTAGATGCTAAATATTGAACTAAACTTAGAATTATTAATTAAACACTATAGTAACTATTTATTAAAAGTAATCAGCAATACTACTACCGAAGACATATCTTATCAAGATAAAGAAGAAATTATATCTCAAGCATTCTTTCTTTTATGGAAAAATAGTAAAAATATTAAAACAAATCCTAAATCCTATCTAGCAACTACAGTGAAAAACTTAACATATGATTATCTTCGCAAAAAGAAAATAGTGTATGAATACGAAGATAATATGATAAACAGTACAAGTGATATAGATAAGGTATTGATAATAGAAGAACAACTAAAAAAGTTATCAGTAGAGGAGAAAAAAATATTTGTTTTATTTTATGTAGATGGTTACAAGGTAAAAGAAATAGGAAAAATAATTCAAAAGAAGCCTACAACAGTTAAAGTATTACTACATCGTATAAGAAAAAAACTAAAGGAGGAAAACTAGTCTATGATAGATAATATTATCGAAAAAACCAATCAAAAAATAGGGTACACTCTATATGAAAGGAAAGAAAAAATGGCAAAACAAAAATTAAAAAAATTCATATTTATCTTTAGTATAACAGCCTTCTTTTTTGGAGGCGTAATTACAGTAGATGCATTATCAAACCATACAATTAGTAATCATATTAAAACAACTATCAAATATATTTGTAATGGAAAAAAATATCAATATGATGCTGATTGTAAAAAACAAGAAGATGGATCATACATTTGTAAAACAAAAAAAGAAAACTGAGAATCTTCTCAGTTTTTATTATGAAAACTTTATTACAATAATATTATCAATTACTTGAATACTGTTTTTATGTGGGTAGCACTCCATTTCTTGATATTTACTACTATCTAAAATTTCTTGATAAGTATCATAATCCACAAAGTGAATCGTAGTTCCAACAAACTGTTCCATAAATCGACTCCAACCATTTTTAATGTTTGTATATTCATTCCAAAATAATGAATAATTAGCAACAAACCCATAAGTATAATCTTTAAACTTCATAATTTCTGTAGTATTTTTTTGTTGATAGTAATTATTATCATCTAAACTTCCTACAATCATAACTTCTTTGTCGTATCCTAGCTCATTGATTTTATTCTTTAAATCAAGTCCTATTTGATAAGTTTTTTGATAAGTAACTGAAAGCATACTGTAAGTAGCATTATCTTGAATGACATAGCTTCTAATAAAAAGTCCAAATAGAAAAATAGTAGCGATAGTTAATAATTTAGAATTATCTACTATATAACATAAGAAGAAAAAGATAAATAAGTAACCAAAACTCATAAGTAACTGTAACATAGTATCCGGAAAAATAATAACTACAACATTAATCATTAACGGAAGAACTAATAAAAGACATATAAAAAGTAGACTATGTTGCCATTTTATTTTTCTTTTTACCAACTGATAAATTGCGCCAGCAATAACCAGTGATAATAAAAAAATATTAAAACAAACAATTCCTAAATTACCAGTTTGAAGAATATAATCGGTAAAATAAAATTGATAAAAGCTTTGATAAGCTAAAATGATTCGACTAGGAATATCCAAAAACATTTTAATGCCAACTTCATTAGCCCCTCGATAACTACTAATGCTAACATTAAAAATAGCAAGTGATAACTTCATCAAAAGAAAATATAAAATAGAAGCTATTATAACCACCCCAAAAGCTTTAAAAAAATCTTTCCATTGAAACCTTTTTTCTAAAATTCTAATCAAAAAGTAAAGTAGTAAAAAAGTAAGTGGAACGGCTAAATAAGCTTGATACATACTAAGTGAAGTAATAATTAATATAATAGGAATGATATACTTACTAAGAATTTTCTTACAATTAAAAAATAAATATATTGCTAAAACACTAGTGAAAAAAGCCAAAGAGTAAGCCAAAGTACAATAGTGAAATAAAAACATACTAGATAAAATAGGTGATACCATCAAAAGGATTGTGCTAAATATTTGTAAAATTTTTTTCTTGATATTAAATAAATCAAGAATCAAAACAGTAGCTACTAACATCAATAACATACTAAGAATAATTTCTAGTTGAGGCATCACTAGAAATCCTTTTAAAACCCCGATACCAAAAAGGCCAAACCTTCCTAAAGAAATTTCCCAAGAATATCCTGAGTAAAAGCCTGTATTCAGTAAGACATCAGCTGTTAAAATGTTTTTAGTAAACAAGGATAAATGAACTCCTATGGCTACAACAAGACCTACGATAATAATTGTTTTATACTGATTCAACATCTTTTTAATCTTTTCCATAAAAATCACCTAAAACAAGTGTAACACAAATTATGAAGTTTATGAAATATCAAATCCATGATATAATATCTATGAACTAGAAAATAAGGAGTCTTTATGAAAAAAGTATTAGAAATAAAAAATTTAACAAAGTATTATGATAAAGTTTTAGGTGTAGAAAACCTTTCACTATCGTTAGAAAAAGGCGAGGTTTTTGGCTTTATTGGTCCAAACGGAGCTGTATAATTAGTATTCACACGAATTTCCTATTTAAAAATAATTTTGAACTCATTTACATCATCTTGTATTATATAATCAATGTAATTGCTCCAAAATACTCTTTTAGCATTATCATTTAATTTGTTATAAATATCTAGTACCGAGTTGTTAGCTAGTATTTCTTTATATTTAGATAAATCTCCAACTTCTTCTTTTATTATATTAGCACTTTCAATTTCTTCATTGTATTTTTTATAATCACTATCATATTTTTCTTTGGTTATTCTACCAATTATGTAGAGGTCATTAAGTCTTTCTATTTTAGCTCTTACTTTTTCAACATCAATTTTCTTAGTAGGCTTTTTTTCTTCGGTTATTGATTCGATGGAATCTATTTCTTTGGCTAGTTCTTCGTGGAAGTGTTCTAATAACCACTTCTCAAGTTTATTTTGACTTAACCTTTTTTTATTTTCACATAGAGCTGATGTGTTGGCTTTATTACATCTATAGTAAGGATAGTCATTTATGACCCTCTTACCACTCTTATTGATTCTTATATTTCTATGAGTACAGCCACTCATAGAACAGCCACATTTTTTACACCTAACTAAACCACTAAAGATATAACTAAACTTGTTTTTATTATCTTTACTATTCTTATCAAGTATCTCTTGAATCCTATCCCATCTTTCTTTTGTTAGATAAGCGGGGCAATAATCCTCGACGCCTCTATAGAATCCATAATATAGCGTATTTCTTAAATAGCTTTTCATATTAGCGTATCTAATAGTAAGGTCATATTTATTATTTATATAGATTAGAGTTTGTCTTAAACACATTGTATTTTCTATGCTATCAAACATATCATTTACTACAACTTCTTTTTCTTCATCTTTTACTACTTTTTTATTTCTTTTTTCTCCTACAACTTTTAGCCCCATAGGGAAGCATTGACTACCCTGAATAGGGCGTTTATTTTGCACCATACTTTTATTTACGAACTTAATTCTTTCACTTGTTTTATCCGATTCATTTTGAGCGTCAGCTAGCTTTAAATTAAGAGCATATCTTCCCTGAGCTGTAGTAGTGTTATAATCTTCATCACTACATTCCCAATCAACATTATTGGATTCTAATACTTCTTGAATTTTGTAATAGTCAGCCACATTTCTAAACCATCTATCTAGTTTCCATATAATAACTCTATCAAACATATCTTTTTTACTATCATCAACAAGCTTCATAAGTTCTTTACGATTCTTGATTTTAGTACGAGCTGTTTTACCAGCGTCTATATAAATTGCTATTATTTTATATCCTTTTTCTTTACAATATTCTATTAGTCTTTCTTTTTGAGCTTCTAGGGAATATCCCCATCTTGCTTGCTCCTCACTAGATACACGGATATATAAAACAACTCTTATAATTTTTTTTATTATTTTTTCCAATTATATCACTCCCTGTTATTGCGTTTTACCCGCTTTCCGTGATATAATATTACACGAAAAGCCTATTGAAATTAGTAGTCCTAGTTTCATTTGATTTAGTAGTCTGGGTTTTTCATATTCAACGCTTAGAGTTGCACCTCTAGGCGTTTCTTTTTTTTATTTCATTTTACTTATTAGGTAATCTTTAATTTTGTTTGGCTCAGCTATACAACTATATGCGTATTGTCCCGCTGGAGTATTTATGTAAACATCTCCATAGTTGAATATTTTACCCCAAAAGTTTTGTTCCACTTTTACTGATGTCACTTTACTAATAGGGGATTCCATTTTTTCGGTATGGATTAAACCAGTTTTTCCTATTACTAATGTATCATTTACTTCTAATTTAGTTGTTAGTATAGTAAATATCTTTTTCCATATTGTAAATAATCCTATTACAAATATGAATAAACAACAATCAGGTATTATAGTTTTCCAACTTGTTCTTGCTTTCATTTTTTACACTTCCTTTCTTCTTTATCAAAAATACCTAAACTAGCGTATTTTTTGCTTGAATTGTAATTTTAGGTATCATTTTTGTTAAAATTTACCATTTAATACCTAAAAATAACCATTTAAGGTAAACTAAATCATTTTATTTCCAATTATTGGTATAATAGAATGTTTAATTTATAATATTGCCCCGAGAGGGGGAATAAATAATGAATGTTGATTTAGACATTATTTATAGTGAATTAGAGAAGTTAGAGATAGAAATTGCACTATATTTATATTATTTAGAATATTTCTTATAGAGATATTCTCTTTTTAATCGTCTTTCTTTTTCATAATAAAGTTTTTATTTGCTTTTGCAAACTCAATTAAATTATTAAAATCTTCTTCACTCATTTCTTCATTCTCATTTAAGAATCCTTTTCTAGTTAGGACATCTTTTAAAAGTTGTTTTTCTTCTTCTTTAGATAATTTCTTTCTTTCACTTTTCATAGGTACATCAAAACCCATCAACCAAGTTTCATCAACATCAAAAAATTCCGCTAATATAGTTAAGCTATCTTGTTTAGCCTTATATGTTCCAGCAAGCCAATGACTTATTTGAGATTTACTTATTCCTGTTTTAGATGATAATTCAATAGGTTTTATATTTCTTATAGTCATTATTTTATTAAGCCTGTTAGAAAAAGTGTCAACTAACATCTTATCAACTCCTCATATTGATTATACTAGAAAAGTTGGGAAAAAACAATATTTATTGTATAAAATATAAAAAAAGTTGGGAAAAACAAAATTTTTGTATTGACTTGTGATATGGAATGGTGTATTATTAAACTAGGTTGGGAAATTCCAAACCAAAGAGGAGGTGTAAAAGTGAAAAGAAATTATGATTATTCTAAGTTAAAGGGTAGGGTAATAGAAAAGCTTGGTAGCTTAAAGAAATATGCTGAGATGTTATCTTTATCCGATACAGCTTTATCTAACAAGTTAAAGAATAAAACAGCCTTTAGTCAAGATGAAATTCTTAAATCAATGGATAAAGATGTACTTGATATTCCTGAAACTGAGGTATCTTTATATTTTTTTACACAAAAAGTTGGGGAAAACCAAACTAACGAAATTGAGGAGGATTAAAAATGAGTGAAAAAGTGCAAATGACATTTATTATTTGTTCCACACTAATAGCGTTTTTTTGGATATTAGGTAAGTATTTTAGTGATTCAAATAATAAAAAGAAATAGGCGTTGAATATGAAAGAAAAGACTACTAAAAAAAATCTAGGTGAGGATATGCTTAGATTCATAATAAAACTTTATGAATCACAAGAAAAAATAAAAATCACCTACACAATAAAAAATTAAGGAGATAAAGAGAAATGAAAAGGACTAAAAAAAGATTAAAAATTAAATGGAAGAATATAGCACTACTAATAGTTTTATTGATGTGTGCTTATATAGTCGGTCACGATTTATTTATGTTAACTATTTATAGTTGGGTAAAAGGCGTAAGCTGTGGCTGGACTTGGTTTGGATTTTTAACTTTCTTATTAGCGTTTGCTATAGGAGGAGAAATCGTTGAATATTTTATTGATGAATTTATGGAATAAAAAAAGATTTATAAGTTGTAGACGAACTCATAAATCAAATGTAAAACAAAATATTTTACTCTTAGATTATATCATCTAAGAGAATAAAAATCAAAGGAACGGAGGTATTTAATGAATAAAAAACTTTGTTCCAAAGTAAACAATTTAGACAGCTTTAAGGGAGGATTCGTATGAAAGATAACTTTTTATTAAAAAAATCACAACAAGATGTATTCAACGAACTAACTGATGAAGAAGCTGGAAAATTGATTAAGGGTATTTTTCAATATGTGAATACTGGAATTAGTGGATTAAGTGGTGTATTAAATGCTGTCTTTATTCCTATTCAAAAGTATATTGATGAGAATGAAAAAAAATATCAAGCAATATGTGAGAGGAATAGACAAAATGGTGCAAATGGTGGAAGACCTAAAAAAGAAGAGGAAGAAACCCAAGAAAACCCAGTGGGATATGATGGGGTAGAAAATGAAACCCAAGAAACCCAAGTGGATAATTTGGGTCAAAACACTCATATATCATATATCACTAATCATACATCAAATAATCATAATTCAAATAATCAATTATCAAATAATAAATTAGAACTTATTAAAAATATTATTTCTTATTTGAATGAAAAAACAAATAGCAAGTTTAAATATACAACTAAATCTACTCAGCAAAAAATCAATGCACGATTAAACGAGGGTTATCATCTCGACGACTTTATAGATGTTATTGATAAAAAATATGAAGAGTGGCTAGGAACTGAATTTGAGAAATACTTATGTCCTGAAACTTTATTCGGTACAAAGTTTGAAAAATACTTGAATCAAAAAGTGGCTAGTAAGAAACCACAAAAGAAAGATAAAACTATGGAAATCTTGGAGGGTGTTTATAATGGAACAATCAAAATTGATTAGTGGGGTTATAGCAAAACTAAGAATTGCCTATCCATATTACTTTAAAGAACTTGATGAAAATATGTTAATGGGATTGATAAAAATGTATCAAGAACAAATAACAGGATATACACCTGAAATAGTTTTAAAAGCTATAGATGAAATAATTAGAACTTCTAAATTTATGCCGACTATTGCTGAAATACTTGATAGATGTGACGGGCAAGCTAAGACTTACACATTCGATATTTTAAAAATTATGCAAGAAGATGGATATTTCAAGCGTGGGGCTGTTGGTGAATTAGATGATAGTCAAGCTATAAGAAACTATGAAAAAGCTACTATGTGGCTTGGTAAGGGAATTATTCCTGATTGGTTATTAAATGATATGCAAAAGTATGGATATAAGGTAAATACACTCTTACCTGATAAAGGTAAAGAGATAAAGGAAGTAGGTGTTAGAAATGAGAATATTCGATTATTGGAATCAATCGACTATTAAAAAGAAGAAAGATTCAAAGAGTATTTTTGAAGATGACGCTCTTCCTAGTAAATGGAAAATGCGTAAAAAAATAAATAGCTTAGAAAGTGAAAATGAAATTTTAAAAGAAGCTATTAAAGATGAACTTTATAAAAAGTTTATGGATAAGTTAGGAGAGCCTGACACAATAAAAAGACTAACCGAAGAAAATAAGAGGTTAAGGTTGCAAAATAAAAGTTTTAAGGAGGAATTGAAAAATGCCAACCGCAAAAAGTAAAGAAACAAAAACGAAAACAGCAACTTATAACTTTGGTGAAAAGAAAGAAGAAAATATCAATGGTAAAAAGATACCTGTAGAATTTCATACACCAAAGTATAACGAAGCTAAAAATAAAGCTACTGAATTATTAAATAGCGAAAAATATAAAGGTGTATTAGAGCCAAGTGATTTTTGGATATTAGTAAACACTTATGCTAATAAAACAAAAGCTATGTATAGTGGACTTATTATAAGTCACGATGGTTGTTTAAAAATCAATGATGTATTAGAGGATAAATTAAGATTTAAACCCGAGTGTATGTCACTAGACAAAGAGGGATATAACAACTCACTTGTATATAGCTATATATGTCCTGAACAGGGATTATATGAAGTTGGAGAAGTTAGTAAAGATAATTGTAAGAATGATTATCCTTACGCTATGGCTTTGAAAAGATGTTTTGATAGGGTAGTTCTTAAAAATAGTAGAATTGCTTACTCAGGAATTTATAGTGATAGTGAAAGTGATGAATTTTTAAAGAGAACTGATGAGAGTGAATCCGTACCAGCTGAAAAGCCAAAAGAAGCACCTAAAAAAACAACCACTAAAGCTACACCTAAGAAAGAACAGCCAAAAGGTGGAGATTTACCAGTACAAGAAAATCAAATAGAAATTATCAAGAAACTTTATACAGCTGAGGAATTAGTACCTTTGATGAAACATATAGGAAAGATAAAAATAACTGAACTTACTTTACTAGAAGCTAGTAGCTTAATAAAAAGAAAAGAAAATCAAAAAGTGGAAGCACCTGTAGAAGCTCCGCAAGATGATGATAACTATTTAGATTAGGAGGAATAAAAGATGGAAGAAAATAAATTAGTAATCATTGAAAAAGGTGAAATAGTTATACCTGAAAAAACTATTGAAGATTATAAGAAATTAGCAAAGTTAAAATTAGAGTTTGACTTAATGGATAAAGATTTTAAAGCTCAACTAAAAGAAGCTATGGAATCAATAGGAAAAGATAGCGTTATTAGAGATGGATTCTCCGCTAAGATTAAAAAAGGATATACAACTAAGAGATTTGATTCAGCTAGATTCAAAAAAGAATGTCCTGAAATTTTTGAAGAATATTCTAAAGATTCAAGTGTATCAAGTTCAATAACTATTGATGTTGAGTAATGATTGACTTTTTAGAAGAGCCACACATCTATTTAGTTGATGGAGTAATAACTCCAAGTGTTAGTGAAATCCTACACTTTATATTTCCCGATAAGTATAAAGGCGTTGATAGAAAAATTTTAAATAAAAAAGCTCAATATGGAACTACGATACACGAATCTATAGAGATGTATGAAGCTAACATTAAAACAATGGCTATTCAAGAGGCTTTTGATGTCACTATTCAAGCTAAAGGACTAACTTATATTCAAGAAGCAAGTCTAAGGCAATATTTAAAGCTAAAGAATAGATATAACATAGATGTTTTGGAACAAGAGATGATGATTCAATTTGAAAAAAAGTATGCCGGTAGATTCGATATGATAGCAAATGTTAAAGGGTATTTAAGCTTATGTGATATTAAGACAACCGCTGAATTAGATGAAGAATATCTAAGTTGGCAACTATCTTATTATGAATTAGCTATGGGTAAGACTTTTGAAAAACTATATGCTATTTGGCTTCCTAAAAAAGGAATAGGACAAGTAGTAGAAATAAAAAGAAAACCTAAAGAGGTTTTGATAAAAAAATTAAATGAATTTTTGGAGGTATATAACAATGACTAAAGAAGAGTTAATAAATTTTATAAATAGTATTGATTTTGAAATATCAACTTGTATGACCTTAACTTATATCAAGAAAACTCCAACAAGATATATGGACGATAGTGAAAGATATAATGCTGAGCCAAAAACAATAACATTTCAAAAAGATTATGAAAGCTTAATAAATGAAAAGAACAGTTGGATAGAAAGAAGAATAGATGACCTATACGCTGGACTTAGAGAAATTAGAGAAAGAGAGGAAAAACAAAATGAAAAAAACAATAGATGAAAAAGAAATTAAAAGAATAGAAGAATTATTAAAGGGTGCTGATGGTGTATTAGTGATGACTAATAAAGGAGGAGCTATAGTAGGCTGTGGCGTTGAAATATTAAGTTTATTTGCTAATATTGGTGCTCATCTAAAAGAGGCTGGATTCAAAGAAGATGACTTAAAAGAAGCTTTAGAAATTGGATTCAATGCTGAAAAAATATCACTAGACGAAGATAAACTTAAAGATTTTCTAAAATCAGGATTAAAAGGTATTAAGGATATTTTGAATGAAATATTAGGAGATGATAAAGATGAATAGTGTTGAATTAGTTGGAAGATTAGTAGCTGACCCTGAACTTAGATATACACAAGATAATAGAGCTTATGTAAGAGTGACTATTGCTGTTGATAGAGGAATCAGTAAAGAAGATAAAGAAGCTGGAAAACAAAGTGCTGATTTTATAAGTTGTATTTTTTGGAATAAGACAGCTGAAAATTTAGCTAAGTATATGAAAAAAGGTAGTCAAATAGGTATTACTGGAAAACTAAGAACTGGAAGTTATGAAGCTCAAGATGGAACTACACGATATACAACTGATGTAAGAGTAAACGAATTAACTTTCTTAGAAAGTAAACCTAAAGATGGAAGACCTGAGCCTGAATATGACGGATACGACGCTTTACCTGATGAAGATGAAGAAGAAACAAATGAAGTAGAAAATGACCCATTTAAAGATTTTGGAAAATCAGTAGAAATTAGTGATGATGATTTACCTTTCTAGGTGATTTATGAAGCTTGTAGGTAATTATGCTCGTACTGGTAAAAGTGAAAATTTTGAAACTGAAATAACACTAACAATACGAGAAAACTATAAACATCTAATTCAAGATTTAGATAAGAATGAATTATATTCAATAGTAATATCTAAAGCTAAAGATAAAAGAACGGAACAGCAAAACAAATATATGTGGGCTCTAATAGGTGAGATAGATAAAGCTCGAAATGGTGACAGGTCAAATGATGATTATGACATCTATATTGAGGCTTTAGTAAGAGCTGGAGCTAAATATACTCATCTATTAGTTGAGCCACAAGCTGAATCAATGTTGAGAGAAAGCTTTAGAACAATACAACTAGCTAGAAAGATTCAAGTTGGAGATAAAAGATTCAACGATTATAAATGTTTCTATGGTAGCTCAAAAATGGATAAAAAAGAAATGCACGACTTAATAGAAACTATTTTAGATATGGCTAGTGAATGTGGATTAGATATTGTCTATTGGAAAGATGTATTAGACTTTGAGGATTAGAAATGGGAAAGATAAGTCAAAAAGATATTGTGTTAAATCATTTAAAAAAATATGGAAGTATATCCACGATGGAATGTTATTCAATTTATAGAATAACTGACTTACAACACGCTATATATCTTTTAAGAAAAGAAAATTACAAAATTACTGATGAATGGGTTAAAAGTAAAAATAGTCTAGGGTGGGCTAATAAATATAAAAAATACACCTTAGTAGAAGAGTAAAGGTTGATAATATGAACGAAGAAAAAGAACTTGAAGAAAAAATAAATAAGTTAAGAACTAGCAATCAATTATTAGACAGCAACAATAGAATCCTAGTTCAAAAAATTAAAGATAAAGACAAAGAAATTAAAACTATAAACAATTTATATCTAAAAGAAAAAGCTAAATTGAATGAAATTTATAGAGTAGTGTCTTCTAGTAAAATCAACGAAGAAAATTATACTAAGATGATTGATTGGATAAAAAAAGTAATAAAGGAGGAAGCTTAATATGTTTCAAGTTATATATTGGATTCTAGCAATAATTACTATGTTAGTGTTGTTGATTAGTTCTTTATATTCTTTTGTTATGAAAATTAAAGATGAAAAGAACTTGAAAAAATATAAAAAGAAACAACAAGAAATGTTAGAAAAACAATTAAAACATATAGAAAATATTTACAATGACTAAATTAGATACACTAGATGATACTATAGAGCTTTTAACTAAGCAAATGCTAGAAGATGTATTTAAAGATAAAAAAGAAAATAAAAAAGAGTTGATAACGATGAGCAAGACTGACTTATATAAATTTTGCATTAAGTTAGTCAAGCTCATTCAACAAGTAGAAAATATGGAGGAGTAAAATGAGAAGCTTAGTAATATTAAGAGGAAGCCCAGCAAGTGGAAAATCAACTTGGATAAAGAAAATGGGATTAGAAAATTATACTTTATGTGCTGATACAATTAGACTATTAGTTGAAAGTCCTATAATTGTACCTGATAGAAAACATAGAGTAATTAGCCAAAAAAATGATAATTATGTATGGCAATTATTATTTGAATTATTAGAAAAAAGAATGAGTAGGGGAGAATTTGTTGTAATAGACGCTACACATAGTAGGTCAAGTGATTTTAGTAGATATAACAAACTATGTGAAAGATATAGATATAGACGCTATTATGTTGACTTTAGTGATGTATCTATTGAAGAATGTAAAAGACGAAATTCATTAAGAGAAGACTATAAAAGAGTTCCTGAAAATGTTATTGATAAAATGTATTCAAGACTAAAAACACAGTCTAAAACCAGCGGTTGGATAGAAATAGATAAAAATAATTTTTGGAATGAAGTAGGAATGAAACTATTTGATTTAAACCATTATTCTAAAATTCATATTTTTGGAGATATTCACGGGTGTTATAATCCGTTGAAAGAGTATTTTGACAATAACCCTTATAGTATTGATGAAATGTATATTTTTTGTGGAGATTATATAGATAGAGGGTTGCAAAACAAAGAAACATTATTATTCTTAATGGAATTAGCTAAAAATAAAAATGTGTTGTTTTTAGAGGGAAATCACGAGAAATGGTTAAATTATTATTCTTTAGATGAATATGAAAATATAAAAAGTAAAACATTCTTAAATAAGACTATGCCTGAAATTATTGATATTGATAAAAGTGAGTTAAGAAGCTTTTATAGAAGAATCGGTCAAGTTGCATATTTTGATTATGACGGAAAGACATATTTAGTATCTCACGGAGGAATCAGCTATGTTCCTGACGAATTACAATTAGTAGCTACTGAACAATTTATCAATGGTGTTGGTGACTATAATGTACAAATAGATGAAATATTTTTAGAAAATGAAAGAGATAAAAATGTTATGCAAGTGCACGGACATAGAAACACTTTTGAAATAGACGGAAACCAATACTCAGTTAATCTTGAGGGAAAAGTTGAATTTGGAGGATTCCTAAAAGTAATGATATTAGAAAAAGGAAAACTTCCATCTATGGCTAAAATAAAAAATGATTATTTTGGTAAGCCTGAGGAAATCAATAAATTTAGTGAGTGTCGAGCTAAAATAACAAATATACCTATGGTAGAGCAATTAAGAATGTCAAGGGACATAAGAGAAGTGGATTTAGGAAATAATATTAGCTCATTTAATTTTACAAGAAACGCTTTTTATAATAAACATTGGAACGAATTAACTTGTAAAGCTAGAGGATTATTTGTAGATACTGAAAAAGATAAAGTAGTTGCTAGAGGATATGAGAAGTTCTTTAATGTAAACGAAAAAAGAGAAACCGAATTAGAACATCTATTAGTTAAATTTAAGGATAAAATAACTTGTTATAAAAAAGAAAATGGCTTTTTAGGTATATTGTCTTTAGTAAATGGTGAATTGTTCTTAGCTAGTAAATCTACTAATAAAGGTGAGTTTGCTGATTATTTTAAAAAAATATTTGATGAAAGCGGTATTGATAAATTTAATTTAATTACTTATCTAAAGAATCACGATGTATCTTTAACTTTTGAAGTAATTGATATTGAGAATGACCCACATATTATAAAATATGATAAATCAAAAATAGTCTTATTAGATATTATTCATAATGACTATGAATTTAAAAAAGAGCCTTATGAAAAAGTAGTAGAATTAGCAAAGTTATTGGGTTGTGAATGTAAAACAATTTATAAAGAATTTGATGATGTTAGAGAGTTCCATAAATGGTATTTAGGTAATACTGACGAAGAAGATTTAACTAAAGAAGATATAGAGGGTGTAGTTATTGAATCATCGGGAATTATGACTAAATTAAAATTCCCATATTATAACTTTTGGAAATTTATGAGAAGAGTAAAAGAACAAGTAGCTCATAAAGGGACACCTAAGTTATCTAGTCTATTTAATTCTACAGCTAACTACTTCTACGCTTGGTTAAAGAAACAAGATGAAGAAACTTTAAGTAAGGATATTATTACTTTAAGAGAAAAATTTTATAGTGAGGAAAATAGTAATGAATCATAGAGAGTTAGCAAGAGATTACTTTAAAAAAAGCAATCTTACTTATAAAGATATTAGTATGAATGATTTGTATTATTTAATTACAATTTTAAATAAAGAGATGTTTAATGACAATATATTAGTTATGATGAATGAGCCTAAAGTAAAAGGCAAAAATAAAAACATTATACTAGATAAAAATAATAAATTATTATTTGCTGGATTAAAGTGTAAGGGTAGTTATTTTGCTGATAGAGAGGCTATAACCTTTAATGAAGATGGTTTTATTGGCTTTTGTGGTTGGGCTGATATGACAAGAACGATTATCTTTACAAATAGTTTTATAGAATGGTGTGATTATTTAAAAGATAAGAAATTAGGTGACAATAATGAGTGAAAAAGAATTTTGGAGCCATATATATAGAAAACCAATCTTTCAATGTAATAAATTGCCTAAAGGAGATATACAATTTGGTTTAGGATTTTCAAAAGAAACTTATCATACAAACGATGGAAAGCCAATACCTGAATATACAATCTTTATAAGCCTATTTAAGTGGAATATTTATTTTGGAATAGGAGTTGATTTTAAAAAATGATTAAAAAACTAAGAGATATATTAAATACTTACACTGATGAAGAATTAGAAGAGTTAGATATATGGATAGATTCAAGAACTAAAGTCGATAGTATTTGGGTAGAAGAATATCATATAACTCTTATAACTGATGAAGCTAGTGTTGATGTAAATAATTATATTGATAAAGAGCCTAAAAATATAAATTGTCAAAAAGAAGAAAAAGGTGAATCAAATGAAAACACAAGCAACTAAAGATTTAGAGCAATTATTACGACATAAATTTAAGGCTGGAAATGATTTTTATGTATTTGAATGTACTATTGGCTGGAATGGTAGAGAAATAGTTGATTGCATTATGTATAATTGCCAAAGACAAGTATATTGCTATGAAATTAAGCAATCAGTAAGTGATTTTCATAGCAAAAATAAACTGACTTTTATAGGAAACATAAATTACTTTGTAATGACTTACGACTTGTATCAAAAAGTAAAAGAGGAGTTATGGTCAAAAGAAGAATATAAAGATATTGGTGTTTATGTATCAGTGAAAATCCCTGATACTAAAGGTTGGGAACTTGAACAGTGGAATGAATACAACTTAAAAAGACAAAGTAATATATATGAAAATGGCTTTGATGATTTAGTTGTAGTAAAAAGACCAATTAAACGAGAACTAAGAGCCGATAAAGAGGTTATTTTATCATCAATGTTAAGAAGTATGCAAAGGTGAATTAAGAATGATAGAAATAAAAACATTATTTAATGGTTGGATTCCAGCAACAAAAGAGAGAGCGTTAGATTATGCCCGAACTTTATATAAAAGTGTTGCTACTATGACAGGCGTTGAGCTTGTTGAATATATAAATAAGAATAAAATTAGAGGGATTTCTTTTACTATAGAAGAATTGGAGGAAAAAAATGATTACTGATAGTGAAGAATTTATAAAAGTAGCTAGTATATTAGCCGATTCTAATATTGATGATAATAATTGTAAATTTATAACTTCAATAATTATAGAACAAGCTGAGAGAATCAACAATGCTACACAATATATAAAATCACAGGAATATGAATATGATGATGGTGAAGAAAGAGGAAAAGATTGTTGCTGTGATGGTTATAAAATAATAGAAATATTGGAAAATAAAAAGGAGGCAAAAAAGTGATAGAAGAAGAAACTAAAAATGAAATAATAAAAAAGGTACTAGAAGAATTAAAAAGTAAAAAATTATTAAAGAATCCTAAATCATCTTATAAAAGCACGGAAAAGATATTATACAGTCTAAATGTATTACCTGAGGCTATAAAGCTAATAGATGACGAGGTAAAACAATTAGAAAAAGAAATGGAAGATATACCTAAAGCTCCAGCTAAATCAAACACACTTGTTTTAAATGAGAGGGACGCTACATATATTTATGGAGATGAAACACTTGAAACTAGAATAAGTGAGTTGAAACAAATATCAGTAAAAGCTAAATCACAAGTAAGATTAGTTAAGAGGGCTTTAAAGAAAATTGAGAATGATAAGTGGTATGATATTATTCCATTATATTACTTCGATAATATGAAGATAGAAGCAATAGCCGAGGAGTTAGATTGCTCAGTAAGTACCATAAGTGATAATAAAAAAAGACTTATGAATGAATTAAAAGTATATATTTTCCCTGATACTTTTATAGAGGAATTATAATTTATTATGAAAGTAAAAAGATTAAAAGAATTATTAAGTAATTTAGATGATGATTTAGAAATATTTATTAGAAATTCACACAATATTTGTGGAACTATAGGGGAGTTAGAGCAAGTCGAAAAAAGTTTTTATGGATTTTTTGGAAGTGATATTCCCTGTGTAATCTTAAATACACAATATAGTAAAAAAATGGAATTTACAGAAGATGAAGAAACTTTTATTGATTATATTGAAACTGACGGAAAAAAATAAAAACCGAAAAAGTGCCGAAAAAGTGCCCTATTGAATAACGAAAAATAACTGATATAATATAGTAAAATGAAATAATTATGATAGGTGAATGAATCAACAATCATAATTATTTTTATTTGATTAAATATGGGTGATAATCTAAAGGTAGGATTCCGTCGGGGAGTAGGAAACAAAAGCCGAGGGCTGTATAGAGTTCAATTCTCTATTCACCCGTCCTTTTTATTCTTTTTATTCGTTGATGTTATCAACAAAAAAGAGCGGAGCTAGAAATAGCTCCTTTTATGTGATTAAAAAGTGGGTGATGATTATGATTGAAACAATAATAAAAATTTTATTCTTATTAGGAATGACTATATTTTGTGGAGGGGTAATTGCACTCAATTATATAGATGAAATCATAGATTGGCTAAATAAAAGAAACGATAGGAAAAGATAGTCTATGAAAGAAAAGAATACAATGTGGTTGTGTATGAGATATAGTGGAAGTTGTAAGCTATGTCCTAGAAATAAAAAGTGTGATGAAGAAATAGAAAAAGAAAACAAGTGGAAAGGAGCTGGTTTTAATGGAACTAATAAAAAAAGAAATACAAGCTTTGAAAGAAGCAAAATACAATCCAAGAAAAAAGCTAACTCCAAAAGACAAAGAATATCAAAATATAAAAAGAAGTATTGAAGAATTTGGATATGTTGAGCCAATTATTATAAATAAGGATAATACAATAATAGGAGGTCATCAACGCTACACGGTATTAAAAGATTTAGGTTATCAAGAAGTAGATGTTATAGAACTTGATATTGATAAAGAACAAGAAAAAGCTCTTAATATAGCATTAAATAAGATAACGGGTCAATGGGACGAAGACAAGTTAAATGATTTACTGGTTGAATTAGACAATACTGGTTTTGATATAACACTTACAGGATTTGATGAAATAGATTTCAATTTGGATTTAAACTTATCTTCTAACGATGAAGAAGAAGTTGAGTATAAGGAAAACGAAAGAGAAAGAACTAATAATACTTATAATTTAGGAATATACGATGAAAGTATGGTAGATGGTAAATATCAAATGCCAATTATAGAAAATGATGATTTTATTCCTGAGGATATAATTGGTTTTAATTATGCAAAAACAAGTGATAACTATAGTGCTGGAATACATTTTTATTTAGATGATTACCAATTTGAAAGAATTTGGAATAATCCTAGTGACTATATAGAATTACTAGAAAATTATAGTTGTGTATTTAGTCCTGATTTTAGTTTGTATATGGATATGCCTATTGCTATGAAGATATGGAATATATATAGAAGTAGATTGATAGGACAATTTTTACAAAAGAATGGAATTAAAGTAATACCTACTATCAGTTGGGCTGAAAAAGAAACATTTGAATTTTGTTTTGATGGGATTCCAAAGGGTAGTATAGTAAGTATTTCAACTATAGGTGTAAAAAAAGATGATGAAGCTATGAAGATATGGAAAGATGGCGTCGATGAAATGATAAAAAGAATTGAGCCATCAACAATCTTAATATATGGCGGAAAATTAGACTACGATTATGGAGATATAAAAGTTATCTATTATGATAATAAAGTCACCGACCGAATGAACGCTTCAAAAAATAATAAAGAGGTGATATAATATGGGAGGAAGAGGAGCTAGCTCTTTAGGAACAAGAGGCAAAAACGGAATGTTAAAGTCTTATAAGAGGGCAAGTAGTGAACAATTAGATGTTTCCTCTATGTCAGGGTATCCAGTAAAGCTTAAAGATGAGTTTGAATCTTTTTTAGATATGAAAAATAAAAAAGTTGAATATGGATACTTAATAAATAAAGATGGTAAAGTTGTTGCTGGAGCAAAAGGCAATAAACATAGCGTAGGAATAGCATATAATGGAAGTCAAGAGGGTATGATAGTCACACATAATCACCCTAGTAATTATGGAGGAACTTTTAGCGGTGCTGATATTAGCCATTTAACTGAATCAAAGTTAAAGCAAATGAGAGCGGTTGCTAAAGAGGGAACTTATAAAATGACAGCTACTAAGACAGCCAATCCTACAGGATTAAATAAAGCCTTAGCAAAAGATATAAATAGATTAAATGTTCAAGCAACTAAAAACTCTTTAAAAGTTAAAAGAGGTAATTTAACAACTAGACAATATAAAACAGCTCAAAGAAAAGCTTATGTTGATACGATAGATAGTTGGTATAAGAAAAATGCTAGTAAGTATGGATATAAATATACCTTTACACCGAATAAGGATTATAAAATATAGGAGGATAAAAAATGGACGAAAAAAAAGAATACTCAGTTTTAGATGATTCATTTGATGGATTAGATGAAAAGCTGATAAAAGGAATTGTACAAGAGTTAGAGGAAAAGAGTTATGAAGAAGTATTAGTAATAGCTAAGAAAGACGGAATTGATAATGCTGAATCATTTACTAAAGAAGAGCTAATCGAAAAAATCAATGATTTATTAAATGAAGATGAATAGACACAAGTGAGTGTCTTTTTTTAATGCTGAAATGAGGTGAATATATGGGAGGTCGTGGAGCTAGTAGCTCAATAGTATCTAAATCATCACTAGAAGCTATAGAACATTATGTTAGTGGTGAGGGAATGTGGATAAATCAATATTTAAGAGGTAGAGAAGAATACGATTTGACACAAAATGAAAAAAGATATTTAAGTGATTTAGAAAAAGCAACAAGTGACGCACTTGGTGAAACACCAACTCTATATAGGTCAGTTGACGCAAGTGCAATATTTGGTGATATGGATAATTTTGAATTTGATAACTTTAGAAGTGAAATAGTACATAATGGCTTTAGTAATGATAAAGGGAGTTATGCTCAATCACTAGCTAAAAAATATAGAGAGAAAGCTACATCAGTAGTTGGAAAGAAAATTACTGAAAAAGGATTTATGAGTACAACTAAAGATTATGCAACCGCTAGAGATTGGAACGGATTTACAGGCTCTAGTAAAGAAGTTGTAATGGAAATAAAAACTAAAAAAACAACTAAAGGTGTTAATTTAGGGAAAAAGATGTCTTCTCTTAATAAAAGAATGGGACAAAATGAAGTCTTATTAAAGAATAGTCAAAGTTATACAATCAACAATGTATCTAGCCGAGATGGAAAGATATATGTACAGGTATCTATGGACTAATTAAGTAAAAAAGAAAGTAGGTGAATGATGTATGGCTAACATAGAAAATCTAAAACCGATAGAAACATTAAGCAAAGAAGAAGCAAAGAAAAGAGGCTCTAAAGGTGGTAAAGCTAGTGTTAAAGCTAGAAGAGAAAGAAAAGCTATGAAAGAACAGCTAGAAATGTTATTAAAATTACCATTAAAAAATGAGAAGTTAAAAAAACAAATAGCTGACTTAGGTGTTAATAAAAAAGAAATAGACAATCAAATGGCTATGACAATAGCTCTATATCAGGAAGCTATGAGAGGTAATACAAAAGCCTATGAGCTTATTAGAGATACTATTGGAGAAAAACCAATAGAGCAAGTGCAAAACCTTAATCCACCTGTTATAAATATTGAAAGACCTAAATAATGAATCCATATAATGTAATTGCTCCGCACTTCTACGATTTATTAGATGATGTACTGGATAATAAACATACTCATTATTGGTTAAAAGGTGGAAGAGGAAGTACAAAGTCAAGTTTTATAGGTATAGCAATACCTTTGCTTATGATGATAGATTCACAAAAAGGTATTCATTCTAACGCTGTGGCACTTAGAAAAGTAGGAGATACACTAGCGGATAGTGTTTATGCTCAAATATTATGGGGTATAGAAATGTTAGGAGTATCCGATTACTGGGAAGCTAAGGTAAGTCCATTAAAGTTGATTTATAAGCCAACTAAACAAGAAATACGATTTAGAAGTGCTAATAATAAAGACGACCATAAAAAAATAAAGTCAACTAAATTTAAAAAAGGCTTTTGTAAATATGTGTGGTATGAAGAATTAGATGAGTTCTTTGGTATGCCTGAAATAAGAAGTATAAATCAATCTTTATTAAGAGGTGGTACTGGATATGAAGTATTCTATTCTTACAACCCTCCTAAGATGTTATCTAGTTGGGTAAATGGTGAATCAATCGTTGAAAGAAAAGATAGGTTAGTACATTCTAGTACATATTTAGATGTTCCAATGGAATGGCTTGGAGAAGAGTTCTTTATAGAAGCTAATACATTAAAAGAACAAGATGAAATGGCTTATAGAAATGAATATCTAGGAGAAGCAACAGGAACAGGCGGAGCTGTATTTAATAATATTACAATAAGAAAGATAACTGATGATGAAATTAGGCATTTTGACAATATAGCTGATGGAATCGACTTTGGCTTTGCTGTTGACCCAGCCTGTTATGGGCAAAATCATTATGACAAGACGAGAAAGCGTCTTTTTATTTTTAATGAAATATATCAAGTAAATATGTCTAATAGGAAATTGTGGGAAGCAATAATAAAAGTAAAAATCGGTAGCTCATATATAACCGCCGATAGTGCTGAGCCTAAAAGTATAGCTGAATTAAATTCTTATGGAACGCTTAGAGTATTAGGAGCTAAGAAAGGTCCTGATAGTGTTGATTATGGTATTAAATGGTTGCAAGATTTATTTGAAATCATAATTGACCCTGAAAGATGTCCTAATACAGCTAGAGAATTTAAAAGCTATGAATATGAAAAAGATAAATACGGAAACTTTATAAGTAAATTTCCTGATATGAATAATCATACTATCGACTTAACAAGATACTCTAGGGAAAGTGATATGAAGAATACAAAATGGGAATTAAGTAATAGGAGAGTGATATAATGAAAAGTTTTATAGTTTTAACTGATAATAGTGAAGATTATATAAAAGATGTATTGTGCAGTCTATTGCCTTTAGATAAAGAGGAAGAGTTAATT
Source organism: uncultured Mycoplasmatota bacterium (assembly GCA_900548695.1). Taxonomy (GTDB): domain Bacteria; phylum Bacillota_I; class Bacilli_A; order RF39; family UBA660; genus Faecimonas. The sequence continues at coordinate 86,320 of URLC01000004.1, forward strand.
ATTTTTGATAATCACTCTACTGATAATACGGTGCCCAATATTATAGGAACAATGGGTGTTCTATGGATAGATAAGGATAATAGATATAAGTTCTATATAAATAAGAAAAAAGAAGATTATGAAACAATAAAAAATAAGGCGTTGTCTATTGCAAAAGGCAAGCCTTTTATTATTGATAAAAAAGAAAAATTTGATATAAGTGAGGTGATTGGAAATGCTTAGAATAAGTAATATTGATACAATAACGGATAAAAATAATATTAGTGAAACAATACCTAAACTAATGAAAAAAGTTAATCCTATCCTAGAAAAAAGAAGAAAATTACACGAGATATATTCTAGGAAAGCTGATGATAAAACTTTAATGTTTAGCGGTGAATCAACTAAGACCGTAATTAGTTATGAGAAGTTTTTGACTGATATATCAGCCGGCTATTTAAGTGGTAAGCCTATATACTCAGTAGCAACAGCAATAGATGAAGAAAAACAAAAGCTTTTAAACGAGGTATTAGATAAAGAAATACCTGATGAAAAGTATAAAGAAGAAATGGAAATTATCATTGATTATATTGTTAGTTTTAATGATGATGAAACGGAACACCACGACTTAGTACACGATATATTAGAGCTTACAAGTTGTTATGAAGTCTTATATGAAAATGAAAATAATGAAGTTGTATATTCAAGATATAGTCCTCTTAATACGGTGGCTATATGGGATTATAGTATTCCAGCCAATCTATTGGCGTTAGTAAGAGTATGGGAAGAAAAAGACATAAATGAAAAGATAGTAAGAAAATGTGAAATTACTGATAAACTTGGAACAAAGACTTATTCAATGACTGAACAATATAAAGAAGTAATTGAAGATGATAACCAAAATCATAATTGGGGAGATGTTCCAGCTATAGCTATTGAAACTGATTTTGCTATATTTGAGCCCTGTGAAGATGTTATAGAAGCCCACGAACAACTAATACAAAATATTAGAAATACATTTCAATACAACGATAGTGATTGTAAGATGAAGTTTAGTAATTATATGACTGAGAATCCTTTAATGATTAGCAAGTTTGTTAAAGATGAAGAAACTGGAGAAGAGAAAGAAGTAAAAGAAATCAACCCAGCAAGACTAGAGGAAGATGAGTATATATTAAAAGCTAAAACTTTATATGTTGGTGAAAATGGTGATGTTGAATGGATAACTAAGCCACTTGATAGCAACGGAGCTGTTGAAGTATTAAAAGTATATACTAATTTGATGTTCCAACTAGCTGGTATTCCTAATACAAATGACTTAGCTTTTAATAGTGCTGATTTGAACGCAAGTGCTATAGATAGAAAATTTTATATTATGAATATGATGACCGCTAATATAATTAGTGAATTAAAGAAAGCATATCAAAGAAGATTTGAGTTAATCTTTGGTAGAATCAATCTAAAGAAAAATACTAATTATGATTTTAGAGATATTGATATTGAACTTCCTAAAAATCTTCCAGCTAATGATGATGAAAAGATTGATAGCACATTAAAATTACAAAACATATTGTCGGAACAAACAATTATTGAAAAACTAGGTTATAACTACTTAGATGAAAGAAATAAAAAAGATAGTGAAGCCGAAGACAATATGATTAAAAACATTGAGCGTATGCAAATGTTAGGTGATGAAGTAGATGTACAAAAAGAAACATCATTCGAGGATAGTCAATCTATGAAAAGCGTTGATGAATTAAAAGACACTAAAGAAGAGAATGATGAAGAAGAAATAAAAGATAAAATTCAAAAGGAAGAAAAGTAGGTGATTAAATGTCTAATGATGAAATCCTGAATAAAAGATGGAAAATGACTGATAAAATATTAGAAAATAACTTAAAGCATTTTAAGTCAATAGGTATTGATACAATAGATGATATTGTTGAAATGATGGAATCGTTAGACATAACCTATAATGACTTAAATAAACCTATTTCTAAAGCTGATAAAAGAAAGCTAGATAAGAATATTAAAGAATGGAAAAAATCAAAACTATTCAATGGATATTTTGCTTATCTAGTGACTTCTAAAAATAAGTACACATACGCTGATTTAATTGAAGTATTGTTGTATTGGATATATATAGTTCAAGAAAAACAATTTGATGAACTAAGTAAATTAGTGTTTATTGAAGTAGCTGATGATGTATATAGACAAGCTTTAGATGAAATTCCTATAAAACCTAAAAAAGAGTTTTCGTTGACTTGGGAATTTATATGGAGTTTTCTTTGGATTCCTACTTATAATAAAAGATGGGAAGAATATCTTAAACTATTGACTATGACTAATCAACAAGAAATGTATAAGTTGATTATAGGTAATTTACAACAAGATAGACCTATAAAAGAAACTGATTTGAAAGACTTAACTAAAAAGCAAGTTAATAGGGTTATATCTATCAATGATGGAAAATTTAGTGGTGTATTAAGTGATACTAGCCGATTATTAGGTAATAAAGTATATATTGAGCCATTTAAAGAAGAAAAAGGATTACAAGTTAGATTCATAGCTGAAATAGATAAAAGAACAACTAAGATGTGTGAGGGTTTAAATAATCAATTATTCTATGTGAATGATTGGAATAGATTTTATAGATATAGTGATATTGATAAAAGAGATGTTCTATATAATGTTTATGGGTTAGAGGTTGGTGTAAATTTACCACCAATAAATAATCATTTTCATTGGTGTAGAAGTACAATAACTTATCAATTAGAAGAATCTATAGCTGATGATGTAAGAAATAGTATAAAAATATCTAATGAAAGTGATAAAGAGCAATTTAATAGATATAAAAAATACTTTGGTGATGATTTACCTGAAACACAAGAAGAATTTACTAGAATGAAAATGAATGACCCTGAGAAATGGGAACGATTAAAAAAAGAATACTATGATTATAGAAGAAAATATAATCAATAACACTACTTTATAAGTAGTGTACTGGTGATATATGATGTTTGTTGATTTTACCCAATATATCATCGGTACAGTGCTCATAAAGGCACTAAGGACATAGAAATATGTCTTTTTTGTTTGGCTTAATTCCCCGTGACGAATTAGAGTGATTATCTTAAATAATTGTTTGGATATTTTCTATCCGTAAAAGAAAAGGAGGGTTATCAATGGAAGATGATAACAAAAGTGTGGTTAGTCCAGCCGAGAGTGGACAAGTAGTAGAGGACACTACTCAAAAAAGCCCAGTAAATGAGGAAACTCAAAAAGAAAAAATGTTTTCACGAAATGAAGTAAACAAAATGCTTAGTGCTGAGAGAAACAAAATCAAAGACGAGCTACTTCAAGAGTATGAAACCAAAAAATCCGAAGCTGAAAAACTGGCTAAGATGGACGCTGAACAAAAGCTTAACTACGAATTGGACTTAAAAACAAAGGAAAATGAAGCTTTAACAAATGAATTAAATTCATTAAAGCTTAAAACACAGGCAAACACTTACGCAAATGAAAAAGGACTTCCTATAGGCTATATAGAAGATTGGGATTTTGCAAAAGAAACAGCTGATAGTGTTAAAGAAAAGATTGATAAGTTAGTAAAAACTAGAAGTGCTGACTTAGATGGTTATTTAAAAGATAAATTAAAACAACCATCACCAAAAGCTGTAGATGATAGCGGAAAATCATCAGACCCTTATTTAGAGGGATTTAGAAATTATATGAAAAGTTCAAAAAAATAAAAAAAATAGGAGAGTGATATTATGGCTATAAATTTAGCAACTAAATTTAGTCCTGTAGTAGATGAAGCTTTTGAGGAACAAAGTAAAGCCTCTTTAGTAGTTAATAGTGATTATGATTTTATAGGTTCAAAATCTATTAAAATTTATTCAGTTGGAACAGCTCAAATGAATGATTATGGTAGAAATACTGATGGTACAGCTCGTTATGGAACAGTAAAGGATTTATCAACTGAAATCCAAGAAGTATCAATGGAAAAAGATAGAAGTTTTACTTTTGCTATTGATAAAATGGACGAAGATGAAACTCTTGGTGCTTTAAACGCTGGTACAGCTTTGGCTAGACAAATAAACGAAGTTGTTATTCCTGAAAGTGATAAGTATGTTTACGCTAAAATGGTTGAAAAGGCTGGTACATCAGTAGTTGAAGCTATTACTAATGCTAACGCTTATGATTCATTAGCAACAGCAAACGCTGTACAAGATGAAGCAAGTGTACCTGAACAAGGAAGAGTATGTGTTGCTAATCCTAATTACATTAAAAACTTAAAAGCTGATGAAAGAGCTGTTTTAGATAGTGAAATCGGTCAAAATTTAAGAATTAAAGGTGTAATTGGTGAAATGGACGGAACAAGTATTCAAAAAGTTCCATCAAGATTATTACCATCTAAGGTAAATTATATCTTAGCTCACCCAGTAGCTACGACATTTGCTGTTAAATTAGCGGATTATAAAATCCACGAAGACGCTCCGGGTGTAAGTGGCTCATTAGTTGAGGGTCGTGTATATTACACAGCATTTGTTAGAAATAACAAAAAATCAGCTATTTATGTTTCAAGAAGTGAAGCAGTAGCTGGAGAATAATATCAATAGATTAGGAGGGATAAAATGGAACAATATAAAGATAAAAAAACAGGTGCTATCTATACAATCAATGATTCATCAGTTTTAAGTTATTTTGAAAATAACTCTAACTATGAAAAAGTTGGTGAAAAGAACACTAAAAAGAAAGGTGCTTCTAAAGTAGAAAAAACTACTGAGGAAGTAGAAACACCTGAAATTACCGAAGAAGTAGAAAATACTACTCCTGAGGCTGAATAAAAATAGAATTGGAGGGTAATAGAATGAATGAAAAAGATAAAACTAATATGCTTGAAAGATTAAAAAGTGATATTAGTGTCAATTTCAAAGTTGGAGATGATAGTGTATTATCAGGATTCATAGATGATTATATTTCTATTGCCTCCGACAATTCTAATCGTAAGAAAAACGATGAAATGTTATATCCGTATGTTTACAATGCTGTTAAAGAAGCATATCAAAGACGAGGTGACGAGGGGAGCTCTAGCTCTACTGAGGGAAGCCAATCAACTTCTTATATTGATATAGAAGAAAAATTAGCTAAAGATGTAAGAAGTGTAAGGATATTTAGAATATGAGAATTAAAAACTTATCTAAAATATATATTTATAAACCTGATAAAAAGCTAATTAAAGGTGAATATATCACTAATTGGATTTTTAAAGGTGAAGATTGGTTAAATGCTCAACAAGACATAGATGAATTAAACCGCAATAGTGCTGGTGAAATTGACTATGAAATCGTCAAGCTTCGTATTGATAGAAAAGTAGATATAAATAAAGGTGATGGAATCTCTTTTAATCCTTTAGAAGTAGATGAAAATAAAATGGTTATCAATGATGGGAAACCTGATTATTTAGTTGAAAATATGCCTAAAATAGGTAAAACTACACTTTATACTTTAATTACTAACAATGGAGAATAGTTATGATTAGCGTTGAATGGAATAAAGACAATCTTAAAAGTTTTGAAAAGAAGATGGAAGCACTTATAAAGAAATTGCCTGAGGCAACTAAAATGGGTGTTAATGATTCTTTAAAAAACACACAAGAAAAAGCTTTGAAAAATAAGCGTGGAAACAAAGATGAGAAACTAATTCCTATTGAATTGTTAGACTTTGACAAAGGTAAAGTTGTTGGTAGAGTTTATACTGATAAAGATTTATTTTCTCACGCTCCATTTTTGGAGTTTGGTACAGGAACTAAAGCGGAGCTACCTCATATAGGTAAGACTAAGACATTTATAGCTAGTGGTTATAGATATTGGTTTTTACCTGTAGAAAAGGTAGATAGACAATTTAGCCCTGAAAGAATAGTAGTAATAGACGGACAACAATTCTATCTAATGTTTGCTACTAAACCATATCCATTTATGCGTCCGGCGTCGTTTTCCTCTCGTCAGGAAAATGCTGACTTAGTAAACGAAAGGATAGGAAAGTTATTGATGGAGGTATTAAAGTGAAAGAATTTAAAGTAAGTGAGTTTTATGATATGGTTATAACCATATTAGAAACAATATTAAAGGAAGTAGTAAGAGAAAATCCTGATGGAAAAGCTGTATTTCCGTGTATAGTAGCTCAAGCTCCTATGAGATTGGACGAAGTAAACGGAGAAGATGTACCGATACTATCAAGATTCTCAATAACCTGTGAGGCGTGGACTAAAAGAAAATCATCTAGTATAGAACTTGCTGATGAAATAGATAGTAAATTAAGAGGATATAATTTTACGAGAACAGGAACACCTATAGACCTTTATGACGAAAACACAAAGTGTCATCGTTATGGGGGAAACTATGAGGTGTTTTATAATGCTCTCAATAATAGTTTAGAAAAAGTTAAATAGGTAAAGGAGGAATTAGAAATGACACCTAAAACAGGAACTTTAACTAAAATTTATATTAGTGAAAAAGAATACCCAGTTGAAGCTGATTTAGATTTAATTATGTATACTGAGGAAATTCCAGCGGTTGAAGACCCAGCGGAAGCTATTTCATATCAAACTACTGATATGGACGGAGAGGAACAAAGTAAAGGTAGTAAGAAAGCTACTACTCCAGCTATTCCAGTTCTTTATAAGAGTGAACAACACGACGCTCTAAAAGAAAAAGCTGATAGTAATAAAAGTTTTTACTTCTTTATTCGTTATCCTCAATCAACTTGTGCTGATGGAGAACAACCTTTAGTAAAATCTTTCTCAGCTCAAATGGATTTAACTGGAGATACTATTACAGCTGGAGATATTATTAAAGATACTCTAACTCTATATAGAAACTCTAGTGTAAAAGAATCTCACGGACTACCAACAGCACCAGCTGGAAATTAGTAGGTGATGATTTATGGCTAAGTTTAGAGAAAAGAAGAACGGGCGTGTTTGGGAAATTACCAATGCGGAACATCTTAAACACTTCCGTTCTAATCCTAGATTTGAGGAAGTAAAAGAAAAAAATAAAAAGGCAGAGAATCAACCTAAAAAGGAAGATAAATCTACCGAAGAATAAAAAATAAAAAGAAAGAGGTTTTATTATGATTTTAAAAGTAAAAGACAAAGAATATTCATTTACAGCTACTATGAAAAAGATAGTTGGAATGAATAAAAGATTAAAGGTAAAAAATTTAAGGGACGCTTTTTTTAGAGCGTTAAATAATGTTGATTTTGAGTTCTTAGCTGATTTTCTTTTAGCTTTTGCTGATGAAAATACTAAGAAAGAATTAAACGGAGATTCTAACAAAGTCTATGATTTAATGGAAGCTTGGGTAAATGAAGCTACTGAGGAAGAACCAAGAAACTATGAGGATATTTATAAGCTATTAGCTGAGGAGATAAACGATAAGAGTTTTTTCGGGAAAAAGATGACGGAGAAACAACTAACGGAACAAATGAACAATCCGCTAGCCGACTTCGACATCAATCAAGTAATTTCAAATACAGCGGAAAAAGTGATGGGAGAAGTAGTAGCGGAAGAGTTCAAAGGATACAAAGGCTAGACTATATTGATTTAATATATGATTTAGAGCCTTTAGCTTACCGATTTGGAATGAAACCTCACGAGTTTTGGGATTCTACTTATAGAGAAGTAGCTTTATATGTGGAATCTCGTTCTCTCCAATATGAGCAAGATATAAAAGCACGAATCCTATTAGCTGAAAACTTAGGGAATAAGATGATAGGCTCCGGTATGACAGCTAAGAATCCTAAAAACATAAATTTAGTTAAGGATATATACCCTGAACTATTTAAAGAAGAATTAGCTAGACAAAGTGTATTTGAAAGAAAAGCAAGTGAGGGAGAGGACTTAGTCAATTTGATGTTAGAATTGACGGAAGAGTTGAGGCAAGAAACGAAAGAAAAAGAATAATAAGGAATCACACAAAGGAAATGGTGGTGATGACTTATTACAATAGAAGAATTAGAAATAATTATAAGGGCTAATATTACTGACGCTATGAGCGGTATTAAAAAAATAACTGATGAAGTTAAATCCGCTGTAGCTAAGAGTGTTGAGCCTATGAAAAATCTAACCACTCAGGCAAAAGATATGGCTAGTAAAAGTGCTTCTAGCGTATCTCAAATGAAAGCTCAAATGAAGAGTTATAATGGAACTATTCAAGAAACAGCTAAGCAACAAGATTATTTAAGAACTAAAATTGAGGATTTAAAGGATTTGTTAGCTAAAGCTGATATGGGTTTTGAAGTTGGAGATACAATGAAAATAGAAGCCGATATTGAAAAGCTTGAAAATAGACTTAGAAAGTTGCAAAGTCAGGCTCAAAATATGGGTAATGAAACTTCTAGTGTCTTTGATAAAATAAAAGCAAAGGTAAAATCAGCCGGAAGTCAAATAGCTAGTTTAGGTAGTAAGTTTAAAAGTACCTTAACAGGTAGTAAAAACTTAGGTAAATCATTTACATCTACCTTTAATAATGGTATAAAATCCATTAAAAAATTTGCCTTAGGATTACTAAGCGTTAGAACAGCGGTTAGTATGGTTAGTAAAGCTATGCAATCATATTTAAGTTATGATACACAATTAGCTAACTCAGTTCAAAATTGTTGGAATGTATTAGGAAGTCTATTAGCACCAGTATTAGAGTTTGTTATTAGTTTATTTTCAAAAGCTGTAAGTTATGTAAATGCTTTCGTACAGGCTTTAACAGGAATCAATCTTGTAGCTAGAGCTAATAAGAAAGCAATAGATAGCCAAGCTAAATCAACTAAAAAATTAAGTGAAGCTCAATCTAGTTTAGATGAGTTCCATACTATCAATGATGACACAGGCTCTGGAGATGACAAAAAGCCTATCACCGTTGAGCCTGTGGATATGAGTAAACTTGATTTTCTTTTTGATTGGATAGAAAAAGCTAAACAATTATTAGCAACTTTATTTGACCCAATAAAACAAGCTTGGGAAAATAAAGGACAAGCTTTTATTGATAGTTTAAAAAATGCTTTTGAGGGAATTAAGAATCTAGGAATAGCTGTATTTAGTTCTATATTTGAAGTATGGACTAATGGAACAGGTCAAACAATAGTTGAAAACATTTTACAAATGTGGACGAATGTATTTAATATTGTTGGAGCACTAGCTCAGGCTTTTGCTAATGCGTGGACGAACGCTGGAAATGGAACAGCAATCATTCAAGCTATAGCTGATATATTTATAGCAATACAAGATGTTGTTATTAGTATATCTAATTCATTATTGAATTGGGTTATGAGTGATAATTTCCAAAGTGCATTAAATATAGTATTTGGAATCCTAAGGGATTTATTTGGATATGCTCAAGAAATAGCTTCTTGGATAGCTACAATGTATGAAACTTATCTTGCTCCTGTAGTAGATAAGATATTAGATTGTATTTCAAGAATAATTATAGCTATTGGCTCAGTATGGGAGTTCTTGAAACCTATAATTGATACAATCATTGATGTAATTATGAATGTATTAGAGCCTGTTATTGATGGACTATGTGGAATCATCGGGGGAATCATCGACGCACTAGGCGGAGTAATGGACTTTATAACAGGAGTATTTACTGGTGATTGGAATAAAGCTTGGGAGGGTATAAAAGCTTTCTTAGGCGGAATTATAGACGCTATAGCTTCTTTATTTAGAGGATTATTCAATACAATAGGAGCTATATTTAAAGGTGCTTGGGATATTATTGTGTCTATTTGGTCAGTAGTAAGTAGTTGGTTTAATAATGCGGTCATTAAGCCTTTAGCAAATTTATTTAATGGTATATGGAATACTATGAAGAACGGAGCTCAAAACGCTTGGAATGGTATTAAAAATATCTTCTCATCAGTAGCGTCATTCTTTAAAAATATATTTACTAATGCTTGGAATGGTGTAAAAAATGTTTTCTCTACTGGAGGAAGAATATTCTCAGGTATAACTGAGGGTATAGTATCAGCGTTTAAAAAAGTAGTTAATACTATTATAGCTGGTATCAATAAAGTTGTTGCACTTCCATTTAAAGGAATCAATACAGCTTTAAAGAAAGTAAGAGATATATCATTTTTAGGAATAGAGCCATTTAAAGGTTTAATTAAACTAATTGATATACCACAAATACCTAGCCTAGAAACTGGAGGCGTACTAGATAAAGAAACTATAGTAAGGGTAGCTGAATATTCAAATGCTAAAGCCAATCCGGAAATTGTATCTCCTAGAGATATGATGAAAGAAACTATGAAAGAGGCTATTGAAGAAACTAGAGAAAGTAATCCAGCTCAAAAAGTAGAAGTAGATATTACTGGAGAGCTTACCGCAAAAGGTGATGATTTAGTATATGTTTATGATAAGAATAAGAAAGACAAAGGTTATGATGGTGGAAAGAATCCATCGTTTGCTTACTAAGGAGGGGTGAAGAATGATAAAAAAAGGAAAAAATCCATTATTTTTATTTAATGGTGAATCTTTGCCGAGTAATCCTCAAGTAGGATATTTAGAGGAAAATGAGCAATTAGTAAAAGGAACTCGAAACACTCGAGGACAAACTATTGCTCAGCCTATAAATAGAAGAATAAATAAGTTTAGTAATCTTGTCTTTCCTGAATTATCTTTAGAGGACTATAACTGGTTGAAAAACAAAGTAGCCAATTTTGAAGTTCTTTTAACTTATTATGATAGTGACATATTAGATGTTAAGGTTAGTAGATTTTACTTTGGTAATTTAAGCGGAACACCTGTAGAATGGGAAAATTACCAAACAATACAAAAACCTACTAAGTATAGAGATGTAAAAGTCAATATTATAGATATGGGGTATTAGTTATGGCAAGTATAAATATGATTGAACAACTTAGAAAGCCCAAGAGAAATCTTGGGTTTTTGAAAGTTAAATTTAATATAGTTGACCCTGAAACTAATCCGGATTTATCAAGTAATAGTGAAGAAGTATTTAGTGACTTAGATAATATCAAAGAAACAATAATACCTCAAACTAAGAATTATGCTACACTTGAAAAAAACTTTTGGCTTCTTAATGATAGTCAGCCAATCTATGGTAGTGAAGAGCTAGAACAAACATATATAAGTTCTTATATGAGTGATAAGAATTGTCTTTTTACTGATAAAGCGTGTATAACACTAACTTCTAGCGTTTATTTAACTACTTTAGGACTTACAATGGTATTTGATGATATTGATAAGAATTACGCCAAAAAACTAAATGTAAAGGCTTATAGAGATAACGCTCTTATAATGAATAAAGATTATACTTTAAATAGTTATAGAGAAAGATTGATATTTGCTGATAATGATGAATTAGTTAGATGGAATAAAATTGAAATATATTTTGTTGAATCCAGTTTACCATATAGAAGAATACGAGTAAATCAACTTTTATTTGGTATTATGGAAACTTATACCGATGAAAATATTATAAATGCTGAAAGTAAAGAAAAAACTACAATGATAAACTCCGAACTACCAACTCATACTTTTAAATTCACTATTGATAATATGAATAAATTGTTTAACCCTGACAACCCTGAGGGGTGGTATAGATACATATTACAACAACAACCTATATCTTATGAATGGGGCTATCAATTAGACGATGGAACTATTGAATGGATATTAGGTGGTAATATGCTACTTACTGGCTCAGTAGATGTCGGTGAAAATCAAGTGACATTTAGCACTACTTCATTTATAAATTATCTTACTAAACCTTATAAAAAAGGTGTTTATAATGCTAATGGTAGAAGTTTATATGATTTAGCTGTAGATGTTTTAGAAGATAGTAATATAGATAGTAGCCAATATAATTTATGGGAGGGATTAAAGTTATTAAAAACTGACGCACCACTACCTAAATTAGAAGCTAGACAATTATTACAAATAATAGCAACTACAGGAAATTGTATATTATTTACTAATAGAGAAAACATCATAAACATACAGCCATTTAGTTATATATTAAGCCCTTATGGAATGAGCTATGATTTTATTACAAGTAATCCAGTAGTAAAAGTACAAAGTGAATTACATAACGCTATTATATATATCAATCACTATTCTATAGATGAGGCTGTAAGTGAGTTGTTTAAAAATGAATCTTTAGAAATAACAGGAACAACTAAAATAGAAATTGAATATGATTTAGCTACTGATGTTAGTACCACTATAACTGGTGGAACTATAGTAAGTGCTAATTATTATGGACGATATGCTGTTTTAGAAATTACTAATAATAGTGATGACCCTGTTTCGTTAAAGGTAATGGGTAAAAAGATAAATGTTAGTCAAACAATAGATTCCAAAAATTATAATGATGATGGTGAAAATATAGAGTATAAAAACGACTTAATTACACAAATGGTTGAAAGTTCTAAACAAGTAAAGCTAAAAGAATTTATAGGAAACTGGTATAACAATAGAAATATTTACTCTTTTGAAAATAGAGGAGATATAACTAAAGATACTAGAGAAATATTACCTATTGAAACTGATTTTAGTAGTAGCTTGATAGGATATTTAATAGAAAATAATATTAAATATGATGGAGCTTGGAGCGGTAATAGTGTAGTTGTAAAAGTAGGTGATAGTTAATGGCGTGGATTAGTCCTATTTATGATAGAACACAGGCTGATGTTGATTTAATAAGATTAGACCCAACTAATGAAAATAATAAAGGTGCTTATAATTATACTGACTTAAATAGAATAGAAAATAATTGTGAATATGTAATGAATCTACTAAATGATAGTGGATTATTTTATTATCCAATCACAATCCAAGTGAAAACTGATTGGAATGTAAAAGATATACCACATATTGAGGAAATAAATAGAATAAGAAAAAATATTCTTACTCTCAAGAATGGTATGAATCTAGGTGAAGAATATAAAGAAATAGAATTTAGTAAAACAATGGATTATATTAAAGCTAATATACTTGAAAAAGACTTGGCTTTGATAAAAGGTATTATTGATTCTTGCGTTAGAGAAATAAGAAAATGTAATACTTTCTATTGTGGAGCTAATGGTATTGGATTGTATGCTAAGCCTGATAATCAAGAGCCGGTAGGCTTTGTAAAAATAAAACAATATGCGGGTTTGATATATTGTGGAGAGGAGTTTAGTTTATGAAACAATATGAAAAAACGAATTGGAAAGATAGAATCGTCCAATTTCCTAATAGGTATAAAGACCAAAATAATAATGTTCTAACACTAACGCAAGACCCTGGGGAAGTTGCTCAAGATGGAACTATGGTTGAAGCTGAGGTAATGAATAATATTGAAGAGGGAATAGGACATCTATTTGAAAATAGAAGTTTTGGTTATACTAAAACTTTACTTGTGGCTAACTGGACTAAAAACGCTAGTACAGGATACTACGAATATGATATAATAGATGAGAACATTACAGCTCAAACTATTGTTGATGGAATGTTAGATATTGAAAATCAAGCTAAACTAAATATCTCTTATACTGAATCTTATACAGGAGGTTTTAAAGTAATAACTACTGAATTACCAAATGAAGAGATTAGTATAACATTCAAGTATTCTTTATTGAATAGTGATGATGAGAATTTAGTAGCTAGAGGAACTATCAATGTTAGTGCTAAGGATACTGATAACTTAAATAAAATTTATGGTATTAGGAGGTCACTAACAACTTCATCATCAGCTTGGGAAAGAATTAAAGACGCTGTTGGACTTGTAGCTAATGCTCAAGTAGGAACAACAGCTGTAAGAAATGATTTTGATAGCGTGTATCCGTGGAGTGATATTATTAGCTATAACTATGATGTTAAAGCTAGACAAATAACCGCTTATTATGGTGACCCTACATTCAAGTTTGATGGAAGTAATGGAGATGTATTTACTAAGATTCCTGAATTTTATTATAGAAGATATAGGGATACTAATTATGAATATATCTTGATTTCCAAAAATAAAGTTGCTGGGTTTGTTAAGAGTGAGGAGTTTTCGGTAGCTAGATATACTATGTCAGGCTCAAGCTCAAGAGTTTATAGTAGAAGTGGACAAGCACCTCTTACTAATGTGAATATAACCAATTTTAGAAGTTATGCAAGAAACTTAGGAGCGGGATTCGGTCAAATGGATTGGCATTATTTCATTTTACAAATGCTATATCTAGTAGAGTATGCTGATTATAATAGTCAAGCTAAATTAGGATTAGGTTATACGAATAGTTCTCACACAGCTCCCGTTAATAGCGGTCAATGTGATGTTTTAGGGATGAAGTCAGGGAGTAGAGATGGAACTGACAATACTTCTATAATTTACCGTGGTATTGAGGATATATTCGGTAATGTATGGCAATTTGTTGATGGAATCAATATTAGAAATTATAAAGCTTATATTTGTTATAATGCTGATAAATACGCTGTTGATAAATTCAATGATGGTTATACAGCACTGGGATATACCAATGCTAGTGGAAGTAATGCTTACATATCAAAACTAGGTTATGATTCCGCCAATCCTATGGTAGCTTTACCTGTTGAAGTAGTTGGTAGTAGTAATACTGATGTATGCGACCATTACTGGCAAGCGGAGGGAGATAGAATAGCTCTTGTCGGCGGTAGATATGACAGTGGTTTGTATTGTGGCTTGTGGTGTTGGTACTTGAGTGAAACTTCGTCTGGTGCGTGGACTTACCACGGTGCTCGACTTCTTAAAACCAGTTAAAACGGGGGTTTGGGGGCGGTCAGCCTCCCATCAATCGACGAAGTCGATTATAAAATAAAATTACCTTATGGGATTTGATGTGTTTAGTAGCGGTGCTAGTCCGTAGTTTTGGTTTTAGCTCTTGTCGGCGGGGCTTGGAATAACAACTCTCAAGCTGGCTTGTGGTGTTGGAACTTGAATGAAACTTCGTCTAATGCGTGGACTAACAACGGTGCTCGACTACTTAATTTGAATATGGGACTTGGTGTGTATGAGTGCGTGGTTTTCTCTCGTTATACTTGTCAGCGGGGCGTTTAATTGGGGCTCGGCTGTAGGCTTGTGGTGTTGGACTATTGACAATACTTCGTCTAATACGACTATAAACCGCGGTGCTCGACTTATTATATGGGATTTGATGTGTTTTGAGCCTTGCTCTTGCTCCTTTCTAGCTCTTGTCGGCGGGGCTTGGGATAACTACTCTCGAGCTGGCTTGTGGTGTTGGGCCTTGTATGAGACTTCGTCTTATGCGTGGACTTACAGCGGTGCTCGACTTATTATATTTTAAAATACACATTAAGGGATTTGGTGTGTTTGGTACTGGTGTTCACCTTTTCATATTCTTTAGCTCTTGTCGGCGGTAGATATGACAATGGTTTGTATTGTGGCTTGTGGTGTTGGAATCTTAACAACATTTCTTCCAATGCGAATGGTAACATCGGTGCTCGACCACTTATATTAAAAAAATACTTACACATCATTTTCCTCAGCTCTTGCTGAAAATTAGTCATACTGGGCTGGCTTAGTAGGTTTATCTCCTGAAAGATGGAATTTCTCGAAAAGCTGGTAGGCAAATATAAGAATTTGGTGACAAATGAATGAAAAGAAAAGGATTTATTTATGAAAAAATAGTTGAGTTAGACAATATTGAATCAGCAATTTATAAGGCTAGCTTAGGTAAAGGAAAGCGAAAAAATGTTGAAAAAATATTAGATTCTCCTACTTATTATGCTATGCAAGTACAAAAAATGTTGAAAGAAAAAAGTTATGTTCCTAGTCCTTATATTGAAATGAAGATAAGAGATGGAGCTAATAAAAAGGAAAGAATAATTTATAAACCTAGATTCTATCCCGACCAAATAATACACTGGGCGTTAATGCTTCAATTAGAGCCTTTATTAAAAAAGGGAATGTATGAGTTGTGTTGTGCTTCCGTAAAAAATAGAGGTATTCATAGAGGAATGAAGTATCTTAAAAGGATACTTGTAGATGATAGGAAATATACTAAATATTGTTTAAAACTTGATGTAAAGAAGTTTTATCCTAGTGTTGATAAGGATATACTAAAGTCTAAATTTAGAAAGATTATTAAAGACCAAAATACACTTAATTTAATTGATACAATTATTGATAGTGGAAAAGAGGGATTACCTATAGGTAATTATACCTCTCAATGGTTTGCTAATTTTTATTTACAAGATTTAGACCATTATATTAAAGAAGTATTAAAAGTAAAATATTATATTCGTTATATGGACGATATGGTACTCTTTTCTAATAACAAGAAAGAATTGAGAAAGGTTAAATATGCTATTGATGAATTTTTAGTTAAAGAAAAGTTAATTATAAAAGAAAACTGGCAATTATTTAAAACTGAATCAAGACCAATCGACTTTTTAGGATATAGATTTTATAGAGGCTATACTACTTTAAGGAGAAGCAACTTTTTGCGTATAAAAAGAAGAGCAAAAAGAATCTCCAAAAAAGATGAATTAAATTTTAAAGACGCTTCCGCTATGCTTAGCTATAGTGGTTGGTTGAAACATTGTGATTCATTTAATTATCAACAAAAGTACATTAAACCATATATTGATTACAAGAAATGTAAGGAGGTTGTAAGAAATGAAAGCAAGAAGTACAATAGCTCCTCAAAATTTCAAAATAGGTGATAGAAAAGGCAACTTAATAGAGGTTGCTTTTTTTGATGATGTAAAAGAAATTCAAGAAGAGGAATCAACTCAGTATGAATATTCCATTTATACTATCAAAACCATTTATAGAGAAGATTTAGAGAGCTATATAAGTGATAATTATGAAAGCTATTTAGCACTAGCTAAGGAAACTGATTATCAGTTAGAAGCTAGTAAGGTTAGAGAAAAAAGAAATGAGCTATTGGCTGATAGTGATAAGTTCTTATTACTTGATAGACTAGGAATATCTTTACCTAGTGAGATTACAGCTGTGACACTATTGACTTCCGTTAAAGACTTCTTTGATAATTTAAAGGAAGTATTAAATGGTGAATGGGCTGAATATAGGCAAAAGCTTAGGGATATAACAAAACAAGAGGGATTCCCTTATAATGTTGAATTTCCTAAGAAGCCTGAGGAATAGTGAGGAGGATAATTTATGAATATTCTAAGTGCAATTAAGGTAGGCTTAACCGCTATTATTACTTGGATAGGTTGGTTAGTTGGAGGATATGATACTATGATGGTGACATTATTGTTATTTATGTGTGCCGATTATATATCAGGTATCTTATGTGGTATATCTAATAAAGAATTATCAAGTGAAGTAGGATTCAAAGGAATTGCAAAAAAGATTATGATTCTTTTATTAGTAGGAGCAACTAATTTACTGGGGCAAGCTACAGGTATTGAGGGATTACGATATATTGTTATCTCTTTTTATTTGGCTAACGAGGGTATCTCTATTATAGAAAATGCTTCTATATTAGGATTACCTGTACCACAAAAGATAAAAGATGTACTAGAACAACTAAAAAACACATCAAACGAAAAATAAATAATTGATAAGAAAGAGGGCTAGAGATAGCTCTCTTTTTTATATAAATTTTTTTCATTGAAAAGGAGGAATAGAAATGGAAGAAAAAGAAGTAGTTGTTGAAGAAACAACAAATGAAGAAGTCGAAGAATTGGAAGTACAAACAACTTTCAATGAAGATGGTATTGATATTTTAGTAGAGGACGGTGAAGTTGAAAATGAATATAAGAACGACTAAACCGGGAGCTGGCAATAAGTTTTATATTACGAAGTCTAAAGGCGGATATTCTAGTTGCATACAGGGAAGTCCAACTGATAGTCAATGTAATGTATTAGCTAATTGCGTTGGTTATGCTTGCGGAAGATTTAATGAAATTATTGGAAGTATGAAATATCCATCATTAAATTGTAATGCTGAAAATTTTATAGAAAGAGCTAGAAATACTTATGGCTTAGAAATATCTCCAGTACCAACTCTAGGAGGTATTATGGTATGGCAAAAAGGTGCTACACTAAGCGGAAATGATGGTGCAGGTCATGTGGCTGTTGTTGAAAAAATTATAGATAGCAATACTATTTATACAAGTGAATCAGGCTATGGCTCAAGTGCTTTTTGGAATAGTACAAGAAGAAATAGTAATGGTAGATGGGGATTAGGTAGCGGATATACCTTTAGAGGTTGTATTGTGAATCCAGCAATAGGAAAAATCACAGCACCTACTACTAATACTAGCAATACTGATATAGCTAATAAGTCAGTAGATGAGTTAGCTAAAGAAGTTATAGCTGGTAAATATGGAAATGGTGACGCTCGTAAAAATGCTCTAGGCTCAAGATATAGTGAAGTACAAGCTAAAGTAAATGAGATGTTAGCTGGTAATAGTAAACCATCAACACCAACTCCAGCACCAAAACCACAAGTAGATATTCTTGAATTAGTTAAGAAAACTATTAGAGGTGACTTTGGTAATGGAGAAGCTCGTAGAAAAGCTTTAGGCTCTAACTATGATGAAGTACAAAGACAAGTAAATCTTAACCTTAAAAATGGTTTAACTAGATGGGATAATATAAAATTATTTTAAAATTAAAAGAGGCTAGCCTTAGTTGGTTAGCTTCTTTTTTTTTGCTCTAATTTAAAGATATAGTCTTGACCGAAAGTTTTTATAAATTCTTCTCTAGTATGAGTTTTTAAATATTCTTTTTCAAACTTAACTTTATAAGATAGATTCATTCCTAATATATCTTTGTGAAATTGTTTATGACAAAATATACACAAAGGAGCTATCATACCTAATCTTATTGAAACTTGTCTATAGCTACCCTCAAAGACTTCATTTTTTTCTATTCGTGTATATTGATTTATTCTCTTATCAAAATCACCCGTTTTTAAGCTACATTCACAGCATTTAGTTAAATCAGTATAGATTATACTAAATCTTTCTTTTTCTTTCTTAGCTTGTTTATTTGTGCGTGATTTGAGCGTCTTTTTTTCTTTGTACTCTATATCATCACAACCTTTACAAAATAAAGGTACTATTTCTCCTTTTTTAGTACAATAACCATACCATTTATAATTCTTTTGTCTTTGTTTTAAATACTTGCATTTATTCATATTTTCACACTCCTATAAGTGTGTGAATACTAAATAACTAGGACGGAATGGCGCTGGTAAATCAACAACTATTAGATCAGTTATGAATCTAATTAATAAAACCGAAGGCGAAGTATATTTAAATGGTAAAAAGTTAACCAAAAAATGTGCTAAACTAAAAGATGTGATTGGTTATCTTCCTAGTGAAATTCATTTGTATGATGATTTAACTGTAAAAGAAATGTTGGACTATCATGAGTCCTTTTATAAAAAAGATATTCATAAAAGACGATCAGACTTAGTAAAAAGGTTAAAATTAGATGAAACTAAAAAAATAGAAGAATTATCTCTTGGAAATCTTAAAAAAGTAGGTATTATCCTGGCCTTTATGCACGAGCCTGAGTTAGTCATTTTAGATGAGCCAACTAGTGGTTTAGATCCAATTATTCAAGAAGAATTTTTTAAATTAATTAAAGAAGAAAAAGAAAAAAATACAACTATTTTTTATTCAACTCATATTCTAAGTGAAATATCTAGAGTTTGTGACCGAGTAGGTATTATCAAAAAAGGCCACCTACTAAAAATAGAAAAAATAGAAGACTTAATAAAAAAAGAACTGTCATTTGTTACAATAACATCTAAAGAAATAGATAAAATAGTAAAAGAATTAAAAATAACTCCAATCTCTAAGACGGAAGACACCATAAAATTTAAAAATACTTTGGAAATAAATCACTTAATCAAAGCTCTAGAAAAAATAAAAATAGAAAAGTTATGGATAACTCCCGCTACTATAGAGGAAATATTTTTACATTATTATAAGTAGGTGATATCATGCTAAAAAGAGAATTAAAAGTAAATTTTAAAAATTTTATTATTTGGTTATCAATCATTATGGGGCTTTTCTTAGTTATATTTTTAATTTATCCATCAATTATTAACGGAAATAACATAAAAGAGTTAGATAATCTTATGAAAATATTTCCAGAACAAGTTTTAAAAGCCTTTAATATGGATATTTCATCGATTAGTACAGCTTTTGGATGGTTTAAAACAGAGGGCTTTGTCTTTATTCTATTATTAACAGGTTGCTACGCGGGAATATTAGGTTCCAATATTTTATTAAAAGAAGAAAGTGATAAAACGATTGAATACTTAAATTCATTACCTATAACAAGAAATAAAATCGTGATAACGAAAACATTAAGTGGTTTAATTTATATCTTCGCTTTAATTTTATTATTAGCAATCTTTAATGGTATTAGTTTAGAGCTAAGTGGAAAGTTAGATTACAAACTATTTATTCTATTAAGTATTACACCACTTTTTTCATCAGTAGTAATCTATTTCTTATGTTTGTTTTTATCAACATTTACTCATAAAACTAAAAAAATGCTTGGTATAACCCTAGGAATTGTCTTTATCAGTTATATTTGTTACATGTTTTCAAATCTTGCAGAAGAAACGGAATTTTTAAAATACATTTCCCTCTTTACATTATCAGATACTAGAAACGTGATAGAAAATGTTAATATTAATCCACTTTTGATAGGATTAACTCTCCTAATATCTATAGTTTTATTCAGTCTTACTGCTATTCACTATAATAAAAAAGAATTAGTCTAAAATAAAGAAATCATAGGTAGATTTTATGATTTCTTTTTTGTCTTGTTTATATAATATGATAGGAGGTGACAAAATGTTAAAAGGAATTGATATTTCTCATCATCAACAAGAAATTAATATTGGCAATTTAAATATAGACTTTGTCATCGTAAAAGCAACAGAAGGAGTAGGATACGTAGATCCTAATTATGAAAAATACCTATCAATGGCTATAGAAAGTAATAAAAAAATAGGGATTTATCACTATGCTAGGCCAGACTTAAATAACACCCCAGAAGATGAAGCAACTTGGTTTGTTAGTAAAGTAACACCATATATAAAAAAGGCTATTTTAGTTTTGGATTGGGAAGTACCAAGCAAGTTAGGAAATACATCGTGGGCAGAACGCTTTTTACAATCAGTTTATAATAAAACTACAGTAAAACCATTAATTTATATGAGTTCATCCGTTGCTAATAATTATAATTGGCAAAATGTGGTATCTGGCAACTATGGACTTTGGATAGCAAGCTATGGCGCCAATACTGGAGCCCCGGGAACACCACCAAAAACTAAATATTGGCCATTTTATACGATGTGGCAATATACTTCGCGAGGTCATATCACCGGTTATAGTGGCAACTTAGATTTGAATTATTTCTATGGCGATAAAACTGCCTGGTTAAAATACGCAAATCCAGATGAACTACCAGAAGCCTCAAAAGAAAAATATGAAGTGGGCGATGTCGTTTATTTTAATTATTTATATAAAAATAGTTATGGTGAAGGAAAAGTAACATCTCTAATTAAAAGCGGTACTATAACTAGAATTATTGAAGGCAGAAAAGCGCCATACTTAATTAATAGAGGAGCAGGCTGGCTTTCTGATGATTTAATTATTGGAACAACTAAAGAAGAATTAACAATTGGTAGCAAAGTAAAAACAATAAAACAAGGAAATGGGTCATCAGATGGAACAAGTAATAAAGCTAAAAAAGATCTTATAGGAACAATCACAAAAATTATACCAGGAGCAAAATTTCCGTATTTAATTTCATCAACCGTTCCATTAGGCTGGTATCAAAAAGATGCTTTAAAAAAAATCTAAGTTTCTTGAAATTTCATTCTTTAAGTAGTATACTATTAGTTAAATTAAGATAGAGAGGTTTAAATATGAAGAAAAATGTTGTAATTATAATTTTATTAATCATGCTATTAGGATTGGGTGGTTATACAGCATATGATGAGTTTTTAAGAGAAAAACCCATTAAACAAAAAAATTCAGAAAAAGTGAATGTATCTGAAGAAGAATATCTAGAAACAACGGATCCACTAGTATTAGATGCTATGAATAAAATTAATAGTGCACTAGGTTACTATTGTGGTACAGAAAAAGAATATATGAAAAATACGAAGGTAACGGTACAAAATATTACTAACGAATTAGCATATGCAACGGTAATGGCCAAATTAACTTCAGACACCAATACGTCAATTCCAGCAACTCAAGTGGATAAGGCAATTGCAGAAACATTCGGAAAAAACTATCAATTTGAACATAAAACCTACAATAGTTGTCCAGCATATACATATGATGCTACAACAGGATATTATAATTTTGCCGGAGCAGAATGTGGAGGAACTTGTGGACCATCTACCGAGCAAAAAATTGTAAAAGCACGTAAAACAGACAAGACCTTAGAAATTTACGAAAGAATTATTTTTGCAAATATAGATATGACAGAAGGAGATAAAGTTGCTTACTGCAAAGATGTGGATTTACAACAAATTGTAGGCTATTTATCATCAAGCGATATTCAGTACAATCAAGAAGAAGTGCAAAGAATAGTATCAAAAGGAAGTCTATACAAAATTACATTTAATTTAGAAGACGGCACTTACGTTTTTGCATCATCCGAACTACAATAACCCTATACGAATCGTATAGGGATTTTCTATGGAGTTAGAAAATGATTATATGATTTTAAATAAAAATGACAATAGAAAAAATCATAATCCAAATTCTTCTTTATTAATAGGAAATTTGAAAAATAGTGATATAATAAAAGTGCGAAAATAAATATTTAAATTTATAATAAATTTTGTTAAAATATAGGTGGTGATGAGTATGTCGGAAGAACAATTAAAAAAAGAAATTAATAAAGCAGCAGGAAATAATGCTATAGAAGGTCATACCGTATCAGATGATGAAAGAGACTTAATATTAAGAATTTTCAACAAGTATAAAGGCGATTATGGAGAAAAGGCTATCGATTCATTATTGTACGGTTTATCAATAGGAATACAAGAAGAACAAGGAGATAAGCAATATGGTAAAACTAAAAAGTAGATATGATGAAGCCGAATCTAATCAGTCTAAATACTGCTATCCAGGAACAGATATATTAATAAATAAGTTAGACATAAAAAATCAAGAAGAATTAGATGTTGCTGAAAGAAGAATAACAACACTAATGTTAACAGAATTACAGGTTACTCCCTTACCAACTCCCAATAAATTATTTAGTGCAGACTATTATTTAAGCCTACATAAAAAAGTTTTTTCACTTATTTATAGTTTTGCTGGTGAAACAAGAAATGAAAATATTACCAAAGGTAACACTCCTTTTTGTCGTCCAGAGTTTATTTACAACTATTTAAGTGATACTTTAAATACTATGGCAAAAAAAATGACAAGAGTAGAAACTAGAGAGGACATTACCAGTTGGTTAGCTGATTGCTATGGAGAACTAAATATTATCCACCCATTCCGAGAAGGCAATGGCCGAATAGCTAGAGAGTTTTTAAGAGAATCAGTAGAATGCATGGATGAACATCTTGGCTTTAATTATGAATTAGATTTTTCCAATGTAACAGAACATTCTAGTAAAAATTTCATGAATGCTTCAATTATAAGTGCGATAAGATGTGATAATACTCCATTAAAGGAATTTTTCGATAGTATTTTAAAAGAAAAGAATAATGAAAAAGTAGACCAAACAAAAAAAGGAAGATAACTCTTTCTTTTTTTTTAATTATGGTGTAAAATAAAAATGTAATTTGAAATTGCCCTATAGCCAAGCGGTAAGGCAGTGCGCTCTGACCGCACGATGCGTTAGTTCGAATCTAACTAGGGCAACCAATTTGAAAATAACCCTTGATTTTTCAAGGGTTTTTGTGTGTGACAAAAGTTTCACATTTTATTTGCATCTTATAAAAGAATATAACTTCACATAAAATTTAATATAATTTACGCCTAAAATAACAAACACAACTGAAAAATAATCTATAATTAATAGTCATCTGATTACTTAATTAATGATAATTGTAAATACCAAAATATAAAGAATAAATAAAATAAAGTAGGAGGTAATGTTATGAAAAAATCGTGGTGGAATTTAAAACCATTCATAACTATAATAATGACTTTTGCTTTAGTTATTTTACTATTTGTCCCATTTACTATTAATAAAGAAGTCTTAATGTTATTCAGTACATCATACGGCGCAATTATAACTTATTTTTTTAAAGAAGATAAAGAATAAAAAAAGAAATAAGAGTCCTAGATATGGCTCTTTTTCTTGATTTTTCGAGCATTTTAGTTTATTATTAAATAGAAGTTTTTCAGTAAGAGGTGAAAATATGAATAAAGAAGAGCGTATAGAGTTAGCAGAGCTTTTATTTCCAAATATAACAAAGACTAGAGAAGATTATGAAAAAATGTATCCTGAAAGAGATTTAGAAGAAGGAGCAATGGTAACAAGATACGGACCAAGTCCAACAGGAAGTGTACACCTAGGGAATTTACTTAGTGCATTTGCCGATATGGTGTATGCTAAACAGACAAAGGGTAGTTTCTTTTTAAGAATTGAAGATACAGACCAAAAGAGAATGATTGATGGTGGAATAGAAAATATTACAAGTGTTTTACATGATTTTGATATTTTACCTAACGAAGGTTATTCTTTTGGGGGATCTTACGGGCCATATCGACAAAGTGAAAGAACAGAAATTTATCAAACTTATATCAAAGACTTAGTTAAACAAGGATTGGCCTATCCGTGTTTTATGACAGAAGAGGAACAAAATAATATAAAAGAAGAGCAAGCTATCAATAAAGTAAAAATTGGTATCTACGGAATGTATGCAGTAGATAGAGATTTATCTTTGGAAGAAGTAAAAGAAAAACTTGCAAATGGTGAAGAATATGTAATAAGGTTAAAGTCACCAGGAGATGCCAACAAGCAAATCGAAGTAGTAGATTGCATCAAAGGTAAAATGAAATTCCCCGAACATGATATGGATACAGTATTATTAAAAAAAGATAAAACACCAACTTATCACTTTGCTCATGCAATTGATGACCATTTAATGCATACAACGCATGTAATCCGTGGAGATGAATGGGTATCAAGCTTACCTTTACATGTTCAATTATTTGAAATTTTAGGTTTTAAACCAGTAAAATATGCCCATATTGCTCCAATTACTATTAAAGATCAGGAAACAGGAAATATAAGAAAAATTAGTAAACGAAAAGATCCATGGTTTGGAGTGAAATACTATGATGAAAATGGAATTCCAATAGAGGCTTTACACCTTTATCTCGCAACAATAACAAACACTAACTTTGAAGAGTGGTATTTAAATAATACCGATAAAGATATTTCGGAATTTGAATTCAGTTTTGATAAACAAGCAATTGGTGGTACTTCATTTGATGAAGCTAAGCTAGTAAATTTATGTAAGACTTACTTTTCACGCAAAACTGGAAAAGAAGTATATAATGAAACTTATAATTGGGCTTTAAAACATGATGAAAAATACGCTGGATTATTAGAAGCAAATAAAGATGATATGATCAACTTCTTTAACATTGAAAAAGATGGACCAAGGCCAAGAAAAGATATTAGTAAATATTCTGACGTAAAAGAAGAATTTTCATATGCTATTGACTCTATGTTCAAACAAGAAAATTATCAAAAATATGATGGAGATAAAACATATGATGTAGAATTAATAAAAGAGTATATGGAACAAATAGATTTAACCGTAGCAAATGACGAATGGTTCAATAAAACCAAAGAATTCGCCATAGAGCATGGATATGCAGGAAGTCCTAAAGAATATAAGAAATCTCCAGAAGAATATAAAGGACATGTTGGTGATATTTGTGAAGCTCTTCGTGTAATGATTACTGGTAGAACAAAGTCACCTGACTTATTCTCAATTATGAAAATATTAGGAAAAGATAGAATTAATAATAGAATAGAGCAATATAAAGAATATAGTAATCAGTAGAAAGTGTTTTACACTTTCTCGAGAAGTAGCTTAACTTGGTAGAGCGCTACGTTCGGGACGTAGAGGTTGCAAGTTCAAATCTTGTCTTCTCGACCATAAGTAAAAAAGAAGAGGAACTTCCTCTTTTTTTATTATATATATTTTGATAAAATAGTAATAGAAAGGATAAATAAATTATGAAATATGATTATATTATAGTTGGTGCTGGTCTTTTTGGCGCAACGTTTGCAAATCTTGCAAAAAAATCAGGTAAAAAAGTATTGGTTTTAGAAAAAAGAAATCATATCGCCGGAAATGTCTACACTGAGGAAATAGAAAATATTCCAGTTCATAAATACGGAGCGCATATTTTTCATACAGATGATAAAGAAGTCTGGGACTATGTTAATTCGTTTGTAGAATTTAATCGTTACACAAACTCTCCAATCGCAAGAATTGGAAAAGAAGTTTATAATATGCCGTTTAATATGAATACGTTTTCTAAAATATGGCCAGATGTTATAACTCCGGAAGATGCTAAAAGAAAAATAGAAAAAGAAAAACAAGAGATGGCTGGAAAAACGCCAGAAAACTTAGAAGAACAGGCGATTTCTTTAGTAGGAAGGACTATCTATGAAAAGCTGATAAAAGGTTATACGGAAAAACAATGGAATAGAGATTGTAAAGATTTACCAGCATTTATTATAAAGCGTCTACCAGTAAGATTTATCTATGATAATAATTATTTTAATGACAAATACCAAGGAATTCCAATTGGTGGTTATACTAAATTAGTGGAAAAAATGTTATCAGGCATTGAAGTAAAGTTAAATACAGATTATTTAAAAGAAAAAGAAAAATATAATGCTTTAGGAAACAAAATAATTTATACAGGTATGTTGGATGAATACTTTGATTGTAAATTAGGCAGATTAGAATATCGTTCTTTAAGATTTGAAACTAAAGTTTTAGACACTACTAATTTTCAAGGGAATGCAGTAATCAATTATACCGGAAAAGAAGTTTCATACACTAGAGTTATTGAACATAAACACTTTGATAATATAGAAAGTGATAAAACGATAGTAACTTATGAATATCCAGACAATTGGGATAAATCGAAAGAAGCCTATTATGTCATTAACGATGACAAAAACAACGCTTTAAGAAATCAATATCAAGAATTAACTAAAAAAGAAAAAAACGTAATTTTTGGCGGTAGACTTGCTGAATATAAATACTATGATATGGATGATGTTATTAGAAGTGCCATGAATACCTATAATAACATTGAAGGAGAATAATATGGAATTAGATAATTTTTTCTTAGCTGAATATGATGATGCAAATATTGATCATAAAACTGTCGCAATCGAACTAGAAAATGATAGTGATGGAAGAAACTACTTAGGTAACTTAGAATACCACATAAATATGGTCAATAAAAGAAAAGAAGAAAGTCCTTGCAATCATGCATATATTGCATATTATGATGATATTCCAATAGGTTTTATTTCGATAACTAATAAAGATGAGTCATATCAGATAAGTTATGGAATAAGGCCAAGAAATAGAGGAGAATATTTAGGTTCTATGTTACTACAAGAATTTAGTGAAAAAATGTTTGAAGTTTACAAAGAAATAAATACACTAACATTGATAATAAACAACTTAAATACAGGAAGTAAAAAAACAGCCGCTCTAGCAGGCTATACGCAGGAAAACAAAGTAAGACATACCCAAAAAAGAATGTAAAAACACACCATATTGGTGTGCTTTTTATTTGAATATATAAGTTTTTGGAGATGGTAAAAAAAATACCCCAAAAATATATTCTACATATTTCTTTTTTATTTATCAAAAAAATATTGCACTTTAAAAAAACAAACAGTATAATAAATTGACTATTATTAAGGAGGGGTCTACATGCAAAAAGAATATGAATTTTTTACAATAATATCTGGTAATAATAACATCCTAATTTCCGCACCACATACATACTTTCATAAAAGAAAAAACAAAAAGAAAAAAAACGAAGTAGGATTGTTAGAAATTATTGATATTTTATCCAAAAAAACTAATAGCCACTTTATATATACTAATAAGGATATAAACTATGATCCTAATTTTGATAAAGATAATATTTATCAAAAGAAAATGATTGAATATATAAAAGAAAATAATATTGAATATGTAATTGACTTACATGGAATGTCATCAATATATAATAAAAATATAGAAATAGGTACTAATTATTTAAAAAATATAAATTATGATTCTAAATTTCTAGAAAAAATTATATCTATTTTCAAAGTGAATTCTATTACAAAAGTACAAATTGATAAGAATTTTAAAGCTACAGGCAACACCATTGCTAATACTATAAATTCCAAAACCAATATCAAAGCATTACAAATTGAAATAAATAAAAAATATAGAATAAATAAAAGCAAAATGTTTATAAACACAATTAACGCTTTAACGGATATCATATTATATTTACAACGTACAAAAGATATAGCTGACATTGATTATGAAGAAAAATATGATAAAGTTTTAGATATTAAACCAGCATATGGTTATACAGTGAAACTAGGAGAAGTACCATATAATCACGTAGGGCTAGAAATAGAAGTAGCAGTTCATTATACAAGAAATAATTATTCTTTTATAAAAAAGATGCTAGTAAATGTAAAAAATATAGTCGGAGATAATGGTTATTTCGTAAAAGATGGAACTATACAAGGGGAATATTCTTTTGAAATAGTATTAAAGCCGATGTCCATTAATGACATTTATAAAATATATTCTAATATAAGAAACATAGTAGAATTTTCTAACGGAATTATTGATATTTCCAAAGAGAGTAATTGTGGTATTCATTTAAATTTTAATAAAGGCGATATAAAAGATTTAAAAACATCTCACAAAAAAATTACTATGTTTACTAAAAATAATCCAGAATATTTTGATACCAATATATATAAAAAGTTTAAATTTAATTTAGATGTAAATAAATATATAGAATATCAAAAAACAATTAGTAATAAATATGTCTGGATCAATTATCTAAAAAACAAGGTAGTAGAAATTAGAAATATAAAAGCAGACATTTCTCCAGATGATTTATCCTTTATTCTATCAAAATTTATTTTATATTTTTACGAAGAAGAATACTACATAGAGCATGATTTAGATATATCACAAGTATGTGATTTACTATTTGAAGAAAATAATAGTGAAGAAATAATAAAAAGTATCAATAGTCATGGAATACTAATATTAAAGTTCAATGAAGGTAGATGCAATACTATACCTATAGATGAAGAAATAACAAATTTTATCAATAACAAAGAAGAAAATAATAAATGAACGGATAGGATAGTAAAAACATAAAAACGCAAGGTCAAGTTAATGTAAATTAACTTGATTTTCATTTTAGGGTATGCTATATTTATACAGGGCATTTTATAGATAACAGCAAAGAGTGTTAAAATTTGACGTAACTAATTATTATATTTATTAGTTTATTTCATAAAATTAATATATTGTTTTATAAAAGAAGAGATAATAATCTAGTCGACCATTTAGCCTAGATTATTTTATTTCGTCTATAAAAAGAAAAACTAAAGAGAGGAAGATGTAAAATTAATTTAAAAAAAGTAAAATGTTATAAAAATAAGCGAAAAATTCGGCTGATATTAATAGCCCTATTTTTTTTGTCTGGAATAGGGGTATTTATTTTGAATTCAAATAGTACAAACGAAAGTCTAAAAAATATGAAACAGGATTCTTTAGAAAAAGAAGAAAAACAAAAATTACGAAAAGAAAATGTAATAATTAATGCTGTTGATAATGACTATAATAGTAAATCTGAAACGCCAAATAAAAAATTACCAGATGATAGTTACAATAGAGCCCTAGAAGCTTTAAAAAAAGCTGAAGCATCGTTCTTATTAAAAGATGTTAAATTAGCAGAAGAGTTAATTGCTAAACTGCAAAATAAAAATCAAAAACAAGAGTTAACAGAACGCTTAAACAATGTACGAGAAACAATAGAAGTGAATGAATTAGTAGTTGAACTAGAACATAAAGTAACTAATTCTAAAAATATAAAAGATTTAAATAAAGCACGTATCTACTATATTGAAAAAGATTTACAAAGAGCAGTACTATCTTTAAAAAGTAGCTATTTAAAAGATGAGATGTTAAATCGACTAAGTAATCTCCAAAAAATTCTAAGTGACAAAGAAAGCCCTATTATTACTGGAATAAATAACAATACTTTTACAGCCCAAGATGTTAGTTTAAATATTAAAGATGATAATGAATATAAAGTAACAATAACCTTGAACGATGAAGAATTTAAATACCAAAACACTTTAACTAAGGAAGGAAAATATGTTGTTACTGTAATAGATCGTGCTTTCAATGAATCAACTATAACATTTACAATTGATAAAACAGCGCCAAGTTTTAAAAATCTTACTGATGGTATGTATTACCAAGAAAATATTAATGTATTAGTAGAGGATAACAATTTAGATAAAATTAAAGCTAGCGTTTATGCTGATAATTATACTATGATTGAAGTACCCAACAATACGCAATTAACAAAAGAGGCACTTTATTACCTTGAAGCAATCGATAAAGCAGGAAATAAAGCTTCAATACATGTAACAATAGATAAGACTGCTCCTAAATTAGAAAAGTTGCAAATAATTAATTTAAATAATATAAATTCATCTTATATAAAAGAAGGAGAAACACTAAGAATTTTAGCGACATTTAACGAAGTGTTACAAACACCGCCCTATATCAATATAGCAGACCAAAAACTAAAACTAGATAAAATATCAGGGGGTAATGGGGAAATAATTTATACAACAGATATAACCATAGATGATAGCTTGAAAAAACTAAAAGAAGGAAAAATAAAATATACTATATCTGACTATCAAGATCAGGCTTTACAAACAGGCGAGAGTATCAATGAAGAATTTGCTAACCAAATTTTAATATATGATAAAACCGCCCCAATAATTTTAAAGAATTCTTCAATTGGCTCAGATGATATATATCGTTATATAAATTTAAAGCTATATGATAAAGAAGGAATTGTTGAATTAAAAATCAACGACAAAGTATACCCACATCGTGGTAACTATATTGATATAGTCGATGGTGATATATACACGTTTAAAGTTGGTAAAAACAAAATAGAAGTTACTGATAAAGCCCAAAACAAATTAATTTATAACTTTATAGTAGATAAAACCGCCCCAATAGTAGAAATAAATTATAAATATAAAACTTCAACAAATAAAAATGAATTAGTAACTCTAAAGTTCAATGAAGAAGTAACGTTTGATAGTATGGAAACTTGGCTATATAAAGGAAATAATACTTATCAAAAAGCATTTCCCAAAAATGTAGTTCAAACATTAAATGTTAAAGACAAAGCTGGTAATAAAGGTAAAATAAAAATAAATATTGATTGGATAACTAAGAATAGCTAAAATATATTTGCAAAAAGAAAGATACTATGTAGAAAGAAATAAGTATAATACCATTATTATTTCTTTCTTATGCCTCTAAATATTTTAGCATTTTTGAAAATAACGATAACAAAATAAATCTGTTTTGTAGATTTTTTTATTTTATACTATAATAAAAATAAATATGGAGGAAGTTATGGATAAAAGGTTTGCAATTATTGAAATAGGTAGTAATAATACTAAAACACATGTATATGAAAATGATAAAGTCTTGATAGATACTACAATAACAATCGAATTTAAAAAAAATTATACGAAAGAAGAAAAAATAGTTGAAGAAGACTTAAAGAAATTATATAAAGTAATAGAGCAAGTTAAAAATTATACAGATAATATTCATGTATATGGATGTAGCATTTTTAGAAAATTAAGTGAAGAAGAGTTAAATACTATAAATAAAGATTTAAAAGATAAATTTAATTTAGAAGTAGAAGTAGTATCGCAAGAAAAAGAGGCAGAGTATACTGCGTTAGGTTGTTATAATGATATTAACTATAATGATAATATTTGTATTTTTATTGGTGGAGGCGGTTCTATTGAACTTCTCTTTGTCAAGAATAAAAAGATTATCGATAAAAAATATTATAATTTTGGAGTAGTAGATATTACTAAGAAATTCCCAAGTTTAAAAAATGATAAGCCAACTTGCACATTTGATGAAGTATATAACTATATTTCTACTTTGATTACTGATATTAATCAAACTGCAGATGTATTAATATTAGCTGGAGGAGATCATTTATACTGGTATAATAATGCTGAGTATAAATTAGAGAAAAACACTCTATATGAAAGTAGTAATCAACCGTATATGTTAACGAAAAAACAAAGTGATAAATACGATAAAGATGCCTTAGTAACTTCATTAAATAGAATTAGAAATAACAGTGATAATCCATTATGGTTTGACGGTTCACGCGCTATGAAAGTAATAACTAATTATATTTCTCATAAAGTTGCTGCTAAATACATAATTCCTACTAGAATAAATATGGAAGATGGACTAAAAAAGCAGGTAAGCAAATAAAATAAACAATTTTTAATTTTAATACTTGCACAGCCTTACAATTTGTGATATGATTAAATGGCAATGGAAATTGGACCCTTAGCTCAGTTGGTTAGAGCATCCGGCTCATAACCGGGCGGTCACTGGTTCGAGTCCAGTAGGGTCCACCATTATCATATGCGAGTATGGCGGAATTGGCAGACGCGCTAGACTTAGGATCTAGTGTCTTAGACGTGCAGGTTCAACTCCTGTTACTCGCACCACTTGTTAATCCGTTCGAACTATTCGAACTTCGTTTATGAAATCAATCAGAAATGATTGATTTTTAATTTTGTATAAATATCAAGAAATTATAATCTTGAAAAAGTAATTTTTTTGTCTTATAGTGTATATAAAAGTTAATAATTTTCTTTAAATAAAAAAAGAAATACTAAAATATCTAAGTTTTTAAAAATACAAAAAAAGGAGTATATATGATTGTCGCAACTACAAATTCCAATAAATTAAAAGAATTAAAAGAAATATTTTATATTAAACTATATAGTTTAAAAGATAAAAACATAAAAATAGAGGTAGAGGAAGATGGTACTACATTTTATAAAAATGCCTATAAAAAAGCTAAAGTAATCTATAACTTAACAAAAGAAGCAACTATTGCTGATGATTCTGGTTTATGTATAGCTACTTTAAATGATTTTCCGGGTGTTTTAACTCATAGATTCTTAGGTGAGAATAAAACGGACGAAGAAAGAAACTTAGCTTTAATAGAAAAAATGAAAACAAAAGAAGATAGGACTGCCAAAGTGATCTGTAATTTAGTCTACTACGATGGTAAAAATACAGTAGTAGGAGAAGGCGTAGTAAAAGGAACGATAACAACTTCTCCGAGAGGAGAAAATGGTTTTGGTTTTGATTCTATCTTTGAATTAGACAATGGAAAAACATTAGCTGAATTAACAACAACAGAAAAAAATAAAGTGAGTGCTAGGTATTTAGCAGCTAACGATTTAAAAAACAAACTAAAGAAAGAAGGGTTATTATGATTTATATAACAAGACATGGTCAAACGAATTGGAATGTATTAAAAAAGGTCATGGGAAGATGCAATGAACCCTTAAACGAAATAGGAAAAAAAGAGGCAAAAGAAGTGAGTAAAAAGTTAAAAGATACACACATTGATTTAATTATTTCATCCCCCTTAGATAGAGCTAAAGAAACAGCTTTAGAAATAAACAAGAATAAAAATGTAGATATTATTTATGATAATAGAATAATAGAAAGAGACTTTGGTGAATTTGAAGGACTAGAAACAAAAGAATTTGATTTTTCAGGATATTGGAATTATTATAAAAATGAAAAATATCAAAGAGCAGAAAATATCAAAAGTTTTTTTGAAAGAGTATATAATTTCTTAGATGACATCAAAGAAAAATACCCTAATAAAGATATCTTGATAGTTGCTCATGGTGGAATAAGTATCCCAGTTGATTGTTATTTTAAAAATGCCATTCCAAAAGGCTCATTAGTAGACGCTGGACTAGTACTAGGAAATTGTGAGATTAGAAAATATAAATAAGGGAGGATTTAGTATATGACAACAATTTATTTAATCAGGCACTCAGAACCGATGAATCAAAACATAAAACAAATATCTAACCGAGACTCTCTCCAGACTATAAATGAAAAAAACATCTTATCGGTAATAGGAGAAAAAAATGCAGAATTACTAAGTAAAAATCAAGAACTAAAAAATATTGATTATGTAATTTCTAGTAATTATACAAGAGCTATGGCAACAGCTAAATATATTTGTAAAGAAAATAATAAAGAATTAAATATCATACAAGATTTTGGAGAAAGAAAATTTGGTATTAACGATTGGGATGAATTACCAAAGGATTTTGAAAAAAGACAATTTAAAGATGAAAACTACAAAATAGGTAATGGAGAGTCTCAAAAAGAAGTTGCAAATCGTATGTATAATGCTTTAATGGAAGTAGTAAAAAAATTTAAAGATAAAAGAATTGTCATTGTATCACATGCAACAGCGATAACATTCTTATTAATGAAGTTAGGAACCTATCAAGATAGAAAAATCATATTTAATAACAAAATATTAATAGATGAAACTTTCAAATGGCAAGCCCCAGAAGTATTTAAACTACAATTTGAACAAAGTAATTTACTAAGTATTGAAAATATTAAAATATATAATATGAGTTTTTCAGAAGTATAGTTTTTTAATTCTTGACATAATTTACACAAGTTTGTCACAAAAAAATAGCTAATTAGAAAGAGTAATGTTATACTAAGTACTGCAAGATAAGGTGGTAGAAGTATGAAGAACAATCTAAAAAGTTTAGCAATCATTGCTCTAGGAAATCTTTTATTAACGGCAGCATACGCATTTTTAACGGTTCCCAATAACATAATTAATGGAGGAGTAACCAGTACCTCACTTTTAATTTCCCACTATTTAAAGATAGATATTGGCTATATCAGTACAACATTAACCATATGTTTGCTAGTATTTGGTCTATTTGCTTTAGGAAAAGATTTCTTTTTTCGCTCACTATTTAGCAGTGTTTGCTATATGGCTTTTTTTAATTTTTTTCATTTTATGAACCTATCATTTTCACTGAATCCCTTATTGATCGTATTAATAGCTGGTCTACTTGTCGGCAGTGGTCATTATTTATGTTTAAGAGAAGATTCATCAACCGTAGGTTACGATGTTTTTGCACTATTTATTCATAAGAAAAATAATAAGCTTGATACAGCAATCATTTTAAGAATAATTGGGATAGTAGTATTATTAGTTGGAGTCGCAACTTTTGGTATATTATCAGTAGTATATGGTATAATTTTTACTTTGATTCAAACGCAAGTTATTTATTTGTTAAATAAACATCACAAAGTAGAGGCCAAAATACTAAAAGCAACTCATTAATTGTTTAAGAAAGATAAGTCTTTCTTTTTAATAAATTCAAGTGTAAAAACTTGTTTTTTTTTACAAAATAAACAATAGATGCTATAATGAAACCATAAGGAGTGATTTTTGTGCTAACCCCAAAAAGAGATGAAAGTGAAATAAATGAAGAAAAAATTGTTGATCAAATTAGGTCTTTAGGAATTGATATGATTAATGAAGCCGGAAGTGGACATCCCGGAATTGTCCTAGGTGCAGCTCCAATTATCTATACTTTATATGCTCATCATTTACGAATAGATTCAAAAAATCCTGACTATTACAATAGGGACAGATTTATCATGTCTGCAGGTCATGGTTCTGCTTTATTATATTCAACATTATATATGGCTGGTTTTTCATTAACTTTAGATGATTTAAAAGAATTTAGAAAACTAGATTCTAAAACGCCAGGTCATCCAGAATATAAGAAAACCCCAGGAGTTGAAATGACAACTGGACCTTTAGGGCAAGGATTTGCAACAGCCGTAGGAGTAGCAATGGCCGAAGCTAACTTAAGAGCCCAATTTAATAAAGGAAAAAAAGAGCTAATTGATTTTAATACTTATGTATTATGTGGTGACGGAGACTTAATGGAGGGTGTTAGCTATGAAGCAGCATCACTTGCCGGCACATTAAAATTAAATAAACTGATTGTTTTATATGACTCAAATGATACTTGTTTAGATGGTAAAACAACGGAATGTTTTACAGAAAATGTTGCGATGCGTTTCATCTCGCAAGGTTGGAATGTCATAACAGTTACAGATGGTAACAACATTGAAGCTATAGATAAAGCTATCGAAGAAGCTAAAACATCTACGGATAAGCCAACTCTTATCGAAATAAAAACTGTAATTGGTAAATATTCAAAACTAGAAGGTAGTAACTTAAGTCACGGTGCACCATTAGACAAAGAAGATATTTCTAATATCAAAGAAAAAATGCAAATTAGAGATATTCTCTTCACTATTTCACAACTTACTATGGATGATTTTCAAAATATGATAAATAGTCGTTGTAAAAATTTATCTGAAAAATTTAACAAGGCAGTAGCAGAGATGGATGAAGATTCTAAAAAATTATTATTAGACTTCATGAACAATAATAAACCGATAGATATTAAGGATGTAATATATGAACCACCAGTGGACAAAGAAGAATCACCACGAGTAACATCTGGAAAAATCTTATCATCCATTGTTCCAAAATTTCAAACTACCATTGGCGGTAGTGCAGATTTATTTACTCCAACCAAAACTTATATTCAAGAAGTAGGTGACTTCACCGCCGAAAACTATGCTGGTAAAAATATTTTCTTTGGAGTAAGAGAACATGCCATGGGAGCAATATTAAATGGTTTAGCCTTATGTGGTTATCATCCTTATGGTTCCACTTTCTTAAGTTTTAGCGATTACTTAAAGCCAAGTATCCGCATGGCTGCCATGATGGATTTACCAGTTACTTATATTTTTACTCATGACTCTATAAGTGTTGGACCAGATGGAGCAACTCATCAACCAATTGAGCAACTTACCTCGCTTAGATCAACACCAAATCTAGAAGTTTTTCGCCCAGCAGATGCTAATGAAGTAATAGGTGTTTATCGTACCATCTTTGAAAAAGAAAGTGGCCCATCAGTAGTCGCTTTATCTAGAAACTCTTTACCAATATTAGAAACAACTAAAATTAGTGAGGTAAAAAGAGGTGGTTATACGGTATTTGATCCGGAAAGAAAACTATCTGGAATTTTAATCGCAACAGGTGAAGAGGTTCATTTAGCAATCGAAGTAGCCAAACGCTTAAAAGTAAAAGGAATGGATATTAGGGTGGTATCTATGCCATGTATTAAGCGCTTTGAAGAAGAAAGTCAAGAATATATTGACGAAATTTTGCCAGTAGAGGTTCGAAAAATCGTAATAGAAGCAGCATCATCTATGTCATGGAACAGTATTGTATTTAATAAAAAATACTTAATCACTTTAGATGAGTTTGGTACTAGTGGTAGCAAAGATGATGTTTATAAAAAATATGGTTTTGATATAGATACCTTAGAAGAAAAAGTGGAAAACTTATTAAAATAAACGACAAAAATAGACTCTTAACTTAGCTATATTAATAGTAGGTGATATTATGAGAGTCTATTTTATTTTTGACATTAAAGAAGCATTTATCAATTTATATCGCGGTAATGAGCGGGTATTATATAATATTTTAAAGCAAATATATTATTTAGAAAAAGAAGAAGTGGAATATGGTTACCACTTATTTAGGCAACTAATAAATCCAATTGATAAAAACAAAATTGATCGTTATCTATTTTTAAAACTTCATCAAGATATTCCATATTCTAAAAGAAGAGATATTCATTACTACAACAACTTATATAAAGATGAAGTAAGCAGATTAATAGTGAAAAAAAGTTATATAAAAATTGAAGCCGAACAGATATCATCTTCGTTTTTTTCATACTTAAATAACTTAAATCCTAGATTATTTGTCTGCGAATTTAAATATCAAGATTACTTCTTTTTACAAGAAACCACCGAAAAAGAGACAATTTAACTTGTAGAAAGCATAAATTTTTAGTAAAATACTTAGTAGTAAGGAGATGAATTTATGTTACATGATATATTAATGGTATTATTAGGATTAGTCATCGGTTTAATTATCGGTGTTGTCGTTGCTAGAAAAATGATGAAAAAGTATCTAAAAGATAATCCTCCAATAAGTGAAGAGATGATTAAGGGATTAATGATGCAAATGGGTAGAAAACCAAACCAAAAACAAATTAATCAAATGATGAAAGCAATGCAAAAATATCAATAGTAAAGAAGAGAAATCTTCTTTTTCTTTTTCTAAAAATAAGGTATAATAAGTAATAGAATTGTGGAGTGATTTCATGAAAGACTTTAAAGAAAAATTAGCATTAGTGCCAACAAAACCAGGTAGTTATCAAATGAAAAATAAAGATGGTGTTGTCATTTATGTTGGCAAAGCAAAAAATTTAAAAAATAGACTAAAGAGTTATTTTACAGGAACTGTAACTGGTAAAACTAGAATGCTTGTGGAAGATATTGATGATTTTGAATATATTGTAACATCATCAGAGTTAGAATCTTTAATATTAGAAATTACTTTAATAAAAAAATTTGACCCTAAATATAATATTTTACTAAAGGATGACAAGACTTATCCATATATTGAATTAACCAACGAAAAATATCCCCGCTTAAAGGTCGTTAGAAACACTAAACATAAAAAATCAAAAGACTATTTGTATGGCCCATATCCCAATGTTTCAGCAGCTAGAAAAACAGTAAATATGATTAATCGTATTTATCCTTTACGGAAATGTGATAAATTAAAAAAAGAATTATGTCTTTATTATCATATTCATGAATGCTTAGGTTACTGTGTAAAAAATATTAATGAAGAAGAAATCACTAACATGAAAAAAGAAATTATTTCATTCTTAAAGGGTGACTCCCAAGAAATTGAAGCCAAAATAAAAAAAGAAATGAGAAAAGCCAGTGAAAACCTAAACTATGAACGAGCATTGGAACTTAAGAATATGTTAGATGACATCAACATTACTTTACGAAAACAAAAAATAGACTTAAATAAAAATTACAATTTTGACTTAGTAAATTATTATCGTGATGAAAACTATTTATCTATTGAGATATTTTTTATTCGAGATGGTTTATTATTTGGTCGTCATAATGAAATTGTTCAAACTATGTTAGATCCTATAGAAGAGGTTATGGAATATTTAATTAAATTTTATGATAAAACAGGAATGCTACCAAAAGAATTACATGTTCCTTTTGAGCTAGATAAAAATTTACTCAGTGAATATTTAAATATTAAAGTTTACTCTCCACAAAGAGGTAAATTAAAAAATCTTTTAGATTTAGCAAAAGAAAATGCTAAAGAACAACTAGATTTACAAGAAGAGACACTAAAAAAAGATGATAATCTACGTAAAGAAGCTATTTCTGAACTAAAAAAACTTTTACATTTATCTTCTGTTTCACGAATGGAATCATTTGATAACTCTCATTTATTTGGTACCTTTTATGTTGGCGGAATGGTTGTTTTTAAAGATTTTCTCCCTCAAAAAAGTGAGTATCGTAAGTACAAAATATCAACCGATGTTAAGGATGATTTAAATGCGATGAAAGAAGTTCTATATCGTAGGTACTACAAAGTTTTAATGGAAAACCTAGAAAAACCAGATTTGATTGTTATGGATGGAGGAAAGTTGCAAATTAGTGTTGCTAAGGAAATCGTTGACTCACTAGGTTTAAATATTCCAATTATTGGTTTAGTAAAAGATAAGACCCATAAAACTAGCTACATTATGAATGATCGTTATGAAATCATCAACGTTTCTAAAGACAGTAACTTATTTTTGTTTTTAACAAGAATTCAAGAAGAAGTACACCGCTATGCAATTACTTATCATAGAAATATAAAATCTAAGGGTATGTTATCAAGTGTTTTAGATGTAGTTCCAGGAATTGGAGAAGTCAGAAGAAAAGAATTATTAAAAAAATTTGGTTCTTTAAAAAAATTAAAAGAAGCAAGTATTGAGGAATTATCAAAAGTTGTATCTAAAGACGTAGCCGAAAATTTAGTTACTTACCTAAAAGAGTTGTAGTATAATGAGTATGAAAGGATGATAAAAAATGAAAAAATTAAATAAAAAAGGCTTCACCTTAGTCGAGTTATTAGCTGTTATTGTAATACTAGGTCTTTTAATGAGTGTTGCTGTTGGAGCAGTTACCATATATATGGATAAAAGCAAAAAGCAAGCAATGGAAACAATTATTTCAACAGCCTATGATGGAGCAGTAAATACCTTAATGGAAGAAAATATCATGCTAAATGAGGAAGAAAGTACGAGTTTTACTCTTCAGGAACTATATGAAAATGGCAGTATTGAACGACCTGCAGACCCATATAATTCTTCTAAAGAATGTGAGGGATATGTAAAAGTTACCAATCCAAAATCAGCTTCATCAGCAGAAATTGATAACTATCAATATAAAGTTCATATTGAATGTACCGGCAACAGAACAATGGAAAAAACATATTAAAAGAAGGTGGCATATGAGTAAAATAAGCATAATGGATGAAATCTTAGCCAATAAGATTGCAGCAGGAGAAGTAGTTGAAAAAACAATGAACGTTGTCAAAGAATTAGTAGAAAACGCAATAGATGCAGCTAGTGATGAAATAAAAATAGAATTGATTGATTCAGGAGTAAAACAAATTAAAGTTTCAGACAACGGGATTGGTATGGATAGAGAGGATGCCAAGCTTGCTTTTTCGCGTCATGCTACTTCTAAATTAAAAAACTTAGATGATTTATTTAACATCGAATCATTAGGCTTTCGTGGT
The DNA here is from genome assembly GCA_900548695.1 of uncultured Mycoplasmatota bacterium. Classification (GTDB taxonomy): domain Bacteria; phylum Bacillota_I; class Bacilli_A; order RF39; family UBA660; genus Faecimonas. Next base: position 127,263 of record URLC01000004.1, read on the forward strand.
GAGGCCTTACCTTCAATAGCATCTGTTTCAAATATCGAACTAAAAACTTCAAACGGTGAAGTAGGAACGTATTTAACTTTGTCAGGTGGAAAAGATATAGAAGTAAAAGATAGTGATTTGCAAAAAGGAACTACCATAACAGTCAAAGATTTATTTTATAATACTCCAGTCCGCTTAAAATACCTAAAAAATCTATATATTGAGTTAGCAAACATCACAGAGTATGTAAACAAAATGGCTCTATCTTATCCAAATATTAAATTTACCTTAATAAACAACGATAAGAAGCTATTAGGAACAGATGGTAATGGTGATTTACGAAAAGTAATATATGAAATTTATGGTGCGGAAGTCACTAAAAAAATGATAGAAATTACGGGCGAAAATGATGATTATTATATCCATGGCTATATATCTTATCCAGAAATGACAAAAAGTAACCGTAATTCAATTACTACTTTAGTAAACGGTCGAGTAATTAAGAACAATGAATTAAATAAAGTAATTGTTGATGCATATCATACCTATATTCCTAAGGATAAATTTCCAATTATTGTCTTAAATATTGATGTAGATCCCATCTTAATCGATATTAATATTCATCCAACGAAAATGGATATTAAATTCTCTAAAATGGATACTCTAAAAGAGTTAGTAAATGACGAAATAACCAAGCAATTAAAAAAGTTAACCTTAATACCAACAATTGGTGTAAGAAATGAAGAAGCAGTAAAAGAAAGTGAAATTTCTTTATATCAGCCGGCTATTCAAGAAAGAACACAATCGAAACAAACTTATGAAGAAATATCCTTAGATTTTACAGTAGCCGAACCAGAAAATATAACTGAAAAAAATCCAAATGAAATAGAAGTAATAGAAGAAAATACTCCTCGTATAAAAGCTATGATTCCAAGAGGAATCGTTTATTCTACTTATATTATTGCGGAAAATGCTGATGGTATGTATATCATTGACCAACATGCTGCAGCAGAGAGAATTAATTATGAAAAAGTATTAAAATCTTTAAAAGAAAATGTGATTCCAATTGATTTATTAATCCCTATAAAAATAGAACTAGCAGCTAATGAATTTTTAATAATAAAAAACAACTTGGATATTTTAAAAGAATATGGCTTCATCGCTGAAGAATTTGGAATGAATACCATAATTATAAGAAGTCACCCTAATTGGATTCCAGAAGATATTGCCGAAGAGTGTATTCGTAAAGTAGTAGACATCGTTATAACTAAAGAAAGCTTTGATTTTGACCAATTTGTTTGGCGTATGGCTGCTACTATGGCATGTAGAATGTCAGTAAAAGCAAATGACTATCTGTCCTATGAAGACCAATTATGGCTTCTTGACACTCTAAGACAGTGTGATAATCCCTTTACTTGTCCTCATGGGCGACCAACCATTATTACTTACACAAAATACGATTTAGAAAAGTTATTTAAGCGCTCCCTTGACTGATGAACTTAAAAATGATATAATATGCAACAAATTATAAGAGGGGGCAAATAAACATGGATATTCAAAAGAAAGAAGTATATCAAGAGGTGTATCCATTTGCGACAGAAAATATTGGAGCATATTTTAACGAACTAGACTTTAATGAAAAAACTGTGTTAACAGTAGGATCTTCACTAGATCAAGCCTTTCATGCATTATTATTAGGAGCAAAACGCATAACTGTTTATGATTTAAATAAAAATACAGAAAATTACTATAAATTAAAAAAAGAAGCAATCACCACTACCAAAAGAACAGAGTTATATAAAAAGATGACAAAGCAATCTCAAATAAAATTAACAAAAGATTATTTTCCAGAATCTATATCTAAGCATATTAATCCATATTTACAAGATGATAAACTATATAAAAAACTACAGGAAAAATTGACAGAAGATAGAATTTCTTTTGTATTTGGAGATATATTTGCGATGACTGAAGCCTTAGGAAATGAGAAATTTGATAATATTATTTTATCTAACATTTTACAATTTTTAGACTATTTTGCAAAAATGCAAAATAGAGATCCTCAAGAATTATTACAAACTAGTTTTAACGACTGGAAAAGTCATTTAAACAACAATGGAATTTTACAATTATTATATTTATATAGTTTTACTAAAGACGATTTGACAAAGCAACATACAATTCCAACTTATAATTTAAAAGATATTGTGCAAACACTAAAAGGCAATTCTTTAGACATCAGTTTTTTTAGTGGTTGTCAAAAAGAGGACATAGATGCAATTGTAACATATACAAAAAAGAGGTAGATTATTATGAAACCAATCATTGTAATTATTGGTCCAACTGGAGTAGGAAAGACCAAACTAAGTATAGAACTAGCCAAAAAATTAGATGCTGAAATCATAAATGGTGATTCTGTTGCTATCTATAAAAAACTAGATATCGGAAGTGCCAAGCCAACCATACTAGAACAAAAAGAAGCTCCTCATCATCTAATAGATATAAAAAAACCAACTGAAAAGTATAGTGTTTATGACTATCAACAAGATGTTAGAAATTTAATCTCTGAAATTTCAAAGCGCAATAAAAGGATTATTATTGTTGGTGGAACAGGGTTATATATAAAAGCAGCTTTATATAATTATGTTTTTAAAGAGAAAACAACAAGTAATAGCTATAATAACTTATCAAATGAAGATTTAATCAACAAATTAAAGCAATATACCAAGGAAATTAGCATTCATAAAAATAATAGAAAACGACTAGTCCGTCTTTTGAATAAATATGAAAATGGTGAGCCTATAACTAATGAAAAAGATGAATTGTTATATCCGATTCAGGTAGTAGGCTTAACCGCTGACAGAGAATTAGTTTATGATAGAATTAATAAAAGAGTAGAAAAAATGCTAGAGGAAGGATTATTAGATGAAGTATTAAGTTTAAAAGATTTATACGCAACTTCCCAAGTTCTAAATACTGCCATTGGTTATAAAGAATTTACTGACTATTTTAAAGATATGAAAACTTTGAAAGAAGTTATAGAGCAGATTAAACTAGATTCAAGGCATTATGCTAAAAGACAATATACGTTCTTTAAGCATCAATTCCCAACCAATTGGTATGATGTAAATTTTAATAACTTTGACGAAACAATAAGTCATATATATGAAGATATAAAAAAAGAAGCCATCTAGGCTTCTTTTAATTCAGAATAAATTTTTGTATCAAATTGATGTTCATCTTTTTCTAGTTGCAAAAGAGTAGGGGTATCTACCAAGAAAAACTTATGCTCTAGTATATTATCACCAGTAGAAGTTACTGGATCATCCCAAGTTAAATCTAAATGATACCACTTTTTATCTAGATGTACTGCATTCCAAATATGTTCCTCACTTGCTACTTTATAACTCTTAATCCCCATTTTTTCTAAAAATAATTGCATGGCATCAGTATATCCTCCACAAATTCCATGCCCTTCAATTAATGGTCCATAGGCAATATCAGAGTGGTAAGTAGTAATATTGTAATCACTACGATCAGAATCATAGATACTATTATTAATAATATAGTCATGAACTCTTTTAATATTATCGATATCTTTAGCACCCGGTATAATTAATTGATGACTCAATTCATCGACTATATTTTCAACTTCTTGAATTTGTTTTTTGGTATAGCTTTTTTCAATATGAATAGAGACTTTGCCTAAAGAATCATATTGTGTTTCAATATGGTTAAACCCATTAAATGGATGCACAAAATTATTAATATCAGAAAGCAACTCTTGATCATTAGCTAAACTTTCTACTTCATCTAAACACCCATGATAATCACTAGGACAATAAAAAGTAAAATCACTCATACCTGTATTAATTGCAGTATAAAATACATTTAAAATATCCTGTCTTGAATGTGGCGATAAATTGTCTGTATTCTGTACAAAATCAAAATCATAACTTCGATAATACTCATTCTTTTGAGCTAAAATAGCCTCTTGATTCTGAAAAGATTTAAGTGTAGAATAATATAATTTTTGTAAATCATTCTGATAAAAAAAGAGCAGTCCGATAATAATCATCGTAATACCTAATGTAACTAAGATTCTCTTCATATATCCTCCAGTATTGACATCTTATGTTACTTCCATTCTATCTTATTGCAAAAGAAAAGTAAACAAAAAATCAATCAAAGACTTGATTGATTTACATAGCATTTTTCATCTTAGTTAATCTTGATTTTAAACGTGCAGCTTTATTCTTATGAATCTTTCCACTAGACATTGCTTTATCAATTCTTTGAATTGCAATATTATAGTTTGTGCTAGCCGCTTCTTTATTTTCTGCTTTAACTTCTTTTTCAAACTTTTTAATAGCTGTTCTCATGCTTGAAACTACTAAAGTATTTACATTAGTTTTCTTAACGTCAGAACGCATTCTTTTTTTAGCACTTCTAATATTTGGCATTTTTTCACCTCACTTTTATAAACACATTAATTTTACCAAAGATTGAAAAAAATTGCAAATATTTTTTTGTTATTTGTAAATATTAAAAATAAGGTGATAAAATGCATACAATTGATTTAAAAAACTATGATTTAAGAACAGACTTAGTAATCGATGATATTAATGCTGAAAGAAAGAGGAAAAGTCTTTTAAAAGTAATAGCAGAAACTAAAAATTCTAAATTAGAAGAAATCGAGATAACAAAAGACTTAGAAGAAAAATTTCGCAAAAAAGCAGGTGTTTATAGTACTGTCACTTTTAAAGATATAACAGATAAAAATAATTATAAAGACGTCGAGCAAGCAACAATCAACGCCTTAAAAAGAACCTATCAACACCTAAATATGACAACATCTTCCAAGGTGTTGATAATAGGCTTGGGAAATGACAAATCAACACCTGACTCTTTAGGACCTAAGTCGATAGACCATGTCTTAGTCACAAGACATCTTTTTGCTCTTGGCGAAGTAGAAGAAGGCTATAAAAATACGGCCAGTTTCAAACCAAGTGTTACAGGAATAACCGGTATAGAAACCAAAGAATTAATCGAAGGGATAATTTCTAAAACATCTCCAGATGTTTTAATTATTATTGATGCCTTAGCTTCGAACTCCATAGATAGATTAAATAAAACTATCCAAATATCAACTGCTGGTATTAATCCAGGAAGCGGTATTGGTAATAACCGAATAGAAATAAGTCAAGAAACGATACATATTCCTGTAATCGCTATTGGAGTACCAACCGTAGTAGATGCTACAACAATCGTTCAAGATACTCTAAAACTCCTTTTAAAGCAAATCAGCTATAATTTGGAAAATAAACACAATACCAAACTAAAACTAGTTCCTTTAAAACATCAAAATTACGAAGATCATAATGAAAATTTAACTGAAGAAGAAAAAGAGGATATTTTAGGAATGGTAGGCCTTTTAAAGGAAGAAGAATTAAAAAGATTATTATTAGAAGTATTATTGCCAGTAAATTATAATCTAATGGTAACTCCTAAAGAAATAGACTATACAATCGAAAAATTAAGTTTGTTATTAGGAAATTCTATCAACAAAAGTCTCCACGATCACTTTAATCCGACAAATTAATAAAAGAAAATATAGTAAAGTAATCTTGGTGATAGAATGAAAAAAAGATTTTATTCTAAAAATAACAAGAAAAAAAAGAGAGTAAAAAAATACTTTTTTTTACTCATTTTTATATTGGCATTAACCTTAAGTTATCAGTACCTAGATAAAAACATTAGAAAGAAAGATCAAAAAGAGCTAGTAGAAATATTATTATCTAATGAACCAGAAACTAATTTAATTACAAAAGTGTTTTCCCTACTATTACCAAAAGAATCTAAAGTTACGGATATTTTAGCCAAAAACTACAAAGGTTTAGTAAAAGAAAATGACCAAAAAATAGTACCTGTAGCCAAAACTGATAAAAAAACAGATTCGAATCCTACCATATATATTTATAATACCCATCAGACTGAAGAATATAAAGCAAGGAATTTTATCGAAGAAAGTGTAAAACCCACTGTTCAAATGAATAATTACATTTTGGAAGATGTTTTTACTAAGGCAGGTTACAATACTCTTGTGGAAGAAAGAAATATCAAAGAAGTATTAAATTCTAACCATTGGAATTACGCAGCGAGCTATAAAGCTAGTAGAGTTTTTTTAGAAAGCACGAAAAAAGAAAATCCTACTTTGAAATATTTTCTAGATGTTCATAGAGATAGTTTGCCTAAAGATAAAACTACGACTACGATTAATGATAAAAGCTATGCTAAAATTCTTTTTATTGTTGGTCTAGAAAATCCTAATTATATAGAAAACTTAAACTTTACTGAAAAAATCAACCAAAAATTAATAGAAAAATATCCCAATCTTTCTAAAGGAATCTATAAAAAAGCAGGCCCTGGTGTAAACGGGGTTTATAATCAGGACATTTCTCCAAGAAGTATTTTAGTTGAAATGGGAGGACCAGAGAATACTATTGATGAAGTTTTAAACACTTGTCTAGCTTTTGCCGAATGCTTTTTGGAGGTGCTAAAAGATGAAGTATAAGAAAATATTTGAACTAGTTATGGCTGTTTTAGTAGTTTTGTTTTTAGGGCTATATATTAGTCAAATGACGGGATACTATAAATATAGTGAGAGTAAGAAATCAACCCTTACCAAAGATGCTATAGAAAAATTCGAACAGGATCTAAAAGCTGGTAAAAAAATTGATGCTAAAAATTATTTAGAAGAAGAAAAAAGTTATAACAATAAAATGTCAAACTTAGGTATGGCTTTATCAAGTCTAATTGAAAAGGGTTTTAAAAAAGCTATGAACACACTTTTTAATGAAATATCTAAAGCAATTAGTAATTAAAAAGAAAAGTTAAAATCTATTTTCATTGCTAAAAAAATATGATATACTCTATTATAGAATATAAGATAGGGGTGCTAGCAATGAGTGACAGTAGCATTATGCAAAAATTGAAGTTAGATATTGAAGAACGAGAACGTTCCTATCAAAAAGAATTGGAGAAAATAAAAGAAGAAAAGAATCTTTTAAACTACATCAAAGGAATGCTTGATATTACCGAAGAAAGTGTTACTAATTTTCCCTATTATGATGGTAGAAACAAAGAGCAAGAAGAAGCAGAAGAAGACTTTAATGTAATGTTAAAATATACACTAAAAGAAGATAAGATTATTGCATCTTTTAAGTCCGAAATTAAAAATTTATATTACTTAGAAAAAATTGGTTATCAACATGCGGAACAATATCAAGAAACAAAGAAAAAGTTAGAAGAATATCGTCAAAAAATAAAAGAAGCTTATCAAGAATTAATTGAAAATGAAACCTTAAAAAAAGCAATCACTAATAAAGAACAAATTCTAATAAAATTAGATACACTAAAAGAACAGTTAGAAGAAAAAAGTGTCGGTGAAATCGATGATGTAGATGGATTCTATGAAGAGTTACAGTATGCCAATTTATCAGAAAGTGAAAAGACCGCTATTTTAATTTCCATTCTAAAAAGAAATTTAAAAATTCAGCTTGATTATTTAAACGAATTAAAAGAAGCAGACGGTACACGAGATGAATTAGTTGATAGGGCCATTTGTGTAATGACAGAAAAAGAATTAGAAACATTAAAAAGGCTACTTTTAAACAGAAAATTATTAAATGAAAAACTAAGAATTAGAATAACTTATCCCACAGCTTTTGAAAATATTTTTTCAATTGAACAAAGATTAGCAGAACTTCAAAAAGAGATAAAAGAACAAGTTCGAAAAAATATCCAAATGAAAAATGCAGAAAAAGAAGAAAAACAAATAGAGAAATTTTTGTTTATAGAATAAAAAAGGGTAGATAGTAGGTGAGTGTATGACAGAGCAAAATAAATTAATGACAGCTTTGAAAGAGGCAATAGATCACAAAAAAGATGATATTAAAGATTATAATAATCGCTTGGATCAAAATCTATCAGAAAAAATAAATTTAATGGATAATTTAAAAAAAGACGTAAACGAGATTACTAAAGTAAACATAAATATGCTAAATTCTGTGATAGATTTATTTGATATTTCTGATTCTAAAAAAGATAACTTAAAAAAAGAATTAGATATAATTAAGGCAATATTAACATTAAATCAATCAGAAAAAACAACATATACATTATTACCAGATCAATTAGAAACAGTAGCTTTCTTTATTAGTAATTTAGAAAAATATATTGAAGCAAAAAATGAAGAAAAACAAAAAATAGATCCCGAATATAATCACATTATAAATATAACTAAAAAATATAAGGATCTATTATCTAAATTTAAAAATCCTAATAATTTATCTTTAGTAACTGATATTGATACACTATTAAAATTATTTCAAGAAAACCATCTAACTGAAAAGGAACAGCAGGCAATATTATTATCTTTAATCAAATATAATCAAGAAGTAGTAGAGAAAAAAACTGAGGAAATCAAAGGAGAACAAACAGGTCTTACCAGTCAAGAGTTGACATTAATCTTCCAAAAATATGGTTATAACTATGAAATCTTAGCTAAAGAATATCAAACTGAACTTCAAAAAGAAGGAAAGAGAAAGAATATTGAAGAAGTTTTTAATGCTATGCAAAATGTTGAATTTACGAAAATTGATGAAAGATCTCAAGGAATCTTATTGATTGCTTTCTTATTGGGAAGTAGTAAAAAGTCGATTGAAGAAATTAGTAAAGTTGCCCAAGAAAGAGGCATTAATATAACTACTATCGAAAAATTAGTTAGTGCCTTTATTCCAAGAAATTATTTATATTCTGGTAAATATCAAATCGGACGCAAAGAAGATTTTTTGAAGAATCTATCTACTTTAGCAGAACATGGAATAAGTATTCCACTAGTCGCTGAAAAAGAAAAAGATTTATTAATTATTTCTAATATAACATTACAGGAAAATCTTGAATGGTTAGAAAAATATGGTTTATATAGTGATACTAATAGTAATTTTTTATTAGATGATTTTCTATCAGCCTTAAAAGCTAAAAACATCCCAGACATAATTGATTTATGGATAGAAAGTCATTTTTTAGGATTACAATATATCAGAAGTAATTTAAGTGTTTTAGCAAACTACTTATCAAGTGATACTCTCCTATTTTATAAATTATATCAATCAGCAAAATCTAATAACTTGGCATCAGCTTTTCGTTTAACAATGTCAAACGGTATAAAAAAATTAAACTTACGTAAAGAAATTAGTAATGAAAAAACACCATATCAAGGTATCAGCAATATCCAAATGGCCAAAAAAGTAACGAATGATTATGAACCAAATTTTAAAGATAAAACAAAATACTTAGAAATAGTAAATACATCATCACATCAAACGATTTCTGATAGTATTTTTGAAAATGATGTAATTAAGAGCTTAAATAAATATACGGTTCAAGAAGAAAGTCTATTATATAATATTAATGGTTTAAAAATCTCTAAATTAAAAGTACTTAGAATATACGATAGCCTATGTAAAGAAGGTTTAGATAATACTTTAGACTCGATACTATTTTCTATTTGTTATCATAAAATAATGACAGAAGACGAGTATAAAAAGTTAGTAACGGAAATAAGCCAAACTACGGGAATAAAAGAGGTGTAATATGAACTTTTTAATAGAATATGGAGTTTCTAAGGAAACAATCAAAAAAATGACAGAAAATCATGAGGAAAGTGTAATTTTTTATATATTAAGTTTTAAAGATAATGTAGGAGAAGTAATCAAATACCTACAATCTGTAAATGTAGAAGCAATTGATGATTTGTTAATAAATCGCTTAGAATTGTTTTTTCTACCAGTAGAAAACATAAAAAGTCGTTTTGAAAACTATAATCTTGAAGTCTTAGTAAAATTATTAAATGAAGATATAAGTGTCTTAAATAATGTATAAAAAAAAAGAAGTATGAATTTACTCCTTTTTTTATTGATATAATTCTTGTTTTATTAAATCTAAATTGTTATTCATAATATTAATATAATCTTTTTTGTTAGTTCTATCATCATCGGATAAATTATTAAGTTTATGCAACTCTTGTTTCTTTAAATCAGGATAATGCTCTAACAAATTTTTAGCAGTATCATTTAAACTATCACCCTTAAATGTAAATAGGTAAGTAATCTCTCCATCTTTGATTAATTTCTGAGCATTACTAATTGTTTTGTCAGTAGCATCATTATCAATACAAATAACATTTAAGCCAAATTTTTCCAAATATTTTAAGGTAGAACTGGCAACTACAATGGTTTTATGGCTAGTGTTTTCGACTGCCAAACGATAATCGGCATCTAACTCTGAAAGATTTACTTTAAGTTTTTCGTAAGCATCTTCTACATCCTTTTTAATATAAGTACTAGTAGCATATTCTTCCAAACCTAAACGAACATTTTGTGCCATCATAAGTAAAGAAGAAGGGTTAAGCCATAATTCCTCAGGTGAATAGTCAGTTTCTAAAACATAAGCTGTATCAATAATTTTTAAATCAGGATTTAAATCTAACAAATCAAAAGCCAAATTACTTTCTTTTTCGATTAAGCCGTTATAAATAAATAAGTCATATTCACTAAAATCTTCTTTTTGTTTTTTACTAATATTATATTTATTGGTATCAACACCATCAGGATAGACAGTATCGATAGTAGCATGATTACCATATAACTTTTTAGTAATATACTCATTAGGGTAATTAGTAACTACAATTTTAATATCATCCATATCATCTTGCTTACACCCTGTAGTAGTAAAAATAGCTGTTATAAACAGAACAAATAATAATAGTATTTTTTTCATCTTCATTTTTTCTTTCTCCTTGTCATTGGTACTGGGTCGTATCCATATTTACCAAACGGATGGCATCTAAATATTCTTTTTATTCCTAAATAACCTCCATAAAAAACACCGAATCGCTCAATAGCAGTAATCATATAGTTAGAGCAAGTGGGAATAAATCGGCAACTTGCATGAAAGTTACCAGGAATTTTTTGGTAGAAATGGATGATCCCAATAATTATCTTTTTCATGAAAGCCCCCAGTTATGATATTACACATTTCATTTTACTATAAACGGTATAAAATAGCAATTATAAGTATACTAATTTCTAGTTTTTTGCTATAATTATTATGGTGATTAGATGAACGAATTATTTGAAAAAATTAAAATAAAGCCAAAAGATGAAAAACTATATAGTGTAGCTTTCTCACACAGTTCGTATGCAAATGAGCATAAGGCTAAAAACGATTATGAACGTTTAGAATTTTTAGGAGATGCTGTGTTAGATTTAGTTATAGCGGACTACTTATATTCTAATAAAAAAGAAACAGAAGGTGAAATGACTAAGGTTAGAGCTAGTTATGTTTGTGAAAACGCTTTATATGAGTATTCTTTATCATTAGGTTTAAATAAATATATTAAAGTTGGTCATGGAGAAGAAAAAGAGGGCGGTAAATTCAAAAAGGCCATCGTTGCGGATATATTTGAAGCCTTAATTGGGGCTATTTATTTAGATTTAGGTTATGCTACTGCTAGAAAAACAGTTTTAAATATTATTGTTCCCTATATTGAAAATCCCGAAATCACATTTTTCAGTGACTATAAAAGTGCTTTACAAGAATATGTTCAAACTAGTCAAAAGAGTTTGCATTATGAATTAATAAAAGAAGAAGGACCTGCACATAATAAACAATTTACTGTCCAAGTAAAGATAGACGACATTGTTTATGGTGAAGGAGTATCGGGTTCTAAAAAAGAAGCAGAACAAGAAGCTGCTAAAGTTGCCTTAGAAAAATTAGCTATTTAATTTGTCTTTTAAAAAGAAATTATGTTATAATATCAATGTTATTGAAAAGGGATACTATGGAAAAAGATGATATCTTTAATTCATTAAATGAAGTAATGTTTGAAGGACGGAAAAAATTTTTAATAACTACCTTAGAACACATAGCTTTGATAAAAGAGGATCAATTAGTAAAAAAAATTATGTCTAATCAAACTTTACTACATGATATGGCTTATGAAATGTATGAAGTTATGTTAAATAACGATAGTAAAGAATTAGAACGACTATTAACATGTAATTTAGTGACCTTAGAAGTAAATTCTAATCTAATAGATGTTTTACTTCTCTTAAAAACTTCCTCTAAAAGTACTTTAGAAGAAGTAAAAGAAACAGTTTTACAAGAACTGAACTTAGATAAAGACGGAAAAATGGAAGATATATATGACTATATAGAAACAAAAAATAAACAAGATGTATTATCTTCTCAAAAAAATTATCAAAAAGTATTGAAAATGAAAGGAGAAAAAAATGAGTAAAATTAAAATATTTAGTTTAGGTGGACTAAACGAAAATGGTAAGAATATGTACATTGTGAATGTAGATAAAGATATATTTGTTTTTGATGCCGGATTAAAATATGATAACGATTTAAATTTAGGAATTGATTATATTATTCCCAATTTTGATTATCTAATAAAAAACAAAAAAAATATTAAGGGAATCTTTTTAACCCATGGTCATGAAAGTAATATGGGAGCTGTTCCAGATATTTTAGAACAGTTACCTAATGTTCCTGTTTATGGAACAAAATTAACTTTAGAGATGGTTAAAAATGATTTAGAACCATATCAATTAAAAAAGGCCAATTTAAAAGAAATAAAACCTCATAGTAAAATAAATTTTGGAAAGAATTCTATTTTTCCTATTAGTGTAACCCATTCAATACCAGATGCTGTATGTTATGTTTTATATACCCCAGATGGAGCAGTTGTTTATACTGGAGACTTTGTCTTTGATGCTACTATGACAGGAGTTTATAAAACAGATATTGGCAAATTAGCTTACGTCGGAAAACAAGGCGTTTTATGTCTATTATGTGAATCTATGTATGCTGAAAAACAAGGACACACAAGTCCAAATAACCGAGTAGCAGGTTTCATAAGGGAAGTATTAGCCAAAAACCCTAATAGAATTATCGCTACAATTTTTCCAGCACACTTCTATAGAATTCAAGAAATATTTAATGAAGTTTCTAAAACCCATAGAAAAATGGTAATTATGGGAAAATCTTTACAAGATACAATTACTAAAGCAGTGGATCAAGGATACTTGCAATTAGATAAAAGCAAAATAGGAACTCTTGCTGATTTAGATAATAAAGACACAGTTGTATTAATTTCTGATGAAAAAGAAAAACCTTTTAATAACCTAGAAAGAATTATTAAAGGGTATGATAGATACATTAAAATTAAAGAAACAGATACAATTTTTATTACTGAACCAGCTTATCCTGGGATTGAAAAACGATCAGCTATCATTATGGATGAAATTGCTATGCTAGGAGCAAGTGCGGTGAGTTTATCTAGTAAAAAGCATTTATTACATCATGCATCACGTGAAGACTTAATGCTAATGATTAACTTGATGAATCCTAAATATTATTTTCCTGTCAAAGGAGAATATCGTAATCAATATGCTAATGCTGAAGTAGCCGAGGAATTAGGAATTCCAAAAGAAAATATTATTCTAAAAGAAAACGGTGATGTTGCCGAATTCATTAAAGGAAAACTAACTAATACCAAAGAACACGTTGAAGTAGATCAAATATTAATTGATGGTAAAAATCAAGGTGATATTGGAGATTTAGTTCTAAAAGATCGTGAAATGCTAGGGGAAAATGGAATTGTAATTATCAGTTGTACGTTAGATAAACAAACTAAAGAAATTTTAGGTGGGCCAGAAATTTTAACTAGAGGTTTTGTCTATGTGAAAGAAAGTCAAGACTTATTAGAACAAACCAAATCTTTGGCTAAAGAAGCAATCGAGACTAATATTGAAAAAAATACAAAGAGAGTAGACTATGCTAAAATTAAAAATGAAGTAAGAGATAAATTAGGTAAGTATTTCTACCAAGAAACAGAATCTAAACCAATGATTATTACAGTAATTCAGGAAGTGTAAAATGAAAACAAAAAAGATTTTACCAATATTTATACTAGTTTTATTATTAACAGGCTGTAATCCAAAAACTGGAAAAATGACTTGTACTATGAGTTCTTATCCAACCGATGGCATAACCTTAAGATCAACGTATATAGCTAAGTACAAAAATAATGTTGTTACAAACTTAAAGACAGTGGAAGAAATAACCGCCGAAAATAAGGACAACTTAGCTATTTATAAAGACAAAATTAAAGAGTTATACAAAGGTTATAAAGGGATAAATTATTATAAAAATAGTTTAAAGCAAAAAGGGCATACTTTAACTAGTATTACAACAATTGAATATGATAAAGTAGATACTAAAAAATTAATTGAAGTAAATAGTGGTAATGCAAACATCATAAAAAATGGCAAAGTAAACATTGATGATTTAAAAAGAATGTATAAGCAAAATGGCTGTAATTGTAAAAAGGAGGGGTAAATATGTTTGACAGATTATATAAAGTGAATGTATATGAAATAACTGGCAGTGAAATAGGAGAAATTGCTAATAAATTTGGACCTGCTATTGTTAGAAAAGGAGTTTTAGGTCCAATTGTTGATGCTGAAAGTGGTTTTGAGTATACTGAATTAGAAGAAGATGAAAACGGAAATTTAAAAATGTCTAGAGATAGATTAAGTACCTGTGGTAGAGACTTAGGTGTTTTTAAACGGGATTTAACAAAATCTCCAACGGCCAAAGATATTGAAGACTATAATTATTGTTTCCCAATAACTCCAATCTCTGAAATTCAAAATGCTATAACAACAGATTTAAAAGAACATCATGGCCCTAAAAGATAGTTTTAACTTTGGTTAAAACTAATATGTCTTCGTAGCTCAGTAGGATAGAGCAATCGCCTCCTAAGCGATAGGTCGGCAGTTCGAATCTGCCCGAGGACACCATAGAAAACAAAAACCTTATATATCAAGGTTTTTTTATTTTGCAAAAGTTTTAAAATGACATGGAGTAATAAACAAAGATACAAAATAAAATTACATCTATATATAAAAAGTAGTAGATATTTCTAAATAATTAATCGATATATAAGTAAAATAAAACTTTAAGAATTTAAATTTAGATAATTTTGTTGGTTTTTCCAAATGTC
The DNA here is from genome assembly GCA_900548695.1 of uncultured Mycoplasmatota bacterium. Taxonomy (GTDB): domain Bacteria; phylum Bacillota_I; class Bacilli_A; order RF39; family UBA660; genus Faecimonas. The sequence goes on from URLC01000004.1 coordinate 142,381, forward strand.
ACTTAGTGGTCACTTAAACTATCATATAATGAAAATAAAGAAGGAGGAATTTAGATGAAAATATTAAAAGTTGAACATCTTTCTAAAGTATATGGAAAAGGAGAAAATAAAGTTGTAGCACTAAATGATGTATCTTTTTCAGTTGAAAAAGGAGAATTTGTTGCAATTGTTGGAGCAAGCGGTTCAGGTAAATCAACTTTACTTCACATCATTGGAGGAGTAGACAGGCAAACTAAAGGTGAGGTGTTGATTAATGGTAAAAACATATGTGAAATGAGTGATGACAAACTTTCTATTTTTAGAAGAAGACAGATAGGTTTGATTTATCAATTCTATAATTTAATTCCTATTTTGAATGTCGAAGAAAATATCACTTTGCCATTAGAATTAGATAATCGAGAGGTTAATAAAGACAGTATTAACGACTTATTAATGTTATTAGGGCTTGAAAAAAGAAGAAAACATTTGCCAAATGAACTTTCTGGAGGGCAACAACAAAGAGTTTCAATTGGTAGAGCTTTAATTACGAATCCATCTCTTATTTTAGCAGATGAACCAACAGGTAATTTGGATTCCAAAGCTAGCGAAGAAATCGTTGCTCTTTTGAAAAAATCAAATAAAGATTATAAACAAACAATCATTATGATCACTCACAATATGGAGATTGCTAAAGAAGCGGATAGAATTATAAAAATTGAAGATGGACGAATTGTCGAGGAGGACTAGAAATGAAGGTTTTGAATAAGCTATCGTTAAAAAATCTTCTTCTAAATAAGAAGCGAAGTGTAGGTACTATAATTGGTATTATATTATCTGTTGCACTAATTTGTGCGGTAGCTGGTATGTTTATTAGTTTGCAAGATACCTTAGTACAAACTACAACAAAAAGTAGAGGTAATTATCATATCGAATTATTTAACCAAACCAAAGAACAAATAAAGGTTTTAGAAAATAATAGAGATATAGAAAAAATATATGTATTAGATGACATTGGTTATTCTAATTTTGAGACAACCATAAAAGAAAGGCCTTATATTCATGTATATTCTTATGATGATGAGGATTGTTTTTCAAATTTATCAATTGATTTGATAAAAGGTGACTATCCAAAAAACAGTAATGAGCTGTTAATCAGTGAAGAACTATATTTGATGAATAAAGATAAATATGATATAGGAAACAAAATTACTTTAAATGTTGGAAAGCGAAAAACACTAGATGAATCTGTAATGACTAACAAAAACCCTTACAGTGAAGATGAAAAAATTGAGGATTCAAGTGAATATACATTTACGATTACTGGGATTATGGATAGGGATTACGGTTTGGATCCATATGGATTACCAGGCATTAGTGCTCTTACTGTTGGTCTAGAAAATAACGTTAATAGGTTAACAAATGTTTATATTCAGATAAAAAAACCAATAAGTTATGAAAAAACATTTTCAGAGATTTTAGGAAAGAAATTTACTAATAAATCTCCTTCCACTACTGAAGAATATAGTATTAATTCAGAACTACTTAGATGGCAAACATTAAGATTTGATTTAAGAACAACAACGATGATATATTCCATTATGGGTGTTTTACTAGTAATCATTGTAGGAACAAGTATATTTTGTATAAAAAACTCCTTTGATATTTCAGTAATGGAAAAGAAGAAAAATTATGGAATGCTTTCAAGTGTTGGAGCGACAAAAAAGCAAATAAAAAGAAATGTTATCATCGAAGGAATGATGATTGGAGTTGTGGGTATTCCAATTGGAATTATTGTTGGATATTTAGCAGTTTTAATTTTAACCATTATTGTTAACTCTGTAATCGGAGATTTTATTACCAGAGATGTAAAAATGCAATGTATTATTTCATGGTTACCAATTTTAGTGTCAATCCTACTGGGCATAGTAACAATTTATTTTTCAAGTCTAAGAGCCGCCAAAAAAGCCAGTAAAGTTAGTGCAATTGATTTAATAAGAAGTAATAATGATATAAAAATAAACAAAAAGAAACTGAAGACACCATTAATTATTAAAAAAGTATTTGGTATTGGTGGAGTCATTGCTTATAAAAATTTAAAAAGAAGTAAGAAAAAATATCGTACAACGGTAATATCTTTAGCTATTAGTACATTTGTCTTTATTAGTATGAGTACCTTTATACATTATACATTTAAAGCAACAACTACTTTTTATAAGAACATCGATTATAATGTTATGGTAACATCTGATGATAAAAATACTCAAAAGATAAAAGAGGTACTAAAGCTAAAAGATACCAATGATTATACAATGTTATCTCAATTGACAACTAATTTTGATTTAGAAGTAGATGATTTATCAAAGTTAACTAATTTTGGAAAAGATATTTTTGAAACAGCATTAAAAAATCAAGGATGTTATGATGGCCGAAAAAATAAATTTGATATTGACTGCGAAAAAAACTTCGAATTCAAATTATTGGTATGGATAAAAAGTCCTTTGAACAATATACAAAAAAATTAGGGCTAAATTATAATAATGTTAAAAATAAAGGTGTATTAGTAAACGACTATGAATACTTCACTACTGATGGTGTTCGTAAAGAAAAAAACATATATAAATATAAGGATAATGATGTAATTCAAGGAGTTTATAATGAACAACCATTAGAAATTTCTTTAGCAAAAGTAACAAATAAAAAACCTAATGGCCTAGAAAACTTTTGGAATTTTGGTGGCTATTTAATAGTATCGGAAGAAGAATATCATAATTTAGGATTTCGACCATATCTTTTGACAATAAATGCAAAAGAACCAACCCAACTCACCTTAGATATAAATAAAAAACTTCCAGAATTAGATGCATTAAATATTGAAGAGAACGCCCAAGCAGAAAGGTCAATATATCTACTAACTGCCATATTCTTATATGGATTTATTATAGTTATTACATTGATTGGAGTAACAAATATTTTTAACACAATAACATCTAATTTAGAGCTTCGTCAAAAAGAATTTGCGATGTTAAAAAGTATTGGTATGACTAAAAAAGAATTCAAGAGAATGATTAATTTAGAAACTATATTTTATTGTATTAAAGCATTATTTTATGGTGTAATTCTTGGCATAATAGGTTCATATTTAGTATATCGTGCAACGGCTAGCAAACTTGATTATGGCTATGATTTCCCACTATCCGCAACAATTATTTCGATTATTGCAGTGTTTGTACTAGTCTATTTAATTATGCGTTATTCGATGAAGAAAATAAATAAACAAAATATCATTGAAACAATTAGAAAAGATAATATTTAAAAGGGAAAACGATTCCCTTTTTTGATATAATATAAGTGGTTAGAAGGGAGAAAAATATGAACGTTTTATTAATTGAAGATAACGAGAGTATAGTAGTAGGACTAAAGTATTCTTTAGAGCAAGAGAAATATAATGTGATTTGTTGTACTAATGTGACAGATACCATCAAACTGCTAGAAGAAAATAAGCAAGTGGATATTGCGATTATAGACATATCTTTACCCGATGGCAACGGTTTTGATTTATATCAAGATTATATGAAAGAAAAAAATATTCCCAGCATATTTTTAACCGCAAGAGATAGTGAAGATGATATCATAAAAGGTTTAGAACTTGGTGTGGAAGACTATATGACAAAGCCTTTTTCTGTAAGAGAGTTGCTAGTTCGTTTAAAACGAAATATTATGAAACATAAAAATGAATCAATAATTACAGTCGAGGGTGTTAGTTTTGACTTTGATAAAATGGAAGTAAGTAAAGATGGTAAAGTCATTCCTCTAACTAGACTCGAATTAAAAATATTGCATTTGCTTTTTTCTAACCTAGGAAAAGTTGTAAGAAGAGATTATATAATTGAAAAAATATGGGAATGGACAAGTAATGATGTCAATGATAATACAGTTACAGTTTATATGAAAAGAATTAGAAAGAAAATTGGTGTTGATATAATTATTACAATGAAAGGAATAGGGTATAGAATAGATGATACTAGAAAATAAAGTTCATTTAAAAAAGTTTTTGGTAACATCAATTATCCCAATGATTGTTTTTCTAATAATAGGAAATATATTTTTTACATATCAATATTATACTTATACACAAAATTATAATAATAAAATAGCAGCGCTTGTTAATACACTTGAAAAAAAGTATCCAAATATAGATAAAAATGAACTGATTTCTATTTTAAATAGCGACGATAAAGTATCTGAAGATATTTTAAATAGATATGGAATTGATATTCAAAAGGAATCCATAATTATAGAAAATGACCGCTTATTTAGTGGGTTTATAATTATATATAATATCATATGTATCGGTTTAGTTTTGAGTATTATGTGGTTATATTTGAAACATGAAAAAGTTCAAAGTAAAGAAATTAAAAAAATAGCAAAATGTATCGAGAAAATTAATAAGAAAAATTATTCTATTAACATTGAAGATAATAGTGAAGATGAACTTTCTATCTTAAAAAATGAGCTTTATAAAATAACCGTCATGTTAAAAGAGGAAGCTGAAAACTCCAAAAAAGATAAACTCAAACTAAAAGATTCTTTATCTGATATATCTCATCAATTAAAAACACCGTTAACGTCAATCAATATTATGCTTGATAATATTTTAGATAATCCAAAGATGAATAATAATACAAAAGAAAAATTTATTCAAAATATAAAAAGAGAGATTACAAATATTAGTTCTTTAGTTGGAGAAATATTAAAATTATCCAAATTTGATGCTAGTGTAATAAAATTTGAAAAACAGCAAGTATTTATAAATAATCTTGTTAAGAGTGCTATTTCTAATATAGAAATGATGGCAGAATTAAAAAACATAAGTATTGAAGTAAACAATCAAGATAATATTAAACTCGTATGTGATGCAAAGTGGCAAATAGAAGCAATTACAAATATCTTAAAAAATTGTATAGAACATTCAAAAGATAATTCGATTATCAGAATAGATATAGATTCTAATAAAATATACAAACAAATTACTATTAAAGATAATGGAGAAGGTATTGATGAAAAAGATTTACCTCATATTTTTGAAAGATTTTATAAAGGAAAAAATTCTTCTAAAGATAGTATAGGAATAGGTTTAGCACTTGCTAAAACTATTATTGAAAAAGACAAGGGATCTATTAAAGTCGACTCAAAAAAAGGAAAACAAACGACATTTACTATTAAATATTATTAATATTATGTCATCGTAAAATATAAAAAAATCATGTTATAATTATCCAAACAGAACCTTTAAATAGTAATTTAACAAACTGTTAAAGTAGAAGTAGTTTGGTAAAATGTTAAAATATATTGCTTGTAGCAACGAATTGTCTATAATATACTTAACTTGATGAAAGGAGAAAGTTTAAATTGCTGAAGGATAATTTAAAAAAATTAAGAAAGAAAAATGGCTTTTCACAAGAAGAATTAAGTATTAAATTAAATGTTGTTAGGCAAACAATTTCAAAATGGGAACAAGGCTTATCAGTACCTGATGCAGAGATGTTAATCTCAATATCAGAAGTTTTGGATATACCTGTAAGTACTTTGTTAGGTGAAAATCTTTCTGAATCTAAGGTAGATGATTTAAAAGTAATTTCTGAAAAATTGGAGATAATAAATTTACAGTTATCGCAAAGAAAAAAAGAGAAAAGAAAAATAATTCATTGGATATTAATCTCTTTATGTATAATAGTAGTTATTTTTTTCATAACTTTAATTTTATTAAATAGCCCATACTTAAATTGGGATTATAGTAAGCCTGAAACTGCAGTTCTAGGAGTTGCTTTTCATTCTTTTGAATGGCTATTTGTTAGGATAGCACCGATTATTTTTATGGGATTAATTATTGGGGTTTTCTTGATTAAAAAGAAACATTAAAAAGTTCATATAAATTAACAAAACAATTTATAGAGTAGATGTAAAAATCTACTTTTATTATAATATAATAATATCAATAGACAAATAGTAATTTGTAGGGGGTATCTATGATTAAATCAAATATAAAAAAGCAATTTTTTTGTGATAAAAATAAATTATGGAACATTATTACAGATAATTCAAATTATAAATGGAGATCGGATTTATCAAAAATAGAAATAATAGATGAAACACATTTTGTTGAATATACTATAAATAATTTTCCCACATATTTTACTATTACTACAAAAGAAAAGTTAAAAGAGTATAAATTTGATTTAGAAAATGCTAATTTAAAAGGTAAATGGATTGGTATTTTTAAAGAGCTTCCAAATGGTAAAATTGAATTAGATTTTACTGAAGAAATAGAAGTAAATAGTTTAATTATCAAACTATTAGCCAAACCTTATTTAAAAAGCCAACAAAAAAGATATATGAGAGATTTAGAAAAAGAGTTGAATAAGCAATAGAAAGGTATAAAGATTATGAAATATAATAGTAAATTAGAATTAATAGAAACAATTAAAAATAATGCAAAATTATTTATAAAAGAATACTATAATATAGAAGAAACATCTATGAAGAATATTGATGAAGATATAGAATATAGTCCTTTTCAAATGTTAGCATTGTGTATAGGTTGGATGGATTTAGTTTTAGCTTGGGAAGATGAAGAACAAAAAGGAGTACAAAAAACATCGCTTGCAACAGAATGGAAGTGGAATGATTTAGATTGGTTATATCAAAGTTTTTATGATAAATATAACAACTACTTTTTAAAAGATTTAATTGATGACTTTAATCAAAAAGTTGATAATATTATTCAGTTAGTAAATAATTTATCTGATATAGAATTATTTGAAACCGGAAAAAGAAATTGGGCTAAAACAAATGGTAAGGAGTTTAGCGTATGTAGATTAATTCATTTAAATACTATTGCCAATTTCAAAAATTTTAAAGGTAAAGTTAGAAAATGGAAAAAGAGTAGTAAATAACTACAAATTACAATTTGTAAGTGAGATGAAATATATAGCATTATTGAGAGGAATAAATATAAGTGGTAAAAATAAAATTGCAATGAGTGAACTAAAAAAAGAATTTACTAATATGGGATATAAAGAAGTAATTACTTATCTAAATAGTGGTAATGTTGTTTTTGAAAGTGATATAAAAGATAAAAATGCAATTAAAAATAATATACAACTGATGATAAAAGATAAATTTAAATTTGATATACCAATTCAGGTTATAACTGCGCAAGAATTAGAAGAATTGATAATCCATAGTCCAGACTGGTGGGGAAAAGATAATAAAGAGATATATGATAATATAATATTTGTTATTCCACCAACTACTTATAATGAAGTGTTTGATACAATAGGTTCTCCTAACGAATATGAGAAAATACAAGAATATAAAAATAATATTTTCTGGTCTTTTGATTTAAAAAATTACAGAAAAGCAAATTGGTGGAGTAAAACAGCAAGTACAAATATTAGTGATAAAATCACAATAAGAACAGCAAATACAATGAAAAAAATATTAGAAATAAGTAAAAGATAAATTACAATTTATGGAGTTGATAATAAATGAATAAAGAAATATTATTATCTAATATAGATAAAGTTCATACTACTGAAATGGGCATTGATAGGCTTAAGAAAAATCTTAAATTAGATACCAACAATGTAGTTGAATACTGTAAAAATAAAATATTAGATAAAAAATGTAATATTTATAAACAAGGAAAGAATTGGTATTGTGAAATTGATAACATAAAAATAACTATTAACTCATATAGTTACACAATTATAACAGCACATACTATTTACTAAATTATAATATATGTATGGTAAAAATAGTAATTTATAGATGGCTATTATGAATAGAAAAAAATTAAAATTTTAACAGTTATATTTATGATTATAACATTTATAGGTGCAGGATATGTGTTTTCAAATACAGAACAAGCAAATGCAGGATATGCTATAATTCCTAGTTTGTTTTGTGTTATATTTTCGCAATTGTCAGTTTATGATAAATTAAGAAAGAAGAAAATTAATTATAATTTATCTAAATGTTAAAATCAAGTGCGAGGATTCCACTTCTAATAGGTGGCATGAAATATATTTATAATATGCAATTATATTGGAGGTGGAATCTTGAAATTAAAAGATATTATACTACAAAAAAAGAAAACAAAAAAATATGACACAAGAAGAACTTGCTGAACAGCTAAATGTTGCAAGGCAAACTATTTCTAAATGGGAAACAGGAGAAACAATTCCTGACATTGATAGTTTAAAAAAATAGCTGTTTTATTAGATTTTTCTATTGATAATGCACTTGGTGTTGAAATAGAAAACGGTAATGATGATAAAATAGAATGGCTAATAATTGGAGGATTTATTATAGGTAATACATTAGGAATTGCTTTCGATAATTATATGTTAGGGTATGTATTTGCTATGATAGGTTTGGGATTAGGTTTTGTTCTAAAGGCATTTAAAAAATAATTCAATTTACAATTTATAGTGCAGATGTAAAAATCTGCTTTTATTATGGTATAATATAAACAAACAATCGATATGTAAGTAAAAAGTGAGAATATAAAAAGATTCATTATATAGTAATGATTTTTTTTATGATAAATAAGTATATAATATAATTTTAATACTATTAAAAATGACCATGTCAAAGACTTTTGACAGACAAAAAAATCTTTTTTTTATAAAATGATAACGGAGGTGCAAAATGAATATAGGAACACGAATAAAAAAAATTAGAGAGAGTCAAAATGTTTCACAAGATGAACTTGCTTTGAAGGTGTTTGTTTCAAGACAAACTGTTTCTAATTGGGAAACTAATAAAAGTTATCCTGATATAAAAAGTTTAACAATGTTAAGTAATATATTTAATGTATCTCTCGATGATTTTATAAGAGGAGATTTGGAGGAGATGAGAAAAATAATTGACAAAGAGAAAGTGAAAGAGTTTAGTGTAATGAGTTACATTTTTCTTGCCGAAATGTTAATTGTAGCAATTGGTGCTTATCCATTATTTAGTATGGATGGTTATATTGGAGTAATTATTTGGATACTATTTTTTGCTATAACTTTTGGAACAGCTACAATTATAGAAAAGTTAAAAAAAGATAATGACATTCAGACCTATAAGGAAATTATTTCATTTGTTGATGGGAAACAATTAACGTATGAAGAAACACAGCAAGAATTAGGGAAAAGAATTTATCAAAAAATTTTATTTGCACTTTTATTTGGTGTAATAGCACTTACTATAAATTTTATTGTAATTTTTATAATTAAAAACTTTTAATGAATGGAGGAGATTATATGGAGTTTTGGATTATTATGATTGTTTTTATTTGTATTGGTGGGAGTTGTTCATTAGCCGGTACTTGGTGGAGTAAAAAAAGAAAAATAATAAATAATAATAAAACGCTCGAAAGGATTATCATTATAATGATAGTCTTTTTTATTATATTGACAAATGTTATACAGTGTTATATAATCAATATAACAGTTAAGGAGGAAAATTATGAAAATCATTATTAGCAATAGTAGTTCAGTACCAATTTATGAACAAATAAAAAATGCAATTATTAATCAAATAATGAATGATGAATTATCTACTGATGAAGCTTTACCATCTATTCGATCCTTAGCTCAGGACATAAAAATAAGTATTATGACTATTAAGAAAGCTTATGATGAATTAGAACAAGAAGGCTATATCGTTTCAATTCAAGGAAAAGGTACTTTTGTTGCTCCTAAAAATAAAGAACTGGCACAGGAACAAGCACAAAAAGAAATAGAAAGTCATTTTATTAAAGCAATTGATATTGCAGAAAGATATAATATTCACAAAGAAAATTTAGTTGAATTGATAGATATGTTATATGGGAGTGATGATAAATGAAAAATGCTATCGAAATTAGAAATTTAGTTAAGAGTTACAGTGATAAATTTACTTTAGGAGAGATTAATTTAAATATTCCAAGTGGGATAATTATAGGTCTTATTGGAGAAAATGGAGCAGGTAAAACAACACTTATTAAATCTATATTAAATATTATTAGTTTGAATAAAGGAAACATAAAAATATTTGGAAAAGATATTAAAATAAATGAAAGTGAAATTAAAGAAAATATTGGCGTTGTACTAGATAATATGTTTTTCCCAGAATTATTAATGCCTAAAGATATAAATTCTATTATGAAAGATGTTTATAAGAATTGGGATGAGCAATTATTTAATAAATATTTAAGTGAATTTAAACTTAAAAATAATCAATCAATTAAATCGATGTCAAAGGGAATGAGAAAGAAGCTAGAGATTGCAACAGCGTTATCTCATCATCCAAAATTATTAATTTTAGATGAACCCACAAGTGGCCTTGATCCAGTAGTTAGAAATGAAGTGTTAGATATATTTTTAGATTTTATTCAAGATGAAGAGCATACAATTTTACTATCTACTCATATTACAAGTGACCTAGAACACATTGCCGATAAAATAATATTTATTAATCAAGGAAAGGTTGTTTTAGATCAATGTAGAGATGATTTGTTAGATAATTATGGAATATTGAAATGTGATGTTGATAAGTTTGATACTATATCAAAAGATGACATTATTGCTTACAAGAAAAATAAATATGATTACGAAATACTAATTAATGATATTAAAAAAATAAAGAAAAAATATAAAGATTTTATTGTTGATAAAATAACCTTAGAAGAACTTATGGTATTAACGATTAAGGGGGAAAAATAATGTTAGGTTTAATAAAAAAAGATTTATTGATAATAAAAAATAATATTAAATTTGCCATTATATTTGTTGTTGTATTTGCATTTTTTTCAGAACAAAATAGTGAAATATTATATTTTGTACCGATATTTTTGAGTACAATGCTATTTATAAGTACATTTAGTTATGATGATTATAATAAATGGGATGCTTATGCTTGTACTTTACCTCAAGGAAAGAGAAATATTGTTAAATCTAAATATTTAGCAAGTTTATTATTAACTTTAATGGCTGTTTTTATTACTTTAATTTTAGGTTTTATTATTGGGAGCATCAACAAAAACTTGGATGCAAAAAAAATGTTAGAAATTATAAGTGGAGTTGTGGTAGCTATAGTATTATTGCAATCTATAATGTTCCCTTTAATGTACAAATTTGGAGTTGAAAAAGGTAGAATTGGAATATTTTTGGGAGTATTTGGTATGAGTGGTTTAATAGGATTTTTATTTAAATATCTTAATATAAAAATTCCTAATAATATTATTCAAACATTTAATGATTATTGGTTCATAATATTACCAGTTATTATAATTTTGATGATATTAGTTTCGTATAATATATCTAAGAAAATATATTTAAAAAAAGAATTCTAAAAAAACAAGCTAAATAAAGTTTTAGCTTGTTTTTTGTTTGTAATAATATAAATAAATGGTGTCATATTGATATAACTAAATATACAATATAAAATTTACTTACAAAAATGTAATTTTATATTTTGATTAGTGCTGATATAATTTTATTGAAAGGAGAAAAATATGGAAGTTTTAAAATTAGAAAATGTAAAAAAATATTATGGTGTAAAAACTAATATTACGAAAGCCGTAGATGGAATAAGCTTTAAAGTAGATGAAGGAGAGTTTGTCGCCATAATGGGTGCATCGGGAAGTGGGAAAACAACACTATTAAATTGTATTTCTACAATAGATAGTGTTACTTCAGGTCACATTATAGTTGGGAATAAAGATATCACTGAAATTAAAGAAGATGATATGGCCGATTTTAGAAAAGAAAATTTAGGTTTTATTTTTCAAGACTTTAATCTATTGGATACTTTAACTATTGAAGAAAATATAGCTTTATCATTAATAATAAATAAAGAAAATGTAAATAAAGTAGATGATAAAGTAATTGACATAGCTACTAAGTTAGGAATTTTTGAAGTTTTAAAAAAATTTCCTTATGAAGTATCGGGAGGTCAAAAGCAAAGATGCGCTTGTGCTAGAGCCTTAATTAATCATCCTAAATTAATACTTGCTGATGAGCCAACTGGTGCACTAGATTCCAAATCATCACGCATGCTATTAGAAACAATGAAAGATATGAATGAAAAATTAAAAGCAACAATATTAATGGTAACCCATGATTCATTTAGTGCAAGTTTTTGTAAAAGAGTGCTATTCTTAAAAGATGGAAAAATATTTAATGAAATAATTCGAGGAAATAAGACAAGAAAAGAATTTTTTGATGAAATCTTAGATGTTTTAACTCTTCTTGGAGGAGATCTAGGAAATGTTAAGTAAACTAGCATTTCGTAATGTCAAACGAAGCATTAAAGATTATGTTATATATTTAATTACAATAACACTAGCTTTTTCACTTATATTTGCATTTAATTTACTAGGAACATCTAAAGAAGTTTTAAATTTGAGTAGTACAATGAACAATTTTACACTTGTTATGTATGTGGTTAATATTTTTGTTGTACTATCAGTCTGTTTTTTAATAAATTATACTACTAAGTTTATGTTCGAAAAGCGAAGTAAAGAATTTGGTACATATATGTTGCTTGGTATTAAAAAAAAGAAAATATCAAAAATATTCTTATTAGAAAATATAATTCTTGGATTCTTATCAATATTAATTTCAATTCCAGTTGGATACATTTTTAGTATATTTATGTCATTTATAGTAACTAGAATGTTCGATCTAAATAATATCGTAACAATTGATTTAAACCTTAATTCAATTTTACTTTTATTAATATATTTTATGTTTATTTATTCTTTCATTTTGCTATTAGCTAGACATAGAATTAAAAAAATAAAAATTCATGATTTGTTATATTTAGAAAAACAAAATGAGGAAAAAAGTTTTAAAAAAAGTAAACTTAGAAATATTACATTTATTATAGCTCTTATGATTGGAATCATTGCTATGTTTTTATTTAGTAAACAGTTTAAAGTATTTGAAGAACCATCTTTTGGAGTAATAATTATATGTATATTTCTTATCATTATAAGTATTTATGGTATAACTATCACTTTATCTGATTTTATATTGAAACTGATTTTAAAATCAAAGAAAATAAAATATAGCAAAGATAATTTATTTATTGCTAGAACTTTTTCATCAAAAGTGAAAACAATGAGTTTTACATTAGGAACTTTAACTGCTCTTATAACCTTTTCTTTAATAGCTTTAAATCTATCGAGTTTATTCAAAGCCATGTTCGACTATCAACTAGAATTAACCGCACCCTATGATATTAGTATTAATGAAATAGAAGAAAATGAAATTTCTAAGTACCATGAGTTTGTGGATCAGCATTATACAATAGAAGAACAATTTATCTACAGTGGATTTATAGATGAAACAAGAAATATCAGCGATGCTTTAGGAGAATATGGTGGTTGGAGAGATTATGATCAAGTTATTAAATTAAGTGATTATAATAAATTACTAGAGTTAAAAGGTGACAAACCAGTTACGCTATCTAATAACGAATATATTGTTAACGTTTCAAAAGAACTAGGTGAGCTATTAAAAGAAAATACCTCTATTAGAACGATTCATTTATCAAATGGAAAAGAACTAAAACAAAAAGAAGTAGTCACGACAGGATATTCTTATGCTTGGGGAGTAGGATATGGTTTTATAATAGTAGTCCCCGATGCGGCTGTTAATGGTTTAAAACCTGGTGCTACGAATATGATTATCAACACTAAGGAGAAAACTACTGAAAAATTCGCAAAAGAACTTGAAAAACTTCTTGCTCCAGAAATGTGTGAAGAAACAGAAGACGGGCATACAGTTTGTTATGCAATTGGAACTATACACGTAAGAGGTTTAGTAGAAGCAGAAAATAATAGTTTTATTACAATTATTTCCTTTGTTTGCTTTTATATTGCATTTATTTTTATTGCAACAGTTGGAACAATTCTCGCAATTCAATCATTAAGTGATAGTGCCAAATATAAATATCGTTACAAGGTACTAAGCAGACTAGGCATTAAAAACGAAAAGCTTCATCAAACTATAAAAAAGCAATTATTATTATTCTTTGCTTTTCCTATAATTTATCCATTGATAATTAGCTATACTACCATCACTTCGTTAAATAACTTATTTTCTATAGCATTAAGTTCAAATAAAGCGTATCTCATTTATTATTTTGTTAATATATTCGCATTCTTATTAATTTACGCAATATACTTTTTAGCAACTTATTTCGGCTTTAAAAGAAATATTGACAATATCTAAGAGGTGAGTAGACTATGTTAAATAAACTTGCATTTCGTAACGTGAAAAGAAGTATAAAAGATTATATTATTTACTTAATTACGATAACAATTTCTTTTTCTTTAATATTCGCCTTAAATTTAGTGTCATCTTCAGATGCTGTAGTTAACATTTCTGAAAACATGGACTCTTTTAAAAATATAATAATATTTGTAAACTTTATTGTAATATTTGTAATTTGTTTTTTAATAAATTATACCACCAAATTTATGTTTGAAAAAAGAAGTAAGGAATTTGGTACTTATTTATTACTAGGAATTAGAAAAAATAACATATTAAAAATGTTTTTATTAGAAAATATTATTATTGGAGTATTAGCACTTGTTTTTTCTATACCAATGGGCTTTATATTTAGTCAGTTTATATCCTTATTTATAGTTAAAGTATTAGAATTACCAGAAGCAATATTTATTAATTTTAACTTGATATCTTTTCTATTATTATTGATTTACTTTTTAGTAATTTATATTTTAGTATTATTGTTTGCTTATCGCCGAATAAAAAAAATAAGTATATATAATTTACTTTATTTAGAGAAACAAAACGAACAAAAAATGATTAGATCTAAGACTAATCGAAATATTATATTTGTTATTAGTACGATAATTGGACTTTGTGCATATATATTATTAAATATAAAAATAAGTTCTAAAATATTGCAAGATAGTTCTGTTTTGACATATCTAATAATAGGAATATCCTTATTTATTATAAGTATTTACGGTATTATGTTTAGTTTGTCGGATTTTCTTTTAGGAATAATATTAAAAGTAAAAAAAGTAAAATATGTAAAAGACAATTTATTTATAGCAAGAACATTTTCATCAAAAGCAAAAACTATGGGAATGACATTAGGTACTCTTGGTGTAATGATAATGTTTACTTTCCTTTTTTTAAATTTTTCAAGTTTAAATAAAGGACTCTACGATTCTATAATTGAAACAACTTCACCATTTGATATTTCTGTGTTTTTTGAAAATAAGGATACAATACAGAAAACATATAATATAGTAAAAAAAGATTATACTATTACAGATAGCATTATATATGATATATATTTAGATCCAAATAGTAACATCGAAAAATTACTTCCTTCATATTCATACAAAAAAGATCCAAAAGATTTTATTATGAAAATAAGCGATTATAATAAAATGTTGACTATGAAAGGTAAAAATAAAATATTGTTAAATAACGATGAATATTTATTGGTCGTGGAACAAGCCAGTAAATCTTTTCTCCAGGATAATTCAATAAAAACAATAACTTTATCTAATGATATATCACTTAAGCAAAAAAATATAACGACAGAACTATTTTTTTACGGACTATCTAATGCAAGTTATGTAGTAGTGGTTCCAGATAGTGCAGTTAATAACTTAAGTACTTATGAAACTTTTATGTCTATCGATACCAAAGAGGAAACAACAAAAAAATACGAAGAGAAATTGAATAATAAGCTTCACAAAGATTTATGTAAAACAGAAGAAAATGGTAGGGAGGAGTGCCATTATTATCGCACTACCATAAAAGGAGCAGTCATCGAATCGTCCAATCTTATGACTGCTATAGTGACAGCAATTTGTATTTATATGGCATTTATCTTTGTTGCTATTGTTGGAACAATTATTGCAATTCAATCATTGAGCGATAGTGCAAAATATAAATATCGCTATAAAATATTAAATAGGCTAGGTATAAAAAATGAGAAATTACATAAAACAATCAAAAAACAACTCTTAATACTATTTGGTGTGCCAGTTATTTACCCATTGATTATCAGTTTTATAATTATCAATTTACTAAATCGTATTTATGCACCATTATTGCCATCTTCTACGTCATATTTATTATATTTTATTACAAGCTTTTTGATATTTTTAATAATATATACGATTTATTTTTTGGCAACGTATTTCGGCTTTAAAAGAAATATTGATAAAAGTTAGATTATTTTAAGTAATCTAACTTTTTATAGTATAATATATAAGGAACAGTGTGGTGAAAACTATGAATATTACAATAGTAGAAGATGATCCAATTATTAGAGAAAAATTATCATCTCTCTTAAAAGACAATGGTTATGAAACTACTTTAGTCAGTGACTTTCAAAATGTCACTAATAAGCTTTTAGAAATAAATACTGATTTGATTTTGTTGGATATAAACTTACCTTATGAAGATGGATTTAATATTTGTAAGAAGATAAAAGAAAAATTACAGGTGCCAATTATTTTTGTTACTAGTCGTGATACAACTGAAGATGAAATTAAAAGTATACAAGTAGGTGGTGTTGATTTTATAACAAAGCCATACAATATAATTATACTATTAGAAAAAATTAAAAGGGCATTGAAATTAAATAATCCAATTAATTTTAAAGAATTAACCAAAAATGGATACACTTTAGATTTGCATTTATCATTACTAAAATATAATGGTAAAGAAACAGAACTTACTAGAAATGAATTTCGTATTTTATATTATTTTTTTACTAATTCAAATCGAATAATAACAAAAGATGAATTATTAGAAAAATTATGGAATGATAAATATTATTTAGATGATAATATATTGTCTGTAAATATTAATAGATTAAGAAAAAAAGCAAAAGAACTAGGAATAGTAGACTTTTTAAAAAATGTGAGAGGACAAGGGTACAGGTTATGAAGTTTATGGTTTATTTAGAGAATAAAATTTTTTATATCTTGTTTCAATTAACAATGCTAATCATAATTTCCTTTTTTATGATAGCTGCTAGTATTCCCATTTTTCATGTTCTTTTAATAATAATTATTAGCCTAATATCCTTAATATTTTATTTAATTATAGACTATTTAATATTAAAGAAAAAATATCATCAGATAGTTGATTTAGTAGATGGTCTAGATGAAAAGTATCTTATTTCTGAAATTATTCCCAAAAGTCTAAATTTAGAAAATAAAGCATATATTTATGCTTTGAAAAAAGCGTGCAAATCGATGACTGATAAAGTTTCTGATTTAGAAAAAGAAAATTTGGATTATCGAGAGTATATTGAGAGTTTTGTTCATGAAATAAAAACACCTATATCAGCTTTATCATTAATTATTAATGAAAATAAAGATTTAGTATCAAAAAAGGAGTTAGATAAAATAGATTTATATATTGATCAAATGTTATATTATGCTAGAAGTGAAAATCCAGAAAAGGATTATTTTGTAAAAAAAATAAAATTATCTGAAATTATACATAGAGTAGTTATAAGATATAAGCAGTATTTGTTAGATAAAAAAATCACATTAAATGTTGATAATTTAGATTATGATGTCTTTGCAGATGAAAAGTGGACAGTATTTATAATAAGTCAAATTCTCCAAAATTCCATTAAGTACGCAGATAAAAAGAAAAAATATATCGATATCAAAGCTATAGAAGAACAAAATAACATAACATTATTTATTTTTGATAATGGTTGTGGGATTAAAGAAAGTGACTTACCTAGAGTATTTGAAAAAGGCTTTACTGGCTCAAATAGAAAGAAAAGCAATGCAACAGGAATTGGGTTATATTTATCTAAAAAGATAGCAAAAAGTCTAGGATTAGAGCTACAAATAGAATCTAAGGAAAATAATTATACCAAAGTATATATAGTTTTTCCTAAAAGTAATATTCATAACCTAATCGATTAGTAAATTTAAGCCATAAATTGAAAGCGATATAAAAATAAATGAACATGAAAACAAGCTATCTAGTTATATAAATAAGATTTAAAAATAATAATAATTGTGTTACGCTATAAGTATATAATTTTAAAGGAGAAAAAACATGACTGAAAGAGAAAAGATGTTAGCAGGGGAATTGTATGATTGTGGGGATAAGGAATTGTTGAATAGATGGCATCTAGCTAAGAATTTAATAAAAGAATATAATAATACGCCCTCTGAAAATTTAGAAGATAAGAATAACATATTAAAAAAATTACTAGGTAATATGGAAGAAAATGTTTGGATTACACCACCATTTTATGTGGATTATGGTAATAATATTTATATTGGAAATAATACAGAAATAAATATGAATTGTACATTTTTAGATGATAATAAAATAGTCATTGGAAAAAATTGTTTAATTGCACCAAATGTGCAAATATATACGGCATTTCACCCAACGAATGCCACTGATAGATTTGAAAGTCCAAGCCCAAATGGTACATTTGACTTTTGTAAGACTCTCACCAAACCAGTTATGATAGGTGATAATACATGGATTGGTGGTGGAACGATTATTCTACCTGGAGTTACTATAGGAAGTAACGTTGTGATAGGTGCTGGAAGTGTAGTTACAAAAAATATTCCAGATAACAAAATTGCTTATGGTAATCCTTGCAAAGTTGTAAGAGATAATAATTAAATAAATTGTTAAAAATTAAAATGAACTTATATATAAACATTTCACTGTGAAAATTCTTGGTTTGAAACAAAATATTCATACGTTAATAGATAACTATATAAAAGATTCTAGCAGACTGTAAAAATTATATTAAAAGTATTGACAAACAGTGCAAAGAGGAAGATAATAAACGAACACGAAAAGGAGATGACTATAATGTGTAAAAATCTAACACAAGACCAAAAACAAAATCTAAAAACTATGTACTACCAAGTATTAAAAGATTTTGAAGCTTTTCCATTTATAAAAACTACAGAGGATATATTTAAATGGCGCGAAGCAGTAAAAGAAGCTAATGGAAATGATGGTGTCCTTCGAAATGAAGAAATAGAGAAGATGATTGGCAAAAATCAATCACTAGAACTTCTATATAGTTGGACTAAATTTTATCGTATGATAGATAGAGCCAAAGCAGGACTTCATTTATCTAAAATTGAACATAATATAGAAGATAATGACGATTACCAAATAAAAGCAGCCGGAATGTTACATAAACATTTAGTTTCAAAAAATAAAGGCAATGTTGACCAATTATTTGGAATATTTAGAGTAGAAGGTTTAGATTTAGGAATAAAATACCAGGGGTTACGAACTATCAATACCCCATATGAGTTCGAAAAAGCAATTGTAAAAGAAGATGAAAGAGAACCTTGGCCAGCAGTTTTATTTGTCACACTATTAAATGCTTATGGCATTTCGAAAGAGGATTTGTTAACAGTTGGTCGTGAAGCAGAAAAGCTAGGAAATAGATATATAACTGAAATTGATGAAAAATATCCAAAACAAGAACGTGCAATTTCATATACAAAGAGAAAATAAAAAAGCTTTCTTATTTAGAAAGCTTTTTTATATAATTCAAACGTGGTATAATACCTAGGAAAGAGGTGAATCACGTGAATTTAGAAAAAGATAAGTATATCATTGTTGAAATAATTCCCACTCATTCTAATGCTAAACAAGGCACAATTGCTCAAATATCAGCTTTAAAATTAGAAGGGTTAAAATTATTAGACAGATTTGATTATCGACTAAAAGATGAATTAATCGAAAATGAAGACTTAAAAGCTATGATTCAATATGATAAACAAAGCTTTACTTATATTAATAACCCTAATTTTATTTTAGAAAAATTTAAATCCTGGGTAAAAGATTTTCCTTTATTAATTTTAGAAGAAAGTTATACTCCTGATTATTTAGAAGAATTAAAAAATAAGAAGGAACTAGTATATCCATACTTACATATGGAACATAGTTATGATATTTTTAATCAAATCATAAAAAAATACCAATTAGAGCCAAGTAATCATTTAGTAGACCTAATTTATGAAGCAATTATCTATGAAAGTAACAACAAAATCAAAAAAGAGGTAGAATAAGAAAAGAAGTTCTAAGTAACTTCTTTTCTTAATTAGAGATGTAAATGAACTTTATTTTCTTTTTTTACTAATACATATCCTTGATTAACAGGATTAATGACTTTTTCTTTTTCTAAAAAGAGTAGGCTATCATCTAAAACAGTATCTAATAGTTTTGTAGAAGATGTATCAATCGTCAAAAAAGTGCCACATAAATTAGCTGAAGATGCATCAACATGATTTATGCACTGTCCAAATAAATTGACATTTTCTAAATTAGTTCCCACAATACTATGATGATATAAAGAAGAAAAATCTATCGCTTGAATATTAGTATTGGCTAAATTGGTATTTCGAATATCTACATGAGATAAGAAAATATCACTCATATCTAAAAAAGGTAAAAAGTCTAACAATTCTTCCCGAATTCTTGGAAATTCTTTTCGTTGTTCCAACAACATATCCTTAGAAATAGAAATTTGATGGAAATAAAAACTGGGATGATCTGACTGATAAGCTAAGTTAGCTAGATTTTTTAATCTCGCTAAAAAGATTTTATCAAAATCTCTAGATGAATCAGTTTTTGCAACTGTTTCGTATTGACAGTAATCTTCCACTGAATGAGTAAATAAACGAACATTTTTATTTAAAACATCATGTAACAATAATTTAAAATTAGTGTTTTTCATAAGTTTTGGAGAAAATTTTTGACCATCAACAAAAAGTTCTAAAAATTCAAGTGGCAAATCAATATCTTGACACTCTGTTAGTATAGCTTCTAAAACCTTTTTAAATAAAGCTTGTTCTTTGCTAGAAAGGTCATGATAGTCAAATAATATTTGAATCAAGTCGCTATTATAAATTGGCATATTTCGTGTACAAACTTCGATAGTTCTCATATTATAACCTCCACAAACGTCATTTGTTATTTTAAAGAGTGTGAAGTTATTTGTCAATCATTAATAGTGGTAAGGTAAGTGATTACACAAAAAACTATCAGCATAATCAAAATAATAATTAAATTCATCTAAGCTAGTTAAAGTCCAAACAAAAACAGGACATTTTTTACGATATTTTTGAAATCTTTTCTTTTTCACAATTTTTTTTGAAATTGCCAAAAAGTCGGGTTGACAATAGAAAATTAAAATAGGGGAACTAATCAAATAGCTATATAATTTATAATGCATAAAATCACTAATCAAAAGTCCAATCATATAAGATGATTTCTTTTTCAAATATTTGACAACATTAGGAAAAAAAGATTTTAATAAGATATCGCCACTATAGTCTTTTAAACTCTGTAAAACCCGATCACAAAGAAGATTCGTTTCCCTAGTTTTTTTAATTTCAATATCAATTAAGACTTTACCATCAATTAGTGTTAAAACCTCCTCTAAAGTGGGAATATTTTCGTTGGTAGAAAGTAATTTCATTTTTTTTATCTCTTTTAGCGTAAGATCTTCAATCTCTAAAACGACCCCACACATTCGTTTTAAGTTATGATCATGAAAGACAATGACGTGTTCATCTTTTGTAATCCTAACATCAAATTCAATAGGAATCTGTAAACGCAAAGCTTTCTGAAATGCTAAAATAGAATTTTCAGGAATTATCTTATTATCAAAGATACCTCTATGAGCAATTCTTAAATTTTTAGTTTCTAGCATACAAAGCACCTCTAATATATTATAGCAAATTTCAAAAGAAACTTGCTAAATTAAAGTTGATAAGCAATGATTTATTATTTTATTTTAAAAATTTATGATAAAATAAAAAATGGAAGTGATATCATGCAAAAAATTAAAATTATAGAAGATGATAAATCTATTGTCAAAGAATTAAAGGAATTACTAGAAAAATCAGGTTATGAAGCAATTGAGACTAAAGATTTTAATGATGTGTTAACAGAAATACAAGAACAAACACCAAACCTAATCTTATTAGATATTAACCTACCAAAAATAAATGGTGAAGTTTTGCTTCAAAATATCAGAAAACATTTTAATACTCCAATAATGATGGTAACTAGCAAAAATAGTGAAATAGATGAAGTATTATCGATGAGTTATGGTGCAGATGACTATATAACCAAGCCATATAATCCTACAATTTTATTACTTAGAATCCAAGCAATATTAAAAAGGACTAGCCAACCACAAAGTGAACTAACATACCATAATTTGACTATACTTCCATCTAAAGGTATCATCAAAAATCAAGAAACAGAATTAATTTTAACTAAAAATGAAATGATCATATTTATGTATCTATTAAATAATCAAGGACGTATCGTCACAAGAGATGAACTAATGACTGATTTATGGAATAACAGTGAATATGTCAATGATAATGCCCTAACCGTAAATATATCAAGGCTTCGCACTAAATTAAAAGAAATAGGTCAAGAAGAAGTAATAGAAACAAGAAAGAATCAGGGGTATTTATTAAATGAGTAAAAAGGATTATATAAAAGACAAATTATTTTTGTTGATAATAGCAGGTATCAGTTATGGTATTTGTCTTTTAGTTCTATTTGCCTTTAAAGTAAATAGTCAAGCAATCATCGCAATAACTATCATATACCTAACAACTATTATTTTTTCTCTCACATTTGATTATGCTAGGAAAAAACTATTTTATAGAGAGTTAAAAAATAAATTAGATAACTTAGATCAAAAATATTTGGTGATAGAAATGTTATCTTCTCCCTGCTTTTTAGAAGGAAAAATTATGTTTGACTCTTTATATGAAATTAATAAATCAATGATTGAAAAAATAAAAGAATATAAAAGCCAAACTCAAAACTTTAAAGAATATGTAGAGTTATGGATTCACGAAGTGAAACTACCAGTATCGTCACTAGTGTTAATGATTCATAATCATAAAAATGAATATAATAAAAAGATTTTAGAGCAATTAACCCGTCTTGATAACTATTTAGAGCAAATACTATATTATGTACGTTCAGAAAATGCTGAAAAAGACTATTTAATTTCTAAAGTGAATCTAGCTAAAGTAATTAGTAACATTGCTTTAAAAAACAAAGATACACTCCTAGAAAAAAAGATAGACTTTATTGCTAGTGACATAGATATTGATATATATACAGATGCAAAATGGCTAGAATTTATAATAAACCAAATCATCGATAATTCTATAAAGTATAGTAATAAAAAGAAACCTTACATCAAAATCTTAGCGAAAGAAGAAAAAAATTATATTGCTTGTGTTATTTATGATAATGGAGTAGGTATTTCAAAAGAAGACTTACCTAGAGTGTTTGAAAAAACATACACGGGTAAAAACGGGCGTATAGGGAAACAATCGACCGGAATGGGTTTATACATAGTGAAAAGATTATGTGACAAATTAGGACACAATATTAGCATTAACTCAATAGAAGGCGAGTTTACTTGTGTAAAAATCAAATTTGCTAAAAATGATTACTATCAAGTCAAAGATTAGAAAATTCTAATCTATTTTTTATAATATTACAAAATTGTAATCTACCGTAATATATAACAAACGACAAGCAATCATAGTATTTATATAATAAAACCATGAAAGGAGAAAAATTCATGAAAAAAATATTAAAGATATCTAATATCGAAAAATATTATGGAAATAAGTCAAATTTAACGAAAGCCATTGACGATATTTCATTAGAAGTAGAAGAAGGAGAGTTTGTTGCTATAATGGGAGCATCTGGTAGTGGAAAAACAACATTACTAAATTGTATTTCAACAATCGATAGAGTAACTGCCGGTCACATTTTAGTAGATAATTTAGATATCACTAAATTAAAAGGAGAAAAATTAAATAAATATAGAAGCAAGGAACTAGGATTTATTTTTCAAGACTTTAATTTATTAGATACCCTAACAGCTTATGAAAATATTGCTTTAGCTTTATCTATTCAGAATATTAATGTTAAAGAAATTGAAAAAAGAGTAAATGAAGTCGCTAGAAAACTAGATATACAAGATGTACTTCAAAAATATCCCTACCAAATGAGTGGGGGACAAAAGCAACGTGTAGCATCAGCTAGAGCCATCATTACAAATCCTAAATTAATTTTAGCAGACGAACCAACTGGAGCCTTAGATTCTAAATCCAGCAAAATGCTATTAGAAAGTTTTAACCATTTAAATCAAGAATTATTAGCTACTATTTTAATGGTAACTCACGATGCTTTTAGTGCCAGTTACGCCAATCGCGTCATTTTTATAAAAGATGGTAAAATTTTTAATGAAATCAGAAAAGGAGATAACACTAGAAAAGAGTTTTTTGATAAAATCATAGATGTTGTGACACTACTTGGAGGGGATTTAAATGACGCTTTGTAAGCTATCTTTCCAAAATATCAAAAAAAGTTTCAAAGATTACGCAATATATTTCTTTACTCTTATCTTAGGAGTTGCTATTTTTTATGTATTTAATGCAATTGATAGTCAAACTGTATTATTACAAACAAAAAAATCAACTGATGATATTATTAAACTGATGACACAATCACTATCTTCTATCAGTATATTTGTATCTTTTATTTTGGGATTTTTAATTATTTATGCTTCACGTTTTTTAATAAAAAGAAGAAATAAAGAGTTTGCAATTTATATGACACTTGGGATGAGTAAGCGAAAAATATCTTTCATTTTATTTATGGAAACCATCATTATTGGTGTATTATCATTAGGAGTAGGGTTAGGGTTAGGTGTCATACTATCACAACTAATGAGTCTATTAGTAGCTAATATGTTTGAAGCTGACATGACAACTTTCGCCTTTACCTTTTCACAAAGTGCTCTATTAAAAACATTCTGTTATTTTGGAATTATGTACCTATTAGTGATGATATTTAATACTATTCAAATCAACAAATGTAAATTAATTGATTTAATTAATGCCAACAAGCATTCTGAAAAAGTAAAAATAAAAAATCCTATTATTTGTTTTTTAATGCTTTTAATAGCAATAAGTATCCTAGGCTATTGTTATTATAGAGTTTCTGTACCAGAGGGAACGAATGCCTTATCTGTAAAAGAGTTAGGGATCATTATTATTCTAGGGTCTATATCAACCTTTCTATTATTTTGGTCACTATCTGGATTAATATTAAAAATTGTACAGAAAATTCATTCAGTATATTATAAAGGCTTAAATAGTTTTACTCTAAGACAAATTAGTAGTAAGGTAAATACCACTGTATTTTCAATGACCATTATTTGCTTAATGTTATTTATAACAATCTGTGTATTATCAAGTTCACTTTCCATAAAAAATTCCATGACCAGCAATTTAAAAGAATTAGCACCCATAGATATTGAATTATCAAAAACAAGAAATATTCCAAAGGAGTTACAAGCTGATTATGGTTATACCGACGGGCAAATAGATTCTAGCTATAAGACGATTTCAGAAACACTAAAAGATTTAAATATTGATGAAGAAAAATATTTGAAAGACCAAACTAGTTTACATCTTTATATAGATGACTCTCTAACATACGCAACATCTATGGGAAAAGCATTAGATAGGATGAAAAAAGCTTATCCATATTTAGACTATACTTCTCCAGAAGCAATAGTAAAGCTAAGTGAATATAATAAGGTTGCTAAAATGTTAAATAACAAAACTTATACGCTAGATGAAAATGAATACATGATAATTGGCGATTATGAATCAATGATAGAATTAAGAAATGTTGCCTTAAAAGATAACACCCCATTAACTATTTTTGGAAAACAATTAACACCAAAGTATAAAGAAGTAAAAAATGGGTTTATTAAAATATCTAGCAACCATATTACTGATGGTATCATTATAGTACCAGATCATGTGATTGATATCGCAAATAATTCTCCAAAATTAGAAAAAGAATATTTACTTGCTAATTATAAAGCAAATGATGAAAAAGGAAAAGAAAAAATAGAAGAGATATTTACAAATCCCGAACAAAACAAACTATACCCAGATGCCATTTTAACTGGAAATTCAAGAATTAGTATCTATGATGCTAGTATTGGGTTAGGCGCTATGATTACATTTATCGGATTATATCTAGGAATTATTTTCCTAATTTCTAGTGCAGCATTATTAGCCTTAAAAGAACTATCTGAAAGCACTGATAACATTGTCAGATATAATATGTTAAGAAAAATTGGAGCAAGCAACAAGCAATTAAATAAAGCATTATTCAGACAAATTGCAATATTTTTCCTATTTCCGTTATTGATTGCTATCATCCATTCAATTTTTGGAATTAAATTCTGTACCCTCTTATTAGAAACTTTTGGAAAAGAAGAAATGTTAGCTAGTGTATCAATGACTATGTTATTCTTAATAGTAATTTATGGTGGATATTTCTTAATTACCTATTACTGTAGCAAAAATATTATTAAGGAAAAAAGAATATGATATTAGAAATAAATTGGCAAGAGCTAATCAATAGTCCGATTATAATGATTTCACCATTAATACTTTTAGAAATTTTATTTATTATATTAGCAATAGTAAAGGGAAAGAAAAAAAACTAATTTTCTAATCCCTTTATTGTTTAATTAGAAATAAAACTAAAAGCAACTGTAATTTGACATAAATCAACCTAAATTATATTGAAAAATATCCTAAAAAGCCTTATACTAATATCAATAATTTATTTAAAAAACAAGAAATTAAAACAAGTCAGTAGTAAGGAAGTAGTATAGAATGAAACAAATCAAAAAACATAGAAAAGATATTTTAATAATCTTGTTATTTAGTATGATCTATTTAATGATTGCTGCTATTTTAACTCACGGTCAATTTTACTTTGCCTCCACCACGGATTTTGAAATGCAACACTATTTATTCCCAGAATATTTTAGAAACTTATTCTATGAAACGAAGGATTTATTTCCGGACTTTGCCTTAAATATTGGTGGTGGTCAAAATATATATAATCTTTCTTATTATGGACTTTTAAACCCTTTTATCTTAATATCCTATTTACTTCCGATGATACCAATGTTTAATTATTTAATTATTTTAAGTTTTATTATAGTTGTCAGCAGTACCTTTTTATTTTATAAATTTTTAGCCTCTCATAAACTAAAACCCACAACGTGTTTAATCGTTAGTTTATTATTCTTATTTGCAACTCCACTGATATACCATGCCAAACGTCACATCATGTTCATTAATTATTTTCCATTTTTAATATTAGCCTTATTTGGAGTCGATCGTTTTATATCACAAAAAAAGCCAATTTTGTTAATAACAGCTACTTGTATGATGATTTTTACGAGTTTTTACTATAGCGTAGCAGGAATTATTGTGTTAATAATTTATGCTATTTATCAGTTTTTTCAAAAAGAAAAAGGATTTAAAAATCTAGTAAAATTTTTACTAAAGTTATCTGTGCCATTCATGATTGCAGTACTAATAAGTGCTATTCTTTGGTTACCTACTTTTTACACTTTAGTAACTGGTAGGGGAGAAAGTATAAAAAATCTAGAATTAGTAAAACTTCTAGCTCCAAATTTTAAATTTTTATATAGCAGCTATTCTTTAGGTCTAACCTTTTTAGAATTTATCTTAATTGGAATATTAATTTTTGATAAAAATATTAAAAAATCTACCAGACTATTAGCATTGACATTATCAATAATATTTATGTTTCCAATTTTCAATTATATTTTAAATGGAACACTATATGTCAATGCCAAGTCTTTGATTCCATTTTTACCACTAGCTTTGTTACTAGTAGGAATTAGCTTAGAACATCTTTTAAAACATCGTAAGAAAATAGAGGGCTATTTATTAATTTCCACTTGTATAATTTGTATTATAGGTAATTTTAATGACAAATTAATTCCTAGAAATAATATTAAAAGCAAACTACAAAAAGACTACCAAACATTAGTGGACTATATTATAAAAAAAGATTCATCTTTCTATCGTATTGGTGATCAAACAGCAGTCCCAGAAGCATTAAATAAAATTCATAACATGAAAGAATATAAAAGTTCCATTTATTCCTCAACTCAAAATAACAACTATCAAAAATGGATAAAAAACAGCCAAAAAAATAACCAAGCTTACCGTAATAACATGATGACAACGTTATCCGGAAATATCTTATCCGAAGGTATGATGGGTGAAAAATATGTAATTTCAATTAAAAAGCTAGAAGGTGGCTATAAACTTATTAAAAAACAAAACAACTTAAGACTATATGAAAATGAGTTTGCCTTACCCATTATTTACGCTACTGAAAACGAACTGACTAAAAAAAGTTATAAAACTTTAATGTATCCAATGACTGTCATTTCCTCATTTGCTAATGGAAATCAAGAAGATGAAACAGAACTAAAACCTATTGATTTTGAAGCTATAGATTCTAAAAATATTACTATAGAAAAATCAGAAAGTATTAAACTAAAAGCCAAAGAAGATAATTATATTATTTTAGATAGTAAAACGGATTTAAAAGATAAAGTTGTTTTTATCACTTTCAAAAACAACTTTAATAAAAGATGTAATGGAAGAAAAGAAGATCAAGTAATTAATATTAATAATATCTCTAATAAACTTACTTGTAAGGGTTGGAAATATCATAATAAAAATAAGATATTCCATTACGTAATAGTGTCACCTGACACCTTAAAAGTAACATTATCCAAAGGAGCTTATGACTTAGAAGATATAACAGCCTATGCTATACCAAAAAGCAAATTGCTAGACGAAAAAAGAAAAGTAACTCCTTTGAAATTAAATACTAAAAAGACGAAAGGTGATAAGATAGTTGGAACTATGAATCTTTCAAAAGATGAAAATATGGTTTTAGCTTTACCTTATGATAAAGGTTTTAAAATAAAAGTGGATGGCGAAGAGGTAACGTATCAAGAAAGCATTCAAAATGGAATTACATTCCCGCTCAAAAAAGGAAATCACAATATAGAAATAATTTATGAAGCCCCATATAAGAATTTAGGATCATTATTAAGTCTTATAGGGATAATGATATTTATAATTTATTCTTTATACATGAAAAAACAAAAAGCAACTAAGATTAATCGTAAGGCAACTAAAAATTGGTGGAAAAATTAAAGCAAAAAGCATATAGTATTACTAACATAACAAACCAAACTATTCTACTACTTGCTATTAACAAGTAATTGAGATATATAAGGAGTGATACCAATTGAATGTTTTTGGCTTAAAAATAACTATATTATTATTAATCATATTAATACCCTGTATAATAATAGGGGGATTAATCAGCTTCTGTTCTTTTTTAAGTAGCAAAATCTCTGAAATAAAAGATAGCATAGCTTATAAAAAAAGCTCTTAATAACTAAAAATTATATTCTAAATTTAGTTGATAAAGAATATAATATAAAAAGACACTTTATACTTGACTTGAGTTAAAAAATGGTGTAAATTAAATCCAACTAAGAAAGGAACTGTATTTATATGATGAATAGAATATTTGGACATCATCATCATAAAATTATGCGCTTGTTAATACGACATTAAAATTGTGGTATCGACAAGGGCAATTTTGTGATGCTTGTGTCGATACCTATTCTAAATAAATATGACAAAATACTAGGTTATAGGCACAAGGTCTATAACTTTTTTATTACAAAAATTTAAATAAAGGAGAAAAGATATGATAAATTTTAAAAACTTATATAATACTTGGTTAAAAGAACAAGTAAAAGAAAACTGTAAAATTAAATTAGTAGCTACTAAGCAATTGGGTTCTCTAGCTAGATGCTACTGTAATATTTTTAATGGAGAACCATTTTATGAAACTTGGACAGAAAAATCTGCAAGACAAGTAATTGCTAATTATGTAAAAGCAAATGCAACAATCTGGATACCAGAAATAAAAGATGAAGTAGTAGGATTTTTAATCGCAACAGATATAATTCCAGAAACTGAGAAAAAATACATTACAGAAGCTCAAGATCAAATCCGCTATATTGAAGAAATAGGAGTATCAAAGAAATATCGCAGTAAAAATATTGCTAGTGAATTAGTAAGAAAAGAAATAATCAATTCTTTGCAAAATAATAAGATTCTTTTAGGTTACCGTACCAATGCTATGAGATACTTCAAAAAAGACAGAACAGAATCTTTTGAAAGTGCAGTAGAAAGAGTTCAAGAAGAAGACAGAGAAAAAAGAAAAAAGAATGAAAGTATACTAATACCAGAACTAACACCAGAAGAAAAACAAGATTTTATTAACCAATATATATCTTTACTAAAAACAAGACCGGATTTAGATTCTTCAGATTCCTCTAAACTATTTAGAGGAATAGGACTAAAATTAGACTATTGTAATAATAATGGAAACTACACTTGGCAAGAAGATCCTACAGGCGCCATGAACGATCGCATCTTTCCAGTGATTGATTTACAAAAATCAGGTTATACCAAAACATACTATAATAAAGCGGGGCAAAGATAATGAGTGATATACTAAAGAATTTAATCGAAATAAATACAATCAATGATAAAGAAAATGAAAAAGTAAGAACTTACATTAAAAATTTATTAAAAGATAAAAATTTTGATTTTCAAGAAATAGGACAAGGTAAAGAAAAAGTGTTAATTGCCAAGAGAAAAAATCCAGTAGTAGCCTTTTGTTGTCATACAGATACAGTAGATAAATCAAT
Source organism: uncultured Mycoplasmatota bacterium (assembly GCA_900548695.1). Classification (GTDB taxonomy): domain Bacteria; phylum Bacillota_I; class Bacilli_A; order RF39; family UBA660; genus Faecimonas. Next base: position 173,122 of record URLC01000004.1, read on the forward strand.
TTATTGGACAAAAGAAGCCCTTAAATTAACAGAAGATCAAAATAACTATTATGGTTTAGGTGTATCGGATATGAAAGGTGGTACCGCTGCTTTATTAGAAGTGGTAGTAAATCTAGATGAAAAAATACCGTGTATGCTTTGCTTTACCTATGCAGAAGAAACTAATTTTACCGGGATAAAAGCTTTAATAGATAGCAAATTATCCTTACCAGAAACAATTGTATTTCCAGAGCCTACTAACCTAATACCAGCCATAGCTAACAAAGGTTGTCTAGAGTTTTCATTAACATTCAGTGGAAAAAGTACGCATTCATCAACTCCAAAATTAGGTGAAAACGCTTTATATAAAGCCTTAGATTTTATTAAAGAATTAAAATATTATGCCAAAAAACTCCAAAAAGAGACACTTCCTCTTTATGAAATACCATATACGACTTTTAATCTTTCTAAAATAAACGGTGGTAAAGAAATAAATAAGGTTCCTGATAATTGTGAGATAACTTTTGATTTTAGAACAATCAAGAAAGAACATAACGACAGTATAATAAAACAAGTTCAAAAACTCGCAGAAAAGTATAGCGCCAAAGTAACTATACTAACTAATCTAAACGCCGCACTAAATTCTAATCAAAAAACAATCAGTTACATAGAACGTTTAACTAATTGTAAAGTAACAGGTTTAAACTATGTAACAGAAGCCTCTTTTTTTGAAAAGAAAAATATTATCATCCTAGGTCCGGGGCCTATAACGGCACATGAACAAGATGAAAAAATAAGTAAAGAAAGTTATGATAAACTAAAAAAACTATATCAAAAAATTATTGAAAACTAAAATTTAACCATTATCTTTTTCTAAGAAAAAAGAACAAAATACTTGCAGATAAATACTTGCATTTTAAAAAAAAATCATTATAATATAGTAATTAAAAGAGGTGGAAGTATGAGAAATTATATTCGTTACATTGTATTATTAATTTTAATCATCGTGGGAGGTTTATTAATTATTTCTGTAATCAACAAAGTAACAGAGCCTGATGTTAAAAAAGTGGATAATAAAAATAAAACAGAAGAAATTATAAAAGAACCAACATTAGATGTTGATAAGCAAGAAGAAAATACTCCAAAAACAGATGAGATAAAACCAAATGATAATAATCAAACTACTAATAATTCTTCTACCAATGCCTCAAACTCTAATACTAATCAAGAAGTACCAGCAAATAATAATGTGACAGTTCCAAATACAAAAGCAGATAGTTCAGTAATCCTTACTATGATTGGAATGATTACTTTACTAGGAACAGTTACCTTAATAAGAAAAAACATAAAAAATATCTAGTTAAAAACTGGGTATTTTTTATTTTAATTATTTTTAAGAAAATAGTTAAAATAGGTTGACAAAGAAAATAGATATTAATATAATGTTAATAACAAGTGATTAACTTGTAAAAATTATGCTATATGATATTAATAAAATATTAATAAGAGGAGAATAATTATGAGTAATAAAACATTAATGACAGACTTTTATGAATTAACAATGGCACAAACGTATTTTAACGAAGAAAAAAAAGATGAACAAGTATATTTTGATATTTTCTTTCGTAAAAATCCCTTCAATGGTGGATACACTATTAGTGGAGGATTGGATGAAACTATAAATTATATTAATAATCTTCATTTTGGAGAAGAAGAAATAAATTATCTAAGAAAATTAGAAAAATTTAGTGAAGAATTTCTTAATTATTTAAGTACTTTAAAATTTACGGGAGATATTTATGCAGTACCAGATGGAACAGTGGTATTTCCAAATGAACCAGTACTAACAGTAAAAGCCGATATAGTAACTGCTCAAATATTAGAAACAGCGTTACTTGCCAACTTCAATCACAACTCACTAGTAACAACATCTGCCAAAAGAATTACCAATGAAGCTAAAAATATTCCAGTTATGGAGTTTGGTGCTAGACGAGCTAGAGGAATTGATTCAGCAATAGAAGCTAGTAAATGTGCATATATTGGTGGATGTATAGGGACATCTAATACTTATGCTGGGATGAAATATGACATTCCTGTAATGGGAACCATGGCTCATTCATTAGTAACAGAAAGTAAAGATGAATATGATGCATTCTTAAAATATGCCAAAAGTAATCCGGATAATTGTGTATTTCTAGTTGATACTTATGACACGCTACGTAGTGGAATTTTCAATGCTATTAGAGTAGCAAACAAATATCTAACACCAAACGGTTATCAATTGAAAGGAATTCGTATTGATAGTGGCGATTTAGCCTACTTATCCAAAGAAGCAAGAAAAATGTTAGATGAGGCAGGTTATCAAGATGCAGGTATTTGTTTATCAAATGGTTTAGATGAATATACAATTAGAGATTTAATAAATCAAGGTGCTAAAATCGACTCAATCGGTGTCGGTGATAACATCGCCGCTTCAAAAGAACGTGTGGGAGGAGTATATAAATTGGTAGCAGTAGAAGAAAATGGTGAAGTAAAGCCTCGGATTAAAGTGAGTAATGATAGTGTCAAAACCATCAACCCAGGTAATAAAAAAGTGTATCGTTTCTACGCCAAAGATACTGGATATGCTCTAGGAGATGTCATTACATTATATGAAGAAGAAATTAGTAAAGATTGCTATACATTAGTTCACCCCGTAGAAACATGGAAGAAAACTAAATTAGAAAATTACAATGTAAGAAGTCTATTAATACCAATTTTTAAAAATGGAGACTTAGTATACCAAGATCCAAGCTTGCAAGAAAAAAAGGAATATTGTGAAAAAGAATTTGAAACACTATATCCAGAAATAACAAGGATTGATAGACCACATGAATATTATGTAGACTTATCTGACAAACTAAGAAACTTAAAACAAGAATTAATTAGTTTTCATCAACAAGAAGTAGAAGAAAAAGGAAAGGAATACGTTAAATGCGTAAAGAAAAACTAGAAGAATTAAAAAGTTATATTGAAGAATTAAAGACTATAAAAACCGAGAGAAAAAAAGAACAATTCATCTATCAAGAAAAAAAGCCTATAAAAAGGAAAGGTTTTATCAATGTTCTAAATTATGATTGTACGTTACAAAATGGCGCTGTGATACCTAGAGAAAAAGTTATTAAGGGTGGGAAAGATGGTAATGCTGTCATCATATTACCAATCACAACTGAAGGAAATACTTTATTAGTCGTTCAGCCAAGAGTATTTACAAAAGAAACAGTGTGTGTAGAGTTGCCTGCTGGATATATTGAAGAAAATGAAGATCCGCTAACCGCTGGGAAAAGAGAATTAGAAGAAGAAACAGGCTATGTTCCTAAAAAGATGCAATTATTAGCAGGTTTTTATCAAGACCAAGGTTGCAGTGCAGCTTATAACTACAGTATGTTAGCCTTAGGTTGCCAAAAACTAAAAGAACAAAATCTAGATAAAGATGAAGTGATTAGATATTTTGAATGTAGTTTTGATGAGGCAATTGAATTAGTAGAGTACGGATATATTACTGATATTCAATCTCAATTTACAATTGAAAAAGTAAAAAAATTAGTAAAAAATAAAATGTTTGATACACTATAAAAAAGGAGAATACATATGAAAGAATTTGGATTTATAAGAGTAGGAGCAATTGTGAATAAATTAGCTTTAGCTAATCCATTAAAAAATGCTGAGGAAATTATTAAAGAAATAAAAAAGGCAAAAGAACTAGGAGTATCTATTGTAACGACACCAGAACTATCACTTACTGGTTATACCTGTGGAGACTTGTTTTTGCAAGATAAATTATTAATGGATAGTGAAAAAGCATTAGAAAAAGTTTTAAAAGAAACTAAAAGCCTAGATATTATCTCTATACTAGGAATGCCAATAAAAAAGGATAATCAGTTATTTAACTGCGCTATTGTAATTAATAAAGGTAAAATTTTAGGAATTATCCCTAAAACTTATATTCCAAATTATCAAGAATTTTATGAAGCAAGATGGTTTTCTTCTAGCAAAGAATTAATAACAGAAGAAATAGAATTATTACATCAACTAGTTCCCATTACTACAAATATATTATTCCAAGATAAAACTTTACAAGAGGCAACGTTTGCTATCGAAATATGCGAAGATTTATGGACCGTTAACCCTCCAAGTAATAACCACGCACTTTCAGGAGCAACTATAATTTTTAACTTATCAAGTAGTAATGAACTAATTGGTAAACAAGAATACCGCAAGAGTTTAGTATCTAGTCAATCAGCTAGAACGATATCAGCCTATATTTATGCATCAAGCGGAGTCATGGAATCCACCTCAGATATCCTATTTGGTGGAGCTAGTATGATTTATGAAAATGGATCAAAGCTAGCTGAGAATAAACGTTTTGAGTTAGAAAGTAATATAATTACTGCAGATATCGATGTATTAAAATTAACAAATGATCGTATTAAAAATAGAAGTTTTATGAAAAATATAAACTTAGAAGAGTATAAAATCATAAAACTAGATATCAAAGATAATATAAAAAAATTAAATCGTGAATATAAAGAATATCCATTCGTCCCATCGAACGAATTAAAAAGAAACGAAAGATGTCAAGAAATTATAGAAATTCAGTCAACCGCTCTAGCAAGACGTCTAATTCAAATAGGAAAACCTAAATGTATAATTGGAATGAGTGGAGGACTAGATTCAACGCTTGCTTTCTTAGTAATTACAAAAGCTTTTGAAAAATTAAATAGAAATAGCAAAGATATTATTGGTATTACAATGCCTGGTTTTGGAACAACTAATAGAACCTATCAGAATGCAATTGCTCTTATTAAAGAATATGGCGCAACCTTAAAAGAAATTAGTATTAAAGATGCAGCTCTTCTTCATATGCAAGACATTGGATTGCCAGAAACAGATAGAAGCGTTACTTACGAAAATATTCAGGCAAGAGAACGTACTCAAATATTGATGGATATTGCTAATATGGAAAATGGCTTAGTAATAGGGACAGGAGATTTATCAGAGTTAGCATTAGGGTGGTGTACATATAACGGAGACCATATGAGTATGTATGCAGTAAACACTTCTATTCCAAAAACTCTAGTACGTTATTTGGTAGCTTGGGTAAAAGATACAACCGTCAGTAAAAAGAAAGAAGTATTACAAGATATATTAAACACACCAATTTCTCCAGAGTTATTGCCACCAGATGAAGCCGGAAACATCTTGCAAAAAACAGAATCAAGTATTGGGCCATATGTTTTACATGACTTTTTCCTATATCATTTCTTACGATATGGCGCAACTCCGAGAAAAATCTACACATTAGCTAAATATACATTTAAAAATAGTTTTTCTGAAGAAGAAATAAAGAAAGGGTTAAAAGTATTTATTAAACACTTTTTTACACAGCAGTTCAAAAGAAATTGTATTCCTGATGGAGTAAAAGTAGGAAGCATCGGTTTATCACCAAGAGGCGATTTACGTATGCCAAGTGATGCTAATATGGAAGCTTGGTTAAAAGAACTTGATGAATAGATAATTAAGTTTAAATTTTCAAGATTCATGTATAAAAAAGAAAAAGTATTGACAAAAAACACAAGATATTAATATTATGTTGATAACAGATGATTGAATCTGTAAAACTTTTTATAAAGTGATATTAACAAAATAATAAAAAGAAAGAAGGCATATTATGAAAATGACAATTAGTAATGCACAAGCAGAAAAATTTTGACAACATATGGTAGAACAAAAGAAGAGATTGACGGAAAAGTAGAAATGGAAACTAAAAAAGAAGCGGTAACAAAATTTGCTCTTTCTAAGACAACCAATTTTTTAAAAACAGAAATACCCGTAAAAAGAGTTATACTTTTGAAGAATATAAAGGGATTTTTAAAGATTTATTATTAGAGAAAGGATAAGAAATAAATAAACTATGGATTGATAATGGTATAAATACAGAGTGGATAGAATAGAGACCAACAAAACATAGAGAACAAAAAGCATATGGCAATAGAATCAAAATAGAAGCAAAAAGACAAATAAAGGAATTTAGAAGATAATATTTTTTTAAAGCAAGATATTAACATAATGTTAATAAGATATATGATGAATAACATAAAAATAGTAACTTTATGAAAGGAGAAAAAACTATGAAAATAGGAATATTTGGAGGCAGTTTTAATCCTCCACATAACATGCATAAAAATATTGCTAAAATGTTAATAAAAAAAGGTTATGTAGATAAAGTAATCTTTGTACCAACTGGTACAAAATATGAATATAAAACCAACTTAATATCAAATGAAAAAAGAGTGGATATGTTATCACTAATGATAGAGAAAGAACAAAATATGTTAATTAGTAAATATGAATTGCAAGAAAAAGCAATATATACATATGAAACTTTAAAACATTTTAAAAAAAGATATAAAAATGATGATATCTATTTCATTTGTGGTACAGATAATCTAAGTTATATTGATAAATGGAAAAACGGTAAAGAAATCCTAGAAAATTATAAAATACTAGTTATTAAAAGAAAAACTGATAAACTTGAACCATTACTAGAAAAGTATAAACAATATAAGAAAACTATCATTGTTACAACAATAAAAGAAAAAACAATATCCTCAACCCAAATAAGAACTTATTTAAATAAAAATAATAGTTTAAAAGCTAGATTATATATTGATAAAAAGATTTATAACTACATCAAAAAAAACCATTTATATGAAAATGAAAAAGGAAGTGTTTATCATGTTATCAAAAGTTATTAAAAAATTTTCGATATTTGAATGGAGCATGATTCTAGCGGTTATTGGCTTTACTACATATTTTGCTATCGTAAATAAAGAAGATAATCTAATTTATATATTAGTTGATGCTCTTGCCGCTATATCAGGAATCTTTTGTGTAGTATTATGTGCCAAAGGAAAGAAAAGTCAATATTATTGGGGATTTATTAATATCTTAGGTTATGTTATTGTTGCTTGGCTTCACAAATACTATGGCGAAGTAATGCTAAATGCTATCTATTATCTGCCATTACAATTCATTGGTTATTATATTTGGAACAAAAATATGAATAATGAAATTGGCGATGTTAAAGGCAAAAAGCTCAGTTTAAAAAACTCAACAATACTATTAATTGTAACTGGAATAGGAATAATTTTATATCAATGGTTATTAGAACATTTAGGAGGACGACATCCATTACTAGATAGTGCATCAACTGTAATTTCAATCATTGCAAATATGTTGATGGTATTAAGGTATAGAGAACAATGGTTATTATGGATTGTAATAGATATTATAACAGTGGTTATGTGGTTAAAAGTTCAAGACTATATTATGGTAACAATGTGGGCAGTATATTTAGTAAATGCTTTCTATGGCTACTATAACTGGTCAAAAATAGCAAAGGAGGGATAATATGTATGAAGTAGGAATGTATGGAGGAAGTTTTAATCCTCTCCATCTTGGACACGTTAATGATATTATTATGGCAAAAAATGAATGTAAAAAATTATATATACCAGTAAGTGTCAGCGATGATCCAAAAGAAATAGATGGAAGAACTAGAGTAATGTGGTTAAAAAATATTACTAAAGATATGGAAAATGTTGAAGTATTTCCAATTTATTCAAATAACATAGATAAAGAATCATACAATTGGCAAAAAGGAGTAGAAGACGTAAAAGAATATATCAAAACAAAAATAGATATTGTATTTGCAGGAAGTGATTATAAAGGAGAAAATCTATGGGAAAACCTTTATAAAGAAAGTAAAGTTATCTATTTTGATAGAGAAGAAATTAATATATCTTCAACGGAAATTAGACAAAATCCATATAAATATTTTGATTATCTTCCAGCGTGTGTAAAGAAATATTATACAAAAAAGGTATGTATTATCGGTACAGAAAGTTGTGGCAAAACAACACTAGTTAGAAATCTAGCAAAAGCATATAACACGACTCATGTAGAAGAAGCAGGAAGATATATCTGTGATGAAGCAGGTGGAATTGATAACATGCAAAAATATCACTACTTTGAAATACTTTTTCAGCATAAACAAGATGAAAAGATTGCTTTAGAACACGCTAATAAAGTTCTATTTATCGATACCGATTCATTAATTACACTATATTATTATAAACTAGGCTTTAAAGAACAAAGTGAAAAAGATTTTGAAACTATCGCAACTAGTATTTCTAATCTAAATAATTACGATTTATATCTATTTCTAGAACCAGATGTCGCCTGGGTACAAGATGGAACAAGAACTTATGGAATAGACGAAGTAAGAAAAGAAAATAATAAGATATTAAAAGAAATATTAAAAGAAAACCACATTAAATATGAAACAATTACAGGAAATTACGAAGAACGTTATGAAAAAGCAAAAGAATATGTAAATAATTTATTAAAAGGAGAATAATTATGTTTGAAAGACAAGATCTAATTGAGTTTGTAGGAAAAATCATAAATCAAAGTACCAAGAAAGAAGAAACAAAAAGAAACTTAAAACAGTTTAGAAGTTATTTAGATTTAACAAAAATGGCAGATGATAATACATTAAGTGATTTAGACCAAGTAATTGACTGTACTGATGAGCTATTAACAATAAAAGAAAAACTAGGAAGTTGTGATATAAGTGCGTTATTAGAAAATACTACACCAGATAAACCAAAGAAAAAAGTAAAAAGAGAACAAGAAACTATTCACTACCATAATTACCACAGCGATCCTTGTGGGACATCATATGAACCATCTTACTGGTCTACTGGTTGTAGTGGACAAAGGAGTACGTATAGAGGTGGTTGTTAAATATGGAAAGAATAAAAATCCTTGATGAAGAATTACCAGTAAAAGATTATTATTGTTCAGATAGTCCAACAAAATTAAGAAGAACAAAACCCTCTTTAAGACTATACATAAAACTAACAGACCAATGTCTTGCAAACTGTAAATTTTGTGCTAATGGACAAAGTAAAGATTTTGGTAGTATAGATTTAGATAAATTAGCTTTTATAATTAGTTATCTAAAAGATAAGAATATTCTTCATGGTATTAGTATTACTGGTGGAGAGCCAATGACAAATCCTGATACACTATTTCAAATGTTAGACTTAATATATCAGATAGATGAACATATGGAAGTAGCAATATCAACGAATGGTTACAATTGTAAAGAATTTAAAAAATACAATAAAGTAAATCAACTAGAAAGCATACATATTTCAAGACATCACTACGATGATAAAAAGAATCAAGACATATTTGGCACTAACACCATCGCCACTACAACAGATATTATGGATTTGCAACAAAGTTTAAAAGATAAAAAAATCATTAATATAAATACAATGATAATGAAAAGTGGAATCAACTCCCTAGATGAAATAAAGAAAATGCTAACATATGTAGGAGATTTAGAAGTATATAAAACAGGTTTTGTATCATTAATGAAATGTAATCCCTATGCTGAAAGAGAATTCATTAATTTTAATTCAATATTTGAAAATTTAGATTCAAGTTTCTTTCCAGGTCATCATTTTTATAGTAAAGAATACTGTGAATGTGTAGATGGTATATATTTAACAGAACACAATAAACTAGTTGAATATTATGCCAGAATGATAAAAGAATGTGATTGTCCCTATACAACACAATTAGTATATACATCTGATAATAAATTAACAGCAGGATTTGGGAAAAAAAGTTTTATGGAAATAAAATATATGATAAAGTAGAATTAAATAGAAAAAAATAGATATTTTAATAATAGAAAGAAAAGGAGAATAAAAATGGATTTTAAAGAAATAATACACATTTTACAAAAAGAAAGAAAAACAATTGCCACTATGGAGTCATGTACTGGTGGTGGAGTAGCTAATGCAATTACTAACTGTGAAGGAGCCAGTGAAATATTAAAATTTAGCGCTGTTACTTACTCTAATGAATATAAAATTAAGATGGGAGTATCAAGCGAAGTAATTGATAAATTTACAGTTTATAGTATGGAAACAGCAGACGAAATGAGTAAAAATATCACTAAATTTGCCAACAGCAACTACGGAGTAGGAATTACAGGACAATTAAATAGACAAGATCCTGCTAATCCTGTAGGAAAAGATAATGTTGTATATATTAGTATCTATGATAGTACCAATGATAAGTACTATAGGGATACTATGGAAGTTCATAAAGAAAGTAGAAAACTCAATAAAGAACACGTGATTGAAAGAATTATTGAAATGTTGCTAGAAATATTAAAATAGCGACATTTTTTCTAAAATATGTTATAATCAATCTATGAATAAGAGGTGATTAGTTTGAATAAAGAATATAAAACAGAAGAAGAATTTTTAAAGGATTATAATCCCAAAGAATTTGATCAGCTATCAATGACAGCAGATATATTACTAATAAGTGTATCAGATGAAGAAAGCAATAATTATCGTAAAACTAGTAAAAAAATGATGAGTATTCTACTTGTAAAAAGAGAGGACTTTCCTTATAAAGGAAAATGGTGCTTACCAGGGGGATTTTTAAATCCTAACACAGAGACACTAGAAGACTGTGCTAAAAGAGTATTAAAAAATGAAACCAACTTATCAAACATCTACTTAGAACAATTATATACCTATGATGCAATGAATAGGGACCCAAGAACAAGAGTAGTATCAACTTCTTATATTGCATTAGTAGATAAAAATAAATTAACCGAAATGATTAACCCTAATGCATCTTGGTTTGATGTAGTACTGTTAGATGAAAAAAATAATGTAGTAAATATTACCTTGGATAATGGAAAAGATACTATCCATTTAGTAATCAAAAAAGAATTAAGAGAAAAAACAACAGATCGATATCGTTTTGTAGAAGTAAAAAATGATGCCTTAGCTTTTGACCATGCACTCGTGATATTAGCTGGTCTTGAACGGCTAAAAAATAAATTAAACTACACGGATATCGTCTTCAACATGATGCCAGAATACTTTACATTAGGGGAATTACAACAAGTATATGAAGTAATACTGAATAAAAAGTTGTTAGATCCAGCATTTAGAAGAATTATAGCTAGTAAAGTAGTAAAAACCAAAAAGATGAAAACTGGTGAAGGACATCGTCCATCAGCATTATTTAAATATAAAGGAAAATAGATGAAAAAGATAAAGTTGTTTGTAAATAAGAATGAAAAATCCATAGAAGTTTCTAAGTATATTAAAGAAACCCTAGAAAAGAAAAATTTTCAAATAGTAGAAAAAGATTATGAAATAGCCATTGCTATAGGGGGAGACGGGTCCTTTCTCAGAATGGTAAAAGAAGCAAATTTCAATGACAAGTGTATATATGTAGGAATTAATGCTGGAACATTAGGGTTTGCTCAAGAAATCAACATAGATGAAATAAGCGACTTTGTGAAAGCCCTAGAGCATGAGGAGTTTAAAATAGAAGAAATTGGTATTGCAGAAATAGAAATAACTTCACCAGATACTAGTTCAAAACAACTAGCCTTAAATGAAATTGTAGTTAGAGATTTAGAGTTAAATACAAGTAATTTAAAAATAGAAGTAGAAAATAATCTATTAGAAAACTACGTAGGAGATGGTATTTTAATATCCACATCCTTTGGTTCTACCGCTTATAATTTGAGTTTTGGAGGAAGCATTGTATATAATAGCTTTCATACACTACAGATAACACCCATTGCTCCACTAAATAACAAAACCTATAGAAACCTATTAAATTCTGTGATCATTCCAAGTAATAAAGAAATTATTGTAACACCAGAAAATAGAACAAAAGACTTATTAATCACAATTGATGGAGATAATAATGAGTATAAAAAAGTAGAAAAAATAAAGATAAAAGTAGAAGAAAGAACGATAAAAGTATTTAGAAAAAAAGAGTATAATTTTATTGATAAAATCAACAATAAATTTTTAAAATAAAGATAACAAACATATATTATTGAAAAGGGTGTATTATGGCACAATAAGGATTTAAAGCATTTAATAAAAATATGGAGAATAGATACGGTGTGAAATTTGAAGAAGGAAAAACATACAGTATACCAGACAATCTCACATTAACAGCTGGTATTTGTGGAACAGGTTTTCACTATACTCCATATTTAGAGGATACATTACGATATGTCAATGGTATGGAAGAAGAAATTATCATAGCCAAAGTAACTGCTAGTAGAGAAATCCTCACTTTTGATGATGACTATTATGGTTACTTTGACATTAGTGCCACAAGAGAATTAACAATCAATCATATACTATCAAGAGAAGAAATCATAAACCACATGTTAAATAGAAATAATTTAGCAATTGAACGATTTATTAAAGGATATAAGTTAACAGAAGATGAAATAAAACAAATAAAAGCAAAATTTGAACACGATATAAGTGTTTCCTTAGCAATTTCATATTATCAAGAAAATGATACAGAAACATATAAGAAATTTTATAAACGCAGAAATAATTTAAAATAAAAATGAAATACTAATACTGGTGATAGAATGAAAATCAGATTAGGATATGCCTGTATTAGTGAAACATTAAAAGAAAACTATAAAACGTATACTTATAGTAATTTTATAAGTGCTAAAAATGATAAAAAATTAGAGGAAATCATTACCTCTAATCTTTTTCATTTACAAGAATTACTAAAATATAATAACAAAAATAATATTCACTTCTTTAGAATTTCTTCAAATCTAATCCCCTTAGCAACCAAAAAAGATGTAAATATAAATTACTACACTAAATATAAATCATCTTATTTAAAACTAGAAAAAGAAATAAAGAAAAATAATATGAGAGTAGATTTTCATCCCAGTGAATATTGTGTATTAAATAGTACCAAAAAGGAAGTTGTAAACCAAAGTATAGAGATACTAAAATATCACTACAATCTACTTTGTTATTTAAAAGTAGAAAACCCATTACTAGTTTTACATATAGGAAGTAAAGAATTTGGAAAAGCAAATTCCATCACCAGATTTATCAATAACTTTAAAAAATTACCAACAAGTATCCAAAAAATAATAGCCATAGAAAACGATGATAAATCATTTAATATAGAAGATTGTATAAAGTTATCTAAGCAAATAAAGATACCTATAATCCTAGATTATCATCATCATATTTGTAATCCAAGCGAGAAAAGCATACAAGAATTATTACCACAAATTTTAAATACATGGAAAACTACACCAAAAATGCACTTTTCATCTTCTAAAAGTAAATTAAAAAAAGAATTTCGTTCTCATAGTGATTATATCGATATAGATGAATTTATAATTTTTTTAAGTATCATCAAAAAAGCAAAAACAGATATTGATATTATGATAGAAGCAAAGAAAAAAGATGAAGCATTATTTAGACTTACTAGAGAGCTAAAATATAAAACGAATATAATTTTTTTAGATGAAACAACATTTATGATATAATACAAAGGAAAGGAAGAAGTAAAATGAATAAAAAAATAGGCATCCTAGATTCAGGAATAGGTGGAACAACAGTATTACAAGAAATAATAAAATTATTACCAAAAGAAGATTATGTATATTATGCAGACAGCAAGAATAATCCTTATGGAGAAAAAACACAAGAAGAAATTTATAATATAGTGAATAATATTGTCGATTATTTAATCAATAAAAAAGATTGTAAAATCATTGTTATTGCATGTAACACAGCAACAACTCGCTGTATGAAGCAATTAAAGGAAAAATATAACAAAACGCCATTTGTAGGTACAGTACCAGCTATTAAAGTTGCTTGTGATAACCATTATAAAAAAACCCTTGTCTTAGCAACTCCATCAACTATCGAATCTGAGCGAACACACGAGTTAGTAAAAGATAACAAAAAAGAAGATCAAGAAATTATTTTAAAATCTTGTGATGGTTTGGCGAATGCCATTGAAACCAAAAATTATAATAAGATAAAGACTATATTACAACAGATAAAAAATGATGTTTCAGAAAAAGAAATTGATTCTATTGTGTTAGGATGTACCCATTATCCATTAATTAAAGAAGATATAAAAAAGTATTTCCCAAGTGCTCAAGTATTAGATGGTTCATCAGGTGTTGCTAAAGAAGTAAAACGTCAACTTGAAAAACATCATCTATTAAATACACTAGGCACTTCACAAGTAGAATATATTAACTCCAAAGAACAATAAAATGTTTTGTTCTTTTATTTTTTTGTATTATAATTATAAATAGGTGATAGTATGAATACGAAGTTTTATAGTATAATAAGACCCATGGTAAAAGTTTTATTTAAGCTATTATTTCATCCTAACGTTATAGGTTATGAAAATATTCCTAAAGATACTAATTATGTTCTAGCAGGAAATCATACGAAATGGTTAGATCCTATTATGTTAATTGCTATTATCCCAAAGCAAGTTCACTTTCTAGCTAAAGATTCATTGTTTAAAGGTTTATTAAGGCCCATTGTAAAAGGTGTAGGAGCAATACCAGTAAATAGAAAAATTCATGATAAAGAAGCTTTAGAAAGTGCTATAAAAGCTTTAAAACAAAATGCTATTATAGGTGTATTTCCAGAAGGAACAATCAATAGAGAAAAGAAAACGCCAACATTACCATTCAAATATGGTGCTGTGAAAATGGCAAATGTCACCAACACACCAATCGTTCCTTTTGTAATTACAGGTTATTATAAAATATTTTCTTCAAAAATAACAATTGAATTCTTAAAACCTCGAACAATCTCTACCAACTTAGATCAAGAAAATCAAAAGTTAAGAGAAGAAATAGATAAAAAGTTGGAGGAAAAGTAAAATATGAATGTAATCAATCTAATTAAACAAAAAATGATGAAAACACCTTGGAACAAGTTCTATAGTAAAGAAGAAAGAAAAATAAAAGTAGAGGATATATCTATTTATGAAATGCTAAGAAAAAGTAATTTAGTTATTTCTAAAAATACCGCCTTAAATTATTACGGAAAAACAATTACTTATCAAGAATTATTTCATAAAATTAATCAAGCAGCTCTTGCCTTTAAAAGCCAAGGTATAAGGCAAGGAGACGTTGTAACTATTTGTATGCCAAACACACCAGAAGCCTTAATTGCTTTTTATGCCATTAATAAAATTGGAGCAATCGCTAATATGATTCACCCCTTATCTGGAGAACAAGAAATAAAAGAGTATTTAACCTCAACGCATAGCGTAATGTTAATCATGATAGACATTTGTTACGAAAAAGTTGAAAATATTATTAAAGAAACAGATGTCTATAAAACTATTGTGACATCAGCTAGTGATTCTATGAATTTCTTACTAAATTTTGGGTATCAAATAACGCAAGGTTACAAAGTAAAAAAACCAAAACGAAGTGAAGAATATGTTTATTGGAAAGATTTTATTAGAAAGGGGCTAAATTATCATGATACTAAAGAAGTAACTGTTAATAAAGATACGCCAGCTGTTATCTTACATAGTGGCGGAACAACAGGAAGTCCTAAAGGAATAGTTTTATCAAATGGTAATTTCAATGCCTTGTCTGAACAGGCGAAAGTAATGTTTAAAGATTTAAAAGCAGGTGAAAAGGTATTAGCTATTATGCCAATTTTTCATGGTTTTGGCTTAGGTGTTTCCATAAATGCACCATTAGTTTTAGGTTGTGAAGTTATCTTAATACCACAGTTTAATGCCAAAAAATTTGATAAGCTCTTAGAAAAATATAAACCAAACATTTTATTTGGAGTACCAACTTTATATGAAGCCTTAATTAATTCGAAAAATGATCGTTTAAACTTAAGTAATCTTAAATATATTATTAGTGGAGGAGATAGCCTTTCATCGTCTTTAGAAAGAAGAATTAACATCTATTTAGCAAATCATCATGCGAAAATAACGGTTGCTCAAGGATATGGAATGACAGAAGCATTAGCTGCTGTAGCTCTTGCTCATGGAAAAGCCAATAAACCAGGAAGCATTGGTATTCCATTACCTAATAACTATATAAAAATAGTGAAACCAGGTACGCAAGATGAAGTTTCCTATGGAGAAGATGGAGAAATATGTATTAGCGGTCCTACGGTAATGCTAGGTTATTTAGATAATGAAAAAGAAACTAATGAAATGCTACAAATTCATAAAGATGGTATGCTTTGGTTACATACTGGTGATATGGGAATGATGGACGAAGATGGTATTATTTATTATCGTCAGCGTATCAAACGAATGATTATCTCTAGCGGATATAACGTCTATCCAGCGCACGTCGAACAAGTAATTGAAGAACACCCAGCAGTCATGAAATGTACGGTTATTGGTATTCCGCATCCGTATAAAATCGAAGTTCCAAAAGCATATATTGTACTAAAGAATGGTTACAATCCATTAACAATTCGAAAAAGTATTAAAGATCACTGTAAAAAAAATCTTGCTAGTTATGCAATTCCATATGAGTTCGAATATCGTAAAAGTTTGCCGAAAACTTTAATTGGTAAAGTGGATTTTAAAAAGCTGCAAGAAGAAAATAGTGAACATAGAAAGAGTGTTAGAAATGGAAAATAAAAAAGAAAAAATGTTTCCTTACCGTATATTAAAACCAATACTAGGGCCAATTTTTAAACTATATTACAATCCTAAAATCATTGGTAAACAAAATATTCCGACCGAAGGTCCTATTCTAATCGTGGGAAATCATAAGCATTTATATGATCAATGTTTACCAATTCTTGCTACCAAAAGACCAATTCATTATATGGCAAAAAAAGAATATTTTGATAGCAAAATGGCCTGGTTTTTCAAAATGATGGGATGTATACCAGTCGATAGAAGTAAAAAAGATAATAATGCGACAACAAAAGCCTTAGAAGTGTTAAATAACGGTTTAGCCCTAGGACTATTTCCAGAAGGAACACGAAATAAAACCAAAGAGTTTTTATTACCATTCAAATTTGGAACAGTATCCATGGCAAAAAAAACAAATGCTATGATAGTTCCATTTGGTCTAACAGGAGATTATAAATTTAGAAGTAAAAATTTAACAATTCGTTTCGGTACTCCATATAAAGTGACAAATGATTTAGAAACAGAAAATCAAAAACTAGAAAAAATAGTTGAGGATTTAATGAAAGAAAATTTAAAAAACACTGGTAAATAGTGTCAAATAAAGAAAGTTACAAGCAATGTATCTTTCTT
>URLC01000005.1 GCA_900548695.1 uncultured Mycoplasmatota bacterium
TCAGTAGCGAGCAACACAGGAAACAGTTCAGTAGCGAGCAACACAGGAGACAGGTCAGTAGCGAGCAACACAGGATACAGGTCAGTAGCGAGCAACACAGGAAAGGGTGGAATCGCTAGTTCTTTAGGAATTGAATCTAGAGCTAAAGGCAATCTTGGGACTTGGTTAGTTTTAGCTGAGTGGGTTTTAAATGAAGATAAATATGAATATGAAGTAGTTCAAGTAAAAACTGTCAAAGTAGACGGAAAACGGATTAAAGCAAATACTCTATATGAATTAATTAATGGTAAATTTAAGGAA
Organism: uncultured Mycoplasmatota bacterium; assembly: GCA_900548695.1. Classification (GTDB taxonomy): domain Bacteria; phylum Bacillota_I; class Bacilli_A; order RF39; family UBA660; genus Faecimonas. The sequence goes on from URLC01000005.1 coordinate 301, forward strand.
GTGAAAGAAGATGAATAAAGTATTTTTAATAGGAAGACTAACTGCTGACCCAGTCTTGAGATATACATCAAGTAATGTAGCAGTAGCTAGTTTCTCACTAGCAGTAGCAAGCAATCGAAAAAATGAAGACGGAGAAAGAGAAGCAGAATTTATAAATATAGTTGTTTGGAGAAAACAAGCCGAAAATGTTAAAAATTATCTATTTAAAGGAAGCAAAGTTGCGATAGATGGACATATCCAAACAAGAGGTTATGATGACCAAAACGGGGTTAGAAAGCACGTTACAGAAGTTGTGGCGGAAAACGTTGAATTTTTAGATAGTAAAAAGTCCGATTTAGCAGAAAATAGTCCGGTTAACGATAAACGTTCTGATGAACCATTTAAAGAATTTGCACAAGAGCATAATTTGGACGGTGAACTACCATTTTAGGAACTGCAGAACAAATAGTTAAATGGTTGTTTCAACAAGATAGAGATAGAGTATACGAAATCAAAGAAAAGAAAAATAAAAGAAGTTTAAATGCTAATGCTTATGCTTGGGTATTAATTACGCAGATAGCTGAAAAGATTAATTCTAGCAAAGAAGAAGTGTATTTAGATATGTTAAGGAACTACGGACAAGTTCTGTTAGTTCCTTTAACTCCAGGAATGAATCCGAGTGGATATTTTAAATACTATGAGTTTCTTGAAAAAGGGAAATTAAATGGCAAAGAATGTGATTGGTACAAAGTATACAAAGGTAGTAGCGAATACGATACCAAAGAGATGTCTACGTTGATTGAAGGAATAGTATACGAGGCTAAGCAGTTAGACATAGAAACTTTAGAAGAATATAAATTAGATAAATTAATAGAGGAGTGGGGATAATGAGAAGAGATAAGATTAAATATGGTGATAGAATCGCATATGAAAATTTAAATGGTAATACTTTAACAATAATAGCTGGGAAATCTTTTGACGGAATGAATATAGCTGACTTCACTATTAAATTTGGGCATGTTAAGTCTATAGAAAGACCAAATTATCAAGAAATATATAACTGTGAAGTTTTAGATAAGGTTGAAAAGAAATATCTTGGTGCATTAATAAGACCTTTTAGAGACAAAGTCACTTATATAAAAAAAAATACGGTTTGGAACGGGGATGAATTTTTAGTGATCGCAATAAAAATGGACAAATCAATAGTACTTCCAAATTTCAAAAAAGGAACAATGTACCGAAAAATGAAACTTAATAAAGAATACACGTTAGAAGAATTAGGACTATGAAATCAATAATTCAAGAAAAAAAAGAGTGTTTTTTCTGCGAGTCAACTTTACAATTGAACGAGCATCACGTATTTGAGGGAAGAAATAAGCAAAATAGCGAGAAATACGGTTTGAAGGTGTATTTATGTGTTAAACATCATACTGGCTCTGAGGGTGTACATTTTGACCCAATAAAAGATAAATTGTTAAAGGTAATTGGACAAATGTATTTTGAGCAAAAGTGGGGTTCGACCGAAGACTTTATAAAAATATTTAGAAGAAATTATAAGGAGGATTAAATGCAAGATAGCAAAGCATTAAATATATTTATGGTTGCGGTAATAATTGTAGTAATAGTTTGGATTGTTACATTAATACTAATTGGACTATCAATGTATATAAGAGAAAAAACTTGTTACAATTTGCCACCAGATGAGTTCTACAAGAATGATTTGTGTGAGGTGTATAGATGAAAATAACAAGAGTACATGTAGAGAAAGTGAAATCAAGTCATCCTGCTTTGAAAGGAATTGCTACTATATTTTTAGATGATGGCTTTGCAGTACATGATATTCGTATCATTGAAGGATATAGAGGACTGTTTATAGCTATGCCTAGTCGAGAGACCGCTACTGGTGGTTACCGTGATATTGCTCATCCTATTACATCAGAGCTAAAAAAATATTTTGAGAAAGTAATTTTAGAAGAATACGAAAGGATAATTAAAAAAGATGAGTAAAAGTGCAAGAGAGATGTTTGAAGAATTAGGGTATTATTACAGATACATCAAAGGCGATTGTAGCGAAGATGTTATTCAATATCAAGACTTTGGAAAGACAGTATTACTAAAAGAAGATTTAGCAAAATACATTATCCAATTTAATTTAGTGAGTAAATGCATAGTAGCAACAAACTTGACTTTTATTAATATGAAACTTTTACGAGCAATAAATCAACAGTGTAGAGAGTTGGGGTGGTTAGATGAATAAACAAGACTTTAGAAAGCATTGTGAAGAACAAATAGAAAGGTGCATTAAATTAAATGATGCAAAACATTTACAAGAACACGAATTAGCATTAGGACTGTTAAATGAAAACGAGAGATTAATTCAACAAAAGAATGAGTACAAAGAAGTAATAGATAAAGCGATAAAATATATAGAACAACATACAATCACAGTAACTGACGGAACTATTACAACCAACAAACACGAACTATTAGAGATATTAAAAGAGGTGGAATAAGTGGGATTAACCAATTATATATTAACGTGCGAAAAAGATAACGAAAAATTGAGATACGATCTTAGTTATTACAAAAGTTATAGCAAAAGACTTAAAGAAAAGAATGAAAAATACAAAAAAGTAATTGGCAATGTATCTGAGTTTATAAATGAATATAGAAAACATCGGAATGTTTTCAAGTGGAATGAACAAGATTATATTGATGTTATAGACAAAATTGATGAGCTATTAAAAGAGGTAGAATAATGAGCAAGATAAATGTTAATTTATATGGAGGAAAAAGCATATTTGGTGGGAGAGAAGAACCTTTAGAAGCAGAAATAACTTATTGTGATAAGTGTGAAAGTTGCTCTTTTTACAAAAATAGGGAATGTTTCAGTGTTGGAAGATGGAAATCTAACTGCAAAATGGGAAGAAAAGAACGTGTAAAAGGATATACATCAAGAGCTAATAAATACTATGATTTTAAAAGGACTTGGGAAAAAGACGAATGTTATCGTAAATTGAAAGAACCCAATACAACAGTAGGAATTGTTGAAGATACAGTAATATTAAATCTTGGACTAATAAAAATTATTGATGATTTGACAGTAGTAGAAGATGTTGGATTTGGCAAAGATGGATTAGTTTATATATCACTAGAAAAATTTACAAATAATATAATTAAACAAATTTGTGATGTACGACCAAGAACAATATTTGATAATGTTCCAATAGCAAGATATTACAAAGAAATTATACCAAGATTCTTATATGAATTAAAAACTAATTTTAATGACATTTATACAAAGTTTATAAATGAATATCCAGAATATGACAAGGAACCAGATTTTGTTGGTAGAAAAGCATATATTTACACTTTGAATGATGATATTTTAATTAATAACAAAGAAGACGGAAGATATAATTTTTTAAAAAAAGATGGATATTTAACTGGAGAATGGTCTAGTTCATTTTTACCATTAAACTGTAAAAAAGCTGAAATAAAGATAAAAATAACCGAGGATATGGTTTGCAAGGTTGAAGATAATAGTTGGGTAAATGAAAATACAAAGTTTGCAGATTAGGATAGTGAAAAAAATGAATAAAGATTTAATGTTAAAAATAGCAGAATATAATAAAAAAACAGGTAAAAAGATAGATTTAAAAGAACTTGAAAAATTTGGGTTTAAAAAACATAAAAAAGCATATTACAGATGTAAAAGAAATGATTATATTAAAAATTTAAAAAATGGATATATAGAAATTTCTAACGATACAAGATTGATAAGTCAAGATGGAATAGAATTTTTAAGAGTTGATGAAATAGAGTATCAGAATACACTATACGACTTAATAGAAGCAGGATATGTAGAGAAAGTAGAGGATAAGTAATGAGAATAATTTTATATCACACTAATCCTTTACAATTTGGTGGAATTGATACATTTGATTACAATTTCTGTAAAAAAATAAAGAAGTATCATGATGTCATCTTTATGTACAAGGATGGAAATGCAGAAGGAATTAAAAGAATAAAAAGTTTAGGAATTAGTGTTGTTAAATACCAAGAAGATAAAAAGTATAGTTGTGATATATGTGTTTGTGCTAGTGCTTGGGGAGGGTATCCTGACAATGTCATCGCGACTACTGGAAGATATATCCAAATGGTGCATGCAGATTACATTAGAGCAAAAGAAGTGAACTTCAAATATTATAAATGGAATAAAACCACTGAACACGTGGGAGTAGGGCAACACGTTTGTGATGTATTTAAAAAGCTATATCCAAACGAAAAAATAACAAAAATATATAATATTTTAGATGATAAAAAAGAAACTAAACCTATATTAAAATTAATATCAGCAACTAGGATATCTCCAGAAAAAGGATATGAACGTATGCTAAAGTTAGCAAAAAAATTAAAAGAGAAAGGGATTAAATTTAGATGGACTATATTTACAGATTTAGAATTATATAATCAGAAGCCATTTGATATGGAAGAATTTGTTTATATGAGACCATCACACGATTTCTTTGATTATATGGTAGAAGCAGATTACGGAGTTCAGTTATCTGATACGGAAGGCTATTGCTACTTTGTTAATGAATGTTTGCAATACGGAACTCCTGTAATTTCTACAAACTATCCTAGTGCATACGAAAGTATAGAAGACGGAGTTAACGGATATCTCTTGGATATGGATTTATCTAATTTAGATGTTGATAAGATTGTTAACTATATTCCTAATAATTTCAACTATAAAGAAAAAGGTAATATAGAAGATTGGAATAAGTTGTTCAATAAAAAACATAAAAAGCAAAAACTAAAGTATAAAGTTACTGCATTAAAAAATTACATAGATAAAAGACCAGAGCTAATTACTGGTAAATTAAAATTAAATGAAAATTATGAAGCAGAAGTCAAAAAAGGAGATGTTTATTACCTATCAGACGACAAACGAGCTGAAGAAATAAAGTTAAGTAAGCTAGCTAAAGTAGAAAAAATATAATACCTTAACTGCCATATCTAGAAAGTGAAGGTGTGTGATGTTAGCAGAAATTAAGTTGAAGTTAGAACTAAGTAAACAAAGGTTAGAATGTCTTGGAAAAGAAAAAAGCAAATTAGAGGAAGACATAAAGAATGAATCCAATAATTTACACTTTTTAGAAAATCAAATCGATGAAGTTTATTCTAAGTTGAAGAAATACAATAAAAGAGACCAGCAAATTTATATAGAACGTCATATATATGGCTGGAGCAACGATAAAATAAGTGCAAACCACGATGCACTGACTAGACAACAAATAGCGAGAATATTAAAAAAGATAGAACAAGGGATAGAAAATTAGCAAATGTTCCCTAATGTTCCTTCTTTTTTTTTATTATCTAATTAGAGGTGAAAAAATGGAAAAAGAGTTTGAAATCATTAAGGTAGGAGAAGACGACTACGAACTTAAAAGTTTAACAAATGATGTAGTACTATCATTTAAAAGAAATGTTAAATTAGCTAAAGAAATTCAAAACATTAATGCTGACGCAAAGTTAGACATGATTGCTTATATGAAAGATAAAGGATTAACAAAGCAAGATTTAATAGATAAGCAAGTTAAGAATGGCAAAACTTATTATGACGAGACTGCGTATCGTGAATTAGAGCAAACTTTCGTTACTAACAAAGCATTAGAAGTAGTATCACGTATACCAGATATTCTATTTGGACTTAATGCTGATGATTTAGCAGAAAAAATAGGAATTAAAAGCAATGAGGAAGCAAATAGATTAGGTTCAGAATTAGCTGGAATTTTAAAAAGCAATACACCCAGTTGCGGGAACGAAAAAAAAGTCATCATCTAGGACCATCATATGTTTAGCTTATCCTAATGATCTAGACAATATATATGCTTTTTTCTGTGCAAGATACAAAGACACATCTTTTGAAAATTTTCTTAATATGGGTTTAGCAGAATTCAATAGGAAACTTAATAGTGTTCCAAAAGATGAACCTTTATTTGAAATAATTCAATCAAGAGTTATTAACCCTGCAAAAATAAAAAGTAAAGAAGAAAGAAAACGATGGAGAGAATTGAAGAGGCTAAACAGAATTCCTCAGTTGTATTTATCAACGAAAGAGATAGACGAAATTTTGAAAGAAGGTATGAGTAATGGATTTAAAAAAACTAAATAAGAATGTAGAAATAGTGAATAGTAAATTTGCTAAGTATGAAGATAGTGAAGGAAATTTAAGTATTTTTCCTATTTCTGGGTTAATTTGCAATTGTCAATATTTAAGAGTAGACGAATCGAATTTAAATGTGATGAAATTTAATCAAGAAATTGACAAAAATATGAAATTAAAAAAGGTTAAAACTACAACCCAAGTGACTAAGAATACAATTACAGGTAAGGAAGAAGACAAGAACACATTAGTAGATAAAGAAGTTGAGGTTTATGAAATGTGGAGAGTAGTAAATGGGTTAGGAATGAAAGAGGTATTCAATGACAAAAAAGAAGCTTTAACTTACTGCAATGACATTAATATTAAATATTTGGGGGTTGGTATAAATGGACTTATTAAAAATGCTAAAGATATACGCAAATAATATTCAAGTACTTCATAGAAATCTAATCGGCAGTAACTGGAATAGTAATCACGAACGTTTGCAGAAGTACTATGAAAAAGTACAAGAATGCTTAGATAGCATGGTAGAGATACTAATGTCCCTAGGATATATAGAGCCAACTTTGAAAGAGAGCTTGGAATACGTTGAAGAATTAGAAGTAGTTAATCGTTCTGCAGAGGAAAGTTTCAAAATAGTACAAAGTTATTTCCAAAACATTATTGCAGAAATGAATAGAATGATTAACATTCCTAATGATGTAATAAGCAAAATGGAAGAATATCAAGTTTGGTTTAGGTTAGAAGCAAATTACAAGTTAAAGCAAGAATTAGGTGATTAGATGTTAACACCCAAACAAGAAAAGTTTGTTAGAAACTTAGTTAGTGGTATGAGTCAATATGACGCATATTGTAACAGTTACAATGCTAAAAACATGAAAAGAGCTTCAATTGACCAAAAGGCTTGGGAATTGTTTTCTAGGGTAGAGATTAAGGACAGATACAAAGAGCTGATTGATAAAGCTAATCAAAAAGTAGAGGTTAAAGCCGAAGATATACTTAGAGAACTAAAATCCATAGCATTTGCAAACGGAACTGATTTTGCAGAAATAAAAGGTAGTAAAGTTATCTTCAAAAACACTAATTCACTGGATGATGATAAGAAAAGAGCCATTGCAAGTATCAAAAAAACAAAGAATGGAAAACAGGTTGATACTTACGATAAGTTAAAGGCTATTGAACTGCTAGTTAAGTATACTAAAATGTTTGAAAATGGTTCTGGTAATGACAAAGAAGTACCAACTCTAAACATTGTAGTAACAGATAATTCTAAGCTAGAAAAGATTTTATATGAGGAGAAAGAAAAGGAGTGATTCAGTGTTAATTACGTTAATAATATGCACAACATTATTAGCGATAACAATATCGAAAGGAGGGAATAAAAATGGCAAGAAATAATTCAAGAAAGCCAAAAGAAGATGTAAATGTTAAGCCTAAAATTGAAAATGAAGATGTACCTAAAGGATTTATTAAGCAAAAAAGAGGTCTTAATACATTCCAATATGGTAACCACAATGGTAGAAAATACAAAATCTTAAAAAATGGATGTGGAATGTGGGCTGACACAGGAAAAGTATTTAAATTAAGCGATTTAGATTAATACTAGGCATTCGAAAGATGTAAGTCCTAATATTTCACCACCTAATACGAGCTACCCTAGTAGGTAGCATATTAATGATATATATTCAGGGATACGAGGGCTGGTATATCGTTAGTGTGGTACTTATTAAGGAGTGATTATATGGAAACAATGATTATTGTTATAGTCGCATTATTAATAGTAGTGATATCTACGAGGAGTGATTAAATGGAACTTATCCGAATTGATAAAGATAGATACTTGGTCAAGAACAGTAACGGTAGAATCATTTCTAAGAAAGAGTTGGAAAAGAATGAAAATAGTTCTATCAAAAAAGCAAAACAAGTTAAGAGAACTAATAGTAAGTCCAAACATACCAGAGATTGACGTTCTCGGTAGTACACAATCAGGCAAGACATATGTTGGGAATTTGTCCATATCAGAATATGCTAGGAATTTATATGAATATGATCCAGTAAGTAAATTTAAAGGAGCAATTATTGGGTGGACAACCGACACCCTTAAACGTAATGTCGTTGATGATATGGTTACTATGCTTGAAGAATTAGGGTTCAAGAGAACCACGGGCAGAAAAAAGGGAGATTTTACTTTTAATTGGGGGCAATCAGAAAAGTCTTTAGAAATATACAATTTAAAAATATTTTTCTTTAGTTTTGACAATTATCAAGCATTTAATAGAATTTTAGGTAGTCCATTGATTTTTATATGGGTAGACGAAGCCGCTAGAATTTATTCTCAACCTAAACTGCAAGAACAGTTTGACCAGTTGTATGGTCGTTTGATTTCTTATACAGGTCATCCATATAAGAAGTATATACGTACATATAACGTCGAGGGTGGAGCAAACCATCCATATAAAGTAAGATATCTAGACAACAAAGAATGTGCTAAGCTAGTGTTTTACCCTTATGATAATCCCAAGTTAGACACCGAAGAAAAAATACGAGAGGTTGCTAACTCTTTCCCAACTAAGACGTTAAAATTACAAAAAATATTTAATAAATGGGTTGTTTCAGAAGGAAGGGTGTTCAATAAAATAAATAAAATTAATAATATGAATGATTATAGAATACGAGAAATCGGAATAGGGATAGATTATGGGTCTACTAATCCAACGACATTTGTCCCATGGGCTTTGGCAGAAAATATCAAAACAAAAAGATGGTGTTTGATACGATTGCAAACATATCATCATAGCCCAGCGAAATTAGGAACAACACCAACAACCGAATATTTTAGTGAGCAGTTAAGACGGTTCATCGTCTATTTAAAGGAAAAATATGGAAACTATTTAATTCAAGATATAGTGGTCGATAGTGAAGCTAAGCACTTTATAAATAGACTTGACGTGGATAATATTCCTAATATAGAGGCTGATAAATATCCTGGCTCTGTAAAAGAGGGAGTTGAGTATATGCAGTCTATGTTTGAGAAAGATTTCTTACTTATATTAGAAGAACCAAGTGTTACTAACATTCATGAAGGCTTAACAGTTGATTTATCTGCAATTGATGAGAGCTTAGAAGAATTCGATTCTTATCAGTACGACAAAATTAAATCGATAAAAACAGGAATTGATTGTTATGTTAAAGACTTAGACCATTCAATAGACGCGTCAAGGTATTTATTTATTGATTGGAAGAGCAAAGGTAAAGTTCCAGTAATTTAGGAGGTATGTATGAGAATAAAGTGTAAGTCTAGTGGAAAATTTTTGGCTAACATAGATGTTGAAGGATTCTATGAGACAATAGGCAAAATGTTAAATACTAACATTGAAATACCTCTTACAGCAGAGTTTTATTGTAAAGGGTGCAAAAGAGCTGAAACATACGACATTTATAAAAATCACTACGTAAAAAAAAGTAAAAAAATAAAACAAATGTTCCCCAATGTTCCATTTTAAAAGATATTATAAAGGTAGATATGGCAAAAAGGTGCAATAGATACCTAGTGTATAAGAGGCACGCAGACCAATGGTTTGTGTGTCTTTTGTTTTTATAGAAAGGAGGAAAACATGAAGAAATTAAAAATAAATAAAAAATGGAAAGTCAAGTTCTATTTAAATGGGCAATATGTTTGTTCTAAAAAAGTATCTGAGCAAGAAAAAATTATGGGTAATGCTTACCCAGTGTTCATCTTTGGTAAAAGGCATTTCTTTAAGAGTTTATTTGTAGGTACTGTGATAAAAGTTGACAAGTTACTTTATAAAGATGAAAAACGAAAGATTCTTCATGTTGGTGCCGTCCTTTTTGAGGGGGTAGAGTATGAGGATTAAATCAAAATATAATGTGCTACAAGCTCCTTATATACAGATTAAGACTAAAGTAAATCAGCCTGGCATGACGAACGGGAAGAACAATATTCCCGAAGATAAAGCGTACTGCATAGCTCCATCAGCAAAGAAAATAGCTACTTATATATCTAACCAATTATTTGGTAGTGATTTAGTTACACAGTCAGAGGGCTTAGATATCGGTTGGTTAATGCCAAGCTTGAAAGAGGCATTAGAGCTAGCAGTATACCAAAAAGAATCATTTATATACATTAACATTTATGATGGCAAAGTATATCTTGAATGTCTCAAAGAATCTGACATTCACGATATCGTGCAAGAATACGACAAATTTATTAGCGGAACTATTGTTCAAGAATATGAACGTCCCGGAGACAAAAATCACTATGAATTACGTAGAAAAATAACAATTGAAGACGGATGCTCTTTAATTAAATATGAAGCTTATGAAATCGGTAGTGGAGAACCTAAAAAGATTCCAATTTCAACATTCAATGTCTTATTTGATAAAGACTATGAAGAACAAGAACTAAAGCCTTATGAGGTAATGATAAATGTTGATACAGGCCAAGACTTTTTCAAGGATAGTAGAAAACTACTTGTTGCCGAGATGGAAGTATTCAATACCATTGAAGAAGAAATAGAGAAAACAAAAACAAGAATAGCAACTAGTCAGCACTATCAGACTGGCGACATCATGTTGAATTGGAAACCTGGAGGAAGCACATACAATCCACAAACTTTATCTGTTGGTAAACTAAACGATTACTTTGTCCTTTTGCCAGGAGACAAGAATCATGCAGTATTTGAATATTTGCAAGGGAACGTAAGAGTTGAACAATACATTTCAACATTTAAATTTTATGATTATCAAATTATTCAAATGGCTGGATTAAGTCCTGCGAGTTTCGGGTATGAAAAAGATTCATACCAGAACACTGACAATATCAACATGAGCAAAAATACAACAGATATGACAATAGAAGCAATAAAGAGACAAATAGAGCCATCTATTAATTCATTATTTGAAAATATTATAAAAGCTCAGCAAACCTATCAGATAAAAGATAACCAAATACCAATTGGTTTAAGTTGGGATTTTGGAGCAAATGAGAAGTTTGGTGATCTAGACAAGATTAAACTCCTAAGAAGCATTCAGGGAGTCACTAGTATTCCACAATCAGCCAAAATGAAGGTAATCTTACCAATTCTAAACAAGATTATTGATGAACCTTTTGTTGAAGAGAATAAGAAGCAAATTGATGATGTTCTTAATGAGTTGAAATCAGAAAGAGATGACTTATCTATTAAGTTTGGTGAAGTTTAATGGAAACTAATGAGTTTATCGAAAATGAAGTTCAAGAATATAGATTACAGACTGAAAAACGAGAAAATGCAACAAAAGAACAATTTTTTAAGTATCTGCTATTGGGGTACTCAGTTAGTAAGTTTAAAAAATGGTTATCTAAAGAGTGGGATGACTCAGACATTGAAAAAATGAAAGTAGCAACTTCAACTTTAGAAAAATTAGTTGATAAGACAAACAAAATTGAAAACCAGGGTAAGACGCAAGAATTCTTCTCTACAGTCCCATATAAGCGTTTCAGAGAGCTAAAAAAAGACTTTAGCGAAGAATGTCTTGAATACTACAAAAAGAGGCTAGAAATAGCTTCTAAAGTACCAAATAAAGCAGAGTATTTGAAGGATTTTGTAGATAAGTATGACAAGTACATGGCTAATGTTCCTTATTTTAAAAATGGAAAGGTTTATTCGTGGCATACAATGAGCGATTATACCTCAATGATATATAACACGAATTTGACTAGAACAGGTTGGAACAGAGCGTTTACAGACGCTGAAAAAGCAGGAACGGATTTGCTATATCTTCCAGCTCATCCTTATGCTTGTCCACATTGTTTAGAGTGGCAAGGAAAGTATTATCAAGCACAAGGAAAAGGGAAATACCCATCAATTCAAAAGGCTTTAGATGGAGGTGTAGGACATCCAAATTGCAAACACGTCCCAGTACCTGCTTTTGATGATGAAAAGCGACAAGACGAGTTATTCAATTCTGCAGAGTGGGAAGAAAAATATAAGGCTCAACAAAAGCTTTTAGCAATCGAAAGACTGAAAGAAAAACTTAGAACAGACTTATCAATTTATAAAAATCTTGGAGACCAAACAAGTATCGATTGGATAGGAGCTCAGATAAAAAAATTAAACGAAAAATCTAGGGAAATAAAAAGTTCCCTTTGACCAATGGTAGTCGCAAGTCGTTAAACTACGAATCTACCATACCTTTTTGCCAATTTAAGGAGGAAAAAGATGAAAATTACTGATTATTTAACTAACAAAGACGTGAAAATCACTGACAAAGATTTTGACATCGAAAAATTGGAAAATGACATTAGAAAGGGCTATATCAAAGAAACTGAAGTCGAGAGTAGAATTGATAGTCAAAAAAAGACTTGGGAAGCAGAAAAAGGAAAAGAATACGATGACCTTAAAACAAAATATGCTGACCTAGAGAAAAGCTACAACGACACTGTAAGTAATCTTGATAAAGCCAATAAAGATTTATCTAGTGAACGTTTGAAGACAACTATGATGTCACACGGATTTAAGAAAGACCAATTTGAAGAGATAGCTAAGTTACGCTCATCACTATTCGCTGGTGAACAAGATGATGAAAAAGCTATAGCGGGAATAGCTGAAAAATTCAAAGGGACATATTTTTCGCAATTAGCGAGCAAACCAAACAATGGGCCATTAAAAGGTGATGGAGTTGCTAAACAAGAAATAAAGGTAACAAGAAACACATCAATAAAAGATTTGATGAAAAAATAGGGGGTAGATATAAATGAATTTTACAGATATTAATCTTGATTTACAAAGCGTTGCTAAAAGAACGTACGAGAATATTTATTACGAATCAACTTTCATGAATTTTTTAAACGATTCGTTCATGCAAGTTGCAAGACAAACTGGAACGCCAATAATTGAAGTAATTAGACAAATTGCACCAACAATTAATAAACGTGATGGAGTCGAAATTAAAACAAAGCTTGACCCAACAACAACAACTTACGACCCTGTTAAAGTAGACTTAACAGAGTTGCCACTAGACTATTCATTTAAAATTTCTCCGGTTATGATTGGAGTTTCTATTGAGGGAACAATCGACGGCGAAATGAGATTAAGAGATAGTGAAATTGCTAGTGAAATCGATGAATATGGATACGGAAAATTAAATGAAACAATTACTGGTAAAGCTGATGGAGCAGAGGCTTATACAAAAGGTCAAGTAATTGCATGGGCTCCAACAGACCAAGATGGGTACATTACACAATTAAACACTTTAAAGATGACTCTATTTAATAGAAACATTAAAAGCGGGTACATGCTTGGACTTGAAGCTATTGAATATGGAAAGTTTGTTTCTTCATTAACTTCAATCTTAAAATACGAAACACGTGCAGGGGTTGAAGGTGTTGACCGTGGCATTGTTGGTAATGCATTTGGTGTTGATACATTCCCAATTAACACTAATGTATTAGGAACTGGTATTGCTGGATACTTCGCTAATAAAGTTGGTTGCGTTGGTGATATGTTCTTCAACCAATTCACTCAATGGCCAGGAAACTATCCAGGTTATCCAGGATACTTCGTTGTTGAAGGAAACATTATGTTCGGTGCTGAGGTTGTAAGACCAGAGGCAATCATTAAATTAACTTCATCTAGTCCTAGTGTCTAAGGTGAATAAATATGTTCTTTACATTAGAAGAGTTTCGGAAAAAATTTCCCGATATTGATGAAACTCCAAAAAGTTGGCAGATAGAAGCAGTATCGCAAATGATACTGTCACAAGTAGCATTAACAAGAAGAGATGACAGTTGGGATTCAACAACTGTCCCTCAGCCTGTTAAAAATGCTTGTTTAGAACAAATGAGATTTATGTTCGAACATGATATCCCGTTTGTTGATTCTAACAAAATAAAAGCAGGAAGTATGGATGCAGAGTTACATACTGACTATTCTACATTAGCTTTAAGATATTTAGCTAATGCTGGTTATCTTTATAGAGGAGCTCCAATGATGAGTAATTGGGGTATTAGTTTACCATTTGGAGATTAAATGTTTCTAGTAAACGGGATTAGAGCTACTTTAATTCAATATAACCGCAGAAACGATGACTCTATATATGATGACCAAGATAAACAAGAAAAGACTATCAAAATGTGTCCTTACGATATTTCAAATGGTATCAAATTCGGAATATATACAGTACCCGAAGCAACTGGCTATTATCAAGTAGGAAGAAAAGTAGATGTCAAAGAGGGAGACCAAATTGTTTTTAGAGGAGAAACTTATACAGTTCTAAAGGTCCAAGACAATTGGATATTCAATAGAATTGAAAATAAGATATTGGCTATCAAATGAGTCAAATAAAAGTTAATTGGAATCGAGCTGTTCAAAATAAGTTAAAAACTCTTCCTAAAAAAATAGTAGAAGAAATAGCAACCGATACTTTGAGCAAAGCTTATCCAACGATTCCTATGTCTAGTGCATTAGAGAGAAATACAACTAGAGGTCGTTTGAGGCGTGATACTGTCGCTAAGGGGGTTCAATCAAACGGCAACATAATATTTCTAGAATCTCCGTCATATTATGCAAAATTTGTTTGGAATATGAACGATTCAAAAACAAATTGGTCTACTCCAGGTACTGGTTCTAAATGGTTTGAAAAAACTTGGAAAAAGCAAGGTAATTCAATCATGAAATCAGCAGCAGAAAGGAATAAGTTATGAAAACAAATGAAGTCTTAATTTCTTATCTAAAAGACATTATACAAGGCTACAAAATAAAGGCTGAGTACTCAACTAATGATGCAGATTTAAATGTTATCGTTGTTCAGGAAACAGATGGTCCAAAGACCGTATTGTGGAATGGTAAGCACATGTTTGATTATTTTTCTATAAACATTTTTGGAAAATCCATTCAAGAGCAAAAAGAAACTGCTAACGTGTTGAATAAGTTGATAGGTCATACTGCTATAAAAGAATTTGATATAGACGGGAAAGTTGAAAAGTGGAAGCTTATATTCAAGCAAGTTTCCAATGCTCAATCTATTGATTATCAAGACATACGAAGAATAGGATACAACTTAACTTTGCAAACAATAATAACCAAGTTTTATGAGGGGGTTAAAAAATGAATGAAGATCTAAATTACTTTGTAAATAATCGTGAAGTCATTAAAGCGTTAAGACTAAATACTGGAACTACGCAAAGTCCAACATTTACAAATATGTGTACGACTTCAGAAGTAACGTTAAACACAGAATTTGAAGAAAAAACATTTTATGTATTCTGTGACGCAATTCAAAGAGCGGTTTTGACTGGTGCTTCTCTAGGGTTAGATACAACAGTAAAAATCGATATGAACAACAAAGCTATCCAAAGTGTATTAGGAAATTTAAAAGCTTTGATTGCAAATGGTTCTATCGCTCAATTCAACAACCAATTAATTCAATTTGATTTATTAACTGGTATTGATGAAGGAGTATTAGAATATACAACTTTCCAAGCTCCAGCAAATTTAAAAATTTCAGATTTGGGTGGAGCTGCGGAAGATGAGGGTGAATTTTCACTTGAAATTACATTTAACGGAAAAGGTCAAGAGGTTACAGCACCTTCCGTTTAACGGAGTGGGAGACCACTCTTATTTTTTTAGGGGGAGGTGTAGAATATGGCGACAAAAGGCGGAAGTGTAGTATTTGAGTTTGAAGGTAATGATTCTAAATTAAAAAATACTTCCTCATCTTTGGGTAAAGGTATATCAACTGCTATGAAAGGTGGAGCTATAGCAGTTGGAGCTTTGTCCACTGCATTAGGAGGCTTAGTAGTTAGTGCCACTAAATCTTATGCTGATTTAGAACAAAATATTGGTGGTGTCGAGACATTGTTTAAAGATAGTGCCAATATAGTAATCGATAACGCAAAACGAGCCTATGAAACCGCTGGAATGAGTGCAAATGAG
Source organism: uncultured Mycoplasmatota bacterium (assembly GCA_900548695.1). Taxonomy (GTDB): domain Bacteria; phylum Bacillota_I; class Bacilli_A; order RF39; family UBA660; genus Faecimonas. The sequence continues at coordinate 16,384 of URLC01000005.1, forward strand.
TATATGGAAACTGTGACAGGATTCTCTGCTAGTTTGCTTCAATCCTTAGGTGGAGATACCGAAAAAGCGACAAGTTACGCTGACAGAGCCATAACAGACATGGCTGATAATGCTAACAAAATGGGTACCGCTATGGAATCCATTCAATGGGCTTATCAAGGCTTTGCTAAGCAAAACTATACAATGCTAGATAATCTTAAACTAGGTTATGGTGGTACTAAAGAAGAAATGTCTCGTTTAATTTCGGACGCTTCTAAATTAACTGAAGTCCAAAAAGAATTAGGTATCACAGTCGACGCTAATGATATGTCATTTGGAAATATTGTAAATGCTATTAGCGTAGTTCAAAAGAATATGGGTATTATGGGAACTACTTCTAAAGAAGCAGCGACTACAATTACAGGTTCTGTAAATTCAATGAAAGCCGCTTTTGATAATTTCTTAAATGGTTCAGGAACACCTGAACAATTATCAAAAAGCATTGTTACTGCTTTAAAAAATATTGGTAGTGCAGTTGGAAAACTAGGCCCTAGTATCATTGATGGATTGGTTGAACTTACCGATACTTTGGTTCAATACATTCCAGGAGCAGTAGAAAGGGCAACGCCAGCTCTTATAGGAGGAGCAGTACAATTAGTTAATTCCTTGGTTACCGCATTACCACAACTAACACAAGCATTATTAAATGCTATTATGCAATTGTTACAATCATTAACTCCACAAATACCTACAATTGTTCAAAATTTATTAAATGGTATGTTACAAATTGTAAATCAGTTAGCGACTTTATATCCAACATTGATTCCACAGTTAGTACAGGCTATTTTGGGAATAGTACCAGTTTTAATTAGTAATTTACCAATTTTTGTTAATGCTGGAATTCAATTACTTATTGGTCTAGCCCAAGGATTAGTAGATTCTATTCCAATCTTAATGAATATGTTACCAGAGATTGTTACAGGACTAATTAATGGATTGTTAACTGCACTACCACAATTGTTGTTGCTAGGCCCGACTTTAATTTTAGGTTTAGCACAAGGTTTAATTAATGCAATACCAAGTTTAGTATTAGCAACACCTAAAATAATAAAGGCAATTATCGAAGGACTAATAAGCGGGATTCCTAATTTCCTACAAGTCGGAGTAGACATGGTCAAAGGGCTTTGGGATGGTTTATTAAATAGTTTAGATTGGCTTAAGAAAAAGATAAAAGGTTGGGTTGGTAATGTTCTTGAATTTATCAAAGGATTATTTGGTATTCATTCTCCATCGACAGAGTTTGCTTATTTTGGAAAAATGAATGTTTTAGGGTTAGAAGAAGGAATGGAAGACATGCAAGGAGAACTTAATGATACGATTAATTCGATGATTAACTTAAGTCCATCATTACTCGCCAGTGCTTCAAACACGTATAATCCTAATATTAGTGTGTCTGTAAATAATGAATTTGAACAAGATCCATTAGGTCAGATGGTTCAAAAGAGAAAAACCTTTGCAAGTGGTGCTAAGAATGATTATAACTTCGGAATGGGGGTATAGAAGTGATTAAAGTTTTAATAAATAACGAAGAAGTAGTTTTCAACAAAGAAGTAACGATTAACGAAGAAACTTTAGCCACTTCTTCTGTCATTTTAAATGGAGTATACCCAAAATCATGGGAAGATGATAGAGACTATGTGTCTAGATTTTACTTACCTAAAGATTATTCTAGATGTGAATTCTACGATGAAAGTGAATTGATTTTTGCTGGAGTTGTAAAAAACACGGGAAATATCTCATTGAATCCAAGAGAACCCAAATATTGTAGTTTACAAGTTTTAGATTTTAAGACTTTGCTTAGTGAAGGAATAACTTTAGACTTCGTAATAGCTGATAAGACTATTAGGGAAGCAATAGAGTTAGTTACTAACGCAATCTCTAGCTATGGGTTTGTAGTCGGTAACATTATGTTAGATTCAGCAGATGACATTATAGGTGCTTACTCCACATTAGACAAATCCTCTTATGATGTTTATCAATATATATCCGAAATAACATTATCAAAATGGTTTACTAGACGAATTGATGAAAAGACTGTAGCAATAGATTTTTATGATGTTGATAAATTGCCGAGAGCTGATGATATAGAATATACTGAAGCCTACTGGAAACAAAATAATATCATTGATATGACTTATAGTTTTTCAACCGCAGATTACCGTAATAAGCAGGTAATAACATCAAGTGAGACTTATGCAAACATTGAGACAAATGAACAATTAATATCAAATGGCTATCAAACTGAATTTACTACACAACAAAAATTAGGGGCTGTAAATTCTGTTACTGTTAATGGAGAAAGCAAAAGTATTATCACTAATGACGAAAAAGATATCGGGTTGACAGCGGATTTTTACTACACCACAGGAGAAGCGAAATTTACATCCGCAGAAACTTATTCTGCAGGAACTGAAATAAGTATAAGTTATATAGCAATCATTCAAGGTAGAGAGATTGCTTACAATACTTCCGAAATTCAAAGATTGAATAATCAATTAGGAATAAATGGGGCAATTGCTCGGTATGAGAATAGAAATGATGTTCTTTATTCTAAACAATTGCAATCCATAGCACAGAATTATCTGAAATACAAAGGTAAAGCAGAGATAACCTTAAAAATAGAAACCGAAAATTCTAACTTGTTCTTTGTGGGTCAACAAGTCTACTTTAATGGTCCAAGTGAATTGCCTGATTTAGTTGGTGATTACATGGTCAAAAAAAAGACGACCAGTTTTTATCTAGTTAATGATGTTATGTATGCATTCTACACTTTTGAATTGACAAACTCTTACAACTCCGAGACTGCCATAAATTTTTTTGATAATCAAAGAGCAAAGGCAAACGGTAATATTTCTCAAGGAGAGTATGTTTCAAGAAACGTAGATGTCGAGAATACAGCTAATATAATCTTTAGTAATTTACAAATAACAGAAATAACCATTGACGGAGACAATACACTAGAGGCGGGTTTAGAAATGCCTCTTGTAGGGTAGGTGATTATATGACAGATGAATTTAAACAAACTTTGTTTGATTACTTGATTAGCAGATTACCAGATAAAAAAGGTACTTATGAAGAAATTTTTAAAGAAATAAATATATTACCATTTAGCGACTGGCCATATGGAGATATTTTACCAAACAGCTGGAGCAACTTTAAATATGAAGGATTGATTCAATCACAAAATAGTGAACTAATAGTTCTATATGGTGGTTATAAAACTACCGATGATATTCCAAGAGGAATTATAACTATCCTAGATAACTCATTTAAACCAATTAAAACATTCTATCAATTTAACAATGGTAATTATCTTGATTACATCATGTACATGATTCAAGAGAATGATGGTACATTTGCAATGACTACTTGTCCCGATTTTCCACGAGATAAAGAATGGTCCTTTACAAGTAGTACCAAAAAATTTATTATGCTAAATAATTTTACACAGCAAGTAAATAATGATTATTTATTAACAATGAGTAAATCATATGATATTCCATATAAAAACAACTACGTTCGTAAAATGTTTAAAGATCCTAATTCTAGTCATTATGTATTGTTATGCTCAGTTTTAAGAGACCAAAACAGTCCTGATTATGACCAGACTAGAATTATTGAAGTAAAGATAAATGTAGGAAGTGAAAATGAATGGTCATATATCGATACAGATGATAATTGGATTTTAGGTGACTCTTATGTCGAATTTGATAGTGATAGCAAAGCATTTGTTGAATTGTTGTTAACATCTTCATTACCTAATAATTATAATATCGTAACATGGACTAAGAATTTTACCGAAACTAATTATACGTATAAAACAATTTATACGTTTGACTATAAGCCATATATTGATAGCGTACAGTACAATAATCAGAATGTTTTTCTAAATAAAAATGAATTGTATTTTGTTCAAAATAATCAACACTGGGGTACTTCTGGAAAAGCAGTTCCAAAATATATTGGCTTGTATTATTATAACGTTGAATCAGAGAAATTGAAGACCATTTATGAACACTATTTAGGAGATTACGATTTTTGCGATTTAGAAGCTATTTATATAGTTGAAAATAATAATAAACTATATATAGAGTTCAACGATAATATAAATGCGAATAACATAAGTGCTGATTATTATTTTCAAAGATTAGAAAATAATCAATGGAATCCAATTAAAATTAGCGAAAATCAATATTTTAGATATAACACAAGGGCATTGTATGTTAATAATCAATTCAATTTACTAAACTGGTTTTCATATGCAACAAACCCACAGTCACAATATTGGTATCTTTTGAACATTAAAGAAAATTATAATCAGTCTAAATATAATGGGCAACCTTATATAAATACTAATACATTAATATCCGATAATGTAGAAATATATTCAAATGGTAATTTAGTATTTGCAAGAGACTTATATAACAAATCATTAAATAATAACACTACCGTTTCAACTGTAGAAGTGCCTAATAACTATTTGAATGATATAGATATTACTAATAAAAATCTGTTATCAGAGACTAACTTAAATTTAGTAGAAGATACTAATATGGTTCAAAAAAACATTTATGAGACGTTATATATAAATTTCATTAATACTTTACTTATAATAGATAGAAATAGCACCAATCAAACACTGAATCAACAAGCCAGTACATATTTAAATATTCAAATAAATAACAAAGAAGGATATTCTAAAGCACAAATCTATCCTAAAGTAATCATTACTTATCAAGATAACTCAGCTAAAGAAATAACCTTTGAATATCAAGATGTAGAAGAAACATCAGCAGATATTGTATTTGCGATTTATGCAAATAAACCAATACAAGATGTAAAAATAGTTTCAAATGATAAAACTACTGTCTATCAAACAATCAATTTAACTAATTTAGAACAAGATAAATACTATGTCATAAGACAAAATTTAAAAATAATTTAAGGAGGCAAAAAATGGCACTAATGCAAATAACTTTTACTGATAAAACAAATATGGATACAAAACCAAATATACCATCTACACAAAAAGTGACTGATGATGATATGAACGAAATAAAAAGAGTGGTCAATAATAATTCCTTGGAAGCGGAAAATTCAATTTTGCTAGCCTCAGTTTTAGAATCACAATCTTTAAATGTCGGCACTCAAAAATTGAAAATAGATACAAGTGAAATTGTGGGAAACTATTTCGAATTTGACAGTGAAAATAACCAAATAAAAGTTCTAAAAGATTGTATTGCATTACTCAGCGGGAGTGTTTTTGTGGATGGAAGTAATGGTGACGGCTATGTTTGGACACACATAAGAGTGAATTCAAAAAATATTACTTCAAGTTTAACACGAGTTATAAATAGGGACTATACACAATGCTCTATTCCTACTATTGCAACACAATTAAAAACAAACGATGTGATTGATTGCTACGTTGATTATTCTCTCGCTGGTGGAACACCTAAAATAAGAACATCTAATGATAACACCTTCTTATCAGTTGTCAAAATTTAGGAGGTAATTATGGAAGAAGAAAAGCAAAGCTTCGAAATAGCAGTGTTAACTAGGTTAGCAGTAATCGAGAGTAAATTAGATAAATATGCAAAAATAGAGGATGTGGCTTATAGAGCCTATAACAATGCAAAAGAAAATTCTAAAGATATAAATTACTTAAAAGAGAAAACAACTTCGATTGAAAAAGAAGTTGAGACATTAAAAGACCAGCCTAGACAAAGGTGGTTTAATTTAATAGGGACAATAGTTAGTGTAGTGATTACGGCTATCGTGACATTTGCGTTAGCAAAAATAGGATTAAAATAGGAGGTAGAATATGAAAAAAGCATGGACTGATTTAAAAAGTTTTGTGACGGTGATTATGACAATCGCAATGGTCGTATTATTATTTATTCCATATAATATCGACAAAGAAATATTAGTATTATTTAGTACATCATATGGTGCAATTATGACGTATTATTTCAATAGAAAGAAGGAGAGTGAGTAGTATGTTAAAAGGAATAGATATTTCCCATCATCAAAATGGAATTAATATCGCCAATCTTGATGTTGACTTTGTAATTTGTAAGGCAACTGAAGGGGTAGGATACGTAGATGAATGTTGTGATAAGTTTTACCAACAAGCAAAAAAAGCTGGTAAAAAATTAGGTGTGTACCACTTTGCAAGACCAGATTTAGGTAATTCTGCAGAAGCAGAAGCCAATTGGTTTATAAAAAATATAAAAGGATATATTAATGAAGCTATTCTAATTTTGGATTGGGAAAGTGGTAATTTAAACAATCCTAATTGGGTAAAAGCATTTTGTGATAAAGTAAAAAATGAAACTGGAGTAAAGCCTATAGTTTATATGAGTGCGTCTCCCGCAAACAGTTTTGATTGGAGTCCTGTTGTAAAGGGTGACTATGGCCTTTGGATAGCAAGTTATGGTTCAAACAATGGTCAAGCAAATAAAGCCCCCGTCAGTAGTAAATGGCCGTTCTACTGCATGTGGCAGTATACTTCTAGAGGTAGAATTAATGGTTATAATGGAAACCTAGATTTAAACTATTTTTATGGTACGAAAGAAGCATGGGATAAGTACGCAAATGGTAGTGCTCCTGCACAAGATTCTAAAGCAGACCAAGTTTTATATCCTGGATCTAAAGTACAATTTTACGGATGCCAGATTGATGATATCAAAACTGTTGGAGATAAGACAACCTTTTATTCTGATAACTACGGAGTTTGGCTACCAATCACGAGTTGGTATCGGGTTGGAGAAAAAGGAGAAAGATATATTAACCAAATTTCTAGCAAAGGAAATTGGTTAATGAATGACAGTATTTATACAGTTAAATCAGTGTCTAAGAATCCAGATAGGGCAGTAATTAATGTAGAGGGCAAAGACTATAATGTCTTATCTAGCAGTCTTTATGAAGTTTCTAATTCGTAAATTAATTAATTGCAATTTTAAAAATTAATACAACGAAAATTAAAAATCGAAAAGAAAGAGACTCTCATTTCGCTAAATTAGTGATTTGATAAGTCTCTTTTTTTGTGTTTTAATACCACTACGAAAGGAGGTATTAGATGATTACAAAAATTTTAAATGATGAAGAACGGAGAATGTTTAACAAGATTCATGAGATTAAATCAGAAATAGTTTTTATAAAGAAATCAGGTAATAAATATTATGTGAGTATAAATGTTAATAAGTATATTAGATTAAAGTCTGATATTGCAAAATTATTTGGAATTTAAATCTTCAGGATTCGTTAAGAGAACATCTTTTTTTAAAAAATATCTGAAGCATTCTTCTACTGTAAAAATATTGCTGAGATAGGTATGGTCTACAACTTCTTCTTGATTTTTATTCATATATTTAAATATATAGTTTCCTTTAATATCCTTTTTTATAAATTTGATTCTTTCCACATCGTTGTCATTTTTTGTTTTGATTTTAAACTCTCTAATGGCATTACGTAAAAAGTCTGCCTGAGAAATATTATACTCTTTTAATATAAGGTCTAGATTTATTTTTTCATTTTTATTTAAATCAACCTTAAATTGTGCTTTGTGTTCTTTTTTATAGCTGACATCATATTCTCTTTTATTAAATTTTACCATGTCTTCTTTTTGTTTCATATCTTGCATATTTGACAGTGAAATTATTCTATGATATAATCATTGATGAAGAGGAGCTTTAGCTCCATCTTCTAGAAATTTTTGTAACCTTATGTTTTCGATTTATTTCGAAGCTTAAGGTTATTTTTATTTTCCATAATGTTATAGAAAATTTCACTCTTTCATCTCCTTTCTAATACAAGTATATCATACTGCGTACGTAGTGTCGATGATTTTTGATAAATTCTTTTAAAAAACTATAAAAATTAGATAAAATACCACACGTATACCACAGTGTTTCCTTATTGTTATATATAACAATAAAACTAAATTCTGTCTTTCGGCACCATTGGGAAATCTGTTCGAACTTTTCGAACTTTTGATATAGGAATCAATCAGAAATGATTGATTTTTTCGTTTTTATGAAAAAATCAACCTAGAAGAAAGGTTGGTGCTTATGATTAATGTAATCAAACAAGAAATTGATATGGAGGAGTCTTTAAGAAAAAGATTAGAGATTATCTGTGATTTTTGTAATGCTACTCCAACGTTTATAAATGGTAGTATAAGAAGAATTGATAAAACTAATTTAAGTTATATTGAACCACACAGAATTATTATTAACGATATGACTTTTCTTGCTTTTAATTATTCCAATGAAATCTATATTAATAACTTGAGTAAAAAGATAAAATTAGCAGAATTAGAAAACTATATTAAATCACATTAACTATTCCCTACAAATAGGGTATAGACAAATCTTGTAAAATATTGTAGAATAAGACATCAATAAATGACATGCAGTATCGTTATTTTTAGAAATGGGGTACTTTATGAAAGAACGATTTATTGATACTTTAAAATTAGTAGTAAATGTTTTATATGAGGAGTCAAATACCGTTAGTGTTTAACTAGTAGTTTTTGACTCCTCTTTTTTTGAAAACAAGAAAAAAGGGAGATGATAATCAATGTATGATGATGTGAAAAAAGTTGCAGGAATATATATTAGAGTATCAACAGAAGACCAAGCAAGAGAAGGTTTTAGTTTACCAGAACAAGAAAAGCGTTTAAGGGCTATGTGTGAGTACAAAGGTTATGAGATATATGATGTATACCAAGACGCTGGAATAAGTGCTAAAACGGGTAATAAACGTCCAGAATTTGAAAGATTATTGCAAGATATAAAAGATAGGAAATGTAACACCATAGTAGTTTTAAAATTAGATAGACTTACACGTTCTGTTTATGACTGGGAAAATATCTTAAAGTTTTTAGAAGAAAACGAAGCATATTTAGACTGTGCTAATGATGATATAAATACTACTAGTGCAAATGGTAAAATGATAAGTCGTATTTTAACATCAGTTAGCCAACAAGAAATTGAAAGAACAAGCGAGAGAACAAAGGTTGGACTTGCTGGTGCAATTAAAGCAGGACAGCCTCCCTGTATCAAATGGCACCAACTCATTTTTGGTGTTATCACTATTGTTATCATTTGAATTATTAGATAACTCAAATTTGTATTCTTTGCCTGTTTTTAGAACAAATCTAGCTACTCTAGGTAGTTTATTACCATTTTCATCATAATCTCCTACAATGATACATTCAATCATATTTTCAAATGCTTCACGATTGAATTTTTTTAATTCTTTGAAATTATCAAAATATTTATCAATTTCTTTTAATTGTTTAGATAAACCTTTATTTTCAGCTAATAACATTTCGTAATGACTAATTCTATTTTTTACTGTATTAAGTTCTTCTAAAAGTTCTTTTTCTTTTTGAATAAATAATGCTTTTCTATCAAAGTCATCATCAAGTTCCATATCAATAATTTTTGATAATCTTTTTTCAATCGTTTCTTTTTCAGTAAGTAAGCTATTTAATTTATCTTGATAATCATTATCATTTACAACATCTTTAATTGCCTTTAGTAAAACTTCTTTTGTCTTGTGTTTATTCTTAATGATATTGTTATAAATCATAACAAAGGTTTCTTCTAATTTTGTTTCACTAATACCAACTGAATCAGGACAATCTTCTGCAAACATTCTTTTTCTATAACAAGTCCAATAAACATTATAGTTAGGATGGGTTTTAGATTTAGAACTTTTTCTTCTAGTAAAATTAGTTCCACAAAAAGCACATTTGATTTTGCCACTAAAGGCATATTTGTTAGTTAATCTACTTGAATAACCTTGTTTATTGATTGTATGAGCTTCTTTTCTTTTATTAGCTATTTCTTGTGCTTTATCCCATACTTCTCTTGAAATAATAGGAGTATGATGATCTTTAACATAATATTTTTCTTTTTCTCCACGATTGATAACAGTTTTATGAGTAATAGGACTTACTGTATAGGATTTATTTTGAATTAAATCTCCAACATATTTTTCTTGATGAATAATACCCATGATAGAACTTTCAGCCCATCTTTTATTACCTTTATAAGTAGGGATATTTAATTCTTCTAGTTTTCTTATAATTCTTCTACTACCCAAACCATCTATATACCAATTAAAAATCATTCTAACAACTTCTGCTTGTTCTTCGTTAATATCTAATTGTTTTGTTTCTTTGTTCCAATCATAACCATAACAATCAGGACTTCCAACATATTCTCCACGTTTCATCATAGCTTTTAAACCTAATTTAACATTTTGAGAAGTGGATTCACTTTCAGCTTGAGCAAAAGCACTATAAAGAGTTAAAAACATTTCACTATCTAAATCTATTGTATGAATATTTTCTTTTTCAAAATAGACATCAACTTTCTTATCTCGTAATTCTCTACAATACTTTAAGGTATCTAAAGTATTTCTAGCAAATCTTGAAATAGACTTGGCTAAAATAATGTCTATTTTGCCATTTAAGGCATCATCTATCATTCGTTGGAACTCTGTTCTATTTTTTACTTGTGTTCCACTAATACCCTCATCAGCATATATTCCTACAAACTCCCAATCAGGATTTGATTTAATCTTTTCAGTATAATATTTTATTTGTGAATTATAACTTGTAATTTGTTCTTCGTCATCTGTACTTACTCGACCATAAGCACAAACTCTTTTCTTTTTATTTGCAATAGTAATATTATTATTTTTTTCTTTGAGATTAGCAGCTATAATCTCAACTTGTGCCATTTATACCTCACTTTCTTTATTTCAATTTCATTTTGAACTACTGCTTCGTTCTACAAACATTATATCTTATTTTAAAATTTATTTACATGATATTTTAGTAAAAACATTTAATTTTTTCTTTTAGTATATAAAACTGTTTTTCAGTTATTAAGTTTAAATTTAGTAAATCAAATAGGATTGATAAGTTAATAGATTCATCAATGATATTATCAATTTCTATTTGATTTAGTTCTTTTGTATCTTTTTCTTCAATTACTTTATACAATAAGCATTCTCCTTTCTTTTTTAAGTTTTTAATTCTAATTTTTTCATAACTAATCTCAAATTCCTTTCTATTATTTTTGCAAATAGTTTATTTAAAATCTTTTAATAATTCTTCCATTTCAGCACGTTCTTCTTTGGTAGGTGGAATAGCTTCACATCTTTTACCATTCCAAACCATTACACCATCAGGATCATATCTAATATGTGGGGAAATTCTTCCCTTAATAATCTCATTTGGATTATTAGATATATCAGTTACTGTAATGAAACTTTGTATCTTTTTATTTTGGTCTATATAAGAATTTAGATAGCCTTTAACAAATACCTTATTACCTTTAATGAAATAATCTTGATAGGTATTAAATAAATCTCTTGAAATATTTAAACTAACATAGACTTTTTTATCTTCATTTAGGGTATATTTATTTGTAGTTAATCCAAATTTAATATACTTCCCATTTGTATCAGTAATAACGTTGATTATTCCTGATATTAAGACTTCATTATAATTTATATCATCCATTTATCAATTCCTTTCATTTAATTTTTTTTAAAGTCTTTAAATTATTTAAATATAATTAAAATATTATTTATTATACTTATTTACTATTCTTATATATTTAGTAGAAGTATTGTGCTATGGGGTATAGTAGTATTCTTCCATAGGGTATAGAAGAATAGTGCTACTCATTATTTGTTAGATAGATGTTTCTTTGATAGTTAATTGTTTCAACTCTTATATAATTTGCTTTTCTTAAATTGCTGATAGATTTCGTAATTGTTCTTTTAGATAGGTTTACTTTTTTAGAGATATAATCGTTACTTGCATAACAATAACCTTTATTGTTTGCAAGTGATTTGATAACTCCATATACAAGTTTGTCTGTTGAGTTTATAGAATTACTTTTAACTATGGAATCATCTAAAACAATGCAACCCATAGACTTATAATCCTATTTCATAATCGTGTTCTTTTGGTTTTAATTTATCTTGATAAGTTACTTCTTTTGTAAAAAAATCATAGTTAAAATATAAATGTTTATCTTCTTTATCTACAACTTTGATATTATCTCGATCAACTAGATAAATTTTAAATTCATTGATATTTAAATTTTTCTTTAAATAATCTAAAATATGATACTGTGAAATGGTATCAACTCTATTTTTTAAAACGTCTTCTTTATTTAATTCTCGCATAGACATTCTCCTTTCTTCCAAAAATTTAGACAACAAAAAAACTTGTATCATCTACAAGCCAATACTCTAAAAAAGGCAATATGAAACATGGAACTTTATTTTAAATCCTGTCCCTCGGATTGTTGTTTTTGAAATAACACATAGTATTTTTCCTTTTTATTCTTATACTTCGTTCTTTGAAATATGTCTTATTTCAAATAGGTTCATTCTATTACTAGAATAGGTACTAACATAAGCCTTTCATCTTACTGTACCTTACTTAACTACGTTCCTATAAACATTTTAGTTAAGTGTTATTGTGTACATTCCTGTTGCATACTCTTGATATACTAGATATTTTAATTGTTCTAATATATCTAAACTCTTTTTCAAACCCCTATTTTTAATTTTAATGGTCTGTTGTATTTCTCCTATATTTATATCTGTAATGATTCTATCAAATCCTTTAGTATAAATATAAGAGTAAATATACTTGGTTTCCTTTGGGATTCTTTTATCTTCCCAAATCTTCTGTGGTACTTCTAGATGTTTAATCTTCATTCATAGATTTCCTCCTTTCTTTTAATCAATTAACATTTTAAAATAATATGTTAAATTTAATTAACACCACTAATATACATAATAATTACTATCTTGTCAACACTTTTTGAAACATTTATATTCAAAATGTTGATTTTATTTAACATATATGCTATTATTAGTGCAAGAGGTGTTCATTATGCAAGAAAAAAAGATTGGTGAAATAATTGCTGAAGCTAGAGAAAAAGCAAACCTTTCACAAAGACAACTTGCTAAAATTGCTAGTATTAGTAATGCACAGTTATCTAAAATAGAATCAGGAGAAATTGAAACTCCAAATCCTAAAATGCTTAGAAAGATAAGTCAACATATCAATGTAAATTACAATGAAATGATGTATAAAATAGGATTAGGTATGGAAGTTAGTCCTTTAAATCCATTTATTAAAGATTATTATGGTAAAATGACTTTAGATGAATTAAATGAAGCTGAAATCAATGTTTTAGGTAGTATTACGAATTTAAAACAATTAGTTAAGTCATGTGAAGAAAACTTAAATAAAAACATAATTGAGAGTGAAAAAGAATTATTGCTACATACAATAGAAGATACCAATTATCAAATAACTACATCAAATGAAATTGTAAATTTAATACAAAGTTTAAAAGTAAAGGAGAGAAATAAGAATGCAAAAAAATAAAACTCTAATAAGAAATATTGGAATTGTATTATTAAATATTTTTATGATAGTAAGTTTAGTATTAGTCTTAATGCTTAAAAATGATTATGGTTATAGATTATATTGGGTTATTACACCATTTCTTATGGTACTTGTATTATTAGTAATAAAAAAATGGAGTGCAAGAGGATTAAATGCTGATACAGAAGAATCAAAAGTAATTCAAAGATCCTTTGATGATACTACCACTTTATCAACAGTATTTTTTGGTATTATTTATTTAGTTATTCAAGGTGTAGAGTGTATTAGAGAGGACATAATAAACAATCCTTATGTTATAGTTGGATTCTTTATTGTAATGATTATCTATGAAGCATTTACCTATTTATCAATATATGTTGCAAAAAGAGATACTGCAAGATTATTAGAAAAGAAATACAACCATAAAAGAAAATAACCTTTTTGCTTTTCGTAAGATTAGCAATTAGGTTATTTGAATAAGAAAAAAGCTATCACGTTTTGTGAGTTTACTCATGAAAGTGGTAGTCTTTTTTTCTTTTTATGAAGTCGTAAGACAAATAAAAAGAGCAACAATATTACACTGTGAAACTTTGTAATATGTTGCTTAATTGGGTTTCCAAAGGATCACCTTTGGCACACGAAATCTAAGTTGGCTTTGCCGACTTAGTAGTGTGTTACCTACTTGTCATAAAGTAGGTTATTTCCAAAATCCATTAGTTACGTAGTTTCTTTTGGATTTTGGCATATATGACACCTAACTTATATTAAATTATTTTTTTGCTTCATCAATTGATTTTTGAAACAGTTGATAATATGATTCTAATTCTTCTTTTACTACATCTAAAGAAATTGTATTATGTTTTTCATTTAATTTAAATTCTAACTGATCAAGCTCTTTCTTAAAATCGTGAAAACGTCGTCCTAGCATTGATGAGTAATAAAGTATTCCCTTAGGCGAAACAAATTTATAGCAATCCGCATTTGCAACTACTTCTGATTCAATACTATAAAACTTTTCAACACCATGATGTTCTTCTACGCATTTAATAATATTTTCTTTTTCTTCTTTAGTTAAACAATTCACATCTTTAAGCATTTCTTTTGTAGCATTTGCTGACATTAGAATATGTTCTTTTGCTACTCCTAAAGAAGATGCTTCAGGAAGCTTAGAATCCATCATTGCTAGAGCAATTTTTACAATATTTTCATTAGCTCCATATTCTTTTGCTAATCTTATGCCTGCATTCCAAGCAATTTCATGAAGAAATTCCATATCCGGATTATGCTTTCTAATTTCTCCCATATTAAATTCATTAGCTTTATTTATTAATTCTTCTACATTCATATTTTTTCTCCTCTCATAATAAAATTTTTATTGTTCAATTTTATAAATCCAACCTGGTTGCCAAGCTTTCGTTTTTCTCCAATCTTTATCAATAGATTCTTCCCAAGTAATATTTTTTGTTATAACTTCTAGTGCAAGTTGTGGAGCTTTATGAGCTACCAAAGCAACAGTTTTTCCATTATAATTTTCTAATAAATAATTGCAAAAATTTCTAACTCTGTTTTCAACATCTTTTAAAGACTCACCATTTGGAAATGGAATATCAATATGATCTTCATATTTTACAAGTGAAGTATCTAATCCATTTAAATCTCCATAATTACATTCTCTTATTCTTTCATCATGTAGTATTTCTTTTAAATCTTTAAACGTATAATCTGCTGAATCAATTGCTCTTTTTAAATCAGATGAGATAACTAAATCTATATCATCAATATTTATTTGCTCTTTTAAGTCAATACTTTGCTGTATTCCTTTTTCACTTAATTCTCCAGGAATCCATCCTGTTGATTTATGTTCTAAATTATCTGTTGTTGTACCATGTACAAAATAAATTATTTTAACTGCCATAGTTAATCTTTCCTTTCTTTTTTTATTTTAGCAATATTCCACCATTAACATTAACATTCTCACCATTAATATAATCTGCCTTATCACTTAATAAGAATAAAACTAAATTAGCTGTATCTTCTGTTTTTCCAAGTCTTTTACTAGGATTTTTGTCAGCAGTTGCTTTAATCTCATCTTCTGTATAACTTTGCATTCCAAGAGGAGTAAGAGTTAAAGAAGGGCTAACTGTATTTACTCTTATATTATATTTTGCTAATTCTAAAGCACAACATTGAGTAAGCATAATCGTTGCTGCTTCACAAGTACAGTAAGCTACTGAATCTTCCATAGGTCTTGTTCCAAGTCTTGAAGCAATATTAACAACTCTAGGTGCATTAGATTTTTTCATTAGAGGAATAGCATTTTTTATACATTGCCATCTTGCAACAACATTTACATCTAATTCGTGTCTGTATTCTTCAACTGTTAAATCTTCAATAGATAGCACTTTATCATAGGCAGCACAGTTTACTAATCCATCTAATTTGTTATATTTTTTAGTAATTTCATCAAACATCATATTAACATCGTTTTCATTTGATAAATCAGCTTTAATTAGCAAGATGTTATCTTTATAATCTGATAGTTCTCTCATAGTTTCTTCTGCCATTTTTTCATTGTGTCCGTAAGTAATTATGACATTTGCTTTGCTTTCTAATAATTGTTTAGCAATTTGTCTTCCTATTCCAGATGTTGATCCAGTTACAAGTACAACTTTATCTTTGAAATCTATATTCATTTCATTGCCTCCATTTCAATATAATTTTATCATATTTTTACCTTAAATAGTAGTGTTGTAATAAAATTACTATAAACTTATTTCAAAATCACCTTTATCTTTTTCATTATGATATTTCTTGCTAGTTTTAAAATAACTAGGAACATCTGCATAATCAAATAGTTCATCTTCTTTTGTTGTACCTTTAGAAATATCTTTAATATCATACATGTCAAAATCTTGATTATCATAATAGTCTTTTATTTCGTTTGTAGTGGCTTCTTTTGTCTTATTATTACCAATTTGTAGTAATTCTCTAAAAAAGTGTTTAATTGCCTTTAAAATAGCTTTAATATATAATTTTAAGTTGTTATTTTCTTCTGTTAGATTATGATTTCTAGTTTTTAAAGATTTTATTTCTCTTTGCATATTTTGATTTTCTTTTTCTAATGATTGATGACTTTTAGTATAGGTATCAACTTCATTAAATAAGGATTCTAATTTTGGTTGAAATTCTATTGCTTTTTTAGTTTCTTTTATAACATTTTGCATACTATCAAAAGTATCTTTTTTAACTTTTACATATTCTTTATCAATAATCGTATTTTTGGTAGTTTTCATTTTATCTTCAAAATCATTCATAGCATTATCTAGTCTTTTATTGATAGTTTCAACTTTATTCTCATAATATCTAGTCGTTTTCTTAAATTCTCGTACTTTTTGATGTTTAGCATTGCTGCATTTAATTCCTCTTTCTAGATTATAACCTTTTTCTCTTAATCTACTGTTATAAATATCTTGCAGTTGTGATAAGTGTAGTTTGTTTTTGATATATTGTTTTTTAGAAATGGTATATCTTTCTGTATTTGTTCTTTTATCTAACTTTTTAACTAAAGGTACAACAACACAATGAATATGTGGTGTTGCCTCATCTAAATGGAGAGTAGCGTGTAATATTTGCTCTTTTGTATAACCTAAATCGTTATAAACAAAGTCCATACAAGTATTTGCCCATTCCAAAATAAAATCTTTGTCTTTATCTTTAAAAAACTTGTTAGTAGCTGTAAAAAGTAGTTCATCAGCAACAACACTTTTAGATTTATTTAACATTTCACTATAACTTCTTTTTCTATCATCACGTTCTGTTTTTTGCTTTTCTTCGTGTTGTTTTCTATATTCTTTTGTAAGATTATGAAATCCTTTTACATATTTTTCTGTTAAAGGTACTAATTCAATATTATTTTTAGTTAATTCTAATTTAATATTAGGATTACTTTTATAAGCTTTTTTCTCACGTTTGTTATGAGAACCTATCTGTGCTAAATCATTTAAAGTCATAATAGGTTCACTTCTAAATATTCCATAATTCATTTATCATTCCTCGCTTTCTTTTTTATTTATCAATCAAAAAAAGATATGCTTTTTTAATCGCATACCTTAAACTGCTAATTTCAATTTAAATAATAATATTTTTGATATATAGTTTTATATTAGTATCTACTTTTAGAACGAAACAGAATAATTTATTTTAAAGCTGATACATATATTTCAAAACCAATATCATTTGCTTTATAGTCCTTTGAATTTAAGTTAATAACTTGGTTATTTATCTTTCCCTCAAAGTGTATTAAATCTACAATATTTTTAGTTGGTGCTATTATGTACGTGGTAGACATATTCCTCATAAAGCTCCTTTAGGTTACACTAGAAAAGATAAAACTTTAGTACCTGACATGAAAACAAAAGATGTTATTGTTAGAATTTTTGACTTATATCATAGTGGTTTATCTTATCAAAAAATAAAAAATATTTTTAATGAAGAAAAAGTATTAGGAAAAACAAATTGGTATGATACGACCATTTTAAAAATATTAGAAAATGAAATTTATAAAGGAGATTTTGTTCATGGTAAAAGAACAAAACACCCTACTTATTACAAAGATGTTGTAGAGCCTTTAGTATCAAAAGAATTGTGGGAGGAATGTCAGGTGCAACAGAAAAAGAATTCTAGGTCTTATCAAAGAACACTTACTTATTTGTTCTTACAAAAATTAAAATGTCCTAAATGTGGCAGAATATTAGGTGGAAAAGCAACAACCAAGAAAAATGGTAATTCATATTTCTATTACTATTGTAATGATTGTAAACTTACTATAAAAGAAGCAGTAATCGAAGAATATATCAGTCAATTTATAGATGACATTGTGGAATATGATAGTGTTGTTAATCAGTTTTTCCTACCAATGATTAAGCAAAAAATAGAAAACCCAAAAGAAGAAATTGAGGCAGAATTAAAAAAAGAAAAAGATAAATTCAAAAGAATTAGAGAGGCATACGTTAATGAGGTATTTACTTTAGAAGAATATGATGTAGAACGTAAAAAAGTAGAAAACACTATTGCAGATTTAGAAGAAAAATTAAGTGAGTCAGAAATCTGTGATGAGTTAAAGTTTACTCCTGAAGATATACTTATCAAACGAGATATAGACTACATCAATTCAATTAAATACCCTGAAAAGTTTAAAGAATATAATAAACGTTGGAAGGATTTTACAAGAGAAGAAAAAGCCGATTTGATTATGAATTATGTTGAGGAAATCACTTTAAAACAAATTAATAGTAAACTTTGTGTTGTAGATTTTGTTAGATTTAGAGAGTCAGTCGCTAACTCTATGAATGATTTATATAGAAACGGTTTTCTTGATAAAAACGAAACAGCAGTATTTGGAAATGTTGTAGGCTCTATTCGTTTCAGTGAGTATAGAGATGAAAACGAGGTATGGCAACATATATTAAGATTAAGACAATTTTACGATGTTAAGTTTTATCAAGCAATTTATAATACAGAAAAACAAGTATTTTATTTCGATTTTAAAGAAGATAATAAAGCAATTGTTAGAGTATTCCCTATGGAAGATTATCGTAAAATAGATCCTGATATGAAAATGAAAGAATATGATTTTGGTGTATTGTATGTTATTCAAGATGACGGAACTTTACTAGAAGATAATGAGGCAGTGTTTAAATATATTCCTGATAAAACAGACGGTGTAATTACTAGAGAAGAAATGGTAAGTGGAATATCATTTGCAAAAGTAAAACCAGCCAATGAAATTGGGTTAGAAGAATGTACTGTGTATGAAGAAGAATAAAATGCGTGGCACGTTTTGTTTGCGAAAGCAAATGAAAGAGGAGAAAAGCATTTTATAGGACTTATGGAATTTTGTTTTATTGTGGTAACTTTAAAACAATATGGAATAAGTCTAAAAGGGTTCTAGGGAATATCCCTAGCCCACAGGTTATTTTGATGTTTACGTCAAAATACCTAGGGGGTTAAATATTTTGTCAGAGCCAAAATATATCTATAAAAGGAGGCAAAAAGGAATGAGTACCTTATCTTATTCACTACATCTTGGTAGTGATAAAAACAGAAAACCGTCATCAAGAAACATGGCAAAGAATAATGCTTCTGGCTCTACCTCTTTATCAAACAACGCAATTCAAAATGCGAGAGGTTTATCAAGAGTTGATAAACATAATTATCGTAAGTATGATAATAATACAGAACTAATTGAAATAATAAGAGGTACTTCTTCTCTTTATGATGATGTCAAAAAACTTTATGAAGAAGAATTTAAAGAAGCAGTAGATGAATATAATTCTAAACAAACAAGAGATGATAGGAAGATTACTGATTATTTCAAAAGGATAAGTGATAATTCTAAAAATGACCTTGCTTGTGAAATTATTATCGAACTTGGAGATAAAAAATATTGGGATACGAAAGATGATAAATTCAAGCATAAAATGACTAATGTCTTTAAAGAACAAGTGAGTGATTTAGAGCAACAACTACCAAACTTTAAAATAGCAAGTGCGATTATTCATTATGACGAAACCAGTCCACATCTCCACATTGTTGGTGTACCAATAAAATATAAAAATAAAAATGGCATGAAAAAACAAGTTGGTAAAGGAGATGTTTTCACGAGAGATAATCTTCGCAAATTACAAGACAAAATGAGAACTCTATGTATTGCTAGTTTTAATAAAGAATATGGCTTAAATGACATTTTGAAAAAGAAAGAAAAAGGCAGAAACAAAGATATAAATGTCAAAGACATGGGAAATTATCAAGCCATGAAAGACCAAATGGAAAAAGATAAAAAAGCACTAGAAATAGCCAGTAAAAAATCTAGTGAGCTTGATAAAGGTACCATAGATATTAAAGATACTGTCAATAACCTTAAAAAAGCACCAATAGTTAAAAATACCTATACTATTTCCGAAGATGATAAAAATAAAATTTTAGAATATATTGATAAAGTTGATAAAACAAACTCTGATTTTAAACGAACTGAAAAGCTATCAGTTACCCTAAATAATGTTGATACTGAACTAGAAGAAAAAAGAGAAAAAATTAAAATACTAACCGAAAACAATGAGGCATTATCTCTTAAAGTAGATACTTTATCAAAAAATATTGAAAATAAAAATAAAGAGATTAAAGAGTTAAAAAAAGATAATAAACATCTTGAAGAATTAGTAGATTACTTTAAAGATTTATTTGGTAGATTAGTCAACTTTATCAAACATAAAATGTTTGGAAAAGACAAAGAGCGTGAAGATTATTGGGAATTTTCAAAGGACTTATACGAACATGGAATATTTAGTGATAAAACAATTGCTGACATAAAAGATCACTATAATTGGAATAAAGAAAATGATAAACACAAAGATTATGATGACTTTGATTTAGAAATATAGGAAAAAATAATGCTATGTGTTATAATTAAATAGGAATTTGCTAGTATTAATATTTTTAGTAATAAAGAAGCTAAGGTCTTATAGAGTTAGAAAGGTTTGAAAAAAGGTGCGACTGTGATTGTAAAAATTGATAGAAATGGAAATTTTACTAATGAAAATGTAGATGAAAAAGAAATATATAATAAAAGTTTATTCAATAAAGAAATTAGTGTATTTATATTAAATGACGAAAATCAAGTTTTACTTCAGAAGAGAAGTTCTAATAAAAAGATTTATCCAAATATGTGGGCTTTATGTACTGGACATATTGAAAAAATGGAGACCCCAATATATGCAGCCCAAAGAGAAATGAAAGAAGAATTAGGGATTAATATAAATCTTAAAAATATTATACCGTTTGCAGTTTTTGATGAATCCAATATTCATAAAATATATTTTTTTTATACACGTTGTAATTTAAAAACTAATGAATTTATTATTCAAAAAGAAGAACTTTCTGAAGTTATGTGGCTTGATATTGATAAGGTAATAGATATGATAAAAAATCATAGTGAACAAATAGTGCATAAAGAAAATAGGATAGATTTATTTAAAAAGTTAAAAGATATTTATTAATTTAATTATGAAAGGGATGATTTTAAAATGAAAATAATTAATCCAAAAGTTGGAAATATAGAAGAAATAATACAACCTATAGATGACCTAATAATTTTGGGATTATCACGAATAGCTTTTAAATGTAATAAAGCAACGGAATCTTATAATTTAAGAGATGAATTATATGCATCTAAGTATAAGCCAACAGGATTAGAAGGGAAAGAAATAGAATTAGAGAATTTTTTACAGCAACAAGTTGGTGAAAATTTAAGAATTAAAAATCAAAATAAAGAGTATAAATGGGTAATTGTCAATGAAAAAAATATAGGAGAAACCAGTCATAGGTTTTATATTGCTCCGAATCCGGAAAATATGCACGAAATTATTTCAGAGCTTGTTAAGCAGTTCGTTTCACAAAACATTCCAGTTAAATTTAAATATCAATTAACTAGTGGAATGGAACAATGCGATAGAATAATTATTTATAGTGATTTTGACAACAAAGACAGAATTGAATCTGAAATAAAAAAAGTTTATCAACAAAATCAAAATTTATTTAGTGGATGCGAAAGATCATTAGCTTGGTTATATACAACAACTGTTCCTGATGTGTATCTTGCACCAGAAACACCAGGTGAAGCATATAGTAATAGGTTGACAGAAGTTATATTAACAGCTAAAAATACTTTTAATTTTCTTTATGGCATTACTAATAGTAATCAAAAAATCACTTTGGCAGGGAAAAATGCGGAACAAGCATTAGAATATATGAAAATGTTAATAGGCTCTTTGATGTTAAGAAAAGGAATACTGTTGTCAAAAGATGGAAAGTGTATAACTATTAAAGATAAAAATGTTAAAACTTCATACGATTTTAATTCAGGAATATTAGAAAACTTTAATATGGATTCTCGGGGGTTTTATTCAGTAAAGTTTTTCCCAACTGATGAAGGAAGAAAGGCACTTTTAGATAATTTTTATAGTGTATCATCAATAAACAAACAACCTGGATTAGAAATAAAGTATTTAACACCTGAACAAAGAAAAGAGGAACTTAATAGAGCTTTGTACCCATATAAATATAATAATCAACAAACTTCAACGCAAACAATCAATAATAGTCCAAAAAGATAATTACAATTTCAGAAAATAATGGTATAATTTAATTAATGATTGATTCAAGCATCAATTACCTTTGGCAATAGTTGTAGATAACTTCCTCAACGGCACCATAGGGAAATCAGTTGAACTAATCGACTTCTATTATATAAAAAGGTTAATTTCGGTTAACCTTTTTATATGTTTGAAAGGAGCTAATGTTAGTGATTAATAATATAACTGATGAAATTTATTATCATATTAATACCGGTCAAAACTTACAAATAGGTGATATCCTAGAAATTGGGAAAAGGTTTAACAATTTTTATTATGAAATTTATAATACAGAACATTTAGAAAAAGGAAAAGATGCTAATCAATATTTAATCAATATGAAAAAAGAGAAGAATTTAGTATTGAATAATGATACTGCAAATCTTGTTTTTAAAACAATAAACGATGGTGCTATGATTACTAGGGAATTAATGTTTGAAGAAGTAAGAAAAGAATTAAATTCTAATTTGCCATCAAGGCTAAAATGTTTATATGTTTGTAAAACTAAAAAAGAAATTAAAGATTGGATTAATATTTTTAGTAGAACAAATAAAAAAGATTTTCAAATTGTAAAGTTAAAATTAACGGGTAAGATTTTCATAGGTGATGCTTCCTTTATATTAAGGCAAAATATTTCTTTAAACAAAAAAAGGAGCAAGCAAAAATGTATTGGAGTGGTAAAAAAAGGATAATATAAATGAATATCTGTTTATAGGAACAGCTGTAGTTGAAGATATTATAAATAATAATGAAGAGTTTTTGGATAAATAACTAATTACAAGGATGTGAGTAAATATGAGAGTAACTTTGGATTATTTTGACATAGAATACACTAAAAAAGACGAAAAATATATAGATTTAGTTATTGAAGAACTAAAAGAAAAAAAATATAGAGATTATGAGTTTTTTAACCTAGAAAAATTATCTAGAAAAATACAAATTAAATTTTGGTCTTCTTTAAAAGAATACAGGGATTTTTTCAACAAACGTATGGAGAAATATAATAAAAAAGTTAATGATTGGGAAGTTGGAAGAGCAACAAATAATCAGAAAGAATGTAGAATAGATTTATTATGTTTAAGTGAAAGAAAAAAATGTAAGGGTCATGCTGAAGATACAATTGATAACTTACTGAAAGTAACAATTCATGAATTTACTCATATTTGTCATTTGGAATATAGTAATCGTCTTCCATCAATGACTTGGTTTCTTGAAGCGTTAGCTACAAACTTATCAAATCAATATGATAACCTAGATATTAATTGTTCCTTAGAAGATATTCTAGAAGGCAAAGCTCATTATAGTAATTATTATGCTATGGGAAAGTATCTTTTAGATAATTATGATAGAAGTTATATACTAGAATTAGCTAAAAATAAAGATTTGTTAGAATCTGAAACTGAAAAAATATTTATTCATGCAGTAGAATATTCTAAAACAAATCAAAAGAAATTAGATAGTTTATCAAAAAGTTCAAATAACTTCCACAACCCACCAGATTAATAGGCAACTCTAACTTTTATAAGTTCGAGAACAAATAGACAGTCAGCTCTAAATAGAGATACTACATAAATGTATTAGTATCTTTTTTGTATCTTGAAACAACAGACTATTTCATTTCTGTTTAATTACTCTAGATTTAAGCTATGGTTTATTGAGCGTTTGTTGCGTAAGCAATTCGCATAACATCTTTTACAAAACATAATAGCTGGATAAGTAACTTTTCAAAATCTCAAAACTATAATCTTATAATTTTGAAGTATTGTCGCAGGTGTTTGAAAATGATATAATACAGATACAAAGAAACATATAAATTGAAATTTGTGGAGGTTGAATATGAGGTTAGATGGTTTTGGATTGCTCGTAAATGATATGGGTACTATGATTAGGTTTTACAAAGATGTGCTTGGCTTTGAAATTAAGGAAAGTGAGCAGACATCAAATGTTTATCTTGTAAAAGATGGAACATTATTTTTGCTCTATAGCAGACAAGATTTTGAGAAGATGACAGACAAGAAATACGAATATGTAACGGGTATAAATGGCCATTCGGAAATTGCTCTTTATGTGGATACTTTTGAAGAAGTGGACTTAGAATATAAAAATGCAATAAGTAAAGGTGCAACATCTATTTTAAAACCTACAACAGAGCCTTGGGGACAACGTACCTGTTATATAGCTGACCCTGAAGGAAATTTGATTGAAATTGGTTCATGGAACAAACCTTTTGAAACAAAAGACAAATAAAATACAAAAGATCAACTTCTAGTTTATAGAACTAAGAAAAGTGGATTGGCATAATAATGGTGTGAGGAAAGAATTAACGAAAACGGAGAACTACTGCGATAAGTGGAACGACTATAATAACAAACTAATATAAAAAACTACCAATAAACAGTTCTTGCAATAAACATATTGTAAGAATTGTTTTTATATCGAGGCATTCACATATTAATATAATTATAAATTAAAACCATATAAAAAGATCCAATTACTTTGTTACCACAGAAAATTTAACTACAGCAAAACTTCATCAATATCTTATCTCATAAAATTAATTCAATTATTATCTTATCTATAAGTGTCAATCATAAAAAAATATGATATGATTAAAATAGAATAGAGGTAAGAATATGAAAAGAAAGAAAAAATTAATATCATCATTAATTATTTTAATAGTAATTAGTCTTGTTTATTTATTTCAAAGTTATCCAACCATAGTTTCAAAAGAAAATATCAATAAAAGGATTAACGGAATACCAGTAATTAATGAAAAAAATCTAACAGTTACATTCATTGACGTTGGTCAAGCTGACTCCATTTTACTTGAATCAGCTGGAGAATATATGTTAGTAGATGCCGGCAATAATGAAGACGGAATAAAACTAGTAAATTATTTTCGCCAAGAAAAAATTCCCAGTTTCAAATACGTTGTAGCAACCCATCCTCATGAAGACCATATTGGTGGAATGGACGATGTGATTAATAATTTTCCTATTACCAATTTTTATATGCCAGATGTTATAACTACCACAAAGACTTTTGAAGATGTTATCTCGGCTTTGGAAAGTAAAGGTGTTGGAATCATAATACCTAATAAAAATGATACTTTTGATTTAGGTAGCGCAGAAGTTAAAGTTTTATATGTAGGTACTGAAGAGGAAAAAGACTTAAATGATACTTCCATAATTTTAAAAGTAACATATCAAAATATTAGTTTTCTACTTACAGGTGATGCCTCAACTAAAATAGAAGAAACCCTAGATAGAAAAGATTTAGAAAGTACCGTTTTAAAAGTAGCTCACCACGGCTCAGCAACCGCAACAGATAAAGAGTTTATCTCTTTGGTCAAACCAACATATGCTGTGATTTCAGTTGGTAAAAATAATACCTATCATCATCCAACCGCATCAGTATTAAATACGTTGGCTAAAAATAATATCACAACCTATCGTACTGATGAAGATCATACCATAAAGATGATAACAGACGGCACCAATATAAAAATAAAAACACAAGAAACAAATACAAATGGGTAGGTGATAAAATGTATGTAATTGATAGAATTGAAGAAGATAAAGTAATAGCTGAAAACTTAGACACTAAGGAAAAATTAGAAATAGATTGTAAAGATTTTCCCTTTTCAATTTATGAAGGATTAATCTTTTCTAAGCAGGAAGATATCTATATTATGGAAAAAGAAATAGAAAAAAAGCGTAGAAAATCCTTAAGAGAAAGGTTAGAAAACTTAAAAAAACATGAGTAAAAACAAATATCTTTTGCCTTTTAAAGGTATATGGTATATCGAATATGGTGGTACCAAAAAGAAAAACTCTCACTCTTGGGACATTATTGGTCAAAGATATGCTTACGACTTTGAAATTAGAAAAGATAATCAACCCTATCACACAAATCCAGAAAATTGTGAAAACTATTACTCTTATTTAGAAAATATTTATGCCCCTGCTGATGGTTGGGTAGTGGATTTAGTCAATAAATATAAAAATACTCACATAACGAAAGACAGAAAAGTAATTTGCGACTGTAATGACCCTAAAGGAAACTATATAATAATAAAACACAAATATGGCGAATATAGTACTATCTGTCATTTTGAAAAAGATAGTTTCCAAGTAGCACTAGGAGATGTTGTAGTAGCCGGCCAACTTCTTGGTAAAGTAGGAAATAGTGGTAATACACAAGGCCCTCATATTCATTATCAAGTTCAACTAGGAATAGATGCCGATTGCAACAAAGGAATTCCTATTACTTTTTCTAATGCTTATCACAAAGATAAGAAAAAAAAGAAACTAGAAAAAGGAATATATATAGAAAGTAGGTAACAATGAAAATACTAGACCAAATAAAAAATGAAGAAGTAAAAGAACAAGAGTTTAATCAAGCTTTTGAAGAATTAGAAATTAATAACTCTACTTTAGAAAAAATAAACTTTTGCGAATCAACTTTTAATTATTTAGAAGTAGCAAACAGTACTATTAATAATAGTATATTTTCTAACCTAGATTTAAGTGATCAGTCATTTTATAAAGTAAAATTTACAAATTGTAATTTTTTAGGCACCAATTTTTCTAATGCTTTTTTAAAAGAAATAGAATTTGCTAATTGTAACTTATCATATTCAACTTTCTCTATGGCCAAATTAGAAGAAGTAACCTTTAAAAGTTGTAATTTAAAAGAGGCTTCTTTATATAAAATGACGCAAAAGAAACTAAAATTTAAAGAATGTAATTTAGAAGCCATTGACGTTTTTGAAACTAATTTACAATCTATTGATATTAGAACTTGTAACATCAATCATATAAAAATAGATATTCCCAGTATGAAAGGATTAATTGTTAACGAAGAACAAGCCTTAGCTTTATCAAAATTTTTACAAATTGAAATAGAATAATTGAGAAACATAAAAAAATATGATATATCTATATAATAAGGAGTGAGGTTATGATAAACCCTAGCTTAAATATTTTCAAAAGTATTTTATTATATGGCTTATTACCCCTAACAATTATTATATTTATAGGAATTATTTATAGTTGTATCTATCTTAATAAACACAAAAAGAAAAAAATAATAATTGGCATATTATATACACTAACCTCACTATTTACAATCTATTTTATGTACTCTTTTTCATTAGCAATATCTCAGTTAATGATTTTAAAAAGATATAATGTTTTTAAAAGTAGCAAAGTCTTAATTGTATTTTGGATTATAATACCAATTGTGCCAGCTATCGCCACTATATTTACATACTATAAATTAAAGAAAGTAAAAGGAGGAAAATATGAAAAAGAAATTTCATCCACTTAGAGCAATAGTTATGATTGTAATTTTAAGTTTATTAATTATTTTGCCACCATTATTTAGATTGCTATTTCCAAAAATAGAACAAGCAGTTCCTAAAAATAAGGATAAAGTAACTAATTTAATTTGTAAAAAAGAATATCCTGCTGAGCAACTGACAGCTTTAGTTGAAGTTCGCTATATTAATGCTAAAATAAACCAAACTAAAATCACTTATACTTATAACCAAGCAACAAGAATAGTAGAAAACACTGTCACGACAGATCAACTTCCAACAGCAAAAGAAGAAATGGACTACTTTAGAAATATTAAAGGTATAAGTATTAGTGAAAATTCAAATAAAACTATCTTTATTATAAATCAAGATACGATAAATCAAAACCAAGACAATAACGAACTAAAAGAAAATTACTTTAACGATAAAAAGACTACACAAAAAATATTCTTTGTAAATCGGTATTATTCATGTGAAGAAACTACGAATTAAGTTTTTTAAGTTTATCTAAAATAGAATCATTAGTATGATATAAATCGACTTTTTGTCTATCCAAATTGTAGGTTAAATCTTTTGTATTAGAACAATTCGTAACTAGAAACTTTACTTTTGATAAGTATAGTTTCTTTTTTGTTTTATCATCAAGTTTTTTATAAGCTTGTTTTATAGTTTCACCATTACTTTGGTAATATTTATATTGATAAGTTATTCCAGCATCTCCCTTAATTGGAATTATTTCTTTTAAATACAGTGAATAATCTTTTTCCAAACAACTAACTCCAACGCCCTGGATAATCGCCAAATCATTCAATTCAACATATTTAGGCATTCCAAAAATTAAAATCATTACTATAAAAAAAACACTTAAAATAAGAATTCTCATAATTTTCATAAATTCCTCCCACGAACAACATTATCAGTCAAATAAGAGTTTCTTCTCCGTACTTTACTTTCTTTACGAATAATGGAATCCTTCCATTCGTATCGATCCAAAGGCCAAAGGGGAGAAAGATAAGAAAATCCAAAAGATTGTATAGATAATAATTTATAAAGTAAAAATAAAACTCCAATAAAAACACCATATATACCCAAAAAGGCAGCCAATAAAAGTACTAAAATCTTATAAAAGCGAATCGCATTAACTAATTCATTAGAAGGAAAAATAAGAGCAGCAATAGAAGAAATCGCAATTATAATAATCATAATTGGCGATACAATTCCTGCACTAACTGCAGCATCCCCTAAAATAAGTCCACCCAAAATAGAAATTGCAGATCCTGTAGTAGCAGACATTCTAATATCTGACTCCTTTAAAATTTCAAATGCTATTATCATAAACAAAGCTTCAATATAAGCCGCAAATGGCACAAAAGTTCTACCTGCCTTTAAAATCAATAACAGTCGGTACGGAATTATATCATAATTTCTAGTAGTAACTGCAATATAAATTCCTGGTAAAAAAATAGCAATAAAAAATGCAATGACTCTAATAATTCTAATAAAACTGGTATTTAAATTTTTTTGATAATAATCATCAACCGTATGAAAGTAATCTAAAAAGAAACTAGGTAATATCAGAGCATAAGGACTCAAATCAGTAATGATAACAACTTTGCCTTCTAAAAGTGCCATCGCGGCTCTATCCGGTCTCTCACTCATCATAACAGTAGGAAACAAACTATGTTTTCCTTCCAATTGACTTTTTAAATAACTAGAATCAAAAATTCCATCCAAATCAATTTGTTTTAATCTTTCATATATATCTTTTACTAACTTTTCTTTCACGATACCACGGACTGACAACACAGCCACCCTAGTTTTTGTATAACGTCCTACCTCTAAGTCTAGCGACTCTAGTTTTGTCGATTTAATTCTTCTTCTAATAAGTCCTAAATTAGAATTAAAGTTTTCTGTAAAACTATCTTTTGGTCCAGTAAGAGATAATTCACTAGCAACGGTTGTGACTCCACGGTCCAAAATAGCTCTAACTTCAATAGCATAAATTTTTTTATAAATGAATACTACAAAACCTTGATTAACAAATGAAAAAATATCTTTTTCATCTATCGGTATTATATTAGCAGCCGGTATTGCATCTTCAATTTTTCTCAGTTTTTTTCTATTTAAAGAAACTAATTCTCGCAAGATAAAATCATTAATCATCGCCGTATTACATAAAACCTCATTAAAAACCAAATGAACATTAGTATGATCAATAACAATATTTTTAATTTTATAATCTTTAGATACTGAAATTTGTTCTTTTATCCTAGAAATCAAAAACATATAATCACCAGTATTAGTATGGCATTTTTAAAAATAACTATGTATAATAAGAAAGAGGTGTTATATGAAAGTAAAAATCGAAAAATTAGATCATTTTGGTCGTGGTATTACTAGAATCAATAATAAAATATGTTTCGTTGAAAATACTTTACCAGAAGAGATTGTTGATATAGAAATAATAAAAGAAACAAAAAAATTTTCTTTAGCCAAATCTAAAAAAATTCTAATAAAAAGCCCTGATAGAATAGATACAATTTGTCCCTATATAAACTTTTGTGGAGGCTGTCATTTAGCTCATCTATCCTTTTTAAAAGAAAATGATTTTAAAAAGCAAAAAGTAACAGAAATTATGCAGAAATTTGCTAATATTGAAAATTACAAAATAAAAGATATTGTCGCTGGTAGTCCCTACAATTATCGTAATAAGATAACTCTTCATCAAAAAAATCAAGAAATTGGTCTTTATCAAAAAGAAACAAATAAAATCATTCCTATTTCTTATTGTTATCTAATTGACGACAAATTAAACCAAGAATTAAAAAAATTAGTTCCAACGACTAATAATGAAATAACATTAAAATTGGGTAATAAAACTAACGAAATTTTAAATTCTAATAAACCAAAACCAAACCAGATTATTTCTTATATTGGTGATAAATCGTATCAAGTATCTTTAAAATCTTTCTTTCAAGTAAACAGTGAAATAACAAAAAAGCTTTACGATGAAGTAAAAGAAATCATTACTCAAAAGAAAAGCCAAAATATCCTAGATTTATACTGTGGATCTGGAACTATTGGAATTTATGTAAGTGATATTGTAAATAAGGTTTTAGGAATTGAGTCTTGCAAAGAAGCAATCATTGATGCTAATAAAAATAAAGAATTAAACAATGCCAAAAATTGTTACTACAAACTCGGTAAAGTAGAAGACTTAACCACAGAAATAACCAGTGAATATGATACTGCGATTATTGATCCGCCACGTGCAGGGCTTAACAAAAAAGTAATTGAAAAACTATTAGAAATATCTCCCAAAACTCTAATCTATATTTCTTGTGACCCAGTAACATTAGCAAGAGATTTAAACTTACTTCAAGAAAAATATAACCTTGAATACATTAGGCCATATAATATGTTTCCAAGAACATATCACGTGGAGTGTCTAAGCCTACTAAAATTACGTTAAATTCTTATAAAGTCTACTACTATATACTAGAAATAAAAATGAAAAGATAATATAACCGAAGTAAAATGATACTAAGAGTAGATAATATAAAGTTCTATTGAAAAAATAATCCTTGCACGAATCATTCAATTTGCTAAAGAAGATAAAATTATCACAGAATTAAAATTTATATATTTCAAATAAATAGGAGATAAGAATATGAAAAATAAAAGAGTTAATAAGCAAGAAATTAAAGATGAAACAAAAACATATATGTTAGAAGGAATGTCAATAGGAATGTGTATTGGAACATCATTAGGAGTAATGATAGGTGTGTTTATGGATAATATTCCTATCTTTATATGTTTTGGAATAAGCATAGGTTTATGTATTGGTTTAGGAATAGGAGCTATAATCAAAAGAAGATAAACAGTAATTTGAAAGCAAAAAAACATAGGAATAAGGTGAAAAATATGAATTTAAAAATAAAAAAAGTGAAATTATCAAATAAAGACGTTAAACGAATTTATTTTGATTCATTTCCTAAAGAAGAACGAATACCATTTCCTATAATGATATTGTTATCTAAAATTACTCACACTGACTTCTTAGCATTTTATGATAAAAACATATTAAGTGGATTTGTTTATTTATCAGCAATAAAAAATATAACTTTTATTATGTTTTTTGCAGTAGATAAAAACATTAGATTAAAAGGGTATGGAAGTAAAATTTTGGAAGAAGTACAAAGACTATATCCAAATAATAAAATTGTTATATCCATTGAAAGATGTGATGTCAAAGCAACAAATTTAAATGATAGAATTAGAAGAAAAAAATTTTATTTAAAAAACGGATATATAGATACAGGTTATTTAATAGAATTGTCAAAAATAGAGCAAGAGATAATAATTAAAAACGGCACTTTTGATCCAAATGAACTTTTAAATTTTTTTGTTAAATATAGTAATGGAACTATGAAACCAAGAATTTGGAAAAGAAAAAGTTAAAATTGAAAGTGGGTATTTAGTTATGGAAAATATAAAAAGAGAAGAATTAGAAAGATTAGTTGGAGCTGATAAAGTTAATATTTTTTATGATATTATCGATGAAATAACCTTGTTATATGATATGAATTGTACTTGGAATAATGGTGGTAAAAAATGGACATATGAATATAAGTTTAGAAAAAGTGGTAAAACTTTGTGTGCATTTTATTTCAAGGCAAATATGTTAGGTTTTATGATTATTTTTGGCAAAGAAGAGAGAAAGAAAGTTGAAGAAATAAGAAAGGAACTTTCATCTGATATATTAAAAAGTTATGATAATGCAGAAACACTTCACGATGGGAAATGGGTTATGTTTAATGTAACTAATTATTCAGTGATAGAAGATTTTAAAAAATTACTGTTTATAAAAAAGATACCTAATAGAAAGTAATATATGTTTTGGCAAAAAATAGTAATATATAGGAGTTGTATCAATGATAAAATCAATTGTTTACAAAAATAATGCAGATTTTACAAAACAAGAGGAGGGTACACAAATTGAATTACGAGTAAATAAGTCAAATTATTTAGAAATTTAAAAAGGCTACAATGGCAAACTTACATTTCAAGGAACAAAATATATAAACTTTGAAAAAGCTTAAAGATGTTTTAAAATTAAAAATCCCAATTTAGCGATTTGATATAAAAAATATACCTAATATTAAAATACTCAAAAAATTTACAAGAATATTTCGATGAAATTTAAAGAAAATATTCAAGTAATTGACTAAAAAACGTACATTTACCAAAAGCCACTAAAAAGATTGATGTTAGCGTTTTTTAATTTTTAAATACCATAAGTGTGGGTAATAGGATCGATAAATAATCCTATCTTAGGTGGGAAAAAGGTAAATACAAGAAAACAAATAAGAAGTATAAAAAAAACAAGCACTGCACCTTTCGTACAACATACACGGTTATTAGTTTTATCAATTAACTTTTTATAACTATAATAATAAGACAAAATCCCAGCAGCAAAAAAACTTCCAATATCTAGTATTGTAAAATTAGTACCAAAAACGCCAGTATATGTATAGAAAAAAACTACAATAAAAACAAGACCTAAAATAGTACTTCTCATTTTAATACACAAATAGTTAGGGTAATCTTTATAAAAAAGAAAATACCCAATAATACTCGTAACTAGCATTGGAAAAAAGAAAAGTTTTAAATGTTCCCATGTACTTTCATTAACAGAACTAAATAACCCTACAAATAAATTATTTTGAGACAACTGATAAGTAAAATGCAGAAAAGTTCCCAAAATAAATAAAAATATAATAGAAGAAAATTCAAAAATTATTAATTTACGGTGAGTCATAGAAAACCTCCTAAAGTAATATATCTTAATAGTTAACACAATATGCAATAAATATATTTTTTTAATTAAAAAAGACTAGCCAAATAAACGTGTTCGTGTTAATATTTTCTTATGAGAGGTGAGAATAAGTGAAAGAAAGAAATATTGCTGTTTCAATTATTTTATCCATTGTAACTTGCGGAATTTACGCAATATATTGGTTTATAGTTGTAACAGACGACATCAGACTAGCAAGTGGTGATGAAAAATTAACATCTGGAGGAATAGCATTTTTACTAACATTACTAACATGTGGTATTTATGGTGTTTACTGGGCATACAAGATGGGTAAAGCCTTAATGACTGTAAAGCAAAAAAATAATTTCCCAGTAGAAGATAATTCTATATTATATTTAATATTACAATTATTAGGTTTTGGAATTATCAACTATGCTTTAATGCAAAACGAATTAAACCAAATAATAAGACATGAAAATGGAGTAAAAGCGTAAAGCTTTTTTTCTTTCTCTATGAAAAAGAAGATAGTAACACTACTAATAATCATTCTATTGTTTATACTATATTTAATAATAGGGAAACACTTCTCACTTTATTTAGATTGCCCAATAAAAAAAATAACTGGTCTATATTGTCCTGGCTGTGGGATTACCAGAATGTTTCTTTCTATATTACAATTAGACTTTTACCAAGCATTTCGTTATAATCCATTAGTATTTATTTCTCTACCTTTTTTTATCTTTTTCTATCTTCAGGGTTTTTTCACCAAAAAAGAGCCATTGTATAATAAGATTCCTACTAAAATTTGGGTAGTAATAATAGTAATCTTTATCATTTATGGCTTAATAAGAAATATCCCATTTTTTCACTTTTTAGCTCCAACCGTAATTAGATAAAAAAATGGCATAAATACATCACTAAAAAACCTACGAAAAAAGCAATGATAAACCTGATATGACCAGGATACTTATAAGCATTAGGCAAAAGTTCATAAATAGAAATATGAATCATTATTCCAGCAGCGATTGCTAAAATAAATCCAAGTCCTAAGGAAGTAATCATAGGTGCTAAAAAAAGCCAGGCCAAAAAAGCACCCGAAAGCTCTGAAAAGCCAGAAATAAAAGTCAAGAAAATGGCTTTTTTCTTATTTTTAGTAGCAAAATAAATAGGAACAGCAATACTTATACCTTCTGGAATATTATGTAAAGCAATTCCAATTGTTAAAGTAATTCCTAACGCAAAATCTTGCTTACTAGAAATAAAAGTTGTAATTCCTTCAGGAATATTGTGAAAAATAAGAGCCAGTACTGAAACTAAGCCTAATTTATATAAACTATTATTAGCAAATTTAGCTTCTATTTTACTATCGATAAAAGAAGAAAATAATATTCCCATCACTACAAAAATTCCAGTAAATAGAATTGTTGGTATAACTAAAAAGTTTTCTTTAATCAGATTAACAGATTCTGGAATTAACGATAAAAAAGAAATACATAACATTACTCCTGCTGCAAAGCTCAAACAAAATGGAATAATGACATCTTGCTTTTGCTTTTTTATATAAATAGGGAAAATGCCAATCATTGTTGATAAACCAGCTATTCCAGTCATTAAAAAACTTGTAACAATCGAATTCATATTAAATATTATGCAAATGAAAAAGAAAAATATGATATAATATCAAAAGAAATGGAGAAGTACTATGAATTATGATTTAGAAATGGAAAGGCAACTAAAAGGTTTAAACAGCAAAAACAAACTATTACTACATG
This sequence comes from uncultured Mycoplasmatota bacterium, assembly GCA_900548695.1. Taxonomy (GTDB): domain Bacteria; phylum Bacillota_I; class Bacilli_A; order RF39; family UBA660; genus Faecimonas. The sequence continues at coordinate 51,959 of URLC01000005.1, forward strand.
CTTGTTGTGCGCCATGTTCATCAGCGGTTTTAGAACGTATTTCAAAATACTTTGATATAACTGTTTTTTACTATAATCCTAATATCACTGATGAAAAAGAATATCAAAAACGCCTAGAAGAGTTGAAATACTTTGTAGAAAAACTACATATTAGTAATATTACTGTATTACCAGGAAGATATAATCCTCAAGAGTTTTTCAACATTGCTAAAAATCTAGAACACGAAAAAGAACGTGGACCTAGATGCTATAAATGTTATAAATTACGACTAGAAGAAACTGCTAAAAAAGCTGAAGAACTAGGATATGATTATTTCACTACAACCCTAAGTATTAGTCCTTATAAAAATAGTAATTGGCTAAACGAAATAGGCCATAATCTAGATGAAATATATAATCCAACCTACTTATATGCCGATTTTAAAAAGAAAAATGGCTATAAAAGAAGTATAGAGTTATCAAAAAAATTTAATCTATACCGTCAAGACTATTGCGGTTGTATTTATTCTAAAAAGGAAAAAGAGGCTTTAGATAAAATTCATCAACAAGAAGCCTGAATTAAATATTTTACATAAAATCTAGTTAAGAGTTATATATAATGTGATGTTTTAAAGGATTTTAAAAAATAATGAAACTATAGAGAATCTCTTCTCTTGCAAGACCAAGTTAGAAAAAAATAAAACGGATTCTTAATAAAAAAAGATTACTTTTGTAATCTTTTTTATTATTAAACATAAATATAAACTAGCAAATCTTTACTTATTATGTTTTTTAACGTATACTAAAGATATTAAGGAAGTGAAAAGTATGAAATATTATTGTATAGGAATTAAAGGGACTGGAATGTCTACTTTGGCTCAAATATTACATGATTTAGGAAATGAAGTGAGTGGTTATGATGATGCTAAAGCTCACAAGTTCACTCAAGACGGTCTTGAAGAAAGAAACATCCCAATTTATTATGATAACAACCACGAAATCGATAAAGATACAATTGTAACCTACAGTGTAGCTTTTAAAGAAGATCACAAGGAAATGAAAAGAGTAAGAAGCTTAGGCTTAACTGTAAAAAAATATAGTGAAATTATGGGAGATGTTATTGATTTATTTGAAACGATCGGAGTTAGTGGAACCCACGGCAAAACAACTACTTCTTCTTTAATTAGACATTTATTAGAAGAAACAGTTGGATGCAACTACTTCATTGGAGCAGGGGATGGATATGCAAATAAAGATAACAAATACTTTGTGGTAGAAAGTGATGAATTTAATCGTCATTTTACTGACTATCATCCTGCATATTCAATTATCACAAACATTGAAGCCGAACATCTAGAGTGTTACAAAGATATTGATGATATTAGAAATACTTTTGAAATATTTGCTAATCAGACGAAAAAGTTGGTAATTGCTAATGGAGATAATGAGGAAGTAAGAAAAATAAACTATAAAACTAAAGTAAAGTTTTATGGTTTTAATGATAATAATGATATTGTAATTAAAAATATGCAACTATTAGAAACCGGTTCCGTTTTCGATTTATATATCGATAACCATCTATTTGGTCATTTTGACATTCCACTATATGGTAAGCACATGGTTCAAAATGCAGCTGCAGCAATCACTATTGCGAAAGATTTGGGATTATCTGCTGAAAAGATACATGAGTTATTAGAAACATTTCATAATGCCAAAAGAAGATTTGCCGAAACAAAAGTAGGTAACTGTGTAATTGTTGATGACTATGCTCATCATCCAACTGAAATTAAAGTAACCTTAGAAGCAGTAAAACAAAAATACCCAAATAAAAGATTAGTAGTTGTTTTTGTTCCAAACACTTATTCCAGAACGAAAGATTTTAAAGATGAGTTTATTGAAGCTTTTAATATAGCCGATAAAACATACTTAACAGAAATAGATTGTAATAGAGAACGTCAAGAAGACTATCCAGGTATTACTTCTCATATTATTGTTGACAATCTAAAAAATGGTGAAATGATTAGCCAAGATACCATTGATAAATTAAAAGATGAAAAAGATTCTGTTGTATGTTTCATGAGTTGTGCTTACGTTGACAAATTAATTGACAGTTTTAAAAACGTTATAAAATAAAGAAGGAAATCCTTCTTTTTTATTTTTTTCAATTTTTTTCTTTTTGTTCGATTGTTTTAAACGAACAAATGTACTATAATAATAACAGATAAAGATAAGGAGGAAAAAATATGAAAAAAAGATTTTTAGTCTTAAAAATAAAAGACCAAAAAACTATCAAGAAAGTAGTTAAGAAAGCTAATGAGCAAGATACTCATTATTGGAAAAAATATAAAGATTTAGAAACTAGCAATCGAATTTATCAGGAATTAACAAACCATTTTTTCTATGAAGATATCTATATTTATAGTGCGGATGAATACTTTATAGATATAACAAATTACCTAGACATATACCGTAAAACAACTTATCAATTAGCTTTAGATTTAAAAAATAAACTAACTAAAAAGTTAGCTATTAAATTCAAAATAGGTTTAGGACCAAATATTTTCTTAGCCAAAACAGCTGCTGACATTATCACTCAAAAAAATAACCTTGATGTAGCCTTTTTAGATGAAAAAGAATACATTTCTCTTTTGTCAAACCACAAACCTTTAACTGATTTTTGGCAAATAAGTAATAGCATGGCATTAAAACTAAGTACCTTACAAATTAATACCATGGAAGATATAAGAAACTATTCATATGAAAAATTATATCAAGAATTTGGGTATAATGCAGAATACTTAATAAACCATTCTCTAGGTTTAGAGCCAGCATCAATAAAAGATTTGGAAGAAATTATGCTTCCTAAAGCCATATCAGCCTGTACTAACTTTCATGAAATCAAATCTACTAAAGAAAGCTATTATGAGTTACAAAAATTACTAGATTTTAACATTTTAAAACTAAAAGAAAATAATTTTTATACGAAAAGTATATATATTTATATCAAGTACGCCAAAGATATCAAAAGAAAAGGCATCTTTTCTATAAAATTATCATCCCCAACAAACTCATATCATGAATTAATGCACCAAACACTTAAAACATTTAATGAAAATGTAAATGCTTTCTTTCCTATCGAAAAAATAGCTATATCATTTAGTGAAATAAAAAAGTATTCTTCAAAAAACGAATACTTAGCGGTAAATATTAGAAAGAATAAGTTAAGTGCTTTACCTAATTATTTAGAAAAATTATTTTTTGCCAATAAAAATCCCAAAAACATAAATTTTATCCGTATATAAATTTGTGAAATTTCTTTTGTTTCATGGTAAATTTTGCTATAATAGTACTAGTGGTGAACAAAATATGAAACGCAGTGAAGTACAAAGAGAAAAATTAAGTCCTATGATGCAACAGTATATGGAGATTAAAGATAAATACGAAGATAGTATTATCTTTTTTCGACTTGGTGATTTTTATGAAATGTTTTTTGAAGATGCCATTACAGCATCACGTATTCTAGAACTGACTTTAACCGGAAAACAAGCAGGATTAGATGAACGAGTTCCCATGTGCGGAATACCTCATCATGCTTATGCTGGCTATGTAGATGAATTAATTGAAAAAGGTTATAAAGTAGCAATTTGTGAGCAACTAGAAGATCCTAAAGAAACCAAAGGTATGGTAAAACGGGATGTTATTCAAGTTGTTACAAAAGGAACTAGAATTGATGAAAACATGGATTCTAAAAGTAATAACTATATTGCTAATATTTATAACTTTGACTATTGTTATGGTATTAGCTTTGCTGACATTTCAACCGGTGAAGTTTATGCTATGCTAATCGAAGGAGAAAAAGATAAAGTAATTAAAGAAGTTGCAAAACATGGGTTTAAAGAAGTTATTGTAAATGATTCTATTAACCGAGAAATTATAGAAATTCTAAGAACAAACTATAATGTTTTAGTTACAATCACTAAAGACGAATTACAAGATAAAAACTACGAATATATTTACAAAGATATTGAAGATATTAGAATCATTTCTACAGTAAAACATTTATTATATTACGTGATAGATACTAAAAAAGGGGATCTTCACCATCTTCAAAAGTGTTGTGTAATAAAAAATAGTGAGTATCTAGAGTTTGATAATAATACCAAAAGGAACTTAGAACTAGTCGAAACATTAAGAAATAGAGAAAGACAATATAGTTTACTATGGTTATTAGATAAAAATAAAACAGCGATGGGGTCAAGATATTTAAAATATAATATCGAAAATCCATTAACTAATAAAGAAGCAATCGAAAGACGTTACAACCTGGTTGAAAAATTATCTACCGAATTTATCTTAAGAGATGACTTAGTTCATGAATTAGGAAATGTCTATGACTTAGAACGTTTAGCTGGTAGAATTACTTATGGTAACTTAAATGCCAAAGATCTATTACAATTAAAAAATTCATTAAAATCCTTACCAAATATTAAAAGAATTTTGGAAACAATTGGTTATGACAAAAAAATAGAAACCTTAGAAGAGTTATATGAATTATTAGAAAGAACTATTTTAGAAGATGCACCATTCACTCTTCATGAAGGACATTTAATAAAGCCTGGCTATAATGAAGAACTAGATGAATTAAAAAAGATTCGCAGTGGTTCGAAAGACTTTATCTTAGAATTAGAACAAAGCGAAAAAGAACGTACAGGTATTAAAAACTTAAAAGTCGGTTTTAATAAAGTTTTTGGATATTATATTGAAGTATCAAAAGGTCAAACACACCTAGTTAAAGAAGAATTTGGCTATGATAGAAAGCAAACTTTAGCAAATTGTGAACGTTTTACAACTCCACTATTAAAAGAAAAAGAAAATATTATTTTAGGTGCTGAAGAAAAAATAATTAGCTTAGAATATAAATTATTTATGGATATCAGAGAAGTTGTTAAAAGATACATTAGCAAACTTCAAAAAATTGCTAAAATAATTAGTGAAGTTGATATGCTCCAATCGTTTTCAGTTGTAAGTGACGCTTATAAATTTGTAAGGCCAACACTAACTGAAGATAAAATCGTTAAAATGATTGAATGCCGTCATCCTGTTGTCGAACAAGTAATGAAAGATAAATATATTCCTAATGATATTATTATGGATAAGACAACCGATATTTTATTGATTACAGGACCTAACATGGCTGGTAAATCTACTTACATGAGACAATGTGCAATTACTGTTATCATGGCTCAAATTGGTTGTTTTGTACCATGCAAAAGTTGTACTATTCCAATCTTTGATAAAATTTTCACACGAATTGGAGCAAGTGATGATCTAGTTAGTGGTGAATCTACTTTTATGGTTGAAATGAATGAAGCCAACACAGCAATAAGTGAAGCAACTGAAAATAGTTTAATTTTATTTGATGAATTAGGAAGAGGAACCGCAACATATGATGGTATGAGTTTAGCCCAAGCTATTCTAGAATACATTCACGATAAAATAAAAGCAAAGACTATGTTTTCTACCCATTATCATGAGTTAACTGCTTTAGAAAAAGACTTAAAGCACTTAAAAAATGTTCATGTTTCAGCAATTGAAAAGGATGGTCAAATTACTTTTTTACATAAAGTTAAAGTAGGAGCAGTAGATAAAAGCTATGGTATTCATGTCGCAAGTCTTGCTCACTTGCCAGAATCATTAATTAAACGTGCTGATGAAATATTAAACATATACGAAAAGAAAAATATCAAGAAAGAAACATTTACTCAAACTTCTTTATTTGAACTTACTGAAAGCGAAATAGAAGAAAAGCCTAACCCAATTGAAGAAAAGATAAAAGAAATAAATCCATTAGAAATGACTCCAATGGAAGCTTTAAATTATCTATATGAATTAAAAAAAGAAGTAAAAAGAAAGGACTAAAATGATGAAAAACAGAAGTGAATTAAGAGAAATTATTATGAAAGTGATCTATCAAACTTACATATTAGATAAAACAAAAAATGAATATCAAGTTGAAGACTTAATAAAAGAACAATTAGAAGTAGAAAATGAATATGTAAATAATTGTGTAGAAGGAATTATCAAAAAACAAAAAGAAATCGATAAAATAGCTAATAAATATATGAACAATTGGACAATTGATCGTTTAAATAAAGTTGATAAAGCAATTCTTTCATTAAGCATTTATGAATTAATGTATACAGACACTCCAAGTGTAGTTGCCATTAATGAAGCAATCGAACTTTCTAAAAAATATTCAGAAGATGCTGTAACTAAAATGATTAATGGTATTTTAGACAAGATTTATCATGAAGAAGAAAAATAGGAGGGGATTATCCTATGAATGACAAATATATCACAGTAACTCAATTAACCAGATATATTAAATATAAAATTGATAATGACGTTAATCTAAATGAAGTATTTCTAAAAGGTGAAATATCTAATTTTAAAGCACACAGTAGAGGACATTTTTATTTCACTTTAAAAGATGAAGGTAGTAGAATTAATGCTATTATGTTTGCATCAAGCACCAAAAAAATAAAATTCACACCTCAAGATGGTATGAAAGTATTAGTAACTGGCAAAATTAGTGTTTTTGAAGCTAATGGCGGCTATCAAATTTATGTAAATGACATGCTAGAAGATGGAGTTGGGAATTTATATATTGCCTTTGAACAGTTAAAAAAGAAATTAGAAGAAGAAGGTTTATTTAAAAAAGAATATAAAAAGAAAATCCCTAAAATACCTACTAGAGTAGGGGTAGTAACTGCTCCAACTGGTGCTGCTATTAAAGATATTATTTCAACGATTAAAAGACGTTGGCCTCTAACAGAAATTATTCTTTTTCCTTCCTTAGTTCAAGGAGAAAATGCCAAAGAAGATATTGTAAGACAAATTGAAAACGCTAAAAATTATCAATTAGATACCTTAATAATTGGACGTGGTGGTGGCTCAATAGAAGACTTATGGCCATTTAATGAAGAAATAGTTGCTAGAAGTATATTTGATTGTAATATACCAGTAATAAGTGCCGTAGGCCATGAAATCGATTTTACAATAGCTGATTTTGTAGCCGACTTAAGAGCACCAACCCCAACAGGAGCAGCTGAACTCGCAGTACCTCAAATAGCAGATATTAAAAACTATTTAAATCAATTACAAATAAGATTAAATAAAGCCATGCAACACAAAATAAACATCAACATTCAAAAATTAACGGAAATAAAAAGCAGATATATCTTTCAAAATCCCATTGCAATCTATCAAGCAAAGGAATTACAATTTGATACACTACTAGAAAGACTAAAATCAACTAGTAAAAATTTAATTGCCATGAAAGAAAAAAAATATATTACTATTATGAGTTCATATGTTTTACAAAACCCAGAAAAAATAATTGAAAAAAAAGAAAATAAATATCTTCAATTAATTTCTAAGTTGGAAACATTAAGCCCTTTATTAACCATCAAAAGAGGTTATACAATTGCTAAAAAAGATGGCAAAGTTATTACGACCAGCAAATCTTTAAATAAAAAAGATATCTTAGAAGTGGAATTTAGTGACGGCATCGTAAAAACAGAAGTTATCTAAAAACAAGAAAAAAGTAGTTACGTTAATCAAAATATAAACTTAAAGCAGGAAAAAATATAAAAAAGGAGTAATGAGAAATGGCAGAAAAAAAAGAAATGACTTTTGAAGAAAGTCTAGATAAACTAGAAGAAATCGTCAAAAAATTAGAAACAGGAGAAGTACCTTTAGATGATGCAATTAGTGAATTCAACGAAGCAATGAAGCTTGCTAAAAATTGTGATGAGAAACTAAAAACAGCAGAAGAAACAATCACTAAAATAGTAAATCCTGACGGTTCCTTAGATGATTTTAAAATAGAAGAATAGAAAATATCAATTAAATAAAATACAAAAAAAGAAAGTAAATTAAATTACTTTCTTTTTTACATTTCTTCTTGTTGAAGTTTTTTTGTTGTTAGAAGTAATAAAGCTTTTTCAAACTCTTCATCATCATCTAAAGGCAATAAAACTTCTTCATCCTCAGGATCAACTTTACGAATCACCATATCGTGAGAATCATTTTCATTAGAAAGATACAAATATTCATGAATTTTATCAATCAAAATATAATCTTTATTATCAAATGAATATACTTCAACTTCTTTCATTATTTACCACCCATACCTTTCTCACCAGAATTATTCATAGTATTTTCTTCATGAAGCATAGAAATAAGTTCTTCTTCTGAATTTGTATTATTTCTACCATATTCATCCGCTTTAACTTGTCTTAATATCTTATCTTCTGTTTCAGAAAAAAATGCTGGATCATCAATACCACTGTAACCATGTTGTTGAGCCCAAGTATCTCTATCTTCCCCAAAAAGCGATTGAAATAACTCTTCAGCATCATCCTGTTCATAATCTTTTTGTAAATCTGTAGAAATAACATAGGCAATAGTTGTCTCATCAGTCCCATTTTCCATCATATCTTCAAAAGTATTAGCAATAGAAGAAGTATCATAAAAATAATTTTTAAAATCTCCAGTTCTATGCGTATTTTCTCTAATCACGTCATAATAAGGACTTAAATACTCACTTTTAGTAGTAATCTCCTCGTACCGATTCATAAGCTCAGGTCCACCAACTTTAATGCCAGCTGCTATACCAGCCATTAGCAGAGCACATCCTATTAAACGCCCTTTATTTATATGTTTTTTTGACTTTTTAGCTCTAACAGGCTTACTATCAACAGAATTTCTTCTAACTCTTTCAAAATCATATTCTAATATTTCATGAGAAGAATCATCATCATGACGTCTTCTTGAAGTTGATGTAGCATAAGAAGTTGATCTAGAATAGCTTTTCATAAAATCTGGAACATCTAGTTCACTATCATAACGGCTTCTACCATCATTATTCATTTTTTTCACCTCTAGTATAAATATAGCTAAATTAAAAAAAATTGTCAAAAAAAATGTCAAATATTAGTGTAAATGGTAAAAACTAAATTACATATAACTAAAAAGAAAGTAAAAACTATAAATGTAGTAAAAGAAAAGAGGTGATTTTTTTGAAATTTAAAAATAAAATATTACTACTAATTCTTCTATTAGTTATAGTTCCCATAAATGTCTTTGCTTATTCCAACTATGTTATAGCATCAGGAGAAACGATAGGAATAGAAGTAAATTCTAAAGGTGTTTTAGTTGTTGGTTTTTATGAAGTAAATAATGAATTCATTGCTAAAGATGCCGGTTTTCAAATTGGTGATAAGATAGTTTCTATTAACGAAAAGAATGTAAACTGTATTAACGATATGGTGAGTGTTATCGAAAAAGAAAATAAAACAGAAATAAACTTTAAAGTAATTAGAGAAAAAAGTCAAAAAGAATTAACTCTAACCATGAAAGAGGACGAAAATAAAGTTTTAAAAACTGGACTCTTTGTCAAAGATAAAATTAATGGGATTGGTACGTTAACGTATATTGATCCAGAAACAAAAAGATTCGGAGCTTTAGGACATGAAATTTTAGAAACCGCAACTGCCCAAAAATTTGAAATTAAAGATGGAAAAATATTTAATGCTACCGTTTCCAATATCGAAAAAAGTAGAGATGGTGCTGCCGGAGAAAAAAATGCTTCCTACAATAAATCACTTTCTGCTGGAGAAATAGATACTAACGACATAACCGGAATATATGGTAACTATCAAGAAGAAATTTCTAACATGGAAACAATAGAAGTAGGCGACGAAAATGATATTGCCTTAGGTAAAGCCAGTATAAGAACCGTAATAAAAGAAAATGAAATAAAAGATTACGACATAAATATTTTAAATATAGATAAAAGTAGTAAAACAAAAAATATACTATTTGAAATAACAGATAAGGAACTCCTTGAAAAAACTGGTGGTGTAGTTCAAGGAATGAGCGGTTCCCCCATTGTACAGAATAACAAAATTATAGGTGCCGTAAACTATGTAATTGTAAATGATACTAAAAAAGGCTATGGAATCTTTATCACTACTATGTTAGAAGAAGGAGATAAATAAGAGACTAAAGTCTCTTTATTTTTTCTATCATTTGTGTTAAAATAAGTAACCAGACAGGGGATGATATAATGAAAATATGGACAAAAGTAAGACTGAAAGATAAAAACAAAGATGTAGAATTAATCGCCAAATCTTTAACAAACTACCTATATGGTTATGGACCCATTCAAGACATAACCAGAAAATATAACATCCAAAAAGAAGATAGAAAAATTTTAGATCAATATACAGCTAATCGCATTGCTGGTATATTAATGTTATATCTAGCTAAAGACGTAAATAGAATTAATGATATTGTAAATAAATATAATATCCCAGAAGGAATAATAAAGGATGTAATACCAGAATTAGAAGGATATATAGAAAAATAAAAAGACAGCAAACTGTCTTTTTTTAAATATAAAGTAAAACACTTAAAAAAGTAATAACCATAACAGCTACCAATACAATTGATACTGCTTTTACAACATTTTTATTCATTAATACACACCTCACTATAATTATAAAATAAATGTTAAAAAAAGTAAAATTGTTTTTTTCATATTATCATTTTCTTACGAATAAATTCTATCAAAGGAGATAATATGAAAGAACTAATTAATAAAATAAAAAAGAACAAACTATTAACTATTTTACTAGCTGTAATAATAATATCTTGTATTTTAGGAATCTTATTTCCTGTATTTCTAAAAGAAAGTAATAAAGACTTAATCAAAACTAGTATAGAAGAATTCCTTCTAGCAATCGATAAAAACCAAGTAAACTACTTAAATAGCTTTTTTCAAAGTCTAACTAACAACACTATCACCACCTCGCTAATTTGGCTTTTAGGTATATCAATTATTGGAATACCAATAATTATTATAAGTATATTTATCAAAGGATTCTTAGTTGGTTTTTCTTTTATAAGTATTGTAATAACTTATGGTGTTAAAGGACTACTAATAGCTTTAATTTATACACTTCCCAATATAATAAATTTACTTTCAAGCTTTCTATTAGGATACTATGCAATATCTTTTTCTGGCATGATTTATAGAAATGTTTTTAAAAAAGAAACAAAGAACTTTTCTCCCATTGTAAAAAGATATATCAAAATAGGGATTTTCTTTCTAATTTTTTCCATTCTTATATCTTTAGTTGAAAGTTATTTAGTACCACAAATATTAAAATTTTTATAAGATATCACTTGATATCTTTTTTCTTTAGAAAAACTACTGTATAATATAACTAGGTGATAGTATGAAAGAAAAAACAGTAGTAATTGGTATGAGCGGTGGTGTAGACTCATCAGTTGCAGCTTGTCTATTAAAAGACTCTGGATACAATGTCATTGGCGCAACTATGCTAATGCTAGATGATGAAAAAACACAAACTGCCATTGCCGATGCTAAAAAAATATGTGAACAAATTCAAATACCACACTATATATTTGATGTATCTAAAGAATTTAAAGAATTAGTCATTGAAAGCTTTATTGATAATTATAAAGAAGGCAAGACTCCAAACCCATGCGTTGTTTGTAATAAAAACTTCAAGTTTGGTCTATTCTATCAAAAAGCCAAAGAATTAAACGCTAATTATATCGCCACTGGGCATTACGCTAAAATTGAAAATAATCACTTAGTAATGAGTGAAGTAACAGAAAAAGATCAGTCCTACTTTTTATGTCAAATTGACAAAGATGTTTTACCACATATTTTATTCCCTCTAAATAAATATAAATCAAAAGATGAAACTAGAGCTCTTGCCAGAAAATATCAATTACCTGTAAGTGAAAAAAAAGATAGTCAAGAAATCTGTTTTATTCCCAATGATGATTATAAACAATTTTTAAATAATCAAAATCTAAAATGTAAAGAAGGGAAAATAGTCTTAAAAGAAAATGACAAAGTTTTAGGTACTCATAACGGTTTATTTAATTATACAATTGGACAAAGAAAAGGTTTAAATATATCTTTTAAAGAACCTCTATATGTAATAGAATTAGATTCGAAAACTAATACTGTAATTGTTGGTAAAAACGAAGACTTATTTCAAGAAAGTTTAAAAGCTGATAACATGAATTATTTAGTAGATAGAGCTACCTTTTTTAACAGTGAATTATTTGCTAAAGTAAGATCAAGAGGTTCATTAGAAAAAATAAAATCAATAGTCGAAGAACAAGACGGTTCTTTAAATGTAACTTTTGAAAACCCTCAAAGAGCAATTACCCCAGGTCAATTAATAGTCTTTTATAACACTAAAAACGAATGTTTTGGAGGAGGATACATTATAAAGTAAACCGCTATTTCATAGAAGTAAAAAATGTGTCAATTTACACTTGATTATTCTAAAAGATGTGTCTATAATTATATTAGGAGGGTAAGTAAACCATGAAAGAATTAAACATAGTATTAACAGAACTTGGAATTAGTAAAGTGAGATTAGCCAAATATTTAGGTGTATCAAGACAAATGTTATATAACTATTTAGCTATTGATAACTTAAACGATTGGCCAAAAGAAAAGGCCGCTAAATTATTAAGTTTGTTAAACATAGAAAATATTGAAGAAATTAAAAATTTAAAAATCAATGGAGAATACATAATTGAAGTAGAAAACAGATTAAAAGAAGGCGTTAAAGATTCTTCTAATAAAGAAGTAATTGCTGATTTAAAAGGATTCAATAAAAAAGAACAAGAATTACTATCAGACATTATTAACCTATTAAAAGAAAAACTTGCAACAGATAAAACAAAAGATACTTATAACACATATTTATACTTATATCACTTCTTACAATCTATGGAAACAACAGAAGAATTAAAATACATTTTATGTTATATGTCAAAATCCCTAGGCTTTACAGATCCAATGGAATTTGCATTCAATGATGATAAGCAATTTATATTTGAAAGTATTATGTTTAGTGCTATGACCCTATACAATAACGGTGGAGCTTCTAAAAATAAAATTAGTGAAACACATAAACGTTTTGTACAAGATATAGAACACAAAAACGAAGAAAAACTATCCAGAACTCAAGAATTAAATACAGCCAAAGTTCAAGCTCTAAAAGAATTAGGCTACACTGAAATAAACGAAGATAATGCTAAAGAAGTTCTAGAAAAAATAGCTGAAATTCAATCAAGAAAAGTATAAGATTCCTTATATGGAATCTTTTTTTGTAAAACTATAATATAGAAAGAGTAGGGGAAAGTCATGAACACAATAATTCTAATTTTATCATATATTGCAATTACACTAATTACAATATACATATATAAAAGAAAAACAAAAAATATAAACGATAAACTATCATTAATCATATGTTTTATTATTTTTATTATACTTTTAAAAGTATATCATTATAATCCTAAAGAAGCATATTCCTTCATAAATAACTGTTTTAGTACAATAATAGGTGCTTTAATTAGTGGTACTATTTTATTAGATATTACACTTGGGCAAATAAAAAGAAATGAAGACTTAGAAATAGAAAATCTTCGAATTAACAATATACCTTTATTAGAATACAAACTAGAAACTAAAGACAATAATTTGGTAATCTGTATAAAAAACGTTGGTAAAAATATTGCTAAAAACTGTACAGCTATAAAAGATAAAAGCACATATAATATTGATAATCAAAATCATATATCTGTAAACGAAGAAAAACAAATAATAATCCCATTAGAAGAGCAAAATATAAGTGAAAATATTATAATAGAAATTAATTATCAAGATATTATATCTAATAAATATATTCAAAAAAATAAATATAAGTTATACAACCAATAATAAAAATATTAAATTAAATAAAATATCCATAAAAAATGAAAAGCTAGTAAAATAATGTCCTTATTTCAAGAAGTTAACATAATATCAATGAAATAATTTAGGAGTGATTTTATGGAATATATTTTATTTTTAGTATACACATTTTCTATTTGTACTTGTATATATTTAATTTTTGATTTTCTTTTTTTATCGTTAAAGAAACCGGGTAGTTTAACTGATAATTTTTTAGAATTTAGAAAAAAGAGAAAATAGAAATAAAAAAGAGGAATTAGTCCTCTTTTTTATTTGTTATTTTCCTTACTTCTTCTCCAATTTCTTCATTTGTCATCTCTAATGCTATACATATTTTGGCAAATGTATCTATTTTAGGTTTTGTGAATTCATTTATTGTTCTGTATATTATTTGTCTATCTATATTTGTGATTTCTTGTAATTTATCAAAAGAATATCCTTTTCTTTCTTTGTATTTTTTTAGCATTTTAACACCTCGTTTTTATATTAACTTTTTTGCCTATTTTTTGTATTGACTTTTATGCCTATATCATGTATATTTTTTATAGACATATACTTTTATGCCTATATTGACAATTAACATTTAACTGGTCACCTATGACAATGAATAGGAGTTCGCTTTGTATTGTTTTTCCTTTCTTAAAGTGGAAAACTATTTCTTATGAACTAGTAGCTCAATGGGTAGAGCCGTGAGACGTCATAAAAACTGTGCAATGTGTTGTAGGTTCGAATCCTACCTAGTTCTTTTATTTTTATGAAAGGAGAGTGCTTTTATATGGACGATATTATTTTAGACTGTGTACTTGAAAAGCGAGAGTCAAAAAAGGGTAACGAATACTATTGTGTTGTTATTAATTTGACTGATAATGTACAGAAAGTCGTATTTCTAGAGAAAGCAGAAGCAGAGTTAATTAAATTGACGTATGACAAGTAATGTTTATTTATTGTATTGTAATATGGTTGAATTTAAATACTAACGAATATTATCACAAAACTTATAAATCATATTTTTCTCATGAAATTGGTTACATTAATCAATACAATCACAAGATTGTTTATATTGTAACTTATAAAGAAATACTCGTAAGACATAAATCATTAAAGCGTCTATTAAGGAGATTTATTTCCTTTTTAGAAAATATATTAAAAAAGTTATAGAAAGGGGTTTTAATAAATGGAGGAATTAGTCACTGCTTTAAAAACTGGTTTAACTGCTGATGCATTTTTTGGTAGTTTAACTGGTTATGCTGACTTGATTGTTACTCTAGTTCTAGTTGCGTTTGCTATTTATATCTTTAGACATGTTATTAAAGGTGCTAGTCATGGTAAAGCTAGAATTTAAGGTTAGGGGGTAGGTAATTACTCCCTTTTTTATTTATTATTTAGGAGGTTAATTATGAAATTTATTAAAGAATTAAATAGAGAGATTGATAATTTAACATCTTCTGAGTTGAAGAAATTTTCTAAATTGTCAATTAAGATTATGTTTATATGTTGTTTAATTAATATTTTTTTCATTTTAATTGGTGGTTAATATGAAAAGGCTTATTTTATTTTGGAATAAACATTTTCCTGATTATGAAATTACTTGGTGTTATAACTATTTTTTTGAATGTTATTTTTTCAATTTTGATTTTGAGGAGGGTAAATTATGTTTGATGTAGCTATTCAATTTATGATACAAATGGTTAATTTAATAGTTCCTATTTTTTCAATTTATATTTTATTTGACTTAATTGGTACTCTTCTTTTTGGTACGAGGTGATGTTATGAAAGTATATGTACCAGATTTAGAGTCTTATTCTTGTATTACTGTTAAAGATAGCGAAACTATAAGAGCTTATCAAGAAATGCCCTTATAGGGCTCTAAAACGTCTTATAGAGACTATTTTATACATTCGGATTACTATTATGTCGATGGAGTAGAAGAGGTTAGTAGTAATGCTCCTGTATGTTTAGATAATTCTATGATTACTAATGAAGTTTATTATAGAGTAGATTTTCCTGATATTCTTATTATTTTACTTATATTTAGTATTTTTGCATTTTTAATTCCTATAAAAGTTTTTATAAGGTTATTTAGGAGGTTTCAATAATGAAGAAATTTTTTGTAATATATTTTTTTATCTTTTTCTCATTTTTTTTAATTTTTCCTAAAAATACCTATGCTTTAGACAATGCCATTACATGTAATTCGAAAGAATCAAATGAATGCAATGTTTTAAGATTCAGGGGACTTTATTATAATTCCGATAAATATTCTGCTGATTATACTGGATTTTTAGTTCCTCCTATTAGGGTTACTGAATTTTCTAAAGCTTATAAAAAAGAAAGTGTTATAAAATCTTCATATATCACTTATCTTTCTAATGCTGAGTCTGGTTATTTTTATAAATATAATTTAGAAGCTGATAAAGTTTATTATTTTAA
This sequence comes from uncultured Mycoplasmatota bacterium, assembly GCA_900548695.1. Taxonomy (GTDB): domain Bacteria; phylum Bacillota_I; class Bacilli_A; order RF39; family UBA660; genus Faecimonas. The sequence goes on from URLC01000005.1 coordinate 68,226, forward strand.
TGTTGAATTTTATTCCGATAGTTCTTTAATGGTTAAGAATATATCAGAAAATTATCCGTTTACTTTTTCTGCTAAATATAAGGGAAATCTTTTAGAGAATGATGATTATTATACTTTCAATGGTATAGTTGTAAAAGAGGATAATGATGTTGATAGTTTTCCTGATTGGATAAAGGAACAAAATAGTAATAATTCTGCTAATTATAATACCCATACAGTACTTACATTTAAATTATCTTTTTCTTCTCCTATCGATGAATTCCAATTTACTTTAGGGTCTAAACCGCCTTTAGAAACTGATATTGGTCTTAACATGGTTTTATTAAAGTACTCAAACTATGAGGCTACAGCTAATAAGAACTCTTATTTAGCTTATGGTGATTTTAATATTACTGATAGTAATGATACTCCTGGAGAAGATAAGATTGACTTTGATAAACCAACTGAAGAAGATGAGGCTATCTTTGATAGTTTAGATAAATGTGAGGCCTTAGATATTGGTTGTCATGTAGGTAATATAGGTAAAATGATAAATAATTTATTTGTAAGAATAGGTAATTTTTTTGTGTCATTTTTTAAAGATTTTAAAATTTTAATGGAATCTACATTACAAGTATTTATTAATTTATTTGCTAATGGTTTAGAGGGCATTGAGGGAGCATTTAAAAAATTACAAGATTTATTAAATTTAGAAGATGTTAACGGATTAACGAGTATAGTTGCCGCTCCACTTGTTTATATTCGTGATTTAGGTAATGTTGGTGTTAATAGTTGCCAATCTTTATATTTAAAAATTGGTGGTTGGTTTAATCATTCAATTATTCTACCTTGTCCAACTACATTTTATAGTAAATTTGGAGTACTTTTTTCAATTTATCAAACTATTACCACATCTGTAATCGCTTATTGGTGTTTAGTTCATTTATTATCTTTAACTTTACAGTTTAAAGATCCTATGTCGGACAAGATAGAGGTGATGGATTTATGATAAATTTAATTCTTACATCATTTATTAATTTGATTATTATACTCTGCAATATAATATTAGCTCCAGTTAATGCTCTTATTGAATCAACATTACCAGAAATATCCGATATGCTTAGACTTGTACCTGATTTATTTGATAAAGCTACAGTTTATTTAAACTGGGTAGTTTCATTAAGTGGTTTGTCAACCGTTGCTATTCAATTTATAATTCTTTATTTTACATTTAAGCTTACAGCTCCACTTACTGTTTATGTTATTAAATTTGTTATTAAATGGTATAACACATTAAAACCATAGGAGGTTATATATGATTAAAATTATACTTTTATTATTTATATTTATAGTTTTATTTTATTGTTTTAATAATAAAATTCGAATAAAATTTAAAACATTTTTAAGAAGAGGATTTGCTCCGAAACGTGGAAAATTTGGAGTATATTGTTACTGTGGGAAACAAGGACAAGGTAAGACTTATTCGGTAGTTGAGTTCCTGTTAAAACATACAGATAAAAAAATATATGCAAATTTGAAGTCGCTAAAGGGAGTCGATTATACCGCTATAAGCGGTATCGACGGACTGCTAGCGTTAAGAAAAGAACATGATTGTATTATCTTTTTTGATGAAATTTTTACTATTCTTTCTAAAAAAAATTCTTCTCGATTATCAAAAAAAGAAGTTAATGAAGTATTAGACTTCTTATCTCAAATGAGAAAAAGACAAATAATTTTTATTACTACTGCTCAAGAATGGTTAGAAATAGATATGACCTTACGTCGTTATTGTAGATATCAAATAAATTGTAGAATGATTAATTTTTTTGGTTTAGGTATTCTCATTAAACAATTTAATGACGCTGAGAAATGGAACATTTAAAAGCTTTGGTAAATGTTTATTGAAGTATCAACAATTAAAACATGATACTAATATGAATTTGAAAATAGTTAAACTTAGTTCCTGAGAAGAAAAGTTAAACTTGGAATAAAATTTTGAATTTTAATTCAAAGTTTTATTTCAAGTCAAACAGGGTGTGGGGCGGTTTCGTAGCCCCACGAAATTTCGAAGACGAGTAGGGGGGGTACTACGACACCCCCCTATGGGGTCTGTGTGACGCGTGACAAAATTGGAGGTTTTTTATGTATATTTATATGGTTGTAAAAGCATGTGGAGATAGCTTTTCTCTTGAAGATCTATATAAATCTAAAAGAAAAGCTTTAAATAAAGTTAGAACTTTAAAAAAATATAGTAATTGTTATTTTCGTATTTATTTTCGAAAGGCTTGGTTAAATATATGAGTTTAAAAGGTAGAAACTGGGCTTTCGTTATGTATCCTGAAAGTATGCCAGAAGATTGGTTTGATAGATTACAAATGACAGGTTTGCCATTTGCTATAAGTCCATTACATGATAAGGACTTAAATCCGACAGGGGAGGTGAAGAAACCTCATTATCATGTAATTTGTTATTATGAGAACAGTACTACACAAAAAAGTGTTAAAGAATTAGTTTGTGATTTAGTTAATGCTACAATTCCAATTAAATTAGAAAGTATGCAAGGAATGTATCGTTATCATATACATCAAGATAATCCTGAAAAATATCAATATGATGATAGAGACAGAACTTTTATTAATGGTTTTGATACTAATAAAGTTAATTCTTTAACTTATACTGAAAAATCAAAACTTATGGTTGAAATTCAAAAACTAGTTATGAATGAGCATATTACTGAATATAGTGATTTAATGGATATTCTTCTTGACAATGATTTATATAATATGTGGGATGTCGCTAGAAATGAAACTATTTTTTTAAGTACTTATATTCGTAGTAGAAGATTTAAAACAAAACAAGAAGTTAACATAATATCAATTATAGGAAGTTAAATAAGACTAAATATCCATATACAATATACTTTCTGATTTTAATTAAATATTATTTATTAGATTATTTATTTCTTATATTAATTAAACATATTGTTAATACTAATTATATAAATTATTATACCAAGTTATTTTTATTAATCCATAATAATACAATTTATCTAAATATTATATTTATGATTTACATAAACACACTTTAAATTAAATAAATAATCATTCATCTATTCATCTATTTATTCATTTATTAATTAATCAATAATCATAGCATATTTACTTCATTAACTTCTAACTACTCCTCTCTTTCCTTATATTAAAAATAGGGGAAGTACTCTAAAATCAATCGAGAATAAAAAAGATGGGTAATTATCGACCTCAATTCATTTTATAACACATTTTGTGTATAAATTTAATAAAATATTTAATACTATAATTAGGAGGTAATTAATTATGAAAAAAGGAATCATTAAATGCGATGTTGCAACATGCATTCATAATGATTGTAATAATGCATGTTGTAGTTTAGATGAAGTTAAAATAAGTTGTACATGCGATAATGATTGTTGTAAAGAAACAGGCGAAACGGTCTGCGAAAGCTTCGAAACTGAAGAAGAATAAGTAGGGGGCTTACTACCAGCAAAAAAAAGATACCAAATTTTGAGGTATCTTTTTTATATGGTTCTCTCTCTCCTATTTTAATTCATCTAAAATACTTTTACCAATAGATGGCATTACAACACCAAAATTATCAGCAATAGTTGCTCCAATATCCGCAAACGTATCAAAAGCTTCTAAACGCTTTGGTTCTAAGAAATCGCGACTATAAATAATAACAGGAACATTTTCTCTAGTATGATCAGCCCCAGAAAATGTTGGATCATTACCATGATCTGCAGTAATAATTAACAAATCACCTGTATCTAATTTATTTAAAATAATAGGTATTTCAACGTCTAGCTCTTCAATTGCTCTTCCATACCCCTCAGCGTCTCTAGTATGACCGTACAATCCATCAAAATCAGATAAATTAACCATACAAAGCCCCGTAAAATTCTTATCAATGATATCAGTAAATTTATTAATAGCTTCAGTATTATTATTTGCTTTCATCATTTTATTAATTCCTTGGCCATCAAATATATCGTTAACTTTACCAATTCCAATAACATTAAAATGAGCATCAGCCAAACTATCTAAAACACTTTTCTGTGGTGGTTTTACTGAGTAATCTCGTCTACCACTATGAATAAACTTATAATGTCCAGGTGTACCAGTAAAAGGTCTAGCAATTACGCGCCCTACCCTCCACTCTTCTCTCAATGTCAAAGCTCTAATACGTTCACAATATTGATATAAAGTAGCAATAGGAATACAATCCTCATGAGCTGCCACTTGTAAATCAGAATCAGCCGAAGTATAAATAATTAAAGCTCCATAATTTTGCTCTCTTTCACCAAGTTCTTGAATGATAGAATCATCTTGACAGCATTTATTCCCAATGACCCTTCGTCCAGTAACCTCTTCAATTCCATTTAATATATCAAAGGTAAATCCTTCATTGAATGTTTTAAAAGGAATATCATTTTTTATACCCATCATCTCATAATGACCATTTAAACTGTCTTTACCAGCATTGATAGGTTTTGCAATAGTATAATAAGCATCAACTTCTTTATTTTCACTCATATTTAAAGTATCTAAAAAACCTATTTTCTTAAGATTAGGTATAAATAAATCGCACTTTTCTTTAATGTGTCCTAGTGTATTAGCACCACTATCTCCATAGTTAATGGCATCAACAGTTTCGCCAACACCAAGCGAATCAAGCACCATTAAAAAAACTCTTTTAAATTTCATTTTCGTTATCTCCTTTATGTTCTCTAGGATGATATTTCTTGTAATCTGCTTCAACCTTTTCATCACTTACGTGTGTATAAATTTTAGTCGTAGAAATATCAGAATGTCCTAGCATCTCTTGAATACTTCTTAAATCCGCCCCACGACTTAATAAATGAGTTGCAAAGCTATGCCTCAAAGTATGAGGTGATAAATCTGGATTTAAGCCTTTTTCAATCAATAAACTCTTTAATATTTTAAAAAAACCTTGTCTAGTAATCTGTTTACCATGATTATTTAAAAATAAAGCATCAACCTGTTTTCCTTTTTTTATAAGAAAATGTCTTTGTTCTAAGTAAAGTTTCAAATAATAAATTCCATACTCACCAATAGGAATTTCCCTTTCCTTACGTCCTTTTCCCATAATCCTTAATAAACCGTGTTCTAAATCGACTTGGTTAATAGTTAAAGATACAGTCTCACTTACTCTCAGTCCTGCACCATACATCAATTCTAACATAGCTTTATTACGATAGTCAAATGGTGTAACTAAAGGAATATCTAATAGCATATCAACTTCTTCAACACTTAATGCTCTAGGTAACTTTTTTTGTAGTTTTGGTCTAGAAATAAATAAAGATACATCCTCTTTTACAATATCTTCCTTCAATAAATACTTATGAAAATTCTTTATAACCGTTAAGTTATGAGCAACCGTACTTGTACTTTCACTTTTACTTCTCATCTTTAAAAAGTTTTTTACGTCATCACTTGTAATATCTTTAACAGTAAAAATACCACGCTCCATTAAAAAGTCTATATAAACCATCAAATCATTTTGGTAAGACTTTGTAGTTCTATCAGTAAGACCTTTTTCAAATAAACAGTATTGAATAAAATCTATCATTGCGTTTTCAAGTTTCATTCCTATCACCATAATAAGTATAAAATAAAACAAATTAAAATACAACTAACTACCCAAAAATTGAAAATTCTTAAAAAATATTATATAATATTAACGCAAGAGAAAACTATAAAGATTGAATTTTAAAGCATATTTTATATATAATAGAAAAATTCATATAAGAAAGGGATAAATATGGAAAAACCACTAGCACTAAAACTTGCTCCTACTACCCTAACAGAAGTAATAGGACAAGATCATTTAATCGGTGATGGTAAGATTTTAACTAACTTAGTTGAAAACAAAAAACTATTTTCAATGATATTGTATGGTAAACCTGGAATAGGAAAAACTTCCATAGCTAATGCCATTGTAAAAGATTTAAATGTTAGATTTCGCTTTTTAAATGCCACCATTAACACCAAAAAAGATTTAGACATCGTTATAGAAGAAGCTAAAATGTATGATGGTATTGTCTTAATCATGGATGAAATTCATCGTTTAAATAAAGATAAACAAGATATTTTATTACCACAACTAGAAAGCGGACTAGTAACTCTAATTGGTATGACTACATCTAATCCATATCATGCTATTAATCCTGCTATCAGGAGTAGATGTCAATTATTTGAATTACATGAATTAAGTACTAACACTATTATCCAAGGTCTAAAAAAAGCTATAAATCACCCTGATTTAGCCGGAATTGAAATAGATGATAAAAGTATTGAATTAATCGCTAAATTAGCTGGGAATGACCTAAGATACGCTTATAACTTATTAGAAATTGCTTTTTATTCTACAAAAGATAAAAAACTTACAGAAGAAAAGATAAAAAAGATAAATAATAAACCAGTTTTTTTCTCTGATAAAAACGGTGAAGGTCACTACGATGTTTTATCAGGTTTACAAAAATCAATTCGCGGTAGTGATGTCGATGCTGCTCTTCATTACCTAGCTAGATTAACTGTAGAAGGTGATTTAGACTCTATTTATAGACGTTTATCTGTTATAGCCTATGAAGATATAGGACTGGCAAATCCTGCTATCGGACCCAGATTAGATGCCGCAATTAATGCCGCAGAAAGAGTTGGTCTACCAGAAGCCAGAATTCCTTTAGGAACGATTGTAACAGAAATGGCCCTATCACCTAAAAGTAATACTGCTCATATTGCATTTGATGAAGCTATAAAAGATATTGAAACAGGAAATGTAGGAACAATACCCAAACATATAAAAACCAATGCTTTAAACTATAAATATCCACATGATTATAAAGGTGCCTATGTAATTCAACAATATTTACCTGATAAATTAAAAAACAAAAAATATTATCATCCTAAAGATATAGGATATGAAAAAAATATCAAAGAAGTTTATGAACGTCTAGAAAAACTAAAAAGTCAAGGAAAATAAACCTTGACTTTTTTACATAATAATTAATTGATTTTACAAGAAAATAATAAAAAACTATAATGATAGACACCATAAAAATACAGTATAATATAAATTGAAAACAGAGGAAAAATTATAAATATGTCATATTTTTCCACAAACAAAAAGTTCATTTACAACATATATTGCTAAATGAACTAACATACTATACACATTCTAAAATAAATAATTCTATCAAAAAATTACCATCTACATCAGTAGTCTTAATCTTTAAATCCATATCCGCAAGCTTTCTTAATATGATTCTAAGTTCTTGCTCACTATAATAATTAGTAAGTTCTCTAGTCTTTTGAATACGATAAGGTTTTTCTCCTAGCATAGAAGCAATCTCATTATTAGAAAGTCCTCTTTTCTCTAATATTTTTACTTGATACATAATTAAGAATTGACTTGCTAAAAGCCCAATTAAAGAAAGAGGTTCAACCGCATATGACAATAACTCCTGATATTTACTTAAAGACTTTTTCTTATCTTTAGAAGCAAGTGTTCTAACAAACTCAAATGTTAAATCCCTAGAGTCTCCTAACTTTTTAACAACTAACTCATCTACATCTGAAAGAGAAATCTTCTTAGTATCTATTCGGTATAATTTCAACTTCTCACATTCTTGATGAAGTCTACCAATATCCTCCAAAGTATAACTAACAAGAGCCCTAACAACCCCAGTTTCTAATGTATATCCTTGTAATTCTTTTTTTACAAAATCTTCTGCATTAGTAGTAAGATTAATATAATCTAAATTCTTTTTTAACTCTTTAGTAATTTTCCTAGTATTATTTAATTTTTTAGCTGTTACAATAACTAAAATAGTATCTAAAGAAGCTTTAAAATATTTCAAAAAATGTTCGATATCTTTTTCATTACCTTCAGTAGTTAAAGCTTCAACATTAGAAATTACAATAACTTTTTTCTCTGAGAACAATCCATAAGTATCTAAATCTTCCAAAGCATTAGATAAAGAAACTTCCTCCATATCATAAGAATGAATAGGAACATCTTTAAAATAGCATTTATCGATCAATTCTGCTATCTTCAGAGAGACTAAATAACTATCTTCACTTTCCAACAAGTAATTATGCTTCATTTTTTAACACTTTCTCAATATGTGTATAAATTTTAGGCAAAAATTCTTTAGTTTTTCCTCCACCTTGAGCAAAAGTTGGACTTCCTCCTCCATTACCTAAAGAAGAAATAGCTGCATCTTTAACAATAAGTCCACTATTAGCATGACAATTACTACGTGATAAGAAATTAACACTACCATCATCTTTTACATTAGCAAAAAACACAAAACCAGTACCCATCTCTTCTATCATTGCATCTGCAACAGTTTTCAATAAATTAATATCTTTATTACAAACTGTCATTAAAAGACCAAATGTACCATTATAATCTCTAATACGTTCACGATATATATCTAAATTAGCAAGTACCTGTTGTTCTCTTTTTGTAATATATTTCTTTTCTAAATCTCTTACTTCTTGTTGAATATATTGTAACTCATTACGATTAAAAATGATATCTTTATAAGATGTTGGTTTACTATTATCAATTTCAACATCAAAATCTAACTTAATCCCCATTTCCTTGGCTTCATCAAGTATTTCTTTAGCTTTCATTAATAATTTAATCATTTCATCATTATAAGGTTTAATAATATCAAATAAACTATCTTCTATTTTTAATCCAGTTACAGCTTCAATTCGATATAAATTACTTCCTTTAGATTCATAAGATGAAATTGCAAAACGTAAAATATCCTTAGTATTAGTTGCATGAGTACCACCACAAAGCTCAATAGATTTACCAATTTTTACAACCCTGACAATATCTCCGTACTTTTCATTAAATAAAGCCATCGCTCCAATTTGCTTTGCCTTATCAATTGGCATTACTTCAGTAGAAATAATAATTTGTTTATTAATCATATCATTAACAAAATTTTCTACCTCTATAATTTTATCATCAGTCATCTTTCCAGAATAAGTAAAATCAAAACGTAACTTATCACCATCTACATAGCTTCCAGCTTGACGAATTTGTGATGAAACGCATTGTTGCAAAGCATATTGCAACATATGAACACTAGAATGGTTTGCTTCTGTTCTCTTACGACGATCTTTATCTAAGATAATTTCACATTCATCATTATAAGAAATATAGCCATCCAACAATTTAACTTTATGAATGTGTTGACCATTAGGTGCCTTAAATACATCAAGAAGTCTTGCTTTAAAGTTTTTACCAATAATCATACCAGTATCACTAACTTGACCACCAGCTTCAGCATAACAACAAGTTCTTTTCAATGCAATATAACAATCATGATCAATCTTATCTACAATACTATCTTTAGAAAATATGGCTAAAACATTAGTTTTTAAACGATAAATTCCATATACAAATTGACTATTTTCCTTAAAATCTAATAATACTTTCTTTTGACTAGCCATGGCTGATTTATTTTTAGAATTCTTTTTAGCAAGTTCCTTTTGAATATTCATATATTTATCAAATTCTTCTTTAGATACTGTAAATCCAAGTTCATTTAAATATTCCAAAGTAAGTTCAAACGGAAAACCATAGGTATCATACAACTTAAAAGCATCTTCTCCACTAATAGTTCCATCCATAGAGTCATGCACTAATTCTTTTAATCGGCGCTCACCAGCTTCTAAAGTTTTTAAAAATAATTTTTCTTCTTCCAAAACAAGAGTTTCAACAACAGCCCATTTTTCTGTTAAATAAGGATAAGCATCTTTCATCGTCTCAACTACTTCTGAAACTAATTTATATAAGAAAGGCCCTTCCAAACCTAAATTCTTACCGAATCTAACACTGCGACGTAATAAACGACGAAGAACATAACCACGACCATTATTATCAAAATAAGCTCCATCCGCTAGAGCAAAAGTAATTGCCCTAATATGATCTGCAATGATTTTAAACTCTTTTTGACCTTCATAACTAAATCCTACCAACTGTTCAATATGTTTTATAATAGGTTGAAATAAATCTGTCTCAAAATTACTATCAACATCTTGAAAAACACAACACCAACGTTCAAGCCCTGCTCCAGTATCTATATTCTTACTAGGAAGTTCTTTATAAGCAGTACGAGGCACTCCTTCTTTAGCATTAAATTGACTAAATACATTGTTCCAAATTTCTACATAACGTTCCTGTTCTTCATCATTTTTAAACTTAGTAAGAGCATCATGATTTAAATCATATTTTTCTCCTCTATCAAAAAAAATCTCAGAATCAGGTCCACAAGGGCCTTCACCAATTTCCCAAAAATTCTCTTCTAACTTAATAATATGATCTTCCAAAAAACCAACTTCAACCCATTTTTGATAAGCCTCTTGATCATCAGGATAAACTGTCACATATAATAACTCCTTCGGAATACCAAACCAGTTCTCACCAGTTAATAATTCAAAAGCAAATTCAATAGCTTCACTTTTAAAATAATCTCCAACTGAAAAGTTTCCCATCATTTCAAAAAATGTTTGATGTCGCTTAGTAATTCCTACATTTTCAATATCATTAGTACGGATACATTTCTGAATATTTACTAACCTTCGGCATTCTGGTACTTCCCGTCCATCAAAATATTTCTTTAAAGGTGTAACCCCAGCGTTAATCCATAACAGACTATCATCATTAATTGGAATTAATGGTGCACTTTCCACTTTTTTATGTCCTTTTTCTTGAAAGAATCGAAACCAAGTATCTCGAATCTCTACATGACTCATATATTTCATTTTTTACTCTCCTTCTTGTTTATTAATATCATCTAAAATTTCTAAAAGTCTGCTCTGATAATCATCTAGACTTCCGTTATTAAATAAATAGTAATCCGCATAGGCAATAGGTCCACCTTTGGCCAAATTTTCAATTTCAGTAAGATCACGATAAATAATATCCTCCTGAGCAAATGGCCTATTTTCTCTACTACCAACTCTACTGTATCTCAATTTCTTATCAACAACCACACAAATTAGTTTTAAATTAGGAAAACGTTCAATTAAATATTTATATTCATACCAAGAATAAAGTCCATCCAAAACTACATTATTAGTTGTCAAAGCCTGCTTAATTTCTGGCTCTAAAAATTTAGCATAACATTCTGGTCCATGTTCTCGTCTTAATTTTTCACGGAACTCTTTTTCACTTTTCCCATCAGCAGTTCGAAAAACCCCAGCTTCTTCCATCAGCTTATAGGTAATTCCACCAAAGTATAACTTAGTCCAACCAGACTGTTCCAAATAATCTGTTGCAATGCTTTTACCACTACCGCTCATTCCTACAATAGCAATTAGTTGATTCATATAATCTCACCTTCCCTTGCTTCTTCTACACCAATAATTTTATCAGCCTCCGAATACAATCTTTCTTTAGATGTATTTCTCACTATATAATCATAATCTTTATATTGCTCCATTTCTGTTTCTGTTATATGACTCTTTTCACGATCAGTTAATTCATTATCATAATTTTCTCTAATAATATGAACAATCTTTAAATTAGGAAACCTCCTCTTTAACTCCTCAAATTCTGCTATAAGTCTACCATCAGCAATAATAAAAACATCAAAAAAATTTTTCAAAATATCGATGTCTTCACAAAGACGATCTATTAAGAAATATTTCTTACCAAGTTTTTGTTGAATAACTTCAATACCCATCTCTTGTAAAAACTCCCTAGGTTTATCTGCCATATTGCCATTCCAACTAAAATAGTTCTTAGCATATTCATAAAGTGGTGTAGTAATATGCAAAATACACGCATTACGCCCTGCAAAATCATATCGTGATTTCATATATTTACCCATCAAGTCTTTACCGCTCCCTGCTTTTCCTGCTAATAAAAATATCTTCATATATCCTCCTTAAAACGAATAAAAGACCAATAATTAGGAGGACAAATGTCCGGTACCATCCTAACTTGGTCTTAATTAAATATAACGGCACGGCCGATAAAGCTCATAAAGGAGCTTCTTAAAGATAGTCGCTTCGTTTTCACCAACCACGAATTCTCTAAATCAAACTATACTTTAATACTTATCTTTATTCAACGCTTTATAATTATAATTCTTCTTTGATTCTTCCTACTACATCCAATTTCTCATTAATGAAAGTAAGAATAATTTTTCCTGCTGCAATAACAGGAGTTGCAACAATCATACCTATAATACCAAAGAAATGTTGGAAAATCAATAGTCCAAGCATAATTGTTACTGGATGTAATTTCATTGTATGTCCCATAATAAGTGGTTGATAGAAATTGTTTTCTAAAAGTTGTACTACAATAATAGAAATAACACAACAAATACCAACGATTGGTGACATAGCAAAACCAACTAATACAATTGGAATCGCTCCGATATACGGACCAAAATAAGGAATAATATCAGTAAGAGCACAAAAAAAGGCAAACACTAAAGGAGCTTGAATCCCACTCAAGGTAAGTCCAATTCCTTGTGTAATAAATACCAAAGCCATTACTAGTAATAACCCTTGTACATAGCTTCTCAAAGAATCATTTAATCTTACAATAAGTTCCGTCGCATTTTTTCTAAATCTTTTTGGAAGAATCGATATAAACCCACGATTTAGTTTGTCAAAATCAAATAACATATAAAAACCAATCATAAGTCCTAAAAAGAAAGAAATACCACCACTAATAATAGAAGAAGCTACTCCAATTGCCATATCTGGAATCTTAGTAGATAAGCCAACTCCAAAATTCTCAATAGTATGATATAGCTGATTTTTAATATCTGTAAAATCATAATCAAATGTATGACTTAAATTAATAACCAAATTATTAATAAATTCCTTAAAATCTTGTACTAACGAAGGAATACTTCCAATAAATTCACGAATTTGACTACCCATAGTTGGTACCACTAATGCAATAATCAAAATTAATAAAGCAATAAATAACAAATATACCAAAATGCAAGCTAAAATTCTAGGAATTTTCTTACCTTGTAACCACTTAACTAAAGGATCTAAAAGCCATGCAATAATAATTCCAATAAAAATCGGAGAAATAACAAGTAAAAATTCCCCAACAAACTGTAAGGCATGCCACTCTTTCACCAAATATGTACCAAGTAAAACCAATGCTATAATAGCCATAATATAACCAATATGAATCAGCTTTTTACCCGTAAACAAAATATCATTTAAACTACTATAATCTATTTCTTTATCCTTTTTTTTACGAAACATAAATCAACCCTCTCACTATATTTTAATACTAATAATAGTATATCATAACTAAACAAAAATAAAAATGAAAAAACTAAATAAATTTGCTATAATAAAAGCGGTGAATGACATGTATACAATTGCAAAAAATGAAAAAAACGAATTAATCATTAAAAACTCTAGATTTATTACTTTATTAATAAAAATCACAAATAAAGATGAAGTCGATAATTATCTAAAAGAAATTAAAAAAAATTACCCTAAAGCAACACACTACTGCTATGCATATAAACTAAAGAATCAAATAAAAAAAGCTAGTGATGATAAAGAACCAAGTGGTACTGCTGGTATGCCAATGCTAAATATTTTGGATAAAGAAAATATAACTAATGTTTTAGCAGTCACCATTCGTTATTTTGGTGGTATTAAATTAGGTGCTGGTGGTCTAATTAGAGCCTATGCCAAATCGGTAAAAGAAGCTTTAGATATATCTCAAAAAATTGAATTAATAACTGCCTATATTGGCACGATAACTTTCCCATACTCTAAAGAAAATGAAATCATCTACCAGTTAACTAACAAAAACATTTTAGAAAAAAGCTATTTAGAAAATATTACTTATAAAGTAATATTACCAAAAGATCATCCCTTGATATTAGATAAAAAAGTAAACATTTTAACTGAAAGCTATATAGAAAAAGATTAGAAGCAAATTCTAATCTTTTATAATCTTCCACTTTCTTTTAATTTCTTATATTGAATTAATTTCCGATAATAACAGGTTGGACACAAAGCTTCATAGCTAACGTTTTGTTCTTTTAAAATCTTATCACCACAAAACGTTGTTTTCCCATTTTCTTTTCTAACACTAAATAACGCTTTTCTACCACAAGAACAATAAGTCGGCACTTCTTCAATAACTTGAGCTAATTCCAACAATCTTCTAGCTCCGGAAAAACCACTAGTTCTAAAATCTGTTCTAAGGCCAAAACAAATAACAGCGATATCCAAATTAACAACAACTTGTAATAACTGATCAATTTGTATCTCATTAAGTAAATGAGCATCATCGATTACTAATAATCGTACCTTAGAAAACTGTTTTTTTATTGTTAAAAATATATTTTCATCTTTTCCTACCAAATAGTCATACAAAGCAATATCACTACCATGTGTAATGGTTGGAGCCATCAGCAAAGTAGAAAACCGATACTTTAAAAGTCTCTTCTTCAAAAACATTGCTCGCATGCTCTTACCAGCTTGAACTGTACTATATATAAATCCTAACCGACACATATTAAAAATAAGCTCCCAAATATTGAATGTTTATATTTATCACGTTTACTCTCACCTTATCTTTATCTACTTAAAGTATAGCATAAAGAAAAATCGATGTAAACGAATATCTAAAAATTACTGACAACAGCCCTAAGCCTTTTAATCACTTTCTTTTCAATTCTAGAAATATAAGACTGTGAAATACCAAGCCGCTCCGCTACTTCTTTTTGTGTAAGTTCATCCTCTCCTAAAAGTCCATATCTTAAAACAATAATATCTCTATCTCTTGGTTTTAATTTTAAGACTTCTTCCAACATGACTCTCTTATCATTTTCTTCCTCTATTTCTCTAGTAACTATATCAGCATCAGTTCCCAAGACATCCTCCAAATGTAATTCATTACCCTCACCATCAAAAGAAAGTGAAGCATCAATACTAACTTCTGTTTTAGTTTTTTTATTCTTTCTAAGATGCATTAAAATTTCATTATCAATACACCGAGAAGCATAAGTTGCTAATTTTATATTTTTACCACTTTGAAAGGTTTGAATTCCCTTAATTAAACCAATCGTTCCAATACTAACTAAATCTTCTAAATCAACGCCTGTATTTTCATACTTTTTAGCTAAAAAAACAACCAATCTTAAATTATGTTCAATTAACTTATCTTTCGCTTCCATATCGCCAAGTTGCATCTTTTCTATTAAAATTTCTTCCATCTCCTTGGATAAAGGTTCGGGAAGCATATCAGTAGCCCCTACATAAAAAACACTATAAACCCGTGAAAACAATTGTTTAAACCATAAAATAATTTTTTTCATAAATCCTCCTTAAATTGATTAGGTAATATACAATCAACGCCCCCTAATAAAAACTCTGTTTTACTTTTCCCTACTAGACACTTAGAAAAAATATGATCATCAACAATAACTCTATCCACTTTAGCACAAGGAATAATGCCTTCTGTATTTAAAGCTTTATATGGTACATAAAAATATTTAGAAAACATAATAGGAACATTAGAACTAAGTAAAATTATCGACTTACCAGTATAAGGATCTTTTAACTGATTTCCAGTATCAAGCATTCCCTTTAAATGATAAACTTTCTCATTAAAATAAATCTCAACAGAATGAATAACTGAATTAATAGCCTTAGTTTTTTTATACTCTTTCACATAAAAATATAAAAATAATGGTGCAAGTAATAATAAGGCTAAAAGATTAAGCCCAAGTCCATGATTGAAAAAGATAACGCCTTGATTTTTATAAGTAAAACTAATATCAAATAAATATAAGAATCCTCCCAAAATCATACTAATTAAATAAAAATATAAAAAATCAGTCAAAAAATTCTTTTTCCCAAAAGTAACTAAAATAATTAAAATACTAATTAAAACTTTAACTACAAATAACCAAAAACTAGAAAGCGATAGAAATAAAAGAAAAATAGATCCACTAGCAACAACACTACCTAATACTATTCTCCAAAAAGGAGTTACTTCTTTAACAACCAACTTAGTAGTAAGTAAAATCAAAAAATCAAAAAACAAATTAATGAAAAAGACTAAATCCAAATATACTTTCATCCCTATCACCACTATTAGTATAAAAAAAAGAAATGACTAAACTTGTCATTTCTTAAGTATAAATTAAATTTTTTTCTTCTTTGCAAATATTTTGATAATGTATCCTAAGAAAAAACACATCAAAATAACAAACGCCCACTGTATAATAGTATTCACTACACCATCACAGTATTTATCAATAATAGCTGGAATACTAACTGGAATATATTTTCCAATTAATGCACTAACATCCGGTAGACCAATATTATTTTTAATAAAAGTCAAAATTCGAAGTAAAATATCTATAATTGCTACAGCAAAAACAAAAGAGGAAAAGCGTTTAAAAAACATCACTACTAAAATTAATAATACTACTAATACAATAACATCAATATACATAAATATCTCCTATCTTAAATATGGGTTGTTTTCTAACTCAAAAGCAAGGGTTGTAATTTCACCATGACCTGAATAAAGGGTAATATCCTTTGGATACTTTTTTATAAGTTCTAAACTTTCCTCCATTTCCTTTTCACTGCCACCTGGTAAATCACATCTTCCAATAGCTTCTTTAAAAATAAAATCTCCTACAAACATCGCTTTATCTTCTTCAAAATAAAAACTCACTGAATCTTTCGAATGCCCAGGCGTATAAATTGTCTTAAAAGTAAAGTTACCTATTTTATATTCTTGTTCTAAAACACTACTTTTTTTAAATATTTTAACACTCCTTTTTCCCAAAAAATGACGAAGTGCTCCAACATGATCAAAATGTGAATGGGTAATTAATACTCCAAGTAACTTATCATCACCCATCGCTTCTTTTATCTTTAAATAATCATCTCCTGGATCTACTATTAAACAAGTATTATTTTCTTTTAGAATATAACAATTCTCATCTAAAGTTCCTGTCACAATTTTTATAATTTCCATTCTTATCACCTATTCTAATGTCTATTTTATGCTCCTTCAATTGTTCTATTAACATAAGCATAATGATAATTATTATCTAACTTAAAA
Organism: uncultured Mycoplasmatota bacterium; assembly: GCA_900548695.1. GTDB lineage: Bacteria > Bacillota_I > Bacilli_A > RF39 > UBA660 > Faecimonas. The sequence goes on from URLC01000005.1 coordinate 85,371, forward strand.
GTATAAACATAAACCCCATTTTTCAACTCTGGATTATCAATACCTTGCGCACTATAATAACGCACTTTTTCTTTCAAAGTAATGGTATCACCCTGAACAGTAGCACGAATCAATTCTTTATCAACACTATAAGTTGTTGTTGGAATTTGCCCACAATATCCCTGAACATATTCACCACGGTCTGCAATATATTGATACCCTCCATAGCAACTATTTCCTAAAGTAATATCTTTATTAGTAATTTCTACACTTTCTCCGAATAATTTTTTAACTTCTTTTTGTAAAGTTTCCTCTTTAAATGCCTTAGGTACAAAATTAACAGCTTTAGAACATGTAAAATTAGTCATTGTCGTATCATTAAATAAATTACAATTAGAATCATAAATTTCACTATTAGGAATCTGTCTAAAAGCTAAATAAAGCTTAAGGGTATCATCAAAATTATGATAAGCAATATCCTCCCTAATAGATGTTTTTACTTTACTATATAGTTCCTGAACAATAGAAGAATGAATATCAAGTTCTCTAAGTTCATTATTGCTAGCAACTAACGGACTACATTCACCTCTAGCCTGATCTTTCATATAATCATTATAAATGTAATATCCTAATCCACCAATAATAAGTAACAACAAAAAGATAACCACACCTGCTTTTGATTTTTTCTTTTTAGAAACATGATTAACCATTGGAATAGCAGCAGACGGCGGAGTTGTTGATGGCTCCACAGGTGGCTGAACAGTAGTGGAAGTTACCGAAGACATCGTAGTACTTGACACAGTGTTTAAATTTGTATTTGCACTATTATTAACATTACTTGTTGCAAAAACACTCCCTCGATCAGCACTGCTAGCATCAACCGGTTGATTACTCACTGGCGCAATCTTAATTCCTGGGCTTCCTGCTAACATATTATTAGAAGTTGAATTAACTGTCTTTTGTCCATTTTCTTGGTTCATAATTAATCTTCCTTTCTTAAATAACGGATTTTCTTTCGTTGCATATGTTGGGTTGATTTGATATGCTGCCCGATAATATCAGAGACCTCTAAAATAGTAATAAATGCGCTCTCGTCCATCTCATCAGCAATATGACGCAACTCATATATTTCTAATCTAGTTAAAACGCAATACAAAACCTCTTTTTCACCACTAATTAAGCCCTTACCACGAATAGTAGTAACCGTACGACCCAAACGTTTATATATTTCTTTAGCCATATCAGTTCCTTTTTCAGTAATAATAAGAGCCGCTTTTGCTTGTTCAAACCCCTCTGAAATAAAATCAATCACTCTAAAAGTAATAAAATAAGTAAGTAACGAATACATCGCTCTATCAAGGCCAAAAATAAATCCAGCGACCCCATAAATCACCAAGTTAAAAATCAAAACTACCTGACCAACGGATAAAGTTGTTTTCTTGCTAATAACTAACGCTACTGATTCGGTACCATCAATACACCCACCAAAATGAATAACCAATCCTACTCCAATACCAAGCAAACTACCACCAAATACAGTTGCTAAAAGCATCTGCTCTGTCATTGGAATAAAATATTGAAAAATAGATAAGAAAATTGAAAACAGTACCATACTATAAACAGCTCGAATTAAAAAACCTCTACCTAAATTTTTATATCCGACATAAACAAATGGAATATTTAAAAGTAAAACTAATATACTTACTGGAATTTTAAAAAGTTTTGAAATAATGATAGAAATGCCAGTAACTCCACCATCTAAAATAGTATTAGGTATCAATAAGCTTTCTAAAGCATAAGCGGCAATGATTGCTCCTACCGTAAGCATAACAAACGAAAAAATCGTTTTAGTTCTCTGTTTCTTAAACCTTATCATTAACTTCACACCCTATCATATACCATTATATATCGAAATAAAAAAACTCACAATAAAAAAGTAAAAAAACACATAAAAAAAGAGGATTATTCCTCTTCTACTTCGAATTGTGAGTTATATAAGTTAGCATAAAAACCATTTTTCTTAAGCAATTCTTCATGGTTTCCTTGTTCTACAATATCTCCTTCATTCATAACTAAAATTAAATCAGCATTTTTAATTGTAGATAAACGATGTGCAATAATAAATGATGTTCTTCCTTCCATTAACTTATCCATAGCCTGTTGAATCAAAATTTCGGTTCTAGTATCAACACTAGAAGTTGCCTCATCTAAAATTAAAATCTTAGGATCTGCAAGAATTACTCTCGCAATAGTTAATAATTGTTTTTGACCACCAGAAATATTATCTGCTTCTTCATTTAAAATCATATCGTAACCATCAGGTAATGTTTTTACAAAATGGTCTACACTAGCTGTTTTACAAGCTTCTCTAACCTCTTGATCCGTAGCCTCTAATTTACCATAACGAACATTGTCTCTAATCGTTCCATTAAATAACCACGTATCTTGTAAAACCATACCAAATAAACTTCTGATTTCATGACGATCAAATTGTGTCATATCTTTACCATCAATTAAAATTTTACCACTATTTAATTCATAAAAACGCATTAATAATTTAACAATAGTTGTCTTACCAGCTCCAGTCGGACCAACAATAGCAATTTTTTGTCCATCCTTAACTTTAGCTGAAAAATCTTTAATAATGATCTTATTAGGATTATATCCAAAGTGAACATCTTGAAATTCAATATTTCCTTTTAATCCCTCAATACTTAGTGGATTAGCTGGAGATTCAACCTCTTCTTCTATAGCCAAGAACTCAAATACACGTTCACTAGCAGCAACAGCTGATTGTACATTACTCATAACTTGTGATAATTGATTGATTTGTTGTGTAAAATTACGAACATATTGTGTAAATGACTGAATTTCACCAACTTGAATCTTATCTAAAATAACCATATATCCACCTAAGATAGAAATAACAACATACCCTAAATTACCAACAAACTGCATAATTGGATGCATGGCAGTCGATAAAAATTGACTCTTCCAAGCACTATTATATAAAGTTTTATTAATAGTCTTAAACTCTTTGATAGCTTTCTCTTCACCATTAAATGCTTTAACAACATCATGTCCACCATAAATTTCTTCAACATGTCCATTGATATGACCTAAATACTCTTGCTGTAAAGCAAAGTATTTTTGCGATTTTTTTACAACACGACTTACAATTAACATACAAAGTGGCACAATAAGTATTGCCGCAATAGTCATTGGAATATTAATAGAAACCATCATAATAATAATACCAATAATAGTAGCAACAGAAGTAATGATAGTTGTAATAGATTGATTTAAACATTGCGATAAAGTATCAATATCATTAGTAACAATAGATAAAACTTCACCATGAGTTTTAGAATCAAAATATTTCATTGGAATCCTATTGATTTTTTCACTTAGTTTATTTCTTAATTTAAATGAAATATCATTAGAAATACCACTCATGATAACTCCCTGAATACCAGAGCATAGCGCACTAATCAGATATAATATAACAAGTATTATAGCAGTATGTTCAATAAATACAAAATCTATACCACCAGTATTATTGATTTTTCCCATCAAACCATTAAATATTTCAGTAGTAATATTACCTAATATTTTAGGTCCGATTATTGTAAATATAGTAGAAGCTATGGCAAATATAATCACAAAAGCAAGTCCTACTTTATAATCCTTTAAATAAGATAGAAGTTCTTTTACAGTTTTCTTAAAATCTTTTGCTTGCTCTGGAGCACCTTGTGCTCCACCTACTGGTCCCATTTTAGGCATTTTCCAACTCCTCCTTACTTAATTGTGATAAAGCGATTTCTTGATATACTTGACAATTTTTCATTAAGTCCTTATGTTTACCAATTCCTACAACATTTCCTTCATGTAATACTACAATTTGATCAGCATTCATAATGGTAGAAATTCTTTGAGCGACAATTAAAACTGTCTTATCTTTAGTAATTTTAGCAAGTTCACCACGTAACTTAGCATCAGTCTTAAAGTCAAGTGCAGAAAATGAATCATCAAAAATATAAATATCTGGATCTTTAGCAATTGCTCTAGCAATAGAAAGTCTTTGTTTTTGACCACCAGATACATTAGTACCACCTTGTGATATTTGATAATTTTCTTTTCCCTTTAACTTAGATACAAACTCTGTTGCTTGTGCAACATCAAGAGCTTGTTTTACTTTTTCATCAGTAATACTAGGGTTACCATACTTAATATTTTCTGAAATAGTTCCAGTAAACAATACACCTTTTTGAGGAACAAATCCGATTCTATTACGTAACTCTTTTAAATCAACGCTCTTAACGTTAAGACCATCTATTAATAATTCACCACTAGTAACATCATAAAAACGTGGAATTAAATTAATTAAAGTAGATTTACCCGAACCGGTGGAACCAATAAACGCTGTTGTCTTACCAGGTTCAGCAACTAAATTAACATCAGTAATAACATCATAATCAGCATCAGGGTAACGGAAAGACACATTTTTAAATTCTACAACGCCCTTACTATTTGCTGAGAATTTTTCCAAAGTTTTAGAATTTTTAATAGTATCTTTAGTTTCTAATACTTCAGTAATTCTTTTTGCAGAAACATTAGCCCTAGGCAACATAATAGACATCATACTAATCATTAAAAAGGCCATAATAATTTGCATTGTGTATTGAATATAGGCTAAAATATCACCAACTTGCATGTTACCTTGATCAACACCAACAGCACCTTTATATACTAAAGCCAAGCAAACAAAGTTCATAATTAACATCATAACTGGCATCATAAAACTCATAGTACGGTTAACAAATAAGTTAACTTTAGTTAAACGTTTATTAGCTTCTTCAAATCTTTCTTCTTCATGCTTCTCATTAGAAAAAGCTCGAATAACTGGTAATCCAGATAATATTTCTCTAGTAACCAAATTTAATTTATCAATTAACTTCTGAATTTTATTAAATTTAGGCATTGCTATTGCAAATAATAAGATAACAACTGCTAAAATAGCTGCAACTGCAACACCAATAATATAAGTCATAGATGCATTAGTATTAAGCGCTTTAATAACACCACCAATACCAATAATTGGAGCATAAAAAACTACTCTTAATAAGAAAACAATAACCATTTGTACTTGCTGTACATCATTAGTAGTACGAGTAATTAATGATGATTGTCCAAGCATTTTCATTTCATTCTTAGAAAAACCTACTACTTTTCTAAATACTTTTTCACGTAAAGTCTTAGAAAGTTTAGCAGCCATACGAGAACCAATGAATACCACTAAAATACCATCAACCATGGCAGCAAATGCAATACCAATCATAATTAAACCAACTTTAACAATATACATTGTTTGAATATGATCAACATCAATTCCAATGGCTTTATACTCATCCTTTACATAACTAACCGCTGCTTGTTCTATAATCATATCTGGCACATCTTTCATTTTTTGATTGATACCATTTAACATCTCAGTCTTTTGTTCTGTATTCATATAATTAAGTGCAGTATATAAATCTACACCTTGAGGTAAATTAAAATCAATTCCCTCTTTAGACTTATCTGCTTGTTGAATAAAAGACACAATACTCATCGGTTTAGCAAAAATACGACTAACCTTATCAATAGATGCCTCTTCATTAAGTTCATAAATTACTTTACCTTTATATTTACTTTTAGGTTCATAATTTTGTAAGATATAATCCTTATCAGCAGAATCCATAAACAAAGTTAATTTATTCAAAGACTCTTCTGAAATCTTTTCAATAGCAGCATTTTCAATACCACCTTGTTGTACTCCAACATTAATAATTTTTGAAGTATAATCAGGAAGTGTTAAATCTAAATAAGCCTGTACAAATAACAAACCAATAATCGCTAAAATAGAAAAGATTGAACTTTTTAAATACTTAAAAATCTTTAACATTATTTTTCCTCCTTATAAATTCCATAACATAAAATATCAATTTTACGTCTATATTCTTCTCGAACTCCCAAAACATTATTACTTTTCACTGCTTCTGTAATACTCACGAATAAATTATGCATAAACAAATGAAAAATAAACTCTAAATCTGAAGAAATAAGAGATTCTATATTAATGGAATCCTTGACATATAAAAACAGTGCATGTCCTGGTCGAACAAATCTTTCCCTATAAATATTAAAATATAAAAATATATTCTTTAAAAAACGAGAAAGGTTTTGATTTAAAATCTTTTCTGTCAAAGTATCATATAAAACAAGAAATGACTCTCTCATATCTCCATGGCAAGAAACAAATACCCTCTTGGTTACTTGATGAAGTATCTTTTTATTAAGTTCCAGTAAATAACTAAACAAATCATCTTTATCTAAAAAGTAAGTATAAAAACTACCTCTAGAAATTTCTGCATTAGCAATTATTTGATTAATAGACACTTCAGTATAAGGAATAGTCATAAATTCATGCATGGCAGCATCTATTAATTTTTTTTGTTTACTAGAATCCAGATTTAAAAAAGTTTGACTAGGCATTTTTCTCACCACCACGATTACTATCTTATATATGACAACTTGTCATACAGTAGTTAATTATATATGACACTCTGTCATTTGTCAACACGATATTTAAAAAAAATCAGTACCATTGAGTACTGATTTACATTATTTATTTGCTTTTATTGTCGTAATAGCTGGACAATGAAGAGCCACTTTTTTCTTAACAAGGCCAACTTCACGTGATGCTTCACTATCCAAATTATTCGTAATTAAAATGGAATAAGGATCATCATAAACTTCCGGATGACTCATCCCCACTGTAGCAGTAGAATCAATCAACCCATAATCTTGTGCAAACTTATCTCGTTCTTCTAACGTTCTAAACTTACCACCAATAACATGATATTTGGTATAACATGGTGCATCAAATTCTTGAAACTTTTTATATTCTTGAACAAACTGATCAAAATCTTTTTTCTTCTTCATAGTCACTGAAAATAGCGTTAAAAAATCCCCATAAGCTGGAATAACTACTGCACTGCCAATATCAGAAATAGAAAACCACCCAGCAATTTGCCGATTATTATGCACTAAAATAGCCGCATTATCTTCTTCCGTAACTAATTGATAATCACCAAAATTTAACTCTTGTGCTACTTGATAAGATCCATCTCCTTGTAGCAAGATAGCAGAAAGAAGATCTGATTCCTGCATCATTTCCTTAGAAATATATTTTTTAATCTCATCCCCTTTTTTCTCACGAGATAAAGATAACCTCGGTATCGTTAAATCAATACTCATTATTCTTAAATTTTTCATTCTATCACCTACAATACTATAATAAATGAGCACCTATATTATACCAAAAGAAAAAAAACAAGTAAACTGCAAAAACTATCTACTTGTATTCTTATTTTTAATTTTAAAATACCAAATCATAAATAAAATAAAAGCTACGATTAATAAAATTAGTATAATATGTGAATACTTGCCCATAAGTATTTCTATTTTTTGCCAGTTCTCACCAACTTTACTACCAATAAATAGTAAAATAGTATTCCAAATAAACGATCCTAAAATAGTATAAAGTAAAAACTTACTCATAACCATCTCACTCATACCCGCTGGAATCGAAATCAAACTACGCACCACCGGAATAAACCTACAAAAAAAGACTGTTTTATTACCACGAGTATCAAACCAATAATCTGCTTTATCAACATCACTTTCTTTTAATCTCAAAACTTTACCAACTCGTCCAGAAACAAGTTTCTTTAAACGCCTTTTATTAAGAATTTTACCAATATAATATAAAACAATAGCTCCCGCTAAAGAGCCAAGTGTTGCAAAAAATACCATCAAAACTAAATTAAGTTCTGAATAAGTAGTCATAAAACCACCAAATAATAATACTGCTTCAGATGGGATAGGCGGAAAAATATTTTCAATGAAAATCAAAAAAAAGATTCCAAAATATCCAAACTGATTCATAATTGAAATAACAAAATTCTCCAATGCTACCTCCTAATATAAAAAGTAAATTAATTATACCACATTTTTATAAAAATTTCAAAAAAAAAGAACTGTCACACAGTTCTCTAACATCTAATTGGTAGCCTGTACGGAATTCGAATCCGTGAATGCTGCCTTGAGAGGGCAGTGTGTTAAGCCACTTCACCAACAGGCCATACACTAATCAGTTCAAACGAACAGTATAAGTGTAGCATAAAAAAATAATAAATGCAAGTAAGAGTTAATTATCTTTTTGATTTCTTACAAGCATCAAAATTTAATACCTTCTGATAAGATGTATTACTATGTTGAAGAGAAGAATCAATCATTGAATCATCAAAAATTTCTTCCAAAGCATTGCTTTTTAAAGAATTAAAAATAAATTTATCTTCAATATTTAAGTTCAGATGTTTAACAGAATTTGTTGTTATATTCCATAATTTAGAATTATCATTATTACAGTAAATATCATGAAAATCTAAAATTACAGTCGCCGGAAGATAATCATAAAAACGATGTCTTTCTGTTTGAGCTACCCCACTATCAACAAAACTATTAGTAAAATTCTCATCTTTTTCTTTATTAATTACCTCTTTTGCAACCTTTGCCATCAGATAACTAGCTAGATTTTCATATTCAACTGGTATAGAAATACTTGGACCTTCAATAACCAAATCTTTGGAACGTCTACCTAAGTTAAGTGAGAAATGATAAACCTCTCCGTCATCACATTTATCTTTAGAAACTTTAGTAATTAACTGTAAAGAATAACGATTTCCTTTCTTACTAGAACAAACTCGGTTCATAATCTTATAAGAATTCTCAAATTGTTCCAACCATTGATCACATTTTTCAACTATAGTATAATTTTCGGCAAAAGAATCTATTTTTCTTTGTGCACTCATGTTTTCACCTCTTCCGCCAGATATTATAACAGAAGGAATATTTTATGTCAAAATTAGAATAAAAAACTATTTCTACTTTTGAAATAGTAAAAAAATAAATTACATTTTTTTTATTATCCTGTGATATACTTCTTACTTCAACTAAAGACTTTTGATAACTATCTTGGATTTCATTATATAAATTATCAATCAAATCGTCTCTAATTCCGTATGGCCTAATGTCGGTAGAAGCCAGTTTCTTATAATCTTCATACTTCAAAATAGTACTTGTATTTTCATAATCATTATCATAAATAACTTCTGCTATATTATTTTGTCGAGTTAACTCTCTTACTCTTTGGTGAATATATAAATCAACCCCACAAATAGAATTAAATAAATTCTTAACACTTTCATTATTTTTATCACTAAGTCTATTTAATGTAGCCATACATCTAGTTGACTCCCCAAAATAAGCATATAACTTATCACAATGTAACCCTTGTTCTTCAGATACAAGCTGAGAAAGACGACGGCTCATCATTTTTCCAAATTTATCTCTTAATCGATTATACTTAACATCATGTAAGAAACCATATGGTTCATCTTCAAAGAAACGTCCAAAATAACCAACATCAGCAACATTAAACATGACATCATTCATTTCAAAAGCATTAGGATCACTATTAGGATTATCCTGAATATATTTTAAGATTCCATCAATTCTATTCTCCAATAATTCCATGTATTTATCTAAACTTTCTCTAGAACTTATTTTTTCCATATCACTAAATCCTTTCCAAATAAAACGATTATATAATAATAAAAAAGATGATAAAAATCATCTTAAACTTTATTAGATATTACTTACCTAACATATTAAGTAAATTTATTTTAAACATATCTTTTTCTGGATTAGTTTTAGAAATCATAACACCTTTATAAGTAGAAAGTTCTGCTCTATGCCCTTCATCCAAAATACCTTCTGGAGTAATATTTGTTAGTAAAATGATATTCTTATCTAAATATACCGTATAATGTAACATAATTTCTCCATGCACTTTAGCAAATAAGTCATCAGTAGGTAACTTTAATTCATAAGAAACGGTATTATCTTTAACATTCTTAGAAACTTCTTTTCCTAAAAAATTACCCTTACGAAGTTCTGGATAATAAGAAAATGTTAATTTCTTATAAGCAAGCATATTATACTTTCTAACAGAGCGTTCTTTCTTTCTAAAATCATTCTCATCCAAATATTCAAATATAAAAGATTTCTCCATATATTTCAACCTCCCTAAACCCCTATATCTTTGAAGTAAACATATTATACCACAAAACAAAAAAATTGTCAAATAAAAAATAAGGATACCCTTATTTTTACCAATGATTACTTCTTATGATAAGTCTTAGGATTAGTAGAAGTATTCTCAGCTTCTAAAGACCTTACTATAGAATCAACAACCTTCTCTTTTTGTTCTTGTGGTACATTCAAATTTTTAATCTTATTTATAAGTTGCTTAACAGTATCAGGAATCACTGTTCCAGTAGATTCTTTATTTTCTTTATTATCAATATCAGAAGTAGCTTCTGTTTTATTTTCAGTATCATTATGAACTGGTTTATCAAACCTCATAGTTGCAGCACTGCCCGCTTGATTAGCCTTACCCCACGAACCACGCCATAAGCCTTCTTCTTTATAGCTTTCATCATCAAATGAAAAAGCTTGTTTAACTTTTTCTCTAATATTCTTTTTGCGTTCCTTTTTAAGCTTCTTTTTTTGTTCTCTTTTCGATAAAAATTTGTTAACATGACTTAAAATATGTTCATCAGCCCAATCACAAAATTTAACGATACCACCATATCCTAACACAAATGGAAATACTAAAAAAGTTGCAGCTTTTTTAACACCTCTTACAAATATATTTCCATCTTTACCATTAGAATAATCATCACTTTCTTTTTGTTTATTCTTTTTGTTTATTTGCTTGTTTTTTCTTTTTGTTCTTTTCTTTTGCTTTTCTTCCTGTTTAGTTTCTTCTTGTTCTTTGTTTTTTACTGGCTTCTTTTCTTTTTCTTGCTTTTTATCATTCTCTTCAACCGGTATAATAGCATATGGATTAAAATAAGGAACAGTCCTATATTTCTTATAATTATTAGTTAACGATTCACCATCATCTTTTCGAATATTTAAATTATTTTCTTTAGCAATCTCTTTTGCCTCATCAAGCGTTCTAATACCAACGGTTCCATCAGCATAAAATACAAATGCTAAATCCCAATTAGTACTAGTACTCCCAACTTTATCAGTAACACCTATTTGTACAATATTTAACACATTATTGCGTTTCATAAAATCCCCCTACATTATAAAATATTTTTTTCACATAAATAATCTTTACAATATGGATAATGTCCAATATTTAGTAAAATATAATCTTCAACATCTTGTTTTTTCATACTAATTTTTAATAAATAATCACTTTCCATTTTAGTAATTTCTATATAACTTTCATCTAAATTATAACCACTACTACGAAAAAAGTTAATATTTTCTAAATCAGCAAAAGATGTAATAACAGAACCATAGTCTTCTTTTGGTAAATTTTCCCCAGTATACATGGAAATAATATCACTCTTAATTTTCATTAAATCATGAACAAAAGTCTGTGATTTTAAATCACCACTACAGGTGCCATTTTTACACTCACTATAATTAGTAATAGCTCCATGTTTCAAAAAAGCTGGAAAAACATAAACAATTAGAACTGCAAAAATGACTATTAAAAATATTTTTAATAACCACTCACCAATAGGAAAACCCTTTCTTCCTAATTCTTCATTATACACTCTAATAATCCACCCCATTACTAAAAATATATGGCCTATTATACTACAAAAGTCAAAAAAAGTCAAGAATATCAAAGTTTCTTAAGAGTAATAAGCGTTTGCCCAGCATTAAAAATATCAAGTTTTGCTTCCTCAATATATTTATTTTTTCTTAATACTTCTTGCGTTGTTTTACGAAGTATACCCGTACCTATTCCATGAATAATAATTGCTTTATCACATTTCATTTTATAACAGTCCAAAATAAAATCATGAATCATAATTCTAGCATACTCTCGATCAAATCCATGTAAATCCAACACCGGATAACTATTATATAAGTTCATCATAACCTAACACTTCTTCTAACTCTGGAATAGAATATCTAGACCCAATACGAGTAACCGAAATTCCTCCAGTAATAGATGCGTAATGAATAGCATCTTCTAAAGAATAGCCATTACCAATAAAATATGTAAAAGCCCCATGAAAAATATCACCAGCCCCTGTCGAATCAAGAGCTTTAACTTTAATACTAGGAATTATAGTGTATTGTTCCAACATTGTAAAACTTCCATTTTCTTCCAAAGTAATAACAATTGTATTTTTAAAATAAGCTTTTAATTTTTGATAACAATAAATTAAGCTTTCTTGATTAGAAACATCAATTTTGCAATCAGCAAATTCCTCAGCAAAAGTCTTAGAACAAACTACATAAGTGACTAATTTTCCTAACATTTTTGTATCATCCGTAAGTCTTCCCGCATCTAACACACTAATTGCATTAGGATTAGCTTCCAAAACCCTCTTAGCTGTTTCTGGGTGTTCTCCATCTATCAAAATCAAATCCGCCTCAATATCTCCGCTATAATCTAATTTACGAATAGGATCTTTTTTAGAAGTAATAATTGTTCTACTACCATTAGACATATTGGCAATAATATAACTACTTGGCGTCATATATCCGGGATGTATTTCAATGTATTGTGTATCAACATTTACTTTTTCAAATTCATGAATAATCTGACTACCATAATAATCATCACCAACAGCACTCATCATAGTCGTATTCATCCCCCACTTAGCAAGTAAATACGCACCATTAGAAGCAGGTCCACCACCACATTCAATATGTTTATTAATTCTATATTTTAAATTTTCATTTGGATAAAAATCCATAGGCAAAGTTGTATCAAAAGTCGAATGACCTACACAAACTACCTTCATCAAATCACCTCGTTATTCTATTAACCATTATAACAAAAACAAAAAAACTTTTCCATTATAAAAATAATTTTATAACATAACGATAAAAAAAAGAAATATAGCTAAAATAAAAGACTATCAATAATATTTAATTATCAATAGTCTAAAATATTTAAATCATCTACTAGGCTCTACTTTTTAAAGCTTTAAATGTAAATCCACCAACTACACTAGTAGTAATTAAAGTAATTATAATCAATAGTAATGCATCAGATGTTTCTGGATTATCTTCTCCAGCAGGAACTTCTGGTGTTGTATTGTTATTCTCACTATCGTTTGGAACATAATCATCACCCTTGATTTCAGTTCCTTCCTTTAACTCATTACTAACAAATTTAATTTCATTATTCTTATCTGCAATAACTACAGTTTTATCATTTACTAATATTTTATCAACACTAGTTTCTTTATTCTCAATAATAAATCCTGTAGTAGCATCATTATCATCATCTGCAAAACGAATAACATTATCTTTTAAAGCTGATGTAATAGTACCATTCATAACAATACTTGGAACACTATCCGGATTAGTTATATTTACAGATTTAGAAACTTCAATTCCATTGTTTGCACTCTCTCCATTAGACCCTAATTTTAAATTAATAATTTCAACAGTCCCAGCATTTACTAAAACTGCTCCATAACGACAATTATTAATTTCTACATTATCTAAATCAATATATCCACCATCATAAGCTTGTACACCATATTTTTGTGAATCTACTAACTTAACATTTTTTAGGTGAACAACAGCACCAGTTTGTAAAGCTACAATTATAGATTGATTTCCACTTGGTTTTTCAATCTCATCATCTCTCCAACCCGTAATAGTAAACCCAGCACCATCAATGGTAATTTCTTTGCCACTAACCGCAATAGAATCATCCTGAGAATCCAATTTAATATTATCTGTTAACTCAATAACATCTCCGTTACTGGCAGATAAAACTGCTTCTTTTAGCTCTTCTTTATTAGCTACTTTTACGCTCTCTTTCGCATTAGTATTAACTATTGGCATAAAAAATCCAAGACCAATAACTAACAAAAACGCAATTTTTCTAAATTTTTTCATATTTTCTCCTCTCCATCTTTTGATAAGGACACCCTATCATAAACATTGTATCTAAAAAAAAGACAATTAGCAATATCTTTTTTATACTAATTAGTCCTAATTTCTTTCTTAATTAATTTAGCATGCATCACCACACGATTTCCAAAATTATCTTTACAAGTAGATAGTGTCAATATCTTATCATTTGTATTTACCAAACCAGAAAAATTAACTTCACTTCTATTCTTCAAAGTATTTAAAAATGCTCCATACTCTTCTTCTGAACTAAAAGATGGGGTTATATAATAACTTTCCTTAGCAATAGTATAAACGCTAAAAACTTGCCACATAGTATTTTCTGTCGGAGTAGATAATCTAATAATATGGTTATCTTTATTAGTGTACCAAGAACTCTTAAGAATATTTTTTAAACTCCCAAACATAGTTTGATTATATCTGCTATGTGCATAAATAATCGTATTTTGATTAAAATTAACTGGATCATTTCTATAATCCATAAAAACCCAACCAGCATCATTAGCACTTTTATCAAACGCATGTGTTAAATAGTATTTATTATCAGTAGTTTGTACGATTGGATAATTAATATTTGTTCCCTTAACATTGATAAAACCTACAGTATCACTATTTTTTCTAAGCAACTCCTGAAAATCAACTTCTAACAAACTCATCTTAATATATTTAAAATAATCATCATCTGGCATATTGCTAGGAGGATTGACTAACTCTGTATGTTCATTGTCATCTTTTTCCTTAACTGTTGAGATAGTAGAAATACTATCTTCTATAGCATCTATTTTTTTATTATCAAAATACCAACGAACTAAAAGAAAAGCGGAACCAAAAAAAAGTACACAAGAAAACATAAATATCAAAATCAAAACCCATTTACGAAATCTTCTCTTTTTCTTTAATTTAACGCCTGATTGTTCAAAATCATTATCAGTCATAAATTTCATCACCCTTTTAAATCTCATATCTTATCTTATTATACAATATTTTTATCAATTTCTAAAGTTATAAAATAGTATTAATAAAAACTTATCTAAATTAGATAAGTTTTTTCTAAAGACAAAACATATTACAAAGAGGATCAAAACTAAAAACTATGACTTCAATTTTTTATATTTTCTTTTATTACTACTCCATCATTAAACTTATAAATCTCATCACAAAGAATATCTACATCTTCTTTAATATGAGTTGCTAAAACTATAATTTTCCCTTTTTCTTTCTCTTGTAATAAAATATTTCGAATTTTTTTAGCACTTTCATCATCCAAACCATTAAATGGTTCATCAAATATCATAATTTTAGGATTTTCCATCAACACTTGAGCAATCCCTAACTTTTGCTTCATCCCTAAAGAATATTGATGATACTTCTTATTTGCTACCTTTTGTAATCCCACAACATCCAAAATTTCATCTACTTCTTTCTCACCTATTTTATTCTGCACTTGTGCAAGTAGCAACAAATTCTCTTTTCCCGTTAATTCAGACAAAAAATTAGGTTTTTCAATCAAAGCTCTAGTATCAGGAGGGTAACTATTTTCTTTAATTACATTAATACCATCAAATAAAACCTCTCCACTAGTAGGTTCATAAAATGCACAAATAATTTTCAATAAAACACTCTTTCCAGAACCATTATGTCCAACAAATCCATAAATTTTACCCTCACATAATGTCATACTAACAGACTCCAAAACTGCAATGTCCTTAAATTTTTTTGTAACATTTTTAATTTCTATTTTCATACTAAACACCACCCATAACTTGAATAATTTTTCTATAGTACTTTTTATGAATTAAAGTATTTACCCCAATCATGAAGCAAATCATAAAAAAGAACAACAATATATTTATATTAAAAATATTTTTAGGTAAAATAAATATCAATAAAATAGCCACCATTCCAATAATAACTTTTAATTTTGATAAAATGCAAGAAATAAAATATCCAAACAAAGTAATCTGCTGCAATAACAAAAGAGACAAATATTCAGATATAAAAAGAAAAAGCAAATCAAAACTAAAAAACACTCTACCACTAAATAAAGAAATTATGAATAAAAATATATACTGACTAATCATCAAAATAAAATGATAAAATAAGAAAGAAGTATTTTTTTGTAAATAAAATTCTTTAAAATCATGTCTTAAAAATAAATATTCCAAATTCCCTTTATAATCCTTCAAAAAGATAGAAAGTCCCATCAATAAATAAATCAAAATATTGTAATAATAGATAATATATTGTAAAAAATCAAACTGATCAAAATCAACTTTTAACCCCAAAGAATATAAATATAAATCAATACCAGTAACGTTTGAAAATAAGTTTACAATCATAAAAATACTAGGTAAAAAAAGAAAAAGCAACAAATATATTTTCCTATTATTGAAAATAAAATTACCATCCTGTCTAATAATATATGAAAAAAAGTTACTTTTCTTTTTCATAAATATATAAACAAGAAAATAAAGAAAGCATTCTAATAATAATAAATATAAAACAGAATAAAATATTTCCAAAGAAAAACTACCATAATCATATAGCATATAATAACTATAAAATAAAATTTTAAAATTATTTTTCGAAAAATCAACATCTAAAAAAAGAGTCAAAATATATCCAATAAAAAATATAAAAGATAAAATCATCGTTTTTCTTTCCCCTAAAAAAACATAAAAACAAATAATAAAGAAAGAAAGTAAACAAGCAAAACCAAAATATCTTAACAAATAAAAAATAACATAAATATAAGATGATATTTCATAAGAAAATATTTTATTTCCTTGAAAATAACCAAAATTAGTAAAAGATAAAATTATCAAATAAATAAAGAAAAAACTAAAAATCCAAATAAGATTCAACTTTAATCCCTGACGAAGCATCTGCTTCAAATAGTCTTTTTTATCTTTAAGACGAATAATGTAACTGTCATAGTGACTGAACCATGAACAAAAATGAATAGTATTTAAAAATAATAATAACAAGAATCCTAAATTAAAATATCCACTAGAAAAACTAATTAAAATAGTACCAAAAAAATCCTTATTATTAGCTCCTAAACCATAGGCACCAAAAAAAGCCAAAAATATAGATAAAATAAATAATATCTTAAATTTAGAAGTTTTAGTAATAGTATCAATAATATAATTATCCAACTTCTTCTTCATTTCTTATCAATATCCTTTCCTTAGAACAAAATACAAAACTATTTATAATAAAAAACAAAAACGCTTGTAAAAAATAAGAAATGAGCAACACAACATAATTAGTATCATCTGGAATTAACCACCATACAGCCAACAAATTAAAATAAGCATGCACATTCTCCAAATGAAAAATATTAGTACACAAAATAGCATAAACAACTAATTCCAAAAAAACCAAATAACAAAAACAAGCAAGATATGAAAATATAATAGTTAATAATTTATTCTTACTCCTATGAATAAAAAATAAAGTAATTTGACTATATAGTATTCCAACAATATAAAGCAAAATACTATGAACTACCAAATATAAGCCAAAATTATAATAATTCCATTCAAAATATTGTGCCTCAAATTTTACACTATCTAATAAATGAAAATTAAATCCTGTAATAAAACAACAGACAAGAAAAATCAGTGGTAAAGCAATCAAAAAAATAAAATTACAAAAAAATACTTTTCTTTGTCCTTTAAAATAAAATGTTTTAACAGACTGCCTCATCAAAATATTTTTAATATTTCCACTACTAAAATCAGAATGAAATAAACCAATGACGATTAATGTCACAAGAAGTGGCATCAAAATACCAATAAGCATTTGATAATCACTAATTATTTTAAAATATAAATCTCTACTTTCTTCCAACGAAAGTTGAGTTTCAAACGTCATAAGCCCCATTTTAGCACACTGCTTATCTGAAGAGTGTTGAAGACATTTTTCTAAGTCCTCATAATATAAAGGGCTATAATTATAATATTTATCAAAATATCGATAAAATGAATAACCAATAGAAAGAAAGAAGATTAATACTGCAACAACAACTAACCAATACCGCTTAAAAAACAGTTTCATAAAACACCTCTCAAACAATAAAGAAACAAGGGATAAAATAATTATATTAGTCTAATACCCAAGTTCCAAATAACTTTGCACTAAATAAAGAGCTAGTATTAGCTTTTGCGTTTAGTTTATAGGTTCCTGGGCTAGTATGCTTAGAACTAGAAATTGTAACTTTCCCACCTTTTTTGGCTGTTACAAAACTAGTATAACTACCATAATTTACAGAATAAGTTTGAACTTGTGCTCCAAGCTCTTGACCGGTAACACTATCCCTACAAGCAACTAAATCAAATGTTTGTGGACTAAAATTATCTTTATCATCTCTCGCAACAGTTTGTACCTGCTTCAAATTGGGAATACTAACATTAGCCATCCCATACTGAGATGCCGAAACTGAAATAGTACAAAAAAGTGCAGTAACAAAAAAAGTAACTGCTGTCATCTTTAAATATTTCATAAAACCACTCCTCACATAACCCTTGTTTCAAATATAATTTACTATAATAATTATAACAATAAACAAAACTTCCACTAATTGACAATTTTTTCCATATTTTTCCTATCTTAAATAAAAGATTCAAAAAAAGAACCAAAAAAGGACTAAAAAACTACCGTTGAAAGACTTTACAAAAAAAGAGATGTAAAACTACATCTCATAAAATCATTATTTATTATTAATAGCAGCTTGTGCAGCAGCAAGTCTAGCAATTGGTACTCTAAATGGAGAACAAGATACATAAGAAAGTCCTACACGATGACAAAAATCAATAGTTGCTGGATCTCCGCCATGTTCTCCACAAATACCTAATTTAATATCAGGTCTAGTTTTTCTTCCCAAGTTAACAGCCATCTCTACCAATTTCCCAACACCTTTTTGATCAAGCCTTGCAAATGGATCTGATTCATAAATCTTATTAGCATAATAAGAGTCTAAGAACTTACCTGCATCATCTCTTGAAAAACCAAATGTCATTTGTGTTAAATCATTCGTACCAAAAGAGAAGAATTCAGCTGACTCTGCAATCTCATCAGCAAGAAGTGCAGCTCTTGGAATTTCAATCATAGTACCAACATGATACTTGATATCTGAATTTTTTTCTTTTTTTACTTGTTCTGCTACTTCTAAAACGACCTTCTTTACAAAATCAAGCTCTTTCTTTTCACCAACTAATGGAATCATAATTTCTGGAACAATATCATAACCATTTTCTTCTTTAACCTCAATTGCAGCTTCCATTAATGCCCTAGTTTGCATCTTAGCAATTTCTGGATAAGTAACAGCTAAACGGCACCCCCTATGACCCATCATTGGATTAAATTCATGTAAATCTGCACACTTTTGCTTTAAATACTCAACACTAACATTCATGTCAGACGCTAAGGCTTTAATATCCTCCTCATCTGTAGGCAAGAATTCATGAAGAGGTGGATCTAAATAACGAACCGTCATAGGTAAACCTTTTAATTCCTTATACATTGCTTTAAAGTCACCTTTTTGAAATGGAATCAATTCATTTAAAGCAGCTTCACGAGCATCTTTTGTCTCTGACAAAATCATTTTACGGATTTTTGGTATTCTTTCTGCATCAAAGAACATATGCTCTGTTCTACAAAGACCAATACCTTCCGCTCCCAAACGAATCGCATTAGCAGTATCACGAGGGTTATCAGCATTAGTACGAACCTTCAAAGTTCTAATAGCATCAGCCCAACCCATAATACGGCCAAAATTACCAGAAACTAAAGCTTCTTCCGTTTTAAGTTCTCCTCTATAAATTTTACCAGTAGAACCATCTAAAGAAATGTAGTCTCCCTTGTGGAAAGTATAACCGCCAAGTGTAAATTCTTCCTTTTCTTCATTAATTTTAATTTCACCACATCCAGAAACACAACAAGTACCCATGCCACGAGCAACAACAGCAGCATGACTAGTCATACCACCACGAACTGTTAAAATTCCTTGTGCAGCAATCATTCCTTCAATATCTTCTGGTGTAGTTTCAAGTCTTACCAAAATTACTTTTTCGCCTTTGCCACCAATACCCAAATCTTTAGCTTCATCTGCGGTAAATACTACTTTACCAGTAGCAGCTCCAGGGGAAGCCGGAAGAGCGGTACCAATAACTTCTCCTTCTTGTAAAGCCTCTTTATTAAATGTTGGATGTAATAATTGATCTAAAGATTTAGCATCAATTCTAAGTACTGCTTCTTCTTCCGTAATCATACCTTCATCAACTAAATCACAAGCAATATTAATAGCTGCTTGAGCGGTTCTCTTACCATTTCTAGTTTGTAAAAAATAAAGTTTTCCTTCTTGAATTGTAAATTCCATATCTTGCATATCACGATAGTGATTTTCTAATTTTTGTGCAAGTTCCATAAATTCTTTATAGCACTCTGGTAAATCTTCTTCTAATTTAGAAATAGGTTGTGGAGTTCTAACTCCAGCAACAACATCTTCTCCTTGAGCATTGATTAAATATTCACCAAAAATACCTTTCTCACCAGTAGCTGGATTTCTGGTAAAAGCAACACCAGTTCCAGAAGTTTCTCCCATATTACCAAAAACCATAGATTGAATATTAACAGCTGTACCCCAATCACCTGGAATATCATTCATTCTACGATATACAATTGCTCTTGGATTATCCCATGAACGAAATACTGCTTGAACAGCACCCATCAATTGTTCTTTTGGATCTTGTGGGAACTCTTCTCCCTTCATAGAATCTTTATATACACTTTTAAAGCGAACTACTAATTCCTTCAAATCATCAACGGTAAGTTCTGTATCATAATGAATCCCTTTATTTTCTTTTATTTCATCAATAATTTTTTCAAAATAAGATTTAGGAACCTCCATAACAACATCAGAATACATTTGAATAAAACGACGATAAGAATCGTATGCAAATCTCGGATTTCCCGTTTTCTTTGCAAATCCTTCTACTACTTCATCATTTAAACCTAAATTAAGGATTGTATCCATCATACCTGGCATAGATGCTCTAGCACCACTACGAACAGATACAAGTAACGGATCATTAATATCCCCAAACTTCTTTCCTTGAAGCTTTTCAATTTCTTCTAAAGCAGAAAAAATTTGCTTTCTTATTTCATTAGAGATAGTTTTGCCATTCTTATAATACTCTGTACACGCTTCTGTTGTAACAGTAAAACCTTGTGGTATCGGTAATCCTAAATTAGTCATTTCTGCTAAATTAGCACCCTTTCCACCTAATAGATTTCTCATATCTTTACTGCCTTCAGTAAATAAATAGACGTATTTCATTTCTTGCCTCCTAATCTCCTCTATTTATCTAAAGTATAGCACATAAAAGAATCGAAAAAAATAAACTTTACACGAAAAAAGAGTTATTTTACAAACTCTTTTAATTCCGCTTCACTCATATATCCTAAATTCTTTTTCACAATTTTCCCATTAGAAAAAACCATAACTGTAGGTATAGACATAATTCCATAACTTCTGGCAACATCCTCAACCTCATCAACATTAACTTTATATGTATCTAACGCTAACTCCTTAGACACTTTTTCTAAAACAGGTCCTAACATTTGACAAGGGCCACACCAATCTGCATAAAAATCAACGATTACTTTTTCACCCTTAATAACTTCATTAAAATCTTTTTCATTTTTAATATAATTCATAAAAATCCTCCCTTATACTTTTTTATTAGTCTATCATATCTTCCCAAAATAATAAATAATTATTCATATTTTTCAATAACATCTTCTAACCCTGAGATACCATCAAGCTTATCTAACGCCACTAATTGTCTAGCCGTTTTAGGACTAACCACTTTGTATTTTAACAAAATATTCATTGTTTTAACATTAGCTTCATTTTTACTAATATCACCAGTTGATAAATTCTCTCCTAATTCATACACTTCATTAATAGACGTGCTAATATTTTTAGAACTAGCCGCAAGTATTGGTGTCTTATAAACTATAAAATTAGCCAACTTACTTTCAACAAATACATCAGTATCTTTTAAAGGAATAAGTAAAGCAAGTAATATAACAAACACCATAACATAACCTGTAACAAACGCTACTATCGCTCCAATTAACTTAGAAGGAAGCCATAAAATAATAGTCATATGAACAAGTTTTTGGATAACACCAGATATTTTTACTACAATCATATAAATGCTAAATAATAAACTGTAAATAATTAAAAAAGCAAGTAACTGATAAAGTAAAATATTAAGAACAGTAACGCCTTCTAAATTACCAGCAAAATTAAAAAACGGCAACCACTTGCAAAGAACATTACCAAGTACTCCTTTAAAACTAAAAGCAATTATAAAGACTACAATAATACCAATTAATGATACAATTTCTTTAATAGCACCTCTTTTAAAGCCTATAATAGCACTCATGGCTAATACCAAAATAATAACAATATCTAATATATTCATAACAACAACTCCTTACTCTTTTATTATAAACTATTTATAACTTTTATGCTATAATATTTATGAGGTGAAACAATGAATATCGTTATTAAAGTAAATGAAGAAACAAAACAAAAAATGATTGAATATTATAAAGATAAAATTCGCGATAAAAAAAGCCCTTATGCTATATTTCAAGCACAAGAAGAAGACACTGTCATAACTTTATACGAATCAGGTAAAGCCATGTTTCAAGGAACGAGTGCTGACATTGATGCCGCTATGTGGGGAAGTATTTTAGATAATACCAAAGAACATCAAGCAGAAGTTAAGAAAAAAGAAGAAAAATATTACTACTGCAATTCTGTTGGTAGTGATGAAGTTGGAACTGGAGATTATTTTGGACCTATTGTCGTTACTGCAACTTACGTAAAAAAAGAAGATATTCCATCCTTAGAAGAACTAGGTGTTGGAGATTCTAAAAAAATAGATGATAATAAAATATTAAAAATTGCTCCAAAACTTGCCAAAATAGTCAAATACCGTAGTGTCATTTTAAATAATCAGGAATATAACGAAAAGTATACAAAAAATGTGAATATGAACAAAATAAAAGCCATTATGCACAATAAAGTACTATATCAATTAATAAAAGAAGAACAACCTAAAACAGATTATATTATTGTCGACGAATTTGCAAGAGAAAAAAGATATTATGAATATATTGCTGATATGAAAAACATTCAAAAAAATATTACCTTTATGACAAAAGCAGAAGATAAAAACTTAGCAGTTGCTGCAGGTTCTATTATCAGTAGATATATCTTTCTAAAAGAATTTGATAAACTATCAGACAGTCTTCATATTCCACTACCAAAAGGTGCTGGAAAAGACGTTGATACAATTGGTGAAGAAATAGTTGAAAAGTATGGTGAAGATAAACTAAAAGAAATTGCCAAACTAAACTTTAAAAATACTGATAGAATCTTACATACCATGATATTTTAAAAAAAGAATATGTATCAACATATTCTTTTTCATTAGTCAATAACATAAACATCACTATCATTGCCTATATTATCATTATTTTTAATTTTATCAATATTTTCCTGACTAGTAGTAACGGTCATATAAACATTATTAAGATCATAATAAGTGTTAAACTTATTTTTCTTTAAATTATTAATAATATCATCTGTAATTTCTTTTATATTAATCGTATCAATAACATCATAATCTAAATATACTTTATTATTTTCGTTCACTAATTTTACTGCATTAAAATCTGAATAATAATCTACCCTAACCCTAACTTGATCTGTCAAACTATCATCCGCAACATACCTAATATCACCATAAGAATGAACAAAAAAATCATTTGTCATTGGATATATCTCTTCTTGAGTTTCTTGATTAAAAATTTTAGGAGTAGAATTAACAATTGTTAAATTCAAAAAATACCAAATAGAAAGACCAATTCCAATTGCACTAACAACAATAGAAGAAAGAATTGTAATAACTATCCTTCGTTTACTAAATTTCAAATTAAATATAAAATCAAGCATCAATTCGATCATAACAATTGCAAAAACAATAATACCTAAAGTAAGTAAAATTGGTCCTGCTAAAAATAACCCCTTAAAGATTAAGACTAACAATATGACAAGTCCAATAACCATCATAATAGTTCCAATAATAATAGGAATCAAAAACAATATAAAAATTCCCTTTAAACACAATGTAATTGCTTTTACTAACAAGTTTAAAAGACTAAAATCATTATTTTTAACTTTAACTATCTTAACTTTTTTCTTGTCAGCTGAGTTATCTTCTAAAGATGTTTCACTACTGCTTTCATCCTTAGAATCAATAACATCCTCAATAACGATTTCTTCACTATCTAAAAACTTAAGTTTAAAAATATAAAAGAATGTAGCAATCGCTAATATAGCATAGCCTCCATTAAAAATAAATTCCCAAAACTTAGCAAAAAATAAACTAAACCAATTATCACCAGTATAAAATAAACTAGTAATAATATCTTTAAGTAGCATAAACGGAATTGAAAATAATAAAATCACGCACACAATAATAAATACTTGCGCACATATTTTAATAATATCTTTCAAACTTTTATGTTCAAATAAATAAATTGTTTTTTTAATATAATTAGTAACATTTAAAAATAAATCTTTAACGACATTACTAGCATCTCTTTTTTGTCTTTCTTGAACAATATCCTTATTAATCAAGCTATCAAGTTCACAATGAAATATTCCACAAATTGCTACTAACTTATCCATCTCAGGATAACTGTTACCCGATTCCCACTTTGAAACAGACTGCCTTGTTACCCCTAACTGTTCAGCTAACTGTTCCTGGGAGATACCTCTTTCTTTTCTTAACTTTTGTAAGTTTTCTCCAAACTTCACTTTTTCATCACCTCACAAGAAAATCATACTATGTTAACTGGTTGCGCACTACCAATTTTCAGTTGTTTTTTGTAACTTTTCAGTTGCAACACTTATTTTTTAACAATATTTGAGCCTTTTAAAAGCGAATAAAGATCTTCTTTAGTTCCAAAGACAAATCCATCTTTAGATAAAAGGACTCCTGCTTTTGCTTTACTGTATAGACAAAAAATATTTTTACCTTCTTTTACTTTTTTTATATTAGAAACTAAATATTCTATTTTATTACCTGTAGAAATATTCTCTACAATAATCTTACTATCACTAATACTAACTCGATTAACAACTTCTTTACCATTAGATTGTTCCATTAATCTTCTATATTGAAGCTTAGCAAGTTTACTTGGCATCAACAACAATATAATAAAACAACAAACCATAATACTAATACAAAGACAAGAAAAAGCAAAATCAAAAAAAAGAATAGATAAAAGAATAGTTAGAATAGTTAAAATAGAAAGTAGAATAATAATAGATTTATAATATAACCAAAAAAATTCTTTTAATAATACTATATTATAATGATATTCATTAACAACTTTTTTCATAACATCACCTATTACAATTATATCAAAAAAAGAGGTTTTTTTACCTCTTAATCATTATTTTTCACAAATTTATTAAATTCTTTAATCTCAACAGTATCCATATCTGTTTTAGCTAATTTTTCAATTAAAGATTTTTGTTCTCGTGATAATTTTTTAGGAGTATATACTTTAAATACTACATACATATCCCCTTTACGTTTTTGATATTTATTATCAACACCTTTACCACGAATGCGTTGTTTATCACCACTATTAGTACCTGCTAAAACATTTAATTTAACATTACCATATAATGTGGGAATATCCTTCTTACATCCCATAATAGCTTCTGGTAAAGTAAGAGGAACCTCAACATAAATATCATCATCATGACGAATAAATACCTCATGTTCTTCAACAACAAATTCTAAGTATAAATCACCATTTTCTCCTCCATTTGACCCAGGATTACCTTTTCCACTAACACGTAAACGATCCCCCGTATCAATACCGGCTGGAATATTAATAGTAAGAGTTTTATTCTTTTTAATCTTTCCCTTACCTTTACAGTGAGTACATCTTCTTTTAAAAGTATGTCCTGTACCTCCACAATCAGGGCAAGTAGTCTTAGAAAGAAAAGAACCTAAAATAGTATGTTGTTCTGAAGTTATGGTACCACTACCATGACACGTAGAACATTTTTCCTCATCGAATCCTCCACGTCCATCACACTCATCACAATCCTCAACTACATCCAAATCAAACTTTTTTTCACAACCAAAGATAGCTTCTTCAAATTCTAGATTCATTCGCATTAAAACGTCACTGCCACGTCGAGCACGACTACGACTACTATTTTGACTACCGCCACCAAAACCAAATCCAGAAAATCCTCCGGCACCACCAAAGATAGAATCAAAAATATCGCCAAAATCAAAATCTGATGCATCAAATCCTTGATAGCCTCCAGCTCCCCTAGGACCATTACCAACACCAGCATGACCATATTGATCATACATCTTACGTTTTTGTTCATCTGACAAAACAGAATAGGCTTCTTGTGCTTCTTTAAACTTTTCAGCAGCTTCTGGATTATCTTTATTCAAATCTGGATGATATTCCTTTGCTTTTTTACGAAAGGCACTCTTAATCTCAGCATCACTTGCTGTTTTACTAACACCAAGCACCTCATAATAATCACGCTTTTCTGCCATATCTACACCTCATTTCATCTTATGATAGACAAGAAAGTAGCGTTACGCTACTTCTCTTATTCTTCTTCGATATCCGCTTCTTGAACATCATCATCAGATTTTTTATTTTTTTTCTTGTCTTTCTTTTTATCCTTCTTCTCATCTTCTTCATTAACTGATTCATCTTGTTGTCTTTCCTTAGCAGTTTGTTCATAAACCTTTGTAGCAAGAGCCATAGCCTTTTCTTGTAATTTATCTTTATACTTCTTGATATCATCCATATCATCTTTTTCTAAAGCTTTCTTCAAATCTTTAATTAAGTCTTCTGCTTCTTCCTTTTCTTTTTCTGAAACTTTATCTCCAAGGTCTTTTAAAGATTTTTCAGTTTGGAACACTAATTGTTCAGCTTCATTTTTAGTCTCAGCTTCTTCTTTTCTCTTTAAATCTGCTTCTTTATTTTCTTCTGCTTCTTTACGCATCTTTTCAATTTCTTCATCAGTTAAATTTGTACTAGATGTAATTGTAATAGATTGTTCCTTGTTAGTTCCTAAATCTTTTGCTGTAACATTAACAATACCATTAGCATCAATATCAAATTTAACTTCGATTTGTGGAACTCCACGAGGAGCTGCTGGAATATTAGTTAACTGGAATCTTCCTAAAGTCTTATTATCAGCAGCCATTGGTCTTTCACCTTGTAAAACATGAATATCAACTGCTGGTTGATTATCTGCTGCTGTTGAGAATACTTCTGATTTAGAAGTTGGAATTGTTGTATTTCTTGGAATTAATGTAGTCATGACATTACCTAATGTTTCAATACCTAAAGAAAGTGGTGTAACATCTAAAAGTACGATATCATTAACATCACCAGTTAAAACTCCACCTTGAATAGCAGCACCCATAGCAACTACTTCATCAGGATTAACTTCACGTGAAGGTTCTTTACCAAGCTCTTTTGTAATCAAATCATATACCATAGGTACACGAGTAGAACCACCTACTAAAACAACCTTATCAATATCATTCTTAGTCATTTTAGCATCCTTTAAAGCTTTACGAACTGGTTCTAATGTAGACTCAACTAAATCAGAAATCAAATCTTCAAATTTAGCACGAGTTAAAGTCATATCTAAGTGTAGAGGTTCTCCATCATCACCTTTAGCAATAAATGGTGCAGAAACTTGTGTAGAAACCATACCACTCAAATCTTTCTTAGCTTTTTCTGCTGTTTCTTTTAAACGTTGCATTGCCATTTTATCTTTACTTAAATCAATTCCGTTTTCTTTTTTGAACTCAGATACTAAATAATCCATAATTCTTTGGTCAAAATCATCTCCACCTAAATGATTATTACCATTAGTAGATTTTACTTCAAATACACCATCACCAAGTTCTAGAATAGATACATCGAAAGTACCACCACCTAGGTCATAAACCAAAATAGTTTGTCCTTCTTCTTTTTCTAGACCATATGATAAAGCTGCTGCTGTTGGTTCATTAATAATACGTTCAACTTCAAGTCCGGCAATCTTACCAGCATTTTTAGTAGCTTGACGTTGACTATCATTAAAGTATGCAGGTACTGTAATAACAGCTTTAGTAACTTTTTCTCCTAAATAACTTTCTGCATAATCTTTAATATAAGCTAAAATCATAGCAGAAATTTCTTCTGGTGTATACTCTTTTCCTTCTAATTCAACTTTATCGCTAGTTCCCATTTTTCTCTTAATAGAAATAACTGTATTTTTATTTGTCAAAGCTTGTCTTTTTGCAGACTCACCAACGATTCTTTCTCCTTTTTTAAAAGCTACCACAGAAGGAGTTGTTCTACTACCTTCTGGATTTGGAATAACCTTTGGTGCTCCAGCCTCTAATACTGCAGCACAAGAATTTGTTGTACCTAAATCTATACCAATAATTTTACTCATATATCATCTCTCCTTATTTACTATTTACTTTTACTGAAGCAGGGCGAATCACTCTGCCATTTAATTTATATCCTTTAAGTAACACTTCTGTTACTACATCATCATCCATCTCTTCGATAGAATCAGTCATTAATGCTTGCTCTAAGCTAGGATCAAAAACCTCACCTACACGATTGATTTCTTCAACTCCAAATTTTTTTAGTATTTCTGTCAAATTAGCATACATCATCTTAAAGCCATCCAAAAATTTAGATAACTCATCTGTTAAATCATTATCATCAAGCTTTATCGCTCTTTCAAAATTATCAACTACATTAATCAATTCACTAACCAAATCTTGATTCGCAAACTTTAACATATTAGAAACTTCTTCATCTTTTCTTTTTCGATAATTAACAAGTTCAGCCTGTGCTAATTTAACTTTTTCTAACAAACTCAAATTATCAGCTTCTAACTTTTTAATTTGTTCCGTTAGTTTTTTATTTTCATCTATCAATTTATCATGTTCTTTTTTCGAAACTTTATGTTTTTTTTCTTTATCGATAGCAGGAGCAGTTTTTTCTACATCCTCAAGAGTTTCAATACCATCTTTTTTTTCTTCTTCCATAACTACCTACCTTTCTATATTCTCTCTCATGTATTCAAGCATAGAAACAACTCGATCATATTCCATTCGCTTAGGACCTATAATCGCTAAAGTTCCTTCTTGATTACCATTTTTAAATCTAGTCTTAATAACTGTAACATCATCATCAATATTACTTTCACTACCAATATAGACTTTAATATTGTTATCATTATCTTCTTCAATACTACGTAAAAGTTCTGGACTATCAAGTTTATTAAAAACCGTACGAATTTTATCTACATTACTAAATTCAGGTTGACTTAAGAACTTATTCTTACCAACAACATTAACTTCTTGATTAGTAAAATCGCTAAATACATGATAGAAGGCATTATATAGTTGTTCATGTTGCTTAACATATTTACCTATAATAGGCTTTATTTCATACTCTAACTTTGCACTGACTTCATCAATAGGAGTACCAACAATCAAATTATTAATTAAGTTAACTGTTTTTTTAATATCTTCCATAGCAACATCTTGCAAACGAATATTTTTATGTTCGACGTGACCACGATCTGTAACAATAATTACAATCATACTAACCTCATCATAAGGAATTACTTCTATTTGTTTTAAAAGATTCTCATGAGATGTACTACCAAGTACTACGGTTGTATAATTAGTCATATCAGAAATTACCTGTAAACTCTTCATAATAACATCTGATAATGCCAACTGTTGATTATGAAATACAGTCTGTAACTTTAGCATATCTTCCCCAGTCATCTTCTTAGGCTCCATTAAATGATCAACATAATAACGATACCCACCTTCACTAGGAATTCTACCAGACGAAGTGTGCGTCTTTTCTAAAAGATTCTTTTCTTCTAAAGCAGACATTTCATTTCTAACAGTTGCGCTTGAACAATTCAATATTTTAGAAATAACCTTAGAACCAACTGGAATGGGATCTTTAATATACTTTTCAACAATCAGTTTTAAGATCTTACATTGTCTCTCTGTTAACATGACTATCAGCATCCTACTTCCTAGCACTATTATTCTACGAGTGCTAATTGTATTATATGACAACTTTTAGCACTTGTCAATAAAATGTGCTAAAAAATTAATAAATAAAAAAAACGGATATTAAATCCGTATTAATAATTAGCTAAAACAAACTTCCATCGTTGGTTTTTTTCTTGAGTAACACTTTGAATTTTAGTAAAAGTATCACTTTCATATCCCATTCGAAGGTTTTGTTGTCCAATGGTATAATAGCCATCCTTTAAAGGTGTAATAGTCCACTCTTGTACAGAGTTGTTGGGATTATTAGGTAATAAATCCACCTTAGCACCAACTTCAGCAAATCCTTCTTCGATATCCAAAGCATAATTAGTAAAAGTATTAATAATTCGGTATCCATTTCCTACTTTAGTCAAATGCCAAGTTTGTACATTATCTTTTCCTACTACAAATGGTTCCATTCTCGCATAAAACAATTCATCCTCTTCATAAGAGGTCAAAACTTGATTATCACTATTAGCGGAAAAAATATAATAATCTCCTTCTGGAATTGCCTCTAAGGAATTTGCATTAAAAGAATTATATCTTACACCACTAACAGTCTCAATCTCACCTACACTACCAACCCCAGTGTCACTGCTAATATCTTTAACTTTCCTCCAAGTACTACCATCAGAACTTACTTCAATAACATTATTTTTATAAGCCTTGCCGCTTTTATGCCAAATAACTATTTCATCCAAATTATAAACTGCGCCTAAATCAATAGTAACACTAGTTCCACTATTAGCTTTATGAGCTGAGGCATCACTTATTTCACCATTAGTAAGAACTGCTATATTTCCCTTACCATAGGCAACATTAACACCATCTTTTACAGCTTGAACTTCTTCCCATTCAACTTGTGATCCATCCGTAGATGAAACAGTATCTCGAATATATCTAACATTATTTAAAACTACATTGCTTCCTCTTCTAGGTGGGTTATCTTTAGTATTAGATGATACCTTAGTGACTTCAAACTTACCGGCACCACTATTCACTCCTGGAATCATCATTCCATTATAAATAATTGGTGTATAATTTTCTAAAACTTCTTCACCAGTACTTGGGTCATACTGACCACGATGATATTTATACTGTTTGGTAAGTGCTTTATTGGTGGCACCTTTCATTTGAACACCAGCATAACCAGCAATAAAAGACGAACCACCAGCGCCAGAACCGGCATAATCCTTAGATACACCGGACGCTCCTCCTCCGTAGTATCCACTTCCACCACCAGATAAGTATTGTCCACCTGTTCCGCCAATTCCAAAGCTTCCAGAAGTACCAGACGAATGACTTCCAACTCCATGAGCACCACCAGCAGAAGGCGTACCTCCATAAGCTATCTTAGGATCAGAAGCATTACCAGTATTACCATTACCACCAAATAATGTTCCACCATAGCCACCAGCCTGATTACTTCCAGCACCGCCACCACCAGCAGCAACCATAATTCGACTGTCCAAAGAAACCTCATCATTCCATGCTCCATTGATTAAACGAACATCGGTAGCACCACCACCAGCCAAATATCTAGAATCAGTAGAAGAACCAGCGCCACCACCATTAAAGCTAGCACTTTTTTCTCCTTTAGCACCTGTATAAAAATATAAATGATCATTAAACTCTAAATAAATAATTCCTGAAACATAAGCACCTTTGCCACCATTAGTACCACCACCAGCAGCTCCCCATAACTCTATTTTATACCAACCATCAGAATTAGCAATAAACTCACGTCCATTTTCATCAACTGCGCCACCTTCATGATCACCAGAAGTATCAGTTAAACTAAAACGATTTAATTCATCTTCAATCTTATCTACAAAAGTAGTTGTATTTTTACGATTCGTTCCCAAATTACTAAGTAAAGCAAGTACAATTAATAAAGACATTATCATAAGACCATACAATAATGTCGAAATAGCAAAACCTTGATTATTTAGCTTCTTCATACAATCACCTATCTTAAAACTATTCTATCATACTTGCTTCAAAATAACTACCCATTTATCTCCATATTTTTTCTTCTTTACAACAATAAAATTATTTGGATATGTAATTTTTTCTTCGGTATCACTTTCGCAAACTATAATACCATCATGAGTTAAAAGTTGATATTTATCGATTAATAAAATACTTTTAGCAACAAAATCAGTTTGATAAGGTGGGTCTAAAAAAATAAGATCAAATTTTAAAGACTCTAAAGAAAATTTTCTTAAAGCCTCTTGATAATCTAAAGAAAAAAGAAAATAATCATCACATAAAATTTTATCTAAATTACGTTTTATGATTTGACTAGCCTTCTTATTCTTATCCACAAAATAACATATTTTAGCGCCTTCACTTAAAGCTTCAATTCCAAGATTGCCACTTCCTGAAAATAAATCTAAAACAACCGCTTCATCCAAATATCCTTGAATCATCGCAAAAAGGCTTTCTTTTACTCGATCCATAGTCGGTCTAGTTCCAACTATATCAAATCCATCTAAAACTCTTCCTTTATATTTACCACTAATAACTTTCATAAACTTCACTCCTTGCAATGGTAATTCCCTTTAATTTTTCTAAATTCTTGATTAATTTCCAAAATAAGTAAATTAACTGCTGTTTCTTTTTCTTTATACGCCAAAAAAGAAGGAGACTTTATAATCTCTTCCTTTAACTTTATATCAAAGTTCTCATGATACATTTCTAATTTATCAATAAGTAACTTATCACTAAATAAAGCTTTCTTAGCCTGTAAATATTCTTGTACTTCTTGTGTATCATATACGCTTTTCTTTAAATTTTCCAACTTTTCAATTAACTCTTCCATACAATTATTGTATCATAATTTACTACTTAAATACATCCATAAATGTAGAAACCATTTCTATATTCCTAACAAAATTATCTAATTTATCAGGAACAGTCAACTTATAATACTTTTTAGCTTCATCTAAAACTTCTTTAATTGCTAAAGGATTGCGATTTAACTTTTGATACCAAAAAGAATTAGCCCTTAAGTACTGATATATCAATGGATTACTTTTAATATAATTAATCGTATACAGATTCACAACTAATCATCAAAATGTTGATAAATTGGTCTTGGCTCATAAGGTTCTGGGTTACTACTTTGACCAAGCCCAATATCTTGTAATACCCCTAAGGCCTTTTGTATATTAGCAATCCCTTTTTGAACAGAAGATAAATCAATATTTTTAATATTTTGGACCAATTCTTTTATATTATTAGGTAAAGTAGAAATATCACTTTCTAAAGTGCTACCAGAAGAAAAATAATCCCTCCAAATACTACTATTTTCTCCATAAATTTCATAAAGTTCATACAATCTTTGCCAAGTAGCTTTTCCATTCATTACATAATTAGCAAGTTCTGTATGATTTCTTGCAAAAGACTTAAAACTCTCTTTCGACATATTTACCACCACTACAATATATGTTCAAAAAAATAAGTTATACAAAAAAAGATAAATTAGTCTAAAAAACCATTTATCTTTTCTTGCCTAATGCACAACTTAAATTATCAACACATCTAATAATTTCTTTTTTTGTTCCATCTACCAAAGAACGTAAATCATTAGGATTTAAAGAAAATCTCGAAAAAGCATAATCTAAATCTCGATCTTTTAATAAATCTTGATTAAATTGTAACATTTTCCAAGGCATATTAGAATCATCTTGTGAAATAGCCCAATAAGCCAAGCTAGTTCCTACTACGTATCTGAATGGTAAAAAAGGATTAAATGGATATCGTTCATTATGTATATCACTAGATAAAGAACCATTAATCTTACTATAAACTCCACCAACTACATTCCGATAAATAGTTTTATCAGAAAAAGTAGGAAGTTTATATTTCTTAGCTTCATCAACATTTTCATCTGTTATTTTTCCAAAATATTCATAATCACGTAATAAAATCATACCATCAATAACACCATATACTATCTGATTTAAATTTTTAACTCTATCATATTGACACCGAGCAATCTCCTCTTTTGAAAATCCTTTATCCTCCATAAAACGATACATTAAAGTTTCAAAATAAATGGAAACTCCTTCAGTAAACAAAGACCTAGAAATAGTCCCTAACACTTTACCTTCCTCTTGCAACACTTCAATATTTAACTGATGCAAAAACTCATGAACAATAATAGATGGATCAGAATAATTATGTTCCAACTCAACTTCTATTGATCGAAATGCTTGATTTTCTTCTTTAAATGTTTTCGCCCAACTTCCTTGAATTTTTCCATAATCTATAATATTTTGTTGCTGATCACTAAAAGAAATAACTCCGTTAACCAACCATTCTTTCCACTGATTGTAATAATCATCTAAATTGGCTTTGATAAACTCATCGCACAAATCTATGGACTCTTCTAATGTTAATGATGGCCTCTCTTCAAATTTAGTTAAATCTATTTTAGTATTCTTAAAAGTTTCAAAAAACATCCCATGAACCATCATCGATAAACACAAATAATAAGAAATTCGATCATTGTAAAGAAAGTGATTATATTTTTTACTATAATCATTTAAATATTCATTCAATTTTTGATACTTATCTTCCATAATTTAATCTATTTCAAAAAATCATCAATCGTCATTAAACGATCATCTATTTCTTTTAATGAAATTTGTTCTTTCTTTGAAACTTCTTTGACCACTGTTGATTCTTTCTTTACATTTTCTGTCCCAAAATTAGTAATTTCTTCTTGCTCTACTTCATCTCTTTGTTTTAGCTCCGCAACTAAGAAACTATCAACCAAATTATGTTTAACTATTTGTGTTCCCGTTGAATATCTATCACAAATACCAAGTTCTGTTAATTTTAATATTTCAATTTCACCATTTTTAACTCCAATATAATTTTTAGAATCAGTAATAAATGTTTTTATAACATGGTAAGGATTACTCTTAACTTCGCGAATAACTAAAAGTCCACGTCTAGCTCTTGTAGATACTTCGAACTCATTTAAATGTACTCTCTTACCAGTACCTTTATCTGTAATAATAGAAATATATTCTGCTTCTTGGTAGGAAAATTGATTAACAGAAACTAAATGATCATCTTTTAATTTCATAGCTTTAACACCCGCAGCTTTAATACCAACAATTGGTACTTCGTTTGCTAAAAAGCTTAATCCATATCCACTATCTGTGGTTACAAACAAAGCATCTTTTTCTTCAAGAAAAGCATCGATTACTAAATCATCATCTTTCAATTTCATACAACTAGTAGGTTTAGAATAACGAGATAATTTAAAATCTTGCAACTTACTGCGTTTAATCATACCATTACGCGACGTAATAATAACATTCTTATCCACTTCAAATGATGAAACAGCAATAGCACTAACAACAGATTCATCAGGTGATATTTCAATAATATTACTAACATGTTTAGGCATATCTTTCCATTTTAAATCAGGTAAAATATGAACCGGAATATGTAAATAATTACCATGAGTTGTAAATACTAACAACGTATCTATCGTATTCATCTCATAAATACCCAAAATATAATCATTTTCTTTTATAGTAATATCATCTGGATTAGAAGCTGTATAACTTCTAAATGAGGTACGCTTAACATAGCCATCTCTTGTAACCATAACCACACAATCTTCTCTAGGAATCATCGCTGTTGTATCAATTTTAATTTCAGTGATTTCATCACGAATATCCGTCAAACGTTCAGTAGCATATTCTTTTTTAACATCTCGTAAATCTTTTTTCATAACTGATTTTAAAACATCCTCACTACCTAAAATAGCAGTAAGACCACTAATAATTTTTTCTAAATTAGCCATTTCTTCTTCAAGTGCAACAACATCAGTATTAGTTAAACGATAAAGTTGTAATGTAACAATAGCTTCTGCTTGTTCCATAGTAAATTCAAACTCTTTTACTAAATTATCTTTCGCATCACTTTTATTTTTTGATTCACGAATAACACGAATAACCTCATCTAAAATAGAAATACACTTAATTAGCCCCTCAACAATATGATATCTTGCTTTAGCATGAGCTAAATCAAATTCTGTGCGACGACGAACTACTTCTTGTTGATGATGAATAAAAGCATCAAGTGCCCCAAGAAGTCCTAAAAGTTTAGGACGACGATTAACAATCGAAACCATATTGAAATTATAGCTGATTTGCATATCGGTATTTTTTAATAAATAATTAATAATCAAATCAACATTAGCATTCTTCTTTAAATCAATGACAATACGAACATCGCTCGCAGATTCATCACGAACCTCACTAATACCGTCAATTTTTTTATCAATACGAATATCATCAATCTTTTTAACCATTAATGCTTTATTAACTTCAAATGGAATTTCTGTAATTACGATAGAAGAACCTGTTTTACTTTCCTCTACCATATATCTACTTTTAACAATAATTTTTCCACGGCCTGTTTCATACGCT
Source organism: uncultured Mycoplasmatota bacterium (assembly GCA_900548695.1). Classification (GTDB taxonomy): domain Bacteria; phylum Bacillota_I; class Bacilli_A; order RF39; family UBA660; genus Faecimonas. The sequence continues at coordinate 122,119 of URLC01000005.1, forward strand.
TGACGAATACCATCAATTCCCTCAACAATTCCCCCAGTTGGAAAATCAGGGCCTTTCACATACTTCATAACCGTATCCAAACTACAATTCGGATTATCAATGCGATGAATCGTAGCATCAATTATCTCCCCCAAATTATGTGGAGGAATATTAGTAGCATAACCAGCAGAAATTCCCATAGCTCCATAAACAAGTAAAGCAGGAAATCTAGCTGGAAGAACAGTAGGTTCTACTGTCGTATCATCGAAGTTCGGAGCAAATTCAACGGTATCCTTATCAATATCACGAAGCATTTCATTACTAATTTTAGAAAGCCGAGCTTCAGTATAACGATAAGCAGCCGGACTGTCTCCATCAATAGATCCATTATTTCCATGCATATCAATATATGGCAGTCTAGTCTTCCAAGGTTGACTCATACGAACCATAGCATCATAAATAGAAGAATCTCCATGTGGATGATAATTACCAATAACATCTCCTACTGTCTTTGCACTTTTACGATACCCTTTATCATAAGTATTTTTTTCTTTATGCATCGAATATAAAATACGACGTTGTACCGGTTTTAACCCATCTCTTGCATCTGGAATAGCACGATCTTGAATAATATACTTAGAATAACTTCCAAATCTTTCACCCATGATATCTTCTAAAGTATAATCAAATATTTTCTCTATAACTATTTCTGTATCATTTTTCTTTTTTGGCATAACATCACCTTTTCTTTATTATATCTGATAATTATCTTCTAAAGTAAACTCAACATTTTCATCAATCCACTCCTTACGAGGTAAAACATCATCCCCCATAAGAACAGAAACACGTCTTTCAGCAAGTTGTGCATCTTCAATATTAACCCTAATTAAAGTACGACTACCTGGTTTCATTGTCGTCTCACACAACTGATCAGCATTCATTTCACCAAGTCCTTTATATCTTTGAATATCACAACGTTTACCTTTTGATTTTTCTTTCATCTCTTCTACTGTATAAGCATATTCAATAGTTTTACCACTTTGAATCTTAAAAAGTGGTGGCAAGGCAACAAAAAGTCTTCCATCTTCTATTAATGGCTTCATATAACGATAAAAGAAAGTTAACAATAAACACTGAATATGTCCTCCATCTTCATCAGCATCACTCATGATAATTACTTTACTATATTCACAGTCATTAATATCAAAATTAGCTCCATATCCAGCTCCGATGGTATAAATCATCGTATTAATCTCTTCATTTTTCAAAATATCTTCTTCCCGAGTCTTTTCAGTATTTAAAACCTTACCTCGAAGAGGTAAAATCGCTTGATATTTGCGGTCTCTTCCCTGTTTCGCAGAACCACCAGCAGAATCACCCTCGACCAAGAATAATTCTTTTTTGGTCTTATCCTTACTTTGTGCCGGAGCAAGTTTTCCAGATAAAGAACGTTCTTCTTTTTTCTTACTTGTTCCCTTACGAGCATCTTCCCGAGCTTTTCTAGCTGCTTCTCTAGCAATCTTACTACGTAAGCTCTTATTAATAATTTCTGTTGCAATAGACTTATTTTCCTCTAAGAAAACTTTCATCTGATCACTTACAATATTTTCAACAGCAACTCTAGCACCTGGTGTTCCAAGTTTTCCTTTAGTTTGACCTTCAAACTGTAATATTGCCTCAGGTATCTTCAAACTGATAACCGCAGTAAGTCCTTCTCGAACATCGCTTCCTTCTAAAGCCTTATCTTTCGTTTTTAAAAAGCCATTACTTTTAGCATAATCATTAAAAACACGTGTCAAAGCCGTTTTAAATCCAACCTCGTGAGTTCCACCATCAATAGTTTTAACATTATTAACAAAACTAACGATATTTTCATTATAAGAATCAGTATATTGCATCGCTACATCCACTTCAATCTTATCTTTTTCACCACTAATTGCTAAAACTTTATGAAGCGTATTCTTCCCCTTATTCATGTCTTCAACAAACTCTTCAATTCCACGTTCATAATGAAATTTACTACTACGTTCATCCTCTTCATCAACCACTTCAATAGTAATACCTTTTAAAAGAAAAGCAGATTCTTGCATTCTTTCACAAATTGTTGTGTAAGAAAAATGTGTTGTCGAAAAAATAGTATCATCTGGCATAAACCTAACAGTAGTACCTGTTTTATTAGTAGTACCAAGTTTTTTTAACGGAACCGCAACATGTCCACCATTTTCAAAACGAATATAATATTCTCCCTTATCATGTTTAATAGTAACCTCCATAAAACGAGATAAAGCATTAACAACACTACTACCAACACCATGAAGTCCACCGGAAACTTTATAACCATCACTTTCAAATTTACCTCCAGCATGCAAAACCGTAAAAATAACTTCTGGAGTTGATTTACCAGAAGCATGCATACCTGTTGGAATACCACGTCCATGATCTTCTATACTAACAGATTTATCACTATGCAAAATTATTTTAATATAATCTCCAAACCCATTAATCGCTTCGTCTATCGCATTATCAACAATTTCCCATACCAAATGATGTAACCCTCTCTTATCAGTAGAACCAATATACATACCTGGTCTTTTACGAACTGCATCTAACCCTTCCAGTATTTTTATCGATGACTCATCATATTTTAATGCCATTCCTTATCACTCCTAATATCTAACTACCAATTATTATAACAAAAAAGTAAAGTTTTTCAAAGAAACTTTACTCTTTTTTGACACAATTCAAAAGTTAAAAAAGCCAATTAGATTCTAATCAATATTTTCTAACTTTTCATAAGTGGTTTTAGCTGCATTTTTAGCCATTTCTTTCATATTAGACATGGCAGTAGGATTTTTTTTCATATACATATATCCAGCTACACCCATTCCTCCTAAAATAGCAGCCCACATCATTTTATTCATTGTTTTCTTTTCCATGTTTATCACCTCATTTTTATTATGAGAAAAACATTTTATTTTATACCATTTTCTAAAAAATCTTGTATTGTTGTTCTTCTAACATCACTAGCTGTATTAGAAATCGCGATTCTTAAAGCCTCTTTATCACCAATTAGATATAGCATTTTTTTACTACGTGTAATTCCAGTATAAACAAGTTTTCGATAAAGCATTTTATGATAGCCTTTAACAATAGGCATCACTACAACATCAAATTCACTTCCTTGAGCTTTATGAATTGATATAGCATAAGCAAGTCGAAATTTATTAAAATTACTAGCCGTAAAAGATACTTCATTACCATCAAAATCAACAATAATTTTTTTGGTTGGACTAGTAATAATCTGGCGAATAATACCTATGTCACCATTATATATATTTTCATCAGGCATATTAGTAAGTTCAATAACTTTATCTCCTTCTCTAAAAACAAATTCTCCAACAATCATCTCTTTTTTACTTTTATCTTTCGAATTAAAAATAGTTTGTAACTTTTGATTAATCATATCAATTCCATTTATTGTTTTATACATTGGCGCTAAAACCTGAAAATTCTTATATGATAAATCTTTAAATGTTGCTGAAACTTCCATCAAATTAGCCATAACTTCACTATCAGAACACTGAACAAAGGTCAAATCTTCATCACGATTAAATACTTCATTATGTAATAACCCTTTTCTAACATCATAGGCTAAACTTAAAATATTAGAATCACACCCTTGTCGATAAAGCTGATTTAAAAATACTACAGGTAATTTTTGACTAGCAATCAAATCATGTAAAACTTGTCCTGGACCAACAGACGGCAATTGATAAGCATCTCCCACTAAAATAACTTTACAACGAAAAGAAATTCCTTTTAATAAACTAGCCATCAATAAAGTATCAATCATGCTAGCTTCATCGATAATTACTAATTCTACATTACTTTTATGATACTCATTAACCTGAAATTTATTAGTCTCTTTTTGCCATTTTAAAAAACGATGAATCGTTGCTGCTGGCATCATAGTTGCATCACTCATCCTTTTCGCAGCTCTTCCAGTTGGTGCTAGTAATGCCACTCTATCAGCCATATCTTCATAAGAAAGTTTATGAACAGTCTTATATAAATTGGTAATTCCATTCATAATTGTCGTTTTCCCAGTACCAGGACCACCAGTAATGATTAAAAAACTCTTCTTTATACTTTCCATAATCGCTTGTTTTTGTTCTTCATTATAAGAAATCATAAAAGCATCCTCTAACTCTTTAAACAAAGTATCCAAATTTTTAAACTGTTCCTCGTCCTTATTAGCAAGTATTCGAAATCTTTTAACAATAAAAGTTTCTGCCTCATACATCTCTTTTAAATAATATTTTTCATCCCTTTGAACCACCTGAAAATCTTTAATTAAATAATCAAGATTATCTTGAAACTTTTCTAAAGGTATAAAAACAGAAAGTACTCTAGGCAAATAAGAAAATATTTCATCAAAATAAAAATAGCTATGCCCATAAGTATTGCTGACTTCTTCCATGATATAAATAATAGCTGCTCTAACTCTAATGTCAGCATCCTTTAAAATACCATTTTTTAAAGCAATTCGATCAATCTTTTTAAAATTAACTTCCACAATACTATAAATTAATTGATAAATATCTTCTTCTATAATAGATTTTACTTTATCTTTATAAAAGTTATAAATAACCATAGAATCTTTTGTGGAAAAACCCAACTCTCCCAAATATAAAACAGTCTGATAACTGGCCTCATATTCTTTTAATTTAGTATGTAACGTTTCAATATTTTTTTTCGTAATTGAAGGTATTAAAATTAAATTATCAGGATGTTCCAAAATAATTGACAAGGTATCCTTTCCTAAAACATCAACAATTGCTTTTGCTTTTTTTTCACCAATTCCTTTAAAAATTCCACTTGTCAAAAACTCCACAATTGCATCTTTTTCTTCTGGTTTGCATCTTTCATAACTACTAACCGCAAACTGCGTACCATATTTGGGATGTTCTACCATTTGCCCAAAAAAAAGATAGGTATCCATATCATTAAGCTCATGAAAATACCCTGTAAAAGTAATTGTCTTATCTACAAAAATAGAAAGTGTAGAATCATTACTTTCTTTTACTTTAAAAAGTCCAATATGATATCCATTACTATTTTGAAATATACTTCTCTGATAATGCCCTTTGATATAGACTTCCATATTTCCTCCTATCTAATTTGAATCATTTCGTCTTGCACTGTATCCTTCATCATCATCTTCATGATAATCTTCTTGACTAGTAGTATTCTTTTCGTCATCAAGTAAAGATAAAACCTCAATATCACTATCAGCTTGTTTTTGTTTCTTGTTTTCTTCTACTTCTAATTCTTTAGTATTCATTAATTTTTGAAACATAAAATTATCCATAACGTACCTTCCTTCTACCCTTATTGTACCAAAGAAATCTCACCAACACAATAAGGATAACGTACTTCCAAAATCTTTACCATAACAAATTGATTCTTTGGAAGAGTAGCAGAAATTTCTACATGTAAATAGGTATCTGTATGACCATAACTTTTACCATTTTTTTCTTCTTCTACTAAAACCAAAACTTCTTTACCGATAAATTGGTCATAGTAACTACACTCTAGTTCTTTTGATAAAAGAAGTAATCTTCTAGCTCTTTCCTTTTTGACTGGAACTTCAACATGAAGAGGTAACTCCATTGCTTTCGTACCTTGCCTTTCACTATATGGAAAAACATGAATCTTGGCAAAAGCTAATCTACGACAAGTATCAAGAGTTTCTAAAAAATCATCTTCACATTCCCCCGGGAAACCAACGATTACATCCGTAGTAATAGCCATATTAGGTCTAATTCTTCTAATATCTTGAACTTTCTTAAAAAAATAATCTAAATCATACTTTCGATTCATAAGTTTTAAAACATGATTACTACCAGCTTGCAATGGTATATGTAAATGATTTACTATCATCTCATTTTTTAAAATGATATCCAACACTTCATCTGTTAATTCAGTGATTTCAATGGAAGAAATTCTTAGTCTCTTTAATCCAGAAATCTTTACAATTTCTCTTAACAATGTAGCAAAATTAATTCCTAAATCAACTCCATAATTTCCAGTATGAATACCAGTAAGAACAACTTCTTGATAACCATTAGTAACTAAATCCTTAATTTCACTAATAACTTTTTCTAACTCTTTACTACGACACTTTCCTCGTACATAAGGGATAATACAATAAGAACAAAAATTCTCGCAACCATCTTGAATCTTTACAAATGCCCTTGTCCTACCAGGAAACTCCTCAATATACATATCTTCAAAACAATCAGGAAGACTTTGATATAAGTCTCTTATCTCTTCTCTTTTTGTAAAATATTCATCTAAAAGTTCAATAATTTTTGATTTATCCTTATTACCTAATACAATATCAAGCCCTGGAATCGAAAAATCTTTATTAGCCTCAATAAAGCACCCCATAGCAACAACACAAGCATCTGGATTTCTTCTGATTGCTTGTCTAATCATTTTTCTAGATTTAATATCACTAGTATTAGTGACCGTACAAGTATTAATAATATAAACATCACAAACATCATCAAAATTTTTAATGATATAACCATTCTCTTTTAATAAATGAATGACAAATTCACTCTCATAAGTATTTACCTTACACCCTAAAGTTAATATTCCAACACTACGCAAACTACTCCCTACTTTCTTTAAAATTTTGATACCAAGAACTTAATTTATCCTTCGTCTGATCAAAAACCTCTTTACCTTTTACATAAGCCTTATCGATTGCTTCTTTTCCCTTTTCAACATAAGGACTATAGGCTTCTTGAAAATTATTTTTATCCTCCTCATAGTTATTAACTACATTGTTATATTGCTCTTCTAGAACTTTTTCTTTATAACTGGCAAGAATGCTATTCTTTAATTCTTTTGCCTTCGTAAGAGCCGTATGATAACTTTTTTGTGCCGTACTTTTAATATTTTCCTTATAATTAGGAAAACTACTTTCTATTTTAGAATCGATACTTTCATATAAAGATAAAACCTTAGATTTGGCACTATCAGTCAACTCTTGAAAAGTAACTCCTTTAATCACACCACCATAAAAAATGAAATCTGTAAGCGTAATAAATGTATCTTCCAGTTGTTCTTTAATATGTTTATCACTCACATCAGTTTTACTTAATGCTAAAACTTCTTGATCAACACCTTCAATATAAGAAATTACTTCCGCCTCAGTACTAGCCTTTTTCGTATCGGTAAATAACCCTTTACTAGTATCAGTACTAGATGTTTCATCACTACCTACTGGATTCTTAGTGATGCTATCTTTTTCTAAAATTTCCACCTCTTCTACCTTTTTAGACTTTTTTACACTACTTTTCTTTTCTTCTGGCCAAACTAAAATAACCAGCAAAATAATAATGATAATCAACAAAACAATAATGGCAATATCAACGAAATTTTTTCTCATACTAAACGCCTCTTTTCGTGACCAAATTATATCACAAAATCTTACTTTTTTCAACCAAACAAAAAGCTCGAACATCGAGCTAAATATCAAAATCTAATCTAAGTTCTTTTGTAATTCTTTTAATGTCATCAAGAATTCATTTGTCTTTCTAATTTCATCATCAAGTTTTTCATAATTTGCCGTATTTTCAAGTTCTAAATCAGAGCTTGAATTAACCTGTGTTTTCTCAATTCCGTAAACCGGAGAAATAATTGGACTACTTTGAAATTTCTTATGCTCCTGATAATCATTCTTTTCAACCATTGGTTCAACGGCTACTGTTTGAAAGTCATCTAATACCATTTGTTCAGGAACTTTAGAAACTTCTTCCACTTCTAAAACAGCATCTTCCTTCATACGATTTTCTAAATCTTGAAGACTAATTGGTTCATTTCCTTCATCTTCAAACTTATCAAGTTCTCCACTTTCATACATAGCTCTACCACGAGCCATCAATTCATCCAAACTAATAATAGCATTTTGTTCTTGTTCTTCTTCAAAAGCAGTTAATTCAATATTTTTAACTTCTTGCTCAGCTTTCTCTAAAGTTTCTGTTAATTTCATTAATTCGGCTTGAGCCTCAGCAACATCTGGTTCTATACTAGTATACTGTAACTCTTCTTTTTTATCTTCCACCGGCAATGTCTGATTCATTGGTTTATCTTCCAAAACAGGTACTTCTTCCACACATTTTGTAGTATCCATATCAACATCTAAAGTCTCAATCATAGGCTCTATTTTTTCTTCAACTGTCAGTATAGGAGTATCGTCCTTTAAAGCTAATGTCTCCTTACTAGTTTCAATTACTTGATCTGGCGTTGAAGTAACAAGTACTGGCTCTAAAATTTCTTCTTTAACATCTTCATGTGAGAAACTTCCTAATTCATCAACAATTTTATTTAACTCTCTAGTATTTTGCCTTTGTTTTCTCTTATAGTAAGTTCTATCCAAAAAATAAATTATAAAATATAAAACGGATGCAATTCCTATCAGTGAATACACCACTATCATTTCCTCTGTTGTTAAAAATTCGATTAATCCGTTCATTATTTCCACCTCTACTGCTAGTTTAACACACTCAATTTCAAAGAATAAAGTACTAGGGAACAATTTATCTATTCTTTTTAAATCATTGACAAAAAAATTTACATATTTTTACAATTGTTCGATTTACATTCTTTTACATTGCTACTTTAAAATATCTCCATACTAATAATATCACAAATTTAAAATTTTGAAACTATTTTTTTACGAATTAAAACATATATTTTACTATGAAAGAAAAATTTATAAAATCTGTAATCATTTTACTAATTGGGGGATTACTGACCAAAGTTCTAGGAATGTTAATAAAAATAATCATGAGTCGCTTAATTGGTACAGAAGGATTAGGACTATACATGCTAGTTTTACCAACATTTAGCTTGTTTATTGGACTAGGACAATTTGGATTACCCACCGCTTTATCAAAATTAGTTGCCGAAAAAAGAAAAAACAATTTACGATTATTTTTTTCGATTCTACCAATCACAATGATAATTAATCTGATTTTAATTATTAGTATCATTTTAATTGCTCCAACCCTAGCCAACACTCTACTACATGATAACCGCTGTTACCTACCTATTTTAGCAATTGCTGTTGTCATTCCATTTACTAGTCTATCTAGTATCTGTAGAAGTTACTTTTTTGGTAAAGAACAAATGACTCCTCATGTACTTTCTAATTTAGTAGAAGATGTAGTAAGGCTAATATTAATGTTAATTGGCATTCCTTTCTTCATTGAAAAAGGATTAGAATATGCTGTTTGCTTTATTATTTTATCTAATGTAATCAGTGAATTATCTTCAATTCTAGTTCTCTTTTTATTCCTTCCCAAAAGTATTCAAATCAAAAAAGAAAACTTAAAACCAAAAAAAGATTATATGAAAGAATCCCTATCAATTGGTATTCCAAATACCACAGGTCGCTTAATTGGTAGTATTGGCTACTTTTTAGAACCAATTCTTTTAACTACCACACTTCTTGCCTGCCATTACCCTTCAAGATACATTACTAGAGAATATGGTATTTTATCAGGATATGTAATGCCCCTGTTATTATTACCATCTTTTTTCACCATGGCCATATCTCAAGCACTCCTTCCAGTGGTTTCCAGGGAGTATACCAATAAAAACTACACATATGTTAAAAGAAAAGTAAAACAAGCCATTACTTATTCATTACTAATTGGTATTCCTATAACTCTCTTTTTTGTTGCATTGCCAAATATTCCTTTAAAATTAATTTACAACACAGAAGAAGGAATGGCTTATATGCGCTTTTTAGCTCCTGTTTGTTTATTCCAATATATTCAATCCCCCCTATCTTCCTGCTTAGATGCCATGGGCAAAAGTAAAGACGCTATGGTAGCAACAACCCTTGGAGTAATCACAAGATCAGTACTACTAGTAATATTATCTTTTTGTAAAATTGGTCTTTGGGGATTAATTATTGCCATCACAATAAATGTTTTAGTAGTAACATTCTACTCTATCAAAAAAGTAAAAAAATATTTAACTTTTCAAACCACATAAATTTCAATGATTTCACAAAACTTACACATTTGTTGTATAATATCTTTGTCTAGGGAGGGATTTCAAATGAAAATATTAGTTGTTGATGATGAAAAAATGATTAGAGAAGTCATCAAAGAATACTGTGCTGCTAACAATTATGATACTGATGAAGCAGCTAGCGGAAATGAAGCTTTAAAAAAGCTTGAAACAAATACCTATGACTTCATGATTTTAGATATCATGATGCCTGAAATGGACGGTTATACTTTACTAGAAAAAATTCCTAATGATAAAAAAATACCAACGTTAATTCTATCAGCCAGATCTGAAGAATTAGATAAGCTTCGTGGCTTTGAACTAGGAATAGATGACTATTTAACGAAACCATTCTCACCAAAAGAGTTAATAGCCCGTATTAAAGCAATTTATAATCGTGCTAATCAGAATTTACCCAATATATACAAACTCAATACTCTCGAACTTAATTTTTCCGCTCATACAATAAAAATAGATAACAAACTAATAAACATTACTCCAAAAGAATTTGAAATCCTTACCTATTTAATTAAAAATAAAGATATTGCCATATCAAGAGAACAATTACTATCAAGGTTATGGGGATACGACTATTTTGGTGATGATAGAACAATTGATACCCACATCAAAATGTTACGTAATAATTTAGGAAAATATCGAAATCATATTGTAACTGTTCGCGGAATTGGTTACAAATTTATAGAAACAAATGAAGAAGAATAGTTTACACATTAAAATATGGCAATACTTTTTATTATTTTCACTACTAATATTGGGATTCCTTTGGGTATTCCAAGTTCTTTTTTTAAACCAATTTTATAGAATCAGTAAAACCAAAGATATCGCTATGGTTGCAAATACAATCAAAAGATATGAAAAAAGTGAAAATCTAGCCGAAATCATTGATCGTGAAGCCATGAATAGAGGCGTTTGTGTCGAAGTAGTCAATGAAAAAATAAGCACTTTATATTCCTCAATGTACTTTGGAAAAGGGTGCTTTACAGGCAAAGAAAATAATTTAGAATATAAAAAAGACTTTATTAAAAGTCATAAAATAGAACAAACTTACGAACTAATTAATCCAATGTATGAAAATAGAACCCTAGTTCAAGCAATAAAATTAGACTCTAAAAATTATGCATTTATCAATACCTCTATGGACCCTATTGATGGTACAGTAGATATATTACAAACTCAATTAATTTATGTAACAATTATTGTCTTAATTTTATCATTTATAATAGCTTATTTTATTGCTCATCACATCTCATCACCTATTGTTCAAATGAATAAAGCTGCTAAAGGCTTGGCTGAAGGAAAATTTCAAGTATCTTTCAAATCAGACGAAGATATTCAAGAATTAAATGAACTAGCCACCTCATTAAATTATGCCAAAGACGAATTAGCTAAAACAGATGAGTTAAGACAAGATTTAATGGCCAACGTCTCTCATGACTTAAAAACACCATTAACCATGATTAAAGCTTACGCCGAAATGAGTCGCGATCTTCATGCTAAAAATAAAACTAAACAAAAAGAAGACATGGATATTATTATTAGTGAAGTAGATAGATTAACTATTTTGGTTAATGATATCTTAGAGTTATCTAGTATGCAATCAAATATTAATGAATTAAATAAAGAAAAGTTTGATCTAATAAGCTTAACAGATGATATTATCCATCGTTATAACATTCTACAAGAAACAGAATCCTACATCTTTGAATTTCTTCATAAAGAAAAAGAAATAGTAATCAATGCTGACAAAAAGAAAATTGAACAAGTAATATATAACCTAATCAACAATGCTATCAACTATACAGGAGAAGATAACAAAGTAATAATAAACATAACCAAAGAAGAAAACGATATTTTAGTAGAAATAAAAGATACTGGTAAAGGAATCAAAGAAGAAGATTTACCTTATATCTGGGATAAATACTACAAAAATCAAAAAAAACATAAACGAAATTTAGTAGGAACAGGATTAGGATTATCCATTGTTAAAAATGCCTTACAACTTCATAAATATGATTTTGGCGTAATATCAAAAAAAGACAAAGGAACAACATTCTACTTTAAAATACCAACCAAAAAAGAAGACAAATAATAGTCTTCTTTTTAATTATAAATATATAACTCATGTTGTGCTCTAGTACAAGCAACATATAATAAGTTTCGTTCATTCTTACGATAAGAATTATTTCTATCATTATATAAAATAACACTATCAAATTCCAATCCCTTAGCTAAATAAGCAGGCACCAACACTAAATTTCTTTTAAAATCCTTAGTATCTAATGTAATATAAGAAATTAAAATACTATCTTTTAATAGATTATAAATTTTTAAAGCTTCCCTATCATCCTTAGTAATAACTGCTATACTACTATATTCTTTTTGAAGCATAGTAATATCAGATATAAATTGTTCTTTTAAAGAAGAAATATTTTTTCTAAAAACAACCGGTTTATGATTATCTCGTCTAATAGCATTAACATGATTTAAATTAAGTATCTTATTAGTATAAGAAATAATCTCTGGAGAAGAACGATATGTTTTTAAAAGTTCTAAATACTTTCCACCATTTTTTAAAATAGGAATCAACTCCTCTAAAGATTCATAATGATAATATGGATTAATATTTTGATTCACATCACCTAAAATCGTAAAATCGGCTTTTTGAAAAACTTTAGAAATAATAATATACTGTAACTTATTATAATCTTGTGCCTCATCAATGACAACCTGTTGAATTTGTCCCTCATATGGAAATCCATTCAATACCCCTTTTAAATAAGAAAATAATAACGCATCTTCATAATATAAAACTTTTTTCTTAATAAATTTATCAATTTCTTGTTCAGATAGCGCTACTTTACAATAAGGACTAAGATAAAAATTACGATAAATTTCTTTAAAATCTTTTTTAAAATTAGCATGTTCTTTTAGTAATTTTCTAAAAGTTCCCGCTTTCTTATGACTACCATCATAAAAATTAGAAGATAACTTTTTAGCAATTTCCTCAACTCGTTCAAATAATGGTAATCTATCATATTTATAATGGAGAAAATGATTAAGTTGGGCTTGTTCCACTTTATTGATATCATCCTCATAAAAAGAGGAAGTAAACATTGCCTTCTGAACATAATCTTCCAAATAGCAATCCAAATCACGAATAATTTCATCGCTTTGTTTATATTTAATCAAATCAATATTAGGTACTTGATAAGTATAATATCTTGCTACAAACTCTGTAAAGCTTTCAACTTCCTTATATTCTGAAATCATATATGATAAATAATCATGAAAAGTAGTTTGTAAAGTATTATCTTCCCCTAAAGATGGCAAAACATCAGAAATATATTCCGTAAAAACTGGATTAGGAGAAAAAATCAAAATATGATTACTAGACAATTTTTCCAATCTATACAGTAAAAAAGCTATTCTATGTAATGCTACAGTTGTCTTACCACTTCCAGCAATTCCTTGAACTATCAAGTTATGATCTTCCAAATTACGAATAACTTGATTTTGTTCTTGTTGAATCGTATTAACAACATTTTTCATTTTATCACTAGATTCCCGTGCCAAAACATCTTGCAACACTTCATCATCAATATTTAAAGAATTATCAAAAACACCAATGAGTTTCTTATTTTCTATCTTATATTGTCTTTTTCTCTTTAATTCTCCAAAATATGTTCCACCAGGAGCCATATACGAACAAGGACCAGTTTCATAATCATAAAACAAACTACAAATAGGACTTCGCCAATCATATAAAATGTTATTAAAATCATCATCTTTTAAATAAGTTAAAGAAATATAAATATTCCAAATTTTTCCATGATCATCTTGAAAAACAATCGATGCAAAATAAGGTTTATCTTTAATTTTTAATAACTTTTTAAAATATTTTTGTTTTAAAAGTACTTTTTCAGCCTCTTGACTAGTCGCAGCCATGACCTGTCCAAACTCAGCTTGATCAAAACTACTAGCATCTTGCCACATCATCTTTTTAAACTCAACTAAATTATCTTCATCATGATAAACATCCTTACCCACCTCATCAATAGTCTCACTCAAAAGCTCTGAAACCTTAGCTAATATTTTCTCTTCTTTTTTAAACTCAACAGTAGATATTCCCATACTTCCTCCTTATTTATTCTTGAAAAACCAAACAACAAGAAAAAACCACATAAACATGCAGCCTCACATATAATATGCAGTTTTTAAGCAAACGTCTATTTGACTATAACATATTCAAAAATCTTATTCAACATCTTTCAAATATTTTTCAAGTAAATTTGTAAATTCCTGTTTAATAATATCTAACCTCTCATTTGTTCTCGCTTCAAATCTAGCTGTAATATTAGGACCTGTATTACTTGCCCGAACAAGTGCCCACCCATCATCAAACAAAACTTTAACTCCATCAATATCTAAAAATTTATAATTTTTTTCTTTAGCATACTCCCCTATTTTATCAACAAGACCAAATTTAATATCATCACTGGCAGTAAACTTTAATTCTGGAGTTGAATAATAAACAGGGATTCCTCGTGCAAGCTCATCAACCGTCTTATTAGTATTAGATAATATTTCCAACATTCTAAGTCCAGCATAAAGTCCCGAATCAAAACCAGGCCATCTATCCCTAAAATATACGTGTCCGGAAAGCTCCCCACCAAAAGGTAAATCAGCATCACGAACCATCGCTTTAGTATAAGAATTACCTGTACGATAACATAATCCCTTACCACCTAAGCGTTCAATCTCATCAGATAAAGCTTTAGAACATTTTACATCATATAAAAACTCTTTCTTTTCTACTTTTGAAATAATATCACGAATAATTAAAATCATATAATAATCAGTTGGTAAAAATCTAGCCGAATTAGTCACAAGTCCCATACGATCTCCATCACCATCAAACCCAAGACCAATATCTGCTCCTACCTCTAATACTTTATCTTTTAACTGCTGTAAGTTATCTTCAACACATGGATCAGGATGATGATTAGGAAATCTTCCATCACTTTCTCCATTAATAATGACAACATTGATTGGAAACATCTCATAAAGTTTTTTTGCAATCACACTAGTTGTCCCATTGCCAGGATCAATTACTACTTTTACCTTTCTATCTCCAAAATGTAAATTAGTTCTAAATAACTCTAAATAATCAGACTCAATATTATAACGAGACAAAATACCTTCCCCACTATGAAACTGTCCACGTAAAATATAAGTCAAAAAATCTTGTATTTCTTGTCCTTTACAATTACCAGACTCATCAAAAGCAAATTTAAAACCATTATCATCTTTTGGATTATGAGAGGCCGTAACCATTACCCCACTATAAGTTTTTAACTTAATACAAGCATAATAATACATTGGAGTCGTGCAAAGTCCAAGAGATATAATATCTATACCAGTAGACAAAATTCCTTTAATCAAAGCATCATACAATACTGGACTACTTAAACGATTGTCATGTCCAACAATACAAGTGGTTTTACCAAGATCACGTATATAACTACCAAAACCAAGACCAATTGTATAAGCAGTATCTTCATCTATTTCAGTTGGATAAATTCCCCTAATGTCATATCCCCTAAATATATTCTTATTTATATCTTCTTTATATTTCATATAATCCCTCCTACAATAACAGTATAGCATAAATAAAAAAAGTTCAAAAGAACTTAATATAGAATCAAATATTTATTTAATTAATTATTAATTTTATCATAGGTCAATGTTTTAAAATCGTCATTTTTTTGAACATATAAACCTGAATTATTATAATAAATCCATTCATAATCCATTGGCAAAAGCAATTGCAGTTTATTATTTATAATTCCAAACTTATTATGTAAGCCAACCTTATACATATTAGTAGTAATCTTATCAAAACTATCATAAGTTCTAACAATATTACCACTAAAATCTAAAATTACTACTTTCTCCTCTTTAGAACACACTACATAATCGTCACCAATAACAGCTAATATTTCTAAATTTTGAAATGGGAAAATTTCATTTCCCTGAAAATCAAATAGACCATATAATTTTTGATTGTTAATAATTTCAGACAAAACAAAGAAGCCATCACTATCCAAATTGCGATAGTATAGATTAGAATAAATCGCTTCTTTTATAATATTGCCATCCAAGTCAATAACACCTATATTATGATTAGCATCTCTAAAAAAAGAAATACCACTTTTAAAAGGCTCAGCTAATGTTACAGAGTACTCTTTTAACAACTTACCATCCAAATTATAAAGTTTAGATCCTGTTTCATCAGTAATGTAAATTATATCATTATACACATAAAAATTAGTACTAGAAAAAACTAATGGAATCTTATTTATATTACCACTTTTTTCTTTAAACAAAGTATATTGATCATTAGAATAAACAATAAAATACACTTCCTTATTTTTAGCATCAATAGTATAAGATATTAAATTAGGACTAGTAACATTCATCAAAGTTTTACCATTCTTATCAAGCAATTTGACATTATTATTAGAACGAGCAATTAATATTTTAGAATTATTAACACTTTCTAATTCCTCATAAGGGCCATCAATAATATGATTAGAAATATCTTTCAAAAAATACTTACCATTATCTTGAGTAATAATTCTATTAGAATCTACAATACTAATAAAGTCATACTTAAATGGAATCAATATATCATTATGTTTATTAATTAAACCATATTTTTTATCTTTTATAATAGGAATTAACCCATTTTTCTCTTGAAAATAATTTAAAGTATCCTTTGCTTCACTCACCTTATAATCTAGAGGAATTACAACTTTTCCTGCATTATCAATATAACCAAAATTATTACCTTGTCTAACAATACTTAATTCGTGATTACCTGGAATAACTTCATCATAAGAACAAGTAGAAGAAGGAGCCTTCACGAAAAAATAACTCCCACTTACAATACAGCACAAACCAATAAATAAAATAACAAGTGCAACCAGTTTACTCTTCCTCATAAAAACCTCCTAATGCACCACAATAGTACCCATACTAGCAGTATAAGATGGATAAAAAGAATTTCCTTCAAAGAATATTTCATATGATCCCGGAGATAAACTTTGTGTAATAGTACCATCATGAGTGGAACCAGAACTCCAACCATCACCCCAAGGATCCTTAATTTGTGTAGTACTAATTACACTACCATTCTTTTTTATAACAAAATTAACATAATAACTCTTATTAATCCAAGTTGCTCCACCATTCGCAATAGCCCATGTAAAGGTAAAATTATTACCACTATAAGAAACATCTAACTTTCCTATTGTATTACCATAAACACCACTTGGACAACTACCACCATAAGGCTTCGCAGCCCAAAAATCACAAGAACTACGTTGTTTATACAATACTTTCCATTGTCCGACACTTCCACCAAGGTCTGGCTTAGAATTCTTAATACAGATTTGTGTAGTATCATAACTACAATTTCCTACGTTATCACATACACGTAAATAAGTTTTATCATTTCTTATTGCGGAAAATGGGGTAGTCGTAAACGGCGACTTAGCCGAATTAGAATAAGTTGTCATATTATTCATATTATTATAACCATACTGCCAATAAGCAATTCCTGATTCTTTTTCATCTGCAGATAGAGTCAACGTAATAGTATTAGGTTGAGAAACACAACCAGGATTACCAGTAATTTTAATATTGCTAGGTGGTGTTTTATCAATGTATTTATCGACAGAACAACTTCTACTATTTCCTGCAACATCGGCTATGGTAATAGAATCTGTTGTTCCTTCAGTAGAAAATATTGTTTCAAAACTTGGTTTTGTACAATTACTACCACCAGTATCATTACATCCCACACTTATCTTACGATTCTGATTTGTCCAACTCGTACTTTCTCCAACAACCTTTCCACACGTTGGCCTATCTACATCTAAATACACGTTAACCTTACAACTATTGGTATTTCCAGCTTGATCCTTTATCGTAAAATCATATGTTTTTGTACTGGTTGTAAAGTTTTTACTATATGGATTCTTCTCACATCCACTCGCATCATCATTACAT
>URLC01000006.1 GCA_900548695.1 uncultured Mycoplasmatota bacterium
ACAAACTATTAAATTTTTCAAAATTTATATTGACTTTTAATAGTTAGTCTCCTTTATTTATATATTCATAAGTAATATTGTTATTTTTTAACAAGTTACTTTCCTTATTAGTTATTATATCACTTGTTATTTGAAATAGAATATTTTTTTCAATAGTTTTTTGAGTGAGATTCTTAATTGTTAATTTATTATTATCATTTTTTGATTTTATTGTTATAGTATAATGATTAGGAATGATATTAAGACTTTTTAGCTCATTATTTAAAGTAGTTATTTTATTAGTGATTTCTGTTTGATCAATTATGGATGTTATTGTTAGGCTAATATCGTACATATTGGTTTTTTTGGAATTATTATTTAATAAATCTTTTTGAACTGTTTTAGTATATTTATTTAAGGTTAGAGGAAAAGTAACTTTTACTTCTTGATTTAAGTGATCTTTGATGTCTTTTTCTAAATCTTTTTCTAATTTATTTAGTAGAGTTTTTCCCTCTAAATAATCTTTTTTATAAGTATCAGTTATTTTTTTATTTTTATAAGTAATTGTAAAGTATAAATCTTTATTTTTTTTATTAGTAACTTTTGCTTCGTATTTTTGAGGGGTATAAGTTACTTTCTTTAGTGTGAATTCGCTATTATTTTTATAGTTTTTAGTAAGGTAAGTCATAAACTTTTCTTTTACTTTATTAGTATATAGTGGTGCGAGTTTTTCTGTTACAATAAGAGTTCCAAAAAATACAAAAGTAATTAAAAATAATAAGGACATTCCCAATATTAACTTTTTATCTTGTTTCATGTTATCACCAATATTATTGTAACTTTATCTCGCTTTTTTTTCAATCAAATCTCTTTAAAAATTATTGTGTTATTTTTAGAATTGTGTTAATATTATAAATGATTAATGTATAGGATAGGTGGTGTCTAGGTATGCAAGAGGAAAGACATGTAAAATTTGATCAAGGAAAGGTTTCTTATTTGGGTAAAACGGATATTCTTTGTTCTTTTGCGACTGTTACAGTTGGAAATCAAGAGTTTCGTTATTATGAACTTAATGATCAAAAACTAGATAATACATATCATATCGTTTCAGATAGTTTAAAAGAAGCAATTGATCCTTCTGTTCCTAGAAGTCATATTGGTCTTATTAATTCTTCTGGTGAAGTTATTATTCCCCTTGAAAATAAGGCTATTAAAATTCTTGATGATAAATTTTTATTAGTTGTTAGAAATAATCCCAAGACACAATCAGTAGTTGATGCAATTGCATCTCGTGAGGATCCAAAAGCAGCTGAAAAAATGGTTATTGCTAATTCGGCTATTAAAGATAAGATTAATAAAAAGATGGGTGAGCAAGGAAGGTTCATTTTAAATAATTTATTATCTGAGGGAACAATTTGTAGAACTGATGGAAGTAAAGTGATGGATCAGTATGTCAGCTTTATTGGAATGACAGATGATGAATTTTTCTGCAGTACTAATGTAGTTGATAGTGAGGTTATTACTATTCCTCGTAATATAAATATTTCAATGATGGGAGACTTTCCAATTGTTGAACCAGAAGAGGCTAATCGGGAAGTAGAAAACTTAGATGTTTCTAATGTTGGAGTTTCTAAAACTACTATTGATACTGCGTTGAATTCTTATGAAGAAGATAAAGAGGAGATGCCAGAGGAAAAAGAAGAGGCAAAATCAGTTATTCCGGTTGTTTCAGAAAATGGTTTTTCTCCATTACCTGAGGTAAATCCAGATAGTATTTCAAGTAATTTGTTTGCTATGCAGAATACTGAAAATCAAGCTTTAGATTCCAATGATAAAGAAGAAGTTAATGATAGTTTAAAAGCTGCTGATAATACTTCTTTAGAGTCAAATGATGAAGTAGTGGATCATGGTGATGATTTAGAAAGTACTAATTTAGATGATTTGGGAAGTGATGATGATTTAGGTCAATCATTAGTTTCTGCGGTTAGTGCATTGGTTGAAAAGAATAAAAAGATGGAAGATGAAAATAGTTTTCTTCAAACTAAAATTGATCAAGCTAAGATTAATGAAGAGGAAATTCAACAATTAAGAAATAGAGTTAGTCAATTGGAATTACAAAATGCTCAAAAAGATCAAAAAATTATTAGTTTGCAACATGAAAAAGAACAAATTCAGGTTCAACAAAAACAATTAATTCAAGGTCTTAGAGGAGCTTTATCAGGTACTATTTT
Organism: uncultured Mycoplasmatota bacterium; assembly: GCA_900548695.1. Taxonomy (GTDB): domain Bacteria; phylum Bacillota_I; class Bacilli_A; order RF39; family UBA660; genus Faecimonas. The sequence goes on from URLC01000006.1 coordinate 2,211, forward strand.
GACAACTTCTAATAATGATAATGCACAAGTTTTAAGAAAAGTAGCATAAAAGTATCGAAAGATACTTTTTTTAGTTTATTATTATTGGCGTTTTAAGAAAAATTACATAAGATATGATAACTGATTGAGGTGAATGATATGAAACGTCAAGATTTTCCAATTTTAAAAAATAAGAAAGATATGATTTATTTTGATAATGCTGCTACTACATTGAAGCCTTATTGTGTGATTAAAGCAGTTTCTGATTATTTTGATTATTATACTGCAAATATTCATCGCGGAACTTATGATGCAGCAATTGTTTCTGATTATTTATATGACGCTACTAGAGAATTAGTTAAAAGATTAGTTTTATGTAATAGTCCTAAGGAAGTTATTTTTACTAGTGGTACTACGCATTCTATTAATTTAGTGGTTTTTGGGTTTATGAAGTATCATTTAGAAGCGGGAGATGAAGTTTTACTATCAAAAGCCGAACATGCTTCTAATATTTTGCCATGGCTAAGACTTGCTTTAGAAAAAGATATAGTTATTAAATATATACCGTTAGATATAGATTATTCTTTATCTTATGATGCAGTAGTTAAGGCTATTACACCAAAGACTAAGGTTATTTCCTTAGCACATGTTACTAATGTAATTGGTGATGTTCGCGATATTAAAAAGATTGGGGAATTGTGTAAAATGCGTCAAATCTATTTTCATGTGGACGGAGCTCAGAGTGTTCCACATATGCCCATTGATTTTAAAGATTCATATATTGATTTTTTAAGTTTTTCAGGTCACAAAATGTGTGCGCCTACTGGTGTTGGGGTATTGGTGGGAAGGGAAGAATTACTAAAAAAAATGACACCTTTACTTTATGGTGGCGGTATGAATCAATCTTTTTCTAGTGATGGAAGTTATAATTTGAAAGATGTTCCAGTAGTTTTTGAAGCGGGAACACCAGCAATTGGAGAAGTTTTAGGTTTAAAGGCTGCAATAGAATATTTATTAATAACTGATTTGGAAAAGATTCATATGTATGAAAGCGAGTTGAAAAAGTATTTAGTATCTAGATTAGAAGAAGTTCCTAATGTAATACTTTATAATAAAGACTCTTCTAGTGGTATTTTGGCTTTTAATATTGAAGGTATTGATAGTAGTGATGTTGCAAAATATTTAAACTCTTTTAATATTTGTGTTAGAGCAGGAAATCACTGTAGTAAAATGTTAAAGGAAGATATGAAAATTCCAGCTACTGTGCGAATTAGTTTTTATTTTTATAATACTAAAGAAGAAATAGATAAATTGGTTTATGTTCTTAAATTATGTGATAAAGCTTTTAAGGTAGTTGAGTAAAGTTGTAAAAGAAGGGGTGTTTTTATTTCGAAAAAGAAGAATGATGTTCTTCTTTTCTTTTTTTTGTTCTTGTTTTTAGGAGTTTTTTTAATAATTAGTCTTTTGTCTTTTTATATTTTTTTATTTATGATTGGGGTGAAAGGAGGTGAAATATGTTAAATCAGGTGGTTTTGGTTGGAAGATTAGTATATGATTTGGATGTTAAAAAAAGTGACAATGGTAAGAAGTATACGTTGATTACATTGGCGATTCCTAGAAGTTTTAAGAATATGGAAGGTACTTATGAAACGGATTTTATTCGTTGCTTATTATGGGATAATGTTGCGGCTAATACAAAAGAGTATTGTAAGAAGGGAGATATTGTCGGTTTAAAAGGTCGGTTGCAGTCACGAAACATAGAACATGGTGAAAAAGTAGAAACTGTTATTGAAGTAGTTGGGGAAAAAGTTACGTTCTTGTCATCATCTAAGTCTAAAGAAGAGAAAAGCTAGAATTCATAGCTTTTTTCTTTTTTTTTTGTTATTATTATTAGTAAGGTAGGGATTTTTATGAAAATTATAAAATATCAAGAACAATATTTGGAGTCTTTAAATTTGTTGTTACAAGAAAGTTTTGAGGTAAAGAAAAAGGGGAAACTTTCTTCTGATAATATTGAACTTATTGCGGTTAATGATTTAGAAGTCGTTGGATATTTAGTTTTAAATATTTGTTTAGATGCTGTTTTAGGTATTAAATATGCCTATGTTAATTATGTTTGTGTTAAAGAAGAATATAGGGGGAAACATATTGCTTCTACGATGTTTGAGGAGGTTTTTTCGATTTGTAAGGAAGAAAACATTTCTTATTTAGAACTTACTTCTAAAGCTACTAGAGTAGCTGCTCATCATTTATATAAAAAATTAGGATTTGAAGTTAGAGAAACTACAGTGTTTAGAAAGGAGATTCTATGATTGTTGATATTATAAATAAAAAAAGATTAGGAGAAGAGTTAAGTTTTAAAGAATTATCTTTTTTCTTTAATGGTTATTTAGAGGGAAAAGTTAAAGATTATCAGATGTCATCTTTACTTATGGCTATTTGTATTCAGGGAATGACTGATGAAGAAATTTTTGCATTAACGAAAATTTTTATTGATAGTGGAGATGTTTTAGATTTGGATTTTATTCCTGGTATTACGGTAGATAAACATTCAACTGGTGGTATTGGTGATAAAACAACACTTATTATTGCTCCTATTGTTGCAAGTCTTGGGGTTCCTGTTATGAAAATGAGTGGTCGTGGCCTTGGATATACTGGTGGAACAATTGATAAACTAGAAAGCATTCCTGGTTTTAGAATTGATTTATCTGAAGAAGAAGTTATGGCACAAGTTAAAAATGTTGGTGTTGTTGTTACTGGACAGACAGCCAGTTTAGCACCAATGGATAAAATGATTTATGCTTTAAGAGATGTTACTGGCACTGTTTCTTCTGTACCACTTATTGCGGTTAGTATTATGAGTAAGAAAATAGCAGGTGGAGCAGATAAGATTTTGATTGATATTAAAGTGGGAAACGGGGCATTACTAGAGACAAGGGAAGATGCTGAACGTTTAAGTGATTTGGTTATTAAGATTGGCAAGATTTATCAAAAGGAAGTTAGAACTATTATAAGTGATATGAATGTGCCATTAGGTTTTTGTATAGGTAATAGTTTGGAAGTTATTGAAGCAATTAAAGTTTTGAAAGGCGAAGAGAAAGGAAACAATTTAACTAAGTTGTGTTTGGACTTAGCTAGTGAGATGGTTTCTATGTCAAAAAATATTTTAAAAGAAGATGCCATTGATATGGTGTGGGATGCGGTTAACTCAGGTAAGGCTTATCAAAAGTTTTTAGAATTAGTAGATGCACAACATGGAGATTTGAATGGCCTTTGTGTAAGTCGTAAGAAAAAAACAATTAAAGCAGATAAATCAGGAGTTATTAATGACATATCAGCTATCGAGCTTGGAAAATTGTCTGTTTCTTTAGGAGCTGGTCGAATATCTAAAGAAGATAGTATTTATTATGATGTTGGTATTCAATTATTGCATCAAGTTGGAGATACAGTTAAAAAAGGAGAAGTTCTTGCTAATGTGTATTATCATAAAATGCCTCATTTACAGAACTTTAATGATATTTTCTTAATAAAATAAAAAAAAATATTGAAAATTAGAAAACTATGTTATAATAATAATATAAAGGTGGTGTATTATGGAGAAGATATATATGGAGCATAATGATGGCAATAAAAAACAGTCTACATTTCAACAAGTATTTAAGTCAAAATTATCTAGCAAATTGTCTATTTCGATGGTATTAGTAGCATTTTTCTCATTCTTAATGATAGGAGTAGGAAATGTTTCCTATGCTGCACCAGCAGAGATACCTGAAGATATTGGTTTGGGAGATAGTTTTACTACAAAGATGGGATCGCAAATTACTGGTTATGGTGGAACCGAAGCATTTCCAATCTTTATGTATTCAACTGACAAAGGTATTCCAATTTTCTGTTTAGAACGTGATATTGATTTCAAAGAAGATACTGTTCTTAAGAAAGCAGAACATATTGATGATTTAGGGTTATTGTATGTTATGGCTAATTCTTATCCTCATGTAAAATTTAAGGATACGAATGGTAAAGAATTCCCTGATGGTGTTCAAACATGGATTACTCAAGCTGCTATTTGGCAATATTTATATGAAACTGGTCATGCAAATAATGGTTCTACTAGTGGAAGCAGTGTTCATATTGTTTCTAATATTTCCAAAGTATATCAATTAAACGTTGAAGATTCTAGTACTCCTTGGTGTGATGTTACTGGATGTTATAATACAGAGGGTCAAGCTAGTAACAAAACAACATTCTATCAAACTTATATTGCTGGATTAGTTGCTAACGCTAAACAGGCTACATCTGTTAATGGTACTATGGTGATGACTAAGGCTAATGATGAAATTTCAATGACTGATGATGAGAAGTATTATCAAACTTCATTAATTACAGTATCAAATACTGATCCAACTCATTATGTAAGTTCTACAGTTGAAATTAAGGAAGCACCAGAAGGTACAATATTGGTTGATGAAAATGGACAAGAGATTAAGAAAGAAAATTATACTAATCTTTCTAAATTCTATGTAAGAATTCCTGCTAATAAAGTTACAGAAGAGAATAAGACTGTTAAATTATCTGTTACTGGAAAATTCAGAGGATATGATGGTTATTATTATAGAGCTGAAGGGGCTCAAACAGTAAGTACAGTATTTACTACTGATGTTCCACATAATACTGGATTAGAATTAACTATTAATTATACTCCAGATGTACCTGATACAGGTATGAGTGTTGCTCAGTCTATTTACTTTATAGGTCTTATCGTATTATTATGCGGAGTTGGAATTATTTACGCTAATGCAAGACCAAAAGCAAAACAACAATAAAAATAAGTTATTCAGAAAGAGTCAGTTGTTATTACTCGGCTCTTTCCTTGTATTTATGGGATTGTTTATTCTTTCCTATCATCATTTAGCTTTTTTAAAGAATCAAGTATTTGCTAATATGGAAATTTCTATAGCTGATTCGTTGTTAGTTAAAGATGATGTGAACGATAAAGAGGTAGAAGTTCCCCCTTTAGAAAATGTTTCTGATGGAACTTCTTATGAGCAACCTAGTAAAGTAATTGATTATAGTAAGTATTTAGGGGTTTTAGAAATTCCTAAGATAAGTTTAAAAAGAGGTTTTTATAATACTGATTCTAGATATAATAGTATTGAATATAATGTGACACTAGTGCCGGGATCTACTATGCCGGATGTTGTTAATGGTAATTTAATTTTAATGGCTCATTCTGGTGATGCGTATATTTCCTTTTTTGCCTATTTATATCGTTTGAGTATAGGCGACAGTGTTTATGTTCTTTACCAAGGTCATAAGTATAGATATCAATTGGTAAATGTGTATACCGTGCCAAAGACTGGTAAAGCACCTATTTATAGGAATTATAATCGTACAACATTAACTCTTATTACATGTACTAAGAATGATGATACTACACAAACCGTTTATATTGCAGAATTAGTATCTTAATAGGAGGTATGTCTATGGACTTAGGAATATTAGATAAGATGAAAATAATTTTTGATTTATTATTTTCATCTTTTATGTTTTTAGAGATTCTATTGTTTTTCCTCTTACTATTTCTTTTATTGGTAGTAAATACAAAAGTTAAAAATCGTATTCTTCCAGTAGTTTTTAGTATTTTGGTTATTATTTCAGTAGTGGTATTTGGCGTTTTATTTTCACCATATGTATTTTCTTGTATTGATAGTTTCTTGTTGAAAGCTATGGAATATTATTATTTTCCATCAACGGTTATTTTTTTCTTTATTTTTTTAATAGCTGTTTTAGATTTTATTTATACAATGTTTAGTAAACAACTTAAATCTTTTAAAAAGATAGTTAATTACTTATATGTTGTAGGAACATTTTTCTTTTTTGTAGTATTTATTGGGTTAGCTACTACTCATAATATTGATTTAGGTGACGTGGTCACTTTATATCAAAATAAACAAATATTATCTGTTGTCCAAGTTAGTAATCTGTTATTTTTGGTATGGGGTATTGTATCTATCTTTTATTATTTATTTATATTTTTTCAAAAGAAATTTGATAAAAAAGAGGTTGAAAATTAATGGTTTTCAACCTCTTTTACGTAGTATTCTTCTAGTGATAAATTTGCCTCTTTTATTATTTTAGCTATCTTTTTTCCAACATAGCGGTAATGCCATGATTCATATTGATAACCAGTAATTTTTACTTTATCTTTAGGATATCTTAAGATAAAGCCATATTTGTGGGCGTTTTCTTGCATCCATTTGAATTCTTTTGTTTCTTCAAAAGATGTATACGGAGTAATTCCATCATAGACATCTACGACTAGCCCTGTTTGATGTTCTGAAAAGCCAGCTCTAGCAGAATATGTGTCGACTGCTTTTTTTCCATCAGCTGCGACATAAGTATTATATAAATTTAATTGATAATCATAACTTCTATAGCTAGAAATTGCAAAAATCATCATGTTATCTTGTTTGGCATCTTGAGATAATTTTTCAAAAGCCTCTTTGGCTTCTTTTACTAGACTCATACCACTTCTAGCATAGTCAGGGTTAATTGGAACTAAATTATTAGGAACATAATTTTTAGTTAAATAGTGATATTTATTGACTAAAATTAAATTAGTGTTTAGATTTTTTGCTGGCTTTGTATTAGTATAATAAGGCTTATCTAAACCAATATTTACGTTCATCACTACATCTTCTATAGATAAGTTTTTATTCTTTTTTTGGTAATTTATATATCTTTTTTCTTTTGTTTTGTCATAATAAGATACCTTTTCAAATTCTTGAGATATCTCTTGTTTTTTATTTTGATTACTTTTTATTGTTGCAAGTGTAATTGTTGCTATGATTGCTACTAGAGAAATAAGAAAAATAATAATTGTTGTAATTTGTTTTTTCATGTTATCACCTATTTTAATCATATTGTAATTTTATTTATTTTATTTATGTATAATTTTATTTTTTTTTTCATAAGAAATACTGGAGGTATCTATGAGAAAGAAGTTAGCTGTTTTTTTATGTTTTTTATTGTTAATGCCGACTGTTGTATTTGCTAAAAAAGAGAGTGATTCTATTGATTTAATTCCTGGAGCAAGATCTGGTGTTTTAATGGAAGCTAATAGTGGAAAGATTATTTTTCAAAAAGAAATGGATAAGGAAGTCGCAATTGCTTCCATGACAAAGATGGTATCCCAGATTTTAATTTTAGATGCTATTCATGAGGGTAAAATAAATTGGGATGATGTAGTGACTGTTAGCCAGAATGCTGCTGATATGGGAGGATCACAGATTTATTTAAGTGTTGGGGAAAAAATAAGTGTTAGAGATTTATTTAAGGGAATATCTATGGCTAGTGCTAATGATGCAACAGTTCAAATGGCAGAAGTGTTAGCAGGAACCGAAAATAGTTTTGTTAGTATGATGAATAAAAAGGTGCAAGAACTTGGTTTGAAGCATACCAAGTTTAAAAATTGTACTGGACTTGATGAAGATGGGCATTATTCTAGTGCTTATGATATGGCTATGATAGCTCGAGAGCTAATTGTTAATTATCCAGAAATATTAGAATTTTCTTCTGTTTATGAGGATTATTTAAGAGAAGATACAAAAAATAAATTTTGGCTAGTAAATACAAATAAATTAGTAAGATTTTATGAGGGAGCAGATGGATTAAAAACCGGTCATACGGATGCTGCTAAATATTGTTTAGCGGCAACTGCTAAAAAGAATGATTTACGATTTATTGCAATTGTTTTGGGTGAAGAAGATAGTAAAATAAGAAATCAAGAAGTAATGGAACTTTTAGATTATGGCTTTAATAACTATCGTATGGATTTATTAAAGAGTAAGGATGAGGTAGTTAAAACTATGCCTTTAGATAAAGCTAGTAAATCAAAAGTGTCTTTTGTACCAGTTTCTGATATTGGAATTTTATCTAAAGTTTCTGATCAGAAGAAAAAGTATACTTATGATGTAAAACTTGATAAATTTTCATTACCCGTTGTACCAGGTGATGTAGTTGGTAAAGTGATAGTTAAAAGTCAAAATAATAAAGTTACAAGTGTTGATTTAACTGTATCAGAGAAAGTAGAAGTTTTATCTTTTTGGCAATTACTTGGTAGAGGATTTAAGGATTTAATGTCTGGAAACTTTACTTTTAATCTTTAATTCTTAATTGACTAATTATAGTAAAATGTGTATAATTTCTTTAGATAAAAATAAAGGTAGTTATACCTTTTTTTATGTGGGATGTGATTTTTTATGAGTAACAGCAATAATAAAAAAAATAATAAGAGGAATGGACCACAGTCTAGACAAAGAAAGAATACCCAATATCGAAATCAGAAGAATAATAAGCGGTATGATAATAGACGAAATAATCATTTCATAGATAATAATTATAAAGATGATGGTTATGTTAAAGCAAAACACAGTAAAGAATTATTACAAGAAGATTATAGTATTACTAGACAGCAAGTATTTGATTTTGATGAGATGAAATTTTCTGATGAGTTAGATACTAGTTTCATTGAAAATAAACGGAAGAAAAAAGAAAAAATTATTGATGAATTAAATGAATCTTATAGTAAGGCAGAAAGTGCTCATGTTGCGAAAGAAAAGAAACAACGAAAGAAGAGGAATTTTACTAAAATATTTTTTATTTTATGTCTTTTTATCTTATTAATAGGAGCTATTGTAATTAGTATTTATGCTTTAACTAGACCCGATAAGGTAAAGATTGTTACGAAAGAAAAAGAAGTGGTTAAGATTGATGATAATTATCTTTTTTTAGGAGATTCTATTACAGAGTTTTATGATTTGGATGAGTATTATGGAGATTTGCCAGTTGTTAATAGCGGAATTAGTGGAAATTCTACTAAGGATATATTAGGTGATATGGAAAAACGAGTTTATCAATATAATCCTTCCAAGGTCTTTTTGCTTATTGGAACTAATGATATTCATTATGGAACATCTTTAGATGAAATTGTTTCTAATATTGAAGAAATTGTTAGTGAAATTAGAAAGAATCGACCTTATGCTGAGGTTTATGTCGAATCTATTTATCCAGTAAACCAAGATATGGATGGGGCAGAAGATAGAACTAATAAAGAAATTATGGAAATTAATAAAAAGATAGAAAAGTATTGTAAAGATAAAAAGATTACTTATATTGATATGTTTTCTTTATTAAAAGATCCTGATTCAGATGAGGTTAAATTAAAAGAAGATTATACTAAAGATGGTTTGCATTTATCTGATAAAGGCTATGATGTTGTTACTAAGGAGATTAAAAAGTATTTAAAATAGATAACATATTTTAGTATCTCTTTCATATATTAGTGATATAGAAAGAGAGGAATTTATATTTATGGAAACATTAAAAGTAAGTAGTAAGTCTAATCCTAATAGTGTAGCAGGAGCACTTGCCAATGTTTTTCGAGAAAAAGGTACTGTGGAAATACAAGCTGTTGGGGCAGGAGCTTTAAATCAAGCAATTAAAGCAGTAGCGATTGCACGAGGTTTTGTTGCTCCATCTGGAAAGAATTTGGTGTGTATTCCTGCCTTTCAAGATATTGCGATTGATGGAGAAGAAAGGACAGCTATCAAATTAATTATTGAGGCTAAATAGTCCTTTTTTTTTGGGCTTTATCATGATAAACTGTATATAGATAGGGTGGTGTTTTTATGTTTTGTCCTAGATGTGGAGAAAAGATGGATCCAAATCGACGTTACTGCATGAAGTGTGGAGCTTTAAATTATGAGCATCCAGAAAATCAGAAAATGAAAAAGTATATTACAGAAGCAGAGCTTGCAAAGGCAAAGGATGATTATAATAATAATGTTGATACTATTCAAGTAGCTGGAGAGGTTATTAAGACTAAAAAAGATGATAAGAGGAAAAGTTATGTAGATACTAAATCAGTATTTGGTCTTTTATTTTTGATGGCTATTTTATTAGGCTGTCTTTGCTATTTTGGGTTTAATTATTCTATTAGTCTATCTTTGGTTGTGGCAATAGTTTATTTTTTGATTACATTTTTTGTATTGAGTGGTATATGTATTTATATGAAGGGTGGTTATTCTGGATTTGTACCGTTAATCCCATTTTATAGTCAATATGCATATTGTGATATTGCTTTAGGTAATGGTTGGTTATTTTTGCTAACTTTAATTCCAATTTTTGGTTTATTTTATGCTTTTTACATTAATTATAGATTAGGAAAAGCTTTTGGTAAAAATGGTATATTGACAATGCTTTTTCCCGTTATTATGATTCCAATTATTTCGTTTAGTGATAGTGCTAATTATGAAGGTGAAGGTAAAAAATATCAAGATTATGTGAAAAAAGAAAAAAGACGAAATACTAAATTTGCAGCATTAGTTTATTCTGTTTTGATTTTTGGTTTTTTATTTTTAGTTTTAAGTTCTAGTATAGGTGATAGTTTGGCTGAGGTTTTTTTAGAAAGAGATGTTCAAAAAGTTGTTGATACTGTAAAAAAAGATATTTATGATGGTATTTATGTTTGTGATCAGGGTGATATTAATAATGATGACGGAACGTATTATATTGCCTTTGATGATGCTACAAAAGTAATGGATGGCTTTCTTCCTGTTCGTTCATCAGTTAATGGTAAACAAATTCGAGGATATGTTGTAGTAGAACATAAGGGTAGAAAAAACATGTATTCTTATGTAATGACAGATGAAAAGAATGTTTTATCATCTAGTTCTTCTTCTATCACTCCTAGTGAAGTAAAAGTTCCAGAAGGAGTAATTCTTTGTAAAAAAAGTTGATAAAAACTAAAAAAAGTTATATACTAGTAACAAATCAATAATTAGAACTAATAATAAGTATCCTTTAATTTTAGAGAAATCGTGGTTGGTGAAAACGATATTAAAGACTTATTTATCTACTCTATAGATGAAGAAATTCCGGAGAAGTCCGTTACACTTTGAGTAAAAAAAAGGATGGTACCGTGCTTCTTGCACTCCTTGTACTATTCTTTTTTATTTTATGGGAGGAATTTATATGATTGATATGCATTATGATTTGTTATCCATTTTGTATTATTGTCATTTAAAAAATGATTTTTCATATGTTGAAAAACTAAAAAGAAGATTTAGAGATAATAATATTACGGGCGTTATTGCTAATCTTTATTTTATGAGTAAAGAAGAAATGCAATCAGAAATTGGGGAAGAAGAGATTAATGTGGTCTCGATGTTTCAAATAGCAACCGATCTTTTTAAGAAATATTTTCCAACTATTAAAGCCATTTTTAGTATTGAAGGATGTGACTATATTGAAGATGAAGATGAGTTAGAAATTTTATATCATTTAGGTTTAAGAAATATCCTTTTAGTTTGGAATAATAAAAATAAATATGCTTCGGGTACAAAAGCCGATGGTGGTTTAACAGATTGTGGAAAAAAATTTTTATTAAAAGCAATTGAATTAGGAATTAGTATTGATTTATCGCATATGAATAAAGAAACATTTTGGAATACAGTGGAGTTTCTTAGAGATGAAAAAAATAGAGGTCGTGATGTAAAAGTGATTGTTAGTCATTCTAATTGTTATGATTTATGTCCAGTTTTACGAAATTTAACTGATGAACAAATTGGTGTATTGAAGGAATTAGATGTTGTGATAGGGTTGGTTTCTTATAAACCATTTATTACAACCAATCATTCTGTATCGGTTGATTCTTTAAAAGAAAAATATTTAGAGCATATAAATAGGGTTGTTGATATACTTGGTGTAAAACATGTAGGAGTATCTACTGATGATATGTTATTTGCTAATTATTTATTTGATGAAGATTATGAAGAGATTTTTAATTATAATAATATTAAGGATGATTTGGTAAAATTATTAAAGAATAAGTATCAACAAGTAGAAATTGATGATATATTATTTAAGAATATTGAAAATAAAATATTTATAAATTAGGAGGAGTATTGATATGATAGATATTAAATTAATTAGAGAACATAGAGATTTAGTAAAGGAAAATATAAAAAAGAAGTTTCAAGATGAAAAATTACCATTGGTGGATGAGGTTTATGATTTAGATAAACGCGTTCGTGATGTTCAAGTTGAAGTTGATGGATTAAAGGCTGAAAAGAATCGGTTAAGTAGTGAAATTGGTAAATTGATGAAGGATAAGAAATTCAATGAAGCTAATGCTATTAAGGAAGAGATTGCTAAAAATACTGATAGAATATCAGCTTTAGAAGAAGAACAAACTACACTTACTAAAGAAATTAGAGATAGAATGATGGTTATTCCACAAATTATGGATCCTTCTGTGCCTATTGGTAAAGATGATAGTGAGAATGTTGAAGTTCAAAAGTTTGGGGAACCGGTTGTTCCAGAATATGAAATTCCATATCATGCTGATATTATCGAGAAATTAGGTGGAATGGATAAAGATGCTGCTGGTAGAACTAGTGGTCAAGGATTTTATTATTTATTAGGAGATATTGCTAGACTTCATGAAGCTATGCTTGCTTATGCTAGAGATTTTATGATTGATGCTGGTTTTACTTATGCTATACCACCATTTATGATTCATAGTGATGTTGTTACTGGGGTTATGTCATTTCCTGAAATGGAAGCTATGATGTATAAAATTGAGGGGGAAGATTTATACTTAATTGGAACCAGTGAACATTCTATGATTGGTAAATTTAAAGATCAAATTATTAAAGATAATGAACTTCCAATCAATATGACGAGTTATTCTCCATGCTTTAGAAAAGAAGGAGGATCTCATGGATTGGAAGAAAGAGGTTTATATCGTGTTCATCAATTTGAAAAGCAAGAAATGATTGTTATTTGTGAACCAGAAGAATCTATGGATTGGTATCAAAAGATGTGGAAGCTAACAGTAGAGTTTTTTAGAAGTTTAGATGTGCCAGTTAGACAACTTGAATGTTGTAGTGGGGATTTAGCCGATTTAAAAGTAAAATCTTGTGATATTGAAGCTTGGAGCCCACGTCAAAAGAAATATTTTGAAGTAGGAAGTTGCTCTAATTTAGGGGATGCTCAAGCCAGACGTTTAGCTATTCGTAAGAAAGGTGAAAAGGGAACATATTTCTTACATACATTAAATAATACAGTTGTTGCGACTCCACGTGGTTTAATTGCAGTAATTGAAAATAACTATCAAGAAGATGGAAGTATTAAAGTTCCAAAGGCTTTACAACCATATATGGGTGGTAAAGAAAAGATAGAAGTAAAAAACAAGTAATTATTGTATAATTTTTTTGATTATTCTTATACTAGTAATGGTGAAGAATATGACAAAAAATAAACGTTGTGAAGTCATTCCAAGAGAAAGTGCTATGAAAAATATTTATATTGATAGCAATTCTAAAGAGGGGAAACTCTTAATACAAGTGGTAGAAAAGGAATCTACTTTACAAAAGCTAAAAGAAGACTAGTTCTTCTTTTTTTGTTAATTATCTTGTCTATTAGAGGTATTATTTCAAAAAAATATTATGATTTTTTTATTAATGTGATATAATTTTTTTAGGATAGGGAGTGATATGTAGTGGATGTTTTGGACAATAAATGTCCAGCTTGTGGTGCCAAGATTACTTTTAATCCTAAAAATCAAATGTGGGATTGCGAGTATTGTGGTAGTAAGTTTTCTTTAGAACAGATGATGGAATATAATAATGCCAGTTCTATTAAAGCTAATACTCAAAGTGATAAAACGTTTAAAAAACTTGAGAATATGGATGTTTATCGGTGTAAAAATTGTGGTGCTGAGGTTATGGCTGATGAGACTACAACGGCAACTTTTTGTGTTTATTGTGGGAGTACAGCAATATTAAAAGATAGAATTATGAATGGTATAGCACCAACTAAAATTATTCCTTTTAAAAAAGTGAAAGAGGATGCCGTTCTTGCTTTTAAAGGGTTAGCAAAAGGACGTCCATTGATGCCTAAGTTATTTAATAAACCGGCTAATGTTGAAAAGATATCAGGAGTTTATATTCCTTTTTGGGCTTATAATTTAGGCGTTGAAGGTAATATTAGTTTTAATGCAACTGATATAAAAAGATGGAGAACTTATGATTATGAGTATATTAAAACTGATAGTTATTTGAGTAAACGTGGAGGAAAACTTAATTTTAATGGAGTATTGGTGGATGGATCTACGAGGTTTGCTGATGATTTGATGGATTCTTTGGAGCCATTTAATTATGATGAATTAGTTGAATATAATCATGCATATTTATCTGGATTTTTAGCAGAAAAGTATGATGTTGATAGTGATAAAGCGATTGATAGAGCTAATAAAAGAGTTATGAATACTGCAATTGATGTTATGAAGGAGTCAGTTTTACATCAAACTCGTATCGTTGCTACTAACGATATGCATGTTACTAAAAAAGATTGTGATTATATTTTGCTACCAGTTTGGATGGTAAATGTTAAATATAAAAATAAAGATTATACTTTTGCCATGAATGGCCAAACGGGAGAAATCGTTGGTAATATTCCTATTGATATAGGTAAAACAATTGTTATTAGTATTATTTTATTTGCAATTATTATGACTATAGTATTTTTATTATTTTATTTTGTGAGGTAGTTTATGAGAAGGTTAGTAAAATATTTTTTGATAGCAATTGTTAGTTTTTTATTTCATATAACATCAGTTTTTGCTAGTACCAATGTTTATGAGAGATCTGTTGATGATTATAGAGTTGCTGATTGGGTGCAAGTTACAGATAGTAATAAAGATTCTATTCTTAATACTCCGTCTGTTGATGCTTCTGAAAAGGTATATGATTTTGCGAATTTATTAACTGATTCGGAAGAAAAAGATATTTATTATCAAGTACAAGACTTCATTATGGAACACGATATGGACTTAGCTATTGTTACTATTGATAGTAATAATAAGAGGTCTCAGGTAGAATATGCCGATGATTTTTATGATTATAATGATTTTGGTATTGGTTCTTCTAGAGATGGTGTGTTGTTTCTGATTGATATGCAGTATAGGCAAATTTATATGTCAACAACTGGTGATGCGATTCAGATGTATAGTGATTATCGAATTGATCAGATAATGAATGCTATATATCAATATATGACAGATACAGATTACTTTAATGGTATTTCTAATTTTATAGATGAGCTTTCGTATTATGCTAGTGTTGGATATCCAGAAATGGATGAGGCTAGTCGACTTTCTGTCGGGCAATGTTTGAAGTATGGAGCAATAATATCGGCGATTGCTACATTTATAATTATGCTTGTTTTAGTTAATAAGAATAAATTAGTTAGACCAGCAACAACAGCAAGAGAGTATTTGGATAAGGAAAGTGTTGTTGTTAATAATTATGGTGATATATTTATGGGAAGCAATACTGTTAAACATAAGATAGAACATAGTTCGTCTTCCTCTGGTGGCAGTTCTACTCATTCTAGTAGTAGTGGTTCTAGTCATGGTGGTGGCGGACATGGATTTTAAGAAAAAATAAGAAAAGAGGTAATTATATGGGATTAATTAAAGCAGCTGTAGGGGCTGTTGGTAGTACTTTACATGATCAATGGAAAGAATATATTAGATGTGAAGATTTAGGACAAGATATTTTGATGAAGAGAGTATCTACTCCTAATGGAATTATTACGAAAGATAGCGCTATTCAAGTATCACCTGGTCAAATTGCAGTAATTTTTCAAAGTGGTAAAATATTAGATGCTACTGCTGAAGAGGGAATATATACTTTTGATGAATCTACTTCTCCTTCGTTTTTTGCAGGACAGTTTGGTGCTGTCTTTAAGGAAATGTGGACTCGTTTTGTTTATAATGGTGCAACCGATAAAGAACAAGCTGTGTTTTATATCAATGCAAAGGAAATTATGGATAATAAATTTGGAACACCTGCACCAATTCCTTTTCAAGATTGGTCACATCCAATTCCAAATCAAATGACTGGTTCTATGAGTCCTTTACGAGTAGAGGTAAAATGTTTTGGTAAGTATACTTTTAAAATAGCTGATCCTGCAACTTTTATGACTAGAATTGCTGGAACAGCGATAGAATATCGTAAAGATGAATTATGTGAACAAATGCGTTCAGAGGTTATTGGTGCTTTTCAAAACGTGTTAAATGAATTAGGTAATTCTGTTCATAAAGTTCCAGTACTTGAACTTCCTAGTAGTACTGATGAAATTAAGAAAGTAATGGATGAAAAAGTTTTTGATCAACCTATTCGTGATCGTGGCTTAAGTATTGTGGGCTTTGTGGTAGAATCTGTTACTTTAGATGATGAATCTAATCAAAAAATTGATAATTATGAATTATCTTCTAATCAATTTATGCAACAAGGTACACTTACTGGAGCTTATGCTAATGCAGTTCAAGATGCTGCTAATAATCAAGCAGGAGCTATGAATGGATTTTTAGGTGTTGGTATGATGAATATGGCATCTGGCGGTATGATGGGTGGTGTTGCTACTAATGCCATGAATCCTCAAGCAGTACCTGGTAATACACAGGCATATAATCCATATGCAAATCCCGTAGGAGGACAATCGCAACCAACTCAAACAGGAGTCGTAGCTGGTTCGTCAGAAACGCAAACAGTAGCATTTTGCCCTAATTGTGGTACTCCTGCTAATGGTGGAAATTTCTGTACAAATTGTGGAACAAAATTAAAATAGAAGTCTTATGACTTCTTTTTTTGTGGATTTTTATTCATTAATGAATTGGCTTCTTTTATGGAATCTAAAATATTGTTCCAACTTATACTGGAAAGGTTTTGTATTTCATCAGTAGCAGTAAATCTTAGGGCATTTCTTTCTTCTGGTGTTGCAATTACTATTGCGGCTTTGATAAGAGATAGATAAGCTTTTTGACCAGCTATTTGGTCTGGGTTATATTTTATGAAGTTATCAGTATATTGTATTACTGTTTGTACAGTGTCATTTAATGCATCTTTAATCACTCTTTTATAACAGTCATCTACCATTTTTGGATCTTGATTAAATACTAGGCAACGGTTTCGACCCGTGATTTCTACTTTTTCTGGGGCTTCTAGTAAATATTTGCTAAGGGACTTTTGTTCAAAGATAAATTCGTGATAATAATCGATTAGTTCTTGTTTTACAGTTTCATTTTCTTCTTGTTCTATTGCTTGATTTAGAAAATATAAACTGGAAATAGAATAATCTCTTATGGCTTGATAGGTAATGGATGCTTCATTTTCTTCTTGTTGTTCACTAATATATGGACTTGTTGAAAGAAATGGGTTTCGTATTAACTGTTCGTTGATATGATTTTGAAATCTTTTGATAATTAACCAGTGTAATTCTTCGTTTACATCTGAGTGCCTTAATAAATAACTAAATCTATTATATAATTTAGGATCTAGATTTGCTTCTAGATTGATTTTTTTATACTCTTTTTCTTCTACTTCACTAGCTAATTTGATATATTCTAGTTCTCTTAGAATATCTTTTTGTTGATTTTTTATTTTAGCGTCAGTTAGATTTTGATATAAAACACTAATATTAGTTGATAAATTAATAATTGATTTTAGAAAATCATCTAGTGATTTTTCCATGTTATGTCCTCTTTTCTCGTATAAATTGTCTTTATTATAACACTTTATACTGTATAAAAAAGTCTTTTTTTTTACAAACTATTAATAATTATAGATTTGGATGTTAGGGATGGTTAATTTGACAAATAATGATATTTTTGATAAAATGTATAACTGTCAACGAAACAAAGAGGTGTTATACATGTTTTATGATGAAAAACAAGCGTTAAAAGCTTGTGAAGAGGATCCTTCCCTGATTTTTGATTTAATTAAAGAAGGTTATTTCTCTTTAGTAGATGAATTGATTTCCAAAAATAAAGTAGATGTTAATACTACAGATCATGCTTTGAATGATGTTATTGCTAGATTAGTAAAAGCTAAGCAATATGATTTAGTATTAAAATTTATGAGAAAACGTAACTGGAATCCTAATCATCAAAACCTTGATGGTAATACCATGGGGCATTTATTGGTTAAAGATTCATCTATTCCAGCTTTGAAAGTTTTAGAACAGTTGGTAAAAAAGAAAAATTATTTATTAAATATTAAGAATAAAAATGGAGAAACAGTTTTGGATAGAGCTGTTCATAATAATTATGTTTACCCAGCCCTTAAAATTTTAGAAGAAAAACGTTTTAATAATATTGATGTTTTATCTTTTAGAAATTTGTATAAGGTATGTATTAAAAATAATTATTATGGAAGATATTCTAAACTTAATAATTTGGAAAATATAGTTGATAGTTTAGAAAAGAAAGAGATGCTTATACCTAGTATGAAAAAGTTACTAGATGAAATCGTAGATAATATGGAAGTCATAAAAAAAGATTTAATGCAAAATCAAGTTTCTGTATTAGATCAAATGATTAATTCATCTTTATCTGAAGTGATAGTTTAAGAGGACTTTCCTCTTTTTTGTTTGGTTATTTTATGATATACTTTTGATGTAATTTGTGTGTGAGGTGATTTTTATGCATTTACCTGATTATAAAGAAGCTAGAAAAAGAGATATTAGACCTTATCAAAGGATAGATTTTAAAGAGAATGAAAAAATTAAAGGTAAGTATTCTGGAAAGAAATTTTATTTAAAAACTTATGGTTGTCAAATGAATGAGCATGATAGTGAAAATATTGAAGCATTGCTTACTTTTTTGGGATTTGAAAAAGTTTTTGATTACTTAGATGCTGATTTGGTTTTGTTAAATACTTGTTCTATAAGAGAAAATGCTCATAATAAAGCTTTTGGAATGCTTGGGAGACTTAAACATTTAAAACAAGAAAAGAAAGATTTACTTGTTGGTCTTTGTGGGTGTATGGCACAAGAGGCAAGTGTAGTTGATTCTATACTTAAAGATTATCCTTGGGTAAATTTTGTATTTGGTACTCATAATATGTATCAACTTCCTGAAATTATTGATAAAGCCATTGAGGAGAATAAGCAACAAATAGAAGTTTTTTCTCGTGAAGGTGATTTGATTGAGGGACTTCCAGTGCTTCGTGTTAATAATTATAAGGCTTATGTTAATATTATTTATGGCTGCAACAAATTCTGTACTTATTGTATTGTTCCATATACTAGAGGGCGTGAACGTAGTAGATTAAAAGAGGATATTTTGAAAGAAGTGGAGTCCTTAGTTTTGGATGGATATAAAGAAGTAACATTGCTTGGACAAAATGTTAATGCGTATGGAAAAGATATTTATGATTGCTATTTTTTTGCTGATTTACTTGAGGATGTAGCAAAAATGGGTATTCCAAGAATTCGGTTTACTACATCTCATCCTTGGGATTTTACAGATAGAATGATTGAAATTATTGGAAAATACCCTAATATTATGCCAAGTGTACATTTACCTGTTCAAAGTGGTTCTAGTCGTATTTTGAAGTTAATGGGGCGTCGTTATACTAAAGAAAGTTATTTAGAATTATTTAATAAGATTAAAAAGATGGTTCCAGGGGTAAGTATTTCTACAGATATTATTGTAGGATTTCCAGGAGAAACAGAGGCTGATTTTCAAGAAACATTAGATTTAGTTCGTACTTGTAAATATGATAATGCTTTTACTTTTATTTTTTCTAAAAGAGAAGGAACTCCCGCTTGTAGATTAGAAGATCCAGTTCCTTTAAAGGAAAAAGAAGAGCGTTTACAACGGTTGAATGAGGTAGTTAATCATTATTTCTTAGAGAATAATAAAGCACTAGTTGGTAAAGAGTTAGAGGTTTTGGTAGAAGGAATTTCTGAGAAGAAAAATATGTATTATGGATATAGTGATACTAATAAGTTGATTAATTTTTCTAGTCTTAAAGAAGTAAAAGCAGGAGATTTAGTTACTGTTAAGATAGTTGAGGCTAAAACTTGGAGTTTGGATGGTGAATTAGTTGCGTAAAGAACTTATAGATGTAATAGATACTATCAAGGGAAGTTCGGATTATTTAGCTTGTATTAAATTAAAAGATGAAATGAGTAAAAACAGTAATTTAATGGAATTAATTTCTAGGGTTAAGAAGTTACAAAAAGAATATGTAAAAACAAAGAATATGGATTTAAAAGAGGAGTTAGATGAGTGTCAACAGAAATTAGAACAGAATCCTCTTTATGTTACTTATATCAATCATCTAGAAAAAGTTAATTCAATGATTTCTTACGTAGAAGAGGATTTGAATCAGTTTTTTTTAGAGCTTACTAATTAAAAAAACTATGAGACTTTATAATGTAGTCTATATAGTTGATAGAAGGGTTTAGTTTCTATCAACTGGAATAGATACGTTATTTTCTTGCTCATAGTTTTTTAGTTCTTGTAAAATTCTCTCTTTTGTTTCTTGGATATATTCTTTAATTAAGTAGATATCGAAGATATAATTTTTATCTTGATTAGAGTTTTCAATAATAATTCCCATCTTGTCAATTAAGATGTTTAACTTTTCTTTTGGGATTTCTGTGATATTGGTATCTGGTATTTGAAATTCTTCATAAAATAAAGATAAATCCATATTGTATTCTTCAATTACAGTAATATTTAAATTTGTGTAATCAGAATAGATTAGTTTGGATAGTTCTTCTTGATCACTATATACAATCGTTCCGTCTATTAATTTTACAGAATTACTTTGAACTAGTTTTCTTAAAAACTTATCAAACCATAGTTTGTCTGCAAATAAGTGAATATAGTATCCTAAATCAAAACTTTTCTCCATAAAATTTGGATATTTATCTGTAAACATTTTTATATTCGGAACGTCTTCTTTTTCATTATATAAGAAATGTGACTTTTGTTTTGTTTTTCCAATTTGTTTAGCTATATCTGGTGCTATAGAACCTAGATAATAGTCTTTTTTATTTGTGATTTTTAATTCTTTTTCTAATGCTTTCGCAACGGCTAAATGTATTACTGCTGATGCCATATTTTACCTCCTATTATTAGTTTATCATAAAGTTATCTATTTGCAAATGATGTTTCGTAATGAAAAAATTTGCTTTTTTTGGACTTTTATGATATAATTTACAAGTTCTTTAATAGTAATTCAAAACTTTTTTGAGTAAGTTTTTTATCTATAAGTATTTAGAAAGGAGAAGTAAATATGTCAAAAGAAATAAATGATGTTTTTATGATAAAAGATACTGTTGATTCTACACTGGATTTTAAGCAATATTCTAATCCAGAAGATATGGTTGGATATTTAGGTTTTATTGATCCTTTAGGTAATTTTTATAGAGTTAGAGAAATTGATGATCCAGAATGGGAAAAACCTCATAATACATGGGCTAGACAGTTTTTAAATATTTGTGGTCTTGAGAGGGAAAAAGATATGACAGATTCTCTTACTCTTGTAAAAAATTATGGCTTTATTCTTTGCTCACATAGGACAGATTTATATTCTGGCGAAAAAAGAACATATATTATACCAGATGTAGATTGTGTTTGTGATACTTCGAGATGTGAAGTTTTATTAAAAAATGAATTGCAACTTAAAACAATCAAAGATATCAGTTATTATGAGTCTGGTGTGAAACAAAATATTAAAAAATTAAAGTAACCTAAGATACCGTAGTGTATCTTTTTTTGTAAATATTTTAACTTTTTTGCATACATTAAATTAAGGAGGGGTACTTATGTCTAGTTATAAAGAAATTGTTACTAAAGCAGTCATTGGAAAAGGAAAAAAATTATTTACTACAGAACATTCTATTACTGCTAATAATCGTCCATCAACTATTTTAGGATGTTGGGTAATTAATCATAATTTTCAGGGTCAAAAAGTTGGTGATAAAATTACAATTTCTGGTAGTTATGATGTTAATATTTGGTATTCTTATGATAATGATACTAAAACTGATGTTGTAAAAGAGGTTAATACTTATCAAGAAGTGGTTAGAATGAGAAATCCTAACGAAGAAAGTGATGGAGAAGAGATTATTGTTCGTAGTTTGAAACAACCAACTTGTGCTAACATTACGATTGCTGATAATGAAATTCATTATACGATTGAAAAAGAATTGGGAATTGAACTTGTTGGTGATGTTAAGGTTAAGATTGCTGCGGATGAGGAAGAAGATCCTTGGGATGAAATTCTTGATGAGTCACAAGATACGGATAATGTTCCTGTTGATGATATAGAAGATGACTTTATACAAGATAATACTATTTAGTAGCACATTTTCGTGCTATTTTTTTTAAATTTTATTACTGTTATCAAAAAAAGGTTGACATGTATTTCTTTTTTTATTATACTATATCTGTATTTAAGAAATGGAGGGATATCATGGCAGTTAAATTAAGATTAACAAGAATGGGTGCTAAGAAGAAACCTAGTTACAGAATCGTTGCTACTGATTCTAGACGTCCTAGAGATGGTCAATATATAGAATTAGTTGGTACTTATGCACCAGTTGGTGAAGCTAAAGTAAATATTAACGAAGAAGTAGCTTTAAAGTGGCTTAACCGTGGAGCAATTCCTACTGATACTGTAAAAAGTTTATTTACAAAAGCTGGTATCATGAAAAAATTTGCTGAATCTAAAGAAAAGAAGGATAAGTAATTATGGATTTAGTTCAGTTGACTGAGGAAATTGTTAAATCATTAGTAGTTGATACTGACGCTGTTAGTGTAAAAGAGTTTCCAACGGATGAAGAAAACATTATTTTAATTCAAGTTATTGTTGCTTCGGATGATATGGGACGAGTTATTGGTAAAGGTGGCAGATGCGCTAATGCCATTCGTACTTTAGTGCAGGCAAGTAGTACTTTGAAAGATAATAAATGTGTTAAAATTGATATCGATAAATTTTAGAAGGCATTTTGCTTTCTTTTTTTTTTTACTTGGTATATAATAATTTTGAGGTAGAAGAATAATGAATGAAAAGTTAATTATTCCAAACCATATTGGTATCATTATGGATGGAAATGGCCGTTGGGCTGAACAAAGAGGTCTTAGACGTAGTCTTGGGCATAGAGAAGGTGCTAATACTTTAAAGAAAATTTGTCTTTATGCAGAAAGTATTGGTGTTAAATATTTGTCTGTTTATGCTTTTTCTACAGAAAATTTTAAGCGTAGTAAGGTAGAAGTCGACTTTTTGATGAATTTGTTTATTGAAATGTTTACAAAAGAGTTTGAAGAAATTATGGCTCATAATGTGAAGGTTGTTTTTTCTGGTCGCCGTCTTCCTTTAGCAAAGAAAGTATTAAGTGCTATGGATGAAATTGTTGATAAGACAAAAAATAATACTAGTACGGTACTTAATATCTGTCTTAATTATGGTGGACAGACAGAGATTTTAGATATGACTAAAAAAATAGCTGAAATGGTTCAATGTGGTAATATTCAAGTTGATGATATTGATTTTGATACTATTCGTCGTAATTTATATCAAGATTTACCGCCTTTAGATTATGTTATTCGTACTAGTGGAGAACTTAGACTTAGTAATTTTATGTTATATCAAGCAAGTTATGCTGAATTTTATTTTCCTAAGATTTTATTTCCTGATTTTTTGGAGAATGAATTTATGGAAGCTATCGTAGAATTTAATAGGAGAACTAGAAAATTTGGAGGTAATGTATGAAAAAACGTGTACTTAGCGCTATTGTAATGATTTTAATATTTGTTCCATTATTATTAATAGGAGGAAAAGCTTTTGCTATTTTTATGACTTTATTAGCAACATTTGGATTATATGAGTTAATTCATATCCGTGAAAGTAAGAAAGAATTTCCATTTTTACTGAAGATATTTGCTTATGTTATGGTTATTTTCTTTTCTCTTTCTCATTTTAATTCTATTGCTTTTAGTTATACTATGGATTATAGGGTTGTTGCTTTTATGATTTTTGCATTTTTAACACCTATGGTTTTCATTCATGATTTTAAAAAATACAATTTAAATGATGCTTTGTTCTTGATTGGTTCAGTGTTATTTATTGGATTGAGTTTTAATTTGTTAATTATTTCTCGTAATTATGATATTATGTATATTATTTATTTATTACTTATTACAACACTTACGGATACTTTTGCATTATTTACTGGTCTATTAGTTGGAAATCATAAATTATGTCCTAAAGTTTCACCTAAAAAGACGATTGAGGGTTTAGTTGGGGGTGTGTTTTTAGGAGTTTTTGTTTCAACAGCATTTTATATTACCGTGATTCATCCATCTATGTCGATTCCTTTTGTTGTTTTAATCACAACAGTTTTAGCTCTTGTTGGTCAATTGGGAGACTTAGTATTTTCTTCTATAAAAAGATATTATGATAAAAAGGATTTTTCTAATTTAATTCCTGAACATGGAGGTATTTTAGATCGTTTTGACAGCTTGATTTTTGTTGTCTTGGCGTTTAGTATTTTTTCTAGTGTATTGTAAGGAGGCAACTAATGAGTTTTATTATTAATTTATTATTATTTATTCTTATTTTAGGTAGTATTGTTTTTGTTCATGAACTTGGACATTTTATCTTTGCTAAATTAACAGGTGTTTATGTTTATGAGTTTGCTTTAGGTATGGGTCCTAAACTATTCAGTAAAAAAGGTAAAGAGACCGAGTATACTATTCGCGCTATACCTATTGGCGGATTTTGTATGATGGCTGGTGAAGATTTAGAAGATGACGATTTACATAAAGTTCCTAAAGAAAAAAGGTTACAATCTAAGAGTTGTTTTCAAAGATTTTTAATTATGTTTTTTGGAGCTGGAAACAATTTTATTTTTGCTATTTTAATTTTGTTTTTTATTGGTCTTATTTGGGGTGGTAATTCCATGGAGCCAATAATTACATCCGTTGCTAAGAATTCGGCAGCAGCTTTATCAGGAATTGAAGTAGGAGATAGAGTTTTAGAAATTAATAATCATAAGATTTCTACTACTGATGACATTAGTTTGTATTTAGCAGTTGCTGATCCAAAAGAAGCTAGTGATATTAAGGTGGAAAAAGAAAATAATAAAGTAAAAACATATTCTGTTCAACCTAAGAAGATAAAAGTTGATGGCGAAACGGCTTATCAGTATGGTATTGGTATGGCACAAGAAAAAGAATATGGTATCGTTAGTGCAGTAGAGTTTACTGTTAAGAAGACTGGTTCTATTTTTAAGCAAATGGCAGTTACTGTAGGGTATTTATTTACCGGTGGAATTAGTCTTTCACAACTTAGTGGACCTGTGGGTATATTTTCTATTGTTGGTGATCAGAGTGCAGCTGGAGTTATGAATATTTTATATTTAATTGCTTTTTTAAGTATTAATGTTGGTTTTATTAATTTGTTACCATTACCGGCATTTGATGGTGGACATATATTATTTATTATTATAGAAAAAATTAAGGGTTCTCCAGTCAAAGCTGAAACTGAAAATACAATTCATACTATTGGTTTGTTTTTATTGATGCTATTAATGGTTGTCATTACATTTAATGATATTATCAGATTATTTTAATTTTAGTAGGTGATATAATGCCAGTTCTAATTATTATTGTGTGCTTATTTGCTTTTTCTTTTGTGGTGTTTTTTATTGCTTATTCAGAAGAAAAAAGATCTTACAAAATAAAAGTGCAAAATAAGAAGACATTAGTGGATGATGCTAGTTGTTTATTTGAAGAAAAAAAAGAAGAAAGAGAAGATATTGAGATAATCTAGATACTTTACTTCTTTTTTTATTGGAGCAAGTGGTGTATGTTATAATATTAGTAGGAGGTGATATCATGGTTGTAGGTGTTTTAGTAGAAATTTCTAATCAAAATGTAGATAAAGTATTTGATTACTCTGTTCCTAAGAAATTAGAAGAAGATATTTTTGTAGGTATTAGAGTTTTAGTTCCTTTTGGAAAGCAAACGTTAGAGGGCTTTGTTTTAGAAATTAAGGATTCTAGTGATTTAGAGTTAAAAGATATTTTTGCGGTTGTAGATAAAGATATTATATTAAATGAAGAGTTACTTACGTTGGGTAAAGAGGTTCAACGAATGACTTTATCTACATTGATAAGTGCCTATCAAGTGATGTTACCAAAAGCTTTAAAGGCTAAAGCATCTAAAGAAGTTCCACGAAAATATGAAACTTTTTATAAGTTAGAAGTTTCTGATTATGTCGCAACAAGTAGTGGGCAGCAGAGAGTTTTAGATTTGTTTTTAGATCATAGTTTGGTTCCTAGAAAGGATATTTTAAATATTTCTGCTTCAGCTTTAAAAACTTTAGTAGATAAATGCGTTATTATTCCTGTTAAAAAGGAAGTATATCGTATTCATTATGAAGCTCAGAATGTAATAAAGAAGCAATTGACTGAGGATCAACAGATGGTTGTTGATAAAGTTTTTACTGGAGATTATTCTAAACCGTTTTTATTATTTGGTGTTACTGGTAGTGGTAAAACAGAAGTTTATATGAATATTATTGAAAAAATTTTAAGTAATGGTAAGACGGCTATTTTACTGGTTCCAGAGATTAGTTTGACTCCTCAGATGGTTGAACAGTTTTCTAATCGGTTTGGAAATTTAGTAGCGGCTTTGCATTCTGGACTTTCTGATGGTGAAAAGTATGATGAGTGGAGAAGAATCGCTAGAGGGGATGCTAAAATTGTAATTGGGGCTCGTAGTGCTATTTTTGCACCGTTAACAAATCTTGGGGTTATTATTATGGATGAAGAACATAGTGATTCTTATAAGCAAAGTGATAGTAATCCTAGGTATCATGCTAGAGATATTGCTATATTAAGGGGAAAATATCATGAGGCACCTGTTATATTAGGTAGTGCTACTCCATCTTTAGAGTCCATGGCTAGAGCCCAAAAGAATGTTTATCAATTACTTACCTTAGAAAAAAGAGTCAATGGAAAAGTACTTCCTAAAGTTTCAATTATTGATATGACAGAAGAAGCAAAATACCAAAAATATCATTTTAGTAGGGAACTGATTCAGGGAATTTCTAAGAGATTAGAAAATAAAGAACAAGTTATTTTGTTTTTAAATAGGCGAGGTTTTTCGACATTTGTTACTTGTAAAAATTGTGCAGAAGTTATTAAGTGTCCACATTGTGATATTACTCTTACCTATCATAAAAGTAATCAAATGTTAAGATGTCATTATTGTGGTTATGCGATGCCAATTCCAAGAAAGTGTCCTAATTGTTATGAAGAAGGACTTTCTGATTTAGGTGTTGGAACTGAAAAAATAGAAGAGGAGTTATTAAGTTTATTTCCCACTTCTAGGGTTTTAAGAATGGATGTTGATACAACAAGTAGAAAAGGAGCTCATGCTAAAATGATACAAGCATTTCGCAATCATGAGTATGATATTTTACTGGGTACTCAGATAGTAGCGAAAGGACTTGATTTTGAAGATGTTACTTTAGTTGGGGTAATTAATGCAGATACTAGTTTAAATATTCCAGATTTTAGAAGTAGTGAAAATACTTTTTCTTTACTTTCGCAGGTAGCAGGAAGAAGTGGTCGAAGTACTAAAGAGGGAGAAGTCATTATTCAAACCTTTAATCCGATGCATTATGCTATTCAATATACTAAACATCACGATTATCTAGGTTTTTATAAACAAGAGATGCAAGTGCGAAAGACACTTGGTTATCCGCCGTTTTATTATCTTTGTTATATAAAGCTAAGTGGAAAAGATGCCGAGTATTTATTTCAAGAAGCTTTGAAGATTAAAAGATCTTTAGAGAGAAATTTATTGCATACAACGATTTTAGGGCCAACTAGTTTAGCCGTTTTTAAAGTTAATAATATTTATCGTTATGGGGTTATTTTAAAATATAAGAAAGAGGATAATTTAAAAGAGTTACTTGTTAGGATTCAAAAACATTATAAAACTAACGTAAAGGTTAGAATTGATATTGACTTTAGTCCTAGTCATTTTTCTTAAAATATGTTATTCTTATGTTGATGATAGGGGTGATATTATGGGACAAAATCATTTTC
Organism: uncultured Mycoplasmatota bacterium; assembly: GCA_900548695.1. Lineage (GTDB taxonomy): Bacteria > Bacillota_I > Bacilli_A > RF39 > UBA660 > Faecimonas. The sequence goes on from URLC01000006.1 coordinate 30,177, forward strand.
TTCCATCAGATGATGAGATGAAGCAAGATAGTTTTGATGTAAATGATAATTCTGTTAATCATAGAAATAGTCAAGAATTTCAGAATTTGATGGAAAATAGTCAGAGAAAGTATGATAGTTATTGGGATATTAATAGTCCAGTAATTAGGATTATTTTATTAATTTTATTTTTAATAGCGGCAGTCGGAGCTACTTATTATTTTATTATGTGGTTTCGTTAATTTATAGGGGTGGTGATATTTGATGCTAACTTCTATTTTTGAAAATAAAGAAGTAAAAAATTTATTAGTAAAAATTTCTAATAATCCTAGGTATTATGATAAAAAGAAAAAAGATTCTATTAATTATGAAAAGTTTTCAGGTTTAGAACAGCCTTTCTTTTTAATATTTGATGCTTTACTTAAGTATCAAATTATTATTCAGGATGAGGTGTATTTGGTAGAGTTTGTTAATAATTTAGAACTTTTGTGGTATAAGATTGATAGTTTTCATGATATTAGTGAGGGTATTTCCAAAATTTTAGTGAAATTTTGTGCTAAGAAGTTAGGTTATAAGAGTAAAATAGAAGAACATCGTAAAGAAATTTTGGAGTATATTTATAAGAGATATATAGTAGATGGTTATTTTTATCATGGTGTGTCTTATGCTTATGTTGATGAAATAAAAAGGCATGGTTTTTATCCTCAAAAATATGAGAATTATTATTCAAAATTTCAAATTTTACAAGAAAAATATTCGGCCTTTTTTACTGATATGGATTTTAATCATGATTATGTTTCTTTTACTGATAACTTTATGATGGCTTGTTATTATGCTGTTTATAGTCCTCTTTATTTTTCAAAATTTATGTGTCCTAGGGTAGGCAAAAATATTGAATTAAATAATTATGCTAAAAGGGATTATTTAGGGTGTTTTCAACAGCTAAAAATATCTTTAAGAGAAAAAGGGCTTAAAGAAGATGAAATTGAAGAGATTGAACGTATTTCACATGATAATTGGAAACTATTGAAACAAAATGAAGCTATTCCTACTATTATGCTTGTTAAGAGAAGTTATTTTGATAAGAATGAAATTACCAAGATAGAAGAGATTATTCAAAATAGTGATGAGGATATTAGTATTGTTGCTGGTAGAATTATGGATTATAAATTTGATTCTTTTAATTGGGATAAGTTTATTCCACAGAATGATATATCTTTTGTCTTTTTACCATATTCTCAATATGTTGTTAAAAAAAGAGAAAATGAAGTAGAGATTATTTTACCAACGGTTCGTTCTGAAAAGGATGAGGATGGAAAAGTATCTTTTTTATTACTTCTTGGTTCTAGTTTGATTTTATTAGGGGTGTTACTTAGTATTTTAATGCTTTATTAGTTGAGGTGATGTTATGAAGGATTTGAAAGTAGTGTTTATGGGAACTCCAGATTTTAGTGTTCCTGTTTTAGAAGGTTTAATTGAACATTATAATGTTGTTTTAGTTGTTTCTCAACCAGATCGTAGGGTGGGAAGAAAACAAGAAATTGTGTTTACTCCAGTAAAAGAAGTGGCTATGAAACATCAAATTCCAGTTTTTCAGCCAGAAAAAATTAAAGTTCAATATGAAGATATCTTAGCACTAAAGCCAGATATTATTGTTACTTGTGCTTATGGACAAATTATTCCTAAAGCTATTTTGGATTTTCCTAAGTATGGTTGTATTAATGTACATGCTTCATTACTTCCTAAGCTTCGTGGTGGAGCACCTATTCATAAAGCAATTATGGATGGATATCAAAAAACCGGTATTACTATTATGTATATGGATGAAGCTATGGATAGTGGTGATATTATTTCCCAAAAAGAAACAAAAATCTTAGATGTTGATACTTTAGAATCTTTACATGATCGTTTAAGTATTATGGGAAAAGAATTGTTACTAGAAACCATGCCTAGTATTATTGATTGTACCGCTACTAGAACTAAGCAGGATACTAGTTTAGTTACTTATGCTTATAACATAAAAAGAGAAGAAGAGTATTTGGATTTTCATAAGTCTAGTCGAGAGTTATTTAATCAAATACGAGGTCTTTCTCCTTTTCCTGGTAGTTCTTGTATTATTGATGAGAAAGAATTTAAAGTTTATTTTGCTAGAATCAATAATATTGATACTAGTAGCAAAATTCCTGGTGAAATTTTACATATTTATAAAGATGGAATTGGTATTGCGACAAAAGATTTTGAACTTGTTTTATTAGATATTAAACCTTTTGGTAAGAAAAGAATGTTAGCTAGTAGTTTTATTAATGGTATTAAGAAGGAAGAATATATTGGAAAGGTAGTTTATGGAAGAAAATAAGCAAGATAAAAAATGGGATAATATATGGCAATTTTTAAAGACGCCTAAAGGAAAAGCGGTGGCCTTTTTTGGAGCATACCTTATTTTCTTCCTTGTATTATCCATTTTGGCTAGAGCATCAGGCCCGGGTGATGTTATTGGTAGTAAAACAAAACTTCGACCTTATGATTATGATTTACGAGCTATTCAAAATAATAATTTTAAATTTCAATATCAATATACCATAGATAATAATATGATTTCTTTTACAGGAGAAAAAAACGATAAAAAAGCTTTATTTAGTGATGGTGTTACCAACTATTATCAAAATGATAATCTGTTTATGAAAAATCAAAGTGGAGTTTTTATAAAGTGTGATAATCCCTATCTTTTTCCTGGCCTTTTAGATATGAATGTTTTAGAAACTATTCTTCAATCTGCTACATATTTATCTAAGACTCAATTAGCAACAGGTGAAGAAGAGTTGGTTTTTCAGGTTACAACAACAACTTTAGTTAAGATATTAGATGGAATGGATATTGATTTAGATGATCCGGTTAACACTATAAAACTAAAAAAAGATAGTTCTGGTAATGTAGTAGGTATTTTTTATGATTTAGGAAGTTATGCTATTTATAAAAATGTTAGTACCGTGAAATTTGAATTAGTACTTAATTATTCTGATTTTGGAAAAGTATCAGAAATTAGTGACCCTGCATAAATTTATGTTGGGTCTTTTTCTTAATTGTTGTATAATATAGATATTGGAGTGATATGATGAATATATATAACTTAACAAGAGATGAGATGGAAGAGTATTTTTTAGCCCATGATTCTAAAAAATTTCATGCTGATCAGTTGTTTTCTTGGCTTTATGAAAAAAGAATTTCTTCTATTTCTGATATTACCAATATAAAAAAAGAATTATTAGATCAAATTAGTGTAGATTTTTCTTTTTCGAAATTAAAATTAGTACAAGTTGAAAAAGATGTTGATGTTTGTAAGTATTTATTTGAGCTTAATGATGGTGAACATATTGAAGCTGTTCTTATGATGCATGATTATGGAAATAGTGTGTGTATTTCTAGTCAAGTCGGTTGTAATATGGGGTGTAAGTTTTGTGAGTCTGGTCGAAGGAAAAAAGTTCGTAATTTAGAGGCTTGGGAAATGGTTACACAACTTTTAATGATTGAGGAAGAATTAAAGAATAGAGTTAGTCATGTTGTTGTTATGGGAATTGGAGAACCATTTGATAATTATGATAATTTACTTAAATTTTTTTCTATTATTAATCATCCTAAAGGTTTAGCGATAGGGGCTCGCCACATTACTGTTTCTACTTGTGGAATTGTGCCTAAAATATTAGAATTTAGTAATTTTCCATTACAAATTAATTTGGCTGTTAGTTTACATGCTCCTAATGATAAACTTCGTAATGAAATTATGCCAATTAATAAAGCATATCCTTTGAAAGAATTAATCTTGGCACTTGATACTTATTTAAAAAAAACCAATCGAAGAATTACTTTTGAATATATTTTACTTGCAGGAGTTAATGACAGCGAAGAATGCGCTTTGGAATTGGCTAAATTAGTGGGACATCTTAATTGTTATATTAATTTAATCCCTTATAATGAAACCAATAATTTACAATTTAAGAGAAGTAATACTGTTCAAATTATGAAATTTTATGATATACTAAAAAAGAATAGACTCAATGTAACAATCAGGAGAGAGTTTGGTAGCAAGATTAGTGCTGCTTGTGGACAACTTAGAAGTAAGAAGGAGGAGTTATGAAATCTTTTTATTTAACTGATGCTGGTAAAGTTCGCAGTCATAATGAAGATAGTGTCATTATTGTTAAAAATCAAAATGATGACTATTTAATGGCTATTGCTGATGGAATGGGTGGACATTCTGCAGGGGAGGTAGCTAGTTCTATTGCGATTGGTTACTTAGGTAAATATTTTAAAGATACTTTTTTAAATATGAGCAAAGTTGATGCAGTAAACTGGATTCGAGATGCTTTTAGTGAAATTAACACATTGATTTTTCAACATGAGAAGACTCATCCAGAAAGTAAGGGTATGGGAACTACTTTGGTTCTTGCTATATTAACTAAAGATTATTTATTATTTGGTAATGTTGGAGATTCTAGCGGGTTTGTTATGAAAGATGAGAAACTTCATAAAGTTACTTATGACCATACGCTTGTTAATTTATTAGTAAGTGCTGGTGAACTTACTAAAGAAGAAGCTAGTGTTCATCCTAAGAAAAATGTTTTAATGAAGGCTCTTGGTGCTTCTACAAATGTCGAGGTTGATATTTTCGACTGTGATATGGATATTACAGAAATACTTCTTTCTAGTGATGGTCTTACTAATATGTTAGATAGGGAACAAATAGAAAAAGTCTTATGTAGTGACATAGATGTTGAAGATAAAGTGATTCGCTTAATTCAAAAGGCGAATAATCGTGGGGGTACTGATAATATATCAGTTGCTTATTTAATTCGTAGTGAAGAAGGTGACGAGTAATGATTACAAAGGGGCAAAAGATAAATGATCGTTATGAGATTATTCGTTCTATTGGTGAAGGTGGTATGGCCAATGTATATCTTGGCTATGATACAATATTAGATCGTAATGTAGCAATCAAAATTTTACGTGGTGATTTGTCTAATGATGAAAAGTTTGTTAGACGTTTTCAAAGGGAAGCATTATCGGCTTCTAGTTTAGCACATCCTAATATTGTAGAAATGTATGATGTTGGAGAAGATGATGGTATTTATTATATTGTCATGGAGTATGTTGAAGGTAAAACTTTGAAACAATTGCTTAAAAAACGTGGTAATTTAACTTTGTCTGAAGCCATTGATATTATGCTTCAGTTAACAGATGGTATGTCGCATGCCCATGATTCTTATATTATTCATAGAGATTTAAAACCTCAAAATGTCATGATTAAAGATGATGGTCAAATTAAAATTACTGATTTTGGTATTGCTATGGCTCTTAATGCTACACAATTGACGCAAACTAATTCTGTTATGGGTTCTGTGCATTATTTACCTCCAGAACAAGCTAGTGGGAAAGGTTCTACGATTAAGAGTGATATTTATTCGATGGGTATAATTTTTTATGAACTTCTTACGGGTAGCTTGCCATTTAAAGGGGATAATGCTGTTGAGATTGCTTTAAAACACATGAGAGATCCTTTGCCAAGTGTTAGGGAAGATAATCCAGCTATTCCTCAAAGTATCGAAAATATAATTTTAAAGGCAACAGCTAAAAATCCAAAGAATCGTTATGATGATGCTAGAAGTATGCATGAAGATTTACTTACGGCACTTGATGATGATCGAATGAATGAAGAACCATACAAATATAAATATCCAGAACATGAAAATGAATCTACTAAGAGTTTAAAGAAACTTGAGGATATTGAAGATAATGAAGAAGAAGATCCAATTGCGACTAAGATCGAAGATAAAGATGATAAAAAACGTAAAAAAATTATTATTATTTTGTCAATTGTTTTTGGAGTTTTAGTTCTTGGTATTATAATTTTTGCTTTTGTTGTACCAGCTGTTACAAAGTCTAAGACAGTCATTATTCCGAGTTGTGAAAATTTAAAAGTCAGTCAATGTGAAAAAAAATTGCAAGATTTAGGATTAGAGGTTAATACTAGTATTAAGAGTGTTTATTCTACTAAAATAAAAAAAGATAAAGTAGTAAAGACTAATCCTGAAAAAGGAAGAAGTGTTAAAGAGGGAACAAAAATAACTATTTATAAATCTCGTGGAGAAGAAACTTTTAAATTAGCAAATTATGTAGGAAAAAATTATATTGAGGTTCAAACTATTTTAGAGACTAAATATGGATTAGATGTCAGTGTTGAAAAACGGGATGTTGATAGTTCTGATAGAGAATATGACGAACAAGAAATTATTGGTCAATCTCTTGCAGCTGGTAGTGAAGTTAAAAAAGGAGATTCTATTATTTTATATATTCCAAATATTGTAGATACTTTCCCAGATATGGCTGGACAAGGTTGGAGTATTGATGATGCGGAAGCTTTCTGTAGTAAGTATGGTTTAACTATTAATGTTAAGTATCAAGAAACAAGTGCTTATGAAGAAGGTAAGATTATCGATCAATCTAGAGCAGCTGGTAGTCCGATTGTTAAAGGTACTACTTTAAGTGTTACAGTCGCTAAGAAACCAACTGTAAAACCACCAGTTGAAGATGGTGATGATACACCAAGTGATGGTGACGGAAATAGTAATACTGGTGGAAGTGGTAGTAATAGCGGAAATAATTCAGGTACAAAAGAATAGGAGAATGTTATGAAAGGTCAGATTGTAAAAATTCATAGTGACTTGCATTATGTACAGGAAAATTGTGAAATTTATCCTTGCAAATGTAGAGGCGTTTTTCGTAAAGATAAGATATTGCCTTTAGTTGGTGATTTTGTAGAATTTGATTCTAAGAAATTAGTGATTGAAAAGATTTTACCTAGAAAAAATGAATTTTATAGACCAAAAGTTAGTAATATTGATCAAGCATTTTTAATTACTAGTTTGGTTTCACCTGACTTTTCTTTAAATTTGTTAGATAAACTATTAGTTCTTATGGAACTACATTCTGTAGAACCTATTATATGTATTACAAAGAAGGATTTAGTATCTTCTTGTAATTGGGAGAAGATTTCTTCTATTTTAAATTATTATCAAAAGATTGGTTATCAAGTTGTTTTTAATACAGAACTTGATAAGATTAAGAAATTACTTGAAAATAAAACAAGTGTTTTTACAGGCCAAACTGGAGCTGGGAAAAGTACTTTATTAAATAAATTGAATCCAAACTGGAATTTAGAAACTGGTGATGTATCTATTGCTTTGGGGCGTGGTAAACATACTACTAGGGTAGTAACATTATATCAATTATTTGGTGGAAAGGTTATGGATACGCCTGGTTTTTCAGCATTGGATTTTAAGCAGTATTCTAAGGAAGAAATTCGTGATGCTTTTGTAGAATTTCATGACTATCCTTGCCCTTTTAAGGATTGTTTACATACAAGAGAAAAGGAATGTTCAGTAAAGATGGCTGTTTCTAACAATAATATAATGGAGAGTAGATATCTCAATTATTTAAATTTTATTCAGGAGGACGGTTATGAAAGTTAGTGTTTCTTTCTTAAGTAGTAAAAATGTAGTAGTTGATTTAAGAAGATTAAATGATACAGATGTCGATTATATTCATGTTGATATTATGGATGGCAAGTTTGTGTCTAATAAAACTATGCCATTTAGAGAAATGAGAAATATTTATAAATATACCGATAAACGATTAGATGTTCATTTGATGGTAGAAAATCCAGAAAAATATATACCGCTATATGCAGAACTTAATACGGAATATATTACTTTTCATGTAGAACTTTTAGATAATATCGAAAAAAATTTGGAGTTAATTAAAAGTTATGGGATAAAATGTGGGTTAGCGATAAAACCGGATACACCAGTTAAAAATTTAGTTCCTTATTTACCATTATTGGATTTAATTCTAGTTATGAGTGTTGAGCCAGGAAAAGGTGGTCAAAAATTTATTTCTAGTTCTAAAGAAAAAGTGTTAGAACTTCGCGATTTGTTAGATAACTATCATTCTAAAGCAGTAATTAGTATTGATGGTGGAGTAGATCAAGATACTAGGAGTTCATGTAGTGGTTGTGATATTGTTGTTTCTGGAAGTTATGTTGTTTTAAATGATGATTTTCAAAAACAAATAGATAGCTTAAGATAAAGGTAAAGTTGGGGTGATACTATGAACGAAAAAGAACAATTAGATATGCAAGAGCCGGAACAAGATTTAATTTCTTCTGAAGATGTTCTTGCCGTTGTTAATGGTGATCAAGTAGCTTTAGTTGAACAATTAGAAAGAGCAAAAGAAGTAGCTGCAGAGCAGTTAAAACACGCTCATGATACGTCTCAATCAGAGGAGGCTAAAAAGAAGTTAGAAGAAGAGTTGAAGAAAAAAGAAGCTATATTAGCTGAGGCTAAAAGACGACGTGAAGAAGCAAAGAAAAAAGCACAAGAGGCTAAAGAAGAAGCAGAAAGAAAGCGTAAAGAAGCAGAGGCTGAGAAAGAAAGACTTCTTTTAGAGCAGCAAAAACAGGCTGAGGCTGAACGTCAAAAGCAGTTAGCTTTAGAGGAAGAAAAGAGGCGTCGTGAACAAGAAAAACTTCAACATAAGCAACAATTAGAACAACAAAAGAAGGAAAAAGCTGAACAAAAAAAATTAGCTCGTGAGCAAAAAATATTGGAAAGAGAAAATGCAAAAAAAGCTAAAGAAGAAGCTAAAAAACAAAAGCTTTTAGCTCGTCAGCAAGCTAAAGAACAAAAAGTGCTAGCCAAAAAACAAATAATAGAACAAAGAAAATTAGCTAAGAAAAAGGCAGAAGAGCAAGCTATTTTAGAAAAACAGGCGAAAGATGTGGCTTTAAAACAACAAGAAGAATTGAAAAAAAAGGAATTGGAACAAAAAAAATTAGCAGAAGAGCAAGCTATTAGACAAAAAGAATATGAAAAATCTCAAATATTGGCACAACAACAAGCTCTTAAACATCAACAAGAAATGGCTCGTCAACAGGCGATACAGGAGCAAAGACTAGCTGAACAAAGGAAGCAAGAACAAGAAGCCTATGCTAAAAAACAAGCCTTAGAACAAAAAAGGCGGGCAGAAGAAGTAGCTTTAGAACAAAAAGTAGCTTTGAAAGAAGCTAAAGAGAAGGCTAAACAAGAAAAAAAAGCTAATAGTAATGTTAAATATATTATGACAGCAATTTTTTTAGTTTCTTTGATTTTGATGGTTATTTTTCTACCTAATATTAGTGAGTTGATTGCTAATTATAAAAGAGAAAAAGCTTTTTCTAAGGCTCCTGTTTTAACTACTGGTGTTTTATCTTGTAAGATGAATAAAAATGATGATAAATTCGATTATTATTATACAGCAGATTTTGAGTTTAAGGATAGTCAAATGGATCGTTTAACTTTTAACACAACTATTAAAGGTGATAAAAAGTTAGATGAGTTAGAGTTAACGGAAATGAAAAATAGTTGTGAGTTGTTGAGAAAGCAAGTTGCTAATATGGATGGTGTTAGAGTCTCTTGTAGTTTAAGTGAAGGTGTTTATAAAAATAATCAAGTTTTAAATTATGCGGAGTTAAAATCAGAGGATGTAACGACTGCGTATTTGGAAGCTGGAGGAACATTTCCTAATTATGAATATAAGCAAAGTATTGATGAAATAGAAAAAGAAATGCGTGCTAGCAATTATACTTGTGAAAGACATAATTGAGGTGAGGATAATGGAGGAGAAAGATGAAGAAATTGAATTATTAGATACAGATATCCAAAATACTCCAGATAATATTGAACTAGATGTTAATGTGACAGATACTAATCAAAATATATCTAACATAGATAATACTTTGGGTGAGAAAAATGGTCGTAATATATCTAATCCGAATAATAAGTCTGGTAAACCTTACTTGTTAATTATATTATTTTTTATTGTGTTAGGAGCTATTTTGTTACTACCTTATACAGGTAGATTATTTGAAAAGTTATTTTCTAAAAATACTGAAGTTGAAATCGTTGATGAAATAACTACAGGAACATTAACATGTACTTTGGAAAATGAAAAAGATAAAGTCAAATATGATTATACTGAAACCTATGAGTTTCAAGATAATAAAGTTCAAAGTTTACAACATGTTGTCTTAATTCAGGGAGATGCTTTAGTTTTAGATGCTAGAGATTTGCAATGTAAGACGTTAAAAGATGTTTCGAAGGAGATTTCTGGTGTAGCTATTCAATGTAATTTATCTTCTAATAAGATGGTAGAAACGCAACATTTTAATTTTAATACTTTAAAGCCAAAGAATTTAAATTCTACTTTTATAGAAGCTGGTGGTGTGTATCCTAACTTTGAGCAACAAAATAATATTTCTGGTATTGAGAAAGATTTAAAACTTAGCGGGTATAAGTGTAGAAGAAGTTAATTTGTATTGTTTTACATACTTTACAATTGGTAATTATTGTAAATCTATTGTCAACTCTTTGTAAATATGATAGACTGTTATTTGCAAGGAGTTTTTATATGAAAATTTTTGGTTATATCATCAATTCTGTTTTGATACTAGGCATTGTTTTGTACTTAGTTATTGTAGGAATTAATGCTACTAAGCCAACAGTTCTTTCTACAGATATTTCAACTAAGAAATTAAAAAGTTCGGAACTTTTGGTAGAAGAAAAACAGATGGAACATGATTTGAATAAAGAGGTAGTTGAAGAAGTAGTAAAAGAAGAAATGATAGAAGATGTCTCAGTAGAAGATGAAATTGATTTGGATGAACAGATTGTAGAAGAAGAATCTTTACCTATTATTTCTGATGTTTTAGAAAGTCATGTAGGGACTATGAGTGGTTATGGTCCTGACTGTAGAGGTTGCAGTGGCTTTTTAGCTAGTGGTAAGTATGTTGGAGATGGTAATGTTACTTATTATGATTCCGATTATGGTAATGTTCGAATTTTAGCAGGTGATGTTTCTATTCCTTTTGGTAGTATTGTTAGAGTTAAAAATTCTAGAGTACCAGAATTTGTAGGAATTGTACTAGATAGAGGTGGAAGCATTGGATTTGGTAAGAAGTTTTTATTTGATTTACTTTATCCATCAGAGGATATAGCTTTAAGTGACGAAGTGTCTTATAATACCACATTTGAAATTTTAAGATTTGGTTATTAGGAATAGTTTTTTCTATTCCTTTTTCTTTTCTTTCATGATAAAATTAGTATGCTAGTTGGAGGTAGACAAATGAATGATTTAATTATTAAAGAAATAGCAAAAGATTTAAATATAACAGATAAACAAGTTGAGGTAGTTTTAACTTTACTTGGTGAAGGTAATACCGTTCCTTTCATTGCTCGTTATCGTAAAGAAGCAACCGGGGCATTAGATGAAGAAGAAATTAGAGCTATTAATGAAGTATATGAATATCAAATTAATTTATTGAAAAGAAAAGAAGATGTTATTCGCTTAATTGATGAAAAAGGTATGCTTACAGAAGATTTAAAGAATTCTATTCTTCTTTGTAATAGATTGGTAGAAGTAGAAGATTTATATCGCCCATATAAGGAAAAGAAAAAAACGAAAGCAACTGAAGCTATTGCTTTAGGCCTTGAACCACTTGCCAAGATGATAATGAGTTTTCCAGTTACAGGTAGTTTGGAGGATATGGCTCATAAATTTTTAAATGATAAAGTTAAGAATGTGGAAGATGCTATTGATGGAGCTAAATACATTATTGCTGAATGGGTTAGTGATAACGCTAGTTATCGTAAGTGGATTCGTGGTTATTTTTATAAAAATGGAGTTATTACATCTAAGTTGAAGAAAAATGCAGTTGATGAGAATAAGACTTATGAAATGTATTATGACTATAGTGAAGTGGTTAAATGGATTAAACCACATCGGGTTTTAGCTTTAAACCGTGGAGAAAAGGAAAAAGTTCTTTCTATTAGTATTGATGTAGATAAGGAAGGCATTTTAACATTTTTAGAAAAAAAAGTTATTAAAAATGATAAATCTTTTGTGGTCGAAACTGTGAAGAGTGCTATAGAGGATTCTTATAAAAGATTAATTTCTCCAGCAATAGAAAGAGAAATTAGGGCTGAATTGTCAGAAAAAGGTGAAGAAGCAGCCATTGATAATTTTGGTAAAAATTTAGAAGCATTACTTTTAACACCACCTATGAAAGAACAAGTGGTACTTGCTTTTGATCCTGGTTTTGTTAATGGGTGTAAGTTAGCAGTGGTAGATAAGAACGGTAAATATTTGGACTCAACAGTGATTAAACCATTTTTAAATGGTAATACAGAAGACAGAGTTCGCTTATCAAAAGAAGTTGTGGTGCAGTTAATCAAGAGATATCATGTTGATATTATTGCTATTGGTAATGGAACAGCTTCTAGGGAGTCGGAAAAATTTTGTGCTGATATGATTAGAGAGTATAATTTGAATTGTAAATACGTAATTGTATCTGAGGCCGGAGCATCAATTTACAGTGCTTCCCCTCAAGCAATTGAAGAATTTCCTGATTTAGCAGTTGAAAAACGTAGTGCTGTTAGCATAGGTAGACGTCTTCAGGATCCGCTTGCTGAGCTTGTTAAAATTCCACCTGAAGGAATTGGTGTTGGTCTTTATCAACATGATGTTAGTCAAAAGAAATTATCTGAGTCTTTAGATTTTGTGGTGGAAAAATGTGTTAATAGTGTTGGGGTTAATATTAATACTGCTTCAAGTTCTTTACTTAGTTATGTTTCAGGATTAACTAAAAAAGCATGTCAAAAAATTATTGATTACCGTGAGACCGTTGGGAAAATTTTATCCCGTGATGAAATTCGTAAGAAGAAGATTTTAACTGATAAAGCTTATGAACAAGCCATTGGCTTTTTAAGAGTCGTGGATGGAGATAATGCATTGGATAAAACAGCGATTCATCCAGAAAGTTATAATATTGCTTTAGCGGTGCTTGAAGATTTAGGACTTACTGTTTCTGATATTGGTAGCCCAGAACTTTCATTAAAATTAGATAAATTAGATAAAGATAAGTACTTAGAACAATTAAATACGGATATTTATACTTTAGATGATGTTATTTTATCATTAAAAAAACCTAATTTAGATCCAAGAGATGAAATGCCTCAACCACTTTTAAAAAGTGATATTTTAGATATTAAGGATTTAACGATTGGAATGAAATTACAGGGTACAGTTCGAAATGTTGTTGATTTTGGAGCATTTATTGATATTGGTCTTCACAATGATGGACTTGCTCACATATCTAAGCTTACTGATAAGTATATTAAGCATCCAAGTGAAGTTGTTAGTGTTGGAGACATCGTTGATTGCTATGTTGATGATATTTCTTTAGAAAAAGGAAAAGTCAGTTTAAGTTTACTTCCTCGTTAATTATTTTCTTAAAAAAAACAATTAAGAAGTTATCTTAATTGTTTTTTCGTGTTTTTCTATCAATCCTTTTTCTTCCATTTTTTTTAATTCTCGCATTAGGTTAGAACGGTCGACAAATAAGTATTCTGCAATAGCTTTATACGATGTTGTGACTTTAAAGACATGGTTTTCATTCATTCGTTGCTTTAAGAAAAAAAGTATCTTTTCTTCTACTGTTCGTTTAGATAATAGTTCTATTTTTTCATTTTGTTGTTTGTTATCGAGGATTAATAAGTCGAATAATGTTAATATTAATTGATTATGAAAAGGACAAGCAATATTGCAATTCTTGAGTATGGTATAGTAGTCAATAAAAATAACTTCAGTTTCTTCATTACTGATGATATAAATTTCATCTTCTGATTCTTGAAAGAATAAATTAGAGAAGATATCATTTTCTTTTAAATCACGCATAATAGTTGTGTTGCCTTCTTTATCTGTTTTTACAATATTGGCTTTTCCATATGTAATAAAGCCAATTTTCTTTTTTATAGGAGTATAGCTTAATATTAAATCTTTATTTTTAAAAGTTTTATATTTTACATTTACACAGTTTGACAAATTTTTTTTGAATTGTAAAAGCTTGGTTTCTTCTAATGTTTTGGTCATATTTTTCACCTTCTTCTTTTTAATTTTAACAAATTTCATTTATTGTTGCAAATGCAACAAGATAAAATTTCGATTGTAGGTTAGAATGGAACTTGTAGGATAGGAGAGGTAGTATGGAAAAAGAGATAATGGTAATTAAACGAAATGGAAATTTAGAAAAGTTTGATCCTAATCGTATTAAAAAAGCTGTTACTTCTAGTGCCGAAAGAGTAATGGTTAATTTAACAGATGAAGCTTTAGATAAAATAGTTTTTAAAGTAAGAGAACTTTTAGAAACGCAAACTAGTAATCCGACAGTAGAACAAGTACATAGTTGTTGTGAGGCGGCTTTAGAGACTATTAATCCATTGGTTGCTAAAAGCTATCGAGAATATAGAGATTATAAAAAAGATATTGTCCATATTTTAGATAAAGTATATAAAAAAGCACAAGTTATTACATATATAGGAGATAAAGAATGTGCCAATATGGATAGTGCGTTAGTTACAACACAAAGATGTTTGATTTATAATAGTTTAAATAAGGAATTATATAAAAAATTTTTTTTGACTGCTGCTGAGATAGAAGCTTGTAAAGATGGATATATTTATATTCATGATATGAGTGCTAGAAGAGATACTATGAATTGTTGTTTATTTGATATGGCTACTGTTTTAAAAGATGGTTTTGAGATGAGTAATATTTGGTATACAGAGCCTAAGTCCTTACAGACGGCTTTTAATGTTATGGGAGACGTTATTATTAATACAACGGCTATGCAATATGGTGGTTTTACGGTAGCAGAAGTTGATACGGTCTTAAAAAAGTATGCTAAAAAGAGCTATGATAAATGGTATAAAGAATATTTAGATATTAAAGGTAAAGAGTATATAGATGAAGCTAGTAAATATGCTTGGGATAAGACAGTGAGAGAATGTGAACAAGGTTATCAAGGGGTTGAATATAAATTAAATACTGTTAGTTCTAGTAGAGGTGATTATCCATTTGTTACTTTTTCTTTTGGGGTTGATCAAGATAAATTTGCTAAAATGATAACGAAAACGATTTTAAATGTACATAAAGAAGGACAAGGAAAAAAAGGTCATAAAAGACCAACACTATTTCCTAAACTTGTATTTTTATATGATAGGAAAGTCCATGGGGAAGGTGGTAAGTTAAGAGATAGTTTTTTATGCGCTATTGAATGTAGTAAAAAAACGATGTATCCTGATTATCTATCGCTTAGTGGGGAAGGATATGTTCCAGAAATGTATAAAAAATATGGTAGAATTGTTAGCCCTATGGGGTGTCGAGCATTTTTATCTCCTTGGTATGAACAGGGTGGTATAGAACCTCTTAATGATAAAGATAAACCTATTTTTATAGGAAGATTTAATATTGGGGCTATTTCATTACATTTACCTATGATTTTAGCTAAGGCTCGTGAAGAACAAAAAGACTTTTATGAAGTTTTGGATTATTATTTGGAAATGATTCGTAAAATCCATATTCGTACATATCGTTATTTAGCTAAGAGAAAAGCGTCTACAAATCCTTTGGCATATTGTCAGGGTGGTTTTTATGGAGGAAGCTTAAATCCAGAGGATCCTATTGAGGAAGTTTTAAAATCTTCTACAGCTTCTTTTGGAATTACAGCACTTAATGAATTACAATATTTATATAATGGTAAAAGTATTGTTGAAGATGGAGCGTTTGCCCTTGAAGTTATGAAATACATTAATGAAAAAATTAATGAATTTAAAAAGGAAGATAATATTTTATATGCAATTTATGGGACTCCTGCAGAAAATTTGTGTGGTCTACAGATTCAACAATTTCGTAAAAAATATGGAATTATTGAAGGTGTCAGTTCTCGTGAATATGTGTCTAATAGTTTTCATTGTGGTGTTTGGGAAGATATTAATGGAATAGAAAAGCAGGATTTAGAAGATAGATTTTGGGAATTATTTAAGGGTGGTAGAATTCAATATGTTCGTTATAATTTAAACTATAATACTAAAGCTATGCTTACTTATATTGAACGGGCGATGGAAAAGGGATTTTATGAAGGAGTTAATTTATCTCTTGCTTATTGCAATCATTGTGGTCATGAAGAATTAGATATGGATGTTTGTCCAAAATGTGGTAGTAGTGATTTGACGAAAATTGATAGAATGAATGGTTATTTATCTTATTCAAGAGTTCATGGAGATACTATGCTTAGTAATGCTAAAATGGTAGAAATTTCAGAAAGGAAGTCTATGTAATGCGATATCATAATATTACTAAAGCAGATATGTTAAATGGTGAAGGACTTCGCGTGGTTCTATGGGTTAGTGGATGTTCTCATCATTGTCATGCTTGTCAAAATGCGGTGACTTGGAATCCTAATGATGGATTAGTCTTTGATGATACTGCTAAAAAAGAAATATTTGATGAGCTTCAGTATGATTGGTGTAGTGGCATTACATTATCAGGAGGAGATCCATTATTTTTAGGAAATAGAGAAGAAATTGCTAAATTAGTTTTAGAAATACGGAATCGGTTTAAAGATAAAACTATTTGGCTTTATACAGGCTATACTTGGGATGAACTTTTGAAACAGAAAGCGGTCGATACTGATTTAGATAGTATATTAAATAATATAGATGTTTTACTTGAT
Organism: uncultured Mycoplasmatota bacterium; assembly: GCA_900548695.1. Classification (GTDB taxonomy): domain Bacteria; phylum Bacillota_I; class Bacilli_A; order RF39; family UBA660; genus Faecimonas. The sequence goes on from URLC01000006.1 coordinate 46,813, forward strand.
AGGAAATTTGTTTTAAAATTGGCATCAGAAAAAATAGAATATGTTGGTAGTAGTAATCAATCTATTATTGATGTTAAAAAGAGTTTAAAGAGTGGTGAAAAGATATTATACATAGATAATAGTAAGAAATCTTTAGGTTAGAAGAAAAGTTTAGAGATGGTTATACTTTATATTGTTTGTGTGGAGAATATTTGAAAAACTTAGGTAGAGAATGATGACCTTTAGAGTTGGTTTGATGAGTTTTTTGAATGCTATTGATAGAAAAAAGTAATAAAAGGGAAATTTAGTATCCGGAAGCTTAGTGGCTTTTTGGACAAGATAAATATAGTATTAGATAGGATTGGAGAAAAGAATATGAAACAAAGAGGATTTGAAATTGCAAAAGGATATGAAAATAAAGGAATTAACATTCCTGTTCGAAAGACAAAACATTCAGCAGGATATGATGTGGAAGCGGCTGAAGATATTGTTATTCCGAAGTATTATCCAGGAATAAAGCCAACATTGATACCTACAGGGCTTAAGGCATATTGTATGGAAGATGAATGTTATCTTCTGCTTAATAGAAGTAGCGGACCAAAAAAAGGCTTTTTGATGGCAAATAGTGTCGGATTAATAGATTCAGATTATTATGAAAATCCAGAAAATGATGGACATTTTTACTTCGCATATTTTAATTGTAGTGATCATGATATTGAAGTCAAAAAAGGAGATGTTATTGGGCAAGTTGTATTTCAAAAATACTTAGTGTGTGATGATGATAATGCTTCTGGTGTTAGAATTGGTGGCTTTGGTTCTACTGATAAAAAATAGTAAAAAATAAAAAATATAAAAAAATCATTTTTTAATAAAATTGAAAAAAATTAAATTTTTGTTTTTTAATTTGTTGAAAAATAAAGAAAATATCTTGTTGATTAAAAATAAAAATTGTAAAATTTAAAAAATCATTTTTTCAAAAAATACATTTTTGTCTAAAAATGTAAATTGGCGTAAATCGAACAAAAAAAGATTTTTCATGATTTCTTTACTATATAAAGGTTTTAGGAAGGGTGTGAAAAAAATGTCGAAAATTGCTATTGATTTTTGAATTTTATACTCCTAAAATGTAGTTAGACATAGGTTAATATGTGGGAGGTAAAGTTATGACTGATGTTAATGAATTACTAGAAGATATTACAGTAATTAAAAGAAATGGAAAGAAAGTTGATTTTGATGGTTCAAAGATTGCTTTGGCTATCAAAAAAGGCTTTGATAGTGTAGAAGTAGATGATGATGAATCTGAAAAAGAACGTAAATATACTTCACAGGATATACAAAAGGTCTACCAAGCAGTTTTAAAGAAAATTGAAAAAGATGCTAAAGAAAAAAATAACCGTTTTAAGATAGAAGAGATTCAAGATTATATTGAAGCAGAACTTTCAGGAAAAGGATATCATGATGTATACAAATCTTTCTCTGAATATCGCGAAAGAAGAAATCAATCACGAGAAAGTTTTTTTGGAGATAATAAAACACATAAGTTTTTAAAATCGTTAGAAAATTTAGGATTAAAATCAGCCAATGAAGAAGATGCAAAAAGAGAAAATGCTAATATTGATGGAAATAGTCCCATGGGAACTATGTTACAGTATGGAGCGACAGTGTCTAAAGAGTTTGCTAAAGCATATTTAATGAAAAAAGAATATGCAGAGGCTCATGATAATGGTACTATTCATATTCATGATATGGATTTCTTAGCTATGGGTACTACTACATGTTGTCAAATAGATTTATCTAAATTATTTAAAAATGGGTTTGATACGGGTCATGGATATGTTAGGCCTCCACAAGATATTTCTACTTATGGTTCACTTGCGGCTATTGTTGTTCAGGCAAATCAAAATGATCAACATGGTGGTCAAGCAATTCCTGCACTTGATTATTATTTAGCACCTGGTGTATTGAAAACCTTTAAAAAACAGTTTAAACAAACCATTTATGATTTCTTGGATTTGGAAGGATTTTTACCTGTAATTAACATTGATAGAATCCTTCGTGAAATTGATAAGATAGATTCTATCGAAGTAGATATAAAAGAATTTAGTGATTATCAAAAAGGATCTGATAGAATTCATGAAATTTTTGCAAAAGGTTATGAAAAGGCTTTGCAAAAAACAGATAGAGCTACACAGCAAGCAATGGAAGCTTTTATTCATAATTTAAATACAATGCATTCTAGAGCTGGTGCTCAAGTACCATTTTCATCAGTTAATTTTGGTACAGATACTTCTCCAGAAGGTAGAATGGTTATTAAAAACTTCTTACTTTCTGCAGATAGAGGTTTAGGAAAAGGAGAGACTCCTATATTTCCAGTTTCTATTTTTAAAGTAAAAGAAGGTATTAATTATAATAAAGAAGATCCTAATTATGATTTATTTAGGCTGGCTTGTAAGGTATCAGCAAAAAGACTTTTTCCTAATTTTGCTTTTATTGATGCACCATTCAATTTACAATATTATAAAGAAGGAGATCCAAATACAGAAATTGCTTATATGGGATGTCGTACTAGAGTAGTTGCTGATGTTACTTCTCCTGATAACCAAATTGTTACTGGACGTGGTAATTTGTCGTTTACTACTATTAATTTACCAAGACTTGGTATTAAATATGGTATAGCTTTAAAAGAAAGAGAAAAAGCTGATATGAAAGGTTTTTATCAAGAGCTTGGAGAAATTATGGATATGGTAAGAGATCAGTTACTTGAAAGATTTGAAGTTCAATGTAATAAGCGTTCTTATAACTTCCCATTTTTATTAGGACAAGGGGTTTGGACTAATGGCGAAAAATTAAAGCCTACTGATAGATTAAGAAAAGTTTGGAAACATGGTACTTTGTCAACCGGATTTATCGGTCTTGCTGAATGCTTAAAAGCTTTAACTGGTAAACATCATGGTGAGAGTGAAGAAAGTCAAAAACTTGGTTTAGAAATTATTAAGTTTATGCGTGATAGATGTGATGAAAATTGTAAAAAGTATAATTTAAACTTTACTTGTCTTGCTACTCCAGCTGAAGGGTTATCTGGTAGATTTACTAGAATTGATAGAGCAATTTATGGAAAAATAAAAGGTGTAACAGATAGAGAATATTATACTAATTCGTTCCATATTCCTGTTTATTATCATATTAGTATTAGTGATAAATTAGAGCTTGAAGCACCATATCATGAATTTACAAATGGTGGACATATTTCTTATATTGAACTTGATGGTGATACAGCTTCTAATGTAGATGCGTTTGAACGAGTAGTTCGTACTATGAAAGAAGCAGGAATTGGGTATGGTGCAGTTAACCATCCGGTTGATCGTGATCCAGTATGTGGATATGTTGGAGTTATTAATGATGTTTGTCCTAAGTGTGGACGTCGTGAGTTTGAAGGGGTTCCAGTAGAAAAAATAACTACTATTGATAATCAATGTTGTGAATAAATAAAATAGTTAAATAAAAGGAGTGAAAATATTATGGAAAAAATTATTGGTGAAGGACAAAAATTTGAAAGAATTAGACGTGTTACAGGTTATTTAGCAGGAGATGTTTCAAGATTTAATAATGGTAAAAGAGCGGAAGAAAGAGATCGTGTTAAACATACTGGTTTAAAAGAAATTATGACTAAAGAAGGAAAGTAAAATGAAAATTCGTTTGGCAGCATATTTACAACCAGACTCTATTGTTGATGGAGAGGGAGTGAGAACAGTTTTGTGGACCCAAGGCTGTCCTCATGCTTGTCCAGGGTGTCATAATCCTGGTACTCATGACTTTGATGGTGGAGCTTTAGTTGATGTTGATGAAGTTATTGCAGAACTTCAAAAAGTTAAAAATCAGGATGGAATTACTCTTTCTGGTGGAGATCCAGTTTGTCAAAGTGATGCTTGTTATGAAATTAGTAAAGCTGCTCATGAAATGGGACTTAATGTTTGGTGTTATACTGGATTTACTTATGAGCAAATGCTTCTTAATCCTAAGGCTAAGAGATTGTTAGAACAAATTGATGTTTTAGTTGATGGGAAGTTTATGTTAGAAGAAAAGAGTTATGATATTTATTTTAGAGGTTCAAGAAATCAAAGAATTATTGATGTTCAGAAAAGTTTAGAAGAAGATAAGGTAATTCTTGTTGATAAATATATGAAAGATAAAGACTATGATATGAGTTATCGAAAACCAGACTATTTATTTATATAATAGTCTTTTTTTATACCCAATATTTAATTATTTTTATTAGAGATATTTTGTTTTATATTTTTATGTTAGATTATTTATGAATCGAGTAATTAATGTTGATTATATTTTTAATTATGTTGACATAGTCCAATAAATGTGATATTTGTAGGTTAAGGTAGTGGACTTTATGAAGTACGAAGATGAAAGAGGCTTTACATTAATTGAATTGATAGTAACTATTTCTATTATGGGTGTTATGTTGATTTTGGCTTTACCACAAGTATCTAAACTTCAACAGGCTAATAAGGATAAGAAGTATGATGCTTATTATGCTTCTGTTGAAAGAGGAGCTAAACTTTATATTGATACCTATGCGAAAGATTTATTTGGTAATAATAATTCTGGATGTGTTACGATTTCCTATTCAAAGTTAAAAGAGCAGAATTTAGCCAAAGACTTTGGTAGTTCTAACATCACTTGTAGTAAGGATTCGGAAACCTATGTAGAGGTACGAAAAGTAAATAGTGAGTATTTATATTCGACATCGATGGTGTGTCGTGATGAGAAGGATAAGGTAGTATATCAAAAATCTATCAAAGATGATTTTACTTGTGAAAATGTCCAAGATGAAGAAGGACCAAAAGTAGTAGCGGAACCTGGAAGTCATGATTGGGTTCAAACTAAGAATTTAAAAGTAAAGATTAAAGTAAGTGATCCAAGTACTTTAAATAAAAATGTTGGTATTATTTATTACTGGACAGATTTAAATGGAAAGAAAGTTAGTGGGGACTATAAATATAATTATAAAAATAAAAAAGGAGTACAGACGGTTTCTTATTTAATTCCAACTAAAAATATTCCAACACCATCAGGACAATATAAATTGGTAGTAAAACCATGGGAGTCTTCATCTACTAGTGGAATCCAAGATGCTTTAGGAAATAAAACTTTAATTGAAAAAAGTTTTGGACCATATAAGATAGATAATGTTAAGCCAACCTGTGGAACAGTAACAGGAGCAAAAACAACATGGACTAATAAAAGTTTTACGATAACGCAAGGATGTAATGATGATGCGAGTGGATGTGAGAAGAATCCATATAGTAAAAACTTTACAACCAGTACAAAAACATATGATTTTACGATAAAGGATCAAGCTGGAAATACCAATAGTTGTAAGGTTAACGTGTATTTAGATGTAGATAGGCCAACGTGTAAAAGTAGTGGAGGAAGTTCTAATTGGACTGCTGGCAATGTTACATTGATAGGTAAATGTTTTGATACAGGAGGTAGTGGTTGTATTGGTGATGTAAAGAAGGTATTTGATTATAATATAGATACGACAACGGCATCTCCTGGAGTAGTATATGATAAGGCTGGAAATAGTAGAGAGTGCCCTGCAGATCAAACTGTGAAAATTTCTAAAAATCCAAGTAAGCCAACAATTGTATTACAACAAAATACAGGTAGTTGGACAAAGTATACTAGTGGTTCTTGGACGAATAAAACAGTAAAAATCATAGTGGGTTCAAAGAGTGAAATAGGGATAGATCATTATGAATATTCTCACAATAATAAAACTTGGTCAAATGACATGAATAATAATGCTGTCGGTTGGAAAAGAGAATTTAATAAAGATAGAAGTCAAATGTCTGTTCAAATTGGATGGGATGGTCAGTGGAATTTTTATATGAGAGCAGTAGATAAAAACGGTGCTGTCAGTCCATCTTCGGATATGTTTACTATTAGAATTGATAAAACGGGTCCAACTCTTTCTATTAGTAATGATTCTGGTGGAAATTGGGTTAATAGAAATGTTAGTATTTCTACAAGCGCTTCGGATAATGGAGTGGGTATGAATAAGATAGAATATAGTTACAATAATTCTAATTGGTATAGTGACTGGAGTAATTCAAGTTCAACGAGTACATATGGAGTTTGGAGTGCTAATAGAAATAATACCGTATATATTAGAGCTATGGATAAACTGGGAAATATTAGTACTAGCCAGACTGCTGTTCGTATAGATAAAGATCCTCCCATTTATACTAGTGTGGCTCCATATTGTGGTGATCCTTGGGGAGATGGTAGTAAAAATTACGTTCGTTTATATTTTTCTGATACTCTTTCAGGACTTGGATATAGAAATACTCATTCTTGGGATAGTAGAAATGATTCCTATTTTCCGGATGTTAACTATGGTGGAGCAAGAGATGGTATTGATACTTTAGCTAATCGTGATAGATGGATTGGATTTACGCATAAGATATGTGATATTGCTGGTAATTGTAATCAGTGGAATGATTCACGCGTTGGTTTTGATAATTGTTGGTAGGTGTATGATATGCGAAGAAAAATAGTATTAACTTTTCTAGTTTTAGGTGGAGTAATATTGATTAGTGTTGGCATTATTTGTGTGCAATTTAATAATACAAATATGAATTATATTCAAAATAGAGAAACTATGAATAAAGAAAAATTGAGTGAAAATGATTATAATTCTTTTTATTCAGATATACAAAAGCAAGCAAGTTATTATGATTTGTACTTTGTATCTAAATTGTATAATTTTCGCGTTAATGATTTATCTGACCATGAAAAAACTAGGTTTATTTTAGATATAATTTGTAATTATAAAAATTCCGAAGTAACTGAACAATTGGTAGTTGAAGAAGCTAATAATTATTTTAAAGATTTCAAATTGTATAAAAATACTATTTATTCTGATAATCAGTTAATTTTATTTGAATATAAAGATGGGAATTATATATATTCGAATTCTGACTTAGAAAAGTTTTCAGTAGTTACTGACGTTGTTAGTAATGAAGGATATACTGATTATTGGATTTTGAAAAAGAAAAATTATTTTATTCAATCTATTTATAAAGATAATAAATACCATAATAGTATTTTTAAGAGTGCTAGTGATTGTTATAGCAATGATGAACTTTATGCTTTTGATACTGATACTCCTGCATCTAAAGTAGATGATTATAGTAAAATAAAAAATAAACTAGATACTTATATCTATTTATTTAAAAGAGATGGTAATCATTATATATTAGATAGTATAAAAGTGGAAGATTAATAGTTTTCCATTTTTTCTTTTTATGTTAATATATAATAGAGGTAGTTATATGAAAAAGTTATTTAAGAAAAAAGATGATTTAAATAAATATGAAAAACGACTAATATTAAAAAGTATTGTTTGTTTAGTATATTTAATTGTTATTACTATTTTAATCGTTTGCATTTATCAACTTTATAATGCTAAAAAAGAAATTTTACCTTGGAGTAAAGTTGAGTCTGTTGATGATTATAGTTATATTACTATTTCTAAAATGAGTGAGAAGTTTGCTTATTATGAGAAAGCAAACAAAGAAATTCATTTTGTTATTGAACAAGAAGATACTGGACTTTGGCATACATATTTAGTTGCAATTGCTGCTAATGATTATGAAAAATATAAACCAATTATTGATTATACTTATGAAAGAACTACAGAAGTTCCTGAACCAATTAAAGTGTATGGTTATCCAGTGGTAATTGATGATGAATTAAAACAATTAGCAATTAAAAATATAGTTAATTTTGTACCGGCTGAAAATGAGGTTGTAATTACTAATGAAAATTTTAATACATATTTAACAAATAGTTATTTGGATACTACAATTTTGGAAAAAGAAGATTTTAGTTTGTCTTTATGTTTAGTGATTATTATTTTAATTATAGTAGTTATTTTATTTATAGTGACACTTTTAGATAGAGATAAGTTTGTTGATTCTGCTTATGAAAAGATAGAAGATGCTTATCATCATAAAAAGAAGTTGTTTTCTGTTTTTCGTAAGTAATTTGATAAATAATACTTTTTCATATATACTAATAAGGAAGGTGATGACATGAAATTTTTAGAGATAACTGAAGAAAAATATCGTCATTTTTGGGAGAATCATCCATTGAAAACGTTTTTATCAGCTCCAGAAATAGGTGATTTAAGAAAAAGTAATGGTTGGGATGTTTTTTTTGTAGGAGTTTTAGATAATAAAGATTTAGTTGCTGCTGCAATGTTAGTTTCACGTAAACGTCATTTTGGAAAATATGAATTTTATGCACCAAGAGGAGTGCTTGCTGATTATCAAAATAAAGAAGTTATTGCTTATTTTTTGGAAGAAATTAAGAAGTTTGTAAAAAAACATCATGGTTATATTTTTAGAATGGATCCTTATCTTATTTATAAGGAAAGAGATATTGATGGCAATATTGTTCCTGAAGGCTTGGATAATACTGAGGTAGTTTCTTTGTTAGAGAATCATGGCTTTAAAAGGGTTGCTATTTCTGATATGGAGCAGGTTGGTTGGATGTTTTCTTTGCCTTTGGAAGGTAAGAGTAAAGAGCAAATTTTAAAAGAGATGAAACCTAATACTAGAAATACTATTCGTAAAACAGAAAAGATTGGTATTACTGTTAAAGAGCTTAATTATGATGAGTTAGATCGCTTTCAAAATATTATGGTTGAAACAGGAGAGAGAAAAAATTTTTCTGTTCGTAGTGTTGATTATTTCAAAAAAATGTATGAACTTTTTCATGATAAAGGGGAAGTTAAATATTATGTTACAGAATTGGATTTAGTAGCGTATATAAAAAGACTTAAAGAAGACAAACAAAAATCTTTAGATAAACTTTCTAGCCTAAGTGATGCTAAATATAATGATGGACAAAGAAGAAATTTAGAAAACGAAATAGCATCGTTTGATAAAAGAATTAAAGAAGCAGAAGAAATTCGTCATAATAAAAATACTGATGTTATTACTTTGTCAGGTTCTATGTTTATGATTATTGAACCAGAAATTATTTATTTATCTAGTGGAAACTATGAAGAATTTATGAAGTTTAATTCACAGTATTTGTTACAATGGATGATGATTCAGTATGGAATTGAACATGGCTTTAAAAAACATAATTTTTATGGGATTCCAGCTAATATTAATCTTCATCCAAAAGATTATGGTATTTATGAATTTAAGCGAGGTTTTAATGGTATTGTTGAGGAGTTAATTGGGGAGTTTGAACTTCCTATTACGTGGCACTATTATTTGATTAAATTTATTCATAAAATAAGAAAATAAAGTTACTCTATTCTTAGAAAAAATTGAGCACTTAGGTGCTTTTTTCTTGCCTTTTTTTATTGGTATATGATAGTATATGTCGTGTTTATAGGAGATGAATTTATCTATGATGTGTGACTTCCTTTCGATAGCTCAAAATATTGTTAGTGGGGGAATTATTCCTCGTAATGAAAATAGTTTTTTTTCATCCAACTTCTTTTATTTATAAAACGACAAATGAAGATATGCACGAATATCAAAAGTTTTTAGAAAAGCGTAAAAAGGTTTTAACTGTAGTTTCTTCTTCTGAGCAAATTTTCAATCAAGTTGTTGAAGGTACTCGTAATATAGATATTTTTGATATTAGTATTTTTCCATATTTTTTCTTTGAATTAAAAAGGGCTGGGATATTAACATTTTCAGAGGTAAGTGAGTATTGTAATTTTTTCTATGGTGATATTACATCAGATTTTGATTCTTTATATGATGATTTGTATGATTCTATGAGGAAGTATCTTGAAAGTGATATCAAAGAATTTTGGGATGGATTATTTCAATTCTTTGATTGGTCCGATATTTATAATTCCATGTTATTTTCTAGTGAGTCTTGGTGTTTGAGTCAAGTACTTTTACGTAATAAACATTTGGATAGTCTTGAATATCAAAATTTAAGAAATGACATTTCTGATGTTACCATTACTCCTTATATTGGTGATATAAATAAGTTGGCTTCTGGTTTTACTTCTACCTATGATTTTATTAACTTATCTAATATTTGTTCTTATCAGGATGTTTCTAGCTATGTTCAATTGTTGCGATCTTTACCTTTGATGGAAAATGGTGATATTTTGAGTTATTTTTATTCTCTTACACCTTCTGTTCAATCAAAATTTAAAGGATTAGAATCTAATTTTTTTGTTTTTCCTAATAATGAAAGTGGAGTTATGATATATACAAAAAAATACAAATAGTTTATTTGTACTTTTTACATTCAATAATATAGTTTTTATTTTTTGTTTCTTTTTTTATTCCAATATATTGAAATTTACCATAACGTCTAATACTAAAGATATCATTTTCTTTTAGTAGATAAGAATTTTTTTTTAAAATATCATAGTTTAATGTAATCTCTTTGTTTTTTATTTTTTCTAAAACATTTGATCTGCTTGTTTGTATTAATCTTGCAATAACAGTGTCAATTCTGGTACTAGAAGTGATAAGTTCTATATGGTCAAACTCTTTTTTATAGTCTTTTAATATTTCTAGAGGTATTTCTATTAATTTGATGTGTGAGTTTTTAATCATTAATAAATTATTTTTTATATAAGGAGCAATCTTTTCTAGTACATAGATGTAGTAATGATTATTGGTAATTATTATATCTCCAAATAGTTCACTGGTAATATTTAATGAAAATAGTGTACCAAGTATTTCTCTATGCTCTAGAGGAACTTTTGATTTTATTTCATATAGTATTACTTTAGGTTTTTCTTTTATATAAAATATATTTTTTTCACTGTCTATATATGGTTTATAAACTTGGTATGTATCTTTTTTTAATTTCTTTTTTAATTCTTGTTGTTCTTTTGGATCTAAGAAAAAAGTTGGTTGATTATGATTTAGTTTATTTAAATTTTTTTCTATAGTGTACATATAATACTCCTTTTTTCTATTATAACAAAAAATATGATATAATTTAAACGATAGTGGTGGTAGTATGCAAGATATGGTTGATAAACTTTTAAATTGGTATAGAGATAATAAAAGGGAACTTCCTTGGAGATTTGATAAAGATCCTTATCATGTTTGGATTTCAGAAATTATGCTTCAACAAACAAGAATTGAAGCAGTGCTTTCTTATTATAAACGATTTATGGCACAACTTCCTACTATTTCTTCCTTAGCAAAAGTTGATGAAGATAAATTATTAAAATTATGGGAAGGATTAGGATATTATAATCGAGCTCGTAACTTAAAAAAAGCTGCTGTTATAATTATGGAAGAATATGGAGGAGTATTTCCAACTACGTATTCAGAAATTATTAAATTACCGGGTATTGGAGAGTATACGGCAAGTGCTATTTCTTCTATTTGTTTTGGCGAGAAACAGGTTACCGTAGATGGAAATGTTATGAGGGTATTTACGAGATTTTATAATGATTCGTCTAATGTTTCTAAAGATAGTACAAAGAAAAATATTCGTGATTTTCTTTTATCTGTCGTACCAGATGATGCAGGAGATTTTAATGAAGGATTAATGGAATTGGGAGAGGTTATTTGTATTCCTAATGGTATACCTAGGTGTTCTATTTGTCCTTTGAGAGAAGAATGCCAGTCTAATAAAAATGCTAATTATTTTCTGTTTCCTGTTAAAGATGAGAAAAAAATGAAAGAAGAAGTGGAAATGACGGTAATTATTCCTATTTGGAATAATCAGACTATTGTTAGAAAGAGAAAAAATCCAGGACTTTTACATAATTTATATGAATTTCCTAATGTTCTTGGTAGTAAGAGTATATTTGAAATAAAAGATTTATCTAGTGAATTTGGTAAAGTATTTGATATTCAAAAAAGTATTACTTATACACATGTGTTTACACATAGAAAATGGAAGATGCAGGCATATTTCGTATTTTTGGAAAGTGTAAATTGTCGAAGTTTATTTCACAGTATATCTGATATTGAAGAAAAGTTTGCTTTACCTACAGCATTTAGTCCATTTTTATATCAGTTGAAGGAGGAGTTAAAATGAAGATAGTTTCATGGAATGTTGCAGGAATTCGTGCTTGTTTAAAAAAAGGTCTTGCTTCTTTTTTTGCAGATGTTGATGCAGATATTTTTTGTATACAAGAAGTAAAAGCATTGGAAGATCAATTTGATTTTAGACCTGAAGGATATTTGATGTATTTATTTCCAGCAAAACGCAAAGGTTATTCTGGTACAGTTATTTTTAGTCGAGTTAATCCTATTTCTGTTACTTATGGAATAGGTGATAGTGAATATGATGGTGAAGGACGTAATATTACTTTAGAATTTTCTGAGTTTTATTTAGTTAATTGTTACGTTCCTAATGTTAAGCGTGATTTATCTAGAATGGAATCTCGTATGCGTTACGAAAAGTTATTTTTAGATTATATTCGAAAGTTAGAAAAGAAAAAACCAGTTGTTTTTTGTGGAGATATGAATGTTGCTCATGAAGAGATTGATATTAAAAATGTAAAGTCTAATATTGGTAATGCTGGCTTTACTTATGAAGAGCGTGGTAAGTTTAGTGAGTTATTAAATGCAGGTTTTGTAGATACTTTTCGTTATTTATATCCAGATACAAGTGATGCTTATACTTGGTGGAGTTATATGAAAGGTGTTAGAGAGAGAAATATTGGGTGGAGAATTGATTATTTTGTAGTATCAAAATCTTTTGTTTCTAGAGTAGAAGATAGTCTTATTTATAAGGATATTTTAGGTAGTGATCATTGTCCAATTGGTCTAATTATTAAGGAGTAATTATGAAAGAATTTTTCAAAAATATTAAGTTAGTTTGGAAATGTGCTAGAGATCAAAAATCTAAGCTTATTAAATATATTTTGTGTAATTTGGTTGCTGTTGTTGTTAGTATTGTAGTGCCAATTATTAGTACTAAAATTATTGTATATTTGACTGATAGGATGTTTTATCAACTACTTATGATGACAGTTGTATTGTGTGGTCTTAAATTGTCTCGTAATTTGGTGAATTATTTTTCAAGATATTATTCTATGATTATTTTTAGAGAATCTTTTATTAGGATTCAAACAGAGTTCGGTCAAAACATTTTGAAGTTGGTAAAATAACTGCTGAGGGAACACATAGACAGTTGTTAAAGAAGTCTAAAGGTTATCGTGAATTGTATGAGGCTGAATTAAAAGACACAGAATAAAAATTATTTGTGATGTTAATAATATTAGCATTTTGGAAACTACTATTGGTAGTTTTTTCTTTTTTCTTGTTATATAATTTTCTTGAGGTGATATTATGAGTTTAGGTAGTAACTTAAGTAAATTTCGTAAGAAAATAGGTTTTTCTCAAGAGGTAATTGCCGAAAAATTAGGAGTATCTAGACAAACTGTTTCCAAATGGGAACTTGATGCTATTCTTCCTAATATAGAACAAGTTAAAAAGCTAGCATTCTTGTATGAAGTTGATTTAGCTACATTAGTAGATGATGATGAAATAATGAATGAAATTAAGGCAGTGATGAGAAATACTACAGAGAAGAATGTAGAGCAGGTTAATTGGACTAAAGTATGGAGTAAAAAATATCCTGTACTTGGTACATATCAAGAAGTTGTTGACGTGGAAAAGTATGGTAGACAAATTCGCAGAATGTTTGAAGATATTGAACATACTTATCATTATAGTAAGTTGGATTCGATGTTAGTATTAAAAGATATTTTAGGACAAGAGTGGAAAAAATATAAATAATCTTTCATTTTATGATATAGTTATTTTAGGTGATATTATGAGAAGGGATAAAATTAATTATTATTTAGATATTGCAGAAAGTGTTGTAGAACGTGGGACTTGTTTACGTCGTAATTTTGGAGCGATTATTGTTAATAATGATGAGATTGTATCTACTGGGTATGTGGGTGCACCGCGTGGTAGAAAGAATTGTTGTGATTTAAAATATTGTATGAGAGAAAAATTGAAAGTTCCAAGAGGGGAGCGTTACGAATTATGTCGTAGTGTTCATGCAGAGCAAAATGCAATTATTAGTGCTAGAAGAAAAGATATGATTGGCGGTACATTGTATTTAGTTGGTATTAATTATGATGATGGAAGTTATGTTGAAAAAGCTAGACCTTGTGCCTTGTGTAAGAGAATGATTATTAATGCTGGATTAAGACAAGTTATTGTTCGTGAGGATAAAGATAATTATACGATTATTGATGTTTCTGAATTTATAGAACAAGATGAGAGTTTAGAAGGAGTATTAGGTTACTAATACTTTTTTTGTTTCTAAGTTCTAGCTTTTTTTCATATATATTAGTGGTGATTTTAATGAATAATGGAATACAAATTATTTATCCTAGAAGTCGTTATGAGAAACTTAATCAGACTGTTTTTGAATTTATTCAAAATACTGTTTTGGAGTTTATGTATTTAGCAAAAGAGCCAATTCAAGAAAAAATTGTCTATACTTTGGATATTTCTCATGATGAATATCAATATGATAATTATTTGTCATATGTATTTTATATTTCTTCTTATACGGGTGGAGCTCACTCTAAACATGATATATATTCTATCGTTTATAATGTTTCTAATAATAAGATTGTCTCTTTGAAAAATTTAATTGAAAAAGAGGAAAATATACTAAATATTTTATCTAATCAAAGTAGAGTTATTTTAGAAAATAATGCAAAAATAACTAATAAGGATATGTTGTTGATGGGTACCAAGCCAGAAATTGATAATTTTAAAGTATTTGCTTTTGGACCAGCAGGCATGATATTTTATTTTCCAGAGTATCAAGTTGCTCCATATTCATCTGGGGCATTTAAGATAGTAATTCCTTATTCTATTATTTTTAATAAAGAAAAAGACTCTAATTAGAGTCTTTTGGATTATCTATTGTTGTGATTGTATAATTAGAAAAATCTAAAGAAAAAATCATCTTTTTATACTCTTCAAAATTTAATTTTTTAATATCTTCTACTGTATCTGGATATGGATAGTCAAAATCTATTATGTTTCCAATAAGAGGTCCAATTACGGATGACAAATTTTCTTCTCTTAATATAATATCTAAAATAGTATTCTTTTTATCTAATTCAAATATTTCTTTGTCTATTGTTATATTTTTTATAGTTTTTATTATTTGTTCTTTTAAATGTTCTTTTTTATTTGTATAGGCTCCAATCGATATTAGTAGAAAATCATTTATTGTTCTGTTTGAACGATTAATACCAGTAGTAATTATTTTCTCTTTTACTAGTTTTTTATAAAGAGGGGAAGTAACGCCTAAATTCATATCAAAGAAATAATGAATATAAAAATCTAATTTTAATTTTTCTATATTAGATAAGTGATTGATAGGAACTTTATATGTTACTTCTAAGTATGAAGTTGGAGTAGGAAAAAATATTTGTCCAACTTTCTTTTTTACTTCTTGTTTTTCTTTGATATTAATTTTCTGTATTTTGTGTTTTGGGATATTTAATTCTTTTGTTTCCTCTGATATTGTATTTAGAACTTTTTCTTTGTCAAAGTTACCAGCAACTATTATAAATTGGTTGTTAGGTTGATAAAAAGATTCATAACATAATTTTATATCTTCTATAGTTGTCTTTTTCACTTCTTCTATAGTTCCACCAGTTGAATGAAAATGAACTTTATGAAAGATGTTTTTTAAAACTTCAATATTTTCATGAAAAAATCTGTTATTTTCTTTTCCACGTATTTCTTGATAGATTGTTTTTTTTAATTTTTCTAAATTTTCATTTGTAAAAACAGGTGAGTATATGCAATTTAATATAGTCTTAATACCAAATTCAATATTTTCAACAGTTTCGAAAAAATATCTGGTACAGTTTTGTGATGTTATGGCATTTGTACTCATTTCTTTTTTACCTAAAATATCTAAAAAGTTTCCATAATTATTACATTCTACTATGAGGTGTTCTAATATATGAGCTATTCCATCTTGAAAATGTCTTTTTTTATTATCTATTATAAAATCTTTTGTTGCTCCACCGAAACGTGTTATTAGTTGAAATATGGCTGTGTGTTTTCTTTTATCTTCATATAAATAAATTGTTAATCCGTTTTGTAAAGTTATTGTTTCTATTTTATTCATGGGTTTCTTTCTCCTTTAAAAAGTATACTGTATCTAATGATAAGCTATCAATAAATTCAATAATATCTTTTGCTGTTTTTTCTTTTAATAGTTCATAACTTTCTTTGGAAGTGTAATCTATTTTTAGTTTTTTCATTGTAAAAACTTACTAAATTTCTGATTATCTTTTCATAAGTTGGTAAATGCCGATATAT
>URLC01000007.1 GCA_900548695.1 uncultured Mycoplasmatota bacterium
GAGCCGATAACGCATTAGGTCAAAAAACCTATGTGTTATCGGCTTTTTTATTTAAAATATTGACATAAGACCATTCGTCTTGTTATAATTAGCTTCTTGGGGTATCTTTAAATACTGTAGAAAAGAGGAAGGAAATAATAAATGGCTAAAATGAGAATATCACCGGAATTGAAAAAACTGATCGAAAAATACCGCTGCGTAAAAGATACGGAAGGAATGTCTCCTGCTAAGGTATATAAGCTGGTGGGAGAAAATGAAAACCTATATTTAAAAATGACGGACAGCCGGTATAAAGGGACCACCTATGATGTGGAACGGGAAAAGGACATGATGCTATGGCTGGAAGGAAAGCTGCCTGTTCCAAAGGTCCTGCACTTTGAACGGCATGATGGCTGGAGCAATCTGCTCATGAGTGAGGCCGATGGCGTCCTTTGCTCGGAAGAGTATGAAGATGAACAAAGCCCTGAAAAGATTATCGAGCTGTATGCGGAGTGCATCAGGCTCTTTCACTCCATCGACATATCGGATTGTCCCTATACGAATAGCTTAGACAGCCGCTTAGCCGAATTGGATTACTTACTGAATAACGATCTGGCCGATGTGGATTGCGAAAACTGGGAAGAAGACACTCCATTTAAAGATCCGCGCGAGCTGTATGATTTTTTAAAGACGGAAAAGCCCGAAGAGGAACTTGTCTTTTCCCACGGCGACCTGGGAGACAGCAACATCTTTGTGAAAGATGGCAAAGTAAGTGGCTTTATTGATCTTGGGAGAAGCGGCAGGGCGGACAAGTGGTATGACATTGCCTTCTGCGTCCGGTCGATCAGGGAGGATATCGGGGAAGAACAGTATGTCGAGCTATTTTTTGACTTACTGGGGATCAAGCCTGATTGGGAGAAAATAAAATATTATATTTTACTGGATGAATTGTTTTAGTACCTAGATTTAGATGTCTAAAAAGCTTTAACTACAAGCTTTTTAGACATCTAATCTTTTCTGAAGTACATCCGCAACTGTCCATACTCTGATGTTTTATATCTTTTCTAAAAGTTCGCTAGATAGAGTTCTATATTAGAGATGTAAAGAGTTTTGGTGAAGAGGTTTGTGAGTATGGCTTTTATAACCAGGGTGCAATGAGAAGCACTAACAGCAGCTAGCTTAAGAACGCATAGGATATACTTTTTATGGAAGTCACAGAGGAGGAATAAAATTTGAACAGGATTAACAGAGTAACCTCTATTCTTATTCAGCTGCAATCAAAAAAAATAATTCCTGCCAAAGAAATTGCACAGCGATTTAATATAAGCTTAAGGACAGTTTACAGAGATATCCGGACACTTGAAGAAGCCGGAATACCAATTGGATCTGAGGCCGGAAAAGGATATTTTCTTGTAGAGGGCTTCCTACTTCCGCCGGTAATGTTTACAGCGGCGGAAGTGGGTGCATTGATTACAGCAGGGAAATTTTTAAATTGCCATGGAGATGAATCATTTATAAAGGATTTTGATTCAGCTATGTATAAAATCAAATCTATTTTGAAGCATGGTGAAAAAAACTATGCACAGGAGTTGGAGAACAGTATTAACGTGTACAGCACATCTGGACAGAAAAATACATTGGCGGATAACGTTATTGCAGCAATTCAGACTGCAATCTGCAATAAAAGGGTAATATCAATTCAATATCCTGCATCAGGAGGGCAAGAACCGGAAAGCAGAATGATAGAGCCTATATCACTGGGGTTTTATGAACAGAACTGGTACTTAATCGGTTTTGCAGGCTAAGAAATGAATATAGGAATTTTCGTGTGGATCGGATTAAAAGCATTTGCATAGAAGAAGAGCTCTGTCAAAGCCATGATGGCTCTTTGGAACAAATATTAAAACAAATGCTTTCATATAATATTGCGCAAAAGCCGCTGTTCCCTATTATAGAATGGATTGCGGGTAGTGTATTAAAGTCGCCCTTTTTTAAGGATACGGCGGTATCGGGGAGGTATCGCCGTGTCCATTTTTATTTACTGTAACCCGCCTAATGCTTTGCGGTCAAAAAAAGCTATGCTCCGCAAGCGGGATATTCCGGCTATGAGTATGAACTGTCAATACATCTAAATACTTCTTACATTTCCTTTGCGCTCGTCCGCGTCTTGCGGACGGGCGCATTTTGCTTTTTTCAACTTTTTTCTGAAAAACGCACTCAAGAGCCATCTCCCGAACGGGTACGGAGCGAAAGGGGCAGAGAGGACAAGCCCTTAACTCCCGTCCTCTACTCCACGCGGGAAGGAGGTGAACTCTATGGAGCTATCTTCTTCCGACAAGGAAAGAATACAACATCAGTACGACGCATTAGCAAAGAAAACTTTGGTTGGCGAAGCGAAAAGCCACCGCCGCACTCTTGCGAAACGCGCAGCACGCGAAGTACCTTTTTCGGATTTGAGCGAAAGCGAACTCGCGCAGCTTTTCACAACGGACGAATACAAAAGCGATTATTTCCGTTTTCAAGTGTCCGGCTTTGATGTACTCGTCAAAAATGAACTGCTTGCCGAAGCCCTTAACGCTTTGCCCGAAAGGAAACGCGACATTATCCTTTTGTCCTACTTCTTGGATATGAGCGACGCGGAAATTGGCGAACTGCTGAATGTTGTACGCACGACGGTTTTCCGGCACAGGAAATCCGCGCTTGCGAAAATCAAACAGTATTTGGAGGGAAAAGCAGATGATGAATACCGTTAGGAAGTCTGAAAATCTGTTGCCGTTCCCTGTCATTTCCGCAGCGGCAAACGGCGACACAACCGCCATGTGCGCGATCTTGAAGCACTACGAGGGTTACATAGCGAAACTTTGTACCCGCACGCTGAAAGACGACGCGGGCAATACCTATTCCTATGTGGACGAGGAAATGCGTAACAGGCTGCAAGTGCGCCTTATTACCCGCACCCTTGCTTTTCATGTAGGATAATCTTTTAGTCCATACGGGAAGCATGTCCCCTTTCCATGCTTCCCGTTATGGGCTATTTGTCGTTCCGTAAAAGCATATCGGAAACGATGTGTTTTTACAGGCCGACAAAGCCTTTATTGTTCTTTGACAAAGAAAGCCCGGCGGGAGGCCTCCGGCGCAGTATAAGGCAGACGGATACGATCTGTCTGCGTTGAGCCGGTCGGCCGGTGCGCCATGACCCTGTTGCAAGTCCGCAGGACGGGACCCCTACCAAACAGGAGAGCGACAAACATCAGGCCGCAAAACAGGTGTGGCAGCCTGTGGGCGAGGACGCGCAGGCAGGATAATGAGACTCCCGCGTTGAACGCCCTCAAAGCATTGCGCGGCACACCCATCAGCATGGGCCGGGGTGAGATTCCCGTGGAGCTGCGGCCAGCAGCCATCCGTTTTCTGCCTCTTTTATAGCTTTAATGAAATGGCATGAAAGGGGCTTTATCATGCAGAAAAATCAATCTGAAAATAAATATGCCCCGCCTATGCGGAGCAAAAAGAAGATCGGCAACACGACCTTTATCGTCAATTCCTTTTTCCCTCAAACGGGAAATCAGACGATAGCCTCCAAACTGGAGAACCTGATAAAAGCCGATATTCAGAAACAAACTGTGACTTGAAAACCTCCTAACAGGCAGACAGGGAAAAGAAAGCGCGGTATAATGAAGTTGGACTTCAATATCGTGTTTGACTGCCGGATAGGAGGTATTTATGTATTATCAGTCAAACACCGCTGCCGCGCTTCAATTCCCTTACACGGCTATGAGCTCCGAAGAACTTACAGCTTTGTATTGTCGCTTATCCCGTGATGATGAATTGCAGGGTGACAGCAATAGCATTGTAAACCAGAAAAAAATCCTGGAAAAATATGCCCGTGAGCATGGATACAGCAATTTCAAATTCTATGTTGATGATGGCATCTCAGGTACGACCTTCAACCGCCCAGGCTTTCAGCAGATGATTGCAGACATTGAGGCTGGCCTTGTCAAGAGGGTCATCATCAAGGATATGTCACGTTTCGGACGTGATTATCTGCAAGTCGGCATATATACGGAAATCATGTTTCCCGAACATGATATTCACTTTATTGCGGTGAATGATGGTGTGGACAGCACTCAGGGTGACAACGAGTTTACGCCCTTCCGCAATATCATCAATGAATGGTACGCCAAAGACACCAGCAAAAAAATCCGTGCCGTTATGAAAGTGAAAGGCAATGCAGGAGAACATTTGACTGTTTTGCCTCCGTATGGATACATGAAATCGTCTGATGACAAAAAGCAATGGGTGAAGGATGAAGAAGCCGCCCAGGTAGTTTATGAAATTGGTCTCTATATCATGGATGGTTTGGGACCCTCGCAGATTGCAAGAAAACTGACGGAAAGAAAAATTCTTACTCCGGCTGCTTACTATGCGAGCAAGGGCAGAACAACCAATGTCACAAAGAAAGGTTCTCCTTACGCTTGGGATTCTTCTACGATTGCCGACATCATGGACCGCTGGCGTGAATACCTGGGGCACACAGTTAATTTCAAAACCCGTAAAAAATCCTACAAGAGTAAAAAGACCTTGCACAATCCTGAAAGCGAATGGAAGATTTTTGAGAATACCCACGAAGCCATCTGGACGGAGGCGATTGCCGATGCAGCAAGGCTCGCAAGGCAATCGCGGCGCCGCCCTACAAAGATGGGAGAAATGGGAATGTTCTCCGGCATGATGTTCTGTGCCGATTGCGGCTCCATCATGTACCAATGCAGGGCAACCAATTTCCGGCGCGATCAGGAATATTACCTGTGTTCCGGCTATCGGAAAAGCCGTGATGTATGTGGGCAGACACATTCTATCCGAACTGTTATCCTGGAAGAATTAGTTCTGCAAAATCTGCGCGAGATTGTTTCCTTCGCATCACAGCGCAAAGACGATTTTGTGAAGATGGTCATGGATGCGGATATGCGCCAGCGTAACCGAGGTTTGGCAAAACGGCAGAAAACATTGGTCTATGCCGAAAAGCGGATCGCAGAACTGGATACCATCTTCAAGCGTCTTTATGAAGATACCATTTCTGAAAAACTTTCTGACGAGCGTTTTCAAAAGCTCTCCGTCGGCTACGAGCAAGAGCAGCATCAGCTTCAAGAGGTAGCGGCTACCCTTCGTGGTGAAATCGAGGCGGAGGAACGCAAAAGCGCCAATGTGGAAAGGTTTCTCTCCGTTGTCGAACGGTATACGGAAATTCCCGAATTGACTCCGTGTATCTTGCATGAGTTTATCGAGAAGATTGTTGTCCATGCTGCCAGCGATTCGAAGGGCAAGAACCGTACCCAGGAAATTGACATCTACTATAAGGGCATTGGGGCCCTGGAAGTATCCAAAGTCACTTCATCAAGGCAAGAATGAGAAAAACGGCATAGCCGAAGCTATACCGTTTCTCTCTTGCCCCACGATGTTTTCTTATCGGGAGGCACCTTTAAAAGTTCTCTTTTTTAATTAAATAATCTAAAAATGCTTGACATCCTAGTTCTATTTCTTGATAAGTAGTAGTAAAGTTTCCAGTATACCAAGGATCAGCAATATCTTTTTTTACTTTAGAAAAGTCAAGAAGCCGATAAACTTTTAATTTGGAGTCATGAACAAATAAATTGCGCATTAAACGACAATTAAGATTATCGACACTAATAAAATAGTCGAAATTATCATATTCTTCTTTCTTTAATTGGATAGCAGTTCGAGGAGTATAAGGAATATGATGTTTATTTAATTCCTGAATAGTTCCTGGGTGAATACCATTTCCTAATTCTTCATCACTAGTTCCACGAGATTCTACCATAATTTTATTTTCTAAATTTTTAATTTTTACCATATCTTTAAAAATAAATTCAGCCATTGGTGATCGACATATATTTCCAAGACAAACAAAACAAACTCTAATCATAAAACATTCCTTTCTAAATAATAATAACATAAAAAGTGTAGATGAAAAAGTCCAATAGTATGATATAATTAAAATAGCGAGGATGATGGTATGAAAAAAGAAGAACTATTGGATTACTTAGAATTTGCAAAATCAATAGCCAAAGAAGCCGAAAAAATAATGAAAAAGTATTTGGTAGAGGACAACGACGCTAGTTATAAATTAGATAGTACTATTGTAACAAAAGCAGATAAAGAAATTAATGATTATCTAATAAAAAAAGTAAAAGAAAAATACCCAAGTCATTCAGTTGATGGAGAAGAAAAACAATTTGGAGAAAGTGATTTTAAGTGGGTCTGTGATCCCGTAGATGGAACCGCAATGTATGCTAGGCATATCCCAGTAGCTGTTTTCTCATTAGCATTAGTGACAAAAGGTATCCCAGTAGTAGGTGTAGTTTTTGATCCGTTTACAAATTCTTTATACTATACAGTCAAAGGAATGGGTTCGTATAAGAATGGTCAAAAAATTCAAGTAAATAATATATCATTAGATGATATGAAAAGTGTGAGTCATTATGATATGTGGCCAAAATCAGAATATAATCTGTTTCCTATCATTGAACAATTAGGAAAAAAGACGTATTTTGTATCTATCGGTAGTATTATTAGAGCTAGTATGTGTGTTGCTGCTGGCGAATTTAATTTAGCCTTGTTTCCAGGAACGAAACATAAAAATTGTGATATAGCAGCAGTCAAAGTAATTGTTGAAGAAGCTGGTGGTATTGTAACAGACTTATTTGGGAATAATCAAAGATATGACCAAGACATTACAGGTGCCATTATTAGTAATAAAAAAGTATATAAAGAAGTATTAAAAACGATAAAAGAAAAGTTAGGAAGTGACTCATAATGGATATAAAATCTGTAAAAGGAATTATAGTGCCAAAAGATGGAATACCACGTTCTTTTGGTAAAACAATTTTTGATTCTGTTAATAAATTAACAGATGATAATTATCACGATACAGCATTTCAGGAAGACATCATGCAACAAACTTGGTATCAATTATTAGGTGTTAATTATGATGATTCTAAAAGTATGCATAATCAATTACCAGAACTAGCAGATCAAGGCTTAATGCTAATACTAAATTGTAGCAGCTTAACTTCCAAAGGAGAAAAAAATTATACTTATGAAATAGTTTGCTCAAATAGTTTATCAGTAGAACAAAGAAAAACTCTAGAAGAAAATTACGATTCTTTAAGTAGGCAAATAGAAGAAGATAAGGCTTGGTTTTATGGTGAAATAGTTAATGATATCACCGATATAAATAAAAATATACCAGCATACAATCTTGATGATTTTTATGATAGCCTAAAATTAGCAAAAGAAAAAAGCATACATAAGTAAAGGAGCGGAGTATGAAAAATAATTACCAAAAAAGCATAAAAGATATTATATTAGAACTAAATGTAGATGAAAAAACAGGACTAACATCACAAGAAGTAAAAAAACGTCAAGAAAAGTTTGGATTAAATGAATTAACACAAAAAAAGAAAAAAACAGTTTTAAAAATGATAAAAGAACAATTAACTGATAAGATGATTATTATCTTATTAATAGCATCAATTCTATCTTTCTTTCTAGGTGAAACACTAGAAGGGGTTGTTATTCTTTTCATCATTGCTTTAAACATTATAATAAGCGTTGTTCAAGAGAAAAAAGCAAGTGATGCTCTAGAAGCTTTAAAAAATATGAATGCCCCTCATTCATTAGTACTACGTGATGGTAAAAAGAAAGAGATTCTAGCAGTTGAACTAGTACCAGGTGATATTGTTTTTTTAGAAGCTGGTAATATTATTCCTGCTGATATCCGTTGGCTTGATGAACAAGAAATTTTAGTCGATGAATCGGCCTTAACAGGAGAAAGTGTTCCAGTTGAAAAAGATAAAAATTATATTGGAGAAAAAAATGTTCCTTTAGGAGAAAGAAAAAATATGGGGTATTCTTCTACAAGAATTAGTAATGGTACTGGAACAGGTGTTGTTACTAACATAGGAATGGATACTGAAATTGGAACAATCGCTAAACTTTTAGATACCGACAATACTTTAGAAACACCACTAAAACAGAAATTAAATAAGATTGGTAAAATTCTAAGTATGATAGGTATAATTGTCAGTATTTTAATCTTTATTATTGGTTTAATTCATGGACAAAATTTAATTTCAATTTTGATGATAGCAATATCCCTAGCAATTTCTGTAATTCCAGAGGGACTACCAGCAACGGTAACTGTAGTTATGGCTATTGGTGTACAACGTATGGCTAAAAAGAAAGCACTAATTAAACAACTTCCGGCTGTAGAAACGTTAGGGAGCGCTACTGTAATTTGCACAGACAAAACAGGAACCTTAACAGAAAACAAAATGACTGTAACAAAATACTATACTGCTCAAAACTTAGTAGAAGAAAAAGAAAACATCTTAACGGACGAATTAGTAAGATGTGGAGTCTTATGTAACAATGCTAGTATTATAAATGGTGAAATACATGGGGATCCAACAGAAGGAGCCTTACTAACATTTGCTGAAAAAAATGGTTATAAAGTACAAAGAATTTTAAAAAAGAACAAAAGACAATATGAAAAGCCATTTGACTCTGACCGAAAACTAATGACAGTCGTTACCAAAAATAATGAAGGCGAAGAGTTAGCCTATGTCAAAGGAGCACCAGAAGAGTTAATTAAAAAATGTACTCATATCTTAGTAGATGGTAAAAAGAAAAAATTAACAGAAGAAGGAAAAGAAAAAGTAATTGCTAAATGCGAAAATTTAGCTAACCAAGCACTGAGAAGTTTAGGATTTGCCTACCAAACTTCAAAATTAAAAATGAAGGAAGTAGAAGAAAATCTTACTTTCTTAGGTATTGTCGGAATGATTGATCCACCACGAAAAGAAGTGATGTCATCTATTAGAAGTTGCCATCAAGCTGGTATTAAAGTTATAATGATAACAGGGGATCATAAAGCAACAGCTGTTGCTATTGCTAAAAGTCTAGGTATTTATAAGAAAGGAGATTTAGCGGTTAATGTAGAAGAGTTTCACCGTATGAGCGAAGTAGAGCTAAATCGTAAAATAGCTAAAATAAGTGTCTTTTCTAGAGTGAGTCCAAAAGATAAATTAGATATTGTCAATGCTTTACAGAAAAAGCACGAAATTGTTGGAATGACTGGGGATGGAGTAAACGATGCTCCAGCTCTAAACCAAGCAGATATTGGAATAGCTATGGGTAAAAATGGAACTGATGTTGCCAAAGATGCCGCTGATATGTTGCTTTTAGATGACAATTTTTCAACAATCGAAGTAGCAATAAAAGAAGGTCGTAGAATTTACCGTAATATTCAAAAGGTAATTCAATATTTACTGACAGGAAATATAGCAGAGGTATTAACAATTTTTCTTGCCATGGTATTTAATTTGAAAGCTCCAATTCTAGCAGTTCATATTTTGTTTGTAAATTTAATTACTGACACACTACCAGCCCTAGCTCTAGGTGTAGATCCAGCTAATAAGAACACAATGAATCATCCACCTACTAAGAAGGGAACTTTATTTGAAAAAGGTATGATATTTAATATTGCCTACTATGGAGCGTTATTAACATTATTATCCTTTACAGCCTATTTTGTTGGTTTAAAAACAAACTATGAAACAGCTATTACAATGACTTTTATTACATTATGTTTATCTCAAATAATTCATGCAATGAATCAACATTCAAATACTTTATCATTTTTCTCAAAAAATCAGCCAAAGAATAAATACTTGTTTTTAGCAATGGTGATATCAACTGGAATGTTAATGCTAATTATCTTTGTGCCAGGCTTAAGTCAATTTTTCTCGATAGTAGAATTAAATAAAACTCAATGGCTAATCACAATCGGATTATCTATAATGCCATTGTTGGTATCAGAAATTATAAAGTTATTCGCCCCAAAGAATGAAAAATAAAAGGAGTAAAATATGAAAAAAATAGCAAAAACAGCTTTTATATATGCAATAGCTGCAATGATATTTGGTGTAATATATAGGGAAGGAAGCAAGTTTTTAGAATTAACAACAAGAACAAATTGGTCTATAGTTCATACCCATTTATTTGTTCTAGGTATGTTATTTTTCCTAATAGTTTTATTAATAGAAAAAAATTTCAATATCACCAAAGATAAAAAATTTAATATGTTTTATATTATCTATAACACTGGATTAATTTTAACAACTATTATGTTATGGGTAAGAGGAATAGCTCAAATCACAAATAACGTACCAACAATGTATGATAAAATGATAAGTGGTGTTAGTGGTATAGGACATATATTATTAGGCGTAGGAATTATTCTCTTCTTTGCTATCTTAATGAAAAGAATAAATAAAGAAAAAAGTAAAACAAACGAAAAATAGGGAAAAATATTTCCTTATTTTTTATTCTAAATACTAGCACTCTATATTGACAAGTGCTAAAAAATGAGTATAATGGATAAAGAAGGGGTGATAATATGTATAATAACTATCAAGAAGAACAGGAAGAAAATGTTCTAGAAAAATATGGTCGTAATATTACAGAACAAGCAAAAAGTGGAAAAATTGATCCTGTAATAGGCCGCGATGAAGAAATTCGTAGTATCACCAGAGTATTATCAAGAAAAACAAAGAATAACCCAGTGTTAATTGGTGAACCTGGTGTAGGAAAAACAGCTATTGTAGAAGGACTTGCACTACGAATTATCAAAGGTGACGTTCCAGCCAGTCTAAAAGATAAAATAATTTGGGAACTAGATATGGCCGCTTTAGTTGCTGGTGCTAAATACCGTGGTGAATTTGAAGAACGATTAAAAAATGTGTTAAATGAAGTAAAGAAAAGTGAAGGGGATATCATCATGTTTATTGATGAAATCCATACCATTGTTGGTACGGGAAGAACAGAAGGAGCAATGGATACATCAAACATTTTAAAACCAATGCTTGCTCGTGGTGAAATTCATGTGGTTGGAGCAACAACACTAAATGAATATAGACAATATATCGAAAAAGATGGTGCTCTAGAAAGACGTTTTCAAAAAATCAAAGTTGAAGAACCAAACGTGGAAGATACAATTACTATTTTAAGAGGATTAAAAGAACGTTTTGAAATCCATCATGGAGTAACAATCCAAGATAAAGCTTTAATTGCTGCCGCAACTTTATCCAATCGTTACATTACAGATAGATATCTACCAGATAAAGCGATAGATTTAATTGATGAAGCTTGTGCTACCATTCGTGTTCAAATGGATTCTGTTCCTTTTGAACTAGATAATCTAACACATCGCATCATGCGCCTAGAAATCGAACGTCAAGCTATCAAAAAAGAAAAAGATGAAATATCTAAAAAACGTCGTGAGGATATTGATAAGAATCTAATAACTATGAAACAAAAAGAAGCTGAACTAACAGAGGCTTGGAATAAAGAAAAAAATCTAAATGATAATATCAAGAAAAAGAAAAAAGAGATTGAAAAAGCTCGTTTTGAATTAGAACAAGCTGAAAATAAATACGATTTAGAACAAGCCGCCATTCTTCGTCATGGTAAAATCCCACAACTAGAAAAAGAACTAGAGGAATTAAATAATACTGAAAAAAATAAAATTTTAAGTGATACCGTTACCGATAATGATATTGCTAAAATTATTGCTAAATGGACTAATATTCCAGTCACTAAATTAATTAGCAGTGAAAAAGAAAAATTGTTAGCGCTAGAAGACAACATGAAAAAACGTGTCATGGGCCAAGAGGAAGCTTTAAAATTAGTAAGTGATGCTGTAATTAAATCAAGAAGTGGAATTAAAGATCCAAATCGACCAATTGCGTCATTTATGTTTTTAGGACCTACCGGGGTCGGAAAAACAGAAGTAGCTAGAACTTTAGCCTACGAACTATTTGACGATGAACGTCATATGATAAGAATTGACATGAGTGAATACATGGAAAAATTTTCTGTTTCTAGATTAATAGGTTCTCCTCCAGGTTATGTAGGTTATGAAGAAGGAGGACAATTAACAGAAGCAGTTCGTAGAAATCCTTATAGTATAGTTTTGTTTGATGAAGTTGAAAAAGCACATCCAGAAGTTTTAAATTTATTACTTCAAATACTAGATGATGGACGAGTAACAGACTCTAATGGTAGAACTGTAGATTTTAAAAATACTATAATTATTATGACTTCAAATTTAGGTAGTGAATATATTTTAGATGGTAATACTAATCAAGTTATGAAAGAAGTAAGAGAACACTTCAGACCAGAATTTATTAACCGTATTGATGAAATTATTATTTTTAATCCATTATCAAAAGAAGCAATTAGTCATATCTTAGATAAAATAATTCATGATATTGAAACACGTCTTTCTGATATTAACATCAAGATTAATTTAACTACTAAAGCTAAAAATCAATTAATAGAAGATGGTTATGATATTAATTATGGCGCAAGACCATTAAAACGATTAGTATCTAGAACATTAGAAACAATGCTTTCTAAAATGATTATAGAAGGCAAAATAAAACCAAACGATACTGTAAATATTGATTATCAAAATGACAATTATCTAATTGAGGATTAAGAGAAACAAAAATTTCTCTTTTTTCATGTTATAATAAAAAAGAAAGGTGGTAAAAATTATGGCAGTAAATAAAAAAATAAACAGTCTAGAAATAAGTGCAGTGCTTTATGAAGAATTAAATAAATATCTATTAAAAAAAGATAAATTACCCAAAGTGGTTGATATTTCTATTGGCAATGATTTTGCTGGACAAATGTATTCTAAAATGAAAGAAAAAAAGATTACTACAAATACTTTAATAGACTTTATTAGTATTCATTTAAATGAAATATCAGATATGGAGTTAATAAAGTACATAAATCGTTTAAATGCTGATCAAAATATTACAGGAATAATGCTTCAATTACCACTACCAAATCATACGAAAGAACAAGAAAGAAAAATATTGGATATGATTAATGTTTATAAAGATGTAGATGGCTTAACTTCAATAGCAGCGGGAGCATTAGCGACTCAAAAAGATACTTTAATACCGTGTACCCCACTTGGGATAGAAACACTTTTAAAATCATACGATATCTCTTTAGCTGGAAAAAAAGTTGCTATTCTAAATAGAAGTAATATAGTCGGAAAGCCACTCGCCGAATTAATGTTAAGAAATAATGCAACCCCAATCATTTGCCACTCTAAAACTAAAGACTTAGCTAACATAACTAGAGATTGTGATATTGTAGTAGCAGCCTTAAATAAACAAGAATTTATTACTGCTGACTATATTAAACCAGGTGCTATTGTAATTGATGTAGGAGTTCATAAAAACACCTTGGGAAAAACCGTTGGTGATGTTAATTTTAATGATGTTTATGATAAGGTATCTTTAATTACCCCACCAATCGGTGCCGTAGGTCCGATGACTATCTGTATGCTTGCTTATAATTCTGCCAAAAGTCTATATGGAAGCGAAGTAAATGAAGTTCTAGAAACAGGAATTATCAAAGCGAAACGACTAGTAAAAGAAAAATCAAAATAAAAAGGAATGTAAAAAATGAAAAAAAGTGCTGGAATCATATTATATAAAAAAGAAAATAATAACTTCTATGTTTTATTAACTCACTTCGGTGGCCCATACTGGGAAAATATCGATAGAGGAGCTTGGTCTTTACAGAAAGGTTTAGTAAAACCAAAAGAAAAAGTGATAGAAGCCGCTAAAAGAGAAGTAGAAGAGGAAACTAACTTAGAAATTATAAATCCAATTAACTATTTAGCAACCAAAAAAGTATCTAAGAAAAAATTAGCTATTATGTTTATGACTTATTTTGATGGTGATATAACAAACTTTAAAAGTAATACTTTTGAATTGGAATGGCCCAAAAATTCTAATAGTATTAACACGTATCCAGAAATGGATGAAATCAAATGGTTTACTATGGAAGATGCCAAAAACTATCTTCATAAATCCCAAGTCTTTTTTATCAATAGATTAGAAACTAAATTAAAAGAGGCATAGTAATATGAAAAAATAGAAGCTACAACTACTGCTCCAAAAAGAGCTGAACTCTTAATTGAATACGTAAATCAAATTCTTTCTGATGATAAATATATATGGCGAAATTGAAATAGCATCAGCAAACATTAACAATGAAAGAATGTGTACATATGAAATAAGTGTACCAGCAAGTAATTTTGAAAACCACATATATAGGATTGCATTGTAACAATGTAATGAACAAATCTTAGATTCTCTTGTTTCATCTTTTGCTAAAAAAGAAACCATAAAAATTACTTCACATTATAGTATTAAAAGTATTATGTTACCACTAAAATCAGGAGTAAATATCATTAACTCAATAAGTAGTGTAATCCAGATAAGTTTTCTAGCTCAAGGTCAAGAATACAAAAGCCAAATAAAACCATATCATATAATAATAAATGAAAGGCATCAAAGAAAACTAAAATCCAATGCCAAAAAATCTAACCATATGAAAAGTATAAGAAAAATTAATAGCCAAAAATCTAGATATCTATTATAATAAATGAAAAGGAGGAAACTATGAAAACATTTATTAGAGGGATTTTAACAACCATCTTAGTATTCACATTTACTTTGATACCAACTGTACTTTTTGCTAAAGAAGCGGTAACTAAAGATTTGGTAGGAACATATGCCAAAGAAGAAATTTCTACTGAAATTGTTAATAATATCAAAAAAGAATTACCAGAAGTTGAAGAGGCTAAAATAACAGCTTTAGAAGAAAAATTACAAAGTGATGAAAAAACACAAGAAATCATCGATAAATATATAGCTAGAGTTTTAAATGATTTAGACTCTGAAAAAGTTTCGGATATAAATATCGAAGAAGACGTAAAAAGTATTATTAAAGAAAATCGTCAAGAATTTGAAACTGTAGTTGGACGAGAACTAAGTGATGAGAAAATAGACGAGGTAATTAATGAAATTTCTGAAAAAGAAGATATCAATGGTACTTATAAAGAAATGATTGAAAAAGCTAAGCAAGAAATGCCTAGAGAAAGTAAGACTTTAATTACCAGCTATAATAGCATATCATCACAAGAGTTTATTGTTGTCTTAGTAGTGATTACAGTAATTTCGATTATTGCGCTAGCTTTTTTAAAAAAACCACATTATAAATGGATAGCAAATGTAGGTATCGCAGGAATTATTGCGTCCATAATGATTGCTATTATTGGAAGTAGTATGACTTTAGTATTAAATTTTGTTCTTGGTTCAATGAATCAAACTACATTAATATCTGCAGCACCAATGTTATTAACAGCTACTATTCTGTTAGCAGTAAGTATCATCTTTTTAGTAATTAACTCAATAGTAGATAAGAATAGGAATAAAAAACATGTTATATCCTAAATTTTTAAAAGAAAAATCAACAATTGGAATTACTGCTCCCTCATCTGGAGTAGGGGATTATTTAGAATCTTTTGAAAAATCTCTGAATACTCTAAAAAAATACGGTTATGAAACGATAGAAACCGAAAGCGTTAGAAATAAAGGAATAACATCAGCCTCTGGTAAAAAACGGGCGGAAGAGTTAGATGAATTAATTACAAATAACAACATTGATTTAGTTATGTGCGCTAGTGGTGGTGACTTTTTAATTGAAATGTTGCCATACGTCAATTGGGAACATATGAAAGAAAACCCTAAATGGCTAGCTGGTTATTCAGATCCTACATCACTTCTTTTTAATATCACTACCAAATTAGATATCGCAACAATATATGGATGTAATGCGGGAAGCTATGATCAAACAAATTTGCATCAGTGTCTAAAAAATAACTTAGAAATATTATCTGGAAATATTGTTGATCAACAAAGTTTTGAATATTATCAAAAAGAGTGGCAAAAAAATAGCGATAGTTACAACTTAACTGAAAAAGTATATTGGGAAGCAATCAATGGACCAGTAGATGTAACAGGTAGAATAATAGGTGGTTGCCTTGAATGTCTAAAAGATTTAATTGGAACACCTTTTGACAACACCCAAGACTTTATAAATAGGTATAAAAACGATGGAATTATTTGGTATTTTGATATTGTAGAACAATCAGCCGAGGATTTTTATTGTACTTTACTTCAAATGAAGTCAGCCGGTTGGTTTCAATATACGAAAGGGATTATTGTAGGCAGAGTTTTTGCGCCAAAAAGTTATTATCCAGATTTTACTTATCAAAAAGCTTTAAAAAAAGTTTTTCCAACATTACCAATTGTTTTTAATGCTGATATTGGTCACGTAGCTCCCAAGATGACAATTATTAATGGAAGTATTGCTCATATTATTTGTCAAAATGGAAAAGGTGTCATAAAACAAAATATATGATATAATTAGTTTGTAGAAAAAGGAGTAGTTAGTATGTCAGAAGAAGATTTAGAAAAAACAGGCATTTTAAAAGAGATGCTAAGTAAAGAAGATGAAGACGAAATGACTATCAATGAAATGATAGAAGAATTTCTAGAAGAGGTTGACTACTTAGAAATAGACGACAAAAAGAAAAAAAAGCTAAAAACATTAGCTTTAGAAATTCAAGAAGAAAAAAATGAGCAAGCAAAAGAGTTTTTATTTAATGAATTAAAAAAGATAGCAAACGAAAAAGAATAATTGCTATCTTTTTATAATAATTCAATCATTGTTTTTACTAATAAACTAGATTTATATGCAGCAATAACTTCAAAGTCATCATTACCATCAGCAAAATCTGAAATAGTTCTTAAAGATAAGAATGGAACACTATTAAGTTTACAGATGTGACCAATAGAAGCACTCTCCATATCAACAGCATAAGCTCCAGTACTCTTATAAATAATATCTCTTTTAACTTCATCAGTTACGAAGCAGTCTCCACTAGCAATAGGTGCGACGTAATAGTTTTCTACATTTAACTGTTTTAAAGCATCTTCCGCAATAGTGATTAACTTAGTAGCTGCCTTTATCTTGCCATTTTCAGGAACATTAGCCTCCATAATTCTTACGGGTTGGAAATCATGATATGTAACATAGCTACTTAATATAACATCCATAATTTTAACTTTACTAATCAAACTACCAGCACACCCAGAATTAATAATCAAATCAACATGATAATGATCAATTAAATACTGTGTCATTGCGCCACTATTGACTTTTCCAATTCCAGAACGACAAACCACCAATTGCTTTTCTTGATAACATCCTGTATAAATATCCCAGATTTTATCATTTTCTTTATTTAATTCAAAAGTTTCAATAAACTTTTCTACTTCTTCATCAAAAGCCCCGATAATTCCAATAATCATAATTTTTCTACCTCCTAAGTGTAAACAATATGTCTAGTATAACATACATTTACATAGATTGCTTTAAAAAAATTAAAAAAAATGATATAATGAAAAACCGAAATGGAAGGAGGAATCGTATGGAAATATTTAATAACTTCTGTAAATATTTATCTAAATTAACCACAATAAAAGAAGATTATATTTCATTAACTCTATCTACCATTATAGTAATATTAATTTTTGTCTTTTTAAAAAGAGTAGGGAAAAAAATTATTCAAAAGAAAGCTTTCGGACGAAAAGAATATCTTTTGAATCAAGCTTATCAGATAATTCTAAACACAATAGAAGTAGTTTTTTTTGTATTTATTTGGGGTGAATATATTCAAAGTTTAATGACCCTAATCAGTTTTACATCAGCAGCTATGACTATTGCCTTACGTGAATTAATTTTAAACTTCTTCTGTGGAATATATATCAAAATGAAAAAACCGTTTCAAGTTGAAGATAGAATTCAAATAAAAGACATCAAAGGTGATGTCATGAATATATCTTCTCTAAATTTTGAAGTATTAGAAATTTCTACCAAAGAGGAAAATGGACAATCCACAGGAATAATTGTGACTTTTCCAAACTCTGTTGTCTTTCAAGAACCAGTAAAAAATTTAAATAAAGGTTTTAAATATATTTGGGATGAATTAACTGTAAAATTAAAATTAGATTGTGATATTGTAAAAAATAAACAAGAGTTATATAAAATTGTTAATAATATTGAAATTATAAAAAATATTCCTAAAAAAATGAAAGAAGAAATCAGCAATGTAAATACTACCAATCGAGTATATTTTAATAAGTATGACCCCATTATTTATACTAAAATAGTAGATAGTCATATTGAATTAACAATTCGTTATTTAATGAATCCGAAAAAAGCTCGATATGTAGAAAGTATCATTTGGAATAAAATTCTATTAGGTTATCAAAATGAAACAATTAACTTATATGTAGAAGAAAGTTAAAATAAACTTTCTTTTTCTTTGAAAATTTTTAAGTTATTTAAAAGTCGTTCATTATCTGGCTCATAACTTAATGCTATATCTCCAAAATAAACAGCTTGGTTATATCTTTTTAAGTGATAAGCACTAATAGCCAGTAAGTCATAAATGGTACTATCCCAACTAAATGGTTCATTAATATATGTTTTTTCATGAGATTTTATTTGCAACGCTTTAAAACATAAGTTTTCCACTTCAGAATAATTTTCTAATTCATATTCCATTAATGCCTTTTCTACCAAACCATCTCGTAAGTGAGGAGCTTCTAAAATAGCTTTCTCATACCAACTTCTAGCCTCATCATATTCTTTTAATTCTTTATAACAGCGTCCAATAAATCTCATAGATGCTGATCTTTCATCTTTCCAGGTAGCTTGTTTTAAGGAAAGATGTTTTTTTAATGTTTCAATAGCTTGATCCCATTTCTTATAATACATATATTCTCGTCCTAGATAATGCATATTTCTATCATCTAAAGAATCCTCTTTAACTGAAAGCTCCAATAGTGGTAAATAACTACTCCTTGACTTATCTTTATCAGGATAGTGTTTTAAAATAACATTAGGACAGCTAACAACAGATTCAACACCGGAATATGATAGAACTTCATGAACAGGATGAGTCCACTTATAACCATGACGACAATGAACTTGATTTAGAAAAAAACTAACTATGGGAGTATCATTTTTATCTAAACTCCAATGATAAGTATATTGACATCTAGTAGTATCCTTTTTCCAATTAGTTTCTAATTCTTTTCTCCAACCAGGTAGAAAGACTTCATCTAAATCAGTACAAACACAAATATCCACATCATCTGGAACTAATTCTAAAGAACGATTCCTTGCAACATCAAATCTCCATGGTTTAATTTCTTCTTTTAAAACATGGACTCCACCTTCTTTTAATAGGGTGACTGTATTATCAGTAGAACCAGTATCTAAAACGTAGATTTGATCGGCTTCACTCATCGATTTTACCCACCTAGAAACAAACTTTTCTTCATTTTTTGCAATTGCATAAACACAGATTTTCAAATATAAAACACCTCTTAATTTATAATATGTAGATTAAATATAAAGTGAACAAAAAACATAAAATTAATAAAAACTGTGATACATTGATACACAGTTTTTATATTACTTTTATTATATATTAGAAAGATAAAAACATTTAGGCACCTTGAGGTCCCGTAGGTCCAGTAGCACCTTGAGGTCCCGTAGGTCCCGTAGGACCAGTAGCTCCCTGAGTTCCAGCAGTACCTTGAGGTCCCGTAGGTCCCGTAGCTCCCTGAGTTCCAGCAGTACCTTGAGGTCCCGTAGGTCCAGTAGCTCCCTGAGTTCCAGCAGTACCCTGAGGACCAGTAGGACCAGTAGCACCCTGAGTTCCAGCAGTACCTTGAGGTCCCGTAGGTCCAGTAGCTCCCTGAGCTCCGGCAATACCTTGAGGTCCCGTAGGACCAGTAGCTCCCTGAGTTCCAGCAGTACCTTGAGGTCCGGTAGGACCAGTAGCACCCTGAGTTCCAGCAATGCCTTGAGGACCAGTAGGACCAGTAGGTCCAGTTATACCAGTACTAGCCCCGGTAGGTCCCGTAGGCCCAGCGGGTCCCGTAGGTCCGACACAGAAAATAATCCTCGGAAACTGATTAAAGATACAATCATTACCATCATTACAATTGTCATTAAAAAATTGTTTCATATTTATCTCCTTTCATAATAGAATATGTAATAACTAGAAGAGAGTAGACAATAAAAACCTATAATATTTAAAAAAATAAGACATATATTATAATGAGGTGAAGTATGCAGACATATATAGTTCAAAGAGGAGATACCTTATATGGCATTAGTAAACAATTTGATGTTCCTGTAGAAACAATAAAAAGAGTAAACAATTTGACAAGTAACAATATAAATGTAAATCAAGAACTAAAAATTCCAACATCGCAAAATACAATTATATACACAGTAAAAAAAGGAGATACCCTTTACAAAATAGCAAACAAATACAATACTACAGTTGCCGAACTAGTTGAATTAAATAATTTACCAAATTTCAATCTTTCCATCAATCAAGAATTAAAAGTACCTGTACAAAATAATAGTGCGAATGAAAATGATAATTATGTCCTATATACAGTAAAAAAAGGAGATAATCTTTATAGCATTGCTAACGAGTATGGAGTGAGTGTAGAAGCAATAAAGAAAGAAAATAACTTAACTAGTAATTTTCTGAGCGTTGGTCAAATTTTAAAAATACCCACAAAAAATACTTCGAGTGATTACCAGGAGTATGAAGTAAAAG
This sequence comes from uncultured Mycoplasmatota bacterium, assembly GCA_900548695.1. Taxonomy (GTDB): domain Bacteria; phylum Bacillota_I; class Bacilli_A; order RF39; family UBA660; genus Faecimonas. Next base: position 20,642 of record URLC01000007.1, read on the forward strand.
CTGGAGACAGTCTATATACCATAGCTCAAAAATTTGGAGTAACCGTAGAAGAATTAATGACTTTTAATAATTTAAATAATACGATTTTATCTGTTGGCCAAATTTTAAAGATACCTCAAAAAGACGAAATTATTACACAAATAAAAGAATGTTATGGTACAGGGTATGAAGAGCCAAGATATGAAACGTATACCGTAAAAAAAGGAGATAATTTATATGAAATAGCTAGAAGATATAATACAAGTGTTATTGACTTAATGACTTTAAATAATTTAAGTTCAACAACTTTACAAATTGGTCAAATTTTGAAAGTGAGGAAATTATAAATGGATTTTATAACTTTAGAAGAGTTCAAAAAAACTGCTGATTATCAAAAATTTCAAGAAGCAAACCCCAGTAGTGGTCGCCTAAAAGTAGAAGTATTTACAGCTTATCAAGCGATTCCAGTATCTAATACAGAAATATTAGTGACTAAAGATATAGGAGATAAAAAAGTAATGTTTTTTAGTGGATTGACAAATTCCAGTGGCATGATTTCAGATATAAAACTACCATCACCACCAGAAGATAAGAACTTTAAACCAGGTGATGATGCCCCATACACCAGTTATGATGTTACTGCCATTCACGAAGGGTTTGAAAAGATAAAAAAATATGATGTTGCTATTTTTGGAAATACTGGAGTTATTCAATATATTAAAATGATACCAGAAATTAGTATGGAAGGAATTGATCAAAATGGCAGTTAAAGTACCAATAGTCCCAACCAAAATTGTTGTTCACATTGGTCCACCTAATAAAGCTGGCAAGAATATCACCATTCCATTTCCTGAATATATAAAAAATGTTGCCTCTAATGAAATATACCCATCTTGGCCAACAGCTGCTATAAAAGCTAATGTTCTAGCACAAATATCATTTGCATTAAACAGAATTTATAATGAATGGTATTTATCACGAGGTTATAATTTCGATATCACTAGCAGTTCGGCTTATGACCAAACATTTAAAGAAGACGCCCAATTCTTTGAATCAATTTCAACAATTGTAGATGATATTTTTAATAACTATATAGTTAGAGATGGTCAAGTTCAACCTTTATTTGCTGCTTATTGTGATGGTGTAAATACACAATGTAAAGGACTATCACAATGGGGAACTGTAGAACTTGCAAATCAAGGATTAAACCCACTAGAAATTCTAAAAAAATACTATGGTAATGATATTAAATTAGTTTCGAATGCCCCAGTGTCACCCAATATACCGTCATATCCTGGTTTTCCTTTTAAATTAGGATCTGCTGGAAATTATGTAAGACTTCTAAAAATTCAGCTAAATCGTATTAGTAATAATTATCCAGCCATTCCTAAAATAAAAAATGAGGATATCTTTTTTACTACGGAAACAGAAGATGCTGTAAAAGCCTTTCAAAAAATTTTCGATTTACCAGTGACAGGTATTGTAGATAAAGGGACTTGGTATGAAATAAAATATTTATACAATGCAGTAAAAAGAATCTCTGATTTATCAAGTGAAGGGATTAAAGTTGAAGAAGTCAAACTACCATACGGAGAAACTTTACAGCAAGGAGAAACTGGAACTTATATCAGAGTGCTAAATTATTTACTTAATTTTATTTCCTATTTTGAACCATCAATTCCACATTTAAAATTAACCGGAGATAAGTTTAATGAAAATACGAAAGAAATGGTTATAGCATTCCAAAATAAAAATAAAATTCCAGCTAATGGTATAGTAGATAGTAATACTTGGAATGCCATTTTCACAACCTATAATCAATTAAAGACTTCTATTCCTGAAGAATATTTAGAGTATCAAGATAAAATATATCCCGGTATTTTCTTATCTAAAGGTATGAGCGGTGATGACATTTTAAATTTACAAAATTTTTTATATTTAATTTGTGAAGCAACTCATGCAATTCCAGGAGTAAGAACAACAGGTATCTTCGATGAATTAACAGAATCATCTATAAAAGCCATTCAAAAAAGGTTTAATTTACCTGAAAATGGAGTAGTAGGACCTGCAACTTGGCATAAAATAGTGGAATGGGTAGAAAGTTTTGAATAATTGTAAACCCAAACTTAACATTTTTAAGTGACAATAATAAGAAAAAAATTGCAAATATTAGAAAATTATAGGAACTCATGGTATAATAACTACAGGAAGTAAGAAAAGGAAAAAATTATGAAATTAGATAAAAAAGAAAAGCTAATAGAAAAATATGTAAAGAAAAAAAAAGAATCGCCATTAATAGAATTAATAATAAAAAACTATCATAATGCTAACTTTTATATATCCTTACTATATAATTCTAATATTCAAAAATTTAAGGTATTATATATTCCTTTAGATGTTGTTGATAACAGTAAGATAGAAGAGTATTGTTGTTACCAGTTTATAGACGTAAAAAGTGTTGAGTATATATTAGAGCAAATAAATGAAGCTCTTCCTAAATACCAAGATAAAATCTCTAGAAATCAACAAAATACAAATATAAATAATTTTTTAATCCAAGTAAATATTTATGACCATCAAAAAAAATATGATTTTTATACTACAAGATACCTTCCCAAAGATTGGAAGTTTCTTTTTGAAACTATAGTTGTGTTATTCGAACACACCCCTAATATCATGGGAGAATTAGCAGTGGAAATATTATCAGTCATCATGAATACAAATGAAAATATTGAATATCAACTATCTATACCAAAATCATTAGAAGATGATAGCATTTTATCTTATTTCGAAACTAGTTCTAAAAATTTGGAGGTATCATTTTTAGAGAAAGTAAACGGCAAATATTATGCCGTCATCAGTAATCATTTAATCATTATTGAAGAAAGTTATAAAACTGAAATTAATATTTTCTGTGATCAAGAAGAGTTAGTAACAAGTGAATATGTTTATATAGTAATTAAAGCAATCAAAAAAGGGATTGAAAAAAGATTTTATAAAATCCACCTAACAGACACAAAAAGAAATAAAAACTATAATTATTTATGTTTAGGTATTGAAAAAAATAAGTTAAAGTTAATTGAAAAAAATAAGTTAAAATTAATCTCTTTATCTAATCTAAAAAATAAGAAAATAAATATTTTAGAAGATCATAACCATGATTTAGAAAAAGCTCTTTTAAAAATTCAAAATAATTGAGCTTTTTCTTCAAAAAAACCTTAGCACTCTATCTTGACAACTGCTAATTATAATGCTATAACTAAAATGTAATTAAAAAGGAGATGTTAAAATGAAGAAGAAAGCATTTAAATCTGAGTCAAAAAGATTACTAGATTTAATGATCAATTCAATTTATACAAATAAAGATATATTTTTAAGAGAATTAATTTCGAACGCCAGTGATGCCATCGATAAATTATACTATCGTTCTTTAACAGATAAGAACATAAAGGTAAAACAAGAAGAGTTAGAGATTTGCATTAATTATGATAAAGATGCTAGAACATTAACGATTGAAGATACTGGAATCGGTATGACTGAAGAAGAATTGGAAAAAAATCTTGGTACCATTGCCCAAAGTGGCTCTCTAAACTTTAAAGAGAATATGACAAAGCAAGACAAAATTGATATTATTGGTCAATTTGGAGTAGGTTTTTATTCGGCGTTTATGGTTAGCGATTGTATTGAAGTAACAACTAAATCTGTTGATAGTGATAAAGCTTATCGTTGGGTATCTACAGGAGCCGAAGGTTATAGCATTGAAGAATGTGATAAAAGAACAACAGGTACAAAAATATCTTTACACATAAAGAAAGATACTGAAGATGAAAATTATAGTGATTATTTAGAAGAGTATCAATTGAAAGAATTAATTAAAAAATATTCGGATTATATTCGTTATCCAATTAAAATGGAAGTTACTAAACGAGAACTAAAAGATGAAGAAAAGCAAGAATACGAAGAAAAAAAAGAAATAGAAACAATAAATAGTATGATTCCATTATGGAAAAAATCTAAAAAAGATGTAAAAGAGGAAGAGTATAATAACTTCTATATGGATAAATTTAATGACTTTGACAAACCTCTAAAAGTGATTACAACTTCAGTAGAAGGAATCTGCTCTTATAAAGGATTATTATTTATTCCAAGTCATGCCCCATATGACTACTATACAAAGGACTATGAAAAAGGTTTGAGTTTATACGCCAATGGAGTCTTAATCATGGATAAATGTGCTGATTTATTGCCAGACTATTTCAGTTTTGTGAAGGGTGTTGTGGACTCAGAAGACCTATCTTTAAATATTTCAAGAGAAATATTACAAAAATCAAAAAGCTTAAGTGTGATTGCTAAAAACATTGAATCAAAAGTAAGAAAAGAACTAGAAACAATGTTAAAAGAAGACCGTGAAAAATACATTGAATTCTTTAAGACATTTGGAGTTCAATTAAAATATGGTGTTTATAATAACTTTGGTGTTGATAAAGATAAATTAAAAGATTTAATTATGTTTTATTCTTCAAAGAAAGAAAAACTAATTACTTTAAAAGAATATGTGGAGTCTATGAAAGAAGGACAAGAAAAGATTTATTACGCAGCTGGTTCATCCATTGCTAAAATCGATTCTTTACCACAAGTAGAGCAAGTTAAAGATAAAGACTACGATATTTTGTATTTAACAGATTATGTTGATGAATTTGCAATCACTGCGATAGTAGAATATGAAAATAAAAAATTTGCCAATGTTGAAAATGGTGATTTAGATTTAGAAACAGAAGAAGAAAAAGAAAATACTAAAAAAACAAATGAAGAAAATGAAGAATTATTAAAAGAAATGCAAAAAGAAATAAAAGAGGTAAAAGAAGTAAGATTTACTAACAAATTAAAGACTCATCCTGTTTGTTTAACAACTGAAGGTGATGTTTCCATTGAAATGCAAAAAGTGTTTGATGCTATGCCAAATGACATGGGAATTAAAGCTCAAACAGTTCTTGAAATTAATGACAAACATCCAATTGCTAATAAATTAAAAGATTTATATAAAAAAGATAAAGATGAATTTAACAAATATACTAAAATTTTATATAGTGAAGCAAAAATGATAGCAGGACTTCCAATCGATAATCCAACGGAAATATCAAACTTAATCTGTGAAGTAATTGCCAAGTAATCCGTAAAAAGACTGTAAATACAGTCTTTTTTTATGACCCTCAACAGTTATCATGTTATACTAAAATATATAGGTAGAAAAGTGTTAAATATTATCTGTAATGAAAATAAGATTGAAATAGGTATATTTAAATAAAGAGGTAGTGGAGTTTATGAAAGAAAAGTTAAAAAAATTTTTATTTATTTTAAGTATCTTAATATTAATAATATTAACAACCATAGAAATATTAGAGATTATTGATCCTGAAGTAGGTTGTCAAATGCAATCTCAATGTATCTGGTTTATCTCATCAGAACTAGAGATGAAAAGAAAACAATTTGAGGTAACAATTAGAGCTTTTATACCAATAATACTACTAGGTATCTATTTAATAATTTATACAGCGAAGAGTAAAAATAAAGCAAAAATTTTACTATGGTTACTTATTATATTTTCATTTTCTATCGGATTATATAGTATTGTAACAAATTATCGTGAAGCTAAGCAAATAGAAAAACAAATAGAAGAAAATGGAGACTCAATAAAAAGCTATAAAAATGCTTGATATAATTTAAATAATAAAAAATCCAAAATATAAACAGTTCTTGAAATTAAGAAAAATAGGTGAGTGTATGAAAAAACAAATAATCCAGCAAAAAAAGTATCTTTTTAGTAATGTTATTTGGACTAGAATTAATAATAATGGGAATTTTATCTAAAATACACTATACCTTAATCACAACTGATAAAACTTGTACAGATGTAAATGGTGCTATCATAGGTTGTTCTCAAGATGAACGAGCAATTATAGGACTGTTGATCTTGCTAGTAGTAATTATTATTAATATAGTATTAGGAATTAGATTGTTAATCAATAAAAAGAGCCATCTTCTAATAATAATTTCTTTTATAATCACATTATTACCACTACTAGCTTGGTTTTATACATATAACAATCTAAAAGAATTTTCACAATCATATGAGACATGGGATAAACCAGTATTATACCTATATCCAGAAAAAGAAGAAACAGTAATAATAACTTTTGAACATCCAGAAAACTTATTAACTACCTATCCTAAATACAAACAATCTTGGAAAATAAATGCCAGTCCTGATGGCAGTTTGTATGATGAAAACAATAAATATTATTATGCACTATATTGGGATGAGAAAAACACCACCGAAGAAAAATTTGATGAAGGCTTTTATGTAACGAAAGAAAATGCCATTACTGTATTGGAAAAAACTTTAACTCAAATTGGATTAACAAGAAGAGAACAGAATGAATTTATTATGTACTGGTTACCAATATTAGAAAAAAATAAAAAAAGTATAATTAATTATAAATTAACAGAAAAACGACAAGAAGAAAATAAATTAATGATAAATCCGAAACCAGATTCTTTATTACGAATTGCCATTAACATTAAAAAAGTAGATAAAAAAGTGAATATAAAGCCTCAGCAACTTCCACATTTTACTAGAGAAGGTTTTACCGCAGTAGAATGGGGAGGGACTGTTTATGAATAAAAATAATAATTATAAAAAATATAATAAGACATTATAGTAAAATCAGTTCAACTCATGTTATAATGATATAAGAATAGGGAGGGAAAAAAATGAAATTAGATGGAAAAGTAGCAATAGTAACAGGAGGAGCCATGGGAAATGGCTTGGGCATAGTAAAAGTATTTTTAAAACATGGAGCAGATGTAGTTATTATTGATTATTCTGATAAATTACAAGAAACATTACAAGAACTACAAAATCCTAAAGTTATGGGTTATAAAGCCGACATTAGAGATAAAAATATGTTAACGGCTATTATCAATGATATCATTACAAAAAAAGGTAAAATCGATATTTTAGTTAATAATGCTGGAATTGCTAAATTAGCACCATTTACTGAAATGACTGATGAAGTAAGGGATAGTCATTTTGATATCAATATCAAGGGAACATGGAATATGACTCAAGTAGTAGTACCACACATGATTAAAAATAATTATGGTAAAATTGTTAACTTATCAAGTGTCACTGGACCAATGGTTGCTGATACTGGTGAAGTAGCATATGCAACAACGAAAGCAGCCGTGTTAGGTTTCACAAAAGGTTTAGCTATGGAACTTGTAAAAAATAATATCAATGTAAATGCTATCATGCCGGGTTATATTATGACTCCAATGGTAGAAGGAATTGCAAAAGATTCTAATGCCAATAATCCACAAAGTGTGGTTGATGGTATTGCCGCAGGAATTCCAATGGGAAGATTAGGAACAATAGAAGAGCTAGGGGAATTAGCAGCCTTCTTAGCTAGTGATGAATCAAGTTATATCACAGGTCAAGGAATTGTTATCGATGGGGCATCAACATTACCAGAAACAAAAAGTGTAGGCGTTTAATAATTAAGTGACACAAATGTGTCATTTTTTTTGATTATAAAATAAAACTAAAAAATAAAATATAGTATAATGAAGTTGTGAAAAGGAGCTAACATGAAAAAAGTAACAATACCTAAATATACTTTAGGAGAAGAACTAGTAAATTCCATTTCTCATGGTATTGGAATTTTATTAGGAATAACTGCCTTAGTATTAACTGTTATATTCTCAGCAAAAAATCATAACACAATAGGAGTAGTTTCCTCATGTATCTATGGAAGTACCATGATTGTGATGTATTCAATCAGCTGTATCTATCATGCTTTAAGCCCCAAACTAAAAGCAAAAAAAGTTCTTCGCGTTCTAGATCATTGTGATATTTATCTATTTATTGCTGGTTGTTATACAACTTATTGTTTAAGCCTAATAGGGGGAGTGACTGGTTGGATAATATTTTCTATCATATGGTTAATAGCAACAATTGGTATACTGTTAAACGCTATTGATTTAGAGAAGTTTCAAATACCATCAGTGATTATATATTTATTAATGGGATGGTTAATCATATTCTCCTATAACAGTATCAAAAAAGTTTTGCCAACTCCTGGATTAATTTTATTAGTTGCTGGAGGAGTTTTTTATACTATTGGAGCTATTTTATATGTGATTGGCGCTAAAAGAAAATATTTTCATTCTATCTTTCATTTTTTTGTTTTAATTGGTTCAATTCTACAATTTTTAAGCATTTTAATTTATGTAGTTTAATATAAAAAGTGATATAATATAGATATAAATAGGAGGGATAGTATGGCTTATATTGAATTTAAAAATGTAAGTAAAATTTATGGAGAAAAAGAATCACAAGTAATCGCCTTAAATAAAACTTCGTTTTCTATTGATAAAGGAGAACTAGTTGTTATTTTAGGACCCTCTGGAGCCGGTAAAACAACAGCTTTAAATATTCTAGGAGGAATGGATAAAGTAACGAGTGGAAAAGTAATAATTGATGGTAAAGATATTACGAAGTATTCTAATAAGGATTTAGTAAAATATCGTCGTAATGATATTGGTTTTGTCTTTCAATTTTATAACTTAGTTCAAAACTTAACGGCTTTAGAAAATGTAGAACTTGCAACTGAAATATGTAAAAATCACCTATCTCCTATAAAAACACTTGAAACAGTGGGCCTAGAAAATAGGCTGAAAAATTTCCCGGCTCAACTATCGGGAGGGGAACAACAGCGTGTTGCTATCGCTAGAGCAGTAGCTAAAAGTCCTAAAATACTTCTTGCTGATGAACCAACTGGCGCTTTAGATGATGAAACGGGAAAACAAATTCTAAAAGTTTTAGAAAATTTAACTAGAAATGAAAAAATGACTGTTATTATTATTACCCATAATAGTGCTATTGCACCTATTGCAGACAAAATTATTAAATTTAAAAATGGAACAGTAATAGATACTATCATAAATAAAAATCCTAAACAAGTAGAGGATATTAATTGGTAATGAAAAAACTGTTAAAAGAAACCATTGTCTGCATGGTAAAAACTAGTAAACGCTTTTTATCAATTTTGATTATTGTTTTATTAGGAGTTGGATTTTTTGCTGGTATTAAAGCGGTTGCTCCTGATATGAAAAAAACGTTAGATAACTATTATGAAAAGAGTCATGTCTATGATTTAATGATTGTATCTAACTATGGAATAACTAGCGAAACAATCAATAAATTAGGGAACAACTATCAAGTAGAAACCGGCTATTCCTTTGATGCAATTACCAATAAAGAAGAAGACTACGCTACTAAAATAATTTCTTATAATAAAAAAAATAAGATGAATAAACCTAAACTAGTAAAAGGAAAAATGCCTAGCAAAACAAACGAAATCGTAATTGATAATCAAATGTCTAAAAAAATAAAAATAGGGGATGAAATCATTATCGACTCACCACTAGTTCAAAATAAAGTGGTAAAAGTGACAGGGTATGTTGAAAGTCCCTTATATATATCAACAGAACGTGATACTACTAACTTATTATCTGGTAAAATAAATTATTATCTTTACATGCCAGAAGAAAATATTTTAAGTCCAAATAAAACAGTTGCGTATATCGATTTAAAAACAAACGATAGCAGGTTTTCTAAAAATTATAAAAATTTAGTGAAAAAAGAAAAACAAGAAATCAAAAGAATCGTTACAAAAGACAAAAAGTCAAATGAAAAATGGCACGTTTTGGATATTGAAGCCAACATGGGTTTCTATCAGTATAAACAAGATACAGAACGCATAGATAATGTGGCAAAAGTGTTTCCATTAGTTTTCTTTATAGTCGCCGTTTTAGTTTGTTTAACTACTATGACACGTATGGTGGAAGAGGAAAGAAGCCAAATTGGTACTTTGAAATCACTAGGATATAAGGATTCCGCCATTATGTTTAAATATATTTTATATGCATCACTTGCTACTATAATTGGTTCTATAATTGGTGTCTTAATTGGTTATCGTATTTTACCAAAACTATGTTTTGATATGTATCAAACAATGTATCGCATCGGGGACGTAAGATTATATTACTATTCCACCTTTACTTTAGAAGGAATGATAATAGCTTTACTTTGTACTTTAGGTGCAACCATTTATACTTGTCATAAAACTTTAAAAATATCACCTGCTAATTTATTACGACCAGAGTCTCCAGAACCAGGCAAAAGAGTTCTGCTAGAGAAAATTCCTAAATTATGGAACCATTTTAATTTTTCTTATAAAGTAACCATTAGAAATGTTTTTCGCTATAAAAAACGTTTTCTGATGACTATTATTGGAATAGCAGGTTGTACTGGTTTAATCCTAGCTGGTTTTGGTCTTAAAGATTGTATTATGAAAATGGTACCAAGTCAGTATGAAGATATATTTAACTATCAAGCTAAGATTACTTTAAACAATAATCACACTAAAGAAGATATTACTAAAATAAAAAACCAAAAAGAAGTAAAAGACATTTTAGAAGTAGAAGAAGAATCTATAACAATAGATAATAAAAAAACCAATCAAACAGTAACTTTAGTAATACCAAAAAGCTCACCAGAAAAATTTATTAAATTACAAGATAGAAAGAAAAAAACAGCCTATAAATTAGAAGACACAACTGGTATAATAATGAGTGAAAAACTAGCTGATTTATTAGAGGTAAAGATAGGAGATCAACTAGAATTTACAGGAAGAAATACTTATCAAGAAAAAGTATCTCATATAACTGAAAATTATTTATTTCACTATATTTATATGAATAACAGTAAATATCAAGGTAATACTTATAATACTCTTTTATTAAAAACGAAAAAGATGACTGAAAAAGACGAAAAAGAATTTGCTAGTAAGTTAAAAGAAATTCCAAGTGTCTCAAGTATTTCTTTTACATCCGCTACTAAGCACGCTTTTGATAGTACTATGGAAAGCTTTGCCTATGTTTCTTTAATCTTAATTATTTCTGCTGGAGCTTTAGCATTCGTTGTTTTATATAATTTATCAAGTGTAAATATTAGTGAACGAAGAAGAGAGTTAGCTACTATAAAAGTTTTAGGCTTTTATGATAAAGAAGTATATCAATATATTAATCGAGAAAATACTATTTTAACTGCTATTGGTATACTATTAGGTTTAGTAGTAGGTAATATCTTAACCCAATATATTATTAAGACTTGTGAAATAGACATGTTAATGTTTAACCCAATTATTACTTGGCCAAGTTATGTTTATGCTATTTTAATCACTATGGCTTTTGCTATTTTGGTAAATATTATTTTATATTTTTCACTAAAGAAAATAGATATGATAGAGTCTTTAAAAAGTGTTGAATAAGAATAAAAATGACAGACTTTTGTCATTTTTATTTGGATAAATATTCGGTAAGATTATCATCAGGCATAATGATTCTACTATTGTTATGATGGATATAACTATTAAGTAAAACCCAACCATCACCTTACATAGTAAAATACTTTTAAAATTTGAAAATTTTTATTGATGATTGAACCTTCTGTAAATTGACATTTTCAAAATGATGATACTACGATAAATAAAAAGGGAAAAAAATAAAAAATCTACAAAAAAAAGAATACGTATTGTTTTTTAATTTTTAATAAATTATAATAAAATTGCCGGAGGAAGGGTGATAAGATGAAAAAGGCAATGTTTTTTGTTATTATGATAGCTGTTAGTATGTTCATGATGCCAACTGCAAAAGCCATGGATTTAGAAGTAGCTAATGTAGATGGTGTAAAATATGCTACAGTACAAGAAGCCATTAACAATGCTAATGGTAAAACAGTATTATTATTACAAGACGTAACAGAAAGTGTAACAATAGCCAAGGATACAACAGTTACATTGGACCTAGCTGGTCACACTTTAACAAATATTGAAGGAAAACACACAATTACAAATAACGGTACACTTACTATTACTGGAAACGGTACAGTAGACAATGTATCACATGGTAAAGGAGCTTTAGTAAATAAAGGAACAACAACTTTATTAAATGGTACTTTGACTCGTTCTAAAGAAGCAGGTACTGATCCAAATACTAGCGGAGGAAACTCTTGGTATGTAATAGATAATAATGGTGGAACATTGAATATGGAAGACGGTAAAGTGTTAGGAACTTCTGGATTTAGTTCAGCAATCCGTAACCTACAAGCTACTTTCAATATGAAAGGTGGAGAAATCGTTAATGGTTTCATCGCTTTAAAAAATGATGATAACGGTATTATTAATATGACAGGTGGTATAATTACTACCAATAATATGACAGGTAGTGCTATCCAAAACTGGGGTCAATTGACAATGACAGGTGGAACATTAAATGCAAAAACTAAAGGATCACAAGCAATCTATACACTAAGTTGGGATGATCAATTTAATCAAGTAACTACCACAGTTTCTAATAAAGCGATAATTAATGGTGATATCGAAATAGACTATGATAGAAGTTATAATCCAACTAAAAAGCCAGAATTTACTGTAAACGGTGGAACAATCAATGGAAGTATTACAGATAGAGCTGGTGGAAAAATTACCGTAACAGGCGGAAAGATTACTGGTAAAGTAGAATCAACTGCTGATGGTGAAGTATCAATTGCCAAAGCAGACTATACAAAAGTAAATAGTTTAATTGATAAGTTCAATCAATTAGATAAAAGCCTATATACAAAAGAATCTATAGAAAAAGTTCAAACTGCAATTGATGCTGTAAAATATGATAAGACAATATTAGAGCAAACTGAGGTTGATAAAATGGCTACTGATATTGAAAATGCACTAGCAGCACTTGAAAAGGTAAAAGTTGAAAATCCAAATACAGCAGACATTAATATAATTGCAGTATTATTAACAATGATGATAGGTTTAGCTGGATTAGGTTATACCATGAAAAAAAGATTTAATTAATAAAAAATCATAATAACAAATAAGAAAGGTAAAAATACCTTTTTTATTTTGCTCTTTAAAAAAGCTTAATTTTGATATATAATGATTAAGATAGGAGAGATGTGAATGGCAACACTTAGTAAAAAAGAATTAAAAAGTATGGATGCATACTTTAGAGCCTTAAACTATATATCGGTAGGACAATTATATTTATTGGATAATCCCTTGTTAAAAAGACCACTAACCAGTAGTGATGTAAAACCTAATGTAGTCGGTCATTGGGGAACCGCGCCAGGTCAAAATTTTATTTATTTACATTTAAATAGAGTAATTAAAAAATTCAATTTAAAGATGATTTATATTTCAGGACCTGGACATGGTGGTGAAGCTATGGTAGCCAATAACTACTTAGATGGAACTTATTCAAAATTTTATCCTGAAATAACAGAAGATGAAGCAGGTTTAAAAAAACTATTTAAACAATTTAGCTTTCCAGGTGGAATATCTTCCCATGTAGCGCCAGAAACACCAGGATCAATTCATGAGGGTGGAGAACTTGGATATAGCTTAGCTCATGCAGCCGGTGCTGTACTAGATAACAAAGGTTTAATTGCTGCCTGTGTTATTGGTGATGGGGAAGCAGAAACTGGACCACTTGCAACTTCTTGGAACATTAACAAATTTTTAAATCCAAAAACAGATGGAATGGTTTTGCCAATTCTTCATCGCAATGGTTATAAAATTTCCAATCCAACTATTTTTGGCCGAATGACAACAGAAGAGTTAGAGGACTTTTTCTATGGTCACGGTTGGAAGCCTTATTTTGTAACCGGAAAAGATCCAATGAAACTCCATGAAGAAATGGCTAAAACTTTAGATAAAGTAATGAAAGATATTGCTAATATCAAAGAAAGAGCGAAGCCAGAACATGAATGGCCGATGATTATTTTAACTACTCCAAAAGGTTGGACTGGTCCAAAAGAAATTGAAGAAAAACAAATTGAAGGAAGCTTTCGGGCTCATCAAGTTCCAATTTCAATCCAAAGAGATAATCCAATGAACTTACCATTACTAGAAAAATGGCTAAAAAGCTATCATCTTGAGGAATTATTCGATGAAAAAGGAAAATTAAAAAAAGAATTGAAAGAATTAGCTCCAACTCCATCAAAATGTATGGGGAAAAGTGACTATGCTAATGGTGGCTTATTATTAAAAGAAATCATCACACCAAACTGGGAAAATTATGCTATTTCTGTCCCTATTCCAGGTAGTGTTGAAAAACAAGATATGACTGAACTAGGAAACTATATTCGCGATGTTTTTGAAGCTAATAAAGATAATAAAAACTTTCGAATTTTTGGACCAGATGAAGCTTTATCTAATCGTTTAAATCATATCTTTGAAAAAGAAAAAAGAACTTGGAATAGTAAGGTTTATAAAACAGATGAATTCTTATCCCCAGAAGGAAGAATAATGGATTCTTATCTTTCAGAACATGTCTGTGAGGGAATGTTAGAAGGATATCTTTTAACCGGAAGATACGGAATGATTCATAGCTATGAAGCTTTTATGCGTATTGTTGATTCTATGGTTTCTCAACATGCCAAATGGTTAAAAGTAACAAAAGAAATTCCTTGGCGTGCACCAATTGCTTCTTTAAATATTTTATTAACCTCTCATGTTTTTCAACAAGATCACAATGGTTATACCCATCAAGATCCAGGTTTTTTAAATCATTTAGCAACAAAAAAATCTGATATTATTAGAATCTATTTACCACCAGATACGAACTGTTTACTTTCATGCTTTGATCATGTACTAAAAACAAAAAATAAAATTAATGCGATTGTTGCCAGTAAACATCCAAGACCACAATGGTTAAACAAAGACGAAGCGAAAAAGCATTGTACAAAAGGAATTGGTATTTGGGACTTTGCTAGTAATGATGGCGGTAATCCAGATGTAATTATGGCATGTTGTGGGGAAACACCAACTTTAGAAACTATAGCGGCCGTTGATATTTTAAGAAGTTGTGTCAAAGATATAAAAATTAGAGTAATTAATGTTGTCGACTTAATGAAACTTGCTCCAAAAACTAAACACCCTCATGGTTTAACAGATGAGGAGTATGATAAATTATTTACGAAAGAAGTTCCAGTAATTTTTAACTTCCACGGTTATCCATCGTTAATTGAACAATTGACTTATCGTCGAGCTAATAAAAATATGTATATTCATGGTTATCAAGAAGAAGGAACTATTACGACAACATTTGACATTAGAGTACAAAATGAAATTGATAGATTCCACTTAGTAATGGATGCTTTATCACATATTCCAAGATATCAAAAAACATCTAAAGTATTAATCAATTGGTGTAGTGATATGTTAAATCAACATAATGCTTACATTAAAGAAAATGGAGAAGATATGCCATATATTAAAAATTGGAAATGGCAAAACAAATAAAAGGCGTTATATTGCCTTTTTTCTTTTCTAAATTGTGAGTCATGAATAAATCTGCTATAATATATTTAGGAGGGTTTAAAATGAGTGAAAGGAAAATAGGATATCCTAAAATGTATACATGTCTTCCAAAAATCTCTAAAGAAACTAACGAAATAGAGTGCTGGGTACCAACAAGTTGTTATGTTTTAGCTACAAAAACCAAATTTTTAAATGATGGTCGATTATATACCACCTATGACATTATTTATACAAAAAATTCGAAAACTTTAGAGAAAATATCATTACCAGAAACAAAAGACGAGTATCAAATAGTGGAAAAAGAATCAGAAGAAGTATCAGATGATTATGACACTATAAAAAACATTTGCATGCTTCGTAATGAAGAAATCTTAAACCGTATAGATAAATCAGATTCTATTCTTAGGAAGAAGGAAAAAGAAATATTTCTTGATAAATTAGTAGAGTATTTTGCTAATAGTTATGAAGGCAAGCAAATACCACTTCAAAAGATAATAAGTAAAAACAATCAGTAATCAAATTTAGTTACTGATTTTTTTGTATAAATTAAAAAAAACTGTCCAAAATATAAATAATTTAGCACTCACTATTGACAAGTGCTAAATATAGTGATATAACATAATTGTAAATGAAAGGAAGATGATAAATATGGATTTAATGCCAAGAAAATTTTATTTAGATGATATTTTTGATGATTTTATTTCTTCAAAGAAAGAACAAAACATGAAATGTGATATCTATGAAAAAGGTGGCGATTATCATATTGAAATGGATATTCCAGGATTTAACAAAGATGAAATATCTGTGGAAACAAAAGATGGATATTTGACAATTACTGCTGAAAAAAGTAACGAAGTAAAAGAAGAAGAACAAGAAAAAAATTATATACGTCGTGAAAGAGTTTATGGTAAATATGAAAGAAGCTTTTACCTAGGTGATTTAGACGAAGATAAAATAGATGCTAAATTTGATAATGGAATGCTAATGATTACAGTTCCTAAAAAAGAAGAAGTAGAAACTAAAAAAATTATTGAAATTAAATAGTATAAAGCTCCAAAAGGAGTTTTTTTTATGATTAGAGCTCCTCAGAAATTAGCTATAATCTTGACGAAACAAAAGATATAGTATAATATATGCTTAAGAAGAGGTGAGACAAATGACCCTAAAAAGAGGCAAGGTTTTTCCTATGATAATCACGATTATCTTAATTATAATTATTATTTATTTATTTGCAACCATTAAACAACCTTATGTAGAATGTAGTAAAAATACTACGAATGAGCTAGGAATTGCAATAAAAGAGGATATAAAAGTCAATTTAGATGGCAATAACATTCAAAAAATGGATTTGACAAAGACAATTATTTTACCAGAACAATATTTAAGAGAAGAGGATAATCACTTGGATACTATAAAATATGTTTTAAAAGAATCATATCAATATTTACCAAAACATACTGTAAAATTTACGCAAGAATCAGATAGAGTTATTGCACATATAGTCATTGATAATAATGAAACTTTAATTTTAAATAACATAGAATTAACTAATCCAGATGATTTACAAATAAAGATTAACGCTAATACGAAAGCTAAAGATGTAGTCACTTTAAAGGTAAAAGACAAATACACAGAAGGGGAGTTTATGACTCACATGAAAAATAATGGCTATTCATGTAAATAAAGATGACAGAATATAATATAGAAAAATTAATAAATACACTAGATTTGGAAAAAAACAAATTACATCAAACGAAAAATCACCTGGCACTAACTGGCTATGAAATAGAAGTTTTAAAAAAATATCAAATATCATATGATAGATATAAAAATGAAAAAGAAATTCTGCAAGCAATAGAAAAAGTAATTCCAGAGGTAGAGCCTGAAGAACAAGAAGAACTAGATCAAATAAGCATGAGTATAGCAGAAAGAGATTATTATAAGAATACTAATAAATAAAAAAGGTGGGCAAAAAGCTCATTTTCTACTTGAAAAGGGAGGATACAAATGAACAAAATAAATCCCAGAGAATGGGATGGAATGCTACTAGAATATAAATTTGCTAAAAACTTACTAGAAGCAGAGCTAGAAGTACTATTAAAAGAATATGAATTTAAAAATAGTTATAATCCAGTAGAGCATATCAAGTCAAGATTGAAAAGTGAAAGTAGTATTTTAAAAAAATTAGAAGATAAGGGATATAAACCAACAATTGAAAATGTTAAAAATCATATTCATGATATCGTTGGTTTTAGAATTGTCTGCTCATTTTTATCAGATGTGTATGACTTAGTAAAAATGATTAAAACATCTAAAAATTTTAAGATAAAAGATGAAAGTGACTATATCGCCAATCCTAAAGATACTGGGTATTCCAGCTATCATTTGAATATCTTGGTCCCTGTCCATCTAGAAAATAGATTAGAATATGTAGAAGCAGAAATTCAAATTAGAACAGTCGCTATGGACTTTTGGGCAAGTCTTGATCACAAATTACAATATAAACTACCAAAAGAAATCCCTGTTTATTTGCAAAGAGAAATGTTATCATGTTCTGATGAAATTAAATTGCTAGATGCCAAAATGCAACATTTATATGAAATCATCAAGAAATATACAGATAAAAAATAGGAGGTTACGTGCGTGAATTATATGTTAGAAAAAATAAATTTATTAGAAAATAAAGAAGCTATTTTATCAGGTGCTAATGAAATAGTTGACAATCTAGTAAATAACGAAAAATTAGATAAGAGTGAAAAACTAATGACTATAGAATTAGCTATGGCTAAATTAAACTATGAACTATATAACATTAGTGGAGATAATGATGAGAAAATGCCAAAGTAGCATTTTTTCTTTTGGAAAATAACAAAAAGTGATACAATAAAAAAAGAAAGAAGTGATAAAATGATTTACTTAGATTACAGTGCAACAACTCCAGTAGATGACCAGGTTTTAGAAAGTTATATTAGAACAACCAAAAATATAATAGGTAACCCAAATTCATTACACAAATTAGGTTTAGAAGCTAAAATGTTAATTGAAGCAGCAACAAACCAAATAGCTAATATCTTAAATCTTAAACCCTCAGAAATTATTTATACAAGCGGAGCTAGTGAATCAAATAATACAGCAATCAAAGGCATTTGCTTAAAATATCAAAATCGTGGTAAACACATCATCACTACCAAGTTAGAACACGCATCAGTAGAAGAACCCTTAAATTATTTGAAAAGTCAAGGCTTTGAAATAGAGTATGTAAAATTAGATGACAATGGCCAAATTAATCTAGAGGACTTAGAACAAAAAATTAGAGAAGATACTATTTTAGTAACCATTACTAGTATCAATAGCGAGTTAGGAGTAAAAGAGCCAATTGAAGAAATTGCCAAAATTGTCAAAAAATATCCTAAAACATTCTTTCATACAGATATAACTCAAAGTATGGGAAAAGAAAGAATAAACTTAGAAAATGTTGACTTAGCTAGTTTTTCTGCTCAAAAATTCTATGGTATGAAAGGAATAGGAGCCTTAATCAAAAAAGAATCTATTGTAATAGAACCTTTGATTCATGGTGGTAAATCTTGGACCAAAGAACGTAGCGGAACTCCTCCAACTGCCTTAATTGTATCCATGGCTAAAGCCTTACGATTAGCCTACGAAAACCTAGATGAAAAAGTCAAAATAGTAACAGAACATAATAACTATTTGCGAAAAGAATTAGAAAAAAATCATATTACTATCAACAGTCCTAAAACAGCAATACCTCATATTTTAAATATTAGTATTGAAAATATTAAACCAGAAACAATGCTCCACGCCCTAGAACAAGAAGAAATTTATGTTTCAACAAAAACAGCTTGTTCGACAAGTGATATTTCTAAAGCGGTATATGCTGTAACCGGTCAAACTGAAAATGCAAGCCATAGTTTAAGAATCAGTATATCCCATAAAACAACGAAAAACGAATTAGAGATATTTATAAAAACTTTAGTAAAACTAAGAGATGAGCTAAATACTTTATATGTTAAAAAAGATTAAATATTTACTATTTTTACTTCTTATATCTCTAATTTTTATTCCAAATGTTAACGCTAAAGAAGCAGTAAATTTATATTTGTTTTGGGGAGATGGCTGCCCACATTGTGCTGCTGAAAAAGAATATCTTACTAATTTAGAAAAAGAATTTGATAACTTAAAAGTTACGAAGTATGAAGTTTGGCATCATAGAGAAAATGATACTTTTCTAAAAAAAGTTTTATCACAAACGAATAATACTTTTACGGGTGTTCCTGTAACTATCGTTGGTGAGACTACTATAAAAGGCTTCTCATTAGAAACTGAAAAAGAAATAAGAAGAGCAGTTACATATTATAGTGCTCACAAACATCATGACGTAGTAGCTGAAATAAAAAATGGAACTTATACTGATGCTCCAGCTTTAAAAGAGAAAAGCTTTGAACAATCAGAGCAAAAACTAAGTGAAAAAACAACGATAGCATTACCATTTATTAAAGAAATAGACTTGAAAAATTATGACTTATTAACGTCTGTTCTTATTTTATCTCTACTAACAACGTTAACAATTTCTACACTTTGGTTGCTTTTTGTGTTAGTTACTGTGATAAATATCGAAAAAGATAACAAGTCTAGAATAAAACTATTATCGCTAGGCCTATTAATTTTTACGATAGCCAGTATTTTTAAACTAACGACAAAATTAACATTACTTACTTGGCCAAGTAAAATAATAGTACTATTAACCTGTATTTGGTTATCACTTAGTATCATTCAAAGACAAAACTTGAATAAATATTTAAAAATAGTCTTAATCTTGCTATTTTCTCTATCATTAGGTCTATTAATAACTCCAAATTATTTTGAAGTTTTAGAAACTCTGACAACGATAACTCCGGCTAAGCTAATGCCAATGATAGGATTTTTTATATCCTACCTGATAGCAAATTTCTTTGTTGTAGGAGTCTATCAACTATTATGGAATAAAGTATCGACTAAAATTTCTAACTATCCAGAAATAGGGGTATTTGTCTTAACTATGGTTTTAATATTATTTATATAAAATGAATTCAAATAGTTTACTTGAATTCATTTTTTGTGTATAATACTCTTAGAATAGAGAGGGTGCGCTATGGACAAGAAGGAAATGGTAGAACTAATAGACATTGATGGTTTATCAAAAGAAGTGGAAGTAGTAACATATTTAAACTCTGAAGATGATAAACGGCAATATATTGTATATACTAAAGGAGAAGCCCAGGAAGAAACGGGTAATCAAGTAATTTATATTGCAAGAATTGTTCCAGTAGATGACAAACTAACATTAGAAGAGATTACCGATGATGTTGAATGGGTAGATGTTCAACATTTGCTAAAAAAAATAGCAAATAGTGCAAACTAAATAGGGGTGGTGAGCTAGTAGTGGACGATATTTATGAATTTGAAAATACTAAACATCGTAAGGCCTCAGTACAAATAAAAGTCATTGCCTATGACCTTATGATGGAGTTAACAGAAAAAAAGAAAGAACTATTAAAAAATAAATCAAATAATAGTAGCGAACTAATAGACCAGTTAAATAGTATTAGCGATCAGTTTTTTCAAATAATCAAAGATTTTGAAAATCAATTAGAAATATTAGATCAATATGAAGAAACCTTAAAAAGTCTGGAGTTGAAATCAACTGAAGTAAGCCGGATAGGAGTAGAAAGTAAATCTTTACCTATAAAAGACCAGTTTGTAGTAGAAAACCAAACACCAATTATCAAAAAAAATCCTGAAGAAATGAGTAAAGACTCAAATAATGAAATAGAAAAAGTCAAGGACTTACCTGATTTGAAAATAGCTGAAGCTCTCCCTCAAGAAATAGAAAATGAAGAAGACGACGACTATGAGGATAGTTTAGATGCTACCAAAGAACCTGCTATAGTAAATGCAAAACCAAAAGTTTTCTATAAAAAATCTAAAAATATGTCAAAAGCTATCATGGTTAAACCAAATCAATTATTAAATTTAAAAAACTCTCTATACAGTCAAGAAGAAATTCTAGTCAATAAAGGTATTTTTTCAAGTTCTGGTATATCTTCTATAGAAACGAAAAAAAATACTTTAGAACAACCTATAAAACCAGTACTACCGGATGATGTTGAAAGGCAAATTGAAGACTTAACGGTAAAAGCTAGTATTTACTATAATGAAGGTGATACAGCCAAAGCGGAAGAGTTATATCGAAAAATAAATGAATTAAATAAAAGTGCATAAGTAAGAGGTGAAGATGATGGAAGAAATAGAGATCTTAGATTTAGAAAAAACTGAAAACCATCAAGCCTATTATCAACAATTAATTGAAATAATAAAAGAACCTACAAAAGCCAACTCTTTAGCAATAGATTTTGAATTTACTATAAGCAGTTGTCAAAGCAAAATAACTAAATATGAAATAGATGGTTCTAACCAAGTTTTATTAACTAAAACTTTTTCCAATAATAAAGAAGTACTTACTCAAATAATCGAACCATTTATCCAAGTTTTTGCTAGTAAAAATAATATCGTTATTAACTCTCTTTCTCCAGGAAAAGAAAATACCACCACTTTAAAAATCATCAGTGAAGAAAACGATATGTGTAACATTACTGGACTAGACGATGAAACGGTAACTAAATTATTAGACTTAGTTGATAATATCAAAAGAAAAGCACCAATAGTTAATAATCAACAAAAAATAGATGAAAAAGGTATTGGTAATGTATTTGCCTTTTTAATCAGTCTTTTAGTAGTAGGATTAATCCTACTAAGTATGTTAGTTCCAAATTTTGTGAAATAAAGCCCTAGGGCTTTTTTTTTGTTTCTAAATTTGTTACAATAAAATAAAGAGTAGGAGGCGCCTATGAGAAGCTATAATCAATTAAAAATGGCCAAAATATTATTATCCTTCTCTTTAGTTTTAATCTTGATAGGAATTGGTTTAAATCTTGATGAAAAGAAAGTAATGGATCCTGTGTTAAATACACATACAATCGGTGAAAATGAAACTGCTAATATAAATATCACAACAACACAAACACCAATCAAAGTAACAGAAACATCCCCACCTTCAAACAAGTCTAATAACTTAGGAATTAGCGGAAATAATAAAAATCAAATAACAAGTGATAGTCCCAAAAATCCTATTCCGAATCCCCCATCAATAGAAACTACTAATGATAATTTACGGAAAAATATTGAAAGTAAATATAAAATTACGGTTCGCTATGGAGTAGAAACAAATGGTTATACTGTTGCTGGACTTTCCACAGAATACTTAACAGATGCTAATAGAATTAACCAACTATTAAGTGAATTAAACTATAATTTATCTTTATATCCACCTGATTTCTTAAATGAAACGAGACAAGGAGGATATACACTTACGATATATTTAATAAAAAGATACTCACAGGACAATGTAACAGGAATTACAGATTCAACCACTAAGAATGTTGTAATATCTTTAGCAACAGATTATAGCTATATCGAAAGCATGCATCATGAACTATATCATTACATAGAAAAATATATGTATCAAAGAGGAGCAAATTATACAACTTGGAATAGTTTAAATCCACCCGGATTTAATTATGGATCAGAAAATACCTCGCTATCCTATGCTAATACCAAAAATGCCAATGCTTTCTTTGTAAATACCTATGCTCAAACAGATCAATTTGAAGATAGAGCCTCAACATTTGAATATATGATGAGTCAAAATGAAGAAAATTGTCTTCAAACGGGAACGACGATTTGGAAAAAAGCCAAGTATATATGTGAACAAATAGATGCAGTTTTTCAAAGCGCAACTCCAAGTACCATTGAGTACTGGGAAAGATTTATCTATAACTAGGAAGGAAGAGTAGTAATGAAAAGGGTAATAATTAACAAGGATAATTTAGATATTTTAAACATTGATGATACAATCATTAGAGTGAAAGCACTAATGGTAAATGAAAAAAAAGAACTATTAGTAGTCCATAATAATAATACTTTCCAATTTCCAGGAGGACATTGGAAAAAAGACGAAGCCTTAGAAGATACACTACAACGAGAAATAAAAGAAGAAACAGGAATCACTACCAAAGCTGAAGTCGGCCCATTTATGGTAATAGAAGAATATTATGATAATTATCTGGATACTGGTAGAACTAGGTGTAATAAAATGTATTATTACATAATTAACTGCAATGAAGAACCAAAAGTAGAAGAAATGAGTTTATCAGAATTAGAAAAGAAAACAGATTTTCATCTATTCTATATACCAATAAATGACATGGAAAAATTTTTAACAGAAAGCCTACAAAATAACCAAATAGAAGAAGTAATTGGTAAAGAAATGCTAGCTGTTATGGAAGAATACAAAAAAAGATATAATATATAGGAGGGATACTATGAAAGTATTAGTAACTGGAGGATTAGGCTATATTGGTAGCCATACTTGCGTTGAACTATTAGAAGAAGGACATGAAGTAGTAGTATTAGATAATCTATCTAATTCAAAAGAAAATGTAAAAGATAAAATAAAGGCCATAACTGGTAAAGATATAAAGTTTTACCTTGGTGATATGATTAATGAAGACTTACTAAATAATATCTTCAAACAAGAAAAAGTAGAGGCTGTAATTGATTTTGCGGCATATAAAGCTGTAGGAGAATCAGTTGCTAAACCAGTAGAATATTATACCAATAATATTTCAACAGTTTTAGTCTTATTAAAAGTGATGAAAAAACATAATGTAAAAAAACTAGTCTTCTCATCAAGCGCCACTGTTTATGGTGATCCTAAACGAGTACCAATTGTTGAAACAGATGAAACTGGTGGTACTACGAATCCGTATGGAACATCAAAATTATTTGTAGAACAAATCTTAAAAGATTTATATAAATCAGATAATACATGGGATATTGCTATTTTACGCTACTTCAATCCTATTGGAGCTCATAAGAGCGGTCTAATTGGCGAAGAACCAAATGGAATTCCTGCGAACTTAATGCCTTATATTGCTAAAGTTGCCAGTCACGAATTAGAATGCCTTTCAGTATTTGGAAATGACTATAATACAAAAGACGGTACTGGAGTAAGAGATTATATCCATGTGGTTGATTTAGCAAAAGGACATATCAAAGCTCTAGAAAAATTAGAAAAAGAGCAAACCGGCCTATATATTTATAACTTAGGTACTGGAATAGGTTATAGTGTATTGGACTTAGTAAAGACTTTTGAAAAAGTAAATGGAGTAGAAGTAAATTATAAAATCGTTGGCCGCAGACCAGGCGATATAGCAGAGTGCTATGCTGATCCTAAAAAAGCGAAAGAAGAGTTAGACTGGGAAGCAACTTTAACAATAGAAGATATGTGCCGTGATGCCTATAACTTTATTTTAAAAAATAAAAACTAAGATTACTAAAAAATAAATATGAATTTCAGACCTTTCAGAATAAAAAGACATTGTCTAAAAAAACAATGTCTTTTTAATTTTTTAAATCATGATAAATATTTGGTATAATAGTTGTTCCTCTAGAAGCATAACTATTATATTTTCTAACTTTAATACCTAGTTTATCTATTTGATAAACTGTAGACTTAAATTTTGTCATATCATGAACTATAAAAATAAAAAAATCTAGTTTTTTCTTTATTAGATACTCACTCAAAAATTCTAAAATAGCTTTTATTTCATCATCTTTTTCTAAAACATTGATAACCTGTATATAACTAGACTCCATTAGTATATTATTAAAATCGTATTTTTTTAAGCCATTAAATGCCAGTTTTGAAGTAGGCATTTCCAGTGTTATAGCTAAACCATCTTGATAAAGAGTTTGCCAATGAATCCTTAGTTTTTTACTCCATTTTTTAATCCATTCAAAATCTTTTTTTCTAGCTTTGGTTGAATGAAACGAAGCAGTATCAAAAAATGCAGCTAGCATTGCTAAGGTTAACTCTTCTTTAGTAAATTCACTTTCATTTTTTTGAACGATTAAGCAACTAGTAGAACTAGCTTGAGTATTAGTATAATAAGGTATATTAACAACATCTTCTAAGGTAGGATGATGATCGATAACTCCAACAATTTTACCAGAAACCTCCCTTTGATGATGATCAACTAAAATATATTTTAAAGAACTATCATTAAAGTTTACCTGACCTTGGTATTTTTTAACAAAAAAACCATATTTTTCACAAACTTTAACAGACTCTTCATCAAGGATTCTATCTGGAATAACGAATTTAAAATGAATTCCTAAATTCCGCCTATTAAGTAACCTCTCCAATAAAAAACCACTAACCATACTATCAACATCTGGATTTTCATGCCCCAAAATAATAACTTCCATCCTTGACACCCTCCATATCTTAATTGTACTAAATGAGTAGGTTTTGTAAAGAGAAATCTAGTACTAAAATTAAGAGTGTGTTATAATAAAACCAGTCAAAGGAGACTAACTATTAAAAGTCAATATAAATTTTGAAAAATTTAATAGTTTGT
>URLC01000008.1 GCA_900548695.1 uncultured Mycoplasmatota bacterium
AATAGAAAGGGATCAATCAAATAGATTAATATTTCTATAAGATTGATTATACGAGTATACTATGAAATTAGAAATTAAAAATTTATCAAAAACATATGGTGAAAAAGAAGTTCTAAAAGATATAGACTTTACCTTTGAAGAAGGAAAAATCTATGGTTTAATAGGACGTAATGGAGCCGGAAAAACAACTTTTTTTAACTGTCTAAATGAAGATATAGAAATAGATAGTGGAACTATGATTCTAGACAGCCAATATGGAAAAAACAACTTAAAAACTGACGATATTGGTTATGTAATTTCAACACCAACCGTTCCAGAATTTTTAACTGGGAAAGAATTTTTAAGTTTCTTTTTAGAAATTAATAAAGATAAAATAGCAGATAAAAAGACAATAGAAGAGTATTTTGAACTTGTAAAAATAAATAAAGAAGACCAAGATAAACTCTTAAAAGAATATTCTCATGGAATGAAAAATAAAATGCAAATGCTAATTAATATTATAGCTAATCCTAAAGTTTTATTATTAGATGAGCCCTTAACTTCACTAGATATTGTAGTTCAAGAAGAAATGAAAAAATTATTAAAACAAATAAAAAAGAATCATATTCTAATTTTTTCTACACATATTTTGGAACTTGCTTTAGATCTATGTGACGAAATAGTTATTTTAAACAATAAAAAATTAGAATTAGTAGAAAAAAATCATTTAAATACCAAAAAATATAAAGATAAAATTATTGAAAGTTTAAAGGATGAAAAAAATGTTTAAATCTTTAAGTATGTCTTTTAAAATAGATATGACCTACGCTATAAATTCTTTTATTTATAGCATAAAACATCTACCAATTTTTAAAGATTTATTTCCAGGTAATGGACTATATAAAAGTAAAAAAACAAAAAGTTTTATTCGTATATTAGCTTTCATTTTATCTACTGGTCGAATGATTTTATATAAGGTATTATATTTTTCTATAATTTACATGATAGCAGAGCTACTTAGTCCTAAAAATATGGTGATGACGTTTCTACATCTATATTTTATTCTTACCGCTATGGGTATATTTGTCAATAACAAAATATTATCTACTAGTACTAAAAAATATTTTTCTATTGTTTTATTTAATATGGATGCTAAAGAGTTTATGAAATCAAATCTTTGGATGGATTTAATAACCAATTTCATTTTACATAGTATTTGTCTATTAGTAATCACTAAAAGCCCAATTATCTTTATCTTTACCATCTTTGGTTTTTTAGGCAGAATAATAGGAGAAAGAATAAATTTATTACACTATAAAAAATATAAAATATCTCTTAATTATAACTATAAAGTTTATTGGACTATAATCTTATTAGGACTAGCAACCAGTCTTTTACCATTACTTAATATTAAAATTACAAAAGAACTAGTTGCAATAATAGATATAGTCTTAATTCCACTAGCCATTATTTTTTATTACCAATTAATGAAAATAACAGACTACAAACTAATTTATAAAAAACTAAATACCAAAGTGAGAGCCCTAAATAGTAATTATTCTAGTGAATATTCTAGACAAGCCATGGTCGACATTAAAGAAAAAGATAAAAAAATTGATGCCAAAAAAATAAAAAATAAAAAAGGTTATGACTTATTTAACACTATTTTCTTTGAGCGACATAAAGAAATTCTTTTACGAAGTGCTAAATGGTTTGCTGGTATCTCTCTTTGCATCATATTTGGTATTGTTATATTAATTTCCATGAATCCCGAAATAAAAAGATATTTAAATAATTTTTTACTAAATAATATATCTTGGTTTGTTATTATTATGTATTTTATTAATAGAGGATCAATCATTACTCAAGCTATGTTTTATAACTGTGATCACGCAATGCTAACTTTTAATTTTTATAGAAATCCTAAAGTAATATTAAATGTTTTTAAAACAAGAGTTTTAACGGTATCT
The DNA here is from genome assembly GCA_900548695.1 of uncultured Mycoplasmatota bacterium. GTDB lineage: Bacteria > Bacillota_I > Bacilli_A > RF39 > UBA660 > Faecimonas. The sequence continues at coordinate 1,950 of URLC01000008.1, forward strand.
AAAGTAAATTTAATTCCTGCCATGATAATTGCTTTCAGTTTACCAATTCTTTTATACTTATCTGGTGGAACACCTAGCGCAATGGACTATGTATCAATACCTATATTTATCATTACTTTAAGTATTTTCTTTTCAATTCATTACTTGGTAATTTATTATTTATTCCAACCATATGACAAAAATATGAAAATGAAAAGCATTAGTTATTCAGTAATTTCTATGTTAACTTATATCATTGCGTATTCATTAATAGACTTAAAAATGTCTACAACCATCTTTTCCATCCTAACGATTATTGCCACTATAACATATAGTATTTTAGCTTTGGCCTTAGTCTATAAAAAATCTCCAATGACATTTAGGATAAAATAGCTAATAAATTTACAAAAAATGATAAAAATTGACAACTTTTGTGAAATAGTCTACAATAATATTGTTACAAAAAACATTTGAGGTGAAAAAATTTGAAAAAAGAAAAACTAATCAGCTCAGTTTTAGCAACACTTGGTATTATGATGATAGCAATTGCTCTAGTAATAGAGTCTAATGATATAAAAACTTTTGAAAAAGATAAAACATATGTAACCAAAAATAGTGAAATAAAGTTAAAAAATATGGCAGCATCTGCCAATACAATTATAAATAAAGACCCAGTGGAAGAAACAGAACCTGAAGTTATTCCTGTTGATATGGAACAAGCTCCATCTTCTGTAATTATTCCTCCAAGAATAGAAGTGTATGAAAATATGACTATTGATGAATTAGCTGCCAAACTAAATCGTAACTTAGGAAACGGCTATATTGCTGGAAAAGGTTATTTAATAGCTAGTCAGTGTATAGAAAAGGGTGTAGATCCTTATGTAGCAGTTGCGATAATGTTGCACGAAACTGGGTGTAAACACAACTGTTCTACTTTAGTGAAAACCTGTAATAATGTAGGCGGTCAAAAAGGTGCTCCAGGCTGCAATGGAGGGTCATATAAAAGATACAATACGTTAGATGAAGGAATTGTCGGCTTTATTGATAATCTTTATAGAAATTATTATTCAAAAGGCTTAACTACCGTAGATGCCATTGCACCAAAATATGCTGCAAGTTCTGCATGGCCAGCTAAAATTAAAAGTTATGTAGCAAGTATTAGAGCAAATTAACTACCTAATTGGTAGTTTTTCACTTTTTAAAATAAAATTGACAAAAATAAGATAATATGATATTTTCTTATCGTATTATGGCACGTTATTCTAGTCCAAGGACTTATTAGGAAGACGGGATTAAACAACCGTTAAGAGCATATCTGTGAAACCTTTGGTGTTTGCTTCTTGCGCCCAGCTTGGGGTGAGTGCTGAAGATGAAAAGGTACTGGGCGACCGTAATGGCATACGGCACCCGACCCATTGCCTGCTTGGAGACCTAGCCTTGTGATTGGCCTATACGGACAATCCTGATGGACCAGTTACGAACTAGGATAGAACCTGTATTGTGGCGAAAGTTATGTGCAGTGTAGCTTGTCTTGAGTGAAGATTTTGGGATTAATGTAAATTATGAAATAGTCTTTGCAAAAAAGAACTAATAATAAGAAATTGGTGAGGAAATCTCCTAGAGCGATATAGCATGGGATTGCAGTGGATACTAAGTGGCAATCAAGTCATACAAATGGTGACATTGTATTAATTCTTATAATGGGGAACCGCATTTTTGGTAACGAAAGTGCAAGAATTAGAGAAATTCTACTTGACCTAAGATTCAAAGTTTACCATGCTATGGCCAAAATAGTATTTAATACTATTTTTTTATTTTGGAGGATAAACTATGTTATTTACAAGAAAAAATCGCAAGCAAAAAGCAGAAAAAGAAGTTAACAATATCAAAGTACAAACTAGAAGACGCGAAAAGCGAAAAAAAGAAAAAGTCGATCGAAAATGGTTCGTTAAAATATTAATACTAGCTTTCACTATATCTTTTATCTTATCTTTTATTTCAGAAACCACCATTCCAAATTTATCGTTAGTATTTGGAATAATTTTAACACTTATTTTTATATTTTTAGGTGTGCTGTTTGACATTATTGGTGTTTCTGTCACCGCTGCCGAGGAAAAAGTCTTTCATTCTATGAATTCTAGAAAAGTAAAAGGTGCAAACATTGCTGTTAAATTAAAAAAGAATGCAGACAAAGTTTCTAATTTCTGCTGTGATGTTATAGGTGATATTTGTGGTATCATTTCTGGAGCAGCGGCAGCTAGTATTGCAGTAATTGTTTCAACCAAAATAAAGATTGATCCATTACTACCAAGTTTAATTACTGCTGCAATAACTGCTTCTTTAACCATCGGTGGTAAAGCTCTAGGAAAAAGCTTTGCCATTAATAAAAGTAATTTTATCTTATATGAATTTGCTAAGTTCTTATCGTACTTTTATCATAAGAGATAATTGAAAAATTTATATATATAGGTTATACTAAAGCTAAGATAGGAGGGATAACATGCAAGGATTACTACTAGGGATAGCCATTCTTCCAGTCTTATTATTAGGAGTATATATTTATAGAAAAGATAGAAATAAAGAACCCAAATCTTTACTAATAAAACTATTTACATCAGGTATTATCTCTTGTTTTTTAGTTTTATTAATATCAACTGCCTTAACCACTATATTTCCATTCTTATCTAAAAATCAAGCTACTATGAACTTCTTAGAATTTAGTTTTTATATCTTTGTTTTTATAGCCCTAATTGAAGAAAGTTGTAAATGGATAATGACATACTACTTGGGTTATAAAAACAAAGAATTTGATGAGGTGTATGACATAATTGTCTATGCCGTTTTTGTCGCTTTGGGATTTGCAGCTTTTGAAAATATTTTATATGTATTTCAAATAGGTAGTGTACAAGTTGGTATTATGCGAGGAATACTGGCGATACCAGGACACGTCTGCGATGGAATTGCCATGGGCTATTATCTCAGCCTAATGAAATATTATGAAAGATTAGGCAATAAAAAAGAAGTTCAAAGTAATAAAATAAAAAGCCTTTTAATCCCAGTTTTATATCACGGAATTTATGATTACTGCTGTCTAGTTGACAATGATATAGTTTTAATCGCTTTTATATTATTCATCATATTCTTATATACCACTTCGCTAAAAAAAGTCAAAAAATTATCAAGCCAAAAATTAATGATAAACAGAAATAATTATTGTCCATACTGTGGAACTAAAGTAGAAGGTAATTATTGTTCTAATTGTGGCAAAATTCAAAAATAAAAAGTAATAGGTAAGGTACCTATTACTTTTTTTGTATTAAAATCTAATAGTTATTATGATTCAAAAAATAAGTAAAATGCCAAAGCTATTTTTTTATATATTTATCTATACCTATAATGCCTTGCTTTTTCCATAGAAATATTTAAAATAATTCCCACTAAAATCATATAAGAAAGTAGACTAGAACCACCATAAGAAATAAATGGTAAAGTTATACCAGTAATAGGAAAAAGTCCTACTGTCATACCTATATTTTGTATTTGCTGAAATAAAAGCATTCCTAATATTCCTGCTAAAATATATTTATCAGTATCAACTAATTTTCTTTTAGCAAGCATTACAATTTGTGTATCAAAATAAATAATAACACCTAATAAAAGAAATACTCCAAAAAGTCCGAAATTAGAAGCAAAAACAGCAAATATAAAGTCCGTAGAGGATTCGGGGAAATAAATAGGTGTTTGATTAAAGCCATGTCCAAAAAATCCTGCTGACCCAATCGCCGCTAAAGCATTTTCTAATTGCAATCCCGTCCCACTTTTCCAAGAAAAAATTCTTTCAAATCGATAAAACAAATTAGTACCAAATAAATTAATAAATAAGTCTTGATTAATAAAGAAAACTCCAAATACAAAAGCAAGTATTGCAACTAACACGCCTCCAGCGATTAAAAACCATCGTAATCTAATACCAGAAACAAACATCATACAAAAATAGATAATAAAATAAATAATCACTGCACCTGTATCTGGCTGTAAAAAAGTAAGAATAGATGGTATTAAAACAATTGCAAAACTCTTCAAAATAAACACAAATTCTTCTTTAACACTAGGATTGTTATAATCGCTTCTAAAATTATGAATCATAGTAGCAAGCATAAGCATCAAAAATATCTTCATAAATTCACTAGGCTGAATACTACCAATCCCAGGAATAGTAAACCAACATTTACTATTATTAACAGGATCCGCAAAAAGTAATAATCCTAACAATAAAATATTTCCTATAACGTAGAGAAATATGGTATGTCTATATAAATATTCATTCTTCATATGAATTAAGAAAGCTACTAGTAAAGCTCCAATAAAATACCACAGTGCTTGTTTTAAAGCTAAATTACCTAATTCACTAGATGTATAAGTCAAAGCACTATAAATGGTAATAATACTAATAATAGCCATAACGCAAATTGGTATCAATATCTTCTTGTTAAGTCTTTTTATCGTCATATATAATCTCCTCGCTATATATTATACCAAAAAAGAGCAATTTTTATATCTAAAAAACATAAAATATCAAAGAGGAGAGATAATAAATGAAAAAATTACCAGAACTTTACAAAAATAATAATATGCATCCCAAAAATAATAATAAAACGGTATGCTATTTAAATAATGAAGATGTAAGAAATAATTCCAAACCAACTATTTTGGAAGAGTTAAATAATATTTTTAATAGCCTAGGCTATTCTTATAATATTCCTGTTATTATCGAAACAAAAAATGGAAAAATTCATACTAGTCTTGTTACCAAATCTAAAAATTATGTAGTTACAATTGATAATCAAACAATCCTTATCTCAGATATTATAAATATTGAAAAAGAATAAAATAGATTTTAACCCTTTACTTTTTTTTATTTTGCAACTAGAATGAATATATACGGAGGATAGAATGAAGAAAAGTTATATAATTATTATTGTGATAGTAGCTGTGATAGCTATAATTGCATTTTCTTTTATAGGAAGCTATAATGGATTAGTTAAATTAGAAGAAAATGTTGATGGAATGTATGCTGATGTAGAGGTACAATTAGAAAGAAGAGCTGACTTAATTCCTAACTTAGTAAATACTGTAAAAGGATATGTAAAACACGAAGAATCTACAATCGAAAAGGTAACTACTGCTCGCGAAAATTTACTAAAAGCTCAAAGTGTGGAAGATAAAGCAACAGCTAATGAGGAATTATCATCTGCACTGAATGGTCTAATGATTTTAGTAGAAAACTACCCAGATTTAAAAGCCAACACTAATTTCATAAATTTACAAGATGAACTTGCTGGAACAGAAAATAGAATTTCTACAGCAAGAAGAGACTACAATAATGCAGTAAAAAGTTACAATGCTAAAATAAAAGCAATTCCTACAAATATTGTAGCAGCTATGGCTGGCTTTGATGAAAAAGAATACTTTAAAGCTACTGATAGCAAAAAAGAAGTGCCAAATGTAGATTTCAATTAAAAGAGGAATGAAAATTCTTCTTTTTTAGAAAGTTGTAATGAAAAAGGAGCAGCCATGAAAAGAAAAAGAAATAAAAAAATAATCCTACTTATCTTATTAGTTACTTTGTTAGTTTTTCCATACTCTGTTTTTGCTATGGTAAAACCTACCAATGAATTTTATGTGAATGATTATGCTAATATCTTAACTGATGAAACAGAAAAATATATACTAGAAAAATCAGTAGCTCTAGAAAAAGAAACGAAAGCACAAATAGTAGTTGTAACAGTTCCAAGCTTAGAAGGAAAGAGTATAGAAGAATATGCAACGGAACTATTTAGAAAATTTGGAATTGGAGACAAAAAAGAAAATAATGGTTTATTGCTACTATTAGCCTTAGATGAACGACAATTTAGAGTTGAAGTAGGGTATGGACTTGAAGGAGTTTTACCAGATGGTTTAACCGGAAGGTACCAAGATGAATATATAATCCCATATTTAAAAGAAAATAAATGGGATAAAGGAATGGTAAATGGCTACAATGCTTTTTATAAACGAGTAGCTGAAAGTTATCAACTAGATGTTAGTGATATCAAAGTAAAAGAAGTAACTTCAAAAGAAGAAGGAGATTTTATCGCCAATCCATTATGGTATCTCGTTTTAGGTATCTGTTGGTCTATATTCTTTAGTGGACGAAAATCAAAGAAAACAAAGTTTAGAAGAGCTGTTATTGGCTTAATATTAGGAATAATAAACATTGGACTTTTAATTTATTCATATTTAGTTTTCCCAACCATATTATCAAATGGACTATTTTCAGAACTAATAATTTTCTTGATAGTTGGCGGCGGCGGATTTTTCTATTTTGGTGGTAGCGGTTTTAGTAGTGGCGGCTTCGGTGGCGGAGGTTTCTCTGGCGGCGGAGGCTCTTCTGGTGGCGGCGGAAGTTCAAGAGGCTTTTAACCATATAAAAACAGGAGTAATCCTGTTTTTTTTATTTTGCTATCTTCAGCAAATATCAATAAAGGTATCTGGAAGACAACGAAGTGCTCCAACACACTCTAAATTAATAGTGAAAAATTCATTTGTACCCACATATTTATTACATTGAGAATCAAAGTATAAAATACGACATGTACAGCAACAATCATCCATAGCTTCAATTCGGAATACATCTGAATTAGCAGATTGACCATTTACACTACAAGAAAAATTCCAAGGATTTCCAGTACAACAATTATATAGCATAATAGGTCGAGTGTTATAACAAACTGTATTACAAACAGGTCCTAAATAAGGTTTATCACAACCACTAAACTTTTCGTTATCAAAGTCTTGTTTTTGCAATAATAAAATTTTTCTTAAAACTTCCGCAATGCATCCACATTCTTTTTTTACTTCACCACAACTCATATTATCTCCTCCTTTCTATAAACATGGAATAAAAGTATCAGGGAAACAACGAACAACACAAAAGCAATTAGTATCGATTGTGATAAATTCACGTGTCGCAATGTAACCGTCATCACATGTCTTTAATGCTTGAAGAGTAACACAATTGTCATTAATTTTTTCTACTCTAAAAAAGTGATTGCAACAAAAACTAAACAAAGAGCCATCTTTTGTATATAAAGAAATAGGACGAGTGTTATAACAATCACAATTATTAGACATAGCCCCTAAAAAGGGGCGGGCACATCCTTCTTCCAAAACATGATGATTAGCTGAATTTCTTTGTAGTAAATCGATAACTTTCAGTAAATTTAGAATACAGTTATTATTTCTCACATGACCACCTCTTAATCTTTATCTAATATAAACTATTCCAAAAATAACATTTGGTGTTTATATATACCCATAAAATACTATGTAAAGTAATAAGGAAAAATGTTAAAGTTTGTAAACTTTCTTGACTGAAAAACAAAAAAGGAAATATAATAGACTTATAAGAATATAAAGGGTAGAGATATTCTTACAAAATATAGGAGGTGAATACATGTCAACAATTCATGTAGATGAAGCATCATTAAATGATTTAAAGAATGCTTTAGCAACAGCAGGAGAATCATACAAATCAAACTTAGTAAGATTGACAAACTTAATCAATGAAATTACAAGTGGAGATATTCAAGGAGATTTAGCAGTTGATTTACTAAACAAATTCCAAGCAAAAGAAGGAGTTTTAAATGGATTAGCAAATACAATTGATGAAGCTAGTGAATATATGGGAATGCAAACTACTAAGTTTGGTACTTTAATCGACAGTACAAAAGCAGGAATGAAATAGTTAATCAAAGAAAGGTGGTAAATGTATGAATATTACAATTAATCCAGGTGCAGCTACAGAAGATGCTGCCCAAATCGATAGCATTGTTTCACAAATCCAAAGTGATATGGAAACATTAGATGGAGCAATTAAAAGAAATATCCCAGATGGTGTTCAAACTTCATGGTCTGATACTGTAAGAGCAAACTGGGAAGGTTATTATAACGCTGATGTTCCAGCTGCTATGGAAGATATGAAATTATCTGCTGCTAACTTAAGACTTGCTGTAGAACAAGCATTAAGTTACGATCAAGAAAGATAATAAAATACATTGCACTATGCAATGTATAGTAAAGGAAAAAAATATGGTATTTTTCTTTTACTATGCACTGTAAATACAAATAAAAAGGGAGTGAGACATATGCATTATGGAATAACATCAGCAAGTCAAATCATTGATATAGCTGGTATTAGATCAGGAATCGAAAAGATAAAATCAACAGCAGCAGACTTTAATGATTGTGCTACCGCAGTAAACGCGGCAGCTGATATTTGTAATGCTGAGGCATTAGCGATAGAAGGGAAGACCATGCAACCAACTATCAATGAACTTGCAGAACAAATTAAATCTATTCAGTCATCAGTAGAAGAATTGGCAGATAGTATTTTATCCGTGGCAAATCAAGTATACAATGCCCAAAATGCAGAATTACAAGAATATCAAGAAAGATTGAGAAGAGAAGCGGAGGCAAAGAAAAATGGCTAGATATGATTATGATGCAGAAAAAGTTAATTCAGCACTAGACACATTAGCAACAGCAAAGAAAAAACTATCATCAACAGCTTCTGAATTTTCTTCTGCATTAAGTGAAATAGTAACAGCATCAAAAGGATATTTAGATGTTGATACTGGAACATTACCAGCAATTCCAGGGGAAGTAGAAAGTAGTATTGATGAACTAAGTACTATGATTTCTGAAAAGCAAACGGAGATTGAAGAGTATAATGCCTCTCCTTGGTACGAAAAGTTATTCGGAAGTATTGGTATGGGAATTACAAAACTAGGTGAAGGTATAGCAACAGCAGGAGAACAACTTGTAGATGGGTGTGCTACAATTGTTGGTTGGGGAGCAGGAGCTTGGGATATATTAGCGGGGACGAATTCGCAAGATGGTATATCGGACTTTATAGAAAAAGACCATGTTGGTGATTTCTTTGCTGATCAATATGAAAATGGTGCTCTAAAATGGATAAATGATAAATCAATTTTTTCACATACAAGTACAGCTGCCAATGTATTCAAAGGAGTGGGAGTAGCAACAGGCTACGTGGGAGTAGCTTTCCTAACCGGTGGAGCAGGAGCAGCCATGGGAGGTACTTCGATTGCAGCTGGTGGAACAGCAGCCATAGGTTCGTTAGGTGTAAATGCAACCATTGCTGGTCTCGGAGGTCTAGGAAGTGGTACTCAAAGCGGACTACAACAAGGAATGTCATTTGGTGATGCTTCATTAGAAGGTGCAAAACAAGGAGTTTGGCAAGCTGGAACTGTATTTGCTGCTGGAAAGTTAACTCAAAAGTTAGCAAGTCCTAAAACAAGCAGTAGTACAGAATTATCACTTTTGGACGATAATGCAAATTTAGTAACTAAAGGAACGGCTAAAGCATCATCCAATACAAATAAGGTAACAACAGCAACTAAAGGAAATTCTCAAACACTTAAAGCAGGAGATACTTTTAAAGTAGGTGATGATACCATAGAATTTGTTAAAATGGGGAAAAAAGGAGATCAATATATCGTTAAGAGAAATGGAAGACTTGAAAATATAAGTTGTACTTCAGGAAAAACATCATGGGGGGAAACGATAGATGACTTATCAATGTTTTCTAAAGCTAATCCAACTAGTTCTAATGTAACTGTTAAAAATACAACACCACCACAGACAGAAACACCATTAGCGTTACCGGGCTCTAGTAACTCGTCATCCATATTTTCTAATATGAAGAATAAGGTAATAAATGGAGCTAAGTCTGTTGGTAATAAAATTGTTTCTACTCCAGGAGCTACAGGAAACGTAGTTGCAAGTAGTATTAATCAATTTAGGGCTCAAAATGCCAATTCTCAGTTTAGAATACAAAATGATCCATCAAATCATGTTCCAGTAAATGCGGATTTACCGGATGCAATAGCATTTAAAAATGAAACATTTAAGCCTAAAGAGGAAGCAAAAGACACTACTCCAACCGACACAACGCAACAAGAAGAACCAAATGGAAACAGTAGTGCTACTGCTCAACCACAAGATAATAGTGAAAATGCATTTCCAACAGGAACTCAGTCTCAAGCTAGAGTTGATTCGACTCCAAGTAATAATACTAGTTCAGTAGAACAACCTAACATTGAACCGCCAAAGGTTGATAATACAACAAAACCAGTGCCACCAACAAATAATCCATCAACACCAAATACGACTCCACCAACAGAAAATGGAGCTGGAAATGGTATGAGCGATGGAATGACTGAAATTGAAGAACCGGTTCCTGGAACACCAGAAACCCCAGTTACTCCACCAAGCAATAACAATGATTCTACAAATGGAGCAGCTGATAACATTGGAAATATTATATCAGGAGGAAATAATTCAAATAATGGTGGAAACTATACAGGATCAGTAATGGGTGGTTTTAATAATAATCACAATAATATTGGTGGACCAACTGGACCTGATGCCGGATTATCTTATGAAGATAAGCCAGGAATTGATATATTAGATGATGAACCAACATTAATAGGTAAAGATAACGATGCTGGTTTAGATGTAATTAGTATTGATAAAGGAAAAACAGGAACTCCATCAACATCTAATGGTGGAGTAAGTGCAGTAATTCCAACCGTATTAGGAGTAGGTGCAGCTGCCGCTGCTGGAGTTGCAGGAGTTCATTATATCAAAAAGAAAAAGGGAGCCGAAGATAACGAATACTATGAAGACGAAAATGATAATCAATCATCATTCTTAGGAGAATATAAACCAGTAGCCAATGATAATTATGATTATCAGTCAAATGATGAAGAAGAATTGATAACAGAAACACCTAAATATAAAGCGGGTACTGTAAATCAATTAACATTAGATGATGGTGCAAATGTAATAATTAATGAAGATAATAATATTATTGCCCCTCAAAAAGAAGAGTTGGAATAGGAGGATATAAAAATGGATAAAAAAGTACCAGAAAAGTTTTTACCAATAGGAACTACAGTAATGCTAAAGGGCGGACATACTCCCGTAATGATTACTTCATATTGTGTTTTTCCAAAAACGAACAAAAAAGAATTATATGATTATGGATCATGTCCATACCCACAAGGAGTCATAGATCCAGATACAGTTCATGCTTTTAATCATAATCAAATTGAAGAAATTCTTCATATGGGATATGATACAAATGACTCCAAAGAACTATCAAGAATATTAAATGGTGGTCTAGAAATTTATAAAAGCAAATTAGAAAAAGAAAGCAACTAATAATACTTTCTTTTTTATTTAGAGTATAGTATAATGAATATGGTGAAAGAATATGCAATATTTAATTATAATTGTAGTCCTTCTAATCATTTTATTGGCAATACTAAAAGCTACGAAAAAAGATGCTAACTTAGATTTCAATAAATTAGTTGAATTACTTGGTGGAAAAGAAAATATTATTGATACAGAAATCAATCTTTCCAGATTTAAAGTAACTTTAAAAGATATTAATAAAGCTAATAAAGAAGGAATACAAAAATTAGGTGCTAAAGGAATTGTTGAAATAGATAATCAACTAAAAATTATTTTAGGACCAGAATCAAAACAATTAAAAAAATATATTGACGGATTAAAATAATCCGTTTTTTTTGCAAAAAAAAATTCAACCTAAGATTGAACTTTAAATTCTTCGGGATCGATTTCTACTAATTTATCTAAACCGACATTCAAAACTTTTGAAATATTCCAAACAGTTTCAAAAGAAAATGTCTTTTTCCCTTTTTTCGACTCAATTCTTCGAATAAACTCGTGTGAAACACCCACTGCTTCAGCTAATTGTGCTTGAGTCAACCCTCTTTCTTTTCTATACTTTTTGATATTTCTAGAAACTTGCTCATAAATATTAATTTCATACATAGTAATCACCACAAATTCATTATGAAACAAGTAAAAAAAATAGTATGTAAACGGCTAGTGAACATTATTTTAAAAAAAAGACTCCCATATTTCGACAAAATTCGACATAGAAAAATTCTACAATAATATAGGTGATAATTATGTCGATTTTTGAATCTCTAATCATAAATTTAATATTTTTACTTTTTCCATTTCTAATATATGAAATATATGTCAATTACAGTAATAATGTAAAAGAACAAAAGTTATTCTTTGATTTAGCTTGCTTTTCATCTATGTTTTTAATTATTCGCTACTCATCAAGTAAAGATTCTATAGCTAACTTAGTTTTTATTAACTTTCCCTTATTAATAGCTTTTCTAAAAAATAGACACACTTTAATAGTATTGTTATCCTTGATTACTATTTATTACTATCATCTAGTTTTAAATACACCAATTGTTTTTGGAATAATTGAATATAGTATTTATCTAGCTATTTATTTTTATATGCTAAAAAGGAAAAATAATCATTACACGATTTTAAATATATTTATTAGTATTAAATCATTTTTAATAGCTTGTATTTTATATTTACAAGATATAAATAAAACTTCAATCATAACAGCATTATATTTGCTATTTATTATTTTAATTTTTATCATTACCATGATGAGTATATTAGCATTATTAGAAGAAGGAGAAAAAGTAATAGAAAAAAATAAAAAACTACAAGAATTAGCAAAAGAAAAAGAACTGAAACTGGCTTTATTTAAATTAACTCATGAAATAAAAAATCCGATAGCTGTCTGTAAAGGTTACTTAGAAATGCTAGATATAAACAAAAAAGAAAAATTAAAGAAATATCTTCCAATTATTAAAGATGAAATTAATAGAACGCTTTTAGTTATTAATGACTTTTCTGATTATGGAAAATTAAAAATAGAATTAGAAGAAGTGGATTTAGTCATGTTATTAGAAGACATAGAAGATACTTTAAAACCATTATTAGAGGAAAATAAAGCAGTGATTAAATTCAGCATGAAATTAGAAGAATTATATATAAATTTAGATTATAATAGAATGAAACAAGTATTAATCAATGTGATAAAAAACTCAATTGAAGCTAGTGCTAAAAATAAAAAATTAATAATTAAAGTATCAATAAAAAAATTAAAAGATGAAGTAAAAATCAGCATTGAAGATAATGGCGTAGGTATGACAGAAGAGACTTTGTCTAAAATATCCAAGATTTTTTATACTACTAAACAAAATGGTACTGGTTTAGGTGTTGCTTTATCAAAAGAAATAGTAGAGCAACATCACGGCAGTATGATATATAAATCTGAATTAGGTAAGGGTACAAAAGTTAATATTTTTTTACCAGCAAAATAAAAAGGCTAACTAGCCTTAGTAATAGTAATTAGTAGTATACATAGGATATGGTTGCTGCATCATCATTGGTGGATAATAGACAGGATAAGGTGGACGATTATTAGCAATACCATAGCCTAATGCCGTTCCAGCAAGTCCTCCAAGAAGAAATGGCGCAAAGAAGAAACGTTCACCATCATCAACAGGAACTCCTTGCATTCCCATATTAGAAATAGCAGCAGGACTAACAGTAGTTGAAGTATATGGCATAGTATCATATCCTCGCATTTCACAAACCGGAGTAGAACAACTACTTGGCATAGAATTACCGGATACAGCACAATTATTAGAATACATCATATTAACACTCCTTTATGATAATGTATGTCAAAAGTACTAAAAGGTGTAATATATGTTATAATAAAACCACTTAGAACTAAAAAATATTTTCTCATGAAGGATTTATGATATAATATAGCTTGGTGATTTTATGACAAGAAGTTTACCTAACAAGAAATTAACGGAACGAGAGTTTCATAATCTATTTGAAATAAAAACGAATTTATTTGGTGGGGAAGGAATGATCATTCCAAGTGAAAATTATGGAGAAGTAAGAAAAGTATTTTTCTACCCACTAGAAGAACAAAAAGAAGATTTAGAAAAATATTATCAAATGACTCAAAATAAGTTAGAAAAGTTAACATATTTATACAACATAGATTTAGAAAATGTAGTTTCTCCAATCAGTACATTAAGCTATCAAGATGTGATTATAGGTTATGACATGACAGAAATAAAACATGTAAGTAAGAGACGTTTAACTTTAGAAGACTTAAGAAAACTAAGAGATAAATTGAAAAAATTTCATCAACAAGGAATTATACATGGAGACATCAAAAGAAGTAATATTTTAATATCGCAAACAGGAGAATTAGCACTTTGTGATCTAGATAACATGCAAGTTGAAAAATACCCTATCGATTGTCATAACTATTATATTTCCTATTTTTGTAATGATGATTTATTAGTAGATGAAAATGCTGATATTTATTTATATAATTTATTATTTTTACAGCAACTATCGAAAGAACGAAAAGAATATGATACAATTATAAATGAAATCTTATTTGAAGAATTAAAAGACAAGATTCCTGATACGATGCATGATGAACTTTCTAAAATGCAAAGTAGTTTTACAGGCTATCAAGGAAACTATTTAATTGATTATAACAATGATAAAAATAAAGAGGTGAAAACATATGGAAAGATTGCAAAAGGTAATAGCTGAAAGTGGTATTGCATCTAGAAGAAAAGCAGAAGACTTAATCACAGCAGGAAAAGTAAAAGTCAATGGACAAATTATTCGTGAATTAGGAACAAAAGTCTCTAGTAATGATACTGTAGAAGTAAATAATCAAATAATTGAGAAAGAACCAAAAGAATATTATATTTTAAATAAACCAAGAGGAGTAGTCACAACAACAAATGATGAGCACAAGCGAAAAACAGTAGTAGATCTAATTCCTACCAAAGCGCGAATTTATCCTGTTGGTAGACTAGACTATGATACGACTGGTGTACTATTGTTAACAAATGATGGAGAATTTGCCAATATTTTAATGCATCCTAATGATAATGTTTCCAAAGTTTATATGGCTAAGTTAAATGGCATCATTAAAGGAGAACAAATAAACAAACTAAAAGAGGGTGTAGAAATAGATGGCACTCTAGTTGTAGCAAGCCGAGTAAAGCTAAAAAAAGTAAACGAAAAAAATAATACTTGTATGGTTCAAATAACAATTCATGAAGGTAAAAATCATCAAGTAAAGAAAATGTTTGAAAAAGTAGGCTTCCAAGTTGATAAATTAAAAAGAGAAAAAGTAGCCTTTTTTGATTTAAAAGATTTACAATCTGGTGAGTTTAGAAAACTAACACCAAAAGAAGTTGCTAAAGTTTACGCCTTAAGTCAAAAATAAAATTCCCATGAGGGAATTTTTTTTAAGCAGTATATAAAATATAAAAACAGATAACAATAAAAACAATCAAAAATAATAAAAGAAAAATTCCAAGACCACTAATCGAATTATGAAAATTCTTTCTAAGATGTGTCAAATAAGAAGTGGGATATTTCTTCTTAATATATTTGATTTTTAACTGGTATAAAAACAAACATAAAGGGTTATAAGTAATCATTGCAATAGTTCTAGTAAATAAAAAGCCAAGTAAAATCAGATATGATGCTTCACTAAAATAAACAATAAAATACCAAATATAAATTTCTATAATCTGTAAAAGAAATCCTAAAATAATAAATCCTCGTATGAAAAAATAAAGGGGACCCAACAAAAAACATGACCTAAAATTACTATTTCTAAGGATAGTATCATAACTACTTCCCAAATAAATTTCTAAATCACTAGCTTGTTTTTCTTCATACCCATGTATTTGCTTTCCATCATCTAAATATCCACAGTGACTACAAAAGACATGATTTTTAGTTTTTGACATATTTTTACCACAAGCTGGACACTTCATATATCATCACCACCATCGCAAAGTATTTTAAACTGACCACAAATCAACCGCTATGAAAATAAGAGAAATAACAGTTAATAGTATAATTAAAAAAGCCAGGAATAATGACATATAATTATTAACATGACCATTATTTTTTCTAAGTTCCTCTAAATAAGTATTAGGATACTTCTTTTTAATTTTGGCAATTTGTCGTTTATAAAAATAAATACAAATCATATTATTAACTGTCATAAAAAATATTCTAGAAATAACGATAGAAAGAAAAAGTAAAACATAATAAAATCTAGAAAAAGAGTTAGCAATAATACTCCAAAAAACCCATTCTAATGGCATTAATATAAGTCCCAATAACACAAATCCTCGATAACAAAGATACAAGGGCCCTAAAATTAAACTAGAAAACCAATTGGTATTCCTCCAAATTTTATCAAAATCTTTTCCTAAATAAATTTCTAAATCGCTAGCTAATTCTTCTTTATATCCATGAATTTGTTCTCCTAGATCTAAATAACCACAATGTGTGCAAAAAGTATGTTGCCTATCTTTGGACATTAATTTTCCACACTTAGGACACTCCATAAGTACCACCTCTATTATCAGTATAGCAAATAAAAATAAAAAGATATAGCTACTCTATATCTTTTTAATAAAAGTTCTAAAGACTATTCTTCTACTTCAATTGCTCCAGTAGGGCAGCTATCAGCAGCGTCTTGTACTTCTTGTTTTTTACTATCTTCAACTTCTTCAACCTTTGCAACAGAAAGACCTTCGTCGTCTATTTCGAAAACATCATCACAAATAGCAGCACAAGCTCCACAACCGATGCAAGTATCTCTATTAACTTTAACTTTCATAATATCTCTCCTTTGACTTAATTATACAAGAAAAATAAATTGACGTAAAGAATTATTTATATCTTTTGTTTTTAAGTAAGCTGTGATAAACTAAAATATAGGAAGGTGAGCGGTATGAGAAGTAGAATGGAACGCTATCAAAATGCAGACGATATAAGAACATCTCGTAGATCAAACAAAAATCAAGAGTTATATCAAAACATTGGGAATAATACTAAGTACACAAACTTTACTGATGTTGCGAATGCAAATGCCTTTGACTTAGGTACTGCTCAAAAAAATCATCGTACTAGAGAAGGGTATCATCAAATGAAAGAATACAGTAACTATACTCCGGAACCTAAAGTAAAAAAAGAACTAGATGATTTTAATTTCTTATATCAAGATCATGAAAATAGAATTTATGATATTAATAGTGTTTTAGAAGAGGCTAAAAAAAATCGAGCAAAAAAAGATGAACTAGAAGCTAAGCGAAAATTAAAAAATACTAATTATAATATTTTAGCCAGCCTAAACCCAGATGAATTAGAAAAATATCGTAAAGAAAAAGTGGAAAGAACCAAGCCAGATGAAAATGAATTACGTGATTTAATTGATACCATCACATCTAAAACTTTGGCTGGAGAAATTGATCAAGCAACAAGTGTAGATCTTTTAAGTGATTTAATGGCTACTAATGTTATGGATAGAGTGGAAAAACCAGAAAAAGATTCAGCTGATAATTCTTTTGAACCAGAAGAAATTGAAGAAAAGTTATCTTTATCAAAAGAAATTCTAGATAAAGATCAATTAGATAAAGTCCAAGAGTTAAAAGAAAAAAGTAGTGATAAACAAGGAAGCATCATGGATGAGTCTGATACTGATTTTTATACAAGAAGTATGGATCTATCAGATAAAGACTTTGAAATGGATGATGAATTTAAAGAAAAAAAATTATCGATTGGTATAAAAATAGTTTTAATTATTATAATATTAGCTGTTTTAATAGTAGCCGGTTACTTTATTTATAAAAATCTACTTTAATACTCAAATTTTGAGTATTTTTTTGTAAATATTTTCAAAAAGTTATAATTTATGTTATATTATTATGTATATAGGATGTAGGAGGAATAGCCGTGAATTTAAAGTTTGTAGTAAATGATTATGTACTAATCTGGAACTTATTATTTCAGGCATCTATTAGTGAAAAAATTCATAAATTAAAACAAAAATTATGGATTAATTATAAAAAAGAATACAATATGACATATAGAGATAAAGACCTAATGTTAAAAGACCCTAAAAATTTTATCCCTAATGATGATAGTATATATAACATAGTTTTAGAAACAAAAGAATATGAAAAAATCAAAAAAGAAACAGAAAAATATCGTAATCAAGTTTTAAAAATTTGGGACGATAATAAAAAAGAAGCAACAAAAATTATAAAAGCTATTACTAGATTAGAAAGTAAAGCATACCAAATTCTAGTAGTAAGTGATCATCTAGATATGATTGATATCACTACGGCGAAAGATGCTAAAGTAAATACGGTAGTATTAGGGAAAAAAGTAACGGAAGATAGCTCTATAAAGCTATTAGTAGAATTAGTTTATAAAATCTTAAAAAAAGAGTTAAAAGACTATAAAGTAGAGTATAAAGAAATCGTGGAAGCAGCGATAGAATTAGCTATTTTAAATGAATTTCCCACTAGACTAACTGGACGTAGCCATTATTTAACAGGAGATCCTAGCTTAAATTATCTAAAGCGCCAAATGTATCCGTATTGGTTAATGTACTTAGGTGCTGACAAAGAAGAAATGTTAAGTTTTATGATGCGTGATAAAATAGCTTTTGATATTGATAAATATCCTTATGAAAAAGAATTAAAGAAAAAAGACTTATTAGAATTCGTTGATTTTTGTATTAGAAACCAAAAATATATTGTAAAAATTCATGAACTAGAAATCATATAAAATAAGTAGTAGGGGGGACTATTATGGATGACAAAATAGAAGTATTATTAAAAAAGATAGATATGGATAAAGAAAAATATCCATATTTTTCAAGTGCCAAATTAACTAAAATAAAAATTCATAGAAAAACTAATACTTGGGAAGTATTTATTACCAATAACCAAGCCCTACCCCTAGAAATAATTGAGGAAATGGAAGAAAAAAAGTATAAACTAGATGAAAATGCCTCTAGTATTACTTTTATCTGGGATATAGAAACAATAGATATAAATACTTACGTAAGTTATTATCCTTATATTTTAAGTCAAGTAAAAGAAGAACTTAAAGTTTTAGAAATTTATCAAGATGCGTTAAAAATAGAAGAAGGTTTTTTAGTTTTAACCGCAACAACAGAAGTAGAAAAAGAAAGATTAGAAAATTGCCTAGACAAAATAAATACTTTATATAAACATTTGGGTTATCGCTTTAATATTGAGGTTATTCTTCGCCATGAAGAAAATATTTTAGCTGAAATAAAAAAAGATTTAGAAGTTAAAATTTCTCTACCAGAAAAAAAAGAACCTGAAGTAAAAGAACTTGCCAAAGAAAAAACTTATCGTCGTGAAGCCAAAGACCCTAATAGTATAATTGGTAGAGGTATTAAAGAAGATGCAATTAAAATTAAAACGCTTTTAGGTGAAGATAATAATGTCGTTGTAGAAGGTTACGTTTTTGGGACCGATTACTTTGAATCAAGCAAAACCGATTTTAAAATTATTACTTTAAAAATAACAGATTATTCTGATAGTATTTACTGTAAAGTATTTGTAAGAGATAATGATGAATATAAACGGTTATGTAAAGAATTAAAAGTGGGATCTTGGTATAAAATTAGAGGTTATACAAAAGAAGATCAATTTGCGAAAGAATTAGTCTTAAATGCTAGAGATATTTTAAAGATTGAAAAAGAACAACAAGTAATTACTGATAATGCCAAGAAAAAGCGTGTAGAACTTCACTGTCATACTAAAATGAGTCAAATGGATGGAGTAGCCGATGATGAAGCTATCTTAAAGCAAGCTCTAAAATGGGGACACAAAGCAATAGCTATTACTGACCACAACGGTGTACAAGCTTTCCCACATGTTTTTAATTTTGTAACAGCTCATAATAAAAAGTTAAATGAAGGCGAAGAGCCTTTCAAAGTAATCTATGGAGCTGAATTAACGTTAATAGATGATAGTGTTAACATTGTTTTAAGACCAAATAGTGAGGTTATGTTAGATCAAACTTATGTCGTTTTCGACTTTGAAACAACCGGTTTTAATGCTGGTGGAGCCGACTCTATTATCGAAATCGGAGCTGTCAAAATAAGAAATGGTGAAATTCTAGAAAAATATGATGAATTAATTAATCCTGGACGTCCTTTGCCTCAAAAAATAGTAGATGTTACTAATATTACAGATGATATGCTAGCTGGAAAGGATAATGAAGAAAACGCCGTGAAACGATTTATTGATTGGTTTGGCGATTGTCCAATGGTTGCCCACAATGCTAAATTTGATGTATCTTTTTTGGAAATGGCATATAAAAAATATAATTTAGGCACCTTTAAAAATCCAGTAATTGATACTTTGGAATTATCTAGAACTATGGATAATACTTATGCTAGACATTCATTATCAGCTTTAGTAAAAAGATATGAGGTACCATGGGATGAAAGTGCACATCATAGAGGAGATTATGATGCGGAAGGAACGGCATTAGTTTTTCATAAGATGTTAAAGAAATTATCTAATCGTAATATAGAAACAATGGATCAATTAGACACATTGGTAAGTAAAGATGAAATTCATAAATATGGTCGAGCTTATCATGTTAATTTATTAGTAAAAAATAAAACAGGTCTAAAAAACTTATTCAAAATAATTTCTTTAGCTAATACCACTTATCTATATAAAACACCAAGAATTTTACGTAGTGAAATTGAACGCCATCGTGAAGGTTTACTAGTGGGAAGTGGCTGCTATGAAAGTGAAGTTTTTATTGAAGCCAAATCAAAAAGTGAAGATGAGCTTTCTAATATTATTAGATTTTATGACTATGTAGAAGTGCAACCCTTAGAATGCTATAATCACATGATTCAAACTGGTGATTTTGGCACGGAAGTAGAATTAGCTGCTCATATTGAAAAAATTGTGCGAGTAACAGAAGATGCTGGAAAAATTATCGTCGCAACAGGGGATGTTCATCATTTAACAAGAGACGATAAAATTTATCGTGAAATTATTGTTAATCAAAAAGTACCAGGTGGTGGAAGACATCCACTAGCAAGAAATAACATTAAAGAAATCCCATCCAATCACTTTAGAACTACGGATGAAATGTTAGAGAACTTTAAATTTCTAGGTGAAGAAGTGGCTAATAGAATTGTTGTGGAAAATACTAATAAAATTGCTGATATGGTAGAAATCATTGAAGTTATTATTGATACAGGAGGAATACCTTTTTCTCCAAGAGTAAAAAGTGATGATGGAAAAAGTTATCTAGATTGTCCAAGAGTAGTTACGGACTTAGTTTATAATAAAGCGAAAGAATGGTATGGAGATCCCTTACCATATTCAATAGAAGAACGTATTTCAACGGAATTATATGGTGACATTGTATTTAAGACCATAAAAGAACAACTAGAAAAAGAACAATTAAATGAAGAAGAATTCATAGCAAAAAGTCATAAAATGCTTCATGATGAAATATTAAAAGGTGTTGATGAAGTCAAAGAATTAGTAAGAAGGCATATAAAAGAAACAACCGAAGAAGAACTATCTACGGAAGAATTAGAAAAAAAACTAGATAAGTCCTTAGGTGGTGTTATCGGGGGAGGATTTGATCCCATTTACCTAATCGCTCAACGTCTAGTGAAACACTCTAATGATGAAGGATATCTAGTTGGTTCTCGTGGTTCGGTTGGTTCGAGTTTCGTGGCCACTTTAATGGGAATTACTGAGGTAAACCCACTAGCAGCTCATTATCGTTGTGCAAAATGTAAATTAAGTATTTTTGATGATACTGACGGTAATGCCTTAGGAGCTACCTACTCATCAGGATTCGATTTACCAGATAAAGAATGTCCAAATTGTCACATTCCAATGATTAAAGATGGTCAAGATATGCCATTTGCGACATTCTTAGGATTTAATGCAGATAAAGTTCCTGATATTGATCTTAATTTTTCTGATTTAAATCAAGCTAGTGCACATGCTTACACCAAAGTCTTATTCGGAGAAAATAATGTATTTCGTGCTGGAACCATCGGTACTGTAGCAGAAAAAACCGCATTTGGTTTTGTAAAAGGATATTGTGAAGAAAAAGAGCTAGGGGACATGAGAACGGCAGAAGTAGAACGTTTAGCCATGGGATGTACTGGAGTAAAAAGAACAACAGGTCAACATCCTGGAGGAATCGTTGTTATTCCAGATTATATGGATGTTTATGATTTTACTCCATATCAGTTCCCAGCAGAAGATGCAACAGCTGAATGGCGTACTACTCACTTTGATTATCATGCTATTGACCAAGATGTTCTAAAACTAGATATCTTAGGACATTCGGATCCAACTCAATTACGTTTAATTCAATTACAATCAGGAACGGACATTATGAAAGTTCCTCTAGATGATAAAAAAACCATGAGCATTTTTACAACAACCGAAGCTCTAGGTGTCACAACGGAACAAATCATGTGTAATACAGGAACATTAGGAATTCCTGAATTTGGAACACCATTTACTATTAAACTAGTAGAAGACACCAAACCAAAAACTTTTGCAGAATTAGTTAAAATATCAGGTTTGTCTCACGGTACTGATGTTTGGTTAGGCAATGCTCAAGAGTTAATCGCTAACAATATCGTTCCATTTAAAGATGTTATTGGCTGTCGTGATGATATTATGGTTTATTTAATGTATAATGGTCTAGAGCCAATCAAAGCCTTCAAAATAATGGAGTTTGTTCGTAAAGGAAAAGCATCAAAAGACCCAGAAACTTGGAAACAGCATGAAAAAACAATGAAGGATGCTAATATCCCAGATTGGTTTATTAATTCATGCGCTAAAATTAAGTACATGTTCCCAAAAGCTCATGCTGCAGCCTACGTTATTAGTGCCTTTAGAATTGCTTGGTATAAAGTTCATATGCCAGTTTATTTCTACGCTTCTTGGTACTCTTCAAAAGCAACAGATGTAGATATAGAAGCTATGATTAAAGGCTATAGTGCTATTAAATCTCGAATTGAAGATATTCAAGTAAAAGGATATGAAGCAACCAATAAAGAAAATGGTCAAGCTGAAAGTCTAAAAGTAGCCCTAGAAGCAACCGCTAGAGGTATAAAATTCTTAAATGTTGACTTATATCACAGTGATGCAACCGTTTGGGTCGCTAAAAATGATACAGAAATCTATCCACCATTTAATGCCATTGATGGTCTTGGTGATACAGTTGCCAAAAATATTGTAGAAGAACGTGAAAAACAACCATTTATAAGTATTGAAGATGTTCAAAAACGTGGAAAAGTATCAAAAACTTTAATCGATAAAATGACGGAGATGGGTATCTTAAAAGATTTACCTGATTCTAATCAACTATCTTTATTTTAAAAGGAAGAAATCTTCTTCTTTTTTTCTTGTCAAAAAACAAAAATCATGAAATAATCTAGTTAAGAGAGGAGTGAGAGTTTGAAAAAAGGGTTGATTGTTTTAGCAGTAATGTTACTAGTGCTAGTAACAGGTTGCACATCATCAAAAGAAGAGAAGATGGTTTGTACAAGAACTAGTACAATGAATGGAATAAAACTAGATTTAAATTATCAAGTTTACTATCAGAAAGACGTCGTAAATAAAGTCCAAACAACCGAGAAAATAACTAGTACTTCCAAAGAAACCTTAGCTACTTACAAAAAAGCCATTGAAGATCTATATAGTAATTTCAACGGAATCAAACACTATAATTATGATATCGTGATAGAAGGAGACACATTAACTAGCAAAACAGATATTAATTACAGTAAAATAAACATCAACGATTTACTAAAGATAGACTCATCTATTGAACAGTTACTAAATAAAGATAACAAAATATCTTTAGAAAAAATAAAAGAAGTATACGAGTCTACTGGTGCAATTTGTAAGTAATAAAGAAAAGAACACAAGTTCTTTTTTTCTTGCCAAAAACGAGAAAATATGTTATAATATGACTGGTTTTAGGGGGTATAATATGATAAAAAAGTTTAAAATCGGTAAAAAAGAACTGTTAGCAGGAGCTATCGCTTTTACTCTTACTATGACCGGATGTGGAAATAATAATGATAAAACAAGAACTAATAATAAACCAGAATATAACACGATTTATTATACAAGTTATAATGAATATAATAGAGAACTTGAATGGCAAGAGATAACTAAATCTGATTATAAAACAATGGATGAAAGTATAATTGCTGATACTGATATTGAAGATAATGTTTTATATGTTGCAACATACCAAGCACTAGGCTATGAAGCAGCAAGTAAATTTGAAACGAAGCAAGAAGCCATTTCTAATAACCCAGAATACAGTGGTAATTCGCAATTTATATCAGGTTTTGAATTGGGTCAACAAGATAAATATTTAGAAAAAGCACAAACAGAACAAAAACAGTATGTAGCAATCCGCAAAAATCTAGAACCAACAAATAACATGGAAGAAACTAAATATTATAAGGCAGAAGATATTACTGTTATTTCTTATAACGGTGCCAACGCTTTAGTTCTTAACTATGATGAAGAAAAAGTAAAAAGTGGAAATTATGAAGACTTATTAGGAAAAGATATGAGTAACTATATTGGTAGTAGCTTTAAAAAGGAATCTTTACGCAACTTTGCAACTGATTATATAGAAGACATTGCAGATTCTATCTATATGGTTTCTGGAAATTATAGAGTAATTCCTGAAATTACTCAAGAAACATTCACTATGAAAAATGATATGGAAAAGTCATTAACAAAATAAACAAAAGAGGGGAAACATGGAAAAATTTATAGATCATTATAAAGTATTAGGAGTAGATGAAAAAGCCTCTCCTGATGATATAAAGAAAGCTTATAATAAAATAGCGAAAGAAAATCACCCAGATATGACAAAAGACTTAAGTGAAGAAGAGCAACAACGTCGTGAAGAACAATTTAAAAAAGCAGCAGAAAGTTATTCTGTTTTGCGTAATGATAAAAAAAGAAAAGAATATAATGTATCATACCAAGAACATAAAAGACGTCAAGCTGTAAAAAAAGAAAGAGCTAAAGAAAAAAAGGAAGCACCAAGAAGATATAATAGAGAAAGTGTTAATCAATATCAAAGATATAATAGAAATCATCAAAACCAAGCTTATTATGAAGAAACTTGGGATGATCAATTCTTTGATGGCCGTGATATTTATGAATATTATAAAGAACAAATAAAAGAAGAGTATCAACGTGATAAAGTCAAATCTAAAAATCGTAGAAAAAAAGACCAAGAGAACTTTAAAAAATATTTTCCTAATGCGGGAAGGATTCAAAAAGGAGTATTTTTCTTTTTTCGAGAGGCCTTTATCACTGGACATAATATGAAGATAAGAAGAGATGATGGGGCTATTCGCTATACTATAAGAAATAGGGGACCAATTGCTACACTAATTGCTCTTACATTAGTCTTTGGTGCAAGTTATGCTAAAAATAGTAGTGATAATTCTCTTTCCAACGAACCAACGATAAGCTATGAAGAAAAAACTGATCAAGAATCTGAAATGGCAGTTCAAACTCCAACGATTACTCTCGTTAGAAACTATGAAGTAGAAATGGGTGATACCTTATCACAACTGGCAACAGATGCTAATTGTAGTATGTCAGAAATAAAAAGAATAAATGATTTAGATGGTGATATGATCTATTACCAATCAACGATTAAAATTCCTTATCACATACCGATAGATGAAATAGAAAACTATACTACCCAAAGTCTTTATCAAGGTGAAAATCTAAAGAATTATGCTACACTTTTTCAAACAACCGAAGCAACGATACTAGCTTTAAATAAAGATACTATAGTTGAATCAAATGGTAATTATTATGTAACAACAAATACATTAACGACACCAACTTTTGCAGCATATAAAGAAGTAAAAATGAAAGAATACACGAAGAAGTAGAAATGCTTCTTTTTCTTGTGTTATAATATCAAAAGAGGTAAAAGTATATGAAAAAATATTTAACGTTAGTAAATAAAGAATATAAAATCAAATCGAACTATTTTAAAAAGATAGAATTAATAGACACCAAACTAGTAGACGGAAGTGTATGTCAAATAGAAAAAGCGACTTATGATGCTTACATAGCATTAAAAAAGTTTTTAACAACCAAAAAAATAGATATCGCTTTAGCATCTACTTATCGTAGTGAAGAAGATCAACAAAAAATATATGATGAAATAAAAATAGCGTATGGTAAAGATTATGCGGATAAAATAGTAGCGCCTATAGGAGCTAGTGAACATCATACTGCTCTTGCTATTGACTTAGCATTAAAAGTAAATGGTAAATATAGTTGGGATAATGAAATTCTATCAAAAGAAGAAAAACTATTTAAAACGATTCATCGTTATTTAGCTGAATTTGGTTTCGTTTTAAGATATCCGAAAGGAAAAGAAAAAATTACAGGCTATCCATATGAACCATGGCATATTCGCTATGTTGGTAAAATACCAGCGAAAATCATGTTTCATCATAACATGACCTTAGAAGAATATTTAACTAAATTTGCTTGTATTCTTTATATTAATAAAGAAAAAGATATGACTTCTTTTGATGTTGTTAATGAAATAAGTCAAATTTTTGGTTTAAAGGTAGGTCACACGGGAACACTAGATCCACTAGCTGAAGGAGTGTTAATTATAACAGTTGGAACAGCAAGTAAAATAGCTGAATTAATCACAGCCAAAGATAAAGAATATATTGCAGGAGTTTTGCTAGGAATAAAAACAGATACTCTAGATATTACTGGTAAAGTAATAGACAGTAAAGGAGTAGATATTTCTCAAGATTTTGAAAAGGTAATAAAAAGCTTTCAAAAAACTTATTTACAAGAAGTTCCAATCTATTCTGCAGTCAAAGTAAATGGTAAAAAACTATATGAATATGCTAGAAATAATCAAGAAGTACAATTACCTAAAAAAGAAGTTACTATCAAGAAAATAAAGCTCTTATCAAGTGATAATGATACATTCATGATAAAGGCCAAAGTAACGAAAGGCTGCTACATCAGAAGTTTAATTAGAGATATTGGTGAAAGCTTAAATACATATGCGACAATGACTACTTTAACAAGAACAAAACAAGGAAAAGTCTCAATCAAAAATACCAATACCTTAACTGATTTAAAAAAAGGCAAACTAACACTTCATACTATAGATGAAGTCCTAGATTATCCAGTAGTAATTGTAAAAGAAAATATAGAGCGAAAAATAAAAACTGGTCAAAAACTACCTAATATTTATAAAATCAAAGATAAAGTAATTTTTAAAAATAAAAAACAAGAAATATTAGGTATTTATCAAGTGGAAAATGAAAAACTAAGAGTATGGAAGAACTTTTGTTAAAGTTCTTTTTTCTTGACAGTAAACCAATGGAATGTACCTAGAAACCCAAGATAAACTATAGTATAATGAATAAGAAAGTAGGGAATAGTATGCTAGAAATAATCTTTTTAGTATTAGGATTTATAATCATTTTAAAGTCCAGTGACATCTTAGTAGATTGTGCATCATCACTAGCTATTAAACTAAAAATACCCAAAATGCTAATAGCTTTAACAATTGTGGCTTTTGGAACTTGTGCTCCAGAAATAGCAATTTCATTTCAAAGTGTTGCTAGTAAAAATGGAACTGTAGCCTTTGCTAATGTGATAGGAAGTTGTATTGTGAATACTTTTTTAATTATAGGTCTTGCTGCTTTAGTGCGACCAATAAAAGTAAAACATGCAACTATAAAAAAAGAATTGCCAATTCTATTAATCATTACGACAGGATTCTCCATTTTAATGTTAGACAGCGTCTTTAATCCTCTAACGCCCAACACGTTTTCTAGGGCTGATGGCATTATCCTAATTTTATTATTTATGATGTTTTTATCATATGTGATTCAACTATCAAAACGAAAAGATGATAGTAGTGAAAAAATAGAACCAAAGTTTAAAAACATCCTTTTAATATTATTTTTAATAATAGGTTCTATCATCTGTATTAGTTGGAGTAGTGATATAATTGTAGATAACGCCATTTCTTTAGCTGAAAAACTTCACATCAGTGAAAAAATAATTACGATGATTGTAATTGTAATTGGAACATCACTACCAGAAATGTTTATGACAGTTACTAGTGCTAAAAAGAAAGAATTCGATATGGCAATTGGTAATATTATTGGAACTAATATTTTTAATATTTGTATTGTATTAGGTCTACCAATAACTATCTACGGCGATTTAGTATTAACTAGTTTCAACTTAAGTGACATTTTAACAGTTTTCTTAACTTCATTCTTACTTTATATATTTGCTAAAAGTGAACAAGTTGTTTCTAAAAAAGAGGCTTTTACAATGTTAGGAATATTTATAGCCTACTACGTCGTTTTAGTGATTAGTTAAACTAAGACTTGTCAAAATATAAAAAATATAGTATATTATATGTGCTACCAAAACCCAGTTAAAAGAATTTCCGACTTTTTACTTAGTTTTGGTGAATATAATAAAAGGAAGGAAGTGTTAATATGGCATTAACAAAAGAAGAAAAAAGTGTAATCATTAAAGAATTTGCTAAGAACGAAAAAGATACAGGTTCAGCAGAAGTACAAATCGCAATTCTTACTAAAGAAATTAACGATTTAACAGAACACTTAAAAACACATATTCACGATTATCATTCAAGAAGAGGACTTTTAAAGAAAGTTGGACAACGTCGTAACATGCTAAACTACTTAGCTAAAAAAGATATTCAAAGTTATCGTGAAGTAATTAAAAAGTTAGGTTTAAGAAAATAGTACAAAAAGTACTATTTTTTATTTTAGAAAAATTAAAATAATTGTAATGCAACAATTGACAAAAAACGACAAATAGGTATATATTTTATCATAGTAAAGCAGTAGTAAAATAATAGTATTAGTGGTATGATATTATATGGAATTTAAGAAAAATAAATCTGGTTTTACATTAATTGAATTAGTTGTGGTTATTGCGATTATGGGTGTAATTTTGATTTTGGCTTTGCCACAAGTATCTAAACTTCAACAGGCTAATAAGGATAAGAAGTATGATGCTTATT
>URLC01000009.1 GCA_900548695.1 uncultured Mycoplasmatota bacterium
ATTATGGCTCTTTTCTTATATGTAGTGGCTAAAAGTTTGTGTGTAACATGCCCCAGATGGATAAAAAGTCGAAAGGCTTCAAGATAAAAATCGATTCTTATGAGTCGATTTTTTTGTTTGTTAGAAAGGAATTGGTAATATTTGGTAATTAAAGAGAAGTTAGAAATTAGTAGAGAATTACAAAGAAAGATAAACAACCTAGGTAAATTTAATGGTCAGAAACTAAAAATAGTGGAAGGTAGTATTATCACTGTACCCAAGACTAATATCGCTTACATTGAGCCTTATAAGTTGGAAATTGGTAGTGATACATATTTAATCTTTGGTAAGAATGAAATTATGTATATTAGTAAAAATAACATTACTCATAAAATATCGTTACAAGACCTAGAAGAAGTAATAAGAAATACCAAAAACTAAAAGGGACGAAAATGTCCGAAAAAGAACGAAAAAGGACGATTTTGTTCTTGAAAAGGGCATTTGAACTGTAGATAATGGTATTATAGAAAATTTTTACCAAAGCAAAAAAAGGAGGAATGATTATAGATAATAAAATTGCTGGGGTATATTTAAGAGTTAGTACCGAGGATCAAGCTCGGGAAGGATTTAGTTTAAGTGAACAAAAAGAAAGACTCGAAGCCATGTGTAAATTTAAAGGCTATCAAATTTATAAATTCTATGAAGATGCAGGAATTAGTGCCAAAAACATGAAAGATAGACCTGCTTTTAATGAATTATTAGAAGATATCAAAAGTAAGAAAGTAAATACCATTGTTGCTTTAAAACTAGATAGAGTAACAAGAAGTATTTATGACTGGGAATTCATTATGAAATTTTTGGAAGAAAATGAAGCATATATTGATTGTGCTAATGATGAAGTAAATACTACGACTGCTAATGGAAAAATGATATCAAGACTACTAATGAGTGTTAGTCAAAACGAAATCGAAAGAACAAGTGAGAGAACCAAAATGGGATTAGTAGGAGCAATTAAAGAAGGTCATATTCCTATGAAGAATTTAACAGGCTATAAAAGAGTAAATAAGAAACTAGTGCCAGATGAAGAAACCAAAGATGTAGTAATAGATATTTTCAATAAGTACTTATCAGGTTGGTCATTGCAAAAGATTATGAATGATTTAAATAAACGAAATGCCTTAAATAAGAAATGGCTATATTCCCATGTGGAAAACATCATTAACAACAGAATATACTGTGGTGATTTTGTTTATCATAAAGGTAAAAAAGATGAACATATTTATGAAAATGTGGTAGAGGGAATTATTAGTAGAGAGACTTGGTTTGATTGTCAAAATCAAAAAGGGAAGAACTCTAGAAACTATACAAGAACAATCTACTACTTATTCTTACAAAAATTATATTGTCCAAGATGCCATACTCTAATGGCAGGAAGAAGCCCAGGTGGTAATAAAAAATACGATTATGTTTATTATAGATGTCATAAGTGCCATACCTATGTAAATGAAAAAGAGATTATCAAACAGCTAAAAGAAATCATCTATGAATTAGTAGAGTATGATTTTCTAGTTCATGAAATCTATGCACCAGTTATCTTTGGAGCAAATCATAAAGAACAAACAATAACAGAAATAGAATCTTTAAAAAGACAAAGAAATAGATTAAAAGATGCTTATAAAACTAGTATAATCACTCTAGAAGAATTTACAGAAGAAGTTAATAACATTGATGATAGACTACAAGAATTAGAAAATAATTTAAAAAATAATGTTCTAACAATAGATGATATCAATCTAGATAGTCCATCTATCTATAAAGATATTGATAAAATAAAGCAAGTAAAATTAAATGATAAATTATTAGATAAGTCATCCATATGGAATAATTTATCTAAACAAAAACAACAAGAATTATGTATGAAATATATTGAAACCATAGATTTAAGCTATGATGAAAATAGAAAAGTAGTTATTGAAAAAGTAAATTTTAGAAAGTCATTTCTAGAAGAATATAGTACCTTATTTACAGAAGGTATCGTCGATAAAGAAGTAACAGTATCTTACAAAGATACTACCAAAGTAGCAAATTTATCTTCTCCAAAAACAAAAAAAGAAATAGAAGACTACATTTACAAATTACAAAGCTATTATCAAGTAGAGTACTTTGAAATAGATGTAATGAGAGAAGAAGATGGAACTTTTTATTTAGATTATAGTCCAAATAAACAACAAGAAATTATAAAAATAATTCCAATCAAAGATGAAAAAGGTTTCAAACCTAATCTAGGTTATGGTGTAATAGCAGTATCTTAAATAAAAATAGAGTGTACATAAATTTCAAAATAATAATGAAATAAATGTACACTTTTCCTTTAAAAATATTTTTAAAATTTCCAAAAAAATGTACAAATCGCCTCAAAAATCTTAAAAAAATAGCTAATTTTGTCAGACTTCTGACTGACAAATAAGCATTTTTAGGCATTTTTGATAGAAATCCTGTTAGACAAAAGTCAGACAATTTAGACATTGTCGGACAATTACAATCTTCTAAAATCCTTATAATACGGTCAAACTCGTCACTGGCGATGTTGTTTGTCAGACATAGTTATCCTGTTTAAAATGACTTCTCGAAAATGTACATAAAAATCTTAAAAATTCAAAAAATTAGGGACATCAAAAAGTACAAAGAAGTATATTGAAAATGCTAGAAATGTGTTGGTATAATATTGATTGTTAAGGAGTTGATGTGTAATGGCAAATTTTACTAAAATTCAACAAGGAATTTTAGGCCTTTCACCAGGTTCATATCAAAGATTATGTTCCGATTATTATGCAAGAGTAAATAATATTACGAAAATACATGATATTGGATCAAAAGAAGGAACCGACAAAACTACTTCCGGAATTCCCGATTCTTATATTGTTAATAATGATAATACTTATACTCTTTTGATGTATGGAACTGTCGAAAGGAATGCTATTAAAAAAATAAAAAAAGACATAACAGAAGCTCATGATTGTAATAAAACAGGTATCTCAATAGAAAAAGTAAAAAGAATAGTTTGTTTTCATACTTGTACAAATATTACTCCTGGCAAATACGAAGAGCTTATTCATATGTTTGACGATGTGAGTATCGAATTAATAGATATAGATACAATGGCACATGATATCAAGGATAAGTTTAATTCGCTAGCAGTTGAATATTTTCAACTACCGGTAGATACAAATCAAATAAGTGATATTGATACTTTTATTAAAAGGTATGATCACTATTCGTTAAATTCTCCTCTTTCAATTAAATATATAGAAAGGAAGGAAAAAGATGAACTTATTGAAATTATCAATAAATCAAAAAAGGTAACATTAATAACAGGCAAAGCAGGAATTGGTAAGACAAAACTTGCATTAGAGGTTTGTAAAGAATTGCAAAAACAATATTGTTGTTTATGTGTAAGAAGTAATAATAACGATATATATGAAGATATAAAAAACAGTATAGAAATAGAAAAAAAGTATTTAATATTTGTTGACGATATCAATAATTTACATAATTTAAAATCATTTATTGATTTAATGGCAATAAGCGATAAAGAAATTAAAGTTATTGGTACAGTTCGAGAATATGCTATAAAAGAAGTACTATCTAAGATAGAAGAATATACTATACCAGAAGTTTTTAAATTAAATGAATTAAAAGATAATGATATCATTGAAATATTAAAAACTAATTATAATATTCAAAATCTAAAATGGCAAAAAAACATTACAAAAATAGCTAATGGAAATCCGAGAATAGCAATAATGACAGCACAGGCATTATTGAATGGTACTGTAGAATCATTTAACAGTGTTTCAGAAGTTTTTAGAGAATATTACGATAAAATTATAGAACAAAATAAGTTAGGTGACATGGAAATAAGAACATTATTTTACTTATCTGTATTATCACCATTAAGTATAAAGAATGAGCAAATAAAAAAAGTTCTTAAAGACCATAATGTTTATGATATAGAAAAGTTTGATAAACTTAATGATTTAGAGCTGATAGAATTTTTCAATAAAGAAGCTATTAAAATATGTGATCAAAATTTTAGTAACTATATTATATATAAATATTTAATAGTAGAGAAGAAAATAAGTATATCAGTATTATTAGAACAACTCTATCCAGCATTTATGAGAAGATTTATTGAATCAATTAATATGATATGTGAGATTTTTAATTCAGAAGAAACATTTGACTATATTAAAAATGAAATAAATCAGCTTTGGGATAGTAAATATTTTGATAATGATGAATTTTTGAAAGCCTTTCATAATTTAAATTTATCTAAAACTTTATTAATAATAAAAAATAAAATCGAAAAAGCTCCACAAAAACAATTGGAAGAAAAAGTCCAGTTTGATGATAATGTGTTTTTAAATGATCCTATTATTGAACTATTATGTGATATTCGAAATTCTGAAAATTATAAAATAGCATTTGAATTACTTTTAAATTATTTAGAAAAAAATCCTAATATATATAATCAAATAGAAAAATCTATTGTGGATTATTGGATAATGGTTGATTTAGATCCATCATTTGAAATAGAATCATTTGTAATTAATAAATTATTTTCTAAAGTAAAAGAAAAAAATATTTCTGAAATTTATAAACATATGCTTAAATCTGCTATAACAAAAGGTCTTAAAACACAATACCAAATTACAAAGCCAGGAAAGAACAGTAGAACAATCGAATTTATAAATGTCACTTTGAATTATACATCAAAATTGTGTCAATATAGAAATCACATTTGGAATATAATAATAAAAACGTTAAGTATATATCCGGATTTTGAAAGTATATTTGTTGACGATTATTCTATTTGGGCTTTTAATGAAGAAAAAAATAGAATTATGGAATCGGATATTAGATACCTGAATAAGGTTTTATTTACTAAATGGGAAAAGCCAACCTTAAGAGAATGGAAAATAATTGATCTTATAAAAACTATGTGTTCAGAAAACCATGTTAATATTCCACAGAATATTTATAATTTAAAGGAGTCTAAAAAATTTCAATTACTAAAAATTTTAGAAAATTATGATTATGATAAAGACGAAAATAATACAGAATTAGGTAATATAGTAAACGATAACAATGATTTAATCTATCAAGAAATTTTCGATGTATTAAATGAGATTAAAAGAAACAATATTAAAGTTGATGATTGGAAAATTAATAAAAATTTAGAAATATTATTTGAAAGTATTAAGAAAAAAGGTGACAATTATTTTGAAAAAGTTTTTACGCTTTATATCAAAAATAATTGCCCGTTTATATCATATCCCTCATATTTAATTTCGTTTGCGAATTTAAATATGAAAAATACTATTATGGATATAATATTAATAAATGAATTTGATTATAAATATTATGTGTTATCTTGCTTACTAGAAAATTATGAAGAAAATATTAACTATTTAGATATTGTAAAAAAATTTATTTCTAACCAAAAAACTAATAATGTAAAATATACTTTTAACGTTAGTGTGATTATAAAATATAGTAAATTTGATTGTAATTTATTAAATACTTATACAAAGCAAATTATTAAATCTAATGATTTAAATTTGTTTTCACGATATCTGGCTATTCCTAAAGATTTTGACGAAATACAAAAGATATATAATACTTTTAATGATAAACATTTACTAGAAGAATTATATATAATGACTTTGCCATCCCATTTTGCAGATCATAGTGGATATTTAGGTTATTTACTTGTTAAAAATAATTTTAAATTTATTAATAAACTAATTAAAAAAGATAATTACAATTCCGGAAAGCTTCGTGAAATAATTAATTATTTATGGGATGATAAAGATTATATGAATTTAATTTTAAAAACATATGATGCGATAAAGGAAGAATATTTGGGTTATTTAAGCCTATATCATTTATTTGAAAACAATAAATATGAAGATAAGCAAATTAAATGGTTTAAAAAATATATACTAAATAATTTGACTAATGCAAATAATTTAAAAGATGTATTTAGAGTTATAGGAACAAAAAAAGCATTGATTAGAAAAGATTTAATTTTATTTTTATTAGTACATTCAGAGGATGAAAGAATAATAGAAGGAATAAATTTATTTTCTTTAAGAGAACCATGGTCAGGAAGTAGGTTGCCACTTATAGATAAAAAAATAAGTTTTTTGGAAGAATTAAAGCAAGAAATTAATTCTAAACAAGAAATAAAATATTTGTATTGTATTCAATATTTAGAGGAATGCATTAATATTATAAAAAAGGATAAGAGAAAGGTTGAAATTGAAGAATATTTAGATGATTTTCTTGATTAGTGTAGAATTTACTGAATAAATGATTTGAATAATATTTTGTTAAACGATAAAATTGATTGGAAATGCAAAAATAAGATTATAGAATTAGATTATGATAATTTTCAAGTGCTTGTAAAACTAAAGTTAAAAATTCCCAGGGATATTCAATTAAAAGAATATGTAAAAATTGAAATATTTAGTAATTTAGAAGAAATAATATTTACTTCAGAAGAATTTTGGTTGAAATTAAAAAATACAAAAATAGAAACATAACTAAATTTATTATTCGTAATTGCAATTTTTTCTGATTGTCAACAATTAAAAATAATAAAGTCTTTTATTAATAAGATTAATAATTTAATAGATTAAGAAATAATGACATTTATTGATTCACAACAAAATAAAGAAGAATGTGATGATGCTATACTTGAGAAAGAATATGATAGAACAAAAAAAGAAAGAATGGAATCTGTAAATGAAGATAACTCCAATATAACAGAACTTCAAATAATTGATAGTGGCCTTGTTGTATTTACTAATGATATTTATGATGATTATGAGTCAGTTAATTTAATAATACATGGGGATTTATAAAAATCTTCTAAATGACTTTTATAGACATAATAAAAAGATTTTGATACAATGAAACAAATGGAGTGTGTTGATATATGGCTTTTAAGAGTTATAGTTGGTCTATTGGAACTACTAGTTTTAGAACAAGTCAATTAAATTATAAAATAGAAAGACAATTGCAGTTATTAAAAGAGTTTTGGAATATCAATTCTGATAATGAATGGAATAATGATACACAAGAAAAGTATTATAATTATTTAAAAGAAAAAGATTTTGTAGCAGGGGATGCAAAGAGGCGTGATAAAGATGCTAGAGAAAAAACTTCAGGATTAGTTGATATAGGAGTTTTAACTAGTGATAGAAAACTTACTGAAGTAGGTGTACACATTGAAGAATTATTAAATAAAAAGATAAAAAAAGATAATATTTTTCTAATTCCTGAAGATAGTTACTATTATTTATTGCAATTTTTAAAACTTCAAATTACAAATGATGGATTACAAATAAAACCTTTTATTGCACTGATTTATATGATAGAAAAATTAGGCTATTTAACATATGATGAATTCACTTATTTATTACCATTATGTAAAAATATGTTTGATGTCAAGAAGATGATAGAGAGAATTAATGCTAATAGACTAGGAATAGATATAGATACTATAATTACTACAAAGATTTACGATATGCCTAATTATTTACAGGCATGGCAGGTTTTTAGGGAAGATTATCCTGTTACCGAAAAAACATTTGAAAAAATTGGGCTAAATAGGAAGAGTCGCACCTATGATTGGCCATATAATAA
Organism: uncultured Mycoplasmatota bacterium; assembly: GCA_900548695.1. Taxonomy (GTDB): domain Bacteria; phylum Bacillota_I; class Bacilli_A; order RF39; family UBA660; genus Faecimonas. Next base: position 7,693 of record URLC01000009.1, read on the forward strand.
TTTATACCATATATTAGTAGATTTAGTATTCCATTTAAAACATGAAAATTTTATAAATAGATTAGATAAATATAATGACTTATATAGTGCTTGCAAAAAAATTTCTGGAAATGCCCAGAAGTTATGGAACGATTACTTGTTTTTTGGGTATAAGCCAAAACAATTTGATGAAGAATTTGATTTAAAGTTTAAACAGATATCTTTATCTTTACAAAAAAATATTATAGATTTTAAAAGGGAATTTTTTGAAAAGCTTCATGTTTTTAAATGGAAGGTTAATTTGAAAGAATACTTCGACTTAAACAAAAGATATTTTTCTTTAACTGATATAATAAAATTTGAAGAAGATAAAATTGAATTAGATTTATTAGCAAAGTATTATTTTGAAAATATCATAGATGACTTATTAGAAGAAAAATTCCTTAATTCAGCAGAATATATGAAACTATTTCATAGTTTAGTGCCTATAGAAAGAATTTCTATCAAATACAATATTAATATGAAAGACGTTGTAAATAATATTAATAAATCTTTAGGTACAGATTTAACAATTTATAATATTAAAAATTATGTTGAATCTGAGAAGTTAAAAGAGTTTAATAAATTAATAGATAGTAAATTTAAAACGGCAGACCTTATCAGATTATTACAACAAATAAGAAATAGAGAAGATGAAAGTGTAACAGAATATGTAACAGATAATGCGACAGTACCTACAATTTTTGAATATGTTTTAGCAATTGCTTGGTATAGAATAAGTGGCAAAGAGGGAAATATATTAGATTATATGAACTTAAGTTTAGACGCAGATTTGCTTCCTAAAACGCATGCCGGTGGAGGAATGGCTGATATAGTTTATAAGTATAATAAATCAATTTATCCTAAACATGATTTAATTTTAGAAGCAACTTTATCTGAATCAACAGGACAAAGAAAAATGGAATTAGAGTCTGTTCCTAGGCATTTGGCAACTAATATAATTCAAACAGGCAATTCATCTGATTATGCAATATTTGTAGCAAGTAATTTAGAAGAAAACGTAATATTAGGAATGAGAGGAGTAAGAAACACGTATTATCCCAAAGGAAATGAAGAATATATTAATAATTTAAAAATCATTCCTATAGATATTGAAATTATAAATAAATTTCTTGTTAATGATATAAAATATGAAGATATATACAAGTGGTTTGACAGTGCATATCATTCAACAACTCCAGATCCAATATGGTATCAAAAAGAAATATTAGAAAAAATATAAAAGATAGTTGTGATGCTATCTTTTTTTTGCTATAATACAATATGTAAAATAAGATGCCTAAAATGGAAATGAGATGAACTATATGAAAACAATTTCAATTAACAATAGAAGATACATAGGAAGTAAATCTAGAATGTTAAACTTTATTGATGAAGTTATAAAGAAAGAGAACATAACTTTTTCTTCTTTTTTAGATTTATTTGCAGGGACAGGTAACGTTGGATATCATTTTAATAATCAACAAACAAAAATATATGTTAATGACATTTTAAAATCTAACTATCTATCATTTTTAGCATGGTTTGGTTGTGAAAAAATTGATAGAAAAAAAATAAAAAAATATATTGAAAAATATAATAGTATATCTGATATCAAAGAAAATTATTTTTCAAAAAATTTTAGTGAAACATATTTTAGTAAAGATAATTGTAAAAAAATAGGTTTTATAAGAGAAGACATTGAAACAAATTATTTGCAAAGAAAAATAAATCAACGTGAAAAAGCAATATTAATTACATCATTAATTTATGCGATGGATAAAATTGCTAATACAGTTGGACATTATGATGCATATAGGAAAAACGGAAATTTAGAAAAGAAATTAGAATTATGTATGCTGGATTTAAAGTCAAATACAAATAATAAAAATAATAAAGTTTTTAATGAAGATGCTAATGAATTAGTAAAAAATATTAAAGCAGACCTAGTATACATTGATCCTCCATATAATTCACGACAATATTCTGATGCTTACCATTTATTAGAAAATGTTGCCATGTGGGAAAAGAAAAAAGTGCATGGTATTGCAAAAAAAATTAATGTAGATAATGTAAAAAGTAAATATTGCTCAGTATCTGCACCATTAGTTTTTAAAGATTTAATAGAAAACATTAATGCAAAATATATAATTGTTTCTTATAATAATATGGGTACAAAAGGAGCTGGAAGGTCACAAGCAAAAATTAGTGATGAAGATATACTAAATGATTTAGCCAAAAGAGGGAAAGTTACAGTATACGAAACGGATTTTAACCAATTTAATACAGGAAAAACTCACATTGATGGACATAAAGAACGACTATTTGTATGTAAAGTTGGAAAAACTAAGAATAAAAAAACAAAAGGAGTAGTTACTCAAATTGATAAAGTTAAGTCTCCTTTAAATTATACAGGAGGAAAATATAAAATAATAAATCAATTGCTCCCACTTTTTCCTAGAAAAATAGGAACATTTATAGATCTATTTTCTGGTGGAGCAAATGTTGGTGTAAATGCTAAAGCAGAAAAGATTATTTGTATTGATAAACAAGAAGAAATTATACGTATTATGAATGATTTGAAGAAATATGATGAAGAATATATTGTTGATTCTCTGGAAAAAATAATTTCAAAATATAAATTAAGTAATTCATTATTAAATGGATATAAAGAATATGGTTGTACAAGTGACAAAGGATTAGGATCATACAATAAAGAACAATATTTAAAATTAAGAAATGATTATAATAATATTAAAAATAAATCAATAAAAAAAGATTTGATGCTTCTAACATTAATAATTTATTCCTTTAATAATCAAATTAGATTTAATTCTAGTAATGAATTCAATATGCCAATTGGCAAAAGAGATTTTAATAATTCTATAAGAAAAAATTTAAGACAATTTATGAAAAAAATTAAAGAGCAAAATATTGACTTTATATGCTCAGATTTTAGAAAATATTCTATTCCTTATAAAGAAGATACGTTTGTATATTGTGATCCACCATACTTTTTAGGTACAGCAAGTTATAACGAGAATGGAGGTTGGACTGAAAGAGATGAAATAGACTTGCTTGCTTATTTAAAAAGTTTAGATGCTAGCAATATAAAATTTGCTCTATCAAATGTCATTGAGCATAAAGGAAATAAAAATGTCATTTTAAATAAATGGATAAAAGAAAATAATTATAATGTTCATATAATTCAATGTAATTATAATAATTCTAACTATCATAAACAAGAAGGAAATATTACTAAAACAATCGAGATTTTAGTTACTAATTATTAATTGAGTGGTATTCAAAAAAACTAAAAAATAATAATGTTTTGTATTATTGAAAACAGTAAAAAAATTTATTATAATATATTTATATAAGCGCTAGTACAGGCTTTGTAGTTTTGTACTGCGCTTTTTTTGTAGGAGGTAGTAATAATGTTAAGAATTTATATTGGTCCTAATGGCTATGGAAAAACACATAGGATAATGGAAGAAATAAAAGATTTAGAAAAAAAAGATTATATATTATTAAGTTCGGAATTAGTATTTGCAGATGAAATGAAAGATACAGTAAATAGTTCTTTTGTTATGGACTATATAATACAAGAACTTTTAAGTAATGATGAAGTTGAAAATGCAAAAAAAGCTTATGAAACTTTAGTTGATAAAAGTATAGAAGAAAATCAGCAAATGTATAATGATATCATGGATGAAGTATTAGCTTTAAATCAGCAGCAAAGAAAAAAAGATGTTATAGCGTCTACACCAACGAAGGAATATAAAAAAACGGTAAAAATTAATGCAGATGATTTGAAAAATAGTATGGGAAGTGGACAAAAGTTACAGTTTTTATTAAAATTAATACAACACAGCAATAAAAAATACGTTTATTTAGATGAACCAGAAAATCATACTCATCCGTCAATGTTACATATTACTGCAAGGTTAATAAATGAATTAAGTGAAACAAAAGAAGTATGTGTAGCAACACATTCTCCTGAATTACTAAATTTATTAAATATTGACTTTAAGAATATTTATATTTTTAATGATCCAGAATTTAGGGGACCACAAAAAATAGATTTTGAGAAAGCTGTTGTTATTCCTGCAACAATCAATTTAGAAAATATAAATCATAAATCTAGAAGTTATTATGATATAGAAACATTAAAAAATAATATACTTGAATTGCATAAAAAAGAATTTTTTGAAACATTATTTTCTAAAAATGTTTATATTGTTGAAGGGATTAATGATGAGTTGTTTTTAAAAAAATTGTTATATAAATATGGAAAACAATATGAGCAGTATAGTATATTTCATTGTTATGGAAAACCTCATTATTTACCATTTATAAATATTTTTGAAAATTTAGGAATTAAAGTAATTGTCTTATTTGACAAGGATCATGAAAGTGATATTCATATGGCAATTAATAATGCTATAAAAGACAGTAGGGTATATCACGAATTTAATATGATTATTGAGAGTGAATTAGGATATAAAGGTAATAAAAGCGATTCTACCAGTTGGATTGAGTTTTTAGATAATTATGATGAATATGAAAAATATAAATATTTAGTAGAAATTGATTTTAATAATTAAAATTGAAGAAGATCATATGAAAGAGTCAAAAATTATCACCATCATATTATCTATTATATTAATTATTTTAATACCATTAGGAGTTTATTATTACTTTGTTTCTGAATTTATTTACAATATTTTAATTAGTATTATTACTGGAGTTATTGTTTCAATTATAACAGCACTGTGTCAGTATTTTGTTATCAAAGGAAAAATAAAAAATAATATTTTCAATTGCTATTTTGATATGTATAAAGCGATATATGTTTCGAAACATAAAAAAGTGTTATTTCATTATCCAGTATTAAATATTTATAAAAAGTTACTAGTAGTTTCTGATGAATTATCAAAAAATCTTTCTGAATATTCTAGTTTCTTACCTACTAAGAAAAATAAGTTATATAAAAAATTAAATCCAACTCTAAATCCTAACTTTGACAAATTTAATATAAAGAATCTTTCAAAATTAATTCTACCTTTAAATTCAAAAGAATTTAATGAATTGATTATGCCGATGCAGAAAGAATTAAACAACATTTTAAAAAATATAAATACAGAAAAGTTTGAGAAAGAATTTACAGATTTTAAGAAATTATATATTATGCTTAATAAATAATATTGAAGAAAGGAGTACTTAATGAAAAGATATGAATTGATACCAGATGATGATAATATCGAAGCGACTATCAATGAAGATTTGTTAGGAAGAAATAAAAAACTAATTAATCTGATGAAATTATTAAATAATATAAATGAGAATTTTCTTATGTCAATAGACGGTGAGTGGGGAACAGGAAAGACTTTTTTTGTAAAGCAATTAAAATATATTTGTGAAAATGCAGAAAATATCGAATATATAAAAAATCATAAAGATTATGAAAAAATACTACAGTTTTCTAATAAGTATTTACCTATTTATTATAATGCCTGGGAAAATGATAATCATGGAGACCCGCTAGAGTCTATTATTTACAATATTCTAGATCAATACCCTCAATATAGGAAAGAAATAGAAAATCCAGAGGGGATGTTTTCAAGTGTCAAAACTATTTTATTAAATATAATAGATAAAGGAAGTTTTGGAATAATTTCTAAGGAATGTTTTGAACAATTAAATTCATTTGAAGAGCTATCAAAAAATATACTTACTGTAGAAGAAATAATTGGTGCAGTAAATGAATTGTTTAATAGAATATTAAATGATGATAGCAGATTACTTTTGATTATAGATGAACTAGATAGATGTAGACCTGATTATGCAGTAAAAATGTTAGAAACATTAAAACATTTTTATAATAATCAAAAATTAACTATTGTTGTTGTGACAAATAATAAGCAGTTAAGTTATACTATAAGAAAATATTATGGTAATGAATTTGATGGATATGGATATTTAAATAAAATTTATGATACAGTTATTACTCTTGAAACAGAAAATCTTGATAATTATTTAAAGAGACATTGCCAAATTATAAATTCAACATATTTACCAGAAAATATGTCAGCATTATTATTTAATCTTTTACATTTTTCTTATAGAGAGTGTAATAAATATATGTCTATGTACAGAATCGTTGAACCATATACTAATTATCAAAATGACTTTAATCGAAATAGATATATATTTGAAGCGGATATGCTACTGCCAATTGCATTAGCACTGAAAATAAAAAACATTGAGGAATATAATCGATTTATCAATGGTGAAAGTGAAGCATTTATAAAAGAACTATTGAGTTCAATACCATATATTGACTACGATAATGTATATGAAAATTGGTTTAAGGAAATATTAAGAGTACAAGAAGATGAAACTTTAGAAGAAGTTTTCATAAGGCGATATAAAGATTTATTTACTAGAAGGCCAAAATATGATGATTTTCCATATTTAGAGGCAATATCAATGTTGGGTAATTCAATAAATTTCTTTGAAGAACAAGAATAGATTATTTAAACATACTTGAAATCTTCTTCAAATAGAGCTAACATACACTACAAGGAATCGATTTTTATCTAACTATTTTAAAAGATGACTCTCATCGCCCCATATAAAAATATAAATCGATTCAGAAATGAGTCGATTTTTTAATTATTATTTCAATATTATAGATGATAATATAGTAGATTTAACCACTTTTCAATTTAGCCCAGAAATACATTATAGAGATTATAAAATAATAAAAAGAAAAGTCATGTTAATAAAAGATACAAATAATAAATATCAAAGAAGAAAAAAGTAACACAAAATTAAAATAGGAGAGTATTATGCCAAGTCACAAAATACATTTAGCCATTGCTAAAAAGGTTAATGAAAAATTAAATAAAGATTTAGATTCACTTATGATAGGGAGTGTGTTACCAGATTTAACTATCTCTAGAAATCATGACATATCTCATTATCAAGAACAAGGTACTTATGATAGTGAATTAGCAAATCCAGATAAGTTTATAGAAGACTATAAAAATCAATTGGATAACCCAGTAATGATAGGATACCTTATACATCTTTTAACTGATAGATTTTATAATGATTATTTTTTCAAGAATCATTGTCTATTAGATGAAAAAGGAATACCTCATTCTGTAAAGCTAAAGAATGGTAAAATTTCTGAAAACATAAAAAAATATAAGCAAAGCGACTTCAAGAAATATGATAAATGGTTATTAAAACATAAATACATTACAAAATTTGAAAGTTATAACTGTCTAAATAGTGTTTCAAATTTAAAAATAGCGAACTTTGATAAAAACTTCTTGCAAAAATATATTAAAAAAATAAATCTAGAAAGTGATAGTCCTAATAAATATAGAATAAATAGTTTTTTGTTCTATAAAGTTCTAAATAAAAGAGAACTAGATAAGATGCTTGAAAATTGTATAGAATATATTGAAGATTATTTAAAAAATATATAAGCTAGATTTCATCCACTCCTTTTTATCCCACTCAAAAATAGAATTAAACCAGTATAAATAAAAGTTTTTTTATATCTCAATATATTATAGTGGAGGCAAAAAAATGAATAATGATACATTAAAACTAAATGTTTCTAAAATATTTACCTTAGCAGATAATATTAAATTCAATATTAATATGGACTTAACCCTATCAGTAATAAAAAAGTACAATTACTAGTGCAGTCTATGATACTACATTATTAACAGAAATATTTTAAAAATATATAGTTATATGAGAAACCAAAATTAAAAGAATTATTGAAGTTTATAAATATTCAATCAAAAGTTATGAATATTTTTATATTAATGATATAATAATTTTAGGTGATGCATATGAAAATGAATGTTAGTATTGTATATAACAAACAAGAAGATAAAATACTGATGTGTTTACGAAAAAAAGATCCATATAAGGGACTTTTCAATTTAGTAGGTGGAAAAGTAGAACCAGGAGAAAATAGTCTTGATAGTGCATATAGAGAATTAGAAGAAGAAACTGGGATTAAAAGAGAAGATATTGTTTTAACTAATTTAATGAACATTGAATATAAAATGAGTGATTTACAGTTACAAGTATATGTTGGTAAATTAAATAAACAAATAGAAGTAGTAGAAGAAGTAAACAAACTATATTGGATTGATATTAATGAAAACTTCTTTGATATGACAAAATATGCTGGAGAAGGTAATATTGGTCACATGTTAGAACAAGTAAAATTATACAAAGATATGTTATTAAAAAATGATTAATGTTATAAATTATGTCAATATACAAACAAATATGAGATAATAAGGCAGGTGTTAATAATTTGACTCAAGCTTCAATAAGGTTTACAGACTTAGTAAAAAGAGGATGTAGCATCGAGGACATTTTAAGAATTGATGGAAAAATAGCAGAAGAACATATTATCAAGTTTTTGTCAGATAATTTTCAAGACCCTGATGTAAAGAAATTTCTTACCGCTTATTATGACCAATATAAAGTGGACAGTGATAAAGTAATGATAATTTCTGATACTCATTTAGGTGGTATTTATGGTAATTATGATTTAGTATATTGGGTATATGACTTTGCATTAAAAAATGGAATAAAATATATTCTTCATGCAGGTGATATAATTGAAGGATATGTAAACCGTAGTATAGAAAGTCCTATTGCCTATGAACAAGTAAAAGAATTACAAGAAAAATATCCAAAAACAGATGAAATCAAAACATATTATATTCTAGGAAATCATGATTATATGAATAAAGTATCTAACAAGAAAAAAGAGATTTATGCTCCACATCTAGTAAAAGATACAGCTTATAATATACGTGGTTTAGAATATGCTGGAGTATTAAAAACATATATAAATTTTTATGATGAACATCGCATAATGTTATACCATTCTGATCAGTATGGATTAAGGTATCCTAATTTAGAACATGATTTAGTCTTAAAAGGCCACGGTCATGGATACTGTATTGACGAGAAAAATAATATAGTTCATTTACCCAGCTTATGTAAAAATACACATAATAAAAATATTAATTCAGGTTTTATCGTATTATCATTATTAGATAACAGTTATGAAATTGATGAATATAGATTTAATAATGGCAATTTTCATAAAGAAGACACTAAAAAACTAGTTTATAAAAAATAAACTAAATATATTATGTTACATTATACGATAAATATGAAAACTTATGAAGAGTAGTGAATGGACTGTCCCAGTGATACTACAGCAACTTATTAAATGAGATGCTAAAGCCTCCATAATAAGATGCTAGAAAACAGGTTTCGACCTGTTTTTTCTTTCTTTGACCTCATAATTGAATAAGGGAGAAAAATATGAAATTATATTCAAATGAAATTGTCTTTCGAGGACATCCAGATAAAGTCTGTGATCAAGTTAGTGATGCCATATTAGATGCCTATTTAAATGAAGATAAGCACTCTAGATGTGCAATCGAAGTAATGGGAGGAAAAGGTAAAATATTTATTACTGGTGAAGTAACATCTTCTGCAAAAGTAGATATTCTTGATGTAGTAAATAGCGTATTAAAAGATATTGGATATGAGGCAAAATATGAAATTATTAATAATTTAGGAGAACAAAGTAAAGATATAGCCTTAGGAACTAACGATGAAGTAGGAGGAGCTGGAGACCAAGGGATGATGTTTGACTATGCTTGTAATGATACAGAAGAAATGCTTCCAACAGCTATGGTTATATTACAAAAATTAAGTAAATGGTATGATAAAGAACAAAATAAAAACATTCATCTTTATCCAGATGGAAAAGCTCAAATAACAGGTTATTATGATGAGAATATGAAATTAAAAAGAATAAAGTATTTTACAATCTCTTATCAAAATGATGAACAAAATAGACAAGAAACAGACAAGTTAATTAAAGACAAATGTCGTGATAACTATAATATCGAAATAGAAGAGTTTTTAATTAACTCTACAGGGAAATTTCTAATCGGAGGGTTTGAAGGAGATACAGGACTCACTGGTAGAAAAATAGTTGTAGATAGTTATCAATCTTTTGCAAAAGTTGGTGGAGGAGCATTTAGTGGAAAAGATCCATCAAAAGTAGATAGAAGTGCAGCTTATAAAGCAAGAGAACTAGCAAAATGTTACTTAAAGAAATATAATCTAGAATGGTGCACTGTACAACTAAGTTATGCGATAGGCATCACTCATCCTCTAGCAATCTATATTGACAGCAACAAAGGAAATATCGAAGTAGAAAACTCACTTTATGAAGAATGTACGCCTAAGAATATAATTAAAGATTTAGATTTATTAAATACTTGTTATGAAGAAAAAGCCAGATTTGGTCATTTTACAAAATAAACAGTTCTAGAAACTGTTTTTTCTGTTGATTTTTGTTATAATAAAATAAGAAAAGAGGGATTATATGTCACTATATTACAATGTAAAAACCACAATAGATAATTTAGAACTAGCAAAACAAATAACGAACACATTATTGGAAAAGAAACTAGTAAGCAGTATTCAAAGAAGAAAAGTAACTTCTATTTGGAGATACAATAACCAAATAGAACAGGCAACAGAATATGTTTTAGAAATGAAAACAAAAAAAGAATTGTTCAAAGAAATAGAACAAGAAATAAAAAAACTTCATACTTATGAAGTGGCAGAAATATTTGCTGAAGAAATTAAAGAAACTTCAAAAGAATATTTGGATTGGATAGAAAAAGAGACAAAATAAAGTAATAAATCTATGCAAAGAAAAAGGGTTGTATATGAGTGATGGTAGTGATTTTTATGGAACTAGGAAAGTAAATCATTTTTTAGGAGTTGGCACTGGAAACTTACAATTAGATTAATTTTAAATATAATATGATTTTTTATATAGAAAATCTATTTTTCAGTCGTTATTATCAATAAAAAATAGTTTGACAATAAAAATAAAAAGTGATACGATGAAACCACTAATGAAAGAAAGGAGTGGAAACATGAGAAATTTATTAATTAATTTTGACAAACTAACAAAAATAAGCAAAAACTGCAGTAGAGTGGAAAATCCATGTTTTCCACAACTTTAATCTTGTATGAAAGATTTGAAACTACTGCATAGTAGTTTTTTTGTTTGTGAGAAAGGAGAATTTTATGAAAAAATTAAAAAACTTTAAAATATTTTGGAACTACATCAAAGACGATAAATTTAAATTGTTTTTATATGTCTTATTAGTCGCTTTATCCTATCTTCCTGCTTTAATTTCTGTTTATTTTTGGGGAGTTGCAGTTGAGGCTTTAACTGCTAAAAACTTAAACGGTTTCGTTTTTTATTTAGTACTTTATGAAGCTATTTATATTATTTTTTATACATTCTTACAAATTCCAAGAGATTATCTATATACTTACTTTGAATTAAAATTCACAAAAAATGTTAGTAAAGATTTATACAAAAAAATCGATAATTTACCAGCCATCGCTTTCGAAGAAATTGGGGTAGGTGAATTTATTAATAGATTATATACAGACCCAGATAGAGTAATGGAATTACTGTCTAAAATGGTCAGATTAATTTGTAAGGCAGTTGTAGTGATAATTGTTATCGTAATGGCTTTAAAAATCTCTTGGATATTATTTGCAGAAATTATGTTATTAGCTTTTATCATGGGCTTTATTTCAATGAAGTTCTTTCCAAAAATTAAGAAAAGTCAAGAAAAAATTAAAAAGGAAAGTGACGCCTATGTGAAAGTTGCAACAGAAAACATTAGTGGTATAAGAGAAATAAAGTCATTAGGAATCAGTAAAATTATTGAGAACAATATTGGTAAAGTGATTGATAAATTATTTAGTCATACTGCCAAAGTGAGAAAATATGAAAGATGGTACTATGCTCTTAATAATCTAGCTTATTTCTTAATTCAATTTTTAATTTTGTTTACAACTGGTAAATACTATTTAGATGGTGTAATTAGTTTAAGTATTTTCTTAATGATGGAGTCTTATATCTGGAGAATTGATGAAGTAGTAGAAAGCATAAGTGATTTTGGTGTAAACTTTAATAAAGTAACAGTTTCCTTAAAAAGAATAGGTGAAATTTTAAATAATAGCTTATATCAAGATGAACAATACGGAACAAAAGTATTAACAAATACAAAAGGTAATATCAAATTTGAAAATGTAAAATTTAAATATACAGAAAAAGAGCCATACACTTTAAAAGGTCTAGATTTAACAATCGAGTCAAATAAAAAGATTGCTATTGTAGGTCGTAGTGGTAATGGGAAAAGTACCATATTCAATTTATTATTAAGATACTTTGATGCTACCAAAGGAAAAATTACTATTGATGATATAAATATAAAAGATTTAACTCAAGACTCTTTAAGGGCTAACCTTTCTATCATGAGGCAAAGTCCATTCTTATTCAACCTAACTATTTTAGAAAACTTTAAGTTAGTAAAAGAAGACGTTACTTTAGAAGAAGTAAGAAAATATTGTAAAAGAGCTTATATAGATGATTATATTATGAGTCTACCAAATCAATATGAAACAGTAATTGGTGAGGGAGGAATTAACTTATCCGGTGGGCAAAAGCAACGTTTGGCAATCGCTAGAACACTACTTTTAAATACTAAAATAATTCTTTTTGATGAAGCAACTAGTGCACTTGATAATGAATCACAGGAATATATTAAGAAAACCATCGATGATTTGGTAAAAGATCATACAATAATTATTGTTGCCCATAGACTTTCAACCATTGTTGATGCAGATACTATTCACGTAATTGATAAAGGTAAACTAGCGGGAAGTGGAAATCATCAAGAATTATTAGAACATTGTGAACCGTATCAAAGTCTATATCAAGCTGAAAATGAATTAACGTAAAAAGAAAGAGTAAAGTGCTCTTTTTTTTGTGTTATAATATAACTAGAAAAGAGGTGCATTATGTTGATTGAAAAGAAATTAGAAGCGTTAGATATAAACTATGATATTGTAGAACATGTTCCAGTCTATACAGTAGAAGAATCAAAAGAAAAAGTTCCACACATAGACGGTATTGGTTGTAAAAATCTATTTTTAAAAACACAAAAGAAAGAATTATTTTTATACACCGTAAAAGAAGATAAACAAATTAACTTAAAATGTCTATCAGAAAAGTTACAAGTAACAAGATTTCATTTTGCTTCACCCGAAACACTAGAAGAAATATTAGGGGTCATTCCTGGTTCTGTCACTCCACTCGCAATTATTAATGATCAAGAAAATAAAGTAGTTGTGGTATTAGATAAAGAGTTACAAGGGCAAAAAATATTAGTGCATCCAAATAGAAATACAGCAACGATTTCCATAGTATATGAAGATTTAATAAAATTTATTAAAAGTGAAAATCATAAATTAATAGAAATATAAATCATAATTTTTATACAGTTCAAAGCACCAAATTAACTAATTGATGGAAAATTTTTCCATAAAAAAGAAAAAGTAGTATACTACTTCTGAACTAAAAAAGGAAGTAGTAGGTATAAAATGAAAAAAGTAGTAGTCACATTAATATTAGGAATAACTTTATTATGGCCATTAGGAGTAGATGCCAGAAGAGGCTGTTGCTCATGGCATGGAGGTGTCGCTGGTTGTGATTCATATAGTGGTAAATATCGTTGTATGGATGGAACTTTAAGTCCATCTTGTTATTGTGAAGGTGGAAGTAGTTCGAACTATTCTGGTGGAAGCAAAGGAGGTAGTGCCTATTACCAAGCACCACAATATGTTTATGGATGTACTGAACCTGACGCTATTAATTATAATGCTAAAGCAACAAAAGATGATGGTAGTTGTATAGCTAAAAAAGAAGGTTGTATAGACTCTAATGCTATTAACTATGATGAGACTGCCAATACAGATAATAACACTTGTAAATATCAAAAAGTGATAGTAGAAAAAGTAAAAATAAAGTATAAAAAAGTCTATCAAAAGAATAATGAGGTAGTAGAAGGTACTGAAAAAATAGTTAAAAAAGGTATAAATGGAGAAAAAGAAGTAACGTATGATGCTATTGTAGATAAAGATGGTAACGTAATTTCTAAAAAAGTAAAAGAAGAAAAAGTGATAACTAATCCAGTCAATGAAATAGTGGAGCAAGGTACTAAAACTTCTAATTCAGGTATCATTGCCATACTTTATATAATATCTGTAATTACCGTTATAGTGAATAGAAGGTATAATTCCCAAAATAATTTATTAATCAATAAGATTACTTCAGAACCACAGGTTGAAAAGAGTTTATTATATATTTTTTACTTTATCTTTCTAATTCCAGTTTTTATAGATGTTATCCTAATAATCATCAATAAATTAAAAAAGAAATAGTCATAAAATTATGACTATTTTTTTTGCCTCACTTTGAAAAAAATTTATTTACAATTTTTTAACACAAAATCTACTAATGCCTTCGCAGAATAAGATTTAATATTTTTCTCTTGATTATGAATGAGTTTTTGCTGCATTGCTTTATCTTTTAATAAATCTCTTGTTTTAGTAACTAAATCCTCTATATTATGAGCCTTTAAAGCCATCCCATTACTTTCAAAGAATTGTGCATTATAATCCTCAACTCCAGGAATAGACATCATCAAAATTAATGGCTTTCTAAGTTCTACAACTTCTGTTGTTGTCACTCCACCAGGTTTAGATATAACAACTGTACTAGCTTTCATATATTCACCCATATTATGAATAAATCCTTTAACAATTAATAATGGATTAGCGATAGTGAGTAGTTCTTTTTGTATCTCTTGATTATTACCACAAACAACAGTAATGTAAGTATTAGGAATTTCTTGAAGCATTCTAATAACCACATCTTTTAATTGGCCAAATCCCATACTACCAGAAGTAATTAAAATCATATCTTTATCTTTTGGAATATCTCTAGATGTTGGACAATCTAAAAATCTTGATGAAATAGGAATACCAATGGGTAGCAAAACCTCTTCTTTAAATCCCTTTTCAATAAATCGTTCCTTTAATAAAGGGCTAGGGATAACAAAATAATCCGGATTAGTTTCTTCCCAGAAAGGGATGCATTCATAATCGGTTGCGATATTGATAAAAGAAATAGGGTGCTCTTTTTTTATAGCAGTAAGTGCATGACAAGCAAAAATTTGTGTCCCAATAGCTAAATCATATTGGTTATCTACTAAATATTGATATAACTTATCCTTAACTAGACTATTAAGTCCATAAACTGGACTAGGTATTTTCATCTTACTATATAATTCACCCAATTTATATACACTACCAAAAACTTTACCTTTACCTTTAGTAGAATCTAAATACACTTTTTCCGCAACACTAGAAGCATTTTTGCCAACTAATTCCATGTAATCTTTTACACAACAAGAAATACCTCTTGCTAAAAACTCTTCCTTAATATAATTAGCACAAGCATTATGACCACCACCTGTACTACATGTTAAAACAACTATTTTCATTATTAATCACCCCAACTATTGTTATACATATTCTTTAAATATTTTTGATTAAATGTTTTATCTAAAAATTTCTCATAACTATTTTTTGGAGCAATCCCTTTTTCACATTCTCTAGCTCGATCGACGGCACTACAAGTAAGTAAAATATCAAATACTAAGAAAATACCAAGGCTAATTGCTAGTTTTTTACCAGCTTGATAATTAATTTTTTTAATAAATTTCATCACAAAAGGATAGATAAGTTTTATCCAAACTATGGCTAAAACGCCCCAAAATAAAGAATAAAATAAGCAAATTCTACCATTAATATTGAATGGTTGTTTAGAATAATCCCAAGCAGAAAATCCTAGAACTAACTCCATTCCCCAGCTCATAACATACTCTAAGATACTTCCACCAATAAACCCAATTACAAATAATTTTATATTGCTACTATCCTTATATTTAGCTAATAAAGCTGAAAGTAAACATGTCGCAAAACCATAAGCCATATTAAAAGGCCCAATAACCACTGCTGAATGATTAATTAAAACACCATACTTTACATAAGTAAAAATCCCTTCAATAATCCATCCGGCAATCGATCCAAAGATAAAAATCCAAAATAAATAATATAAATTTTTTGATACTTCTTTTTTCATAATACACCACACCACTTAATTATATCATATGTAAGTAAATAACTCCAGTTGGCAAAAACTAATTGAAAAGTAATTAAGTAATATATATAATAAAAAAAAAGAAAGGATTATGACAATAGTAAGAATTCAATAAAAAAATTTGGTTAGTTTTTTACAAGGGGAAGATAATAACCCCTTATGAAAAACTTCCGAAAAATATGTTTCTTATGTGCAAAAGTTTAAGATACTATCAGTTTTTTGATAAGAAAATAAGTATAGAAGAGGCTTGAAGAATTAACTCGTTATTTTTAGACTGGTTAAAAGAAAAGGTCGTACTTGAAGATGGTTGGTAGAAACCCTTAAACCTCTTTATAATAGTGGTTATAAATTAAGAGTCGCAATCAACGATGCTAATCAAGCAATAGATTAAAAATTGCCAAAAATTTTTCTACCGATATGACCAAGAGAATATGTAACCAAGACCAGTCTGCTTTTTTGAAGAACTATTAACATATGTAGATTATCACGATAAAAATAAAATTCTACTGATTGGTGATTTTCTACATTAAGAAGTAGAAGAGGATGAATTTTGATATAGATACTTGCTCGTATAATAGAAAAACAAACTCTTAAAGGAATCATCCCAACCAGCGATGAAAATTAATAATCTAAAACAATTAGTAAAGAAAATATAAGGAGATCATAATGAAAGCAATTAGTTTAATAGAACCATATGCTACTTTAATCAAAAATAATCAAAAGAAAATAGAAACAAGAAGTTGGAAAACTACCTATCGTGGAGAATTATTAATTCATGCCAGTAAAACAAAAACTCCGAAAGAGTGGCAAAATAATAAAGAATTAATGAATCTATTAGATGCCCCAATTTCTTCTTATGGCCAAATTGTTTGTAAGTGTAAGTTAGTAGACTGCATAAAAATGACTAAAGAATATATTGACAAAATAAAAGTGGAAAAACCAATCGAATATTTTTGTGGAATTTACAAAGAAGGAAGATATGCTTGGGTGTTAGAAGATATAAAGCCAATCACACCACCACTTTATGCAAAAGGTAATTTAAACATTTGGGAATGGTCAAAAGAAAAACAATTAGAGGATATTCTACGAAAAAGTAATAAAATAATGACTATATTAGAAGTCTTACAAAACTATAGTCAAAAAAATCCTTCCTTTAAAAATTATTATCTAGCAGCCGGTGCCATTAACCAAACTGTCTTTAATTACTTTCATAATAACCCTTTAGATAAAAATAGAGGTGACTTTGATATCGTTTATTATGATGAGAATACATCATATGAAAAAGAAGATGAAATTATCAAAGATTTAGAAAAAACACTTCAAAATCTAAAGGTAAAATTGGATATCAAAAATGAATGTCGAGTTCCAATTTGGTTAAAAGAAAACTATAACCGAGAGATTTTACCATATAAATCCGTGGAAGATGCTATTAGTAGATGGGGAACGACAGTTACTTGCATTGGCGTTCGCTTAGAAAATAATAACTTTAAGATATATAGTCCTTATGGACTGGATGATCTATTTTCATTAACAATTCGTCCCGTAAAAATTGATTTTAATGAAATGGATTATATGAAGAAGACAGAAAAGTGGCGCGCCAAATGGCCAAAGTTAACAATTATTCCGTGGAATGTATCAAATGAGAGTTCCAAAGAATAAATTTTGTGTTAAAATATATCTTGGGTGATAAAATGAACAACAAGATTATAAAATTTAAAAAAGATCCTATGGCTGCAATCGAAGACTTAGGAAACCTTGAAGATAAGGTGATTTACTTAAATGAGGAAGGAATAGAAGAAATAAAATCTTATTCTTATATTATTAATGTAAATCAGCTGCCAGAAAACTTTAAAAGTCAAATACCGAATATGAATACAGAAAATCGTTATGCATTATTAACAACAGAAGGTATTGATGAAGATGGCGATACTTTTCCTGAGACTTATTTTGCAATCGAAAATGTTGATAACGGAGAATTTCAATCAAAAATATTAGGAATGTATTCGGTAAGAGGTTTATATCTTCCACCAGTAGAAGGTGAAGAAATTTACCTAAAGTTATCTAGAAATAAAGTAAAAATGTTATAAAAAGAAGCACCAAGTGCTTTTTTATTATAGGAAAGAGGGTAATTAAAATGTTAACCGTAAACTGTCAGAGTAGTATTAAAATAGTTGGAACTAAAATAATTTATTTTGATCCTCTAAACGTAATTGAAACGCATGATGCAGATTATATATTGATTACGCATACTCATTGGGATCATTTTAAAAAAGATGATATTCTAAAATTAAAAAAGCAAAACACTACAATAATAGGCCCAAAAGATATAATTAATGATTGTTTAGAACTAGGTTTTAAAGAAAAAGATATCAAAACTTTAAAACCCTATGACCAGTTATCATTAGAAAACATTAGGATAAAAACTGTTCCAGCATATAATAAAACAGCAAGTTTTCATCCCAAACAAAATCTTTGGTTAGGTTACATATTAACATTAGATAATGAAACTTACTACGTTATGGGTGATACAGATAGTTTAGAAGAAAATACAAATATCAAGTGTGATACTTTATTAATTCCAATAGGGGGAACCTATACAATGGATGCTAAAGAAGCAGCAAATTTTACTAATAAAATATCCCCTAAAACAGTTATTCCAATTCACTATGGACTAGTTGTTGGAACAAAAAATGATTTGGACTATTTCAAAGAAAACATTGACTCGCATATTAAAATTGTTGAAAAAATAGAAATGATTAACCAATAAATTTTCATTGATATTGAAAAAATTGTGAAAATATGTTAGAATCATAACCATTAAGAAAAGAGTGGTAATATGCTAAATTCAAAAGAAAACAAAAGAGCCATTATGGAACTGATTTTATATACGATTATTGTCATATTTGCCTTTATAAATATTTCTTCTTTATGGAAATTTTTTAAATATGTAATTGCGTTATTTATGCCATTTATTATTGGTTGTATGATAGCTTTTGTCTTAAATGTTTTATTAAATGTCGTAGAAAACAAATTATTCAAGAAACTAAATAAGAAAAATAGTAAAACTTGGAAAAAAATGAAAAGACCGATTTCGATAACGACTACTTTTGTAATAATTATTGCAATGCTTGGGTTAATCTTAGGATTAGTAATCCCTCAACTAAAAAACACTACGGAATTGTTTACTAAAAATTTTGACTCTTATAAAACAGAAAGTGTTGAATTTTTAGAAAAAGTGGGAATTGATAAAAAAGCGATTAATAAATTTAATAAAGGTTTAGGAAATGTTAAAGAAGAAGTAACTACTTATTTTAGTGATAACAAAAAAGAAATTATGGAAACAACACTAGGAGTTGCAACTAGCGTGATTGGAACAATCACATCTTTATCATTAGGAATTGTCTTTGCCATTTATATTCTTCTAAAAAAAGAAGAGTTAAACAGGCAGATAAAAAAAATTATGCGAGCTTATCTTCCTGAAAAGAAAGAACGTAAAATAAAGGAAATTAGTGAGCTTTCTAATAAAACTTTTGGTAACTTTGTTAGTGGACAATGTATTGAAGCAATTATTATTGGAGTTTTATGTTTTATTGGTATGCTACTTCTTCAAATACCTTATGCTGCAACCATTTCTGTACTAGTGGGTTTTACTGCTTTAATTCCTGTTTTTGGGGCTTTTATTGGAACTGTTGTTGGTGCTTTTCTAATCTTAATGGTAAATCCTACAAAGGCCTTAGTCTTTGTAATCTTTATACTATTGCTTCAACAAGTAGAAGGTAACTTAATTTATCCTAAAGTAGTTGGAAAGTCTGTTGGACTTCCTGGAATTTGGGTTATGGTTGCTGTAACCATAGGGGCAAGTATGGCAGGTATTTTAGGAATGCTTCTAAGTGTTCCAATTTGCTCAATATTATATAGTATTTTAAGAACCAATGTAAATGATAGAATTGATAAGAAAAATAATCATCAAATTCAAATAAAACAAAAAAAGAGAACTAGTTCCCCGCCTCCTAATAAGAAAACATGAGATAGTCCAGTAAAATCAATGTTTTCAGAGGCAAGGAACACGATGTGAAGTCAAAAATTTTAATACTGGCAGGATAAAGGGTGCTGATGTGAAATATCAGCACCCTTTTCCTGTCCCAAACGCCATAGGAAATCCTATGGCGTTTTTTACTTTCCATCAAGTACACGGAAAACTGTATTGAAAGGGGTGAGAAATCGAAGGTATTTCTTCATGTAGGAAATGCAAATCAAGTGTCCATAGGTTTTCCCACATGGAAAAGTAAATGGGCACAGAATTGAATTTTTTCCGAAAACGAACACTTTTCCAGACCGCCGGAGGGAGGTGAGATTATGGCGGTATTTCGCATTGAGAAAACCCGTGACTACACGGTGATGGCAAACCATCATCTGCGGAACACGGCGCTGTCGCTGAAAGCGAAGGGGCTGCTGTCCCTCATGCTGTCCTTGCCGGAGGATTGGGACTACACCACCAAAGGCCTTGCCCGAATATGCCGGGATGGAGTGGACAGCATTTGTGCTACGGTCCGGGAGCTGGAGGATGCGGGATACATTATCCGTGAAAGAGTCCGTAACGCCAACGGGCGGCTCGGCAGCATCGAGTACACGATTTTGGAGCAGCCCAGACCGCCGGAACCTAAACCGGGAAAACCTGAACGGGAAAATCCAGTTCAGGTTTTCCCGGTTTAGGTTCCGGTGGGCTTCCTCTGGCGTGACCTCCCCAGGTTCAAAGGCTTGGATCAGGTGGCGGCCCAGGTGCGTACCTTTGTCAATGGCATGGCGGCGTGTCCATTCAAATTCAATGTCGGCGGTCTCGGCGGCGCAGCCGAAGGAGGACACCAACATCTTCCCGTCCGTCTTGTCAGGATTGCAGATATAGTCAATCGCAGCTTTCAGCGTTGACTTAATAGGATGCGTCTTTGTAACTGCCATATCTGATCCAGCCTTTCCCGGATTTCCTCCATGTCGGCCTGATAGGTGGGGCCTCCGGCGTTGACTCGCTTGGCAATCTGATTGATGTTCCGGCCAATGGCGGACAGAAGTTTGTTCATCTCCTTAATGTCCCTGGTGTCCACCTGGATGATATATCCGTCGATCGCCATCTTCCGCAGGTAGGCGCCGATCCGCTTTGTCTGGAGCTGGGCCATCTTCTGTTCCATCAGTTCCTTTTCCTCGGCGGTCACATAGAACTTCACCTGGATATTTCGTTTTCGGTTTGCCATCGTGGTATCTCGCCTCTTTTCGTATCAGGGTTTGGGATGTTCCCAACAAGCATTTTTCGGGTTTAGGGGGAGGGTTCCCTAAAGCCAAAAATCGCAAGCGGGTACTCGCTTGCTGTGCTTGCTATCTACTCCATACCCCTACCGAAAGGCGATATTTGTTGCGTGCTATCTTGATTTTGAACGTAAAAAAAGATTGCAGTCGCCATGCGCTGCAATCCTGCACTTCTCTTATGAGAGAGGTTAGTCCTCCGCCTTTTCTACTTCCGCTATTTCCTTTGCCGTTGCGGTTACAATCCGTATGCCCTTATCGCTCATACCGTCCAACAGCGCGTCAAGCTGCCGCCGCCCGGTGGATTTTTCGGCATTGACATTCGGAAAGAAAAATTGATCTACCGAAATATGATAACGGGTTACAAGGTCATAGAACACTTGTAAACTCGGCTGCTGTCCTTTGTTCTCGATATTCGCAAGGTAGCGCGGGGAAATATATAACTCGTCGCTTACCT
>URLC01000010.1 GCA_900548695.1 uncultured Mycoplasmatota bacterium
GTCTTCATCTACTAGTGGAATCCAAGATGCTTTAGGAAATAAAACTTTAATTGAACAAAGTTTTGGACCATATAAGATAGATAATGTTAAGCCAACGTGTGGAACAGTAACAGGAGCAAAAACAACATGGACTAATAAAGACTTTACGATAACGCAGGAATGTAATGATGATGCGAGTGGATGTGAGAAGAATCCATATAGTAAAACCTTTACAGCAACAACTGTGAAGTATACATTTAATATAGCGGATCATGCAGGAAATACCAATACTTGTGAAGTTGATGTATATTTAGATAAAACGAATCCAACGAATCCTGATAATGGAAAAATAGGAGATGTCAGTGGAAGTAATCCAAATGCTAGTATAAAAACACCAGTATCAGGCTCAACGGATGCCCATTCTGGATTTAATAGATATTTATATATGGTAACAAACAGTAGTACAAAACCAGATAAATTTGACTCTAGATTTACAACATCTTTAGCGTTTACAAGAAGTTGTGGAACTAGTTATTATGGATGGGCAGTAGCCGAAGATAAAGTAGGAAATCGATCAGAAGTGGTATCATTAGGAAATACGAAAGATAATCCAAACCGATATAGTGATTGGGGAAGCTGTAGTAAAAAGTGTGGCGGAGGAAAACAAAGCCGTACTAATAGCTGTGCTTTAGTGACTAGTGATTTAGTACGAAATTGTAATACGATGGACTGTTGTAGTAGTGTTAACTATAAACAATCAACAACATGTTCTGTACAATGTGGTGGTGGTCATTACAAGCGCTATGCTTATTCAAAATATACTGGTGAAAGATGTAGTAAGCAGGATGAGGATGGACCTGCCTGTAATACTCAAAGTTGTCTTCCTAAAAATAATTGTAATATTCGAGGTAATACCTGTAGAACTGCTGGTTTCAACTGGACATGTAGTGGAAATGGAGGAAGTAAACACACTAGAAGCTATTTTTATCAAATTTATTGTACAGATAGTAACGGTAATATTTATATGCAAGCTGCAGGAGCGGGAGATTTAGCATGTGGTGCGGCTCCATATACAGAAAATGAAGGGTGGACGATTATTGATGATTCTTCGGTTGGAAACTATACTAGAAAAAATGGATTACAGCATGTTAGAAAAACAACAGGATGTAGTACAAATGGTAACAGTGCTGCTAAAAAAGTTGGAAAAATTAATGTTGATCCTAATAGATAGAGTGCAATAGAGGTGAAGGCGATGAAAAAAATAGGTTTTGTATTATTATTGATATCTTTTGGCATGATAACAGTCGGAATACTTGATTACGTATTTGTAGGCCAAGAAAAAGCAAAAAAGGTACCATCTACGGAAAAACCAAAAACAATCCCTAATTCTAATATCTTATATAATAATAATCCTAAAATAAAAAAAGAACATTGCTTTGAAGGAATCTGCTATACAATAGACCAATTAAGCTATTTAAATGATACAGGTGAAATTACAGTAAAGATTAAAAATAATAATTACCAAAAAGTAACAGAAGGATATGTAAAATTCGTCTTTGAAGCTTCAAATGGCAACGAAGTATTTATTTATCATCCTCCTTTAGAAGCAAATAGTTCTGATATGACCGTTTCCATATTAGATAATGGCTCAATAATTGAAGCTAAAGATTATACTATTGTGCCATTGACCGCAGAAGACATGCAAAAGGTATCGTAATATAGAAATACTAATGAACGGATTTTTCAAATACTACTAAGAATATGCAACCAACATAAGGTCAATAAGTAAAAAATTGATAAAAATGCTAATGATAGTTATCTATCTAACATTTAGTAATTTTAAAATATGCTTTGGCATATTTTTTTATTTTCATCCTTCAATATAAAAATCTTTTATAAATTAGTAAAAACATTGCTTCTAGATTCATAAAAAGAAATCTATTTGTAAAGAAATATAAGAATTAAATCAAAGAAATAGTGGTATTTTTTCTTATTTTCTGCTATTCTAGTAATAGAGTTTATATGGAGGAAGTATGAAAAAGAAAACATTTGAATTAAATTTTCATGGAAGAAAAATCGTAGTAGAACATGGTGAGTTAGCTAAGCAAGCAGATGGTGCTGTATTAGTTCGTTATAATGATACTGTTGTCTTAACAGCAGCCGTTGTTTCCAAGTCTGTAAATCTATTATCAGATTTTTTTCCATTAACAGTCAATTATCAAGAAAAACTATATTCAGTTGGTAAAATTCCAGGAGGATTTATTAAACGTGAAGGAAGACCAAGTGAAAACGCTACTTTAGCCGCAAGAATGATAGATCGACCAATGCGACCATTATTTCCAGAAGGATTTAAAAATGAAGTCCAAATCATCTCTACAGTTTTATCAGTAGATCAAGATTGTTCTCCGGAATTAACTGCTATGTTAGCATCATCATTAGCGGTATCAATTTCCAAAATTCCATTTAATGGTCCAATCGCCGGTGTAAAAGTGGGACGCGTTGATGGTAAATTCATCATTAATCCAACTCCAGAAGAATTAGAAAAATCTGAACTAGATTTAACAGTCGCTGGTACCAAAGAAGCTATTAATATGGTGGAATCGAGTGCTAAAGAAGTTACAGAAGATATCATGCTAGAAGCATTGATGGTCGGACATCAAGCGGTGAAAGAACTAATCAAATTCCAAGAAAAAATCATCAAAGAAATTGGTGAGGAAAAGATGGAATATGAGACCTTAACCATTGAAGATAGCATGAAAGAAGAAATCAAACAAGCAATTTCTAAGAAAATGGACAAAGCACTACGTATCAAAGATAAACTAAAAAAATATGCGGCAATTGATGAAATAAAAGAAGAAACATTAGAAAAATATCGTAGTGAATTTGAAGATAAATTAAAAGAAGATGAACTAGACGAATTATTAGTGAAAGTAAATATGGTAGTTTCAGACATCGAATATGAAATATTTAGAAGTATTGTTGTAAAAGAACAAATAAGACCAGATGGTAGAAAGATGGATGAAATAAGAAAACTTTCAACCGATATTGATTTATTGCCAAGAACACATGGCTCAGCACTGTTTACCCGCGGGGAAACACAAAGTCTATCAGTAACTACGTTAGGAGCTTTAGGTGAACATCAAATTTTAGACGGACTAGGACTAGAAGATCAAAAAAGATTTATGTTGCACTATAATTTTCCACAATTTTCCGTTGGGGAAACCGGAAGATATGGAGCCCCAGGTAGAAGAGAAATCGGTCATGGAGCTTTAGGTGAAAAAGCATTAGCGCAAGTGATTCCATCAGAAGATGAATTTCCATATACCATTCGTGTTGTATCTGAAATTTTAGAATCTAATGGTTCCTCATCCCAAGCTAGTATTTGTGCTGGATGTATGTCACTAATGGCTGCTGGTGTTCCAATAAAAGCCCCTGTTGCTGGAATTGCGATGGGTTTAATTACACACGGGGATGATTATACAATTCTAACGGATATCCAAGGAATGGAAGATCACTTAGGTGATATGGACTTTAAAGTAGCAGGAACAGAACATGGTATTTGTGCTTTACAAATGGATATTAAAATTAAAGGTATTACGGAACAAATTTTAAAAGAAGCTTTAGAGCAAGCACGTGTAGCTAGATTACAAGTTTTAAAAGTTATGCAAAAACAAATTAAAGAACCAAGAAAAGAAGTATCAAAATATGCTCCTAAGATGGAAACATTTACTATCGACCCAATGAAAATAAAAGATGTTATTGGAAAAGGTGGAGAAATGATTACCAAAATTATTTGTGAAGCTTCTAATGTAAAAGATGTAAATAATATAAATGCAGTAAAAGTAGACTTAGAAGATGATGGACGAGTAATTATTTATCACAATGATCAAGATATAATCAATAAGACCAAAGCTATGATTGAAGAAGTTGTAAGAGAAGTTGAAGTTGGTAAAATCTATGAAGCCAAAGTTGTAAAAATCGAAGACTTCGGTTGCTTTGTTCAATTGTGGCCAGGTTGTGAAGGATTAGTACATATCTCTCAACTTGCTCATGAACGTGTTGCTAAAGTGGAAGATGTTGTAAAGCTAGGTGATGAAATTATTGTCAAAGCCTTAGGCACAGATAAAAAAGGAAGACAAAACTTCTCAAGAAAAGATGCTCTTCCAGAACCAAAGAAAAAGAAAATAAAAGAAGAAGCGTAAAAGTTCAGAAATGAACTTTTTTTTCATATACTTATCTAGGTGATAAGATGTTAAAAAGAAAACTGATCCAAGTAACCATAGTAATTATATTAGTCTTATTTAGTTTTTACTATACTAATAAAACGATTGAAATCATTCAAAAAACAGATCCAATTATGAAACAAATAGAAAATGAAAGAGAAAAATATGAAATTCCAGCCTTAGATGCTATCATTGAAGAAAATAAAATAACTCCTGGTAAAAATGGCAAAGAAGTAGATTGTAATGAAAGTTACCAAAAAATGAAAAGGTATGGTTCTTATAATGAAAGTTTAACAGTCTTTAAAGAAACAAAACCGCAAATTTCAATTGAAAATACCTATGATAAGTTTATTGTTGGTGGTAATGAAGAAAAAAGAGCTGTCTCTTTAGTTTTTCCCATAAATAATACAGATGATACCAAAGAAATTATCCAAATTTTAAATCAAGAAAATACAAAAGCTACATTTTTTCTGGATGGTTTATGGCTAGAAAACAATTTAACTATCGTAAAAGAAATGCTAAATCATGAATTAGAAATATTAAATTACAATGGAAGCTATGAAGAAATATATTTTAAATCTGCTACTGGATATTTAGAAAATGTTACTGGAACTAAACCTAATTACTGCTATGCTGATTTTGATAATAAAGAAGTAATAGAGCTTTGCAGTAAATTAAAACTACACACGATTGTTCCAACGATAAAAGTAAGAAATGAACCCTTCCAAGAAGTAAAAGACCATTTACAAAACGCATCAATTATTTCTTTACCAATCTCCGAAAATACAGCAACCGAGCTAACTACAATGATTAGATATATAAAATCAAAAGGCTATAAGTTAGTTCCACTCAAAGAATTATTAAGTGAAAACTATGAAAAATAACTAAATCCAAATGACTAAAAAAATAAATACCATTACTTTTATAACCAACAAAAAATGTCAACTTGACATTTTTTTGCTTTTTTGGTATAATGTGCTAAACAATGAGGGGGGGAACTGTTAATAGTGATATTAATTTAAATATGAAACAAAAAATTAGTATAACTATAACTAGATATAAATAGGGGGTTAGGAAATTAAATATGAAAAATTTAAAAAGTTCAAATATAAAATTTACTCTAAAAGGAAAAGTACTAATAATAGCAACTGTTTTAGCAATGGGTTTAACTGGTTGTAGTAAAGATAAAGCACCAGAAGAAATGCTTTCTTTAGAAAAAGTCATAGAAAAAACAGCGAATGATACGTATATTGATGATGTTTTATCATATGAAGATGAAAAAACGGACAGTAATAAGTTAGAAGAGTTAGAGAATATAGAAGAAAGACTTATCAGATATCACTGGCTAGAAAATTTAGAATTTAGTGATTCAGGTTATAGAGAATATACGGAAGATGAACTTAAATCACTTGATAACTATACTTTAAAAGATGTTAGTGAAATGCTTACTTTATTAAAAGAGGATTCTTTAAATGAAAATGAAAAAGTAGAAATGATGCAATGCCTATATTGGATGAGAGAAAACGATAAAGTGACTCTATCAACAAACGACTTATCGACAATCGAAAGTGATTTATTATTGACTGTCAAAGCTACTACTTGTAAAGCAAAAAATATAAGTCCTGAATATTATAATAATGTGAAAGTATGCCCAAAACCAACTAGTGAAGGTGATTATACCAAGGTAGTAGTAGAAGATTCAAAAAACACTGAGCAAGCGACTTATATGCTACCGCAAGGTTCTTTTTATGAACGCTTAACAAATCATATATATACAATTCAAAACATTCAAGCCGCAGATGATGATGCCTATACTTTTGAAGATAAATTAAAAGCGCTTGAAACAGGTCTTAACTATTTTAAAGAATCATGTTTTGTGGATACTAAAGTAGAAGAGAAATCTTTCTTTAATTTCTTTGGTGAGGATGAATTAAAATCCGAGCAAACACCACAAGAAGCAGCCAAAAAGATAAGAATTAAATAGTCACTAAAAGGTGACTTTTTCTTTTGTATCAACGGTAAAGTCCAGTTTTAGATTGTGTTAAAACTAAATATATAGTATACTTATAACTAGGGTGAAGAGTATGTACTTAAAAGAAATAGTAACAAGTGGTTTTAAATCTTTTGCAGACAAATTAGATATAAAATTAGATGACAAAATCACGTGTATTGTTGGACCAAATGGTTCTGGAAAAAGTAATGTTGTTGATGCTGTTCGTTGGGTCCTAGGAGAGCAATCTGTTAAATCGTTACGTGGAGAAGGTTCAATGAGTGATGTCATTTTCTCAGGAAGTAAAAGTAGAAATCCTTTAAATGTGGCATCTGTAGAATTAGTATTTGATAACCAAGACCACTTTTTAAACGTTCCTTATACTGAACTTTCAATCAAAAGACGAGTTTATCGTAGTGGCGAGAATGAATATTATTTAAATGGCGAAAAATGTCGACTAAAAGATATTTATAATTTATTATTAGATACTGGAATGGGTAAAGAATCTTTTAATATTATCTCTCAAGGAGAAGTAGAAAAAATCCTAAGTAACTCTCCAGTGGATAGACGAATAATTTTTGAAGAAGCAGCAGGTATTTTAAAATATAAAAAAAGAAAAGAAGAAGCTTTAAGAAAACTAGAGCGTACTCATAATAATATTGATAGAGTAAATGATATTATTAGTGAATTAGAAGTCCAAGTTGCCCCTTTAAAAGAGCAAAGTGAAAAGGCCAAAGAGTATTTAGAAAATAAAAAAGGCCTAGATAACTATGAAGTTGCTTTACTTGCTTATGACCTAGAAGAATCTAACTTAGAACTAGAGAAACTAAGAAAAGAAAAAGAAAAATTAGAAAAAGAAATCATGGAACTATCTAATGCCACTTCTAAAAGTGATGCCATAGATTTAGAAGAAGCTCATAAACTAGAAAAATTAGAAAAAGAACAGGTTAATCTTCAAAGAAAATTATTAGAAGTAACAGAAATGGTGGAAAAAGTAAATGGTGAAAAGAATTTACTTCAAGAAAAAAATAAAACTACCAAGCAAGAAGAAGAAATAAAAGAAGAATTAAGAACTACGCTAGAAAAAAAAGCTAATTTAGAAAGTAAGATTCAAGGTGTTAAAAAAGAACTAGAAATTATTATTAAAGATGGAACCTTAGAAGAACAAACAGCAACTACTATTAAAGACGAACTTACGAAAGCTAAACAAAAGAAAAATATGCTAACTAGTGATTATTCATCCCATGAACGTACCATCATTTCTCTAGATTATAAGATTAACAGTTTAAAAAGAGAAATAGAAGAGGGTGGAGATTTACCAAATAGTGTTCGTAAAGTGTTAGAAACACCAAGCTTATCAGGAATTCACAATACTATTGGTAATTTGCTAAGTGTTGAAGATAAATATACTAAGGCTTTAAATATTGCTTTATCAGCCAATAAAAACTTTATTATTACAAGTGATGAACCATCCGCTAAAAAAGCAATTAATTATTTAAAAGATAACCATCTAGGTAGAGCAACATTCTTTCCAATCACGGTCATAACATCACGTTATATAGATAAAGAGGCCTTAAGAACAATTGAAAAAGAAGAAGACTATATTGGTATATTAAGTGACTTAGTAGAATATGACAAGGCATATAAAAATATTATTGAAAATCAATTTGGAACTGTAATTATTGCGAAAGATTTAGAAGGTGCTACTAGACTAAGTCATAAGATAAATAAACGCTATAAAGTTATAAGCTTAGACGGTGATGTAGTAAATGTTGGTGGAAGCTTGACAGGGGGATCTATTTATCAGACAAAAAGTATTATTATTACCAAGCAAGAAGTAAAAAAACTTCAGATTCAAAAAGAATTATTAGAAAAAGAATTAGAAGAAATCAAACAAGAATTAGATACCGTTGAAAGTGATATTAGAAAAGAAGAAGAAAAAGAATTTTCAAGTTCTAGAAAAAAAGTGATGATAAAAGAAAAGTATGATACCAAAAATAAAGAATTAGAAAGTTATCAAAAAGAATTAACTGCTATAAACTCTACTTGGCAAATGCTAACGGTAATGGAAAACCACTCTTTAAACGAAAAAGAACAAGAATTAATTGAAAAATATCACGAGTTGAGTGCTGAAAAAAATACTCTTCAAATAACACTTGCTCAAATACAAACCGAAGTATCAGATATTAAACAACAAATGGAAGAACGAGGTGCTTTAGAAAAGATAAAAAATGCTAATCTTCGTGCTTTAGAAAAAAATCTTCATGAAAAAGAAGTTATGATGAATCGTTTAGAAATAAAAATGGATGCCATGTTAGACACATTAAATACGGAATATGAATTAACTTTCGAAAAAGCAAAAGAAAACTATCACTTAGATGTAGAAGCAGAAGAAGCAAGACGCAAAGTAAATACATATAGAGCGAACATTAAGCGAATTGGTATGGTTAATTTAGCGGCAATTGAAGAATATGAACGTGTAAATACCAGATATATCTTTCTAACAAATCAAAGAGAAGATTTATTAAAAGCGGAGGATACTCTTTTAGAAATCATGAATGAAATGGATGATGTCATGAAAGAAGAGTTTAAAACCACTTTTGACCAAATCAAAGAGGAATTTAAACAAGTTTTCAAAGAACTATTTGGAGGCGGAAATGCCGACTTAAAGTTAACGGATCCTGACAATTTATTAACAACCGGTGTCGAAATAGTAGCGTCTCCTCCTGGAAAGAAATTAACAACGATATCACTTCTTTCTGGTGGTGAAAAAACCTTAACTGCAATTTCTCTATTATTCGCAATCTTAAATGTTAGAACTGTTCCATTCTGCTTATTCGATGAAGTAGAAGCAGCATTAGATGAAGCTAATGTTGCGCAATTTGGTAAATATTTAAATCATTATAAAAATAAAACGCAATTTTTAATTATTACTCACAAGAAAAAAACGATGGAATATGCTAATACTTTATATGGAATAACGATGCAAGAATCAGGGGTTTCAAAACTTGTCAGTGTCAAACTAAATGATGCCATAGAAACTCTTTAATCATTGACTTTTAACAAGAATATTATAAAATAATAAACAAAAGAAGTGGATACCATGAGAGAAACCTTAGAAACAGACATAATTACAATCGAATATAATAAAAGTACCAAGAAAAAAGCTTTAAAAACTAAGCGATTAATTGATAGTAATCCTGAGTTTTTTAAAGTTTTTCTTAATAATGAAACTAAAATAAGTTATCTAAATCCCCATGCTGGTATCTTTCTAAATAAAAATGAAACGATTCTTGATTATTTATCTTTAAAAATTCCTGTTGATATTAAAGCAAGATTTACCAAGAAAAATTGGCTAGAAAGTCATACCGCTAAAGGAATTTTATGGTTATTGATTCAAAGTAAAGAAACGACCACAAAAGAAGTAATACCAAGAGATTATATTGATACAGTTTTAGCTTTTGCTTACTTTAAAGAACAAAAAGACTATGCTAGTTTAAAAGGATATCTAGAAAGAAAAGATAAAAAAACAACAAGTAAAATTGAAAAATGGTTAAATCAAAAATATCGCTATGACTTATTAAATCTTTTAATTGAGCTTCAAACTTATTCTTTAAAAGAACGTGTGTTAAATATTCATTCTTTAGAAGAATTAAAAGACACAGTAAAAAATATTTTAAAATTTTTGGTAGAAGAAGAGTATTTATTAATGGATGATGAGGTAAAAACTCCGAAAGAGATAACCTTTTCTATGCACCAAGATCAAATAAATAATTTATGTAAGGAGTTCTTAATAGAAATAGATCCAAGCCTAGATTGGTATCAAAAATTTATAGATGCATCAACCAATCAAACATTTATCTATAATCAAACGGATTTAAAGCTAGCCTTTTTAAATCCCCAACAAAAAGATAAATTTCAACTATTTGAACATCCTGACGGTAATTGGTATATTAACTTTCCTGCAAACAATACCATAGAAGATAGTATCATCATGATTCATGAATTTATTCATTATATCACTGAAACATCATGTGAAAAGCCAAATCAAATCCCGTTTCAGTATGACGAAATTCTAACAATTTACTTTGAAACTTTAATGGGGGAGTTTTTAATAAAAAAAGGTTACCCCAAAGAAGAAATAACGAAATATTATTACAATAGAATTTTAGATTCTGTTAACTATAGTGAAGTATTATTACCTATACTATTATTTATAGATACTTATTTACAAGAAGGAAAAATCACTGAACAAGGAGAGATAAAAAGACAAAAAGCCTATGAAAAAACTTATCAACAATTATTTCCAGATTTAAAAGAAACATCTTTAGATAATGAGAGCTTGCAAGAACTAGTAGAAGAAACTTGTGATGATTGGAATATAAATTTAATTGTTACTCCAGATATTATTGAAAAGACATATCCATATATTATTGGCAGAAAATATAGTGAGTTATTAATAGAAAAAACAAAAAAAGATCCTACAGTAATTAATGATATGATAAATTTAGCTAATGACCTAAAAACTTTAACGAAAGAAGAAATAGATAAAAGATTAGGAATAACTAATAATGTCGAAATTGAAAAGCTACTTTCTAAAACCAAAAAATTAGTATAAAAAAAGAGCTAAATAGCTCTATTTTCATCCTTTCCCTTGAAAGGATTTTTTTTGTCAATATGATCAAAAAATAAAATACCGTTTAAATGATCAAGTTCATGTTGGAAACAAATAGCTAACTCTTCACGAGCACGAACATGAATTTTTCTTCCTTCCATATCATAAGCTTCCATAGTAACTCTAGCGTATCTTGGCACAATCCCTTCAACTGGCCTATTAACAGAAAGACAACCTTCACCCATTTCTACATAAATTTTTTCAACAGAATTACTAATAATTTTAGGATTAATTAAAACATAAGTTTCAAATTCTCCCTCATCAATTTCATTAACTACTACAAAATATCTTTTAGGAATACCTAATTGGATAGCTGACATTCCCATACCTGGACGTAAATCATATTTTAAAGACAACTCTTCAATTTGTGAATCGTGTAGATAATCAATCATGGATTGAATTACCTCTTTATCTTCTTTGGTTAATGGAAACTGTACCTCTTTACTAACCATTCTTAAACGTTTATCTTTTTCATCTAAAATATCTTTCATTTTAAGCATGTTACCACCTCTTTATGCAAGTATAGTTTACCAAAAAAAGCTTAAAATGAAAAGAAAAAAATAAAAACGTATAAAAAATTATACGTTTTTATTAAACAATTAACCATTAAAACGGCAACCAAGAACAATAACTAACAAAATAAATAATACTAAAATAATAGCATAGGTAGAGTTGTTATTATTACCGTAATAAGGATAGTATGGCATTTGATAAGTTTGATTACAAGAACATCCTGAACCATTGTAATACATAAGAAAGCCTCCTTTACATAATCTACTATAAAATATGTAAATTGACAAAAAGTGTTAATAAAAAAGGCCTGATTAAAATATCTTTTTCCAAATTCAACATAATTATGATATATTAGAATATAGAAATAGAATGGGAAGTGATAGAGACGAAGAAAATAGCAAAATATTTAGATAAGCCACTACTCATAGTATCTGTAATACTTTTCATTATTGGATTGATCATGGTATTTTCAGCATCCAATGTAACAGCCTATATGTCTCATGAGGTTAGTCCCTATAACTACTTTATAAAACAGTCCCTTTTCCTAGTTGTTGGAATTATTTTATTTCTGGTGATGATTAAATTCACAACCAAGGCTTATGGTATGTTTTCTTGGGGTTTGTTACTGATTATTATTGTCAGCTTATTGTTGTTACTGATTATAGGAAAGTCAAAAAACCAGGCAATCTCTTGGTATGACTTAGGACCGATTAGTATTCAGCCCAGTGAATTTGCCAAAATAGTAACCATTGTTTGGTTGGCTAGATATTATGAAAAAAATAAAAAAATGACAAGCTACGGAAAAAGCTTATTTCCACTTTTTATTTGTGGAACTATCGCTTTATTAGTGTTCTTACAACCAGATTTAGGAACTACCATTATTTATTCAATTATTGTGGCAGCTATGTTCTTAGCGGCACCAATTTTAAAAGAAATAAAAACTAAAACAGTGTTTGGAATTTTAGGTCTGATTGTATTTGCAGGTGTTATTTTATTAGGGTCTGGGAAATCTGTTCTATTAGAGCGTCAGTTAGAACGTTTTGATTTTTCTAATCCCTGTGATAAACTATTAACTAGTGGTAACCAAGTATGTAATTGTTACATTGCTATTAATAATGGTGGCCTAACAGGGGTGGGACTTGGAAATTCTACCCAAAAATACCTATATTTACCAGAACCATACACAGATTTTATTTTTGCCATTATTGTGGAAGAATTAGGTGTGTTATTTGGGGTAGGAATAATAATTTTATATATGTTCTTGTTATATCGCATCTTAAAAATAGGAAGAGAAAGTCCTACTAACCGTGGAGCTTTACTGTGTTATGGTATCGCTATTTATATCTTCTTACATATAGCAATTAATTTAATGGGAATCTTTGGTATGATGCCTATGACCGGAGTTCCATTACCATTTATGAGTTATGGAGGAAGTTTTACCATCTGTTTAATAGCCGCTTTAACAATTGTTCAAAGAGTTAGTGTGGAAAACGGTTTATGTAACGAAAAGAGTCAAAAAGAGTAATCTTTTGACTTTTTTCGTCATTTGTGGTAAAATAGAGCTCATTAAGGAGCAAGAGAAAAATGAGCAATCGAATTCATGAATTAAAAGAATTAGTGACTAAATTAATAAACTATTCATCTAAAGTATTCATCGTTGGTCATAATAGTCCAGACTACGATTGTATAGGGGCATCTCTTGGTCTATCTACGTTAGTTAAGGGCCTAGAAAAAGAAGCCTATATCATAGTTGATGATATACCATTAGAAATTGACTCTGGTGTTAAAAAGGTAATAGATGACAGTAAGGATAGCCATAAAATTATTAATCTAGAAGAATTTAAAAAATTAGCTGATAAAGATTCTCTACTAATTACTGTAGATGTAAGTAAAGATTATCGTATCTCAGTTAAAAATGATCTTGATAAGGTAGGTAATATTCTAATCATTGACCATCATCAAGAAGATAACCATACAATCAATACGCCATATAAATATATTACGGATAAAGTATCGAGTACTTGTGAAGTGGTTGCCCAACTATTAAATGTGAAACAAATAAAATATAATCGAAATATTGCCAACTATTTATTAGCTGGAATTATTTTAGACACACAAAGATTTAAGAAGAATTCTTTTCCAGCTACCTTTGATATTGTTGAAAAATTATGTCGTAAAGGAGCTGATTATGAGGCGGTAAATAAATTGTTTATTTCTGACTTTTTAGAAGATAAAACCATCTATTCATTAATTGTTGGAGAACACGCTGCAATAGATGAATCATTAGAACCAAAAGAAATAATTATAAAAAATACCCACATTGAAGCTTATCCTACTTTATTTGGATCTCCAACGGTTTCTTATACCGTTAATAGATCTGGTCCTAAAACTATCTATAAGCAAGTAGAATTAGCAAAAACCGCAGACAAAATGTTAAAATATGCTGATGTTAGTTTCGCTCTTGGTTACGTTAGTCAAACCGATGTAGGAATGAGTGCTAGAAGTACTTGTGATGTTGATGTAGGAAAAATATTACAAGAACTTCAACTAGAAGAGTTCCCATATGATGAACAAGACAGTAATAAATATGAAAAAAGTGGTGGTGGAAATAAAGAAAGTGCTGGGGGTAGATTTACTACTACAGACATTTTCTCCGTGGAAAGAAAGTTAATGGAGCTGGTACAAACACTAGCAACCCCAAGCTTACCAGAAGAAACAACAGAAGAAATAGAAAAACCAATTGAATTGGTTAAGAAAGTAATAAAAAAATAAAAGTCCAATATGAGACTTTTATTTTTTTTACAATAATATAAGAAAGGAGGTTATATGACATTTCATTATCGTTATCGAAAACAAATTTTATTAGCAACTATTATCATAATAGGACTTACTATTCTAATAGGTAGTGGTATGTATTATTATCAAGAACAAAAAAAGACTAAAACTCTAACTACAATAAATCGTGAACTGCCTAAAAAAAAGACCATAAATAAGGAAGAGAAAGAAAAAGAAGAATATATGGTTGATATCAAAGGAGAAGTAGTATCTCCAGGAATTTATAAGATGCAAAAATCATCTCGGATAATAGAAGTAATTGAAAAAGCTGGCGGTTTAACTGAAAGTGCTGATACTACGGTCACTAATTTAAGTAAAAAAATAACTGATGAGATGGTAATTATTATTTATAGTAAAAACGAAGTGAAAAATTGGTTAAAAACCAAAGAACAAGAATCTTATCTTCAAGAAAAATGTCAAACTGGTGATAAGCAATTAAAAAATGATAGTTGCATTACTAACACTGAAGAAAAAACCACTCCAACTAGTAAAATAAATATTAATAAAGCAACCAAAGAGGAACTAATGACTTTATCTGGAATAGGTGAGTCAAAAGCTGATTCGATTATTGCTTATCGAACCAAAACACCATTTACGACTATTGAAGATCTAAAAGAAGTGTCAGGAATCGGAGATTCCATCTATGAACAAATTAAAAATAATATTACAGTCTAAAAAAATAATGTGTAAAGTAACTATCATTACTTTATTAATAACTATGATTAGAATAAATTTACCACCTAATATCATCTATCATGATGGATACCAAGAAATTACAGGCAGAGTAATAAAAAAAGAAATCACTAAAGAAAAACTAACAATTACCGTAAAAGCAAGAGAAAAAATTGAAGCAATATTTTACTTTAAAACGCCACCAAAAGTTAAACTAGGGGATAAAGTAATATTAGAAGGAGAATTATTTAAACAAGCCTCTCCCGGAACCAAGAATATTTTCAATTATAAAGACTATCTAAAAACACAAAATATATTTCATCTTATGAAAATTGAAAAATTAACTATAAAAGAAAAATCAAATAATCCATACTACTTAATTAAAGAAGTAATTAGTCAAAAAAACCCATATATAAAAGCCTTAATACTAGGTGATAAATCGGGTATAAAAGAGGAAGTAATGGAAAGCTATCAAACAAATGGTATTAGTCACTTATTTGCAATTAGTGGTATGCATATTCATATCATATCTAGTATCATAGTATTAGTCTTAAAAAGGTTTAATATCAAGGAAAAAACTCAATATAAAATTCTTACAGCCTCTTTATTATTCTATTTATTATTAGTAGGCATAACTCCATCGATAATTAGAGGAATACTATTCTTTCTTTTATTTTTTCAAAATAGACTCTACTTAGAACTACCCAAAAGCACTATTATTCTAATCACCATCATGATTACTTTACTTATAAGTCCTTATGCTTTGGTATCTGCTGCCTTTTGGTATTCCTTTACCATCAGTATAGGACTTATCTATTTTTCTGATAAAGAAAATTCTTATTGGAAAAATCTTTTAAAAACGTCCATCTTATCTTTTTTATTAAGTTTACCAATAAGTCTATATTATTTTTACCAAATAAACTTACTAAGTATTCTATATAATTTGTTTTATATACCATTAATGACAATTATCTTCTTTCCTTTAACCTTAATTACTTTATTAGTTCCACTGGTAGAACCAATCTATCAAATATGTATAAATATTTTTGAAAAGACCTCTCTTTACTTAAGTACCATCAAAATATTTATTTTAATATTTTCAAAAGTCTCTATCATCATTTATCTTAGCTATTTAATATTAATCTTCTTAATGTTAAAAAAACAAACTACTAAGTTTAAAATCATTTTTTTCTTTTTATTATTAATACATTATTTCTATCCATTACTGATTAAAGATTTTATTAAGATAATAGATGTAGGCCAGGGAGACTCTATTTTACTTTATTCAAAAGGAAAGTCTGCGTTAATAGATACTGGTGGAAAAATAAACTATGATAAAAATTACATATCAAAAACTGTGACTAAATATACAACCATTCCACTTTTAAAAAGCTTAGGTATCAAAAAGTTAGACTATGTCTTACTAACTCATGGAGACCTAGATCATATGGGTGAAATATTTTATTTAAAAGATCATTTTTCAGTAGATAAAATTTATATAAACCAAGGATCCAAAAATAACTTGGAAAAAAAATTAATAAAAACAGAAGAGGTAGATATTGCTTCGGAAAACATGACTAAAAAAATAGGTAACTTTTATCTAACAGAAATAAATACTGAATTTAAAGACGAAAATACCAGTAGTTCTGTCTATTATCTTTCAAACAATAATATAACAATGCTTTTAATGGGAGACGCTACCGTTGAAACAGAAGATTATTTATTATTAAACTATGATTTAAAAGTGGATATAATAAAACTTGGTCATCACGGATCATCAACAAGCAGTAGCGAACGCTTTCTATCCAAATTAAAACCAAAGTTAGCCTTAATTTCAGCAGGTAAAGATAATAATTTTAATCATCCTAGTAAAGAAGTTTTAAAAAGATTAAAAACTTTAAATATTCCTTATTTAACAACGATAAATTCTGGAACAATTACTATTTATCCTACGAAAAAAGAAATAACAGAAGATAGACAAGAATAAATTTTTTAGGTACAATAGAAAAGAAATACAGGTGATGAGATGAAAAATATAAATAACTTATTAACAACAAAAAAAGATGAATTAGCTTTAGTCCACTCTTATCAAGATGCATGCAGTAACAAAGAATTTAAAGAGTATCTAGAAAAATTACCTATAAAAGAAGAAATTCTAATGAAATATACATCTAGTTTAGAGGATGCATTTTCTGAATATCAAAATTGTAAAAATTGTAAAAGTCTGGCATACTGTAAAAACAAAGTAGCCGGCTACTGTTATCAACCAGGAAAAGATAAAAATATTATCAATTTCTCTTATGTTGCTTGCAAATGGAATCAAATAGCTATGAAAGAAAATGCCTACAAAAAAAATCTTGAATTATTTGATATGCCAGTGGACATCAAAGAGGCTTCTTTAAAAGAAGTATATACAGACGATAAATCAAGAGTACCAATCATCAGATACTTTAAAGAATTTATGGAAAAATATGCTAAAAAACAATCTCCAAAAGGTCTATATTTAACTGGTTCATTTGGTAGTGGAAAAACTTATTTAATAGCTGCTTTACTAAATGAAATGGCCAAGAAAAAAACAGTCTGTGCTTTAGTATATTATCCTGAATTTTTAAGAAGTTTAAAAGCTTCTTTTCAAACAGACTACAATGAAAAATTTAATTTTATTAAACAAGCTCCAATTTTACTACTAGATGATATTGGAGCGGAAAACGAAAGTAATTGGTCAAGAGATGAAGTATTAGGTCCAATTCTCCAATATCGTATGCAAAATCACTTAACAACTTTCTTTACTTCCAACTTAACTATGGATGAGTTGGAACAAGCACTATCAGTTACGTCATCAGGCGTTGATAAAGTAAAAGCTAGAAGAATCATTGAACGTATTAAACAGCTTACAATTCCTATGGAATTAATCGGCAAGAATAGGAGAAATTAACCTCCTTTTTTCTTTACAAAAAAATAAAAAAGTGCTATGATAAACTCATTTCTGGGGGATGTATCAATGAGAGTATTAAGAAGGTTGAAAACAGAAGAAAATATCAAACGAATTTCCATATTTTTATTATTAATATCTTTTGCTCTAACTTATTATATGGATAGTGTAAAACATGAAGATTATGAATTGAAATATGAAATAATAAACACCAAAGATATGGCCATGGCTAATGTTGCAGAAAAAGCAAATACTAGTAAAGATACAAAAACAAATAGTATCTTTCAAATCTATAAACAAATGAAATCAGGAACATATGTAGAAAAAGAATCTCCCCAAGAAGTAGCTCTGCCTGTTAGAAATAGTAGTACAGCAACGTTAGAAGTGCCAAAAAGAGTATGGTACCTACCAACAGAAATGGGGACGATTACTAATTATATAAATGCATCTCACTTTGCCTTAGATATCACTAGCCCAAGAGGTACAAGTGAAGCTATTTTTCCAGTGGCAAATGGAGTTGTTTCAGGAATTTATCGAGATAGAGCTGGAGCTAAAATCGTGACTGTAAATCACAATATAAATGGTCAAAATTATACTTCTCAATATGTGCATCTATCTAGTTACGCACCGAATTTATACATAGGTAAGCCAGTAACAATTAATGATTACCTAGGTTTTATGGGAAGAACCGGAATTGCAACCGGAGTTCACCTTCATTTAGCAGTAGTCGACTGTAGCATTTTTGATCCTAATGATCCTAACTGTTCTGGACTAAATGGATTCTTTAACTATGGTAGTAAAAGATACTATCAAGGTTTTAGAGGGTTACAATCAGTAATGAATGTTCCAGCATCATGGTCAAGTCGCTAAAAAAAGGTTGAACAAATAAAAAAAAAGTGCTATCATGAAAGAAAGCGATAAATACAAAGACAAAGGACATGATAAATTGTTTCTTTTATCAAGAGACTTCGTGGCTGGTGAAAACGAAGAAAAGAATAATTTATTACTCCCTTTTGAGTAGAATTATAAAAAGTAATTCCGGCAAAGCCGTTATCTAAATTAAGTACATATAAGGATGGTACCGTGTAAAAAAACACTCCTAGAAATAGGTGTGTTTTTTATTTATAGAAGAAAAGAGGATAGAATATGAAATATTACAAACCTAAAATCAAAGACTTCCCAGATCAAGCCTTAATAATTTTAGAAAGTCAAAAAAAGGATCCTGTCTTTACAACCTATGTAAAATCTATACTAAAAGAACGTTACCTACATCAATCTGTGACCCTAGAAGAATTAAATAAAAAATTACACCAAACAAGAAGTAGTCTACAACAAGAAATAATATGGGAAGCACTAAGTATTAAAATGTTAAAAGCTAAGGAGGAAGATACTGTACGTAGTTGTCGCTTAATCGATAGTATGCCAATTGACCATTTGGTAAAAGTTACTCAGTTGTCTGAAAACAATGCTATAAAAACGTATGCAAAAAAAGTATGCTATAAAAAACAACTGGTTTTAGAAGAAGAACTTGGTCTGGATGATATAGATCTAGATAAATGGCAACAAGATTTGGAAGAGTTAAAAGAAGCTTCACCGCAGAATGCTAACCTTAGTCAAGAAAGCAAACTATCCAATAAAACACAATATGATCTAAGTATCAGTACTAGAAAATTCTTAAAAAGATTCTATGATATTTCTTACGAAGCCAAAGCTAAACTATCCCATGAAGACATGGAGTTTATCTTGAGAAGTTTTGGAATTGTGATACCTGAAAGGGGTAGAATTCAAAATATATCTTACGAAGATGCGGCCACTGGAAAATGGCTTTTAGTAAGAAATGAAACGACCAATCGTAAAGGAGCTAGAATTATTCCTTATAAAAATCCCAAAAAACAATTATCAGAAGATATAATCGCAAAAGAATATAAAGTAAAACAAAAAATTAACTAAGAGGAGAGATAAAATGATAAATATCAAAGAAAATGAACAATTAAGTATAATGAATCACTCATGTGCCCATTTACTTGCACAAGCTGTAAAACACATATACCCTAATGCCTTATTTTGGGTAGGACCAGTAATAGAAGAAGGATTCTATTATGATATTGATTTGGGTGATGAAACTTTAACAGAAGAAGATTTACCAAAAATTGAAAAAGAAATGAAAAAGATTGCCAAAGATGGAAAAAGAATCGTTCGCCATGAATTAACAAAAGAAGAGGCCAAAGAAAAGTTTAAAGATGATCCATATAAATTAGATTTAATTTCTAGAATGGATGAAAATGAAGTTACTATATCTTGCTACACGCAAGGAGACTTTACTGATCTTTGTCGTGGACCACACGTAGAAACTGTAAAAGAATTAAAATATTTTAAATTAATTAAACATAGTGGAGCCTACTGGAAAGGTGATGCTAAAAATAAAATGTTGCAAAGAATCTATGGAGTATGCTTTGCAACAGAAGAAGATTTAGCTTCATATATGCAAGAATTAGAAGAGGCTAAACAAAGAGATCACCGAAAAATAGGCAAAGAACAAGAATTATTCATGACTCATGAATTAGTCGGCTCTGGAATGCCTTTATGGTTACCAAATGGTGCTGTAATTCGTAAAGAATTAGAAAACTATATTTATAAAAAAGAAAGAGATATGGGCTATGATCATGTTTATACACCATGTGTTGGTACAGTAAACTTATACAAGACATCAGGCCATTGGGATCATTACAATGAAAACATGTTCCCAATGATGAAAGTAGATGAGGAAGAGTTTGTACTTCGCCCAATGAATTGTCCACACCATATGTTAGTCTATAAAAACAAGATGCACTCTTATCGTGACTTACCAATTCGTATTGGAGAATTCGCAACAGATTTCAGATATGAAGCAAGTGGGGCAGTAAAAGGATTAGAAAGAGTTCGTTGCATGTGTCAAAATGATGCCCATCTATTTGTAAGACCAGACCAAATAGGAGAAGAATTTAAACGAGTAGTAAGTTTAATTTTAGATGTCTATAAAGACTTTGGTATCAAAGATTATAAATTTAGATTATCTTTACGTGATAAAAATGATAAAGAAAAATACTTTGATGATGATGAAATGTGGGAAAATGCTGAAAATAAACTTCGAGAAGTTTTAAATGAATTAGGTGTTGATTATTTTGAAGCTGAAGGAGAAGCTGCTTTCTATGGACCAAAATTAGATGTAGAAGTAAAACCAGCAGTAGGACCAGAAGTAACTTTATCAACATGTCAATTAGATTTCTTACTACCAAGAAGATTTGAACTTAACTATGTCGATAGTAACGGTGAAAAACAAACACCAGTTGTTATTCATAGAGCGATATTTGGAACATTTGACCGTTTCACAGCCTTCTTAATTGAAGAGACAAAAGGAGCATTCCCGACATGGTTAGCTCCAACTCAAGTAGTAGTAATTCCAGTATCATCTGAATTCCAAGGAGACTATGCAAGAGAAGTAACAGAAAAATTAAAACAACAAGGGATTCGTGCTGAACTAGATGATAGAAATGAAAAATTAGGATATCGTTTAAGAGAAACACAAACTAAAAAAGTTCCATATACCTTAATATTAGGAGATAACGAAAAAGAAAATAGTACAATCAGTTACAGACTACATGGTCAAAAAGAAACAACTACAGTATCGGTAGAAGAATTCATAAAACTAATAAAAGAAGAAATTACCAACAAAGAAAAGAAAAAATAAGAATGCCATCATAAACAGGAGGTAAAAAGTGCAAGAAGATATATATAAACAAGCCATATTAGAATGGAAAAGACTACATCCTGATAAAAAAAATTTAGAAATTCCTGCCAAAGAAATAATAGAGTTAGAAGGAATAGGGCCAGTTAATATTGGGATAAAAATAGCGACCTTAAGAAGTATATATAAAGCCCAACAAGAAGGAAAATTAAATAATAAATATAAACCATTAACGGAAGAAGAAATAGCTTGGTATAATGAACAATATATGATATGGGATTATGAAAAATATCAAACAGAAATATATAAACAAGCCATATTAGAATGGAAAAGACTACATCCTGATAAAA
Organism: uncultured Mycoplasmatota bacterium; assembly: GCA_900548695.1. Classification (GTDB taxonomy): domain Bacteria; phylum Bacillota_I; class Bacilli_A; order RF39; family UBA660; genus Faecimonas. The sequence continues at coordinate 21,894 of URLC01000010.1, forward strand.
AATATTTAGAA
>URLC01000011.1 GCA_900548695.1 uncultured Mycoplasmatota bacterium
AAAACACTGGTAAATAGTGTCAAATAAAGAAAGTTACAAGCAATGTATCTTTCTTTTTATATCGCATTTTATTCAAATAATAAAAATTTAATATATGTATCAAAAATCATAAACCCGTACAATATATCTGATAAAATAATTATCTACAACATAAAGCAACCATTTAAGGTAACTATCAATACAATAGAAAGAACTTTTAAAAAAAGTCAGTTAAAACTATTATAATAAAATCGTAAGGGATTTGTTAGAGAGTTAATAAAAATGTAGTATTTAGGAGGTAAATATGTCAAAGAAAATGAAAAAAATAAAAATTGCAATAACAGCAATATTAGTTTTAGGTATAATGATATTACCTAATTCAGTAAATGCAGCATACGTTGATATGGCAAAGGAAGTAAGCCATTATTCTGATACTGATACATACAGTATTAATAAAACAGTAGAAGGACAGCAAACAGTAAAAGTTACGGAAACCTATACACCTGCAACTAACCCTTGTCCTAATTGTCAAATTACATTTAAGCCATACAGAGAAGGTTATGGTGGAGGAGAAGGTTTTACTGCAAAAATGGGTCAAACAAAAGCATTTGGTTTATCATCTACTAAATATAAAGGTAAATATCATCTTACGTTAAGAAGATTTGACTTGACAGTATTACCAACAATGGTCCTATTTAGATGGACATATCAATAAAATAAAATTTCAGCAAATCCTTTACATATTTATAAGAGGTGTAATATGAAAAAATTCATAAAAAGTAACATATTAATAATAGTGATACTACTAATTGTTGGAATTATTGTATTAAATGGTGATTATATATCATTAAAAGAATTTAAGCAAAATAATCTACATAAGCAAACTATGATACAAGAATGTAAAACAACTATAAAAACATCAAATAATAAGGAAGAAATAAGTCTATGTAAAGAGGCTATAAAAAAAGAGAGCCCAGATTATGACTTTTATACTGTATTTACTGATGTTTTAGTATGGAGAGTTCAATTCATATATTATTTTGCTTTTCTAATAGTAATAGTTCCGCCATTACATAAAGTATGCAAAATTTTAAGAAATAAACTAATTATAAATTCAAATACACGAGAAAGTTATAATTCGTTCTTAAAAAAGTTGTTTAAGACATCATATAAATATATATGGATTTTACCATTAATAACTCTAATTATGATGATACCACTATTGATAAATACATCTCTAAATCCAGAATATAGTGTTCTAAACGGATCAAGTGGATGGTCGAGTAGCATTATATATTATCCTGGGTTGTTTATCATATCATACCTAATATATATGGTTTTGGTATCAGTAACTTTTGTCAATATTTCTTTAATAGTTGCAAGATTTCAGCAGAAATTTATTCCTTGTATAATTTTGTCATATATTTTTTATTTTGCGATTGAAATTTTTTTGGAAACAGTTATAGGCATTCTATTATTCACAAACATTTTAAAAAGTAATTTTGGAATAATGTTTAATATATTAAATATATTTTCTTTTCACGATAGCTATGGAATTCCAACCTTGTTATTAATTAATCTTTGTTTTGCCCTGGTATCTTTTGGTTTTGTTTACCTAGCATATGGAAACAAAGAAAAGTTAGTAATTCAATGTGAAAAAAACAAATAAGGAGAAAAACTATGACAATAGAAGTAAAAAACTTAAGTAAAAAATTTAAAAAAAATATAGTATTAGAAAATGTAAATATGAAATTAGAAAATAGCAATATTTATGGTTTAAATGGTAGAAATGGAGCCGGAAAAAGTGTTTTTCTAAAAATACTATGTGGACTTTACAAACCAACAACTGGTGAAATTTTATTTAATGGAAAAAGTTATAATAAAAATAGTCTGCATATACCTAATATGCGAGCTTTAATTGAAAAACCTAGTTTTTTTCCTGAATTAACTGGTTATGAAAATTTACTATTGCTAGCTAAAATTCAAAATAAAATAGGTGATAAAGAAATAGAAGATAGTTTAAGAAAGGTTAATTTGTATTCAGAAAAAGATAAAAAGTATTCAGAATATTCCTTAGGAATGAAGCAAAAACTCGGAATAGCTCAAGTATTAATGGAAAATCCTGATATCATTATTTTAGATGAACCATTCAATGGGATAGAAGAAAAAAGTGTAGAAAAAATCAGTGATATACTAAAAGAAGAAAAAAAGCAAGGTAAACTAATAATAATTTCAACCCATATAAAAGAGGACCTTAATAACCTTTCTGATAAAATTTATTACTTTGACAATGGTCAAGTTTGTCTAAATAATCAGGAGAAAAACTGACATGAAATATGCTCTATTAAATTTATATCAGTTAATCAAAACAAAGTATCTATTAATTTCATTTATGTATTTAGGATTATACACAATTCTATTTATTACAACCAACGGTTTTCGTAGTAATCCCAGTTCATTCAACATAATGCTAGGATGTCCTCCATACGATTATAGCTTACAAGTTTTATGGACAATTTTTCAGGTTTCCTGTCATGTATATATAGTTTATAATTTTTTTTCCTGTGAACAGGATACATCATTAGAATATTTAATATTACGTGAATCATATCAAAAACTTTTTTTTAAAAAATTCATAATAATGATATGTGCAACCGTAATTACTAGATTCATCATTTTTTTAGTGACATATTTTTTCTATTATAAATTAATATCTTTCCCATTAACCAGCTTTATATATAATATTTTAATATATATAGCAATTACTATATTAACTAGCATAGTAGTATATCATTTTTCTAAATAATAATCCAAAAAGGTAGAATTATTAATAAAACACTGGTAAATAGTGTCAAATAAAGAAAGTTACAAGCAATGTATCTTTCTTTTTATGTTATTATGAAATTGGTGATAATATGAGCAAAATAAGTATAAAAGATGAATTCGGAACTACTGATACATATAAATTATTTCGTACAGTTTATGAAATAATTCATCCAACAATTTCCAAAAAAAATATATCAAACTATAAAATAATAGTAAAAGAAGACTTAATACCATTAAGAATTTTTTACCCTAAAAAAATATCAAAAATAGAAAAAATAGTGATATATATTCATGGAAGTCTAGAAATTAGTAATAATCTTAAAAATTATACTGAAGTTTGCCAAAAAATAGTAGAAAACACTGATGCCTTATTAATAGCACTAGATTATGAATCAAAAGAGTATCAGGAACTCACTAAATCATGTATAAATACAATAAATTTTCTAATAAAAGAACTAAATAAAATTAATATAAGCAGTAATAATATTACCGTAATGGGTGATTCACTAGGAGCAAGTCTATTAGCAAGTGCATTAAGTAACGCTGAAAATTATATTAAAAAACAAATTCTACTGTATCCAGCCCTAAACTTGACTTGGAAAAATATCGATAAATACCCATCGTTAACACAAAGTAAAGAAATTGATATTGAAACATTAAAAAAGTTAGATAATTATCAAAAAAAATATATAAATGAAAAAGAGTATACATCACCACTAGACATTGAAAATTATGATAAATGGCCTACGACTTTAGTAATTACAGGAGATTTAGATCCTCTACGCGATGAAGGAAAACTATTAGGAAAAAAACTAAAAAACGCTAATAAAAAGAGTAAAGAAGTAAATATAAAATTTGCGACGCATGGGTTCCTTAACGGAAAAGATGAAGAGTCTATTGAAGAGTGTATGAAAGAAATAAATAAATTTATCTTAAAAGATACGAATAGGAGTGATTAATATGGAAAGAAAAAGAACAAAAAAAGAAATAGTAAAGATGTTGCTTAGAAATAGTGAATTAGAAGAACAAGACGAAGAAGAATTATTAGATTTATTAATTGATCAACCAATTTCAATAGATGTTGACAAACAAGAAGAAGCAAAAATGACTAAAGGTGATAAAATAGCCGATAAATTAAGTGAAGTAGCTGGTAGTTGGACATTCATTATCATATTTATTCTATTCTTATTAGCCTGGATTGGTTTAAACACTTTTATATTAACTGGTGATAATGCTATTGACCCATACCCATTTATTCTGTTAAACTTAGTATTATCATGTATTGCAGCAATCCAAGCACCTATCATTATGATGAGTCAAAATCGTCAAGCAGAAAAAGACAGTTTACGAAACCAAAATGATTATCGTACAGACTTAAAAAGCGAATTAATTCTTGAAGCATTACATGACCATATGGAACTAATATTAAAAAATCAAAAACAGATAATAAAATATTTAAAAGAAAATGAGGAATCAAAAAGTGAACAAAAGTAATTTTTTTAAAATTTGTTTAATAGTAATTGCTACCATATTGTTAGCGGGTTGTAGTAATAGTGAAGAAAACAATCAATCATCAAATAACTTCATTAATAGTGGAATTTCAACAGAAGATACTAGCAATATGCAAAAATTAAACTGTACTAGAGAAGCAAACGCTGGCGCAGGTATCGATGTAGATTTAAATTATGAAGTATATTATCAAGGAGAATATATCAAAATACTTCATTCAATGGAATCTGTAACTACAGAAAATCAAGAAACACTAGATGAATATGAAACTGCCTATAAAAATATTGCCAAAAATTATGAAGGATTAAAATACTACGATCAAACAGTAACTAGAACAAATAATAAAGTAAATAATGATACTGTAATTAATTATGGTAAAATAGATACAAATAAGCTTCTTGAAATTGAAGGAGAAGAAGATAACATTATTAAAGATGGTAAAGTAAAGCTAGATGACTGGTTAAATTTTGCTAAAAAATTTGGAACTAAATGTGAATAGTTTCAATACGTTCGAGTAGTTCAATGGATAGAATCTCTCCCTCCGACGGAGATGATATGGGTTCGACTCCCGTCTCGAACACCACATGCCGATATAGTTTAGTGGTAAAACAGGTCCTTGGTAAGGATCAGAGGACAGTTCAATTCTGTCTTTCGGCACCATTATATAAAAACAGCAGTCATTTTTGACTGCTTTTTCTTTTTATTTATCAAGGTAAACTTCATTTAAAGACAATTAAAGTGCTATTCTACGTACCACACGTATACCACAAAATTAAATCTTATTTACTTCCTCAATTAACTCAGAAATTAATTTATGTGTGTAAACTCTTTTTGTTAAATCAGATATTTTATGACCCATAATCAATTTTATACAATGGTCGTTAGCATTTGCTCTGGCCATTAAAGTAGCAAAGGTATGTCTACAATCGTATGGACTGTGACTACCTAATCCCAGTTTCTTTACTTCTTTTTTGAATCTATGGTAGTATACATCTTCGCTTTTTATTTTTTCTAATATGTTAGAATTTATTGTTTTATGAAATATCTCAATAATTTTGTGGTTTAATGGAACAACTCTATTTCTGCCAGCTTCAGTTTTTGATCCAGTGACAAAATAGTCTTTGTGAATATCGCTTATTTTAAACAATTCTGCAGGTCTTACACCAGTATAAATGTTTATTATGATTAAATCTATTATATCATTCCTATTTGCCCATAATAGGGCTATTTCCGCCTCTGAGAAAGGCTGATGTAGGGTAGAAGCCACTTGTTTACTAATATTTACAAATTTTGAAATATCAGAGCCAACTTTGATATTATTTCCTTTTGCAAATTCATACATTTGATGATATAGGTTTCTAATTCTATCCTGATAACCCGAACTAACATTTGCTATTAATATAATGTTTTGTAAATCAGTTCTAGTAATATCGATAAATGGCTTATTTTCAATTTGCGCATAGTGTTTTCTAATAAATTTATATTTTCGTAAAGAAACTTCTGATATTCCAGTAGTTTCCTTATATTCATACCATTTATTATATAAGTATTTAAATGTAACATTGTTCATGTCTGTGTCAAAAGGTTTATCATGGTACTCTGCAAGTAATTGACGACCTTCTGCACGTGTTTTTGCGTATCCTACAGTCTTCCTAATAGGTTTTCCTTCGTCAGTCCAGCCAACGTGTATTTGTACTCTGTAGGGCTTTCTGCGTTTTGATTTTTTGTCAATTAATGATACTGTTCCATAAGATGTAGGATTTCTCATATTTTACCTCCTAACAAAAAAGAGCATAGCTCTTATTTAAACATTTTAAATATATCTTCAAACCCAACAGTGGTTTTTTTATAAACTTTATTGTATACCGCTTTTTTAGGGTGTAGCAGTCCCATTCCTTTTTTTCCATATAAAGGATTAACTGCTTTTTTTATGGACCTCTTTGCTCTTCCAGTAGTTCGTGCTTTAAACATCTTTTTAACACTTGGAGTTCTAATTCCAATTTTCATTAAACAAGTACCTCAATTTTTTCAAATTTTCCTAATCTTGCAACTAATTCTTTTTTATATTTATAAATATCTTCAATAGAATTTAAATCGTATCTTATTTCTTGATTATTTTCATCAGCAATAGTTATATATTTTACTGATTCTTTTAAATATACTCTACATATCCATTTTGTAACTTTATTATCGTATAGAATACCAAAATAACTAAGAGTATCTTTATATGCTAGTTTTTTAGGATTACAAAATTCTGATAGTATTGATTTGACAATGTAGAAAGATTGAATTTCTTCTACTGTTGTAACGATTCCATTGTCATTATTATCATCATTTGTTTCTTCAACAGATTCTTCTTTTTCTTCATCATTCTGAATTGCATTTTGCAATCTTGCATTTAAAATATCATTTATGTGTGAGTTTATTGAACGTTTAATAAGCGGTTTATATTTTTCAACTACCGTATTAGTTTTTACACCATCATACACACCCATATTTAAAATGGTTTTAACAAAATCATCAGAAGGGTTGTTAAATTCTTCTTTTATAATTTTTTTAATAATACTAAGATATTTTAAATCTGATGCCGTAGAGAATATCTCATCAACATCAAAGTTTTCTTTTTGGAATTTTTTTAGCTCTTGAATGTGATTGTCACTTAAATCTTCTAAATTCAATTCTAAAAATGGAGTACTATCCATTACATTAGTCTTTTCTAAGTCAGTAAAGAATTTATAAGTCATACCATTAGTTAATATAGCAAATTTTGCTTTTGATGTACCAAAATATCTAAATAATTGACTATCATGTTTTTCTAATTTTTCACTTACTGATTTTGCTTCAATAAGCATGACAACTTCATCATTTAATACAATAGCATAGTCAACTTTTTCTCCTTTTTTAATACCAACATCTGCTACATATTCAGGTGTAAACTCATTAGGGTTAAATACATCATATCCTAATAATTGAAAAAAGGGCATAATAATAGAAGTCTTTGTCGCTTCTTCAGTTTGTATTGTATCCTTTAATTCTTTAGCTCGTTTTGCAAAATTTTTAATTTTTTCTTCAAAATCCATATTTTCTCACTCCTTAAAATTATATTAAAAAGCACCTATACTAGCATACTTTTTCATCTAAATTATCTAATAAAAATTTTATATAACTATCTGCTTCATCTTCTATATCTTGAATTTTAGTTTTCACAAATTTTTTATCTAGATGATGAAGTTCAACATGTGCAAATTCATGAAGTAGGGTTAGTTTTCTATTTTTTTCTCCTAATGAGGAATTTATGACAACATAGATTCTTTTTTTCTTGAAAGTAAAACCCCAAACGTATTTTGGCAATTTCTTCCAAACTATCGTAACATCATAAAATCTAGTGAAGTCATCTTGCGATATTTCTTCATTTAATAAAGCACTTAACAAATACTACCTCCCAAGAAGTACTACTTAATCTTCTTTATCGGCTTCTTCAATAATTCCATTAATGACAGCCATTACTAATTTTTTCTTTTCTTCCGATAAATCCCCATACTTTTTAAACAACGTTCTGTCAAACTCGTCTTGTGCCATTTGTAATATTTTTTTATTCAATTCTTTGTCTTCTGTGGCGTTGTTTAAAGAAGTAGATGTATCATCATTACCTAATAAATAATCAACAGAAACTTCGAAAAAGTTTGCTATATCTTTTAACATATCAGGATTAGGTCTTCTTGCATTTTGTTCATAACCAGCAATAGCTTGTTCACTGACATTGAATTTTTGTGCTAATTGTTTTTGTGTTAAACCTCTTTTTTTTCTTAATTCCTTGATTCTGTTACCAAGCATATAATAACCTTCTTCCTTGATAGTATTTTATCTTTTTTTACACAATTTGTATAGTAAATAGCTGAAAATACGCAAAAAGAATATTTCTATATTGACACTATGCAAAATGTATAGTATATTGATATTGTGAAAGGAGGAGAATATGACAATCGACGAATATCGAAGATGGAAATGTTATACACACGAAAAGATGGCTAGATTGCTAAATATATCATTATCTTATTATTATGCGATTTTAAGTGGTAAACGTAAACCTGGTAGAAATCTAATAACTAGAATAAAAGAACAATTTCCTCAAATTGATATAGATATTTTTTTAATATAAAACTACGCAAAACGCATAGTTTGCAATATAAAGAAAGGATGTGAGATATGAATATAAAAGTAAGTGAAGCAGCTAAGCTTATGGGTAAGTCAGAGCAATTCATAAGAATACAACTTCAAAGAGGCCTATTACCATTTGGATGTGCTAAGCAAAACTCTAATGGTAAATATAGTTACTACATAAGTCCAAAGTTATTCGAAGAGTATACAGGAATAAAAATACAAACAAAAAAAGAGAATATCGAAGCTACCAACTCTGAAAATTCTCTTTAAAATGAAAAACTTGTATTTAAGATTTTCGGCTTTATTATACCACCGAATTTACAAAAATGCAAGTAAGTTAGGAGGAGAGATAGATATGACTGAAACAAACAAAATGTTAGAAATCATTCATCAAAATAGAAAGATACAATTTGCTAAAAACCAGGTGAAAGCAAAAAAACAGAAAAGACAAGCAATTATTGACGGTATCATCATGTTTTTAGGAAGTTCAATTTTCATGATTGGTTTAATGACATTTATTGCAGTGATTGAAAGTATGAGGTTCTAATATGAACAATTTTGTAGAAGAAAGACCATCTTATTATTCAATTATTCCGGCAACCGTAAGATACGATGAAGACTTAAAGGCTAATGAGAAGTTGTTGTTTGGGGAAATAAGTAGTCTTTGCAATAAAAACGGTTACTGTTATGCAACAAATGATTACTTTTCAAAACTCTACAAAGTACATAAAAATACGATATCAATTTGGATAAATAATCTACAAAAGAAGGGCTACATAATATCAAAAATCATTTATAAAAATGGGACAAGAGAAATTGATAAACGGATACTTTGTTTGGGTAGAGGAACAATTAGAGAAATTGCAGAAATCTATTGTGAAAATTATGAACACCCTATCAATGAAAATGTTGATACCTATCAACAAAAAAGTGGATACCCTATCAACGAAAACAGTGAAGAGAATAATACAAGTATTAATAATCATTCTTATTATTCTTATTATAGCAAATCACTTCTTCAAATGATAGAGGAAAATTTTGGAAGACCAATAAGCCCAATTGAGTATGAAGAAATTTCTACTTGGGAAGATACAGATTTAACAAGATATGCAATCAAGGAAGCAGTACTAAATGGAGTTTATTCAATTAAATACATTTCTAAAGTACTTTACCAATGGAAACAAAAGAATATTCAAACAGTACAAGAAGCCCAAAAAGATAGTCAAGAGTTTGAAAAGAAAAAGAAAGCTAAATCAGAACGACAACAATATAAATCAAAATATGAGAAAGAAGAAGAAGCGATGAGACGTTTCTTAGAGGCAGACGATGACTAAAACAGAAGTAGAAAGATTCATGAAGAGAATTAAATCTTATTATGATTCGTTTACTTGGGATGATTTTAAGATATCGGAATGGTATTCAAGGTTAAAGCCTTACGATTCTGTTGATGTTAATAATAAGCTAGAAGACCATTTACATGGCGAATACAGAGCTCAAGCTCCAAAACTTCACTATATAATGATGTATTTAAAAACGCCCGAAGAAAAAGCTAGAAACAGCCAAGAATACGTTGTTGATTGCAATCTTTGCGGCAAGACCATGACTTTGTCAGAATACAATGCACATTATGAAGTATGTTTATCAATCAAAGCATTACAGAAATGGATAAAAGAAAAAAAGGGTACTGAAGTTACTTATGAGGAGTTAGCTGGTTTAGACCGTATAACGTTTGAAAAAGTTTATAAGAAATATGAAAGGAATGAGTTGCATGAATCGTGAAGAAGTGTTGATGATATTTAGAAACTTATTAGACGGTACAAGAGACAAAATAACATATTCCACGGGGTACAAAATTTTTGATGAAATGTTTGAAACATTCAAGGAGTTCGGCTTAGTAAAAAGAGAGGAAGGACTATATACGGTAGTAGAGAAAATATGAAAAAATTATTTGATTATTTCAAGTTGAAAAAAGAATTCAACAAGTTGAAATTAAATTACAAGATTTTGCAAGATGAATTAGAAGATAAATCAAAAGACAACGTTAATTTAGCAAGACAAAACAGATTGCTAAAAAAAGAAATTAAAGAGTTAAAGAAAGAAGGTAGAAAATGAAATTTAAAGTAGGAGATAAAGTAAAAATTAAAAGTTGGCAAGAAATGGAGGAAGAGTTTGGATTGAATTGTGCCGAGAATATTAATTGCAATTTCACTTTTACAAAAGAAATGGAAAAATATTGTGGAGCAGTCGCAACTATTAGAAGAATTGATAGCGACGGAGAGGTTGAACTAACGAGCACTTCGTCTAATCTCGATTTTTCTTACTGGACTTTTAGTACAGATATGATAAAAAAGGTAAACAATTTTAAACCAGGAGATAAAGTTCGTATTAACAAACAAGCAACCATTGAAGACTTTACTAAAAATCATTGGAATGGTTGCCAAAGTAATACTCTTAATTTTATTCAAAATAATGCCAATAAAGAAAGAACATTTATTGTAGAAAAAGTAGATAAAGATGAATGTTTAACATTAGAAGGGCATGAGGGTATCGTTAATAGTAACATTTTTAAATTGGTAGAAAGAAATGCTAAAAAAGTAACAATGAAAGAAGTATGTGAAAAATTTGGATACGATGTTGAAATCGTAAAAGAGGAAGAATAATGAAAAGTAGAATTTTAAGACATTTAGAAAAGTACGGTTCTATCACTTCATGGGAAGCAATTAAAGAATACGGTTGTACTAGATTATCGCAGTATATCTATTTACTTAGAAATGAAGGGTATCTAGTAATCGATTCTTGGGAAAGGTCAACGAATAGATTTGGAGAGCCAGTGCATTTCAAAAAATATGTATTAGGAGGAAAATAATGGAAGATAGAATAAAAGTTAGTTATGAACAGATAGAAAAAGCAAACAAAGAAATACAAACGTTAAAATTAGGAACAAAAGGATATGCTCAAGTAAATGAAAGAGTGAAGGCATTTAGAAAAGTTTATCCTATGGGTTCTATCGAAACACAAATAGAAAAAATAGAGGATAACTATGTAAGAATCAAATGTAGTGTTTGTGATGAAAATGACAATTTATTAGCAACAGGTACTGCAAGTGAAATTAATGACGGCAAGAACAGGGTAAATGCTACATCCATGATAGAGAATTGCGAGACTTCTGCAATTGGTAGAGCATTGGGATTCGCAGGGTTCGGAGTAGATAGTGCTATCGCAAGTGCTGAAGATATGGAAAGAGCCAAAGAAAAAAATAAACGATTTGAAATATATACAGATATGTATATTCCTGATGAAGAGGCTAAGAAAATAATCAAGGTTTCAATCGGAGAATTGATGAGAAAAATGGGAGTTGTTAAAGCAAGCCTTGAAGATACTGTCGAGAAAGAGTTATGGACATCATTAAGTGATTTATCATCACATCAATTAAGAAAATTAGAAGAGAGATTAAAGACATTAAACACGGAAAACAACCCATGGCACGACCTTTATAACGAAAATACAAAAATTAAAGATGTAGTTCCTAAAAATCAAGAAGTGGTATACGAAAGCAGTTGGTATAAGTTTGGTAAATTAGCTTTAGAAATGGCTGGTACTGATGAATTGTTAAGAAATGATATTATCAATAGTTTCTTAGAATATGGATTCAATTTGGAGGCTTAATATGGAACAGCAACAAGTAATAGATGAATTGTGGGAACACATCTTCAATTTAAGAAATGAGTTGAATAAGTATAAAGATTATTCAGAAAGATTAGAGAAAGAGTTAGAAAAATTAAAGGAGAAATAGAATGAAAGGATATAAAGGATTTGATAGAGATTTAAAGTGCAGAGGGTTTCAATATAAAATAGGCGAAACATTCGAAGAAAATGTAAAACCTGAATGTTGTGAAAGCGGATTTCATTTTTGTGAATATCCATTGGATGTGTTTGCTTATTACGAACCAACAACAAGCAGATTTTGTGAGGTTGAAGCTTTAGGGAAAATTGATAATAATGATGAAGATTCAAAAGTGTCAACAAATAAAATAAAAATCGGAGCAGAATTATCTTTTGAAAGATTAACAAAGGCAAGTATTGATTTCATTTATGAAAGGGTTAAGAAAGATAATAAAAAGTCTGCTCATAAAGAAGAGGACAGTTCAGTAGCGAGCAACACAGGATACAGTTCAGTAGCGAGCAACACAGGAAACAGTTCAGTAGCGAGCAACACAGGAAACAGTTCAGTAGCGAGCAACACAGGAAACAG
>URLC01000012.1 GCA_900548695.1 uncultured Mycoplasmatota bacterium
ATAAAATATAGAACTAGCTATTTGTAATTCTATGGTAACCAAGTAATTTGGAGACCATTATTATACCATTTAACTAATCCCCTATGTCGTCAAGACATTACTACTATATCATATGCTAAAAGAAGTTTCAATATAAAACTTACAGATTTAGACAGTAATATCTCAAAAAATATTAAATATACTAGTAAAATCCGACATTAATAGACACGTTAGTTTACTAAAAATGCTGTAAAGAATCTTTATTACTAACATAAGAATAAACATGATATAAAATAGTCGCTAACAAAGATCCTGCAAGGGAACTAAGTAGATAAAATACAGATTGACGTAAATAGTCCTCATTTACAAATAAGTTAACAGTAATTGCCCTAATAGGATTTACACAACATCCCGTATAGCCAATTGCAAAAAATATAAGTAAAAATAAAAGTGTTCCCAGAAACACTCCGTTAAGTGGACGGAGTTTCTTTTTATCTTTAGCTATCAGAAAACAAAAAACAAAAACAAAAGAAAACAAAAGTTCAATGAGTATAATAGTATCTAAAGAAGCATGAAGAAAGCTAGCATCACCATATCCAACACCAAGAGATGCTAATTGCTTTGGAAAAAGTAGAAATAAAATACCACTAGCTAATAATCCCCCGAACAATTGACTAAATATAGTAAGAATCAGTCCTTTACTAGTCATTTGATTCCTAAGCCATAGTGAAAACGAAAAAGTCGGATTTATTTCTACAGTTTCTATTTTATTGGTTAATGTATAAAAAAGACCAAAGACCATAGCAAAAGAAATAGCAATCATAAATAATTCTAGTATAAAATTATGAATAGGTAGAAAATTAATGACTAGAAGTTCTATGAGGCATCCTAAAAATAAATAACTAAAACTAGCAATAAATTCCAAAAGTATCTTTTTCATATTATTCCCCTAAAAAACTAAGTGCTATAATACCATAAAATTAGCAACAAAAAAAGTCCAAACTTGGACTTTGAATTATTTACTACGCACTCTTTCTTTTTCTATATTAACTACAACACTTGGATCAAAAGATTTAGCATTATTGATTTGACTGTTAAAAAAGTAAGAATTATCATTTTTCATATGTGGGGCTAAAGCATCAATTTCTTCTTCGACATAGGAACTTTCTTTATCTAAATAATTTTGATATCTAGCCAAAGAAAGTATGACATCCTCAGCAATCTTTTCTGAACTAAAGAAAGATCCACCTGTTCCAATCGCAATAGTAATTTGGGAATTAGATTTTGGTGTGTTTTCCTCAGTAGGTGAAGGAACCTTAGTATAAACCGTATCACTATCAGCTCCTGTTGCATATTTTTGTAAGCCGGCTAAAGATTGTGTGTTCCAACCTCGATTAGCAAAAGTAACTTGAGTAGCTTTAAGTAAAGCTTCAGACTTATTAGCAGTACCATCTTGACAAGGACCAATTAAAAATGTTTCCTCACCATAGGATAATTGTTGGTCAAGTGTAATAACAGTGGCATTATCACATTGAATATTATCATTATGATTAGATATTTCAAATTCTAAACCATATTCTTCTAATGAACTACAGATATTCTTAAAAAAAGAATTGCCACAGTCATTATCATTTAAAATAACTCCAAGTTGATTAATATCGTCAATCGAAATATTTACTGTTGTTGGTGAAATCAAGTCATCAGAATGCTCTTCTTTACTTGAAAAATTACTAGCCATCGCTGCTACTCCAATCGTAGAAAAAGCTAGTATTATACCATTTCTAATCTTTCTAACTAATTTAGCATGTTGCTTCGGGAAATTTTCGGGATTTGCCCTTGTATTCATAGTCTCACCTCTAATAAAAGTATATAAAATAAACACCTCAAAGTCAAAGCACTTGACATAAGTTGTCGCCTAAAATGAAGTAGAAAAAGCAAGCGGTAAAAAAGTGTGATAAAATGACAATATAAGGAGAGTTGCATATGGAAAAGAAAAAGAAAAAATTAACTAAAAATAAAGTGATAATGATAGTTATTTTCCTAATAATCTTAATAGCAGCATCCACCTATCTATATATCACTTGGCCTGAAAAAGAGCCGCACAAAGTAAAGAAGAAATCTCCACCAGAAGAAGAAAAACCATTGACAATAGTAAATGAAGATAGTAACCAAAGACCTATCGCAGTAATGATTGATAATAATATTGGGAATGGTCGTCATGCTGGTTTGCAAGAATCATACATTAACTACGAAATCGTTGTTGAAGGTGGATTAAGTAGAATCATGGCTATCTTCAAAGATAAAGACGTTTCTCTAATAGGACCAGTGCGTAGTTCTAGACATTATTTTCTAGATTATGCTTTAGAAAGTGATGCTATTTACGCTCACTTTGGTTGGAGTACTTTTGCTCAAAATGATATCAAATCACTAGGTGTAAATAATATTAATGGTTTATACGATGAAGAACCATATTGGCGTGATAAAAATATTGCTGCACCCCATAATGTTTTTACATCTACACAAAAATTATATGAATATGCTAATAAAAAAAATTACAAAACTGAAACTACTGACTGGCACCTATTAAATTACACAACCGATGTAGTAGAATTAAATGCTCCAATAGGTACTAAAGAACAAATAAATCCTGAAACCGGAAAACAGGAGAAAGTCCCTGTAACAAGAGACGGTCTATTAACAGCAAACAACATATCTATACCATATTCAAATTATCAAACGAGAAGTTACACCTACGATGCCGAAAGAAAAGTATACTTACGCTACATGAATAACACACCACATATGGATAAAGTAACAGGAGAACAACTACATTACAAAAATATTATTATAGAGCAAGTTAGAAATTATCAATTAGATGGTGAAGGCCACCAAGATTTAGATACAGTAGGAAGTGGTAATGGCTACTACATTACAAATGGTTATGCCTTACCAATTCACTGGACAAAATCAGGAAGAAGTGCTAAAACTATATATACCTATAGTGATGGAAGTAAAGTAAAAATAAATGATGGTAATACATTTATTCAAATTATGCCAACGACTTATTCTCCAACTATAAACTAGAAAGGATAAAATATGAAAATAGGATTATTTGGCTGTGGAGCTTATGGAATGGCTCTAAGCAGTATTATGAGTAATAACAATTGTGATATTACTATGTGGACTAAATTTGAAGAAGAAAAAAAGCAACTAGAAGAAACTAGAAAAAATGAAAAGCTTATACCTAACTTTGCAATATCAGAAAAAATTACTTTGACTACTAGTGTAAAAGAATGTATCAAAGATAAAGATTTATTAGTTATTGCAATTCCAGCAGCATTCATTGATTCTTTAGCAATAGAAATGAAACCATACATTAAAGATAACCATATTTTAATTGCGACTAAAGGAATTGAACAAGAAACAGGGTTATTTATCAATCAAATCTTAGAAAAATATTTAGATACTAAAAATATAGCTGTCATCAGTGGACCATCTTTTGCTGTTGATTTAGTAACGAAAATGCCAGCAGGCCTAACTTTAGCAACTAAAAATAAGGAAACGGAATATCTCGTAAAAAAAGCTCTCGCTAATGAATATATTAAACTACGCGTAACTGATGATATTATTGGCACAGAGGTTTGTGGGTCAATTAAAAATGTAATAGCTTTATCAGCAGGTATGTTAGAAGGGTTAGGGGCCAATGACTCTACCAAAGCTATGCTTTTAACGGAAGCAATTCATGACATAAAAGAAATTATTGATGCTTTTAGTGGAGATAAAAAAACAGTACTATCTTTTGCTGGTTTTGGAGATTTATTACTAACTTGTACCTCCGTTAAAAGTCGAAACTTTAGTTTCGGAAAACTACTTGGAGAAAAACGCTCTAAAGAAGAAATAAAGGAGTACTTATCACACACTACAGTGGAAGGTTTTTATACACTAGAATCAATTTATAAATTATTAAAAGATAAAAAGGTATCTATTCCGATTATTGACTTGATTTATGATATAGCAGTAAGAGGAAAAAATCCAGAAATTTTATTAACATTTCTTGTGGAAAAAGCTTAATGGGAAAATAATTCCCATTTTTTATTTCTAAAAACATGTTATAATAGGAAAATAAAGGAGGAAAGTCATGTCCATTTATAAAATACCAATTGAAATAGCTTTTTTAATCTTTCCTTTTTTAGCTTTTTTATTTACTGTACCCTACCTTATATATCAGTATAGGAAATATGGCTCTATCCCCATTTTAAGAAGTATTATTATTTATAGTTTTATTCTATATTTACTATGTGCTTACTTTTTGGTCATTCTACCTTTACCAGATATGGATGCTGTAAAAAATCTAACCACTCCAACAATGCAGTTAATTCCTTTTCAATTTATAAAAGATATCATAGATGTAGTAGGTGTAAATTTCCACAACGTATCAAGCTATTTAGAAATAATAACTACACAAGTCTTTTATGTTGCTGCTTTTAACATTATATTAACTCTCCCTCTTGGAATATATTTACGTTATTATTTCGAATGCAAATGGTATAAGGTTCTACTATATGGTTTCTTTCTCAGTCTGTTTTTTGAATTAACTCAACTTAGTGGTTTATACGGGATTTATCCCAGGCCATATCGTTTGTTTGATGTAGATGATCTAATATTGAATACAATGGGGACCTTTATTGGCTATTTAATAACACCAATCATTGCTTGGATTCTTCCGTCAAGAAAAAAACTAGATGAAAAAAGTTTTGAAAAAGGTAAAAAAGTAACTATTTTTAGAAGAGGATTAGGATCTTGTATTGATTTTTTCTTTTTTATTATAATAGCATTAGGAACCGAGTTAGCAACTTATAATACAGGGCTTTCAAAATATGCTATCTTAATTAGTATTATTATTTGTTACATTTTAGTTCCTCTCTTTACAAACGGAAAAACATTTGGAAAAATGATATTAAAACTTCAAGTAATAACTAAAGCAACGAGTAATACTCCTAGACTAAAAATAATATTTCGGTATATTTTAGGCTATTTATTATTTTATTATCAATTTGTTATCATCAACATTTTAAAGCAAATTCCAACGGATAGATTTACACTAGTCGTAAATGGATGTATTATTTTATTAAAAGCATATTTTTTACTAAATATTATTAGTATATTAATAAGTCTAGTAAAAAAGAAAAAAGAATTTTTATATGAAAAAATAAGTAAAACTAAAAATATCTCTACCATTGAATATGAACCGGCAAATGAAAATAAAAAACCAGAAATAAAAAAGCAAGAGGAGGAAAATGATGTTAGAACTAAAAAAGATAACAAAGAGTTACAAAACGGGTAATTTTACTCAACAAGCTTTAGATGAAATAAGCTTAAAGTTTAGAAAAAATGAATTTGTAAGCATCTTAGGACCATCAGGAAGTGGAAAGACTACATTATTAAATATTATTGGTGGTCTAGATCGTTATGATAGTGGAGATTTAATAATTAATAATAAATCGACCAAAAACTATAAAGAAAATAATTGGAATGCTTATCGTAACAATTGTATAGGATTTATTTTTCAAAGTTATAATCTAATAAATCACATTACTATTTTAGAAAATGTAGAAATGGGTATGACATTAAGTGGAGTACCAAATAAAGAAAAAAGGTGTAGAGCAATCGAAGCTTTAGAAAAGGTTGGCTTAGCTGACCATATTCATAAAAAGCCTAATCAATTATCTGGAGGTCAAATGCAGCGTGTCGCAATTGCGCGAGCTTTAGCCAATGATCCAGATATTATTCTAGCAGATGAACCCACTGGTGCCTTAGATACTAAAACGAGTGAACAAATTATGGAACTTATAAAAACAATCTCTAAAGATAAGTTAGTAATCATGGTTACTCATAACAAAGAATTAGCTGAAAAGTATTCGACCAGAATTGTAGAAGTAAAAGACGGGAAATTATTAAAAGATTCTCATCCAGTCAAAGGAAAAGAAGAAAGTAATAACAGCTTTCAAATAAAAAAGACTTCTATGAATTTCTTGACAGCTTTAAATCTATCTTTCAATAATATTAAAACTAAAAAAGGCAGAACTGCCTTAACTGCGTTTGCATCATCTATTGGTATTATTGGCATAGCTCTTATTTTATCTCTTTCTAATGGTTTTCAAACTAAAATAGATGAGTATGAAACAGATACACTATCACAAATGCCAGTAACAATTAGTACGCAGGCCATGAATATGGATGAAAAAACAATGCAACAAATGATGAAAAAAAGAGAAAATCATCCTACTTATACCAACAAAGAACTCGTTTATCCCCAAGCAAATGAATTAGAATCAATATTACATATTAATAAAATAGACGATAATTATATCGATTATATAGAAAGTATAGATAAAGACAAATTAAATGCAATTGGCTATGAATATGGTACAACGTTAAATGTAGTGACCAAGAAAGCCGATGAAAGCTATGGCTTAGTACCAACTGCTACAAATTATTCAATGTCTACTACTTCTATGACAGGTGTTATGGGATGGACTTTATTTCCTAATAGTATAGAAGGAAAAAGCATGTTAGAAAAAGATTATGATGTATTAGCAGGAAAAATTAACGAAAGAGAGCCAGGCATTGTTATCGCAATTAACGCTAGAAATGAATTAGATAAAGCTACTCTAGAACAACTTGGTTATGATACAAGCGATAATTTATCATTTACAGATATTTTGGATAAAGAGTTCAAAGTGATTCCAAATGATAATTATTATGACGAAGTAAATGGTTACTTCGTTCCAAGTAAAGACTATGAAAAAATGTACAATGATGAGGCAGCAACAACCATCAAAGTTCAAGCTATTGTTCGTGGTAAAGAAGATAAAAAAGAACTAACACAATCAGGAATTTATTATAATTCTGCTTTAGTAGAGAACATGATTAATAAAAATAAAGAAAGCGCTATTGTTAAGAGGCAACAAGAAGTAAATTACAATGTTTTAACCGGACAACCATTTGATAATACAACATCAACAGTTACCAAAGATAGCGTATTAGGAATTTTAGGAGCAGAAGTAACGCCATCAATTATATATTTATATCCTAAAGACTTTGAAACAAAAGATTATATTACTTCTTATTTAGATGACTACAATAAAGGAAAAGAAGAAGTTGATGAGGTTTTATATACAGACTATGCCGCAATGATTAGTTCATTATCTGGAAGTATTATGGATGCTATCACTTATGTCTTAATTGCCTTTTCTTCAATTTCACTAATAGTATCATGTATTATGATTGCAATTATTACTTATATATCAGTATTAGAAAGAACAAAAGAAATTGGTATTTTACGTGCTTTAGGAGCAAGAAAGAAAGATATCAAACGAGTATTTAACGCGGAAACTTTCCTAGTAGGCGTATTTTCGGGACTATTAGGTATTATAATTGCCGAAGTTCTAACAGTACCAACGAACCAAATTATAGAAAGATTATCAGATTTACCAAATGTTGCACAATTAAATCCAATTCATGCTATAATATTAGTGTTAGTAAGTGTAACATTAACTGTCTTAGGTGGATTAATACCAGCGAGTATAGCATCTAAAAAAGATCCTGTAGAAGCACTTAGAACAGAATAAGGAGGAAAATATGGAAAATATAATGAAAAACTTTTTAAAGTCTTCAATTATAACTTCAATTGTTTTAATGATTTTAGGTATTTTACTAATTTTTCAATCGGAAACTACAATCATGATTATTTCATATATTGTTGGAGGAATATTAGTAGCAGCTGGAGCATTAGCTTTAGTCCGTTACGTAAAAAACGCCAAAGAGCCAAGATTAAATAATGAATTAGATATTATGTATGGAATTATAACAATTATCTTTGGATTGATAATCATCAAAAATTATCAAGCTGTTGCCAGTGTGATTCCTATTGTTTTAGGAATTGGTATTATCATTAGTAGTGCTGCAAAGCTAAATTACGCTTTTCAATTAAGGGCTAATAAAAACAACTTATGGAAAACCACAATGATTATCTCAATTATCAGTACTATTTTTGGTGTTATATTATTGTTCAACCCATTTAAAGCAGCGATGGGTATAATGAAAGTAATAGGAATACTTATCGTAATATATGCCATATTAGATTTAATTTCAACTATCGCCATAAAATCTAGTGTGACAAAAATACATAAAGCTGTAGAAGAAACTATTGCTGATGCGGAAATTATAGAAGAAAATGATAAGAAAGATAAAAAAAAGAAACATAAATCTAAAAAAGACAAATAATATATATGGAGGTAGCATATGAATAAATTAATATTTATTGCTAGTCTTTCGCAACTGATTGAAGAATGGAATGAAAAGTTAAATGCACTAGCCTCTGAATATATGGACAATGCGGTTTTTGGTGGAATAATTGTTTTAGTCCTTTTTATCTTCGGATGTTGGGCAATTTCATATTTAACAAAAAAATAAAGAATGCAACTATTAGTAGTTACATTCTTTTTCATATTGTTGAAAAAAAACCTAAAAAAAGTTATAATACAAAAGAAGCGAGGTAAAAAATGGAGGAAGAAAAATTAGAAATAGGAAAAAGGTATCAAATTCATAGTTATAAACACGATAGTAAAATTCATCGTTCTTGGGACGAAGCAGTTCTTTTAGAAGTAACAGATAATTATCTAATTTTCGGTAACGAAAAAACCAAGGTTACAGAATCAGATGGGCGTACTTGGCATACCAAAGAACCAGCTGTATTATATTTTTTCAAAGACAAGTGGTTTAATATTATTGGTCAATGTAAAAAAAATGGAGTGTACTATTATTGCAATATTGCCTCTCCCTATATAATAGAAGACAGTACAATAAAGTATATAGATTATGACTTAGATTTAAGAGTATTTCCAGATGGAAGTTTTAAGGTGCTGGATCGTGGTGAGTATAAATATCATAAAACACTCATGAACTATTCGGATGACTTAGACATGATTTTAAAATCGGAATTAACAGAGTTAATAGAAATGGTTAGAAATAAAGAATTAATGTTTAATACAGAAACGATAGAATTGTATCATCATAAATATAATGAATTGAAATATGCAAAAAATAAAAATTGAATAAAAGTAATCTTATGAAGTTGTAAAATAAAAGTAGACACAAAAAAGATGTGTTTATTTTTTATTTTGATAAAAATAAAAAAGTTAGGCTAAAACACTAGTAAAAACAGCAAATGATAGCTAAAAAAGTTAAAATTTGAAAAAAACGAAAAAAAATTAAAAAAAATACTCAAAATCTGTTGACTTTGTTTTTTTTATTTGATATATTAACAATGCAACTCGGAAATAACACCAAAAAATGCAAAAATGATCTTTGAAAACTAAGCAAAACGTCAACTTTGAGACAGTTAGGATTGAA
>URLC01000013.1 GCA_900548695.1 uncultured Mycoplasmatota bacterium
TACTAATTAATTCTTTTATTATTGGTAAAAATTTCTTTTGGCCTTTATCGGTAAATAATACTGTGTATTCTTTTATCTTCCCTTTGTAAGTAATAATTGTTCGTTCTGATACTTCTATAAAGCCGTTTTGATAATTTTCATCGCTTGGAATATAACTTTTTTCACCTATTTTTTGAATATGTCCTAATTCAGTTAGGGTTCTTAAAAATATACTTGCACTAATAATTAATTTATTTTCTTTTTTATTTTCTTCTAGTAGGTTTAACCATTGTGTCGCATTTAAACTATTTTTAGATGGTATATCATAGTTAGAGAAAAGGCTATATAATATTTTATATTCTTTTGATAAGTTATTCATTTTAATCCTTCCTTTCATTATTCTTTAAAGTCCAATAAAAATGTTTTTCCTTTTGGTAATTATCAATTATATTGTTCTTTTTTAAATCTGCTTTAACTATGTTAAAAGTCTTTTCGCTTATATTACCTTTTTCTAAGGCCAATATTTTTAAATCATTACCTAAAATATCTCCAGTAGATAATGCTCCTAAAATAAAACCTTTTGCAACACTGCTTTTTATATAGTTATTGTCTGTTTCTACTAATAGTTCATCAGGGTCTAATTTTCCTTTATCTTCTAACCATTCAATTATTCCATTATTATTGATTTTATATGAAAGAGCACGCTTTTCATTTTGTTTCATGATGTTTGTTTTTATAGGTATCAAAAGTCTTTCTTCTTTATTTTCTGGATTTTCTGTAATTAACAATACAGAACGTGCCATTGCTACAAAATCATATGACCCCATTGTTCTGTATGTAGCCTTAGTAGTAGCACTATTTTTATTTAGGTGCATAATTAATATTATTGCAACATTATATTTTTGTGCTAATTCTTTTAATGGCTTTAAATCATTTCTAACTTCATTTGCTGAATTCATATTTATATCTCCAATAAAGTTTTGAATTGGGTCTAAACATATTACTACTGGATTAAATGTTTTAATATGTTCTTCAAGTCTTTTATAATCTTGAACTTTAAATAATTTATTCTCTTCATTTATAAAGCCTATACGACTTGTATCTGCTCCATGTAAATTAAGCCTAGCTAATATTGTTGCGTCAATATCATCTTCTGCGTTCTGTAATATACAATTTCCTATCTCAAAATGCTCATCACTAAAAGGAATTTTATCTCCCTTACTAATAGCAGACATTAGCCAAGTTATAAGATAGCTTTTTCCAAGTCCACCGTCAGATTGAATTATATTAATATTTCCTTTTACAATATAAGGCTTCCATAAAAACTCTAATTCTTTTTGTGTTCTTTCATTAAAAATAACAAAATCTTTAATATCATTGCTATTATCTTCTGTTTGTATTATACTTTTATTGGGTATATTATTTGACTTTGTATCAGTGCTAATGATATCAAAGTCTTTTTCATTTTTATTCATTTTCTACATCTCCTTTTTCTTATTTAAAATTTTCAAATTTAATATGTTTTTCGTACGAAACTTTTTCCTTAAGGCACTTTAATTGTATCATGCCTTTTTTATATAAGAGGGGTAATTTAATAAACTCATAATAAACATAAGATATTTCCTTTTATTTCAAGTAAATTATTCAAATATAATTAGAAATTAAGGTGTATATCTATATTTTGATGTTGCAATATTGCAATATTGATGTTACAATACAATTATCTAGAAAGGAGAGATTATATTGCCTAAATGTATGCAAACAAATGATAATGTATTTGGAGAACGATTAAAAAAAATAAGATTGCAACATAATGAAAGTCAAGAAGAATTAGCAAAGGTATTAAATACAGACCGTACAACTATTTTTAGGTATGAAAATGGAAAAACTCCACAAGTTCCAATATTAAAAAAAATAGCCGTCCACTATAATATTTCATTAGATTATTTATGTGGCTTGATTGATACTGCTGTTGTTTTGGATAAAGTGGAAAAGTATAACTCTATTTCAAAATGTGTAAGTAGAGCAAAAATACTTTTAGATAATATAGAAATTCAATATAAAAATGAATTAGAAAAATTAAATAACAAAAAAAAAGACTAAGCACTACTGCAATAGCACTTAGTCAGAGATGTACTAAAAATCGGCTCACTACCAAATTTAAAGTACATCTCCATTATAAAGTATTTTAAAAATATTTACAATATAAAGGAGATTGAAAAATTATGAAATTACCAAATAACTACGGCTCAGTTTATAAATTGAGTGGCAATAGAAGAAGACCATATATAGCTAAAATAACTATTGGTTATAATAATAAAGGAAAACAAAGATTTAAGCCTATAGGCTACTACGCTACTAAAGAAGAGGGGTTGCAAGCATTAGCTCTTTATAATAATGCTCCTTATGACATAGACCTAAAAAGCATTACTTTTAAAGAACTATATAATAAATGGTTAATCAGTAAAAGCAAAAAAATAGAAGATAATAGTTTGAAGCTTTATAAAAACGCTTATAAAAATCATTGCTCTAAACTACATAACAAAGTATTTGTTAATATAAGAAAAAGAGACATACAAGAACTAATAGATAATTGTTCTTGTGGGTATACAATAAAGAAATACATAAAAGGTTTATGTAATCAATTATATAATTTTGCTGATGAACTAGATGTACCTATAACTAAAAACTATGCTGAGTTTGTCGACTTAGGAAAAGAAGAAAAGTCTACACTACATATCAACTTAAAGGAAGAAGAAATTAGCTTACTGTGGAACAATTTAAATGTTGAAGATGTAGACTTAGCTTTAATATTAATATACACTGGCTTGAGACCTAATGAACTATTAAATATTAAGAAAACAGATGTGTTTTTAGATGAAAACTATATGATTGGTGGTAGTAAAACAGAAGCAGGAAAGAATAGAATTATACCTATTCATAGTAGAATAAAACCGCTTATAGAAAGACGACTAAATAATCCTACAAACTATTTAATAGCTAGCTCTAGGGATATGCAATTTACTTATGCAAGTTTTAAAGAACGTTGGGATAAGATGACTATAAAATTAGATTTAGACTATCTCCCTTATGATTGTAGACATACTTGTGCTACAAGACTGGATAATGCTAAAGCTAATAAAATATGTATCAAACTGATATTAGGACATAAAATAGCAGATATTACTGACGGTGTATATACTCATAAGAATATAACTCAATTGATAGAAACAATAAATCTTTTAGCTTAAAAATATCTTTAATTAGATATTTTTTAGTTCAAAAAAAATAGTGCTTATTTAACACTATCTTCATCTAAATCTTGAAATAATAACATAATGTGTATATCTAATACTTTAGCAATATGATAAAGCGTATTTAATGAAATAGTACGAAATGTATTACTCTCAATATCACTAATAAATCCTTCACTCAGACTACATTTGTCAGCTAATTCTCGTTGTTTTAGTCCTTTAAGTTTTCGGTATTTTCGTATATTTTTACCAACTAGATAATAAACATAGTTATTATCACTTTTATCTATCGTAGTCATATCACATCTCCATATTTATTATTTCATTTATATGTATTTTTATACTTCGACAGATAGTCGGTATTGTGATATAATAAATTGTGAAAGGAGTGTGCGTAAGTTGTCAAAGAAAGTTAAGTGTGAGGTTTGTGGAAAAGAATTCGAAATGACAAACCCAGAATATGGGTGTCCTTATTGTAACGGCAACGAAAATAATGACAAAACTGTTACTACTAATGACAAAAATATAATTGCTAGTGCGTTAAAAATAGTAGGAGTTATTATAGTTGTGTTGTCGTTCTTGCTTAATAAAGATACTGAGGTTAATTTTATTGAAGGATTATATTTCTTTGTATTGCATGGAGTATATTTGTTAGGATTTTTGTCTTTAGCAGAAATTATTCAGATTTTACATGATATAAGAAATAAAACATAAGAAAAAGGAGTGAAATAATATAAAATGAAAAAAAAGAAAGATAATAAAATCTTAAAACTACTAAAAAACAATTTTTATTTCCTAATAGTTATCTTAATGGGAATAGTAACTTTTATTACAGTAAACCAAATAAATAATAAGCTAAGTGAACCAGAGCAAAAATTACTAGATATTATTGAAGAAAATAAGAATACTTTTAAAAATCCCGAGTCTTTAAAGGTTGTATCAGTAAAAATATGTAATGATGATTATTCAATAATAGAAATTACTGCTAACAACTCTTTTGGTGCAGAAACTACAGACATTTACTATGTCAATAAAGAGACAATGACAACTAATGAATTAGTAGCTAAAGCAGTAGCCGAACAATGTTATAAAGAAGAACTAGAAAACTATGATAACGTTATCGTATTATCGGATAAAAGTATTTCTAAAGTTAATAAACAAGTGAGAGGAGAATAAAGATGAGTAAAAAACTAAAAATTATTATTTCAATTATACTTAGCCTTTTAATCATTTTTATTGGTATATTTCTTATAGTTAGCAATAATTCTCCTGTGGCAGAAAATTATTCAAAAGAGTTTATAAAATCTATCAATTACATTAAAGAGGAAAACTATATTGAAGCATATAATAACATTAAAAATAGTGATAAAGATGAAAAAAACATAATACAGACAATTATATTACATACATTTACAAAGCAACTAGAAAAGCTTACTGACGTAGATGAAAAATTAACTAATGAAGCAAAAAACATAACAAACTATTTAACATATACATATTTATATTCAAAAAATCCTATTTATCAACAGAACATTGATAAAATATATGCAGAAGAATATCAACCACTATTTGAAATAAAAGAAAAAATACCAATGGAGATTTTATTTGATGATTGTAATACATACTATAATCTGTATTTTGAATATTTGAACTTAGATAATGGATTATTCAGCAACTATGAATATAATATACTAAACAATAAAGATGAATTATTAAATAAACTAACTAATACGCTTCCGACAAAACTAAACGAGTTAACTGACGAGTACGAAAAAATCATAGGAATGCACCCGTCAAGTGTAATACCAGAAGAATATAAGCTATTACTTGACATTTAAAAAGGGAAACTTTAATTTGTTTCCTTTTATATATTGCTATATTGCTAAAACAAATATTTTTACAACATTTATATTGTTGTTGATTTTCTGCAATCAATTAACAGTCAAACAG
>URLC01000014.1 GCA_900548695.1 uncultured Mycoplasmatota bacterium
CTAATCTTCAAAAAGCCATCAATTTATTACAGCCCTAATAAAATAAAAGAGAGTATTTTGTACTCTCTTTTATTTTTCAATATTACTTTAAAGAATTGATACCAGCCCTTTTCAAGTTCTGGCGCTGATGGGCGTATATAGCATGATAAAATGATACCGAATTATCGTCCCTGGTACACCCTGAAGAACTCCTTTTTGATACCAAATACAAAAAGCTGCCAGAAGCCGGACACAAAAAATTGATACCATAAAACTATAGGGAAAAAGAAGAAGGACAAAATGCCATATTATATATAAATAATATGAATATGTGATTAATATCCTTCACTCCCCGAAACCCAGAAAGAGCAACACGAGAATCTTCTTTTCCCTATGTCCATTTCATAAAAATGATACCAGTATAATAACAAATACTTATAATATGAAAAGAGAGCATCCAAATACATACCTTTTAAAAATACAATCGAAATCAATCTATCCTATCTAATTCTATTATAGCTACTTTCTCTTTATCTGGACTTGCTTCATTTTGTATAAGAGTTATATGTTTTTGGGTATAGCTTTTAATAACCCAAGGAGCACCACCTAAATATAAAGCATTGCTATTAAATATGATATATTTTCCTTCTATTTTGTAAGTAATATCAATTTCATCGTAACTTTCCCAATTTACTTTCCCCGATTGAGTATCTATAAATTGCATACCTACTCCCATATTGGGAACTACCCAAGCATCACAACGACCTGTACCACGCCATGAGGTTTGATATAGTTTTTGGGGAGTAAGTTCTCCTATTTGTACCTCTGGATTTTTATCATCACAACTTGTAAAACTTATGTTTACTAAAAATAATGCCCAAAGCATTAATAAGCAAGATTGTTTAAAATAATGTACCATGTATTAAAATAGATTATATTAATATAAATACCAGACTTCAAAATTACAATCCTATAATTGTGTATAGATTTGCTAATGTTGCTATTGAAATCTGTTTTTCTACTAAATTAGAAGCCCATGAACTAAGACCATATACTTCCAGCAAACTCTCATCTCTTTCATCTGCAAAAAATGAAAAACAGAGTTTGGTAGTTGGGTCGTATAAATATTCCCCAAAAAGTCAGTTATATTTTACTTAATTTCCCGAAAGACTTAGCCAAAGACGAACTGTTCTTTTAGCCTTATTCTGTTCTCCTTCTAGAATCTTTGCATCACCTTTCTTATAGCTTATTTTTAATTGAGAATCAGTCTGTATAGCATCATATAGAGGAAGCAAAAAGAAATTATCTTCATCTAAAAGTTTTTCCATTATTAACGGAATAATATTTTTACCCATCGCTTGCATTTCTTTAAACTGTGGTAATGTTGTATAAGCGAGAGTACTTGAACTATATTTAGTTTGTGGATTTATTGAAATTTCTTCGTTCCATGAATTAAACAAATCGTTAAACTTAGTCTTTACCTCACAATTAATATTTGCAGCTTTATCAATGACAGCTTGTTTTTCTGCATCAGAAAGTTCAATATCTTCTTGTGCTATCTGTTTTGCAAGTTCCTTTATCTCCGACATATCAGTCTTTGTTCTACTCTCGATAAAAGATACCAAAATTCTACCATACAAAGTGCCAGATAGCTCACTCCTTTTATGGGTAATACGCAAATAACGCCCAAGTTTTGACTCCCAAGTACCGCTACTATATACAACACTTCCATGAGTCATATCTATACTACTTGTTCCCCAACCATCAACAGTAGCATTGCTACCTTCTGTACTAGTCTGTTCATAATTACAAGACGAACCATATAAAGTTTTAGCATTTTTATACTGTTCTATAAAATCATTGTAAAAAGATTCTGGGTCAATCCATTTGTTAGTTATCCCCATAGAATAAGCAATACAATTATATGTACCTGTTGCTTCTCCTGTTACAGAAATATTATTTACATCTAAATTTGGGAAATCCTTTTTAAGATTATCCTTTTCCGCTTGTGTAGGAACCCTTCTCATAGAAGCAGCTCTAGTAGTAAGTTCGTTTGGATTGGCATTATCCTCCACAGAACCAATCTCTTCGTTTTGCTGACAAGCAATAAGACTAAAAGAGAAACCTAATAAAATTAAAATTTGTTTTCTCATAAAGCGATATTTTTAAGTTAGTAATTATTCAGCAAATGCATTTGCATATCGCAAATATACAACATAAATTGTATATAATATAAGAATTATACTGTTTTTTTCACTGTTAATGCTTAAAAACATGATATATTTGCTATTTTTGCAATATACAATCTAAATTATACTAATATGGAAAAAACTTATCATTCATTAAAAGACTTTGAACTATCCTATGGGAAAAATGCTATTGAGAGAGCAAATGATTTCCAGCAGTACATTGAGCAACTAAATGATTTCGGATGTAAAAGCTATTGGATAACTTCACATACAGGTATCGGTTCAACAATGGCAATTGAAGGCTTCAACGAACCTGTTATTGCATTTATTTCTAATGATTATTTAGGTATGTCACAAAGAGAAGAAACTAAACAAGCAGGTATAGAT